>NZ_JAQLFJ010000003.1:0-10750 GCF_028206795.1 Collinsella aerofaciens | reverse complement strand
GCCCAAGGTCCGCGCCGCCATCAAGTTCGCCCGCTCCCGCAAGGGCCGCACCTGCATCATCGGCGCCCTGGACAAGGCCGCCGAGACCATGGCCGGCCTCTCCGGCACCCGCATCCACGAGTAGTCTCTACTCTGTTGCATCTCTTGTGGGCGCCAGGCAAAGCGCCCACAAACTAGCCTCTCTTCATGGGCCCCGCAGTCCGCTCCGACTGCGGGGCTTTTGCTATTCACCTAGTCCCCGATGGGTGGGTAGTCATTGGGGACGTTCTTAAACGACTAGTCAAACAAGAACGTCCTCAATGACTACTAATTTAAATCTGTCCCCAATGACTGCGGAAAGCGCATCTCACACCGACGCATTGCTTTCGGGCCCTCTCTCCGTGCTCCCTATAAGTTCAGCTGGACTCCCCGCAACCTGTTCCGCGTTGGCGGAACGAGCGCGACGTGGAGTGTCATTCTTTACCGCGTTAGACTAGACGCAGGGAAAGGAGGAGGACATGGATGCTCGCGTCAAGCAGCTTGTAAATATGATCGAGGACGCTCAGCCTGTCGCTGTCGCGGTGCTTGCCAAGCGTCTCGAGGTAAGCGAGCGCGCCGTGAGAAACTATATCCATCGCGCAAACGACAAGCTTGCGGGGGTTGCACGCATCGTTGGCAGCAAAGGGCAATATCGTATCGATGTTGCACATGCAGATGAGCTTGCTCGCTTGCTAGACGGTGCGGCTCTGGCCCATCCGGGCATTCCTGATACGCGCGACGGCCGTGTGTCCTTCCTTCTTAACGACCTCCTCATGCGGTCCCAGTGGGTGACGATTGAGGAGTATGCGGATTTACTCTACGTTTCGGCGCGAACTCTGTCCAATGACATGCGTCTGGTAGAGCAGAAACTCGCCCAATTTGACTTAACGCTCGAAAAGCGCCCACGCTACGGAATCCGCGTTGCGGGCGGGGAGTCGCAACGGCGCCTGTGCCTGGCCTCGCTGGTGAGGCCCGTGTTGCCCGACACCGACGATGCAAAGCTCGCCGAGCGCCTGCGGGCCATCGCCGCATGTGTGGACGATGCCCTGACGGCCTCGCCCGTCACGGTGAGCTCGCTGGCATCCCGCAATCTCATCATGCATCTTTACATTGCTCTTGGCCGCATCGAGCAGGGCTGCTATGTCCCAGCTGCAGAATCGGACGTTCAAAAACTGGAGGGAACGCGCGAATACGCCGCGGCTTTCCAGATTGCCGCAAACATCAAGGATGCCCTGGGCGTGAGCATGCCCCGAGAAGAGGTTGCCTTTATCGCAATCCATTTGCTCGGCAGGGGCACGGGCGTGCCCGAGAAGGGCTCTGCCGTTATCTCGGACGAGATGTGGGAGATTGCTTCCGAGATGGTACGTGCGGTCAACGATGAGTTTAGGTTTGACTTTAGCGGCGATCTTGAACTTCGCATGAACCTTGCTCGGCATATCGGCCCTCTGGGCTATCGCCTTGAATATCACATGCATATGGATAACCCCATGCTGCCCGATATCAAGACGAGGTTTCCGTTGGCCTATTCGATGGCAGCTGGCACCTCGCAGGTACTCGAGCGTCATTTTGGCAGCCAGCCCTCTGATGAAGAGCTCGGCTACATCGCCATGGCATTTGCCCTGGCCCTCGAGCAGCAAGCCGACCAGCCGCGTCGCAAACGCATCCTGATCGTGTGCGCCTCGGGAGCGGGAAGCGCCCGTATGCTCGAGCACCAGTACCGCAAGCAGTTTGGCATGTATATCGACTCGATTGAGACATGCGATGTCGCCCGCGTGGGAACGTTCGATTTTTCGCATATCGACTACGTGTTCACAACGGTGCCGCTCAACGTCAAGTTGCCCGTGCCCGTCCGCGAGGCCGATTTCTTCTTGGAGACGAGCGATGTCAACGCTATCCGCAAGGTGCTGAGCGACGACACTGCGCAATCGGACTCCGTGAGCTCTTTCTTTAGCCGTGCCCTGTTCTTCAACCGCGTTGAGGCGTCGTCGAAGCAGGCCGTTCTCCGATATCTCTCCGAGCGCGCCGTCGAGAGCGGCCGTGTCGATGCCCAGTTTGCCCAAGAGGTCGCCGAGCGCGAGAGCGCGAGTGCCACCTCGTTTGGCAATGGGGTAGCCATGCCCCATGGGATGCATCCCTTGAGCGCCGAGGCCTTTGTTACCGTGGGCCTGCTCGAACATCCCATTCTTTGGGACGAATACGGCCATGAGGTCGATATCGTCTTTATGGTGTCGTTTGCCCGGTCGGGCGGCGATGAGGCGCGGATCTTGAGCTCACTGCTCGCCGAGATCTTTATGGACCGCCAGGGGGTCGAGCGCCTACGCGAGCGCCGGTCCTGGCATGAGCTGATGGCGCTTGTGCAAGCGCATACGGCTTAAGACTTCTTTTGTCGATAACCCTGTCTGTCTACCTGCAATAAACCTCGAGGATTGCGGGCGGGAGATAGGCGTTTCGAATATTCAAGTACAAACCAAACATCACGGGAGAGGAGACCGTTATGGACGATCAGGGAACCGAGATGGTTTCGTTTCAGCTGGTCGCTGCAGCGGGAGAGGCACGCAGCCTTGCCTTCGAAGCCCTTGAAAAGGCAAAAGCGGGGGATTTTGACGCCGCCGCCAAACTCATGAAGCAGTCAAAGGATGCGGGAATCAAGGCTCACCACATCCAAACGCAGCTGCTTTCGACTGAGGCAGCGGGCGAGCATCTGTCGGTGGATGTGTTGCTGGTCCATGCTCAGGACCACCTCATGTGCTCCATGCTTGCTCAGGAGCTCGTGCAGGAGCTGATCTGCCTGTATGAGTGCACTGCAACCAAGAACGCCTAGCGGCGTGCGGTGACTATCCAACCAATCAATGCGAAGGGAATCCCTTATGAAGATCCTTCTTGTTTGCGCAGCTGGTCTGTCTACAAGCATTCTGATGAAGAAACTCGAGAAATATGCGGAGCAAAACGGCATCGAGCTCGATATCGATGCGGTGGGTATCGGCGAGTATCAGGAGACGTGCGCCAATTATGACGTGCTGCTCTTGGGGCCGCAGGTGTCCTACCAGCTCAACACCGTCAAGCAGGGGAGCGGTAAGCCGACCGCGGTCATCCCCGCACAGGACTACGGCATGGGCAACGCCGCCAACGTGCTGGCGCTCGCCCAGTCGCTGTTGGGTTAGGAGGCGACCATGGAGAAGTTCATGACCCTGCTTCAGGAAAAACTGACCCCTATCGCCAATTTCTGCGGCACCGAGCGCCACTTTGCCTCCATGCAAAAGGGCTTTATGAGCGCGATCAGCTTCATCTTGGTATCTGCCGTCTTTATGATCCTCGCCAACCCGCCGGTCACGGCCGACCTGGTGGCGCAGGGCGGGTTCTGGTCCGTCTTTGGCCCTTGGCTCGATTTTGCGACGGCCAATAAGCTCACGCTGCTCATCCCCTTCAATATGACGATGGGCATACTGTCGGTGATCGTGACGTTCGCAATCGCCTATAACCTGGCGGGCACCTACAAGATGCCCAAGCTTAACGCCGGCATGACCTCGCTGGTGATGTTCCTGATCGCCGCGGCGCCGTCGTCCTACTACCAGCTTGCTGACGAGTCCGTGCTCCAGGCGGTCCCCTGCACCTATCTGGGTGCGCAGGGCCTGTTTACCGCCATCATCGTTGCCTTGGTCTCCGTCGAGGTCACGCGCTTCTGCCAGACCAAGGGCATCACCATCAAGATGCCCGATGGCGTGCCACCGTTTTTGTCCGAAACCTTTGGCGCCATCGTACCTATGCTCGCCAACATCCTCATCTTCTTTGGCGGCAACCTGCTGATCCAGATGATCGATCCCGCGCTGTCCATCCCCTCGGTTATCGAGAAGCTGCTCGCTGCCCCGCTTTCCGTCGCAGTTGACTCTGTGCCCGGCGCACTGCTTATCTGCTTCATGACGCTGCTGTTTTGGTGCTTTGGCGTCCACGGCAACATGATCGTAATGCCCATCACCGCCCCGGTCTCGCTTGCCGCCTTTGCCGCCAACGCCTCGCTCTATGCTGCCGGGCAGCCGCTTGAGTTCCACCCGGTGCTCATGTCGTTGGCCATCAACCTCATCGGCGGCACGGGTAATACGTTCTCTTTTGTGGCGCTCTGCGCGTTTAGGGCAAAGTCGCAGCAGCTCAAGGCATTTGGCAGGGCATCGATCGTGCCGAGCTTCTTCCGTATCTCCGAGCCCGCGATCTTCGGCGCGCCCATCATCTTCAACCCGATCCTCATGATTCCGTTTGTGCTAGGCGGCATGATCTCGGCCCTGCTGTATTGGGGTGCGGTCTCACTGGGTCTTGTCTCTAACTTCTACATCTTGGTGAGCGGCACGTTCCCCATCTTCGTTCAGGGCTTTGTCCAGTGCCTCGACCCGCGCATCTGGGTGTTTACGATCGTTTTGATCGTGGTCATGGCTGTGGTCTGGTACCCGTTCTTTAAGGTGTACGATAACCAGCTCCTGGCTCAGGAGCAGGAGAACGCCGCGGCAGCTTCTGCCGAGGATGCTGAGTAGCATGAGTTACTTTGACAGAACGTCTGCCGCCGGTATGCCCGAGGGCTTTTTGTGGGGTGGTGCCCTCGCCGCCAACCAGGCCGAAGGGGGCTGGAACGAGGGCGGCCGCGGCATGTCGCACTCCGACCTGATCCCACAGGGTTCCGACCGCTGGGATGTAATGTTTGGCAGGCAAAAGCCCGTGGACGATCCGGACAGGCTGTATCCATGCCGCTGGGGCAACGACTTCTTCCATCATTGGCACGAGGATGTCGAGCTCTTTGCCGAGATGGGCTTTAAGTGCCTGCGTCTTTCAATTTGCTGGAGCCGTATTTTTCCCACAGGGATGGAGACCGAGCCCAACGGCGAGGGCTTGGAGTTTTACCGTCAGGTATTCGAGGCGCTGCGCGAGCATGGAATCGAGCCGCTTGTGACGCTGTCGCACTACGACTATCCGTTGGCTCTGGTCGAGCGCTATGGTGGCTGGCAAAGCCGAGAGATGATCGAGCGGTATGCGCACTACGTCGAGACCGTCGGACGCGCGTACAAGGGCCTCGTGCGTTATTGGCTTACGTTCAACGAGATCAACAGCGTGGCGCTGTCCTATCTCAACGCGGGTGTCACGCTCGAGGATGAGCGTGACCGTGCAGCCGTGACCGCGGCGTTCTCGCACCATATGTTTATGGCGAGCGCTCGCGCTGTCGAGATTCTGCACAAGATCGATCCCGCAAACAAGGTGGGTTGCATGGTCGCTGCCGGTGCGACCTATCCGTACCGTTGTGCGCCCGAGGACGTATGGCTTGCGTATGAGGAGGACCGCGGCCGCTACTTCTACACAGACGTGATGGCTGCGGGCGCCTATCCTGCTTGGAAGCTGCGTGCACTCGAGAAAGAGGGTGTTCACGTGCCCTTTGAGCCGGGCGATACGGAGTATCTGGCAGAGCATACGGTCGACTTCATCTCGTTCTCGTACTATTGCTCGCGCTTGGTGTGCGCCGATGATCAGGTGATCGCCGAGAAGGCGGAGGGCAACGTGTTCCCGACGTTGCGCAATCCGTACCTCAAGGATAAAGAGACTGCCTGGAAGTGGCAGATCGATGCGCTGGGTTTGCGCGTGACGCTTGCCGGCTACCACGATCGTTACCATCTTCCGCTCTTTATCGCCGAGAACGGTGTGGGCGGACTCGATGCGCTGGAAGACGGCAAAGTCCACGATGCGTATCATATTGATTACCTGCGAAGGCATATTCTTGCGCTGCGCGATGCAATTGTCGAGGACGGTGTTGACCTGATGGGATACACGCCGTGGGGCTGTATCGATTTGGTGTCGGCCTCGACGGGGCAGATGAAGAAGCGCTATGGCTTTGTTTATGTTGATGCCGATGATATGGGCAAAGGCACGTTCGATCGCTACCGAAAGGACAGCTTCTGCTGGTACCAAAAGGTCATTGCATCAAATGGCGAGGACTTGAGTTAACTCTTGCAGGTCTGTTGCCCCCGCGGTCCGCTTCGGCCGCGGGGGCTTTTGCTATTTACCTAGTCCCCGATGAGACCCTCATTCTGTGGGTAGTCGTTGGGGACGTTCTTAAACGACTACTCATTTAAGTCTGTCCCCAATGACTGCGGAAACCCGGCACTTGGGGACGTTCCTTTCTTGCCGGCAGCTTGGGATAGTCCTTAAAGCCCGCATCGATCAACTGCGGAAAGCGCATCCCAGAATGAGCTTCCAACATGGGACGCGGTTTCCCTTGAGGCCCTCAAACGGAAAATGCATCCCGGAAATATGCCGAAAAGTGGCTCTCAGTTTCCCAAACGGACCGCTAGCGGAAAGCGCATCTCACCATTGAGTTCCAAAGTGGGATGCGCTTTCCGTACCGGCGGTTCCTGGCAATCTGGGACTACTCATTTAAGTCTGTCCCCAATGAGTGTCCCCAATGACTAGTAGTAGGCCCACATGGCTTCGATTTCGTTGAGGACCTCCACCACGCCCCAGCGGCGGGCGCTGCGGCTGGCCGAGTTGGGGTCGTAGACGTCAATCTGGTTGGCATCGTCGATGCCGTAGAGCACGATATAGTGGCCTACGTTGGTAAACGTGCCGGGGCGCACTGCGGCGATGACGGGCGCACCCGAGCGAAGTGCTTGGGTAATCGATTCGCGATTGTTATAGAGCTGTGTTCCGTTGAGCCCCAGCTGCCACGCACCGCCTGTCATAAACGACCACTCGGTGGCACCAGTGGGGGCGTAGTTGCCGGCTTCGGCCAGTGCGCATATATCGACCGGCGTCTTATCGGTATGGCCGGTCTTAAAGATATAGACCATGGTGAGGCAAGTGGGACCGCAAGCGTTTTCGCGAATAGTGCCACCGGCATAGGGCAGCTCCGACCATGCGGGGTCAATTTGGTAGATGTGGGGCATGGTGCCGGCCTGCCATTGCGAGCGTGGGGTCGAGAACGCGAAGGAGTAACCGGGCGCGACGGGAGCTTTAAGCAGCTTGTCCTCGGCAGTGGGCTCAAGACCGGCTGATCCGTGGGAGATACAGGATCCCAAAAACACAAAGACGAGGCAGGCGGCAATGGAGCAAAGCGCAAGGCGTAGGCGGCGGGCCGGAAGCACGTGGCTTGTGGTATGCGACGCGGGGTGGGGGGCGGAATTGCCGCGATCGCGTTGAGGTCGCGAAAAGGAGCGTTTAACGTAGTAGTCGGTCTTACGGCGATCGTAGCGGCGCGGCTGCGATGTGTCGGTCTGGCGTTGGCGTGTGCTCGTACTCATGCGGTCTGACTGCTGCACGGTACGGCTTTGTTGCCGCGAAGAAGCCCCGAGCTGCTCTTGGGGGCGCTGCGGGTTGTCGTTGTCGGAGGTGCTTCTGGGCGTTGGCGTGGTGCGGCCGGCAAGGCGCACGCTTTGTGGCCGTTGGTCGCCGTCATTGTATCCATATGCCATTCGAATCACCTTGCCTCATGTGTAACTTGTCTATCCTACATAAAAAGAGGCGCGACACATGGGTATGTGCGCCAAAAGCCTGACAAATGGTATGAACGTTGCCGCGCCGCGCGCCAAGCGTCACGGCAACAGGTATTCAAAAGCAGACAAGATGAAAGCGTCCAAGACGAATGACGTCTTCCGCCGTTCGTCCCAAAAACGGCGCCGCTCGTTTTGCAGTTCTGCCTTCGGTCGAGCCACAAGCGGCGCTGCTGTGCCAAGGCCGTATCTTAAAGCCACGAAATAAAAGCGCGCGGCAAAACAGACCGCGCAAGGGGTGACGCCAAAGAGGCGTCAATAAGGAAAGGAGGGGAACAATGGCGGACAAGAACGCAGAAGTTGCAGTCGAAGGTAACGGCGGCATGAAGAAAACGCTTTCGCTCTGGAACTTCTTCACCATCGGTTTCGGTGCCATCATCGGTACTGGTTGGGTCCTGCAGGTCGGCGACTGGATGGTCGTGGGCGGCGGTCCCGTTCCCGCTATGATCGCATTCCTCTTGGGTGCAATCTTCCTCGTGCCCGTCGGAGCTGTTTTCGGTGAGCTCACGGCTGCTATCCCCATCTCGGGCGGCATCGTCGAGTATGTCGACCGTAGCTTTGGCCGTACGCTGAGCTACATCACCGGTTGGCTCCTGGCCCTGGGCAACGGCATCCTGTGCCCGTGGGAGGCCATCGCCATTTCGACCCTCGTGTCCGAGATGTTCGGCAGCCTGCCCGGTCTTGAGTGGCTGCGCGCCGTCAAGCTCTACACCATCTTGGGCGCCGACGTTTACTTGTTCCCGACGCTAATCGCGCTCGGCTTTGCAGTCTACGTCATCTTCCTCAACTTCCGCGGTGCCAGCTCGGCCGCCAAGCTCCAGGCCTTCCTGACCAAGGCTCTGCTCTGCGGCATGCTGCTCGCCATGGGTGTCTCGCTGTTCACCGGTTCGCCGGAACACGCCATGCCCGTGTTCTCCCAGGTCACCGGTGCTGGCGGCGGCAAGCCCGCTACCGAGGGCACCAGCCTGTTCGCCGGCATCGTGTCGGTCCTGGTTTTGACCCCGTTCTTCTACGCCGGCTTCGATACCATTCCTCAGCAGGCTGAGGAAGCAGCCGAGGGCCTCAACTGGAACAAGTTCGGCAAGATCATCTCCCTGGCCCTGCTGGCCGCCGGCGGCTTCTACATGGTCTGCATCTACTCGTTCGGCACCATCCTCGACTGGCATGAGTTTGTTAAGAGCCCGGTTCCCGCGCTTGCCTGCCTCAAGGGCATCAACATGCTCCTGTACCTTGCCATGCTCGTCATCGCCACGCTTGGACCCATGGGCCCGATGAACTCCTTCTACGGCGCCACGAGCCGCATCATGCTCGCCATGGGCCGCAAGGGCCAGCTGCCCGAGAAGTTCGCCGAGGTCGATCCCAAGTCCGGCGCTCCCAAGCTCGCCTGCGCCGTTCTGGGCGTCATCACCGTCATCGGTCCGTTCCTGGGCAAGAACATGCTCATCCCTCTGACCAACGTGTCGGCTCTCGCCTTCATCTTCTCCTGCGGCATGGTCGCCCTCGCTTGCCTGCGCATGCGCTTCACCGAGCCCGACCTGCCTCGTCCCTACGAGGTGCCCGGCGGCAAGTTTGGCATCAGCCTCGCTGTCGCTGCCTGCGCCGTCATCATCGGCCTGCTCGTGGTCCCGTTCTCTCCCGCCTCCCTCAACATGGTGGAGTGGAGCATCGTGATCGGCTGGCTGGCCGTTGGCCTGGCCCTCATGGCCTTCACCAATTCCCGCAAAAAATAACGCCTAGCCGGGGCGGATCGGGTGCGCGGACCCCTCTCTTCCGCGCACCGAACCCGGCACCACTTGGGTAGCTTTGTGAGGCCTTAACCCAACACGGCCTCGCCCACTATATGGATCCATAAGGAGGAACCATGTCCACTAAGTATGCAATCGTTGGCGGTAAGCTCATCGACGGTACCGGTGCCGAGCCGGTCGAGAACTCCCTCGTTCTCGTCGACGACAATGGCAAGATCGAGTACGCCGGTGCTATGCAGGACCTTCCCGAGGGCGTTGAGGTTATCGACGCCGCCGGCAAGACCGTCCTTCCCGGCCTGATCGACACCCACCTGCACTTCTCGGGCAACTTGACCGACGATGACACAGACTGGGTCATGCAGCCGCTCCTCGAGAAGCAGGCCGTCGCCGTTAAGCAGGCCTACGACTGCCTCACCCACGGCCTCACCACCGTCTGCGAGATCGGCCGCTTTGGTATCCAGATCCGTGACTGCATCGACAAGGGCGTCTTTAAGGGCCCGCGTGTTCTGGCCACCGGTCTGGGCTTCTGCCGTGTTGCCGGCCACGGCGACTCCCACCACTGCAGCCAGGAGCTCAACAAGGAATCGCACCCCTGGGGCGATCAGGTCGACGGTCCTTGGGATCTGCGTAAGGCCGTCCGTCGTCGCCTGCGCGAGAACCCCGATGCCATCAAGATCTGGGCTACCGGTGGCGGTATCTGGCGTTGGGACTCCGGTCGCGACCAGCACTACTGCTCCGAGGAGATTCAGGCCGTGGTCGAAGAGGCAAAGATGGTCGGCATCCCCGTGTGGAGTCACTGCTACAACAACCACGCCGCCGCCTACGATTCCGTTCGCTTTGGCTGCGAGCAGCTGATTCACGGCTTCGATATCGATGAGCGCACCATGGACCTCATGGCCGAGCAGGGCACCTTCTTCACCCCGACGATCGCCTTCCTGCCCACCTGGTACGCCACCTATCCGCCCGTCTACGTCCCCGAGCTGCATGACAAGTACGAGGGCACCCTGGTCGAGAAGGAGCTGCAGCGCAACTACGACTGCCTGCGCGAGGCCAAGAAGCGCGGCGTCGTCATGACGATCGGCTCCGACTCCTTCTCCTTCGTCACCCCGTACGGCACCTGCTCCATCGAGGAGATGTACGAGTTCGTCGACAAGATCGGCTTCACCCCGGTCGAGACCATCACCTGCGCCACCCTCAACGGTGCCAAGATGTGCCACATCGAGGACGAGACCGGTTCCATCGAGGCCGGCAAGTGCGCCGACCTGCTGGTCGTCAACGGTGACGTCGCCGCCGACATCCACGTGCTCAACACCGACAACATGGACGTCATCATGAAGGACGGCTGGATTGTCGAGGCCGGTACCTTCGGCGAGGCAAACAAGTACAGCGCCTAGGTTGATTTTCAATCTCAACGCAACAGCTTGAACGGACCCCGCGTTTCCGCAGCTAGCGCAACGCGGAACTAGCTCC
>NZ_JAQLFJ010000032.1 GCF_028206795.1 Collinsella aerofaciens | reverse complement strand
GGTGACGCATAATTTCTTTCGCAAATTGACAACCGCATAGCGGAACACGGCCCGCGCCCCGTCATATGATTTCTAGCGGCTAAACAACAAATCAACGACGAAAGGGGCACGGGCCGTGTCTGCGAACATCGTAACAGTCGACGAGGAGTCGCTGCGCAAGGACATAAAGAATCTGGTGAGGAAGACCGTCGAGGAGACGCTCAACGCGCTGCTCGACGAGGAGGCGTCCGAGCTCGTAGGGGCCGGGCGCTACGAGAGGACGGCAGGCCGGGAGGCATACCGCAGCGGCCACTACGCGAGAAAGCTCGTCACCGGGGCAGGAGAGGTCGAGCTCAACGTGCCGAAGCTGCGCGGCGCGACCTTCCAGACGGCCGTTATCGAGCGCTACCGCAGGCGCGAGACTTCGGTCGAGGAGGCCATCGTCGAGATGTACCTCGCGGGCGTCTCGACCAGGAGAATCGAGGACGTCTCCGAACTCCTCTGGGGAGCGCCCGTGTCCTCCGGCACCGTCTCCAACCTCAACGAGAAGGCGTTCGCGTCCATCGAGGCCTGGCGCCAGAGGCCGCTCGAGGGCGATTACCCTTACGTTTTCGTCGACGGCATCTACCTCAAGCGCAGCTGGGGAGGGTCCTACGAGAACGTGGCCGTTCTGGTGGCCATCGGCGTCAACTCCACCGGCGACCGGGAGGTCATCGGCTGCGCGGAGGGCTACACCGAGTCGGCGGACTCGTGGCGCGAGTTCTTCTCGTGGCTCAGGGGGCGCGGGCTCTCCGGCGTGCGGCTCGTCACCGGCGACAAGTGCGCGGGGATGCTCGGTGCGCTCGAGGAGGTGTTCCCCGGGGCACGCTACCAGCGCTGCACGGTCCACTTCTACCGAAACGTGTTGGGAAGGGTGCCCGTGACCAGGAGGAAGGCCGTGGCGCGCATGCTGAAGGCGATTCACGCGCAGGAATCGCGCGAGGCGTGCTCGAGGAAGGCGGCGGAGGTGGCGGACGAGCTGGACGGGATGAGGCTCGGCGCGGCCGCGAGGACGGTGCGCGACGGCTTCTCCGAGACTCTCGCCTACACGGACTTCCCGCCGGAGCACTGGCGCAGAATCAGGACCAATAACGGTATCGAGCGCATCAACCGCGAGATCAGGCGGAGGACGAGAGTCGTAGGGACCTTCCCGGACGGCAACTCGGCCCTGATGCTGGTGACGGCGAGGCTGAAGTACATCGTGGAGCACGAATGGGGCAAGAGGAGGTACCTGGACATGTCGAAGCTGGAGGAGATGGACGAGCTGAGCAAGAAGGCGGAGGGCTAGAGCAAGGCGGGGCCGAGGCCGCCTCGATCAATTTGCGAAAGAATCTTGACGGTACC
>NZ_JAQLFJ010000031.1 GCF_028206795.1 Collinsella aerofaciens | reverse complement strand
AAACCACCACAAAGGGGACAGTGAACTGCCTCCCATTTCTTGGACATCGGGAAATGGGAGGTTTTCCATGAGTATAGATCTCAGGTCGAAGCACGATCTGGAGTCCAGGAGGCGGGCCGTCGAGCTCTTCGACGCCGGCGTCGGCTGCAAGCCGGCGGCCGAGGCCCTGTCCGTCCCCCGCGAGACCGTGAGAGAATGGCAGTGGGTATACCGGGCGTTCGGAAGCGAGGCGCTGCTGTCCATGGACGGGAAACAATCCAGTTACACATTCGAGCAGAGGGTCGCCGCGGCGTCGGCCGTGGTCGACGACGGGATGGCGAAGGCCGACGCCATGGCCGAGTTCGGGATCAGGTCGAAATCCCCGCTGGAGCGCTGGTGCAGGCTCTACCGCGAGGGCGGCGCCGAGGCGCTGCGGCCCCGCCCGAAGGGCAGACCGAGGGGGTCGAGGTCGAAACCCCGGGCCCGCACCCGCGAGCAGGAGCTCGAGGAGCGCTGCCGCAGGCTCGAGGCCGAGGTCGCCTACCTAAAAAAATTGCGCGCCCTGGTCGAGCGGGACGGGCTCTGACCAGGGCGGCGGCCGAGGCGGTGAGGGCGCTGCGCGCGGAGGGGCACTCCCTGCGCCACCTGCTGGAGTGCTCGGGGCTCAGGAGGTCGACCTACTACTACGCGCTGGCGCACCCGCGGAGGCCGACCCGGCCCGAGCTGCGCGACGCCGCGGCCGAGATATTCTCGCGCACCGCCAACGGCTGCGGGCACCGGCAGATAGCCATGTGCCTGCGCGCCGAGCTGGGCGCGGTCGTGGCCGACAAGACCGTGCTCAAGATGATGCGCGAGATGGGCATCCGGTGCGGGATACGCCGCCGGGGCTCCCGCCGCCGGTACAGCTCCTACAGGGGGCTCGTGGGGAGCACGTTCGAGAACGTCATCGCGAGGGACTTCGGCGCCGAGGGGCCGTGGCAGAAGCTCGGCACCGACGTCACCGAGTTCAAGGTGGCGGGCGCCAAGGCCTACTGGGCCCCGGTGCTCGACTTCTGCACGAAGGAGATCGTGGCGAGCGACATATCGACCTCGCCGGACCTCGCCCAGCAGCACAGGATGCTCGACCGGCTCCTCGAGGCCCTGCCCGACGGGGCGGCGCCGACCATGCATTCGGACATGGGCTGGCAGTACCAGCACGAGTCCTACACCTCCAGGCTGGAGGGGGCGGGCATCACCCAGAGCATGTCGCGCAAGGGGAACTGCATCGACAACGCCGCCACCGAGCAGCTCTTCGGCCACGTGAAGGACGAGTTCTACCGCGGCAGGGAGTGGGGCAGCTTCGGGGACTTCAAGCGCGACCTGGAGGGGTACATAGCCCATTGGAACACGCGGCGCAGGCAGGTAAGATTGAAGGGCCTGACGCCGGAGGAGTTCCGGAACCGGGCCCTTGCGGCGTAGTCGCTATTTATTCAGTCCAAGTTTCGGGGCGCAGTTCACAG
>NZ_JAQLFJ010000030.1 GCF_028206795.1 Collinsella aerofaciens | reverse complement strand
GGGGGTGTTCCTATAGTTTTGTCAACGGTTTTCTCCGTTGAGCTACCTAGATTCTCTCCATGCTGGCGCCAGCCCATCGGCGCGGCAGCTCTCTTTCATTTTTGCGGGGCTAGGCCGCGTAGGGGGCCTTGTCCCGCATGACCGCGTAGATCACCTTCAGCCTCTTCCTCGCGACCGCCTTCAGCGCCTCGCCGTGGCACATCCCGCGGCCCCTGCACGCGCGGTAGTACTCGCCGAACCTGTTCGCGCTTCTCGTCAGCGAGTTGCATGAGAATATGAGCAGGTTCTTCAGCCTCTTGTTTCCCTGCCTCGATGCAGCCACCGACGCTATCGAGGTCCCGGACCTGCGGTTCCTCGGGGCGATGCCGCAGTACGAAGCCAGGTGGTCGTGGTCGGGGAACGACGATATGTCGATCGCTATCGTCAGCTCCGACGCCGTCCTCGGCCCGATGCCCGGGATCGTCAGCAGGCACGCGTAGGTGTCGTCCGACTCGAGCAGGGACGCGATCTCGGCGTCGAGGCGCGACGCCTCCTCCATCGCCTCCGATATGCGCCTCGCAAGCATCTTCACCTGCGGATTCTCGGCCCTCACCATGACCTCGGAGGGCCTGGTCGACGAGGCTATCGCGGTCCAGGCGTCCGCGCGCGCCGATCCGCCCGCGCCCCGCATGAGCGCGGAGAACGACGCCCTCCCCGCGTCCGCCACGCCCCAGGCTCCGCCGAGGCGGGCGAGGACGCGCAGCCACCTCGGGTCCGAGGGGTCAACCAGGGCCTCGAACGCCGGGCAGGATTCCAAGAGGATGGAGCGCAGCCGGTTCTTGTCCCTCGTGGCGCACGTCACCATGTGGTCGCGCTGCGAGGCGAGCGACCTCGCGGCCTCGAGGTTCCCGTCGCGTTCCGGGACCGGCAGCAGCGCGTCGGGCAGGCCCATGGCGGTCCTGGCGATCACATGGGCGTCTCGCTCGTCGGTCTTGGCGTCGCCGGCGAACATCCTGGAGGCCTGGTGCGCCGCTATGCCGGGCAGGTAGGCGACGTCGAGCCCGGCCCTCCTGGCCCTGGATATGGGCAGGGCGCCGATGTTGCGGGCCTGGTCCACGACGACCAGGGTCCCCTCTCCGACCTGCGAGAACAGCCTGTCGAGCTCATGCTCGGAGTTCGCGACGGGGCGGTTGACGGCGATCTCCCCGTCCCGGGTGAGCATGCAGGCCCAGTGGGTGGCCTTCCCGACGTCGAGCCCGAGGACGGCCCTCCTCGCGGGCGCTGCGTTATCGGCCATGGTATCCTCCAATCGTCGGTCGATCGGAAGCCGTTTCCCGCGACACCCACATTACCTGGCCGTGGCCGTCTTCCCTGAGGTCCGGCAGTTTCCTATCAGTCGTCTGAAACGGCGACGCCCGCGTCGGCAACACCCCCCGGGCCCTCTTCGGGGCAGGGGCAGACGGCCGTACGCGGGCGCCCGATCGGCGGCCCTTTCGGGCTTGCTTGAATCGTATCCGACACCGGGGAAATACATCAACGGGGTATCGAATAGCTCATTTCTGACTGTAATGGG
>NZ_JAQLFJ010000002.1 GCF_028206795.1 Collinsella aerofaciens | reverse complement strand
GGCTTGCTTGAATCGTATCCGACACCGGGGAAATACATCAACGGGGTATCGAATAGCTCATTTCTGACTGTAATGGGCGGCCTAGCAGCGATGCGCGACTGCATGCGCGAGGCCGGCTCCTGGCAGCTGAGGCGCCGCGTGGGCCAGCATCTTCTCTTCGGTCTTCCGCGCCAGGTACGCCGCCACCGCCGTGGCCATGTACCACGCGGCGTGCGAGATGCTGGTGGGGTGCTGCCTGGGGGCGGCAAGGGCGCTCGAGGAGGCGGAGCCTGACGCGCTAGCGCACCTGGACTTCCCACCGTCGCACTGGAAGCGCCTGCGCACCAACAACTTGCGGGAGCGCGCCAAAAGGGAAACCAAACGCGACTCGCGCGTGGTGCAGGTTTTCCCGTCGGAGAGTTCGCTGCTCAGGCTCGTGGGAGCCGTCATGTGCGACCAGGCCGAGACATGGGCCGGCTCACGCTACTTTTCGGAGAGGAAGATGGCCGAGATGCACGACGCGGAGCTCCGGAGGGGCGCCTTGGGCTGTCATGACTGGGCCGAGCTGGGAAAGACCGACAGGAAGATGGTCGAATCCAGCCTGGAGCTTGCTGACGGCGTGGAGACGGCCTAGGATATCGATAGATTCCGGATCCTGGATGCAGGGGGCAAAGTGTCCATTACACCAACTATCGCGACACTACCCGGTCGAGCGGTAGGCGTAGCCGTCCTTCTGGTAGTTTGCCGTGTGGTCGGAGTGGGCGATTGCCATGAGCTCGTCGGTCAGGCCAAAGTACAGATGGCGCTGGTCCAGGTCTCCGTACCAGTTGTCGCTGGTGTCGTCCCAGGTCAGGTCCATCTGGCACCATTTGCCGTCGATCTTTACGGCGTTCCAGGTGTGGCCGTTGCCGGTGATGCGGCCGTTGGCGATGCCCGCTGCGTCTAGGAGCTTGGAGTAGATGCGCTGGTAGCTCTCGCAGGTGCCCTGGTGGCGCGTGAGGCCGCTTTCGGCCGAGCACCAGTTGAGGCTGTGGTCGTACTCCAGCTGGTCGAGCGTCCAGTCGTGGAGCCACAGCGCCATGTCGTATTCCGAGCCGTTTGTCTCTTGCCTGCACTGGGCCACGGCGTTGTTGACGATCTGCGTGACGCTTGGGCGGGCGGCGTCGTTTACGGTCACCTCCGCCGTGGTGCGCAGGTAGTAGATCCCCTTGTCGTTTTGGGGGTCGTTTCTGTCGTTGTCCATAAAGTAGAAGTAGATGCGGTACGTGCCCGACGCCGTGAAGTCAAAGGTAAAGTCGTGGCCCGCGGTGCCCAGGCTGTAGTAGCTGGCCCATGCCGGGCGCGACGGGTCACAGACGCTCTCCTGACTGCCGCCGTCCCAATAGGTGGGCACGTCCATGCGCGCCTTGGCCTGGGACGAGCCGTTGGCCTGGGTTACGTGGAAGGTCGTCGCGGTGCCCGCGGGGGCGTCGTTCCACGAGACGGTGAAGGTGACGCCGTTTTGGGTTGCCGTGGCGGAGCGGGCGTAGCCGGTTTGTGACGTGGCGGGGATTGCGGCGGGCGTGGGGGTGGTTTGGGCTCGGAGGGATGGGGCGGTGGCTGCGGCGGTGCTGTCGGGCTTGGCGGTGTTGCTTGTTGCGGCGGTGGTGTTGGGTGTGGCCGCGGCGCCTGCGGTGTTGGCGTCCACGGGCGCGGTTTGGGTGGTGTTTGCGGGGGTGTCGGTGCTGTTGCTTGTCGCAGTGTTTGCTGCGGGCACGTTTGTGTTGGAGCCGTCTTCCGCCTTGCCCGTGTCGCTGGCCGTGGCGTCGGCTTGCGCCTGCTGCCCGGCGGTTGCCTGGGGCTGAATCGCCTCCGCTATGGCTGCCATGGGCATTGTCGAGCTGACCATGGACGTGCACGCGATCGCGCAGAGCAGGTAGTAAAGGGGTCGTTTCATAGCGGAGCCTCTCGGTGAGCAGCCAATAGGGTCCGAAGGCAGCTCCAGGCCAGCACTCCGCACATATTTATTTGGGGATTATTTTACGGGAACCCCAGTCAACATCAGCGAACTTTCTGGGGGATGTTGGGGGGAGCCTTAGGAGACGGCTTGGTGCATGCAAACAACCTTCTTAGGACTACTCTTATGATTTACAAGCCTCTCGAAGTGGCTGTGCCTCAAGTTCAGTACAACACGAGGCGTGTTAGATTGTTGGAAGCCATAAAACCATAAAGGTCGGGAGGACGCATGAGGATCTCTAAACTGAGGATTGAGAACTATCGGAATCTCGATGGAGTGTCGATTAGTTTTGACGAGGACGTGAGCTATATTGTCGGCGAGAACAACCTCGGCAAAACGAATGTGCTTGACTTGCTCAATACAATTTTCAATCAAGCGACGATTAGCGAAGAGGATTTCGCTGACATTGAAAAGCGCGCAGGGGCTCTAGTAACTTTAAAGTTGGACGAGGACGAGATCGGAATAACGGGGCTCGACATCGATTCTACGACCGGAAACACCATTACCATCTGCGCTTTTGCTGACGACCCGGATTCTCGAATTGAGTTTAAGGCCGAAGGGAGCGGAGAAAGTATTTTACCCTCTCTGATGCGATCCGTTCACATGTTCAGGTACTCGACTGCATCCTTTAATAGGGGAGACCTGGCGTTTGATGGTACCCGAGGTGTCGGTAAAGTTCTTTCCAAAGGTATCGCTCTTTATCTAGATAAGGAGGGTAAAGAGGTCTCCGATTTTCTGGATGGGAGCGAGCTCGAAGGTCTGGTTGCAGATCTCGGCGAAATCGTCGGCGACGTCCCGATCCTGTCATCATATGGTGTGAGGCCTGGCGTCGATTCATCGGATGGCGGAACGCTTGGAAGTTTGGTTACCTTGCTTGACAAGAGGGGCGTTCATTTTAAAAAGGCAGGGGTAGGCTTGCAGTACCTCGCTATTGCCTCGCTCTCGATAATCGAGAGCATTATGCGTCTTTCGCCTAAACGCCTTCAAGAGAGCCTTTGCTCAGATGATGATGACAGACGCGTGCTGCATGCCGTTCTGGCTTATGACGAACCCGAAGCCCACCTTCACCCGTATATGCAGAGGCGTCTCTCGAAGAGCTTGCATAGGATTTGCGAAGGGAAGGATGATAGATTCAATGCTCTTCTCAAGGACTATTTCGGAATTGATTCAATCAAAGCTCAGCTGATCATGGTGACGCATTCGCCTAACATTCTGGCTCGCGGCTATAAGAACATTGTGCGATTCGGGCAGGGCGAAAATTCGCCGAAGGTCATATGCGGTAGGGATATTGACCTGTCCGACAAGGTTGAAAAGCATCTTATGCTGAACTTTGAGTCGATACGAGAGGCCTTTTTCGCGCGGTCGGTTTTGGCTTTTGAGGGGCAGACAGAGTCTGGAGCCATTCCGGTGTTCGCTCGCAACCTTGGGATGGATCTGGATGATTATGGAGTTGTGCCTATCAGGGCCGGCGGGAAAAAGAACATTAAACCACTCTGTGAACTTCTGGGCAAGTTCGAGATTCCAAATTATTCAATTGTCGACAGAGATGAGGATGAGCTGCAAGAAACTTCTGAAGACCATATAACGACAACCGAACGGGATTTCGAAGGTGAGGTCGTTGACTCGTTCTTCGCTAGCGATAACCAGGGTGCGTTTATTGCGCTTCTTGAGTCGATTGATCCTTTTCAGAGGGCAACTTGCATCAAGGGGAATAGTAAAGCTTTGAAAAGCGCCTGTGCTGTCTACGGCGTTAACTTGCGGGACCCTGAATACGATTTCCGGGGATCGGAGTTTGACGGGTTATTCGCAGACACGCCCAAATCACGTGCGCTTATGTATGCATGGCTTTCATCGAACAAGGGCGTCGTGTCTGGCGTCGCCCTCGCGGAGGCTCTTGGTGCTAATGGCGTTCCCACATGTTACAAAAGTATTATTCGCAAGGCCGTGGGGCTCGAATGCTGATGAGTCAGACTGACCTGCGGGATAGTGTTAGAGCCGAGATTGAGGCGCGCTGTGGTGGGGATGCGTCGCAGTGCTCCGCGATTTTCTCGCCATCAAAGAGGGTGTTCGTGGAGGCGCCGGCAGGCTACGGGAAGACCACGGTGATGACTGGGCGGGCTTGCTGGCTGCTGGCATCTGGCGAAGTCCATCCGCCAAAAAGGATTTTGGCCCTGACCTTTAGCGTTGCCGCCGCGCGGAGGATGCGTATGGATTTGGGCATCACTATGTCGGCACTTCCTGGTCCCGTGGCCAAGCGTTTTGAGGACAGCGTCATGGCGACCAACTTCCACGGCTTTGCTTGGGCTCTGCTACGCAGATACTGGAAATCGCTCTCGCTCCCAGTGAACGTTGGCGAGCTCTCTATGGTTGATGACAACAGCGCCGTTAGCGAGCTGGTTTCGCGAGGTGGCAGGCTGACCTGGGATGAAAAGAATGCCGTTGACGACTTCCTCCGCTTCATGAGAAACGGTCAGGAAATGGACTTGAGGCGTGTGATGTTTTCCTTTAATAGGATCATCAAGGAAAGGTTTGCATCGAACGGTCTCTTGCCATACTCCGCAATGATTTCCCTTGCAATTGAATTGCTCGCTCATTTTCCCAAGTTAAGGTCCTATCTGTCGGCAGCATATCCTGTTGTGCTTGTCGACGAGGCGCAGGACACGAATGCGTTGTGCTATGTCTTCCTAAGGGGTCTGATTTCTGATGAGTCGGGGATCTGCATGTTCGGCGACCCCATTCAGCGTGTTTATGGTTTTATTGGTGCAATGGAAGGCTTAAAGGCAAAGGCCACTACCGACCTGCGTCTAACTCCGTTGGAACTCGAGCATAACCATAGGTTTTCTGGGAGATCTATCGTCGGGGAGCTCGGTGCTGCGATTCGCTCAAACATGAAGGGCACCATTGCCGGCGGTACGCCCCGACTTCCCATATTTGTTGGCTCTACTCAGCAAGACGAAGCGACTGCCATCGTTTCCAAGGTTACGGCGCTCGCTCAAAGCAGTGGCGGGAGGATTGCGATTCTTGTTCGTAAGCGTGGTGCCCTTGCCGATCTCATTATGGAAGAGCTTGCTAAAGAAGGTATCTCTTACTTCAACGGACTCTTCTCGGATACAAGTCGGGGGTTCATCGAATTCAATGCGTTTGCTTTATCCAGGATTACCGATGCAGTGTCTGGAGAAAAGGGCGTCAGCCGGTCTGCTGCGGACAAAATAATCGACTCCATCTCTGATGAGCTGCTGACTGGCTCCAGGAGATTCGAGTATGGGCGGTCCTATGCCATGCTTCTTGGAGCGCTGCGGAAACATCTTAAAAATGACTGCGTCGCGATGGGACCTTCGGAGCGCTTCGACTATATCGTTAGTATCTTTTCCGAGGGCTCCCTGCGACGTTTCTCCGATTACCTTGATGTGGGCATCTCCATGATGACCGTTCACTCCGCTAAGGGGCTCGAGTGGGACACCGTTTTCATTCCGGGCGTTACGCGTTTCGATTGGCCTGGAGGGATTTGCTCTCGTTGCGAAAATGCTGGTATATGCTTACGTTCTGCGCGAGGTTGCCAGATTGCTGATGCGAAGAAAATGCCAGATGGGCTTATTGAGGAAATAGGCCTGCTGTACGTCGGCGTCACTCGCGCCCGCAAAGCGGTATACGTCTCCGCTTCGATGCAGCGCAGAACAAATTACGGGAACTATCAGGTTGCCTGCCCCTCTTGCCTAACGTCTCTTCCGGGCATTGAGCCTGTAAGCTGGACGGTCATGGACGGGGAGGGGTGATTGCCGGCGGGATGGGGCGTGTCCGCTACTGACGCGAGGTCCGGTTGCGGCTCTTGCTGTGGTCTCATGGAGTGTGCCCAAGCTGTTCTTTGGCTAGAACGGCTTGGGCACTAGCGTTTTGGTGGGATACGGCGTTTGTTTAATTAGGCACTATTGAATATTGCGAAACGGTTGCGCGGCATTGCTGATCATTTGGCACCGTGGGTTTAGTAAACTGCTATAAAGTAGTTTGAAGTGGGGTTTTCATGATCCGAGTTCGAAAGTTGAAGTTATCGAATCATCCGGTATTAGGTAATCTAAAGTTGGACTTAACCGACTCCTCAAATAAAGCCGTTGATACTGTCATCATCGCTGGAAATAATGGCATCGGTAAAAGCAGCTTAATGGAGCTGCTCTATAAAATCATGTCGCATGAGTATCGAGATATGCCCTGTTATATAGACATGATTGAAGTTGAAATAGACGAAGAAATAAGAACGTTTAGATTTTCTCTTAAAACCATTAACGGGAATAGTTATCTCTATGCAAAGGATGATTCGGGACTTGAGACAATGGTTCTATCGGATAATTTTGCCGAGATATTTCCCACGTCTGCAATCTTTTCAGATGTTGATATTAATTTTCAATCCAAACAAATTACGTATGTAACGAGTGGAAACATCGATGAGTCAGTTGAGAGCAGGCGGTCGTCAAGCGACCTGCCCACTGAGATCAATCAGCTAATCATTGATATTCAGGCGCTTGATGATGCCGATGTCGCTAGGGTCGCTAGAGACAATCCTGAAATTGGGCTTTCAGGACTTCAAGTCCCTCAAAGGATGCCTAGGTTCACCAAAGCCTTTGATTTGATGTTTGATGACTTGAAATACGACCGTGTTGATAATCGCGACGGCCATAAAGAAATTCTTTTTAAAAAGAATGGCCATGACGTTCGTGTTGATCAACTGAGTTCTGGTGAAAAGCAGATTGTCTATCGTGGGTGCTTTATGCTGAAGGACTCGTATGCGCTCAGAGGTTCGTTTGTATTTATTGACGAGCCTGAAATTAGCCTCCATCCTTCATGGCAGGAGAAGATTCTTCACTTTTATAAATCGTTGTTTCAGGATGAAGACGGGAACCAAACTTCTCAAATCTTCTGTGTGACCCACTCTCCCTTTATTATTCATGATGAAAGTCGATATAACGACAAAGTAATCGTTCTAGCTAAGAATGAGTCCGGTGAGGTAGTCGCTCAGACAAATCCGGAGTTTTACGGTCCTGGTACGGTTCAAGCGGTGAAGGATGCTTTTTCGGTTTCGTGGTTTGCGAACGAAGTCCCCACTGTTTATCTCGAGGGACCTACCGATGAGCAGTATTTCAACAAAGCACTTTCTTTTGCCCATACTACTAATCACCTGCGTTTTAAATGGATAGGAAAGAAGAGCCCCGATGGGTCGTGTGCATTCACGGGTGCACCATCGCTTAATAAGGCTGCCGCTTATTTGGATGCAAATCCTCCATCGGTCTTCACTGCTTTCCTGTTCGATTGCGATCAAAAGATTAATGAGTGTTTAAGCAACAATGTGCTAATTACGAAAATAGAAACTTACAAATCCAGAAAGCACTTTATGAAGGGAATTGAAAATGCCCTAGTGCT
Organism: Collinsella aerofaciens; assembly: GCF_028206795.1. Taxonomy (GTDB): domain Bacteria; phylum Actinomycetota; class Coriobacteriia; order Coriobacteriales; family Coriobacteriaceae; genus Collinsella; species Collinsella aerofaciens_AX. The sequence goes on along the minus strand of NZ_JAQLFJ010000002.1, from coordinate 235,910 downwards.
GGAAGATAGTTTTGATACGTCGGCTTTCTATCTGGAAAAGGAAACCATTGGAGACTATGGCGATAAAAAGGTGATTTCCGAGTTTCAAAAACAGGCCTTTTGTGAGCACATCTGTTCTCTACCCGAGAAGGAACTCGGACAGATTTTGACGCACCTTATTGAGACAATTGAGCGTATTGATGAGATGGCAACGATGGCTAAAGAGCGGAAGTGATTTAACTGATATCTAGACCGCTCGATGCCTTCGGATTACTTGTAGTCATCTGCTCTAAGTACAGTAAACTCTTGATTGACTAAACTTAAAGTCTATAATCATAGAAAAACTTTGATATATCTTTTCAAAATAATGAATGGAATGTTGAGGAAGATGCTTTGCCAGTTCACCTTCAGGAATTATAGATCCTATCGCGACGAGGCGGAGCTTTCCATGCAAGCGACGCCGATGAGGGAGTTTGAGCGCTCTCTTATCGCGTGTCCCGATGGGCAGAGCTTCTTGCCGGTGGCTGCGGTTTACGGACCCAATGCAGGCGGCAAGTCCAACCTTCTCGAGGCTCTCGACTACGTTCGTTCGGCAGTGGCCAGACCGGTCAGGTTGCTGTCTGCCCGCGACGGTGGATTTGATGAGGAATGTCCCTCGATGCCTCGTTGTTCGGCGTTCGAGTTTGATGACGTTTCTGTTTCTGAACCTACTGAGTTCGAGCTCTATTACCGCGCAAGCAATCATGAGTACCGCTACATCCTGTCCGTGCACTCAGATGAAATTGTGCATGAGGGCCTATGGCGACGCAAGCTAGGGGCGTCACGTTCGGCGATGCTGTTCGAGCGCGAGGGCGTTGAGATTAAACTTGGCCCCACGCTGCGTAAACTCGCGACAGCCGCGACTTTTAATCCGAGACTTCCGTACCTGTCATTTCTCTGTATTAACTTTGATGCGCCGGTAGTCGAGGAGGCTACCAGCTGGTTTCTTAACGGGGTGTTCTTGAACTATAACTGTTCGTTTTTGGAACGGGCGCTTGAACAGATACTCGATGAGGCCGACTCACCTGAGATTACGCGTTTTCTGCGCGCCGTTGACGTGCGCATCGATGGCTTCAGGGTGGAGGAGACCTCAGAGGGCCGTAATCGACGCGTATTCGTGGGGCATAACGTGAATGGCAAGCGCTATGAGTTGCGTTTGTCCGAGGAGTCGGCCGGCACTCAGAAACTCTTGGGGCTGGCAGCTTTTTTGCTGATGGCTTTCGATCGCGGCGCTACCGTTGTGGTAGACGAGCTCGATGCCAAGCTGCACCCGAAGCTTCTTCGCTACATCATTCTGCTGTTCAAGGACCCTGCGGTCAACAAGAATGGTGCACAGCTCATTTTCTCGTCCCAGGACGTGTCTACCATGCGAAACGATGTATTTCGCCGCGACGAGATATGGTTTGCCGCACGCAGCGAGGGAGAGGCGAGCCAGCTTTGGTCGCTCGCCGACATCCACGAGGCAAATGGTAACTTGGTCAGCAAGAACGCGGCATTCGACAAGCAGTACCTGTCTGGCCGCTATGGTGCTGACCCGTATCTCACGCGCATTGAGGAGTGGGATTAGTATGGCCGCGAAAAAGTCGAGGGACTGGCGCAGCGGCAAGCGCGAGGGACGCTCTCGCATGGTACAGATGACGCGCCATCTCGTGGTGACCGAGGGCAAGGAGACAGAGCCTCGCTACTTCGAGGGCGTGCGCGCCGCGTTGGGCGCAGCAAACGAGCGGAAGGTTGCCGTAGTCGTTAAGGGGACTGGCAAACATACGCTCGACCTGCTCGACTTCGCCGTCGAACACTGCCTCTATGCGCCCGAGACGTTCGACCACGTGTGGCTCGTGTATGACAAGGATGACTTCCCTGCGTCCGACTTCGACGCGATGGAGCGTAAGTGCAACGAGCTCTCTGATGGTTCGAGGACCTTCCACGCGTTGTGGTCCAACCCCTGTTTCGAGCTGTGGCCGCTTCTGCACTTTCGCTACACGACCGCGCATATGTCCGCGTCCGACTGCCAGCATGCCCTCGCGCAGGAGATGTCGAAGAATTTGGGCATCGAGTACCGCAAGAACCTTGACGGGATGTTTGGGGCAGTGGATGATAGGCGAGGCGAAGCATTGCAGCGTGCTGGGCGCCTCGTCGCGTACCATAGGGAACTGGGTAACATTAAGCCATCTGCGCAAAACCCTTTAACTAAGGTTGGCGAGATATTTGATGTGATTGGGCCGTATCTGGTTTGACGGTCAAGTTCGATCGGGCTTGATGGGACTGGAGATTCATGAAAGATGTTGTTTCGGGTTGCCTGCCGTCTTTAACTGGATTGACCTTTTGGGACCCGATAGGATACTAGGCCGAATCTAGCGGTATTGACGCAGTCAACCTACGGGCCTGCGTCCTGCGGGGGCGGCTTTTCTTTTGAATTGCCGCCCCTTTTTATTATTTGTTTGGATGTAAGATTGGCCTGTCGAAATTTACATCTCAATTGAGAAAAGGCGAAATTGCGGGTGTTTTTCTGCTCGTATGTAACTTTACTGACGTGTTGTTGCTCAGTCTTAATTCGCTGTGGTTGCCGGTAAGGGATTGACCGGAATTGGGCTTTTCCTTACAGATCCAATTGTGATGAGGCCTTGCGACGGTATGTCCGGCTTGGTCCGTGGAAATCGCCGAACACAACCAGATTTTTCCCAACAAAACCGCAGGTAGAAGCGTTGTCGCTGTCCAGTGTGGTCGGCATGTCTAGATTTTGCCGCACGCTTCAGATTTGAGCGGCTCTCGCAGTAGGTTTTCACGGTTCGGATGGGCTCTGGTTACATGACGTTTCCCGTAGTGACGTAATTGATGCAGGTCTCCTATCTCTTGCCGTAATATAATTACGGCAAGAGATAGGAGACTCTCATGCTTAAGCGTTTTACTGTTGATGGCTATAGGAATTTTTCGACTCCGGTTTCATTTAATTTCGCAGCTTCTCGTGATTACCAGTTTGCAGAAAATAACGTTAAAAACGGAACCGTGAAAACTGCACTTTTGATCGGCAGAAATGCGTCTGGTAAATCGAATTTCGGTTCAGCTTTATTCGACATTACACTCGGCTTTCCAAAGGCATTCGATTATTCTGACCAGGACGATCGTCTGTTTTTGAATGCTGATTGCGGGCGAGGCTCGGCACAGTTCACTTATGTCTTTGAATTTGACGGTCGCGAAATCAATTACAGCTATGAAAAGACTTCTCCCATTACTTGGCTTCACGAGAGCCTATCGATTGATAAGAGTCTCATTTTCGATTTCAATAATGCACGCGGCGTTTTCATAGAGAACCACCTTGAACGAATCGGTGCAGCTGGGATCAATTTTGAATTCTCCGATACTTCGTTGAGTCTTCTTTCTTATATAACGAGCAGTCTTCCGACTAATGTTTTAGGCGTCTTGGCGGAGTTGCGACGATTTGTCTCGCGCATGAGGCTGATTCGCATGGACGTTTTTCGATTAAAAGGGTTTGAAACAAGAAAGGTAGTCGACAAGATCATACGCGAGAACAAAGTTGCGGAATTTGAGTCATTTATTCGCAATTTTGGAGTCGATGAGTCCCTGATTGTTATTAAAGAGTCCGACGGCTCGCCTGTTCTATATTTCAAACATCCCATGCGATGCGTCCCGTTTGTCGAGGCATGTTCTAGCGGTACAAGAACCCTGGTAAAGTTGTTCTCTGAGCTTGAGCTAAACGACTCGGCCAGTTTTTTGTTTATAGATGAGTTTGACGCTTTTTGTCACTTTGAGATGGCAGAGAGCCTTTTGAAGTTCTTTGCTTCAAAGGCATCGTGTCAGATACTGTGTTCCACTCACAACACTTCGCTTGTTAAGAATGGCGTTATGCGGCCTGACTGCGTATATCAAATCTCTGCAAAAAATGGCATTCGAACCTTGGCCGATTCCACCGATCGCGAGTTGAGGCTTGGCAACAACATTGAAAAGCTCCTTCGTGCCGGAGAGTTTGATTAGCCATGAACAATGCGTCCGAAAAGAACGTCTTACTTATTGTTGAAGGTGCTAAGCGCGAGCCTCAGTTGATGGAGCGATTGTTTGAATCGTTTGGCCTTGCAGACAATCATCAATTTGTTCGGGTTAAGATCAACGTTCACGACTTTCTAAATAAGCTCTTCCAAGAATACGGGTGCGATTTTGAGGCCGTTGATCTTAAGCCCTTTGTTGCCGAGCTTCTTTCGGATAAAGATGATGTGGCTCAGCTTCTCGAATCAAGTTTTACAGATACCTTGCTCATATTTGACTTAGATCCTCAGGACAATCGGCTCGATTTTAAGCGGCTTGAGCTAATGCAAGATTATTACTGCGATAGCACTGATATGGGTCAGCTATATCTAAGCTATCCATCGGTTGAAGCATATCGTGATTTTGATCCCTTGAAGTATTGCTCTCTGGATGATGCCCTTGTTCCTTCAGATGTGATTTTTGGTCAGCGATCTTACAAGGACTGGGTTGCCAGGAGGGGAGATTCGCTTGCGGATATTGGGCGTATTGATGGCTATACATTTGCTTGCATTATTGCCGTTCATGCCCTGAGGTCGCTATGGTTGACTAATGAACAGTCGACACAAAATGCAAACGAGTGTATGGCTGACTTAGCTGCGACTGTGGCGGGCATCAATCATTCTGAACTTTTGCTCAATGAGATTGATCGTCTGAACAATGATTCATTTTGCGCATGCTGCACTTGTCTATTCTTTATTGCGAATTGGCCTAAGCGACTTAACGACGTTTTGAACAAGGCGATTAAGAGGGGCTTGGGTATTCGCTTGCTCTAAAGAACTCCCTCCGTCTTTTATTTTCGGAAGTGCGGGGTAAAATCGGAAACCTCCGAGCACAAACTGATTTTCGGCAACAAAACCGCAGGTCGCGGAAGTCCAAAACAGGAGTCTGGTCTGTCGTTCTCGGTTTTTCACCGCACTTCCGGATTGGGCGCTCATTGGTACTCTCGAAGTCCCCACATTCCCTAAAAAAGTTCTTAAAACAGCCTTAAAGGCGTTCCAACTCGCGTTGACAGCGTAAAATACGCATGTTTGACTATGACAAAAGTGGTTTTTAGGGGAGGAGTACGCCATGGAGGTGCTGGTTGTTGGCAACACCGCATATGTTGACGATGACTTTTGTGCCAAGGCGTTCCCCGGGGACCATGTGCAGGTCGTAGCCGCGCAGGACACGCGCCGCTACGAGTCGTCGCCCCATGCCTCGTGGAAAGAGCTGCTCCAGCACTTGGAACAGGCCTATGAGTTCGACCGCGTGGTCTACCTATCCAATTACCTTACCCCGCATACCGATACCGTGGGCGATATCGAGACGCTGCGCTCGGTCTTTCGTGCGTGCGCGGGTCGCCGGGTCCAACTGCTGTATGTAGCGGGGCCCGCGGGTGCCGAGGGTGCCGCCGATGCTGCGGGGCGAACGGGCAAGGGCATTATCGCCCGCGCGGCAAACGACCTTTGCCGCTACTACGCTGCTCGCGAGGGCGTTCAGACCAAGATCCTTCGCGTGCCGTTCCTGTATACCGCGTCTGCCGCGCTGGAGGACCCGTTTTTGGCACCGCTGTTCGACGCGTGCTTAACCGGATCGGTCGCTCTACAGGGCGCGCGGGATGCGGCGTTTCCCTTGCTGTGTGCCGAGGAGCTTGCGGTGCTGGTGCGCCGCATCTTCGATAGCTGGGATGATAACTTTGAGACGCTCGACGTTGCCGATACCTTCCATCACGCGTCAGGTGAGGTGGGCGAGGCCCTCAAGGCGCTGTTCCCAGGGCTTTCAGTTGCCTATGGCGATTCTGCCGGCTACGCCCTGCCCGTCAGCGACGTCGTTCGCGTACGTTATGGCTGGTTTCAGCGTTACGACTTGCTGCGAGATCTTTCGACCATTCAAGCGCGTTGGGGTGCTGGCCGCGCAAAGAAGGTCAACCCCTTGCGCGCCGCCATCGACCGCATCCGGATGTGCACGCTGCCTATTAAATGCCTAGAGACGGGCGTTGCCTGGGTTCTGTTCGAGGTACTGGAGCATTTGTTCTCCCAATCGGCCCAGCTCAACGTGCTCGATTATCGCCTGCTCTTCGTGGTGTTGATCGGCACGCTGTATGGCTTGGACTTTGGCCTGGTTGCGGCGCTGCTGGCGTCGGTGGGTTTGGCCGCGAGTTACTTTACTCAGTACGGCTATACCTTTCAGGGCCTGTTCTACGAGCCGTCTAACTGGCTGCCGTTTATTGCGTACTTTGTGGTGGGCGCCGTGTGCGGCTATGTGCAGCTGCGCAGCAGCGAAGCCATTAGGGCGGAGCGCGATCAAAACGAGCTCGTGCGCAACCGCAATACGTTCCTTACGCAGCTCTACCACGACGCGATCGAGGACAAGCGCGCGTACAGGCGCCAGATCGTGGGTCGCCACGACAGCTTTGGCAAGATCTTTGCCGTGACGCAGGAGCTCGACGTACTCAACCCACGCGACATCTATCGCAAGTGCTGCGAGCTTCTGGGCGAGATCCTCGAGAACGATTCGGTGGCGATCTACCATGTTTCGGGCGGGGCATTTGCACGCCTGGTGGCAGCAAGTCCCGCGATTGCCGAAGATGCCGCACGCTCGCTCACGCTTGAGCAGCTTGCACCTCTTTTGGGCGACGGAGGTCGTTCGAACCTGTGGGTGAACCGCGAGCTGACGCCGGGGCTTCCCATGTTTGGATACACGATCGAGCGCGACGGGGCACCCGCCGTATTGATCTTTGTGCGTAGTGCGGCCGAAAACCAAATGACCCTCTATTATCAAAACCTGTTCCGCATCTTGTGCGGACTGGTCGAAAGCGCGCTGGGCCGTGCCTTTGACTATGAGGCGGTGGCGCAGGATAAACGCTGCGTTGACGGCACTTGCGTGCTCAAGCAGGCTGCCTTTGGCCAAGAGCTCGCGGCGGAGCAGGCGCTGGCAGATAGCAAGATGGGGAGTTTTTTGCTCCTGCGCGTGGTACCGGGCATGGAGCCTGTCGGCGAGCTGGTGGGCGCAATTGGGTCGACAATCCGCGAGAGCGACGCGGCGGGCTTGGTCGACGGCGACGTGCTCTACCTGCTTATGCGCCAGGCAAAGGCGTGCGATCTGCCCATTATCCGCGAGCGCCTGAGCGCAAAGCAGATTGCGGTGGAACCCGTCGACGGCGAGGACATCGTGGCGCTGCTGCAGCACATCTCTTATAACGGTGACGGTGAGGGGGGTGCCGCTTGATCTCGCTTGTCGTTGCTGCCGTCTTGCTGCTGATTCATGCGCTGGTTTGCCTGATGCTGTGGACGCTCATGAAGCTGGGCCTGCTGCCGGTGCGCGGACACATGCTGGCTGTGATAGTGCTTGTGCCGCTGTGGGGCCCGTTGCTGGTGGTTCTGCTATCGGTCCGCAGCGCGGTGTTTGGCGAGGGGCTGAAAGAGTCTGCGCTGGAGTCGCTGCGCTTCAACGACGACCTGCATCGCAGTATGTCGGTACCGAGTGGTGAGGACGATTCAGGCGTAGTGCCGCTCGAGGAGGCGCTCATCGTCAACGACCCGGCATACCGGCGCCGCCTAATGCTCTCCATGCTCACCGAGGAGCCCGACGCGTACCTGGCGCAGCTGCAGGCGGCTAAGCTTAACGACGACGTTGAGGTGGCGCACTATGCAGCGACGGCGGTGGCGCAGATCTCCAAGGAGTCCGACCTTAAACTGCAGCAGCTGGAGCGTGCCTTTAAGACGGACCCGAGCGCTCAAAACCTCAACGAATACTGCGATTTTCTTGGTGAATACTTGGGCTCGGGCTTGGCTGAGGGGCGCGTGGCTCAGATTCAGCGCCAACAGTACGCGCTCCTGCTTGCGCGTCGCTGCGAGCGCGAGGATACCCTTGAGCTGCGCATTCGATACACGACGGCGCTGGCCGATGTCGGACAGATCGACGAGGCGCAGGCCGTGACCGACCAGCTGGTGCTCGACGTACCCGACGAGCAGGAGGTTTGGATGCTTTGCCTGCGCCTGGCCGTGATGCGCCGCGACGGTGACGAAATCCACCGTGTGATCGATGCGATCGACAACCAACATGTGTATTTGAGTGCCGCCAACCGTGAACAGTTGGCGTTTTGGCGCGACGGGGAGGAGGCCAGATGAGCGTGGCGCAACATATCCGAGACCGTGTGGGCCGCTTTCGTTGGATGGGACTCCTCGTGGTGTGGGCGGTCTTTATTGCCATGGCCGCCGTGCTGCTGGTGGAGCGTGCCGGCGTGCAGTACAGCGCTGGACAGCACAAGCTGGGCATGCTCGCCGCCAACGACGCGGTGCCGGCCTCCTCGGTAATCTTTGGCCAAAAGCCCACGTGCCTGGTCATTACCGACTCGGACCAAGATGGCGTCGACGATGTCAAAGACCAGTTCGACCAGATTTTGTTGGACATGAAGATCGCGCACCGCGACGTTGACCTTGCCCTGGATGGCGCGGATGCCATTCCCTCGCTGACCTCCTTCGATCGCGTGATTTTGCTCATGCCGTCGCTCGATGGGCTCAGTACGCATCTGACCGACATTATGAGTTGGGTGAGTGCCGGCGGTTCGCTTATGCTCGCCATGCCGCCGGATAACTCGAGCTATCTGCAAGTGATTGCCTCCAAGCTTGGCATTGAATCGGCCGGATATGACTATGTAAAAGCCGAAAGCATCGTTCCGAGCGAGGACTTTATGCTGGGCGGCGGCCAGCGCTACGAGTTCTCGGACCCCTTTGATTCGTCGCTTTCGGTATCGCTGCGCGAGACGGCTCGTGTGTGGGCTATGACCGGCGATGCGGGCGCCCCGCTCATTTGGTCTAATGACTGCGGTAGCGGGCGCACCGTGGTGTGCAATATCGGTATCTATGACAAGGTCATGCGCGGTTTTTACGCCGCGGCGATCATCCTGCTGGGTGATGCTACGGCCTATCCGGTCATCAACAGCGCCGTGTTCTATTTGGACGACTTTCCTAGCCCCGTGCCCTCGGGCGATGGTACTTATATCAAGCGTGACTACGGCCTTTCCATTGCGGATTTTTACACCAAGGTCTGGTGGCCCGATCTGCAAAAGCTCGCGCAAAAATATGGCATTCGCTATACCGGCGTGATGATCGAAAACTACGAGGACGCGGTCAACCAGACCGAGCCCGCGCGCCAACCCGATACCACGCAATTTCGATATTTTGGCGGCATGCTGCTGCAGATGGGCGGCGAGCTGGGCTTTCACGGCTACAACCATCAGCCGCTCGCGCTCTGGGACACCGACTACGGCACGCTGTACGTCTACAAGACCTGGAAGAACAAAGAGACGCTCGTCGCTTCGCTCAACGAACTTATCGCGTTTCAGGACGAGGTTCTGCCCAACGCTCATGGCTCGGTTTACGTACCGCCGTCGAATATCCTTTCGGCCCGCGCACGCAAGCTTATCGGCACCGACGTTCCGCGCATCAAGACCATTGCCAGTACGTACTTTTCGGACGGCACCGACCTGCCCTACGTTCAGGAGTTTGGCGTGGCGAGCGATGGCATCGTGGAGCAGCCGCGTATTGTCTCGGGTGGCATGGTCGACGATTCCTACATGCGTCTGGCAGCCGTGTCCGAGCTCAACATGCACTACGTGAGTACGCACTTTATGCACCCGGACGACCTGCTCGATCCGGATCGCGGCGCCAAAGAGGGCTGGGAGGTCTACAAGGGCGGTCTGACCGACTACCTGGAGTGGCTTACCAAGTCTGCGCCCGACCTGCGGCGCCAGACCGGTTCGGAATGCTCCGGTGCTATCCAGCGCTTTTCGTCCGTGACGGTGAGCGTGGATACCGGCGCGGATGCCTGGACGCTCAGCCTGGGCAATTTCCACGACGAGGCGTGGCTCATGTTTCGCGCCAACAACGGCGAGCCGGGTGCGGTGACGGGTGGCGAACTGACGCACCTTACGGGCAATCTGTATCTGCTCAAGGCAAATGATAAGACCGTGACGATCGAGCGCAAGGAGGGTGGCGATAAATGAGAATCTGCTTGGTACTCGAGGGTTGCTACCCCTATGTGCACGGCGGCGTATCTACCTGGATGCATGGCTATATCCAGGCCATGCCCGAGCACGAGTTTGTGCTGTGGGTGATCGGCGCGCATGCTGCCGACCGTGGCAAGTTTGTCTACGAGCTGCCCGGCAACGTGGTCGAGGTGCACGAGGTGTTCCTGGACGATGCCCTGCGGCTTTCGGGCGAGCAACATGAAGCCAGTTTTAACGACCGCGAGCGCGAGGCGCTACGCCGTCTGGTGTCGCTCTCCAATCCGGACTGGGACGTGTTATTCGATATCTTCCACCGCCGTCGCGTGCATCCGCTCTCGTTTTTGCAGAGCCGCACGTTTATGGATATCTTTCGCGACGTGTGCCTGGCCGAGTATCCCTACACGCCCTTTGCCGATGCATTCCACACCATGCGCTCCATGTTGCTGCCCGTGCTCTACCTGTTGGGCAGCGAGGTGCCGGTGGCCGATGTGTACCATGCCATCTCGACCGGCTACGGTGGCCTGCTCGCCTGCCTGGGCTCAAGCGTTCACCATGCGCCGGTGCTGCTGACCGAGCATGGCATCTATACCCGCGAGCGCGAGGAAGAGATCATTCGCGCCGATTGGGTGGTGCCGTCCTTTAAGGACCGCTGGATTCGCTTTTTCTACCTGCTTTCGGAGGAGATCTACCGCCGCGCCTTCCGCGTGACGAGTTTGTTCCATAACGCCCGCAAGACGCAGATTGATATGGGCTGCGATGCGGACAAATGCCTGGTCATCCCCAACGGCATCCAGTTCGATCGCTTTAAGGATATTCCCTTAAAGACCGATGACGGCTGGGTGGACATTGGCGCGGTGGTGCGCCTGGCGCCCATCAAGGATGTTAAGACCATGATCTATGCCTTCTTTGAGCTGCACGAGCGCCTGCCCAAGGTGCGCCTGCACATCATGGGCGGCGTGGACGACGAGGAGTACGGCGCCGAGTGCCATGCGCTGGTCGAAACCCTGGGCGTGCGCGACCTGATCTTTACCGGCCGCGTCAACGTGGTCGAGTACATGGAAAAGCTCGACTTTACCATTTTGACGAGCATCTCCGAGGGCCAGCCGCTCAGCGTGCTGGAGTCGCTTGCCGCGTGTCGTCCCTGCGTGACGACCGAGGTGGGCTGCTGCCGTGAGTTGCTCGAAGGCGCTCCGGGCGATGACTTTGGCGTGGCAGGTTTTGTGACGCCGCCTATGTATCGCAAGGGCTTGGCCGATGCCATGGAACGCATGTGCACAAGCCGCGCCCGTCGCATTGAGATGGGGGAACGAGGCCAGCGTCGCGTTGCCACGTACTTTTTGCACGAGCAGATGCTCGCCAACTATCGCGCGCTGTACGACGTGACGGCGCAAGCGTTTGACCTGCCCAGAGAGGGGGAGTAGCCGGTGGCCGGAATCGGTTTTGAGCTCAAGCGCCTGTTTAGGCGCAAGGGCCTGTTTGCCACGATGCGCGCCTATGGCTACGCCGGCATTGTGTGCACGGGCCCGATGCTGCTGGGCGTGCTGCTCCAGGTGGGTATCTTGGTGCTGTGCGGTCTGTGGGGCGTGGGACGCGCCAACCAAGACCTGCTGGTGTGCATGGTGACCTATACGCTGCTGGCGTCGCTCACGCTCACGAGCTTTTTCTCCATGCCGGGCACGCGCTTTTTGGCTGATATGTTGTTTGCCGAGCGCGAGGACGAGATTCTGCCCTCGTTTTGGGGCTCCAATGCTGTCACGCTCGTTGCGGGCACGGTGCTCTACGGCGTCTTTCTGCTGTTCTCGGGCGCCACGCTGCTGCAGGGGCTGCTGTGCCTGTGGCTGTTCAACATTATGATCGTCAACTGGAACGGCATGAGTTACCTCACGGCCATCAAGGATTACCGCGGTATCCTATGCAGCTTTGCGGCTGCCATTGGCGTGGCGTGCCTGTGCGCCCTGGCCGCGCTGGCGCTGGGACTGCCGCCGGTCGAGGGCCTGTTGGCGTCAATTGCTCTGGGCTACGGCGTCATGCTCGCCTGGGACGTTGTGCTGCTGTACAGGTATTTTCCGCAGAGCGACCGCAGCCCCTGGCTCTTTTTACGGTGGCTCGATCAGTTTATGCCGTTGGCGCTCACGGGCTTGTTTACCAACCTGGGCCTCTTTGCGCACTTGGTGATAATATGGGCCGGTCCCATTGGCGTGCAGGTCAAGGGCTTGTTTTATGGTGCGCCCTACCACGATGTGCCGGCGCTCATCGCGTTTTTGACGATCCTGGTCACGTCCGTCAACTTTGTGGTCTCGGTCGAGGTCAACTTCTATCCGCGCTACCGCGACTACTACAGCCTGTTCAACGACGGTGGCGTGGTGGGCGACATTGTGGTGGCCGAGGAGGAAATGCTTGCCACGCTCAACCGAGAACTGCGCTTTTGTGCGCTCAAGCAACTGTTTGTGACGGCGGCGGTCATCTCGCTCGAGACCACGGTGCTGTCGGCCCTACCGTTGGGCTTTAACAACCTGATGCACGGGTATTTCCGCACGTTATGCGTGGGCTATGGCCTGTATGCCGTGGGCAATACGTTATTGCTCATCTTGCTGTACTTTACCGACTACAAGGGGGCCGTGCTGGCCTCGGGACTGTTTGCCGGTGTGGCCGGGCTGGCGACTGCCGTGTCGTTGCTTTTGCCGCAGCAGTTTTACGGCTTTGGCTTTTTGTTGGGTGCGGCGGTGTTTTTTATCGTGGCGCTGCTGCGGCTCGATACCTATACCGCCAACTTGCCGTATCGTATCCTGAGCCAGCAGCCCATTGTGGCGACCGACAAAACGGGTCGCTTTACACAGCTGGGCCGCTTGCTCGACCGTGCCGAACAGCGCTATGAGGAAGGTCGCCATAAGGGTGAGCCACATGGCGCGTTTGAGCGCGCAGTAGTTCACGTGTATCGCAAGCATTGGGGAGGTCCTGATGACCGATAGAATGATGTCTCGCCGCCGTCTGTTTGAGGCGGCTGCCGGTGTGCTGTTGCTTTCGGGCTGCTCGGTGCAGGAAGACTCCTCGACCAAAAAAGTCAAAAAGCAGGACGAGATCAAAAAGGCCGAGGCCTCGGACGGGACTAAGCACCTGCGCGATAAGGACGAGCTGTACGAGGTCTACGACGACTCGGGTATTGTGACCATGTACCTGACGGTCTCGCGCGGTAACAGCTCCGAGAACACCGACCACAGCTGGGCCGAGATCAACACGTACTCGGTGTATGACTATGCCGACATGGGCGTGACGCGCTATCAGGTTATGGGCCTGCTGCAGGCGGGCGACGAAGACGGCCCGGTGGCCGGCGAGGTTGGCTATGGCGAGGAAGCGCCCAATGCTACCGTGCAGGTGCGTGGCCAGACATCGAGTGTAAACTCGCAAAAGAATTACAAGGTGGAGCTCAAAAAGGGCAAGGGTACCTGGCGCCAACAGCGCGCGATTGCGCTCAACAAGCACATGGGCGAGGGTATGCGTTTTCGCAACAAGATGGCCTACGACCTTATCCGTGGGATTCCCCAGATGATGGGCCTGCGCACGCAGTTTGTGCATCTGTGGGTGTGCGACCAGACCGAAAAGACCAACGACACCTTTGAGGACTACGGCCTGTTTACGCAGGTGGAGCAGCTCAACAAGACGGCGCTTAAGGCACATGGCCTGGATAAGAGCGGGCACCTGTACAAGGTGAACAGCTTCGATTTCCATCGCTACGAGGACACCATTAAGCTGGCGGATGACCCCGACTATAACCAGACGGCGTTTGAGGGCATGCTCGAGATTAAGGGCGATTCGGACCACACCAAGCTCATCGAGATGCTCGATGCGCTCAACGATGAGTCGCAAAAGATCGATGATGTGCTCGATACCTACTTTGATACCGAGAATCTGGTCTATTGGCTGGCGTTTCAGATCCTGACGGGCAACTGCGATACGCAGAACCGTAACTGCTATCTGTACAGCCCTCTCAACTCAAATACCTGGTACTTTTTGGATTGGGATAACGACGGCATGCTGCGTAAGCTGGAGCTTTCTCTTACCGGGTTTTCGGACTACGCGAGCTGGGAGCGCGGTGCAAGCAACTACTGGGGCAACGTGCTGTTTAACCGCGCGTTGCGCAGCAAGTCGTTCCGCAGCGAACTCGACCGTGCCGTCAAGGACTTGCGCTCGTATTTGACCGAGACTCGCCTGGCCAAGATGATCAAGCACTACCGCGAGGTGACTGAATCTCTGGTCTTTGCTTCGCCCGATATCGACAATCTGCCTGTCACCAAGGACCAATACGAGCAGATCGCCGCGGCGATTCCCTCCGAGATCGAGGAGAACTACAAGAGCTTTCGCGAGAGTTTTAAAAAGCCCATGCCGTTCTACATCGGCGTGCCGCAGATCGATAACGGTAAGCTGCGCATTAACTGGGATGCGTCTTACGACTTTGAGGCGCGCGACATTCGCTACACTGTAGAGCTTGCGCGCGACTATGCCATAAGCGATGTGGTCTTTAAGGCCGAGGACGTGCTGCTTCCCGAGGTGACCTGCGATGCGCCCGATGCCGGCCAGTATTTTGTGCGCGTGCGTGCCACCAACTCCGACGGCTATACGCAAGATGCGTTTGACTACTATGTGACCGACGACGGCAAGAACTACGGCATGAAGTGCTTTTACGTGCAAGACGGCGGTAAGGTCGTGGAGGACACGTATGAGGAGGGCTAGCGCGCTGCTTGAGCGCTTGGCGGCCCCGCCTGTGCGTGCCACACAGGAACGTTACCGCCACGAGCTCAAATATCTCATTAACGAGGGCGAGCACGCTGCGCTTGCCTGTCGCATGGCGCCGGTGTTTAAGCTGGACAAGCATGCGCGGGCGGGCGGTTACACCATTCGCAGCCTGTATTTTGACGACTACTGCAACTCGGCCTACGAGGAAAAAGACGCCGGCATTCTCATGCGCAAAAAGTATCGCGTTCGCATCTATAACGGCAGCGACAAGGTGATTAAGCTCGAGCGCAAAAAGAAGTACGGTAGCTGGATCTATAAGGAGGACGCGCCGCTCACACGTGGCGAGTTTGAGCAGATTCTGGCTGGCGACTACGGCTTTTTGCTGAGGAGCCCCTATCCGCTCTGTCGCGAGTTCTACATCGAGTGCATCTGCAACATGATGCGCCCGCGGACCATCGTGGACTACGAGCGTGAGCCGTGGGTGATGGACGAGGGCACCGTGCGTATTACGTTTGACATGAACGTGCGTGCCGCGGTGGGAAGCTTCGATATCTTTGACGCGACGCTGCCCGTGCTGCCGGTCCTGGAGCCCGGCAAGCTGGTGATGGAGGTCAAGTTTACGGAGTTTTGCCCGCAGCTGGTGCGCGATTTGGTGCCGCCGGGCGCGGCCGAGCTTACGGCGGTCTCCAAGTACTGCCTGTGTTACGAAAAGACCGCCTACCTGCGCGGATTTAATTACTGGGAATCGGATTTTGAGAACCGAGGGGATATTTAGACCATGAGCACCAGGGACTTTTTTAAGAACTCCGTTTTGGAGGCGTTTGGCCAGGTCGACCCTGCCAAGATTGGCCTTTCGCTGCTTGTGGCGCTCGCCATGGGCATCCTGATCTATTACGTGTACAAGCGCTTTTTTACCGGCGTGGTGTATTCGCGTAGCTTTGCCGTGACGCTTGTGGGCATGTGCGTGCTCACCTGCATGGTCACGCTCGCCATCTCGACGAACGTGGTCATCTCACTCGGTATGGTCGGTGCTCTGTCTATCGTCCGCTATCGTACGGCGGTCAAGGACCCACTCGACCTGTTGTATCTGTTCTGGGCCATTACCACGGGCATTACGGCGGGCGCCGGTATGTATGCGCTCGTGGGGCTTACTGCCGTGGTGATCGTGGCGATGATAGCGGGCTTTGCGGCGCACCAGGACAAGGCGCGCGTGTACATGTTTGTGATCCACTATACGGGCCAGACCACGGGCGACGATATCGTGCGCGCCTTTGGTCGCACCAAGTTCACGGTGAAGTCCAAGACCATGCGCGGCGACAAGGTGGAGATGGCCGTCGAGGTGTTCTCGGACGGCGTTGACATGCCCTATGCGGACGCGATCCGTGCGCTCGACGGCGTAGAGGACCTCACGCTCATCCAATACAACGGCGAATACCACGGCTAGTTTGGTTCCAGCCTTCGCTGATGTTTTTTCGACCTGGGTGAAATCGATTCATCTGGAGTGCCTTCATGGGTATCATGATGAAAGCGATTTCAATGACAGGGGTACTCGTGGTAAAGATGAAAGATGTCGCCGAGCTGGCGGGCGTTTCGAGCGCCGCGGTCTCGCGCTATCTTAACGGTGGCTATATTTCGGCAGATAAGGCCAAGCGCATTAAGCAGGCGATCGAGCAGACCGGCTACGTGCGTTCCAACCAGGCCCGCGCGCTGCGCACGGGGTCTACCAAGCTCATCGGCGTCATCGTGCCTAAGATCAACTCGGAGTCCATTAGCCGATTGACGGCGGGCATTGGGGAAAGGCTTCAGGCCGAGGGGTATCAAATGCTCCTTGCCAACACTGCCAATGACCCGGCGCGCGAGGTTTCGTTCCTTGAGCTTTTTCAGTCGTATCCCGTTGACGGCATCATTCTTGCCGGTACTGTAATTACTCCCGAGCATGAGGAATTCTTTGATTCTGCGCGAGTCCCCGTTGTGTTGGCCGGTCAGCAACTTGACGGCTGCAATTGTGTCTATTATGACGAATACGAGGCGGCGCGCGACCTTGCTCATCACGTGTGCGCCAGTTGTGAAGGCCCAATTGCGTATATGGGCGCCACTCGTCGGGACATCTCGGCTGGCGCTCTTCGCGAGGACGGTTTTCGCGCGGGACTCTCCGATGCCGGTCGTGAGCTCGATTCAAATCTTTATCGCGAAAGTTCCTTTACGGTGGATGGCGGTTACAGCCATGCTTGTGAGCTTCTAAAAGAAACACCCGCTCCTGCCTTTATCTCTTGCGCTACGGATACGATGGCCGCGGGAGCTATCCGTGCCTTAGCTGAGGTCGGTGTGGGCGATCCTGCGCGACGCGTTTCTGGTTTTGGCGATAACCAATTTTTGCGTGCCGTTAGCGGCGGAATTAGAACGGTGCACTTTGGCTATAAAACGATGGGCATCACTGCCGCTCAAATGATTCTTGAGGTTACGTCTGCGAGTTCGCTGCAAAAGAAAGACTTCCGTCAGGTTCAGCTGGGGCACAAAATCGTCGAGTGATTTCATTCGGATACCCTTTACCGCGAATTACATACCGCTCATCCCTGAAAGAAACTGAAAACGATTGCAGTTTAACTGAAAACGATTACATTTAAGTTAGCCACTAGGTTAACACCCGGGAAAACCGCCTAATTGGTTTAAAGGAGTCTTTGGCATCGTTTGATGCTCGGTGCTTATAAAGGACCAATGAGGTTAAAGTGGCGAAGGTTATTCTGATGAAGAAGGGGAGAGGTGTTCGTTCATGGCAGCTTCGGTTGATGCTAAGAAGATCATCGAGCATGTTGGCGGTAAGTCCAACATTAAGCGGGTTACGCACTGCACTACACGTTTGAGGTTCAATTTGGTCGACAATAGCAAGGCCAACAAGGAGGAGCTTGAGGCTCTCGGTATTCTCGGCGTTGCTGATATGGGTACTCAGTATCAGGTAATTGTCGGCCCTACCGTTGAGGGTGTTTATAGGGAGATCATCGGAATTCTGGGCGATTCGTTTGGCAAGGGCACCTTGGATGATGAGACTGAAGAGCCCGTGCGCGAGCCTGGCGTTTTGAATGCCATTAAGTTCTATGGAAACAAGGTCTTTGATGTGATTTCGGGTAGCTTTACCCCTATCATTCCGGCCTTCTGTGGTGCTGCAATCGTTAAGGCTATTCTTTCGATTTGCACCATGACGGGTTGCCTCGCTGCGGATTCTAGTACGTATGCTGTTCTTTCGGCGGCCTCTAATTCCATTTTCTACTTCCTGCCGATCGTTCTGTCTGTGTCGATGGCGCGTAAAATTGGCGCCAACCCGTATCTGGCTGCTGCTGTATCGGCTTCGCTTTTGGAGCCCAACTTTACTGCCCTCGGTGGCAATGGCGAGATGAGCAGCTTTATGGGTCTCCCGATGGTGCTCATGAGCTATGCATCGACGGTGTTCCCCGCGATGCTTTCGACGACTTTGCTGTACATTGTTGAGAGTCTGCTGAAGCGCATCGTTTACAAGGACCTGCAGGTCGTTATCGTTCCTACGCTTTGCCTGCTTGTGGTTGTTCCCGTGACCATGCTTCTGGTTGGCCCCTTTGGTTTCTACGTTGGCCAGGCCCTGTCCAACTTTGTGATGTGGCTCATGGCTACCATGCCTGTTCCTGCTGGCTTTATCCTTGGTTCCATCTGGATGTTCGTGGTCCTGTTTGGTCTGCACTGGGCTATCATTCCGGTCTTGATCGCTAACATCGCGGCTTTGGGGTCCGATCCCGTAATGGCGGCGCTTGATATGACGATTTTTGCAGCCGCTGGCGCTGCTGCGGGTGTGTTCATTAAGGCCAAGAATTCCCAGCTTAAGTCCGTTGCATTCTCGACGATTATTCCCGCCCTTCTTGGCGGTATCACCGAGCCAGTGATTTACGGCATCTCCCTGCGCTACCGTAAATCCATGGCTATCATGTGCCTGATGACCGGAGTCGCTGCTGCTTTTGTTGCTGCAACTGGATGTGGCGAGATGTCTACTGCCGGTGGTTTCCCCTCTATTGTTACGGCTACTAATATTCCGATGTACTGCGTTGGCTGCGCCATCGCTTTCTTTGGCACCGCCGCCCTGCACGTGGTTCTCGGCTTTGGCGAGAAGTCCGAAGAGGAGCTCGGTTAGTATCTTAGCGACAGAAACGGTGTCAAGGAGCTTGTTGTGAGTGAGTTAATTGTTCGATGCGATGATTTTGGTTTGACGCAGGGTTGTTCGCTCGGCATTCTGCGAGCCCTGGAAAATGGCTGCATTTCTTCAGTCGGAGTTATCGTCAATACCGGTGTTCGTTCTGATGATGCTCGATCCCTTGCGGCTCATGAGGGCATATCGATCGGTCTTCACGTGAATGTTGTCGCGGGTAAGCCGGTATCGAACTCAACTTTGGATTCCGGTTTGGTTGACGACGAAGGGAATTTCTTTCCTTCAAGGCGCTATCGAACCTCGGAAGTGGATTTAATCGATGTGGATGAGATTGAAGCCGAAACTCAGGCGCAGGTAAGCAAGTTTCAGAGCTTGTTTGGATTACTTCCGGCCTATATCGATTGTCATTCCGTGGGAACGCCGCACGTTGATGAGGGCTTGAGTAGGGTCGCTAAGAGGATCGGAGTCCCCTATGTTGACTTCACTCTTACGAGCCTAAGAGAGCATTCATGTATCTATGCGCCCGATTTGCCAAATAACATGGTTTACGATTCGTACGACCCTCTTCATTTTCTGATGAGTAGCGAATCGGGAATTTTGACCCACGAGAAGACGTTCGTGGTGTTTCACCCTGCTTTCCTTGATGAGGGCCTGATGGAGATCTCTTCGTTGCGTGAAGGCAGAATGAAAGATCAGGCTGCGCTGTCGTCTCCGGTATTGAAAAAGTGGCTAGACGATAACGATGTTATGTTGCGTCCAATTGGATTTGGCTGCTAAGACAATCGGCGCTATTCACGTTGCGCGCTATGGCAGTTTTTGCTATGGCGCGCACTGCATCATCAGTGCGTTGCATCTGAGATTGGATGATTTTTTATGAGCAATTCGCTCACAAGAGATTTGCTTCGGCTTGTTGAAGACTGCGAGCTAAATGCCAAGAGCGTTTCTTATCGCTGGGCTCAACAGTTTCACTTAATGCCGCCGTGTGGGTGGCTAAATGACCCAAACGGACTTCATCAGCGTGATGGGGTATTTCATGCTTTTTATCAGTATGGACCCACGGATGCTGAGGGTAACGGTTCAAAAATGTGGGGACATGCCACTAGCCGTGACCTTATGAAATGGGAAGACCTGGGCGTCGCTTTGCTGCCGGATGAATCCTTCGATTGCCATGGTGTGTATTCTGGTTCCGCGCTGGTTCATGATGGTATGGTTTCGCTGTTTTATACCGGTAATGTCAAGCTGCCTTGTGGCGACGGTTCTTGTGACTATATTTACAACGGTCGTGAGGCAAATACCATTTTGGTTAATACGGCGGATGATTCGTCATTTGGTGCAAAGCAATTGCTCATGACCAATGACGATTATCCCAATGATCTTTCGTGCCACGTGCGCGATCCGAAGGTTTGGTCCGTCGACGCTCCATGTGGACGATATCTTATGGTGCAAGGCGCTCGTCGTAGTGTCGATACCGGGAATGAACGTCTTCAGGGGGATACCTCTTCTCGGGTAGAGCTGTTCAAGCGACTTCATGGCGCGAACTGCTTTTCTGATCAGGGGGAGGTCCTGCTGTTTGCTTCCAATAATCTTGTTGATTGGACTCTGCAGAACCGAATCACGACAACCCATCAATTTGGGTTTATGTGGGAGTGCCCCGACTATTTTGAGCTGTCTGACGTTAGTGTTTTGTCCGTTTGCCCCCAGGGATTGGCTGGTGCCGATTGGGATCGACGCAATTTGTATCATTCGGGGTACTTTACGCTCGACGGAGATATTTGCTCTGAATATGAGCTTGGTGAATTCCATGTATGGGATGCTGGCTTTGATTTTTATGCACCTCAGACTTTTAGGTCGGAAGACGGTCGACGTATTCTGATCGGTTGGATGGGTCTGCCGAGCGATGGTTCCTATGGCAATGATCCGACTGTTGCTGAGGGCTGGCAGCACTGCCTGACGGTGCCGCGCGAGCTTTCGGTTGGTGCCGATGGTGTGGTGCTGCAGCAGCCGGCGCGCGAGATCGAGCATCATTATGCCTCGGCGCATGTGGGGGAGGGTTCGTTGGAGGTTGCCGGCGATACCTGCTTTGATGTTAGGGTCGATGACGTTGACGGCGCGTTTGCCGCGACCGTTGATGGTGAGCTGTTGCTGTCGTATCTGCCAGCCGAAGGCGAGTTGCCCGCGCGCTTTGAGATGCGCTTTGCCGATGAGTCGCGTGCCTCTGCCGGCTGCGGGCGCACCGTGCGCTGGGAGCCCGTTGACGAGGTGCGTAACGTGCGCATTGTGGGCGACGTTTCGTCGGTCGAGGTGTTCGTCAACGACGGCGCGCTCGTGTTCTCGACGCGCATCTACCCCGAGGCCTATGGCGTGTCCGTTGACGCTGCGGGCGCAAAAGTGACCTATCACGTGCTCAACATCTAAACGGCTTGTCGCGTATCGGCGCTATACTGCAGCCGTTGCCCACGATGCGGGGAACATCCGCATCTTGGGTTTTTGTTTGTGAAGGGACGGTGCCGCGTGGACGTGCAACAGCTAGAAGAGGCTTGGATTTTGAGGGCCTGTGCGCGTGAGGCGCGTCTGGTTGCGGCCCCACATATGCCGGCAGCGCTGTCGCAGCTGGGGATTGTACGTCCCGGTGACCGCCTGGTTGCGTTTGCCGATGACTTTACCGATGCGTTTGCTCGTGGCTTTGATAGCTGCGATGTGGTGCTGCTGGGGGAGCCGTCTGTCGCGGCGTTTGCTGCTGCGTCCGGGGGCTTTGATGCTTCGTATGCTGCCGCGGGGCCGCACCTGTGGTGGTTCGTCAACTCGATCGGCGGCTTTGGTCTGCGTGTGCCCGATTTGCGCGCTCTGGGTCGCGCGGCTCGTGAGGCTCATGCGCTGCTCGTAGTGGATAACACTCTGGCTGGCGTATTTGGGTGTGATCCACTGCGTCTGGGTGCCGTGCTGTCACTCGAGGCGCTCGATCGCGTGTGTGCTGGCAAGGCTCCGCGCAAGCTTGCGGCGGCATCGGTCGCGCGCTCGCAGCTCAAGCGCCATCGCGTGGATGCTGCTGCCGAGTGCGCGCATGTGCTGCTCGAGGGGTGCGGGATGACCGCGCTCGATCTGTCCGCCGATGAGGCCGAAGTTCTAGAGCGTGGGCTTGACACGTTCGACGCCCGCATGCAGGCTCACTTCGATCGCGCCCGTGCGCTGGCTGAGTATTTGACTGCGAATGAAATGGTACACAACGTGCGCTATCCCGGGCTGACCTCACACCCCGATCACGCCGTCGCGACGGGTATCTTGGAGCACGGTTTTGGTCCGGCGGTAGAGTTTGACCTGATCGGCTGCAATGTGGGCGAATTCCTCAGCATGCTTCCGGATACATTTCGCACATCACCCGCCGGCGGCCCAACAACGCGCCTCTCAGCTCCGCGCGGCAAGCAGGCAACCACCATCCGCCTCTTCGCCGGCACTGACGATCCTTTACAGGTAGCCGCTACTCTAGACAACGATCTCAGAAAGTAGCTCATCGGGGCCTGTGCCACGAAAACGGCCTATCTACTACGTTTAACCCCTAGGGGTCGGCCATACCCGCCTTTTTTGAAAATCGTCAAGCCGTCTACCAGCGGTTTTGTTTTCGGAATTTTCGGCATGGTCGGGGGTATTCGTCTAAACGTAGTAAATAGGCCCATTTTGTGGCACGCATCTTAATTCGTAAGTGCGACGGGCTATTAAACAGCCCTAAATAGACGACTCTGCGTTGATGGTGGCGATGAGAGTGTCGGCCCGGGTTGCTATGACGTTGTTGATCTCCGTCTGTAGGGTTTCGTATGCCTCAATGGCGCGCTCGCCGGCAGGGGTGAGGGTAGATCCGCGGGCGCCGTCGCGCTCGATGAGCTTGCAACCCAGCTGGCCTTCGGCCTCGTTTACGATGCGCCATGCCTTGGAATAGGCCATCCCCATGCTCTTGGCGGCGCGGTTGAGGGAGTGCTCACGGGCGATGCCCTGCAGCAGCAAGACGCAGCCGTGGCCAAACACACCCGGCAGATCTTTGTCGCACGATTGAATGACCAGTCGTGCCGTCGTCTTGTACTTCATATCCCGCACGTCTCCCCGCTAAAGTGTTTACTGGGCAAACGCTAGCCTTGCGTCAAACCCTCGTGTGCTTTCTTAAATCATGCATTGTAGCAGCCAAAGTGCGTTAAGATACTTGCCCAGTATTGGGCGCCCAAGGTTGGGCTGGGTCCTACGAGGCCTGCAGCCGACCGGTCGCATGGAAAAAGGAGAAACATGGCTACGTTCTTTCCCGGTGAGTCCCACACGTTTTCGGAGTATCTGCTGGTCCCTGGTTACTCGTCCTCGCAGTGCATCCCCAACAACGTCTCTCTCAAGACGCCGCTAACCCGCTTTAAGCGCGGTGAGAAGCCGGCAATCACCCTGAACATCCCCATGGTTTCCGCCATCATGCAGTCCGTCTCGGGCGTCGACATGGGTGTCGCGCTCGCTACCGAGGGTGGCCTGTCCTTCATTTACGGTTCCCAGAGCGCCGAGTCCGAGGCCGCTATGGTCAAGGCCGTCAAGGATCACAAGGCCGGCTTCGTTCAGTCCGATTCCACGCTGACCCCCGACATGACCATGGAGCAGGTCATCGAGCTCAAGGAGAAGACTGGTCACTCCACTATGCCGGTTACCGACGACGGCACCCCCAAGGGCAAGCTCCTGGGCATCGTCACCAGCCGTGACTATCGCCCCAGCCGCGATGACCACCAGACGAAGGTCTCCGAATTCATGACCCCGCGTGAGCAGCTCATCGTGGGCGACAAGAACATCAGCCTCAAGGTTGCCAACGACGTCATTTGGGACAATAAGCTCAACGCCCTCCCCATCGTCGACGACAACGATCACCTCATGGGCATCGTCTTCCGCAAGGACTACGACAGCCACAAGACCAACCCCAACGAGCTGCTCGACGGCGACAAGCGCTACATGGTCGGCGCCGGCATCAACACCCGCGACTACGCCGAGCGCGTGCCGCTGCTCATCGAGGCCGGTGCCGATGTCCTGTGCATCGACTCCTCCGAGGGCTTCAGCGAGTGGCAGAAGCGCACCATCGAGTGGATCCGTGCCAACTACGGCGAGGACGTCAAGGTCGGCGCCGGCAACGTCGTCGATGCCGAGGGCTTCCGCTTCCTGGCCGACTGCGGTGCTGACTTCATCAAGGTCGGTATCGGTGGCGGTTCCATCTGCATTACCCGTGAGACCAAGGGCATCGGCCGTGGCCAGGCTACCGCGCTGATTGACGTCTGCCGCGCTCGCGACGAGTACTACGAGGAGACCGGCGTCTATGTGCCCGTGTGCTCCGACGGTGGCATCGTCTACGACTACCACATGACGCTCGCTCTTGCTATGGGTGCCGACTTTATGATGCTGGGCCGTTACTTCGCCCGCTTTGACGAGAGCCCGACCGAGCGCGTCAACGTCAACGGCCAGTACATGAAGGAGTACTGGGGCGAGGGCTCCGCGCGTGCCCGCAACTGGCAGCGCTACGACCTGGGCGGCGCCGCGAAGCTCAGCTTCGTCGAGGGCGTTGACTCCTACGTGCCTTACGCCGGTTCTCTGAAGGACGGTGTGGGCGGCACGCTCTACAAGGTCAAGTCCACGATGTGCAACTGCGGTGCCCTCTCGATCCCCGAGCTCCAGGAGAAGGCGCGCCTGACCCTGGTCTCCTCGACCTCGATCGTCGAAGGCGGCGCCCACGACGTTGTCGTCAAGGATTCCCAGCAGAGCGTCAGCTACCGCTAGGCGGCTTTCCCAAGCACCGCACCTTGCCGTTCAAACCGTCGCTCGCGTACCAAAGTACGCGTCACTCCTCTTTCACGGCAATCTGCGGCACTTGGAAAACCCGATCATGCTTGGGCGGGTAACAATTAGCGGTTGATTCACAACCACGTTATTTAGATAAAGCGAGATGCATGCAAGTCGCAGGCATCTCGCTTGTCGTATTTGCTATCATCAGTCATTCTAGCAACTACAGCATTTCCGCAGGTAGAACGCCTGCATAAAAAGATTTAGTCCCTAAAAGTCCCTATGAAACATATCCGGACTTTACAAAAGCGTCCGCTACGACGTCGACCAACATCAATTTATCCGGTCGGATGTAGTGCTTCTCGGACACTCCACTCGGCTTATGGCCCATCAATAATTCCAGCTTCTCGCCCTCGATATGGATGTCGTAGTCCCATGCCGTTCGCCAAGACGGTCGCAGGCTCCTGATGGTGTGCGGGTGGGTGCCGCTGCCGTCGAGAGACTTCTTCCAAGCCGTGTTCACCGTCATCCCGGATGCCGGTTTGCCGCCACGGCCCTCGAACAGCCAGACGTGCCCCTCGGCCGCCCTCTCGGTCGCAATCTCAAGCAGGCGCTCACCCCACTTCGACGGCACAACTATGTAGCGCTCGCTCGCCATGCGCTTCACTCGTTCCTCTACGTCGCGCTTGTCGACTACCTCCTTGTTGATTCTCACGAGCAGGCACGGCATACCGTTCTTCGCCGTCACCATCTCCATGTCGTCGAGAGTCACCGCCCTCGCCTCACCCGGTCGGCATGAGCCGAAAGCGCACAGCAGGAATATCGGTTCGATCCTGTTGCCCTTGACGTGCTCGGCTATGGACAGCAGCTCTCCAATCCGATAGATTCCGTCGTCCATCTTCTCGCAGCGCTCCGGTATCGTGAAACCGACGATCGGGTTCCTGTCGGTCATCTCGAACTTGTTGGCTATGCCGTATATGCTGGACAGCAGCGTGATTGTTTTGAGCGCCTGATTCCTGGTCAGGCCGTCTACATGGCTCTGAATCTCAAGCGGCTTTATGTCCCTGAGCAGGCGCTTTCCAAACTTCGGTTCGACGTGGTTCTTCCAGACGCTCTTGTACATCACGAGCGTTCTCGGCGCGAGGCCACGCTTCTCGCAGTCGGGCAGGTACAGCCTGTAGTAGGCGTCCATCAGCGTGTGGTTGTGCTTATCGTCCGTGGAGTAGGTCGCTATCAGCCTGTCGCGCTCCGCCCTCGCCTCCGTCAGCGTCCCGGTGAAGTTCGCGCTCAAGCGCCTGTAGCCCTTTCCGTCGCCCTTGTCCCCCCAATACCTAATCCTGTAGCGGTTTCGGTCTAAACGGGCGATAGAACCCCTCTCAGCGCGTTTCCGTGGCATAATTAACCTGCTTTCCTACCGTGTGTGGGATAAGTCCTCTGGAGGCGTCGTTCATCTTGGCGGGTGGCGGCGCCTCCTGCTCTCTAGTTCCTGACCGAGTACCGCTTGCCGCAGTGGTTGCAAAGGTACTCGCGCTTTCCCTTCCTGCCCATCGCGGCACCGACCACCATGCCCTCAAGGCGGAACAGTTCGGCGCCAATGAGCGCCTTTCCAGCGCTTGTGGACTTTGACGTGTTGTTCAGGAACGTGACGTCGGTGGAGCCGCACTTCGGGCAGCGGAGTCCCGCCTTGCGCTGGGCCTTCTTCACCTTCTCCGGGGTTGTGTCAATCGCTTCTTGGCTTGGGGCCGCGACCGGCTTTTCGGCAGTTTCGGGCTTCGTCGCTGAGGTCGGCTTCTTCTTGTCGTCCTGAAGCTCGCGCCTGCCCCATTCGGTGTTCCTGAGTACGAGGGCGCATACCAGGCAGACGGCGAACGCGGCGCACCAGTACGGCGCATACGGCTTGTAGTCGTCGACGATAAGCGTGCACGCCGCCACGGGCAGCGTCACGAGAAAACCGATGCCGCCCAGCAGCAGAACGATTAACTCCACCAGAAACGGCGGCTCTTTGGTTTTAGCCATTACGCACTCCTCTTAGAACGCTTGGAATCTCGCGTGGACTCTTTGCTTTTAGCGCTCTGGAACTCCGCGTACTCGTCGATTTTCTCTTTAGAGGTCGGCGTGCAGTTGCGGTAGTCGTCTAGAAGCGCTTCTTCGTCTTTTGTCAGCGGCGGCGGCGCATAGCGCGTCGGCTCCCTGCCGACGAGTTCGTCGAGCGTGACGCCAAGCGCCTCGGCGATCGTAATCGCGTTCGCGATTGACGGCACGCGCTTTCCGCTCATGTAGTTGGACATCACTCCAGTGCTTAATCCACAAAGCCTACACAAGTCGGCAGGCTTCATATTTCGGCTGTCGAGGATGCCTTGCAGCCCAGCTAGAAGGGTCATTTTCGTCTCCTTTCCTTCTAGTTGAAAGTAATTTTACCCAAATTGTTGTTGACACGACTGTCGATAAGAAGCAACATACGGAATTGCGAGCTAGCGAACGAAAGCCGCTAGCGAACGAAAGCAGTCGGAAAGGAGGTAACGATAGTGAATACCTGCGCAAAGAACGTCTCGGAGTACATCAAGTCAAAGGGAATCACGCAGCAAAAAGTTGCCGATTTGCTAGGACTCGGATGGAACGCGACTCACGCAAAACTCACAGGTGAGCGCCCGTTCACTCTCCAAGAGGCCGTTATCCTCGCCGACTTCATCGGCTGTTCGCTCGATTGGCTTACTGGGCGCAACTCAGACCAGTAGCCTCCAACCGCGTTTTCCCTCGCGGACTCGACTGCCCTCTTCTCTCCTCCCATACCACACGGAGCCAGTTCAGTTTTGTCTCCTTGCTGAACCCCTACTAGCAGCCGAGTCCGCGCGGGAAACCGCGCAATGTCCCAGACGGGACGCGCACTTTGAGTACCGAATATTCGCCACGAAAGTGGTAGGACCCAATCGGCATCGCGCCGTGCGGGTGGTAAGCCGTGAGTGCCAGACCGCGTCGCGCGGTAACCACGGACACACTGGGGTTTTGTGACCTTGCCCCAGCCGCCAGCGGCGACAGCAGCCGATACGGGCATCTGATAACCCAGACCGCCATTTGCCCTTCGGCGGTCGCGTCGCAAGAAGATGTGTACAGCAGCCGTGTCGGTTGCCGTCGCCGCTGGCAAACACGTTCTCGGTAGTGTAACGGTTTTAGCACGGCTGATTCTGGTTCAGTCAATCAGGGTTCGATTCCCTGCCGAGAAGCCATCGCGGGATAGAGTACGGGTAACTCAACGGCCTCATAAGCCGTGACATGGGGGTTCGAATCCCCCTCCCGCGACCAACATGGGACATGCCCAGCGGAGCAGCCATTGCGCCGTATGGTTTGTCCCGCCAACGGCTTGGTAGCTCAGTAGGAAGAGCGGGTGAGTGAAGTTCACCGCGTCGGGGGTTCGACTCCTCCCCAAGCCACCATTTGCGTGTAGCTCAGCTGGTAGAGCGCCCGGCCGTTAACCGGGAGGTCGCAGGTTCGAGGCCTGCCGCGCGAGCCATGCCGCCAATTCCACTAGGGGATGACGCACGCAGGGGATTACGTTGCCCCTGCCTGAGTGAATGGTTCGATCCCATTTGGCGGGTCCATTGGTGCGTAGCTCAAGGGTCAGAGCACTCTGTTGATAACGGAGAGGCTGCTGGTTCGAATCCAGCCGCACCAACCATCGCCGCCTTAGTTCAAAGGTAGAACTCCGGTCCTCCAAACTGGCAATGCGGGTTCGACTCCCGCAGGCGGCTCCACTTTCGGAGCATTGGCACAGTAGCTACTGCAGCGGGTTGCTAACCCGTAGACCTCGCACGAGGCCCGTAGGTGCAAGTCCTACATGCTCCGCCAACGGAGGGTTGGCAGAGAGGATTATTGCAGCTGTCTAGAAAACAGCAGGTCGTTGATAGCGATCCGTGGGTTCGAATCCCACACCCTCCTCCATTTGTCGTCATAGCCCAAGGGATAGGGCGGCTGTCTCCTAAACAGCAGGTTGAAGGTTCGAATCCTTCTGGCGACTCCATGTGCTGCTGGCCGAACAGCTAGGCAGCGGAGTGCAAATCCGCGCAACCAGGTGCGACTCCTGGGCAGCACTCAACAGGCGTGTAGCTCAACTGGTAGAGCAGCGGTCTCCAAAACCGTGGCGGTAACGCCGATGGGGGTTCGAATCCCTCCGCGCCTGCCCACTTCTCCAAAACCAAATACCTAAGAAGGAGGTAACTGATGGTTTATATTGACGACCTTAATCGCCACGTAAACTGTAACGGCGAAACCAGCGCCAGCGTCACGCTCAGGTTCGACAAAAACACTGCGAAGGCAATCTACTATTGCAATTCTTGCCACGCCATCAAGAAAGCCATCGTGGAAGCCCTGCAACGTGACATCATATCAAGGACGTTCCCTGATGTTTCAAGCCCGAAATACCTCGGGTCATTTTGCTGGGCTAGCACGCCCAAAATCGAGCGCGTCATCTTCCATGGCCCCGCGACCATCGTCTACTGGGAGGACGGCACCAAGACCGTCGTCAAGGCGCATAACGAGAAGTTCGACAAGGAGAAGGGCCTGCTCGCCGCGATCGCTAAGAAGGTCTACGGCAACAAGGGCAACTTCAACAACATCATCAAGCACTTCGTCGAGGAGTAGCGGATGGACGATTATCTGGTTATAGGCGAGACGTGCCTGTCTGGACTCAAGCTGATTGAGGCTTTTAAAAATGAGCCAGAGTTCATCAGAATCGAAATCGACCCGGAGCACAAGGACGTTTTCGAGGATTGCCTAGAGAACGCAAAGC
Source organism: Collinsella aerofaciens (assembly GCF_028206795.1). GTDB lineage: Bacteria > Actinomycetota > Coriobacteriia > Coriobacteriales > Coriobacteriaceae > Collinsella > Collinsella aerofaciens_AX. Next base: position 206,399 of record NZ_JAQLFJ010000002.1, on the reverse strand, counting down.
CGCTGTGCGACGGTGACTACATCTATACGGCTCTCGGCATGTTCCTGTCGAAGGTCTATCCCAACCAAGACACAACCGAATAGCACGAAAAAAAGCCCCTGCCACATTCCACAGCGCGGGGGCTTTGACCTAGGAAGGAGGTCGGCATGAGTGTAGCAGATTTGCAGCTGTTCAACAGCGAGCGGTTCGGCAAGCTCAGAGCGACCAAGACCGAGTCAGATGAAATCTGGCTTGCCGCGACCGACGTCGCCAAGGCTCTCGGTTTCCGAGACGCAAACGGCATCACTCGACTTCTCGATGATGACGAGAAGTGCTGGTCGGCGGAACTCCCACAGAATGTGTGTGAGATGGAAACCAGCGACGCTCGCCGCAAGGGAGGACTCAGGCTTATCAACGAGTCTGGTTTCTACCGAGTGATTATGGTGAGCCGCAGCCCCAACGCCGCACCGTTCCAGCGTTGGGTTACTCACGAGGTCCTGCCGTCAATCCGCAAGGACGGAGGCTACATCGCCACCAGCGCCGAGGACAGCGATGCCGACATTATGGCGCGCGCCCTGCTGATTGCCCAAAAGACCATCGACCGCAAGAACGAGCTTATCGCTCTCCACGAGGCGACCATCGAGGACATGAAGCCCAAGGCGCTGTTCGCAGACGCCGTGGCAGACTCCGACGGCACCTGTCTTATTGGCGAGCTTGCCAAGATGATGTGCCAGAACGGTCTTGAGATCGGTCAGAACCGACTTTTCAAGCTGCTCCAGCGCGACGGCTACCTCGGCAAGTCCGGCTCCAACCGGAACGTGCCGACCCAGCGCTCCATGGACATGAAGCTGTTCCGCATCAAGGAGACGGCGGTTACCCATAGTGACGGTCGAGTCACCATCAACCGCACTCCCAAAGTAATTGGAAAAGGCCAAGCATACTTCATCGGACGCTACTGCGGGGCGGTGTCAGATGGACTCTAACAACAAAGGACGACCGACAGTTGATTGGTTTGCAGACCAGATGCTCAGGGCCGTCGAGAAGTCAGCAAAGGAGTTCATCGAGGGCGTGACAAAAGCAGAGCAGCCGCAGCAGTCGACACTGTCGATCGCAATGGCGGCCGGGTTGCCTGCGAGGATTACCTACACGGTAGCCGAGTGCGGCAAGTTCACCGGACTCGGACAGGATAGGCTCCGGCGCGACCGCGAGAAGGGTCTTATCGACTTCATCGAGCCTGACGGCGAGCGCGGCGCACGCATCAGCGTGTTCGAGCTTGACCGCTATCTAAAGGACATCGGAGCGCTGCTATGACGACGTTCCGAGTCGATTTCGTCCGTGGCAAGGACAGGCCGCGCTTCACTGGAACCGGCCGCACCTACACGACCAAGCGGACGCACGATGATGAACAGGCGATTCGAGCGGCCTATATTGATGCAATCGAGAGGGAGGGCAACGTCTTTCCGGCTGAACACCAGACAGGGCGTGAGCCGTTCATCCTAATTGTCGATGCGTACCGCGTCCTCCCCAAGTCACGTCCGAAGAAGGTCCTCTGTGAGGAGGATACGTTCAAGCCAGACTGGGACAACATCGGAAAGTTGATTTCCGACGCGCTAAATGGTCTTGCTTGGAAGGACGACTCCCAAGTAGTAAAGGCTGACGTAAGCAAGTGGCCGCGTATGAGGGGCGTGGAGAACGACTACATGATTATCACCGTCATCCCGTTCGGACTCATGAGCATGGACGAGGTCGCGGAGGTGAACCCATGTCGATTGTAGGCGAGAACAAGTACTTCACGCTAATCAGGACTCCTGATGGCGACAACGACGCATGGCTGGCCCAGCGCCGTAAGGGAATCGGAGGTTCCGACGTTGCTGCCATTATGGGACTCTCTCATTATCGCGGCCCCTACGAGGTCTGGGCAGAAAAGCTCGGATACATCCCGCCAGCAGACCTCTCGGACAATGAGGCTGTTGAATGGGGGAACATCCTCGAACCCATCGTGGGTGGTCATTACGCCAGTCAGCATCCAGACCGCATCGTCAGGCGCGTCAACGCCGTCTGCCAGAGCATCGAGCGTCCTCACGCTCAAGCGTCACTAGACTACGAGGTCAAAGACCCCGATCTCGGCTGGGGAATCTTGGAAATCAAGACGGCGTCACTCTACAGGGAGCACGACTGGGACGACGGCGTGCCCATCTACTACATCACTCAGATTACCCATTACATGAGCGTGACCGGGCGCAAGTTCGCGGACGTGGCCGTGCTTATCGGCGGCCAGATTTACAAGGAGTTCCGCGTCATGCGCGACGAGGAGGACGTCCGAGCCGTCAACAAGGAGGTCGATGACTTCTGGTCGATGGTCGAGGACGACGTCGAGCCGCCGATCGGAGAGGTCGGGGCTGAAATCAAGGCGCTCCTCGCAAAGCACCGGACGCCCGGCGAGCTTGTCGACATGGACAAGACTCCGAAGGAGGCCACCGACTGGCTGAATGCCAAGGAGTCCCGAGACGCTGCGGTCAAGGAATACCAAGGCGCCGTCAACAGGCTGTGCCAGCTAATCGGCGACAACCGAGGGATTGTCACGCCGGACGGCAGGTTCACCTGGTCGCGCTACAAGAAGAACGGTCAAGACACGAACGGCGGCATCAGGTTCGCCGCCGCTAAGAAAGAGAAGGAATAACTTTGGGAGCTATCACGCAGGCGAAACAGGAGATTAAGCAGTCCCAGAATCAGGACAACTCCTTCGCCGGACTTATCAAGCGTTGCGCACCGCAGCTGCAGGCGGTCATGCCCAAGGGCTTCACGCCCGAGCGACTGACTCAGCTGGCGATCGCCACGTACAAGCAGACGCCCAAGCTCGCCGAGTGCTCCGTCCAGAGCATCCTCGCGTGCTGCATGAAGTGCGCCGAGCTTGGTGTCGAGCCGAACGACATCATGGGCAACGCATACGTCCTGCCGTACTACAACAAACAGACCAAACGCATGGAGGCCCAGTTCCAGCTCGGCAAGAACGGAATGCTGGAGCTTGTCCGCCGCTCTGGTCAGGTCAGCACCATTGACACCGAGTGCGTCTACGAGGGCGACGATTTCGATTACTACGAGGACGAGACCGGTAAGCATTTCCACTACAGGCCCAACTTCGACTCCGAGCACAATGACGAGGACCTTAAGCTGGTCTATTTGACGTGCCACCTGAAAGACGGTGGATTCGTGTTCACAAAGATGACCAAAAATGAAATCGACAAAATCAGGGAGCGCTCCAAGACCTCGAAGTTCGGACCCTGGGTCACGGACTACGCGGCAATGGCGGAAAAGACTGTCATCCGTAAAGCGTTCAACCGTGGCAAGCTCCCGCGTTCCGTCGAGCAGGCAAGCATCGTCGCGGCTGATGACCGCACCCCGATCGTCCTCGACGAGGAGGGCAACCGCCTTTTCGAGGACCCGCTGGCTCCCGAGCCGACCGATATGCCCGCAAACGTAGACGCCGAGACTGGCGAGATTATCGAGGAGGTTTCCGAGTAATGCCCACCAACCATGAGCTTACCGAGGAGGAGCGCAAGCTGGCGCTCAAAAAGGCGACCGAGGCGCGCAAACAGCTCGCCGAGATTCGCCGCAAGATGAAGTGGATGGAGGTCGAGCCGCTTGAAGTGCTCGACGCTCCCGAGGCGCAGCGTATGCGCCTGCGCTACTTTATCGGGTCCCTGCCGGGCGTCGGCAAGACCAAGACCGATCAGATTTTGGAGGAGCTTGGCATCGACGAGAAGCGCCGTCTCGGTAGCCTCGGTTGCCGACAGCGCGACAAGATCGTGAAGCTGCTCAACGAGAGGAAGAAATAGTGTCCATTAACCGAGTGCTGGTCACGGGCAACCTGACCCGCGACCCAGAGCTTCGCGCCACCCAGAGCGGTTCGCAGGTGCTCAGCTTCGGCATCGCCGTCAACGACCGACGCAAGAACCAGCAGACCGGCGAGTGGGAGGACTACCCGAACTTCGTCGACTGCACCATGTTCGGCACCCGCGCCGAGAAGATTGCCAACTACCTCGCCAAGGGTTCCAAGGTCGCCATCGAGGGCAAGCTGCGCTACAGCTCTTGGGAGCGCGACGGCGAGCGCCGTTCCAAGCTGGAGGTCATCGTGGACGAGATTGAGTTCATGAGCCGCCGAGACGAGCAGGGCGGTGCCGTTATCAGCACGCCTGTTCCCGCTCCCGTTCGCCCCGCAGCGCCCCGTCAGGCGGCTCCTGTCGCCGCTGCCGAGGTCTATGACGAGGACATTCCGTTCTAGGAGGATTCAGATGAATCTTGAGCGCGACGGCGCGCCAGACGCCGGACCCAACTACGAGTGCGGACAATGCGAGTCGTTCGCGTTCATCGGCGAGAGCGGCTGCGGCTTCTGCAAGCGAAAGTACGCCCAGTGGTACGACGAGCGCCAGAGCATCGGCGCTGCGGACGTGCTCGGCTGGGTGCAGGAGAACGCGATCGAGGAAAGCGACGAGCCTTGTAACGGCTTCGTCGAGTACTGATTTGTGTGCGGGGCGGCCTTCACGGGCCGTCCCGCTTCTGGAAGGAGGTGGCTTTTGAACGAGTGCAAGACGGGCGCCGTCGTTACCGACTCGGATTTCGACCGCGAGGACTTCCGGCTGTGCATCGAGTGTCCCTGCAAATGCGACTGGTTCAAGGCCAGCTACCCGTTGGCGGGTCGTGCGCACCCGCTGGAAGGAGATGGAACAGATGGAGATTAAGACCGTCGCTGAGTACGGGCACACGCCCGAGCGAAAGCACAAGGGCGATGCCGGAGCAGACATGCGGGCCTTCATTCCGCGTCCCGTGACCATCGGGGTCGGGGAGTCCGCCTGGATTGACCTCGGCGTGAGCATGGAGATTCCCGATGGCTACTTCGGTTTGCAGGCCCCGCGCTCGGGACTCGGGTGCAACTACGGCATCTGCCTGTCGAACGGAGTCGGCATCATCGACTCGGGATACCGAGGCCCCATCAAGGCCAAGCTGCTCAACCTTGGCGAGAAGGCCTTCACGGTGTATCCGGGCGATCGCGTCTGCCAGATGGTAATCATCAAGTGCGAGGACGTCGATTTCCTGAACGTCGACGAGCTGTCGGACAGCGACCGTGGGGCGAACGGCTACGGCAGCACTGGGGTCGAGTAACGCACTTATATAAAAGGAGGTCAAAATGGTAGATGTAAAGATTTTCGCTGAGAATCTTGAGGAGAGCGCCAAGAAGCAGGTTGACGAGATTGCATCGTGTCCGGCTTTCGAGGGTGCCACGATTCGCATCATGCCCGACGCCCACGCCGGAAAGGGTTGCGTGATCGGGTTCACAGCGAACCTTGGCGACAAGGTTATTCCGAATCTGGTCGGAGTCGACATCGGTTGCGGTATGCTCTGCGCCCCTCTCGACGAGCGTATCGACCGCTACGATTTGATTCAATTCAACCGCGACGTGAAGAAAGCTGTACCAACTGGGTTCAGCGTTCACAACGAGCCGAAATGCAGCCTTGAGAATGACTACGGTGTTGTGAATGGCGCCTATCTCAAAGGGGTCGAGCGGATTGAGTGCTCCATCGGCACGCTGGGCGGCGGCAACCACTTCGTTGAACTCGACGAGGACGAGTATGGGTATCAATATCTTGTGGTTCACACCGGTTCTCGCAATCTGGGCAAACAGGTAGCCGAGTATCACCAGACAATGGCGCAGGAAATGTGCAAGGAAGATGTTCCTCGCGATCTCAAGTACCTCGTGAGCTTTGCGGCAAGCGCATATCTCAACGACATGCGTATCTGCCAGAGATACGCTACTGATAACCGTTTCCACATTCTCAAGCAGATTAAGGAACGCACTGGAATCAAGCTGGACCTGAGCGCTCGATTCGAGACGATGCACAACTACATATCCGATGACAACGTTATCCGCAAGGGCGCAATCAGCGCACACACTGGCGAGAAGGTCCTTATCCCGTTCAACATGCGCGACGGCTCAGTAATCGCCGTCGGCAAGGGCAACAATGATTGGAACGAGTCCGCTCCCCACGGCGCTGGTCGTGTCATGAGTCGTGCGCAGGCACGCGCCAACTTGGACACCGAGAAGTTTGTATCAGAGATGAAAGAGGCTGGCATCTACTGCCCGAGCGCCTGTGAAGCGACGCTCGACGAATCGCCTGAGGCATATAAGAGCGCCGACGAGATATTGCGGCTTATCGAGCCGACAGTTGAGGTCATCCATCACCTAAAGCCGATTTGGAACCTCAAGGCGACCGACATGAGGGGGTGGCGACATGACCGCTCCATGTAAACGTGAAACGGCATATGCCAGCCCCGTAGTCGTGTTGTTCATCTTGATTGCCGTTGTCGGTTGCATCGGAGGTCGGTTCAAATGAAGCACGACTGCCAAAGCTGTTCCAAGTGGGACGATTTCAGCGGCGGCTACTACGGCGTGTGCGAGCGCATGGCGCAGCACAACTACCTGCTGAACATCAAGAACAAGCAGCTCTCGACGGGGGAGTTCATCGACTGCATCATCGACAGCGTAACGCCCTGCGACGGCTCATGCATGTTCTGGGCCGGTGCCAAATGCGATATGTAAGCATCTTCTCGGGAGTCGAGGCGGCGACGCTTGCTTGGGAACCGCTCGGATGGGAACCGCTCGCGTTCTGCGAGATAGACGACTTCCCTAGCGCGGTACTTGCCGAGCGTTGGCCGAACGTCCCGAACCTTGGGGACATCACCAAAGTAGATTGGAAAAAGGAGATTCATGGAGCAGTTGACCTTGTGGTCGGAGGAAGTCCATGCCAGTCCTTCTCGATCGCAGGAAAGCGAGAAGGTCTTAAGGGAGCTTCTGGACTCATGTTCGAGTACATACGTTGTGTTCAAGAGCTTATGCCTCGGTGGTTCCTGTGGGAAAACGTCAAAGGAGCGCTCTCGTGTGAGGGGGCGGCTTTCGGACAGCTGCTCGGAGAAATGGATGCCCTCGGGTACGGTTTGGCGTGGCGAGTACTGGACGCGCAGTTCTTCGGCGTGGCCCAAAGGCGCGAACGTCTCTTTCTTGTCGGACACCTTGGAGACGCGCGCGCCTGCGAAGTACTCTTTGAGCCAGAAAGCATGCGCTGGGATACTCCGTCGAGCCGAGAAAAGAGGAAAGCCGTTGCCGCCGCTTCTGGACGCAGCATTGCGCAAGGTAGCGGAGCAGGACGCCTAAACCCAGATGACCAGCACGACACATTCTCGATCGCCGGGAACATCATCGGGCGCAAGCCCGAGAACGGCGGCAATGGGGTTCCAAGAACCTGGGGAGCCTATGTACACCCTGACGACGATTGACCGTCCGGCGGTGGCGTTCAAGTACCACCAAGGCTCAAAGGCAGGCGGCATCGGAGCCGCTGTGGAGCAGTCACCGACACTCACTGCCGACTACCACAATCCTGCGGTTATGTACGAGGAGAGTGAGACATGCACAGCTGGCTTATCCGAGACAGGGCAGGCAAACCAGGGGGGGGGCAAAGGACCTTTGATTCAAGATGAAATCAGCGGGACCCTGAGCACGGTCAACAACCAGAGCCTCGTGTGCATGACTGACACGCAGAAGAACACGAGCGTGGACACCGAAGTTAGCGGAACGATCAGCGCCCACACCCGCAAAGACCCGCCAGTCGTCGCTTTCAAGCATCACCAAGGAGCGACGGACGGCAGCGGCTCCGACGAATCGGAGCCGATCGCAGGTTATCACAACATCAATGATAATACGACCGCAGAAAGCGGCATCAGCTCGGTAGTTCGCCGCCTGACTCCGCTGGAGTGCGAGCGGCTGCAGGGTTTCCCGGACAACCACACCAGAATCCCGTGGAAGGGAAAGCCTGCTGAGGAGTGCCCGGACTCACTGCGCTACAAGGCGTGCGGCAACAGCATGGCCGTCCCGGTCATGCGCTGGCTCGGCGAGCGCATCGAGGCGGTCGACAGGCTATAGAGCAGCAGAGCCGCCGGGAATCCGGCGGCTCCACCATTGGAGAACAAATGAATAACATCAAGGTCAAGTCCGTGAAGTTCAGCGGACCTGCAACCATCGTCTTTTTCGAGGACGGCACCAAGGCCGTCACCAAATGCAGGGATGGCGACGAGTACGACATCAACCTAGGAGTGTCGTGGGCCATCTGCAAGAAGGTCGCACGCGACATGGGAGCCACCGTAAAGGATTTGATCACAGCCGTCGTGCCGCAGGAGTCGTACCGCACGATGCCGACGTTCACCACGCGCGTCTCGGTGCGCACCATCGCGCAGCTGTTCTGCGACACCCGCATCGACTGCCTCGTTGACGCGGCTATCGAGGAGTCGCATGACGCAGCCGAGTCCGTGGCCTTCAAGCAGGCGTTCGACGAGTCACTGTGGCCCGAGAAAGCATATGCGGGAAAGCGCCCCGGCCCCGGCAACAGCAGGTACAAGCCGCTTATCGACGCATTTATCGGCAGCGGACTCTCAATTATCAGGCATAAGTACACGACGAGTAGCACCGACTACCGCGTTGGCCGCAAGGCATCAAACAACGTGCAGTCCTGCATCGACAGTTACATCAGGGCAAACGGACTCTCCGACATTATCCGCGTATATCGGGACAACGGCTACGTCTGCGTCGCGAGGATCAACAAATGACGGACAAGAAGAAGCCTGCGGGCAAATGGCACGCCGTATTGCGCGATGACGGCAAGCGCTACGTGAGCGTAACTGCCGCAGCCGTGTCGGTTGCAGCCGCTAAGTCCATGGTCAGCGCGGCCTGCCGAGACGGGAGCATGGTCGGCGGCCACTATTTCAGCTACGAGGAGGACGGCCGCCGCTACGCCTGCACATGCAAGATTTGCGGCAGGGATTTCGGCGGCGCGGCCAAGAACTCCGTCTACTGCTCGCAGGAGTGCAGGGACGAGGGACGGCGCCGGATTCACACGTCCAGCAGGTGCCGCAACGGAGTCGGCACCATGGCGGGCTACGTCTCAAAGAACGCGAAAGTCGATTCGTACCTAAGGATACGCAACGTAAGGGAGGAATGGAAATGACCGATAGCCGAACCCGAACGCAGGTGCTCTGCGACCTGGTCTGCAAGCTGACCAAGACCATCGAGTTCCTGAGCACCAAGTCGACCAGCAAGTACTCTGGGGCCATGGTCTGCAAGCTCCTCAAAGAGGTTCAGGACGAGGTTTCCGCTGCATTGGGGGCGGCAGAATGAGCGAGTACGCAAGCCATTACAAGCAGGGCGGGATGCAGACTGCCGAGAAAATCGAGCGCGTCTGCAACATCTTGAAAACCAGCGGTGAAATCAGCGGCGCGAAGATTGCCGACGTCGCTCACGCGCTCAAGTATGCCGATCGCATCGGACTCAAGGACGATGCCGACAAGGACATCTACAAGACCGCAGATTGGCTGCACCGACTTATCACTGGCAAGTTTCTGAACGAGATGGAGGGCGAGAAATGATTACCCCGCTGAAAGACATGGACGGGAACTATATCCCGCTGGACACGACCCGTCTCTACGATGGTGACGGAGCGCTTGTCAAAGTCACCGCCTATTCTTACATGGCTGATTCTGGAACATGGTTCATTGTCGACTCATACGGAGAGATTTTCTTTCCGTGCAACCTTCATCAGCATAGGCCGTCTGCGGACGATTCCGTAGAGGAGTTATGGCGCCATATGGAAAAGTGTTTTGTCGAGCTTAAGGAGCGTTGTAAATGAGTGTCGAGTTACCAAAAGACCATGAAGGCCGCGAGATTCCGCTTGATACCGAGGTGCTGTATGACAACAACGGCGTGAAGTTCAATGTGGACGAGTTCAAACTCTGCGCTTTGCCATCGTTACGGACAAGCTTCTGGATAACCAGAGGTGTATTCGGGGACGAAGAGGAGAAATGCAACTTCTTGCCGCATCTCCTGCATCTAGTCCAGCCCGACAGCTGGAAGAGGATGCTGGATGACCTGGACAAGGCGGCAAGCAAAATGTACTGCGGCACCTGCACATATTTTGGCAAGAACACCACCGATTGCGACACGTGCGCCATTGGCGACATAACCAGCTGCGACTCAGCTGCTATGCGCGACATTGCCGACCGCATCCGCAAGCTGATGGGTGAGAACGATGGCTAACGGTTGTGTGATGTGTGGTAAGACGCGATTCAACTTCGGCGATTACGACGAGGGTGTCGAGATGCGGATTGGCGAGATGGACACCGGCGAGAACATCATCGTCGTCGACCCTCCGTACGCATGGAGCATCCCGATCAATTACTGCCCGTTCTGCGGGCGCGATCTTATGAAGAAGGTGGATGAATGACGACCATGAAGCCATGCTATAGGTGCCATTCTACCGAGCACCTGCACATCACGATTGTTGACGACTATCTGCACGGCACCCTATCAGCAAAGGTAGCTTGCACGGAGTGCAACACCTATGCGCAGCTGGACTATGTGCTCACCGGGTCGCATGCCGACGAGTACAGACCGGATGACGTGCAGCTGACCAGCGAGGTCATCGAGCGATGGAATGAACATTGCAACGACATGGAAGGGATGCTCAACCATGATTGATCTGAAACCATGCCCGTTTTGTGGTAGTTCTCACGTGTACTCTAGGCCATACGGTGAGAGGGGAGACGGTAAGCCGTGGTCTGCGTATTACGTCCACTGTGACAACTGCGCATCCGATGGGCCGCTTGTTAAAGTTTATGATTTCGGCATACCTCCCGAGGCTGGCCGCAACGCGTCAATCAACCTGTGGAACGGAAGGGCTGAGCCGAATGATTAGGCATTTCTGCGACCTCTGCTATCGCCCGATTAATGGTCTGCCAGCGCACTTATCTCTAACTCGCAATGGTGCGCCCAGCAGCAATCTTATGCTCAGCGTCTACAGCAAGGAGATTTGCAAGGACTGCTACCGAGCCATCGAGGATACCGTCAAGTCCATTCGTAAGGAGGAGAAATGAGCAAGTACATCATTCGCACGGTTCACATCGTCGAAGTTCCAGATGACGCATGGTTCAACTCTGTTGACATATTTGATGACCCAGACTACTTCATCAATATGTTCGAGTCCTTTTCCTACTGCGATTCGGTCGAGGAGAAGGAGGAAAAATGAGCAAGTACACCGTCAACGTTGAGTACACCATCGACGTTCCTGATGACGAGTTCGAGGAAAACGATGACCCGATTGTTGAAATCGACGACGACTTCAACTACTTCATCGACACTTTCCAGACCGAGGCATATTGCAGCTCTGTAGAGAAGTGGTAGGAGGACCGATGAAGACGTTCGATCTTAAGCCGTGTCCGTTCTGCGGCGAGGCACCGACTATCAGGAACGGGAAGTGGGGCAATAACGAGCTTGTGATTATCTGCTGCGAAAGCCCGCAGTGTTTCGTCATGCCCGCGACGTCCATGCTGATGGGACATTCTATGGAGGAGGCTGCGTATGCCTGGAACTCTAGGAGCGAAGATGGAGCTTAAACCTTGCCCGTTCTGCGGACAGCCGATAACCAAAAAGCCGTACACGCGCCCTGACGTAGGCTCGCGGATTAGACAGGGAGTTATCAGGTGTGACTGCGGCGTGGAGATGCGAATCCACGTTGTATCTCAGGATACCGCAGAGAAGTGGAAACAGCTCGGCCATCATCTTTCTCCAGACGATGTCGCCTACTGCGGCGACAAGAACTTCGTCTATGGAGTCATCAGGTTCACCAAGGACGAGCTTGTCAAGCGGTGGAACTCTAGGAGCGACAATGCTTAGCTTCTGGCGCCACCCCATCATCTTCATCAGGCGCCTGCTGCTGCCGACTTGCAAGACGTGCATCAACCATTACGGTGAGCGCGGCACTGGATTCTGTGACTGCCAAAAATACCGCGATCGGTACGAGAAACTGGAGGGTGACGAGCTGGAGCGCACGTTCTGCTCCGAGATTCGCGGCACCCGCTACTGCAAGTACGAGGAACTTCACTAACCAAACAACCAAATAAGGAGGAGGATATGGACTCCAGCGCTATCAAGGAGATAGCCAACCAGCTGGGCGTCGGTGCCGACTACCTGCTGAACCACCTGTCCGAGTTCGCGCCGAAATGGGCGGCCATGCAGGTCGCCAAGAGCGGCGTCATCTGTGTTTTTCTGGCGGTCGCGCTCGCCGTGGCGATTCGCATGCTTATGTGGGCCATCCGCTCGAAAGATGACAGCGATACGGATTACTGCCATGACGTGACGTGCTGTTACTCAGATGACAGTATCTTTGCGATCATAACCTGCGGCATCATTGTTCTTATCCTGTTCATCGCCCTTGCGTGCAACGCAACTGACCTGGTGACGCACATCGCGTCTCCCGAGGCGGCCATGTTGAACGATATGCTGGAGGCGATGCAGCAGTGAATAAGCGAGCGATGATTTCTCAGCCCATGGCTGGTAAGACAGACGAGGAAATCGCGCAGACGAGGGACAAGGCGCACGCTAAGCTGCGTGAGATGGGTTACGAGTTCGTAAATACCCTGTTTACAGATGAATGGTACAGCGACGAGGCCATGAAGAAGCGCGGCGTTGTGCAGATTCCGCTCTGCTACCTTGCGAAGTCGCTTGAGAACATGAGCCTGTGCCATGCGGCCTACTTCTGCAAAGGCTGGGAGAACGCACGTGGATGCCGTATTGAGCACGATGCCGCCGTCGCGTACGGGCTTGAGGTGCTGTATGAGGATTAGCGATGACGAACGCCACGAGGTAGCGGCGCGACTGAGGAACCAACTCACATACATGCGAGCAAACGGGGAGTACTACAAAAACGACCGAGACATTGTTGAATGCGGTAACAGCGCCTACCGCAACATCGCGGATTCCGTTGAGAAATACAGCAACATTTTTGCTGGCTACTACATCCCCATCGTCGAAAGGCTCGCCGACTTAATCGACATTCCAACATGCGTCATGACAAACGTTGGTGGCGATTTCGAGAACTCATTCCAGTGCTCCAACTGCATGAGCGAGTTCGACATGCCCGACTTCGATCGGTATCCGTACAAGCACTGTCCTGAGTGCGGGGCGGTGGTACTCAATGCGGATTAAACCAGAGCTGGAGAAGCAGATTTGCCACCTTCGATATGCCATAAAGGATGCGTACGAATGTGATTTCAGGGGCGCTGCAGCACCGTGCTATTACTTTAAAGCGCTCACTGGCAACCAAAAGGCTATCGGTGCATCATGTGCGAAATGCCGCGCGGAACGCATGGTGGTTTTCGATGACTGCAATGTCGAAGTTGACTGCTACACCCTCATGATTATCGACTTCCTGAAAACGTTAGGCGTGGAGGTGGGAGATGAAGGCTAAGCGCACCGTCTATCTCGTCGTCGACTACGGCGGCGAATGGGAGGACAAATGGGATTCTCCCTATATGGCGTTCGACAACGAACATGATGCCGAGGTGTGCGCCGAGAAGCGATGCAAGCGCAACAGGTACGACGGAAAAGAATGGCCTGGGACATTTTGGGACGAGTACAGCTTCTCCGGTGTCGTACCGATCTCAGTGCTCATGGATGTACCAACCGAGCAGACCTGCGAAAACGTCTACGACGAAAGCGAATGCGGCGCATGTACTAACGGCTTCGAGTGCTCCGCTTGCGGATGCAGGGTCGAGGATTGCGAGGGTTACTACGTTAAAGGCACGTGGAACTTCTGCCTGAACTGCCGCAGGAAGGTGGCCAAATGTGCAAGTACAGGGTCGTGTCTGATTGCAAGCGCGTCAATTATGTCCAGTACAGCTGGAACATCTACGACGAAAGCTGGATTGCGTACATGGTGGACTGCATCGTGTACCCGGACGGCCCTGACGTGTCGCGTCTCGCGTACTTCTACTTCGACTACAAGGCCAGCAAGTGTGTGCGCCTGCCCGATCGGACTGTCCACGGCGACATATCCGCAGACGATGCACTCGCGTTCATCTTGGGCAAACTGGGCATTGAGGCAGAACAGCAAAAGGTAAGGATTACAAATGGATAACACTAAGCGATCGGTCGCCGCGACGGTGGCCTTTATTTTGGCCGTGGTGGGCATTATCGCCACGCTGGGACTCTCTGGCTGCACCGAGCGTAGCCAGGTTAGCTACAACCTATCCCAAGATGCCGACAACTTTAACGTTCGCCGCCGAGTGACAGTTATCAACATGCGCTCTGACAAGGTGCTGTTGCAGATGGAGGGCTGTCTTTCCATCGAGACCGACCCGGAAACCGACGAGCTGAACATTGTCGCCGAGCTGCCCAACGGCAAGTACCAGAAGCATTTCATCTACCTAAATGATTGGACTATGTACACGGTGGAGCAAATCGACTCCACCAAGACCGACAAGTACAACTACGAGTTCAACTTCCTGCCGCAGGAGCTGCCCGGCGTGAAGATCACAAGCAAGGACTAGTCGATCGGAGCGCCCGGCAACACGTCGGGCGCTCCACTTTGGAGGCAAAATGGCACCGACTCTCAGGCGCTGCCCTTTCTGCGGCGGCGAGGTGTACGCCCGCGAGGTCATCATCATCGGCGGCACCGAGGAGTTCGAAATCAGGCACCGCGACGAGGACTCGGCCTACAGGGACAACTGCCCGATGGTTGTCGGCCTGTACCCGGACGAGGGCGAGCTGATCGCAGCCTGGAACTACTCAAAATAGGCTCAAATAAATATTTTATTGTTAGGGGGTCACTATATGGCGGAACGTAGAATGTTCGCCAAGACCATCGTCGAGTCGGACGCCTTCCTCGACATGCCGATGTCGGCGCAGTCGCTGTACATCCACCTCGGGATGAACGCCGACGACTGGGGTTTCGTCAACAACCCGCGCTCAATCCGCAGGATGTGCGGCGCGTCGGAGGACGATTTGCGGCTGCTGGTGGCGAAGAAGTTCATCCTGACGTTCGACTCCGGCACGGCGGTCATCAAGTCGTGGTGGGTCAACAATTACGTCCGGTCGGACAGGCGCCACGCAACTCGCTACCAAGACGAGTTAGCCACGCTTTACATTGACGAGAACAAATCGTACATGACGACGGACACGGGCTTACCTGCGGATATGTTCAAGCCGGTAGCCAAAGTGGATACACTTGGTAGCCAACTGGTAGACAAACTGGAGACACCTGACTGTCAGTTGGTAGACAAAATGGATACCGAGGTTAGGTTAGGTAAGGATAGGTTAGGAGAGAGTACTAGTAACTCCTCTAGGGTTGATACTCAACCTAATCCCAAAGGTTTTGGCGCGTGCGCGCCCGAACAACCGAAAAAACGGCGGACGAAGAAGTTCGTGAAGCCGTCCGTCGAGGAGGTCGCCGATTACGCCGAGGGCTTCATCAAATCCAGAAACCTGCGATTAACTGGGGAAACGTTCCGAGCCGAAAGGTTCGTCTCGTGGTACGATGCTAACGGCTGGAAAGTCGGCAAGAACCCGATGAAGGACTGGAAGGGAGCGGTCAGGACATGGATTTTCAAGGACTACGTGGACGATTCCGCGACCGCTACGGGGGCTGACGCCCAGTCCCTCGACGCCTTCGACTTCGCCGGGACGCTGTGATGGAGCCGAGGACGTGTCCCACCTGCGGATTCCCTGTGGAGCGCAGGGTCTGGGACGTGGGCCGCGAACTGCTGATTCCCTGCAAGTGCAGGTGCTCGACGCTCGAAACCCGCAGGTCGGAGTGCTTCCCGGTCCCCGAGATGGCGTCCCAGACCTTCGCCGCCGACGACGGCGAGTTCGGCAAAGACGTTGTCGAGAAGTGCAGGAAGTACGCCGACCGACTCCCCGACCTGCACTCGGGGCTGCTGCTGTTCGGGCCTCCCGACAGCGGCAAGACGTTCCTCAGCTGCTGCATCGCCAACGCGGCGCTGGAGAAGGGCATGAGGGTGCTGATGCGCTCGATGCCGTGGGTCCTCAGCCGCAGGTACGACGACGTCGCGGAGACGATCGGGACGCTCAGCCGGGCAGAGCTTCTGGTGCTCGACGACCTCGGTGCCGAGCGCGAGACCGACTACGGCCGCGAAATCGTCTACAGCGTCATCGACACCCGCTACCAGAGCCGCAGGCCCACCGTCATCAGCACGAACCTGACGCGCAGGGAGCTGGCGGCACCCGATGACATGGCCTGCCGCAGGACGTACAGCCGAGTCCTCGAGATGTGCCTGCCGCTGGAGGTGGACACGGGCCGCAGGCGCTCAACGAGAGAGCGCTACGCGGACATGGCTAAGGAGTTCGGCTGGTGAGCATATCGCTCAAATGGGCTTAGAAAGCCACAGGATTTGATTTAAGGGCACTTTCTGGTTTGAAACCAGTCAGTGTCCTTTTTTGTTTAAAACGGGGCCTTAAAACGGCTCTCATTCGTTCGGAAGGAAGTTCTGTTGGACGAGACTGAAACCAAGGCATCGCTCGTGAAGCAAATCGTCGGCGTGAGTGCCGCCATCGTCGGCATGGTCATCGTCATCGTCGCCCTGCTCTTGGCCGAGGCGTGGCTGGTATCCACGCTGCTGTCCGTCGCGTTCGGCGTGGAGTGCATGAACCTGTGGGCGCTCGCAGACCTAATCGCCCTGTTCAACCTGTCCGTCCACGCCAAGAGCGGCCGCTAGTGCTGCGACAGGGCGAAATCAGCCAGTCGCTCTACGACTTTCGCGGCTACCAGGTCACCGCACGCTCACTGGAGCGCCTGAAACGGCAGCTCAAGACCACCAAGCCGCAGGTCGGCAAGGAGCGCATCGGATGGTGCATCGACAGGTGCGAGGAGATTCTGGACCGCGCGTGGGACGACGTCGCCGAAATCGAGTGGACGTGCGGCGACACCGCCTGCCAGCTGGTCGTGCGCCACTTCCTGTTCGACGAGGACTGGCACGACGTGTCCGCGGACATGGGCATACCCTACGACAAGGCCAAGAAGATCGCCTACGCGGCCATCAAGTCGCTCGACTCACGAGACGTTTGTTAGACCCCGTATGCGAGACTCTAAAACAGGTTTTATTGATAGGGGGGTGAAGGTGAAGCGATGCAACTACTGCGGTCGGCTGCTGGAGGCGTCCGAGTTCAACCGCAACCGCGCCAACGCCGACGGGCTGCAGCGCAAGTGCCGCGAGTGCCAGCACGCCGACAACAGGCGCAGGGCCAGCGTTTTCGGCTACGCGCGGTACAACCGCTACATCAGCCACGGCCGCTACGCCGACTGCCCGTGATGTCGTGGTACCCGCAGCCGATCGGCGAGCTGGACAGCCCAAGGGTGCGCAGGCTCACGGACTCGTGCGGGGCCGAGGGCGCTGGCGTGTGGTTCGCCGCGAAGTGCGAGCTGTACCGCGCCGCCGCCGAGGGCCTGGAGCTGACGTTCGCGGAGCTTTCGAGGGCCGTGAGCCGAGATTTGGGCATCAGCCGGAAGAAGGCGCAAAGTGTGCTGGAAACCGCTGCCAAGTGCGGTGTTTTCGAGGTGAAAAACGACGAGAAGCGAACGGTTTCCGGCTATGGGTTCCAGCAGGAGGTCGAGAGGTACAACAGCATCTCCGACCAGCGGAAACGCGCCGCCAACGCCCGTTGGTGGAACGATAAAGTATAGGTGATAACCGTTCATAGGAGGTATGCAAATGCATATGCACTTGCATTGCCATAGCATAGCATTACATTACAGGCAGAGCATTGGCTAGGCGTCCCGGGAGCATACTGGCGTCCCTGACGGTCGGCGAGCTGGCGTTCCTGCGGGTCGTGGGCTGGCGCCACAAGCAGGGCGAGCCGTTCTGCTCCACCGAGGTAACGCGACGCGGAAACGAGCTTGACAGGAAGTTCTTCTGCAGCTGCGGCAGGGACGGAATCGCCGAGATATGCGGCGGGCTTGTTTCGAAGGGCCTCCTGAGACGCGAGAGGGGCACCAACAGGTATTCGCTCACCGAGCGCGGGGCAGGGGGGTACTCGGAGCTTAGGGACACGTTCCCCAAGCCGCTCCGCGATTCCAAGGGTATGTACGTTTCGGCATCTGGTGCAGCGACGGAGGATGATTTATGACGCAGGGAAGGTACGGGAACAGCCCGAACACGCAGACACCGTCCAACAACAGCGAGACTCTGAGCATGATCAGGGAGCTTATCAGGTGGCCGTCCATCGACGCGAGCGACCCTGAGCAGCTGATGCAGCGGTTCGAGGACTACGTCGACCTGTGCGAGAGGCACGACTCCAAGATTCTGGTGAGCGGAATGTGCCAGAGCTTCGGGATGACGCGCAACGACGTTCTGGACTGGGCCAAGGGCAAGAGGACGAGGCTTGATAAGGTGCTGAGCACCGAATCGGCAGTGGTACTCAAAAATATTTTGCAAAGTTTGGAAGTTTCTTGGGAGTCGGCGATGCAGAATAACGGCTACCGCAACCCGGTAACAGGAATCTTTCTCGGTAAGAACAATTTCGGCTACAGGGACGAGTCCCAGACGGTCATCAAACACGAAGATGCAGCTCAGGGGCCTACCAAGGCCGAGCTGGAGGCCAAGTACATGGCCGCGCTGCCAGCCGAGGACGTGACGATCGAGAAGGTCGAGGAGCTGCCGCCGAGCGACTAGAAAGCGAAAGACCCCACTGCAATAAAACGCAGAGGGGTCTTTTTTGTGCCGACTTTCGGGGCCACTAACGACTTTGGCGGCCACTATAGGGTTGTCACGACTTTCGCAGCCACTAAGGGAGGAAAATCCGATCGCTCGCCGCGACTGTCACGACTTTCGCGCGCACTATAGGGTTTTCTGGTTCCCGACTTCTGGCTATGACGGAAACTGGCTGGCGAACGGCCGTTTTCCGGTTGCAGGGTTTTGGGGCGATCGAGCGCGTTTTGGCGGCTTGACCTGCTATATGTGCGCTCACTGCGTCAGCGCGGCGTACCAGTACAAGGCGCTACAATCCCCCAAAAACGGGCGTAAAAACGTTGACGGTGCAGCAGTGCCACGGGCGTAAAACGGGGCTAGAATCGCCTTATAAACGGCTTGAACGTGGCGCTGATATGCCCGGTGCGGGCGTTGCGTAGGTGTAGGCGTCTCCATATGTTGAACACAAACGACGCACATATATAGGCTCACGTGGTACGGCCGTGACGCTAGTACGAGGATCAGAAACGAAAAACGGCCCACGGTGTAGGCCGTGAGCCGTTGCAGGAGGCATAAAAAACGGCCCCGACAAACGCCGGGGCCGCTGGTCTAGTTGTATTTGAGTAGGAAAACGAGAACGATAACGGGCAGGATAACGGGCGCTAGTGCCAACGCTAGCAGGTAGATAAAGACGTTTCTCACGGGCTACACCTCCTCTAGTTATTGAGGATTGAAAAAACGACGGCGACAACGGCGCACGCTGCAACGCCAACGGCAACGCCTAACCAGTACGCATACCAGGTAGACGTTTTTGCAAGCTCGAACAGCATTACGCGACCTCCTCGACGTCGAAATAATCACTGGCGACGCGCTCAACCTCGGCGGCGTCGTACGAGTTTTCGAGCGCAACTCCGCATAAACTGTCGACCTCGTCCCACGTTTCGAGGGTATCCCCGGCGGCATCGTTCCATACGTGGCGGCGCTCCAGTTTCAAAACGTAATAATCGTTCGTAAACCATCTATCCCACTCGGATATAGCAGCGTCGAGCGCTACGCCCTCGTCTGGGTTCACTGCTACGACGGCGTCGCACCAGTCCGACGGGCATACACCAGCGAACGAGTGATATACGGCCTCGTATCCGTTGCGTTTTAGGTGCTTCACCAGTGCGCGGGCAACGCCGGAGTAACCAGTGTAGAAATAATCGCTAACGGCCTTCTCGACCTCCTCCAGCGCGCTGATAACGGCGGGCGCGCCCTCGTGTATATCGAGGTTATGGCATGATGCGACCTCGTAAAAAACTGTGTCCAGCAGGTGCGACGGTGGGTCCTGCGGCCCGCAGTCGTAATCGACGGCGACGCGGTACGACGGTGTGAGCTGGTAGTTAATCATTCTGATCCTCCCAGTAATCGGAGAACATAAAGAAACATATCGAATAAATCGCGACGTCGTCGAAGGGATCAACCGGCGTTGTACCGGCGTCGCCTGCAGGCTCCCAGTTGCCGCCGTGGCACTCCTCGACTGCTATCAGATAGCGCCCGGGCGCGGCCGTGGTGTATACGGCCGCGCGGACGTTTGCAACTAGTTCGACGGTGTGAATGAGGCTCACTAGTAGCACCCCCAGTAAAGTTCGGTGAACTCGTCGTCGATAGCACTGCACACTTCGCCGGGGATATACGACACGGCGCGGTCCGTCCACCAAAACCCCTGCACCTCGCAGTCGTTTGTGTCGATGTAGATATTTGGGCCGCCGCAGGCGACCATAATGCGATAACCCGTCGGGACGTCGCGGTTGCTCATGTTTACGGTAGCGGTGACGTCGTAGTTATCGTCAAGATATTCGAGGAGGCCAACGGTATCGCAGTCGTCTGGTAGCTCTTCGCCCTCGTCTAGTACTTCCATGTTACCGTCCTCGTCGGTGTAAAGACGGTCCTCGTATGCTGCTACTAGCATTTCAGCGATATGGTTTGTTTGCTCCTGTAGTTCGTTGGTGGTATCGTTGCTCATGGTATCAGTTCTCCATTCTGTACCGTGGCCCGCACAAGTTCCGTTTGTGCGGGCCGTTTTTTTGTTAAAAAACCTCGTTGGCCTCAAGGTCAAGCGTTAGCGAAACGTGGCCGCGCTTATAGGCCCCGGCGTTGCGGCTATAGGCGCACGGATACACCTCGATACCCTCCAGCGCCACGGCGTAATACAAGATGGCGCGGCGGCGGTTAACCTCCAGGGCGTCCATAATGTCCGCTACAACCTCGTCCGGGGTGTAATACAGATAGTTGCCTAATAGGTCTGCGTTCAATGCATTAAGCGCGGCCGTAATAACTCCGGCGGCGGTGTGCGCGTTGGTATGGATGAACGAGGCGTTTCCGCGTTTGTCCTCGACGTAATAGGTTGTTGCCATGTTTGATCCTCCTTGCATATAGGCTCTAACCGTTCATCGTTGGCTATATAGGCTATAGCCGTTCAATCATCGCCGTTTGTCGTTTGTCACTCCTTATAGATATAGGCGATACCCGTTCGTTGTTGGCGAGTTGCAAACCGTTGAGTTTGTGGCTTATTGCTCGACTGCTTGCACTATAGCACCTAATAAACGTGGGGTACCGGGCAGTTTTTCCGACCCAAGGCAACCCCGCTACTAAGCCCCCCGAGCACCCAAAAAAAACAAAAAGGCCTTTACAGCCGAACGGGAATACCCTATATTGTCGGTAACGGAAGGAGAACCCATGAACTACTCGGATGCTTACAAGCAAATCATGAAATCGCGCGGATACACGCAGCGTGAGCTGGCGGCGGTCATCGGCATAGCGCAGGGTTCGCTGTCCTGCTCGCTCAAGGACGGCAACCCGACGCTCTCGACGGCCTCGAAGTACCTGGGACCGCTCGGCTACAAGCTGGCACTGGTGCCCGTGGGGTCGAGACTGCCGGACGGCTCTCACGTATTGGACTGTCAGTAGGGGAGAATGGCAGGCCGCGTGCTCGCTTTCACGACCTGCCGGGCCACTTTTTTGCGCTGAGTGGCTGATACTAGGAGTATTCTACATGATTTACGGTTACGCCCGAGTGTCCACGAAAGGGCAGCTTAGGGACGGAAACTCGCTAGACGCTCAACACGAGTCGCTGTCAGAGGCGGGCTGCACCGAGATAGTGCAGGAGGCGTTCACGGGCACCACGACCGACCGACCGGAGTTCGATGCCCTGCTGGAACGCTTGCAGGACGGCGACACGCTGGTCGTGACCAAGCTCGACCGAATCGCGCGCACCGTGACTGGCGGCTGCGAGGTCGTGAGGTCGCTCCTCGACCGTGGGATAACCGTCCGCGTGCTCAACATGGGCACCTTGGACAACACCCCGGTAGGCAAGATGATGGTCTCCGTGATGTTCGCCATGGCAGAGTTCGAGCGCGACATGATCGCCCAGCGAACCGCAGAGGGCAAGGCCGTCGCCAAGCAGAAACCGGGCTGGCGCGAGGGCAGGCCGCCAGCTGAGGTGGACGTGGAGGAGTTCAAGCGCCACGTTGCGCTGGTGAAGGCGAAGAAGGAGAAGCGGCGCGACGCCTGCGCACAGCTCGGCATAGGCGTGAGCACCTACACGAAGATAAGGCGCCGACTGATCGATTCAGGAGAGCTTGAAGGCTAGACGCAAGCCCTGTCGGGATTTCCCCGGCGGGGCTTTTTCTTTGCCGCACGAGCGGAAATTGCACCGCCGCGACCCTATGCGGCATGGATGCACTTACCAAGAACATACTCAACTACATCTCCCTGAACCCGAGGGACATAGGCGCGTACCGCGACCTCGTGTCCATGCAGCGCCAGCGCAGGCATGACGGGACGGACGAACACGACGCCCTGAAAGCGTCGCTCGACGCCGTGATTGCCGCCATGCGCGGCGGCTGGGCGGACGTCGAGGGCATTTCGGCCCTCATGGAGGCCCACCGCGACCTGCTGACGCTCGACGGCAAGTGGGATTTCGACTCGTTCGCGCAGGCGATGGAAATCGACCGAACGCCGGACAGCAGGCTATGGCTCCCGAGGCGAAAGCAGCTGTGGCGGCTCTATCAGGAGCTGCAGTGGTTCGAGACCGACCCGAACGCAGAGTTCCTGAGCGTTTCCATGCCTCCGCGTACCGGAAAATCGTCCAACTGCTCGATGGCCATGGTCTGGCACCTCGGGCGCGACCCGCTCCACTCCAACCTGATGACGGCGCACTCGGACAAGCTGACCAAGCACTTCTACCAGCAGTGCCTGCAGTTCGTAATCGACCCTGAGTACAGGTTCTCCGAGATTTTCCCCGACTCGCCACTGGTGTGGCAGTCCTCGGAGGACGAGGCCTTCTCGCTCAAGAAGCACGGGGCCTACCCGACATGCACCTGCCGATCGGTCGAGGGCACCCTGACGGGCGCAGTCGAGGTCGGCGAGGGCGGCTGGCTGTATGCGGATGACTTGGTCAAGGACCTCGAGGAGGCCATGTCCCCGCGCCGACTGCAGGGCAAGTGGGAGGCCTACATCAACCAGTGCTACGACCGCCGAAAGACCGGCTCCAGGCAGCTCATGGTCGGCACGCGCTGGGACGTGAACGACCCAATCGGCCGCATGACCCGTCTCCACGAGGGCGAGAGCGGGTTCCACATCCTGACCATCCCCGCGCTCGACCCGATTTCCGGCGAGAGCAACTTCGACTACCTGTACGGCGTAGGGTTCGACCGCAAGTACTACCTCGACATGCAGCGCACCACCGACAGCGCGACCTATGCCGCCAAGTACGACGGCACGCCGTTCGTCCGCGAGGGGCAGCTGTACAGCCCGGATTCCCTCGAACGCTATCTGGAGCTGCCCGCAGGGGAGCCGGACCGCGTCATGGCTGTCGTCGACACCAAGGGCGCGGGTGAGGACTACTGCGCGATGCCGATCGCCGCGCAGTGGCGTGGCTCCGACAAGTGGTTCATCGTCGACTTCCTGTGCGACCACTCCGCCCCAAAGACCGTTAACCAGCGACTCGTGAACTTCATCGACAAATACGGCGTACAGCAGGCGCGCTTCGAGTCGAACGCCGCTGGCGGCAAGGTCGCCGAGGACGTCGCCGACATGCTCAAGGAGAGGGGCGCGCTGTGCGCCGTCTCCAAAAAGTACACCGGGTCGAACAAGGAGACCCGAATCCTCGCAAGCTCCTCGTGGGTCATCGACAACTGCGTTTTCAGGGACACGACGCTCTATGAGCCGGGTTCCGACTACTCGATCGCCATGGGCCAAATCACCTCGTACGTCCTCGACGGCAAGAACCAGCACGACGACGCGCCGGACGCGCTGTCGATGCTCGCGGACTTCCTGAGCAAGTCGCTTAGGGCCAAGGCGCGCGTAACCAAGAGGCCGTTCTAATCCGGCACGAAGGTTTTCGGCGCCGAACCGAACATCTCCCAATAGGGGCGCAATCCCCATTGAATCGCTGTTGGCTGGCCGTTTTCACCTCCTTCCTTCCGGCCAGCCAGCATCGAGCGAGAAGCGGAGATAAGTTGGCTGAGACCTACAGCGAATCTGAAAACAAGGGCATCAAGAGCACCCTGCTCCACGGCAGGCGCCGTATCGTGTGCGGCGAGCAGAACATCACCGCCGCGAACGTGCGCGAGGTGCTGGACCGCTCGACGATGGTGCACGGCTGCAACTCCTCCGACATCGACTACCTGTGGAAGTACTTCCTCGGCTACCAGCCGGTCATCTACCGCAAGAAGGAAGTCCGTCCCGAAATCAAGAACATCGTCCTGGAGAACAGGGCGTACCAGATTGCCAAGGACCGCGCCGACTCGCTTGCCGGGGAGCCTATCGCCTACAGCGCGCACGGCTCCTCCAAGGACTGCGAGGACGTCGAGCAGGTGAACGATGAGCTGAGCCACAAGGTCCAGCAGCTCAACGACTTCTGCATCGCCGCCGACAAGCACGCCTGCGACATGGAGATTGTCCAGTGGATGTGCGTCTGCGGCGTCGGCTACAGGCTCGTGCTCCCGAACTCGGGGGACGGCAAGACCATCGACGACGAGCAGCCGTTCAAGGTCGCGTCGCTCGACCCGCGCAGGACGTTCGTGGTCTACACCAACGACGCGTTCCATGAGCCGCTGTTCGCCGTCACCTACGTCATGGATGACGTGACCAACGAACCAATCTACAGCGTCTACACCGACCGACTCGTATTCACGGTCGACAGCGACTCCGTAAAGACGGCCGTGAACCCGCTCGGCATGGTTCCGATCATCGAGTACGACGCCAACTCCGAGCGCATGGGCGTTTTCGAGGCCGTCCTGAGCCTGCTCGACGCAATCAACGAAATCGAGTCCAACAGGGTCGACGCCATCGCCCAGTTCGTGCAGGCGCTTCTCGTGCTCGAGAACGTCGAGTTCGAGGACGATGACGCCGAAACGGGCTTCAAGAAGCTCATGGAGATGGGATGCCTGCAAATCCACTCCACCGACGAGAACAAGGCCTCGGTGCAGATGCTCACCTCCGAGCTTAACCAGGACCAGACGCAGACGCTGGTGGATGCGCTCTA
This sequence comes from Collinsella aerofaciens, assembly GCF_028206795.1. GTDB lineage: Bacteria > Actinomycetota > Coriobacteriia > Coriobacteriales > Coriobacteriaceae > Collinsella > Collinsella aerofaciens_AX. The sequence continues at coordinate 181,315 of NZ_JAQLFJ010000002.1, read as the reverse complement.
CAAGACCGCGCTGTCCATCTGCGGAATGCCGTTCAACGTCGGTGGCTCAGGCTCCACCTCGGACACGGGCGCCGCAGTCACCATGCGCGACGGCTGGTCCAACAGCGAGAGCCGCTGCAAGGAGACCGAGGTCCACTTCAAGCGCGGCGAGCGCCTGTTCCTGCAGGCAGTCGCCACTATCCTCGATACCTCCATCAACCTCGGACTCAGGCCGCGCGACGTCGACATTAAGTTCACTCGCCGCAACTACGAGGCAATCCAGTCCAAGGCGCAGGTGCTGTCGACCATCCTCGGCTGCGGCAAGGTGCACCCGCGACTCGCTTTCGAGTACTGCGGCATGTTCCCCGACCCCGAGACGGCATACGACCTCTCGAAGTCCTACGCGGACGAGCAGGCGCAGCGCCAGATGGAGCTGGCCCAGGCCAAATCGGTCAACCCCGGAGACGACTCCGGTGCAGATAGCAATGCCGGGAAACCCGGCGAGTCCGCAGGCGGCAGCGTCAGCGCCGCAGGCAAGGGGACGCGACCCCCGTCAACAAAGCGTAGCCAAGGAAAGGAAAGCAACTAAATGAATCGTGACCAGCTCAAGTCCCTGCTCGGCGAAGGTGCCTCCAAGGAGGTCATCGACGCGATCATGCGGGCCAACGGCGAGGACGTCAACGCCGGAAAGGCCGCAATCGAAACGCTGAAAGCCCAGCTTGAGGAGGCAAACGGCAAGATTTCGTCCCTTGAGGACGAGGCCAACAAGAACCTCACGGCAGACGAGCAGTGGCAGAAGCAGCTCGACGCCGCAAACGCGACGGCAAAGCAGGCCCTGCGCGACCTCAACGAGGCGACCGCAGCGGCGGTTTTCGCAGGCGCCGGCATGTCCGAGGACGAGTACAAGCCGTTCATCGGCTCCGTCATCGGCGGCACCCGCGACGAGACGACCGCAGCCGCAAAGGCAATCGCCGACGTCGTGGCCGCCAAGGCCAAGGCCGCAGCCGATGACGCCAAGAAGCAGGCGCTGGCTGGGATGCCGCAGCCGCATGGCGGCGACGAGGGCAACGGCGCGATTACGACCAAGAAGCAGTTCAGGGCTATGAGCGACACCGAGCAGATCGCTTGGAAGCAGCAGAACCCCGACGCATGGAAGAACCTCTCTTAGAAAGGCATTAAATGGCTGGCAAACTCTACATGGCCGACAAGACCTTCCCGTTCGACGAGGACATTTTCTTCGCCGACTACCAGGACGAGCCTGACCTTGTCAAGAACGTCCTCGTGACCTCGGGCATCATGGTCGACGACCCGCTTATCAAGTCCAAGGTCAACGCCGGAAACCAGTTCACCATCCCGTTCTACAACGCCCTCGACGAGGCCGACGAGCAGAACTACGACGGCGTGACCGACATCACCCTGTCCACCATCGGCGCCAGCTCGCAGACCGGCTACGTCTACGGTCGCGCCCACGGCTGGTACGCCGACGACTTCCCGCAGGACTTCACAACCGCCAACCCCATGGCCGCCATCGCAGCCCGTGCCGCGAAGTGGCGCCAGACCAAGCGCAACAAGCGCCTCGCCGGAATCGCCGAGGCCGTTATCGGCGCCAAGGGCATGACCGACCACACCGTCACCGTCGACCAGCTGACCGCCACCACGCTGTCCGACGCCGCCCAGAAGGTCTACGGCGACAACAAGTCCACCGTCAAGCTCGCCCTCATGCATTCCTCCGTTGCGCAGGCATTCGAGGACATGGAGCGCGTGGACTACCTCAAGTACACCGACCCCAACGGTGTGACCACCGACCTCAACGTCTACCAGGTCAACGGCCTTACCGTCCTCGTGACCGACGAGATGCCGCACACCCCCGCGACCTCCGGCGAGGGCGCCAAGGCCGCGACCTACACGACCTACCTGTTCGGCGAGGGCGCCTTCCGCTACGCCGACATCAGCGTCGCCCGCCCCGTGTTCAACGGCCGCGACGAGCTTAAGCGCGGCGGCACCAGCTACCTCGGCTACCGCCTGCGCGAGGCCATCCACCCAAACGGCTTCAACTTCACCGCCCCCAAGGAGACCGGCGCGAGCAACCCGAACAAGGGCAACCCCGTCATCTCGCCGACCGACGCCCAGCTCGCCACCGCAGGCAACTGGACGCTGGCTTACAGCGAGCACCGCGCCATCCCGTTCATGAAGCTCGTCACCCCGGGCGTCGCTTAGAACATGCTTAGCGACGAGGACAAGCTGAAACAGGTCTGTGCCCTCACGGGAGCAGGGCAGGAGGCAGACGGCGGGCTGATCGCAGCCTACCTGTCTGCCGCCCGCTCCCTGATTCTGGAGACGCGCAACCCGTTCGCCGACGACCCGGACTCGGTCGCATGGGAGCCTCGATACGACTCCCTGCAGTGCCTGATTGCGGCGGACATGTACAACTGGCGCGGGGCCGACAACGAGATTACGCACGTCGAGAACGGCATCACCCGAACCCGATCGAACGCAGGCGTCTCCAAGCAGCTCCTGCAGCGCATCGTCCCGCGATGCAAGTCGAGGTCCGTCCAGTGAGGTGCATGGAGCGCAACAGGCGCGCCATGTGGCTCTCGAAGCCATCGCGCACCGAAATCATGGACGGCGAGTACGGTACCGGCGAGTACGTAAACGGCTGGTCCGACCCGGTCGAGGTCCGCGTGAACGCGTCCGCCCCCAGCGGCGACAGCTCCTCCAGCCCGTTCGGAACGCAGGTCGCATACGACCTGCAGCTGGTGGCCGAGTCGAACCGCTGGGGCATCGACGAGGGCGACCGCATGTGGCTAGGGGACAAGCCCGAGCTGCTGGCTGACGGCCAGCCCTCCATGTCCGGTGCGTACGAGGTAAAGCGCGTGTCCCCGTCGCTCAACTACTTCGCGTTCGGACTCACGAGGGTCGACGGCCGATGAACATCACGGCAGAGCTGTCCTATAGCTCGCTCGCGGCGCTTGAGAAGCGGCTTCGCGGATACGCGGACGGACTCGACGAGAAGTCGGGCCAGCTCGCCGAGGAGCTTGCCGAGACTGCGGCCGACACGGCAAAAGAGCTGTGCCCTTCTACGCGCGTGACCGAGACGATCGGCTACCGCAGGACTGCGGACGGCGCGGAGGCCTTCGCAAACGGACCGGTCCTGTCGCCCGCCGACGGCTCATACGAGGTGCCCCTGAGCCACATCCTGGAGTTCGGTTCCGGCATCCGTGGAGACGCCGCATACGGCTCCGAGAACGGCTACACGGTCAACCAGAGCGGCAGGGGAGAGTCCGGCTGGACCTACCCGAAGGACGACGGCACGTACGGCTTCACGCACGGCCATATCGCAAGCCGATTCATGGGCGCCGGTGCGGACGAGGCGCGTTCCGAGGTCGTCAATACCGCCAAGAGGATTTTCAAGTCATGAACGACCACTCCACCCGAATCTTCAACTACGTGCGCCAAGAGGTGACCAAGAGGTACCCGAAATGCACCGTCACCTCCAGCGCGATCAACTCAAAGGACTCGAAACTGCCCGCGCTCCTAGTTCAGTTCCGGTTCCCCGGAGAGGACGAGAGCACGCGCGACAGCTCCGGCGTGGAGCTGTGGACGCGGACGGCGGTAGACGCCCAGTCGTTTTCCGGCACGAGCGTTTTCGAGGCACGAAACATCCTAGTTGCAGCGGACGAGGCGCTGGCCCGTTGCGGTTTCCGCAGGTCGAATTGGACGGAAGTTGCCGATGTCGACCCCAGCGTTCGCCGTCTCGCTGCGACTTGGCGCGCAAAGCTCGACAAGTCGGGCACCGTTGCGCCTTGGTAACTTGAAAGGAAAATACATGGCAGTAGCTGCATCCACCACTCCCACCGCAACCATCAACACCTATTTCTTCCACTTTAAGAACCTGACCGCCGCCCCCACTGCGGCCGACTTCGCCAAGGCCGAGAACGTCGTGAACATCAAGAGCTACAGCGACCTCGGCGGCGAGCCTAACAACCTCGACGCCACCACGCTCGCCGACGAATCCCAGAAGAACGTCAAGGGCGTCAAGAAGCAGGAGGCCGTCAAGATGACCGCCAACTACACCAAGGGCGACTCCACCAAGCTCGCTGGCCTTGAGAAGCTGGGCGAGGCCGAGTGGTGGGCAATCGTCATGGGCGTCGACGCCGCTGGCAAGCCCGATGGACACGACGGCATCTACTTCTGGCAGGGCGGCCTGAGCTACTTCGAGAACGGCGGAGAGGTCGACAAGGTCCGCGAGACCACCATTGTCGTCTCCACTGTCACCGCGCCCAAGCTCCTGCCGGACGCCGCCTAGACAAAACCGAACCGATAGGGATTGCAAACCGAAAGAAAGGTAAGACATGGACGAGAACACCGAGAACATCGAGGCAACCGAGAACGCCGAGGACATCAACATCGCTGCCAAGGCGCTTGAGGACATCAAGGGCCACGACAAGATCGTCATCGAGGACGAGGAGACCGGCACCGAGTACACCCTGTGCTACTCCCGCAAGATGGTCAAGGACATGGAGAAGAAGGGCATCACGTCGCAGTACGCCACCGAAATGCTCTCTCACAGCACCCTGACCTCCCTTGAGAGGTTCATCAGCGACTTCGTCATGCCCGCGTTCAAGAAGGAGCAGCCCAAGATTACCTTCAACGAGGTTCTTGGCATCTGGCAGGGTATCGAGGACAAGCCGTACATGATTGCGCTGCTCGTCGCGCTGTTCAACCAGCCGATGACCGCTCTTATCGAAAACCCTACCGAGTCCCGAATGAAGTTCCGTCTGGTCTAGCCGGGGAAGATAAGAAACCTTCCGATGGAGGGGAGCGCTATACGGGCGATTGTCCTCTTGGACACGCGTTCGATATGGCGCTCCCCTCTGCCATTTCATTCGGGATGACCGTCGAGCAGTACTGGGACGGCGACCCTTGGCTGTACGCCGCTTTCAGGGAGTCCCAGAGGCAGCGCGACGAGCGCGGGGAGTGGGAGCGCTGGCAGATGGGACTCTACGTCTACAACTCCATCGCCTCGCTGGTCCCGGCGCTCAACCCGTTCGTCAAGAATGCCGACCCCGAGCCTTACCCGGAGGAGCCTTACGGCATCACGTCGTCTAGGACTCCCGAGGAGACTGCGGCGCACGAGGAGAAGGCAGCGCACGAGAAAATGGCTTTATGGCTCATGGGACATGGGCCAGCCTAGTGTAAGCACGGCGGGATTGCGCCCCCAGAAATGGGGTAGCCGTGGCAGAAGCCAGCATCGACCAGCTGCGAATCTCTATCGAGACCAAGGCGGACAACGCCCGCAGCGCCGTCAGAGGCCTAGCCGATGACGTAAAAGAACTCAAGACGGGCACTCGCGGCGTCGGCACGTCGCTGTCCAAGGTCGCGGACGGCATCGGGAAGCTGTCGTCCGCCCGCGTGGACAGCAAGAACATCGCCGCAGTGGCGGACGCCGTCCGACAGCTGCAGGGAATCAAGATTTCGTCCACCGTGGCGAAGAACGTCTCCGCTATCGCGTCGGCCGCGTCCCAGATGAACAGCTCCGCCCAGGTGCGCGAGACGGTCAACTCCGTCCGCTCGCTGAGCGGACTCAAGCTGTCCTCGAGCATCGCCAACCAAATCAGGAAAATCGCCGCTTCGGTCGCGGAGATGAACCAGGTCAGCTTCGACGCGACCAAGTTCCACAGCCTGTACACCTCGCTCGCGGAGCTGAGCGCCCTGCCGAGGTCCAACCTGGGCACCACCGTCAACGCGCTCAAGAAGCTGCCCGAGCTTGCCGCGACGCTCGACAAGATGGACATGACGTCCTTCCGCGCCGCCTGCGATGCTATCAACGACTCTCTGGGCAAGCTCCCTGAGAAGTTCGCGAGCGTCGCGTCCGGTTTCAGGACGATAAAGAGCGCGTCCAAGAGCTTCGGCGCCAGCGCGGCCAGCGGCACCAAGCAGGCCGAGTCCGCGCTCGACAGCTTCATATCCAAGATGCGCACCTCGGCATCGGTCATCCGCGCCGTGGCGACTGTGGCGTCGACCTTCTACAAGGTCGCGCAGGGCATCGCCTACTGCGTCGACCAGTCCAACCGCTACATCGAGAATATCAACCTCGCCGACACCTCGCTCGGCCAGTACGCCGCCACAGCGCACGAGTACGCTGACGCGGTGCAGGCCGCGCTCGGCATCAACTCGGGCGAGTTCCTGAAAAACCAGGGCACCTTCATGACCATGGCGCAGGGCATGGGCGTCGCGGCCAACAACGCGTACACCATGTCCAAGGGACTCACGCAGCTGTCCTACGACCTCGCGTCGTTCTTCAACATCAGCAACGACGAGGCGTTCGAGAAGGTCCGCTCCGGCCTCGCCGGAGAGATTGAGCCGCTTCGAGCGCTGGGCTACGACCTGACCACCGCGCGCCTCCAGCAGGAGGCCTACAACATGGGCCTCAACGAGCAGGTGTCGAACATGACGCAGGCCGAGAAGGCCATGCTCCGCTACAAGGCGATAATGTCGCAGGTCAGCTGGGCGCACGGCGACCTCGCCAAGACCATCTCGTCTCCCGCCAACCAAATCCGAGTCCTCAAGAGCCAGATGCAGACCGCCGCTCAGGCGATCGGCAACGTGTTCCTGCCGATGCTGCAGGCCATCATCCCGGTGGCCGTCGCTGTCGTCAAGGCAGTTGCCACGCTCGCAAACTTGCTCGCCAAGGTGACCGGCGGCACCGCCATCGCCAACATGGGCTTCGGCGACGGCGGCGCATACGAGGGCACCGCCGCAGCAGCGGATGACGCCGCAGACGCCATCGGCAACGCCGGTAACGCCGCAGGAGGCGCTGGCAACAAGGCCGGAAAGGCCGCGAAGCAGGTCGAGGAACTGAAGCGCCAGCTCATGGGCTTCGACGAAATCAACAAGTTCAACGAGACCTCCAGCGGCTCCGGCACTGGCGGCTCCGGTTCCGGCGGCGGTGGCGGCGCAGGCGGTGGCGGCGGCGCCCCGAACATCTCCGACATCAAGCTCGATGACTACGACTGGGCGCTCGGCGACGGCCTGACCGACAAGCTGTACGACGAGATTATGGACATGCTGAACCGCATCGGCAAGGCGTTCCAGCCGCTCGTCGATGACTTTAAGGTTCTGGGCAAGGCAATCCAGCACCAGTTCGACGGACTCGACATCGTCGGCGCCGTCAAGAACGAGATCGCTGGCGTGGCGAACCTTATCAGCAACACGGTTCGACAGATTGTCGAAATCATCGGGCCGCTCATCGTCGCGCTCAACTTCCCCGAGACCATCGCCCTGTCGTTCGACCTCACGGCGCAGATGTGCCTGACGCTCTCCGCTGCAATCAACGGCGTCGGCACCATGATTAAGGGCTTCACCGACACGGCGATTATCCAGCTGGTCGCATGGATTGGCGATAAGCTGCGCGGTGCCATCTACCTGTGCATCGACGTGTTGCAGAGCTGGCAGGACTGGTTCACGCGCAACGTGGACGCCTTGGGCAAGCTCGGTCAGGCCGCTGGCATCGGCGCAACTCTTGTGCTGCAGCTCGCGGAGTCCGTAGCGAACGTTGCGTTCACCACCGCTGCCGTCGCTTTCCAGGCAATCAATGCCGTCCTTCAGGTTATGCTTGAGCTGCTTGTCAACAGCGAGCCAGCTCGCGTCGCAGCGACGATGCTCGGTGCAGCCCTCACCGCCCTCGCAGTCACCAACGGCATCGCCAAGGGGCTGCAGGGAATCGGCACGGCTTTCAGCGCTATGGCGAATATTGTCTCCGGCAAGTCCGCTGAGTCGTCCGATAAGGTGAAGCTTCTCTCGACCGACCTCAAGTCGAACCTCAAAACCGGAGTCGAGAGCGCCAAGGAGGGCCTTGGCAAGCTCGCGTCTGCTCTCGGAATCTCGAAGGACAAGACCGATCTCGCTGCAAAGGCGACCGAGCGCGCCAAGACTGTTACGGCAGACGCCGCAGATGCGCTCGCCAACGAGCGAACCAAGCTGAACGAGGCCCGTTCCGCTCTCGGCGAGAATGCGACATACGCCGAGAAACTTGGCGTCAAGACTCAAGCCATGCGAGTCAAGACTGCCGAGAGCAACCTTGCCTTGGAGCAGTCCAGGGACAAGCTGAACTCCGCTAAGCTGGCCGCTATGGACTACGCGGCTAGTCAGGACAAGACCGTCGCGGGCGCTGGCAAGATGGCCGCCGCCGAACTCAAGGCTGGCGCCGAGGTTGCCGCAAACACGGCCAAGCTAGGCGCGAGCACCGTCGCAACTGGAGCGATGACTGTCGCTGAGACCGCCATGACTGTTGCAAAGACTGCTGGAGCCGCCGCGCAGAGCCTGCTGAACGCCGCCATCTCCGCGTTCCCCGGAATGGTGTTCATGGCTGCGCTGAGCGGCATCCTGACATTGCTCCAGCCCATCATCGACGGCATCGGAAACGCGGTCCTCGGTTTCCTCGGCCTGAGCGATGCCACGGGAGAGGCGACGGACTCCACTAAGCAGGCCAACGAGGTCCTGTCCGAGGAGGAGCAGCAGGTCAAGAACAACGTCGAGTCCATCAAGCAGTACGAGCAGTCTCACGACAACCTGAAAGACGCTCTGGCTATGGCGGGCTTCTCCGAGCAGGAGTTCGCGCAGCACCTCGCGGAAACTGGGCAGTCGTTCGATAACGTCGCGCAGCAGATTGACAGCTTTTCGCAGAAGACCATCAACAGCTTCGACGCGATCGAGACCGGTTCGAGCATGTCGCTTGAGACGGTCAACAACAACCTCGCCAACAACCTCGCCGTACAGCAGCAGTGGTCCGACAACCTGATTCAGCTGTGCACCATCACGGGCTGGGACATGAACAGCTCCATGGTTCAGGCGCTTCGCGACGCCGGACCCGAGAAGATGGCGACGGCGCTGCAGGAGGTCGTCAACAACCCGACCAGCGCGCAGTCGCAGCAGTTCATCCAGCAACTTCAGGACGCAGCGAACTCCGGTACCGATTCGTTTGCCAACGCACTCGGCGCCGGTTCAACCAAGTCGAACGAGGCTGGCAAGAAGAACGCCAAGGGCGCCACGGACGGCGTTAAATCCGAGAAGGAGAACACCAAGTCCGAGGCCAAGAAAACGTCCGAGGAGACTGCCAAGGAGTTCGGTTCCGCCAAGAAGCAGGCCAAGACCAGCGGCGAGACGATGGTGAACAACTTCGCCAACGGCATCAACAGCGGTGCCGCAAACGTCAAGTCGAAGGCCGAGGGCGTGCGCGACAAGGCCGTCACGGGCTTCAACGGCGGCACCGGATACACCAAGGCGAAGTCCGCTGGCAAGAACATGTCTGGCGGCTACGGCGACGGCATCAGCGCAGGTGCCGAGTCTGCGGCGAGCGCGGCACGCAGCGTGAGCAGCAAGGTCGTTTCCGCTTTCCGCTCCAGCACGGGAACGGCCCACAGCGCCGGAACCGCCGTCATGAACAGCTACAGGAGCGGCCTGTCGAACGCCGCCAGCGGAGCGGTGTCTGCGGCGTCCAGCGCGTCCAACAGGGCCGCGAACGCTTTCCGCAACGGCAGCGGTGCGGCCAGCAACTCGGGCAGGGCGCTCGGCAACAGCTTCAAGAATGGACTCCGTGGCGTGAACGTAAGCTCCGCCGCGCATTCCGTCGCGGCATCCGGCGAGAGCGGACTGCGCGACTATCGCGGCTGGTACGAGAACGCCGGACGATATGTCGGCTACGGATTCGACGACGGCCTGTGGAGCACCCGCTGGACAATCTACAACACCGCAGAGGTCATTGCGACCAACGCTGCTAACAGGATGCGCCGTGCGCTGCGAATCCACTCTCCGTCCCGAGTCACGATGGAAATCGGCGGCTACTTCGGCGAGGGCTTCGCAATCGGTATCTCCGACAGCGCCAAGACGGTGTCCGACGCCGTCGCGGACATGACCGCCCAGTCGCTCGACGCCACGAAGGAGGCCGCGAAGTTCGGCGAGAACGTCGGCAAGGCCTACGTCAACGCGATCGGCGACGGCTTCGACGGCTCCAAGGTCGCATCCATGCTGCAGGACTCCGAGAACCTTGCACGCTCCACCTCGGCGTCCACGTTCGACGGCTCGTCCAGCCGCTACACCTCGCACGAGGGTTTTCCGACCTCATTCGAGACTGAGACTGCGGTAAGCGCCATGACCAAGGCCATGGTGCAGTCCGCGATGACCACCGGGCAGCTCGGCGGCCAGCAGGCAAACGGCGGCGGAGACACCACCATCGTCCTGCGGGTCGGCAACGAGGACCTTGCCCGCGCGGTCGTCAAGGGTAACGAAAGCCTCGCGCGTCGAGGCGTGGTGAGTTTGGAGTAGCCACTTGGCAATCCTGAGCATCGGGGCGAGCGCGAGCAGCGTGCGCCCCGTCTCGCCCGACCCGTCCTCGCTCGAATGGGGCCTGCAGGACGTGTCAGGCTCCGATGCGGGACGAGTCATGGACTCGACCGCGACCATGTACAAGCAGCGCCTCTGCCAGAAGCGCAAGCTCAAGTGCACCTGGGCGCAGCCCACAGCAGCCCAGGTTGCGGCAATCCTGCAGGCCGTCAACCCGGAGTACATCTACGTCCGCTACTGGGACGCGATGGATGGATGCATGGAGACGCGCTGCTTCTACGTCGGCGACCGCTCCGCGCCGCTCCAGTACGTCTGGGTCAGCGGAACCCGATACAAGACCCTCAGCTTCGATTTGATCGAGAGGTAGCCCATGCTCAGCATCAGCAGCGAGTACGAGCTGTCCCTTAACGAGAACTCTAACCAGCTTATCAAGGCGAAAATCACCTTCGCCGACAATACCGTGCGCCAGCTGACTGGCGATGACATCGTTGCCTGCGATTTCGACCAGCAGGTTTCATCCGACAGCTCGTTCGACATCGGCACGGCGATTATCGGCCAGATGACCATCACGCTCAACAACCACGACGGCAGGTTCGACACCTGCGACTTCACCAAGGCGCAGTTTATCGTCTGGGTCGGCAAGCAGCTGTCAAAGGGCACCGAGTGGATTCAGCGCGGCGTCTACACCGCCAACCAGCCGGACTCCTACAACGGAACCATTGCCATCTCCGCGCTCGACAACATGTCCAAGTTCGAGAAGCCGTTCAGGACGTTTCTCGCGTCCGTCGGCGCCCTGCAGGGGGCGAACGCATCCGTCCGCACGCTCCTGACCGACATGTGCAGGCACTGCGGAGTCACTTGGGCCGATGGCGGGGACAAGGCGTTCGACACAAAGTTCGAGTACGGCTACGTCGACAGCAACGCCACGTGCAGGCAGGCTCTGGCGTACGCATGTCAGGCGCTCTGCGTAAATGCCTCCATCACCAACGACGGCAGGCTCAGGACGGTCTGGTACGACTCCGCTCCGTTCGAGGCGGAGTCCGACTTGGACGGCGGCCAGTTCGACTCTGCCAAGCCCTACGCAACGGGAGCGTCCAAGGACGGCGGCAACTTCACCGACTACTCAAGCGGCGCGTCCGCAGACGGCGGCACGTTCTTCACCAACAGGAACGTCCACAGGCTCTATGCCTTTAGCAACATCACGGTCAACACGGATGACGTCGTAATCACCGGGGTACGCGTGACCGAGCGCAGCGTCACGGTCGGAAGCAAGACGACCAACGGCGGCACCTACACGGTCGGAACCGAGGGCTACGTGCTCGACGTGAGCAACAACCCTCTGATCATCCCGGGCACTGGCAAGTCCGTCGCAGACCGCATCGGTGCCAAGGTTATCGGTCTTAGGTTCAGGCCGTTCAGCGGCAAGCACATTTGCGTCCCGAGCCTGGAGGCGGGGGACTGCGCCTACGTCATCGACCGCAAGCAGAATGTCTACAAGACCTACGTGACTCGCGTGAAGTACTCCGTGAACGGCGGCATGACCGTCTCGTGCGGCGCCAAGAGCGCGAGCAGGAATAGCGCGGACAACGCGGGAGCGAGCACGTCCGCAGTGGTCAGGGCGCGCAACGAGCTGCATCAGGAACTCGGCATCAGGGACGAGACGATCAAGAACTTGGGGGAGTCTCTTGCCAACGCGAGCGGACTCTACCACACCGAGGCGAAGCAGCCCGACGGCTCCACCGTGTACTACCTGCACGACAAGCCAACTACCGGGCAGTCGAAGATTATCTACAAGGTGACCGCGAGCGGAATCGGCATCTCCACCGATGCCGGAAAGACCTACGCCACGGGACTCAGCGCTGACGGCAACGCGGTGCTGAACCGCATCTACGCGATCGGCATCAACGCGGACTACCTGACTACTGGCCGAATCAGCTCGAAGAATGGAAACAGCTTCATCGACCTGGACACCGAAGAGGCCAACCTTAAGCTTGGGAATAAATCGACCGTCGGCGGCAAGGTCATCGCCACCACGGATGTGGCCGCGTCAAAGACCGTGACGAAGTACGCCACGTCGACCAGCAGCACCACGGCCCCGACGAGCGGCTGGCAGGACTCCTGCCCTCCGCGCAAGGCTGGCAGCTACATCTGGTTCAAAATCATCACCGTCATGCAGAGCGGCGCGCAGATTGAGTCCATGCCGTCATGCATCAGCGGAGCAGACGGCAAGGACGGAGCGGCTGGCTCCCGAGGCCCTGCTGGCCCGGCTGGAGTCAACGGCACCAACGGCACCAACGGCAAAGACGGTCGCGGTATCAAGTCGTCCGTCCCAGAGTACTACCTGAGCACCACCCCGAGCGCCGTCACTGGCGGCTCATGGTCGACATCTGTCCCTGCTTGGTCCAGCGGGAAGTACTACTGGCAGCGACTTCACATCACGTGGAGCGACGGCGGCACATCGTATACCGACCCCGTGTTCAACTCGGCTCTGACCTCGGCGAACCAAAACGCCAAGACTGCGGTTGACACGGTCAACGGACTAGACCAGAAAAAGGTTTTCAACCTGCTGACCGACAACGGCAAGATTAAGGGACTGTTCACGCAGGACGGCCAGCTGTTCGTCAACGCAGACTACATCGGCAGCGGCTCAATCGACGCAAAGCGGGTCGCTATCAGGAACCTGCTTAGCATCGGAGACGATACCAACTCCGTGAGCGTGTCATCTTCCGGCATCTCCTTCATGTCGGGTGGCGTAAAGGACGCACTGACCATCAAGCCAAAGAGCTACAAGATGGTCACGGTCTCAAAGAGCGGCTACAACGGCAGTCCGATTTGGGAGGCCACTGGAGTCGCATCAGACCCGAAGACATATGGATTCGATTGCACCGAGAAGGCTCAGGCATTCACTTATGCTGGAAAGACGCGAGTGTCAATCGGCGTCAGGGTCGATTTCTACGCCAACGGGTACAGGCACATTCTCGGTGGCAGGTACGACCCTCTTGAGTATGAGATCGACACGAGCAAGGACACGCAATCCTTTACGGTTCAGTCGCAGCCGTTCATCGTCGCATTCACGCTAAAGAAGAGCAGCGAAGCGGGGAGTAACGGACTTCCGTGCTACACCATATCGGTCAGTCTCGTTCTTATCGCAAACGGAGTTCATGTCTGCATCAACGGCATCGACGTTTTCTACTCGTCTCCCGGTTACGGCGGCGAGATTTCCCAGAAGAGCACGGGTGCGTTCCTGAACAGGGAGAACTTCGTCAAAGAAGTCACTGACAGCTTTCCGCTCACGTGTCAGGTGCGCATCCCAGTCGCGATGAACAACATCATCAGGGACTACGTCCTGACCTTCGAGAAGGGGCTGCTCGTCGGATGGGACTACTACACACCAGCGGACTCGCAGTATAAGGGGTATTAAATGGCAATCCAGATGCGCCGTGGCGCATATGTGAACTTCAACCCGGCAAAGCTGATGCCCGGAGAGTGGGCTGTCGTCGTGTCCGGCGACTCCGGGGCCAAGGACGGCAAGGCCGCGTACATCTGCTTTGCGGCTGGCGACGTGAAGCGCGTGGCGACCTACGAGGACATGGTGGACAACGTCCACGACGCGGTAGACCAGAACAACGGCGCGATTATCAAGGAAATCACCGACGCGGCGAATAAGGCATCTCAGCAGGCGTCCGGCGCGGCATCACGTGCCGACGCTGCGGCAAACCAGGCCATCCAAATTGCAAACTCGGTCGCGCTGGGCAGCGCTGGCAGCTCCGACATGGCCGCGCTCAAGCAGCAGAACGCCCAGCTGTTCCAGCGGCTCGCCAATCTCAGCGACGAGTTTATATATTCGGACGGTACGGTCTACTGCCCGTCGTCCAAGGCAAAGGCATCAGGTGACACCATCACGTTCGCCTCGTCGTGCACGGCATCCGGCGCCACACTGACACTCGCATAGAAAGGAATACATATGGCACAGGCAAAGGTCCTGTCGGTTGGTGGAGTCCCGTACGAGATGGTCGACCCGACCTCGCGTAACAACTCGCAGATGGCGCTCAACAACGCCGAGTACAACCGACAGTGTCTGATCGGCAAGTACGGCGGGCAGAGCATCGCAACGCTTCTCGCTGGTGAGATCGGCGGCGGCACGGTCTACGACGCGCTGCACAAGCGTATCGCCGCCAACAACTTCGCAGGCCTGCGCGTGGGCGACTACCTCGACGTTCCTCTCGTCTCCGCTTCCGGCGTGGCGGGCCAACAGTCCGTGCGATTCATCATCGCGCACATCGACCCCTACCTGTGGTGCGACGACCGCGGCAAGGGGCACCACATCGCGTTCGTGGCCTCCGCGCCCATCGCGGTCAGCTCGTCCTACGACGGGGTCGCCAACTCCTCGTACATCCCGTGGAACAAGACGAATACCAACCAGGGCACGGCAGACATCAAGAACCCGTACCTGTGCTCGCAGCTCAAGGGCTGGGAGACGGCCTTCGAGGCGTGCCTGCCAGAGGGCCTGACCAAGTACATCCTCACGCAGCGCGTCCTGCTCGAGGAGCGCTACAGCGCCTCCGGTGCGCTCACCAACTCCAACAACTGGAGCTGGCAGGACATCGGCAAGGTCTGGTCGCTCTCCGAGATGGAGGTCTACGGCTGCCCGGTCTGGGGCACGCCCGGCTACTCCGTCGGCTTCGACTGCCAGTTCGACCTCTTCAAGGACACCGCGCACCGACTCAACGGTAGCCGCTGCGGCTGGTGGCTCCGTTCCGTCGGTGGTGGCTCGTCTGCGGGCGTCTGCTTCGTCTCCGGCCGCGGCGCCGCCGCCTGGGACGGTGCCGCGGGCGGCTGGGTTCGCCCGCGCGTGGGCTTCCTCCTAGGGTAGCGAAGCGGACCGTACAGGACACCAATCAGGCGCACGCCTCGCGCGTGCGCCTTTTCATGTCACGAGAGAGGAGCATCACCTTGAGCGGAGTACCCGAGAGACTTAGAAACCTGAGCGAGCGCGAGTTCTACAACACGGCCATCGAGCTGCGCGTGGAGGTGCTGGGCATCATCACGTCGAGCGCCATCCCGAAATCGCAGCGCTTCACGTTCGCCGTCCCGATGGCCGAAACGGCCCGCAGTGTCGTCTACAACATCGTCAAGTCCGAGGCGTTCTACCCGAACACCGCCGAGAACGTCGCGGCACGCAAGCGCTACCTCACGCTGGCCGTCGCCGACTGCGAGCAGCTGTACCAGGACGCGCAGGCATACCTTGAGGTATACCGCCGAAAGGGAGACATGCAGCACGCCGGGGCATTCGAGCGCATGGCGGGACTCGTCGACTCCGAGATAAAGCTGCTCAAAGGCGCACGCAAGGGCGTTAAGCTGATCGGTGCGTGTTAGAATGGAAGTACGTCGTCCCTTGTTAACCGCTACAACTGGTGGCTCCGTTCCGTCAGTGGTGGCTCGTCTGCGAACGTCTGCTACGTCTCCAGCAACGGCACCGCCGCCTGCGGCGGTGCCGCGGACGACTGGATTCGCCCGCGCGTGGGATTGCTCATACTTGCCAGACAGCATCGCCGATGCGCGAGGCTCCGAGCACATGAGGAAGGAAGGGCCGACGTTCGGGCATGCGCCCGTAAAGACGCATCCCGCTGGGAGGGCAGTCCGCTCCTTGCATGGCCGCGAGCTTCGGCGCTCGACGCGGTTCCATTGCTCCTCCCTAAGCGGCTTGGGAACGCCGACGCCCATGGGCGGAGGCCGTGCGGGATGCCATCATGAATAGCGACGAGCGCCGAAAGGCAAGGAGAGCCAGGCGCGATGCGAAGAGGGCCGCGAACAAGGCAAAACGCTGTGCGGCCCTCACCATTTCCGATGCCGCCGACCTCGACAACATCCACGAGGCTGCACGCGACGCCGCAAAGGGCGTCCGCTGGAAGGCCAGCGTCCAGCGCTACATGGTTCACTCCCTGCGCAACTCGCTCTACGCGCGCCGGGACCTTCTGTCTGGCAACGACATCCGCAAGGGCTTCGTACGGTTCCACGTCATCGAGCGCGGGAAGGACAGGGCGATAGCCGCTCCGCGGTTCTCCGAACGCGTGATACAGAAGGCCGTCACGAGGGCTGTCGTGGCCCCGGCGGTATGGCCGACGCTCACGCCTGGATGCGCGGCCAACATGCGCGGCAGGGGCACGGACTACGCCCTCATGCGCCTTAAGGGACAGCTCGCCGAGCATTACCGCAGGCACGGTGCGGATGGCTACGCCCTGCTCATGGACTTCTCCGACTACTTCGGGACAATCGACCACGGAACGGCGCTCGACCTCGTGAGGCGGACGCTCACAGACCCAGCCGCCATCGAGTTCATGCGTCTGCAGATAGAGGCGAACGGCAGGATCGGGCTTGGCCTCGGCAGCGAGCCGAACCAAGCGCTGGCTGTCGCCATACCGTCCCCGCTCGACTACCTCGGCGAACGTTGGTGCGGAATCGAGGCGTCTGGCCGATACATGGACGACTCCTACTTCATAGCGCTCGACAAGGATACCCTCTGGCGGTTCCTCGACGCCGCCCGCGCCCTGTGCTCGTCTCTCGGCATCACCATCAACGAGAGGAAGACCAAGGTAGTGAAGCTCACGCGCGGGTTCACGTTCCTCAAGAAGCGATTCCGCTTCACCGAGTCAGGCAGGATCGTCGTGACGCCGATACCAAAATCCCTCGCACGTGAGCGCAAGAAGTTGCGCGTACATTCACGTATGGTCGCCGATGGGAGTATGACGCTTGAGCAGGCGTACGTCTCCTACATGTCGTTCCGTGGGTCTCTCGAACGGAAACGAGGCGACGACAGGCCGAGGTTCCGCATGAACGTGCACCGGGTCGTGCGCGACTTCGACCGACTGTTCGTCGAGCTGGTAGTCGGTGCAAGCCAATCTCACGCCACCGATACGGTGCCTGTACATCAACTAGCAGAAAGGAGTCCGAATGGACACTAATGAGGAGCGTCCCGACATGGTTGACGATGCCACGCAAGCAGAGGTGAACGCACTGCGAAACCTGCTCTCGCAGCTGGGCGACCCCGACGCGGCTCATGAGGCGGGTGTCATCGACGACGACTCGTACATCGAGCAGAAGGCCAAGAAGATGGCCTATACGGCGGCGCTCGCCGCCTACGAAAGCGGTGCGGTGCCTGACGTGCAGTCGCTGCTCGGCCAGATGCGCAAACAGGCGTCACAGCCGACGCAGACAGAGCAGAACACGGCGAACATCGACTACCTGCTCATGACGGTCGGAGGTGACCAGTAATGCCGACTAAGAAAGCTGACGAGCACTCCAAGCACTTCGCACTCGTCAAGAAGTACTACGACCGATCTCTTTGGACCAAAGCGCGAGTACACAAGGCCGTAGAGTGCAAGTGGATTACCGCCGACGAGTACAAGGAGATTATCGGCGAGGAGTACACGGCCGAATAGGCTCGGTTGCGGCTTCTGAAAACAGCATCAATCTTTTAGAAATCCCAGACGTCTCACGTGGAACACCCGCGTGCCTCGTCTGGGATTTTTGGCACGCGCGATTTCCCTCGGCACAGCATTCTCAAGGTGACAGTGACCGATAGGCGTGCTATCGAGCGCCGGAAATACCTATGGGGATTGAGCTTTGACACAGGCATTCAACATCGACGAGGCCGCATCACTCGCAAGCGCCGTAATCGTGATACTCACCTTTTTCATCGGACGTATGCAGGGGAGCAAGTCGCGCTCCGCAAAGGAGCAGCACACCGACGACAAGCTCGACTCGCTTATCGAGTCGATGCGCGAGGTCACGTCCGGCATCAAGGAAATCAACCGCAAGCTCGACGACCACGGCATCGCGATCGCAAAGCACACCGAGCAGATTGCGACGCTTTTCAGCCGCATAGACAGGCTTGAGCGCAACTGCGACATGCACAGGGGAGTAGGCGGCTCAGATTAGAAAGGAAAAGACCATGCGCATCAACTGGAAACTTCGACTCAAGAACAAGGCGACGCTGGCGGCTCTCGCCACCACTGTACTCGCTTTCGTCTACCAGGTCTGCGGCATTTTCGGCATCGTGCCGCCCGTGACTCAGGACTCGCTGGCGCAGCTGGTGTGCATCGTCCTGAACATCCTGGCCGCGCTCGGCGTGGTGACCGACCCGACCACAAGCGGCGTATCCGACTCGGCCCGCGCCCTCGGATACGACGAACCCTACTCGACCAAGGAGGTCAAATGACGGATTCCAAAGACGATATAGGTAGGCGCAGGGTAAGGCTCCGCAGCGCCATTGCCGTCGCCCTCGCCCTTGTGGCGGCCCTCGCCGCCCCGTGCGGAGCGGAGGCCTACCAGAGCGTCAACAAGTACGTATCTAATGGCCACGGCTACCTCAATGCGTCGTATCTCGTAATCCACGAGACGGCAAACCCCGGCGCGTCTGCTTACAACCATACGCTGTTGTGGTCGCGTGATGACACCTACGCCGTGCATCACGTCATGGAGTTGGACGGCTCCACGGTCTACAACACTGTGCCAGAGAATCGCTTGTGCTGGCATGTCGGCAATGGAAACTACGCCACTGTCGGTATCGAGCTGGCCCACGCAACCAATGCCAGCGACTTCGCCAAGCAGTGGAACGAGGCGGTCAAGTGGGCTGGCGACGAACTCCGCTCTCGCAGCTGGGATACATCCCGACTTCTGAGCCACTACGAGGCGGCTCAGCGCTGGGGCGGTTCCGATCACACCGACCCGAACGGCTATTTCCGCCAGTACGGAAAGACGTGGTATGAGTTCAAGCAGGCCGTGGCAGCTTACCTCGGTAGCGGCTACGTGGCTCCCATCGCGCCGACTGATGGCAACGGCGGCACGTATCAGCCCTCCGCTTCTGCAACCCGTACCAAGTTCCCCAAGTCCACTGGCAAGAGCGTAAACATCCACTATGCGCTCCATAACCGTTACGGCGCGTGGAACGATGCCGTAACCAACTTCAATGACAGCAACTCCGAGGGATTTGCTGGCATGCCCTACGGCTCCCATGACATGCTCATTGCTTGGGTCGACAGCGGCACCCTTCGCTATCGCGTCCGCACCAAGGAGAGCGGATGGTTGGATTGGGTCCAGACTGCCAACTACGGCGACAGCGTGAACGGCATGGCGGGCATCTGGGGCCAGACCATCGACGGAGTCCAGATGTACTACATCACGCCCAACGGTGACTACAAGCAGGTCTACTACCGTGCTCAGGACGTTGCACACGCAAACTGGCACGACGAGGTCTGCGATGACGGCACGACCTACGGCGGCGATGACTACGCCGGCATGTACGGATACGCGCTCGATCGTCTCCAGTGCTACGTGTCTGACGGTACCCGCCGATGATCGGTCTGGCAGTAGCCTTTATCCTCGGCAGCACCGTCGGGAGCCTGATTTTTTTCTTGGCTCTGTGCATCGTCGGTGCTTTCCGCGATAGCGATTAAACGTCCCGGCCAGCCGTCTGGTTTTATTGTCATAGGCGTGCCAACAACGCCCGTCCGCAAATCTGCGCGGACGGGCGTTGCTTTTGGTCCCAATCTGGTCCCAACGGCGCTTCTTGGGCGGTCTTAAACGGCTTATGAAATGAATAATGCCTGTTGTGCGTTCCCAGTTTCCTTGCAAAACCATATAGTCTAGAATCAGTCAAGTTAACCTTAGGGTCGGTCGGCTTAGCTTTGTTCGCTACAAGTTCCGCGCGCAAAGAAGAGCACTTAATGTGCTCTTCGTCTTGCGCAGGACTGTCCGCAGTAGCGAACAAAGCTAAGCCGACCGACCCCAGCTAAGATTAAAGGAGCTGATATGTGCGATTGCACAGATCATAAGGACGAGATCCCTGCCTACGACGCGCAGGCCATTGAGTCCCGGTGGATGAAGGCCTGGGAGGACTCCAACCTCTTTGCCGTCGACACCGACGACAGCAAGCCCAAGAAGTACGTGCTCGAGATGTTCCCGTATCCGTCGGGAGACCTTCACATGGGCCACGCGCGCAACTATACCATCGGCGACGCCATGGCCCGTCAGGCCCGCATGCGCGGCTACGACGTGCTGCACCCCATCGGCTTTGATGCCTTTGGCCTGCCCGCCGAGAACGCCGCCATCAAGCACAACACGCAGGCTGCCGCCTGGACGTATAAGAACATGGATCAGGCGCTTTCCACGATGAAGCGCATGGGCTTCTCCTACGATCTGGATCGCATGGTCAAGACCTGCAGCCCCGACTACTATCGCTGGGGTCAGTGGATCTTTGAGAAGCTGTGGGAAAAGGGCCTGGTCTACCGCAAGAAGAACCCGGTCAACTGGTGCCCTAACTGCAAGACCGTTCTGGCCAACGAGCAGGTCACCGAGGGTAAGTGCTGGCGCTGCGGCACCGAGCCCGAGAAGCGCGACCTGGAGCAGTGGTACTTCAAGATTACCGAGTACTCCCAGGAGCTGCTCGACGATCTGGAGAAGCTCCCCGGCTGGCCCGAGCGCGTCAAGCAGATGCAGGCCAACTGGATCGGCCGTTCCGAGGGCGCCGAGGTCGACTTTACCCTGTGCGACAAGGATGGCGAGCCCATCGAGGGTGACGAGGGTAAGATCACCGTCTTCACCACGCGAGCCGACACGCTCTTCGGTGTCTCCTTCTTTGTCCTGGCTCCCGAGTACGCGCGCCTGCACGAGCTCGTCGAGGGCACGGAGTACGAGGAGGCCGTCACCAAGATCGTCGAGGACTCCAAGCATATCTCTGCCGTCGAGCGTGCCCAGGGCACCCTCGAGAAGCACGGTGCCTTTACCGGCCGCTACGTGGTAAATCCCGTCAACGGCGAGAAGGTCCCCGTGTGGGTTGCCGACTATGTCGTTGCCGACTACGGCACCGGCGCCGTCATGGCCGTTCCCTGCGGTGACCAGCGCGACTTTGAGTTCGCCCGCAAGTATGACCTTCCTATTGTTCCGATCATCCTGGACGATGACGATCGCGCTGCCGTCGAGGCCAGCGGCGAGACCATCGATACCTTCCATGCCGAGAACGTCGACTGGGATTGCGCCCACGCTGCCGAGGGCACGCTCGTCCAGTCCGGCAAGTACACCGGCATGCGCGGCGGCAAGCACTCCGAGGGCGAGGCTGCCATCGTGGCCGACCTCGAGGCCATGGGCTGCGGTCGTCGCAAGGTCGAGTTCCGCCTGCGCGACTGGCTCATCAGCCGTCAGCGTTATTGGGGCAACCCCATCCCGGCCATTCACTGCGAGCACTGCGGCATCGTGCCCGTACCCGAGGACCAGCTGCCGGTGACGCTGCCCGAGAACCTGGACCTGGGTGCCGGCGAGACCCTCGCCGAGTGCAAGGAGTTCTACGAGACCACCTGCCCGGTCTGCGGTCGCCCGGCCAAGCGTGAGACCGATACCATGGACACCTTCACCTGCTCCAGCTGGTATTACCTGCGCTATACCGACCCGCACAACACCGAGCTGCCCTTCTCCCGCGAGGCGGCAGACCGTTGGATGCCCGTCGATAACTACATCGGCGGCATCGAGCACGCCATTTTGCACCTGCTCTACAGCCGCTTCTTTACAAAGGCACTGCGCGACCTGGGTTTGCTGAGCGTTGATGAGCCCTTCACCAACTTGCTGTGCCAGGGCATGGTCAAGGACGAGAATGGCGACACCATGTCCAAGTCCAAGGGCAACGTCGTGCCCCCGAGCTCGGTCATCGAGCCCTACGGCGCCGACACCATGCGTCTGGCGATCCTGTTTATCGCCCCGCCCGAGAAGGACTTCGACTGGGATCCCAAGGCCGTCGAGGGCGCTAACCGCTTTATTAAGCGCGCCTGGCGTATCGTGTGGCAGCTCGTCCAGTCCGGCGACGCCAACGTGGCCTTTGACAAGTCCGCGCTCGACGAGGTCGCGATGAAGCTCTATCGCGAGCGCCATCGCACCATTGCCAAGTGCACCGAGGACTTTGACCGCGGCCAGTTCAACACCGCGATCTCGGCCGTCATGGAGCTCGTCAACGCGGCGAGCGCCTACCTCAACGCCACCGAGGGTGCTGACCGCGATAAGGCTCTGTGCTACGGCGTGGCCAAGGACATCGTGAGTGTCCTTGCCCCCATCTGCCCGTTCTGGGCCGACGAGCTGTGGCACGAGGCACTCGGCTGCGAGGGCAACGCCTACACCGCCGCCTGGCCCGAGTTCGACTTGGCCGAGTCCATCGAGGACACGGTGCAGATCGTCGTGCAGGTGCTCGGTAAGGTCCGTGGCCGCATCGACGTTGCCCGCGATGCCTCCAATGAGGATATGCAGGCTGCCGCCGAGGCCGCCGTCGCCAAGTGGCTCGAGGGCAAGACGGTCGTCAAGGCCATCTGCGTGCCTGGCAAGCTGGTTAACCTGGTGGTCAAGTAAGCTCTGCGTGCATAGCTGACATGTAAAAGCGAGGGACGATTTCGCAGGGAGTCGCCCCTCTTTTTGGTTATGGATACTTGCGACAACACCCAATTATCCATTTCTTGTGGAGAACCTGTGCTCACGCTGACCTGCGGGTTTGTGTTGTGGTTGCACGTTTGCGCAGGTATTGGTATAGTTTGCTTGCAAATGAAGTTGTAATTGAAAGAAGTGGGGTTTCGGCCCCGCTTCTTTTTTGTATGGATGGAGGTGCCGCAATGGTCAAGACCAAGACCGAGCAGGCGATCATCGACGCGCTCGAGGCCGTCGCTCCCCAGCACGATGTCGACATCGTCGACGTCGAGCTCGTGGGTGCCACTAAGGCCCCCTGCGTGCGCGTGCGTATCGAGGGTGCCGAGGGTCAGAGCCTGTCGCTCAACGACGTCACGGCCAACACCAAGTGGGTCGGCGATGTGATTGAGGAGCTCGACCCCATCTCCTCGAGCTATACGCTCGAGGTGTCGAGCCCGGGGATGGCGCGCCCGCTGCGCCGCCCGAGTGACTTTGCCCGCTTTGTGGGCGAGAACTGCGAGCTCACCTCCACCGCCACCGAGGGCCGTCGCAAGTACGCCGGCAAGATTGCCGCCGCCACCGAGGCGAACGTGACCCTCGAGCTCGAGGACGGCGAGTCCGTCACCCTCGATTTCTCTGATGTTAAAAAGTGCAAGTTGAAGCCCACCTACGACTTCAAGCCCGCGAAGGAAGGAAAGTAAGATGGCAGCATCCGACATGATGTCCGCCCTGATGGAACTTTGCCAGGAGAAGCACATCGACCAGCTCTACCTGATCGACCGCCTGGAGCAGTCGCTCGCCAAGAGCTATGCCGAGATCCTGCATCTTGAGTGGGGCGCCAAGGTGACCATCGACCGCACCACCGGCAAGATTTATGTCTACCGCCTGGAGCCGATCGACGATTCCATGGACGAGGAGGGCAACTTCACCGAGTTCGAGGAGATCGACGTCACCCCCAAGAACACGAGCCGCATCGCCGCCCAGCACGCCAAGGCCGAGATCAACGCCATCGTGCGCAACTCCGCCCGCGAGCAGATCTACGAGGAGTTCTCCGGCCGCATCGGTGATCTCATCAGCGGTACCGTTCTGCAGTCCACGCCCGACTTCACGATCGTCAAGATCCGCGAGGGCGTCGAGGCCGAGCTGCCGCACTTCGATCAGCGTCGTTACGAGAACGAGCGCAACGAGCGTCCGATGGGCGAGCGCTACCTGCACAACCAGCACATCAAGGCCGTGATCATCGACGTTCGCGACCCTAACTCCAACCTGCAGCCGGTTCGTGGCGAGCACAGCCGTCCGCCGATTGTTATCTCCCGTACCCACCCCGAGCTCATGCGTCGTCTGTTTGAGCAGGAGGTGCCCGAGATCTATGAGGGCACCGTCCAGATCAAGTCGATCGCCCGCGAGCCCGGCCAGCGCTCCAAGGTCGCCGTCCACTCGCTTGACGATCGTCTGGATCCCGTGGGCGCCTGCGTCGGTCCAAAGGGCAGCCGTGTTCGCGCTGTCGTGGGCGAGCTCCGTGGCGAGCGCGTCGACGTCATCCTGTGGGATGCCGATCCTGCCGTCTACGTCGCCAACGCCCTGTCGCCCGCTAAGGTCACCCGCGTCCTCATCGACGAGGAGAAGGCCTACGCCGGCGTCATCGTGCCCGACGACCAGCTGTCCCTCGCCATCGGCAGGGAGGGCCAGAACGCCCGCCTCGCCGCGCGCCTGACCGGCTGGCACATCGACATCAAGTCCGAGACGCTTGCCGCCGACATCCTCAAGAACGTTCCCGTTCACGAGGAGCCCGCCGCCGACCTGATCGGTGACGAGGAGGACGAGGACGTCCGCCGCTGCGAGTACGTGTCCGAGGACGGCATCCAGTGCCGCAACCAGGCTCGTCCCGGCTCCCGTTTCTGCGGTGTCCACGACACCGACGCCTTCGATGATGCGGAGGACCTGATCTAGCGCGCGGTCGCGCCGGGCGGGTCCCGGCGCGTCTCCCACGCTCGTTCAGTCTCTAGGCACCCAAGGTGCCAGAAAGGG
Organism: Collinsella aerofaciens; assembly: GCF_028206795.1. Taxonomy (GTDB): domain Bacteria; phylum Actinomycetota; class Coriobacteriia; order Coriobacteriales; family Coriobacteriaceae; genus Collinsella; species Collinsella aerofaciens_AX. The sequence continues at coordinate 156,529 of NZ_JAQLFJ010000002.1, read as the reverse complement.
TAGGTGAAGTCATATGGCAAAAGTCCGTGTGTCCACCCTGGCCAAAGAGTTCGGCATGACCTCCAAGGAACTGATGGGTCATCTCGCCGATATGAAGATTCCCGCTAAGTCCGCTTCCTCCACCTTGGAGGACGCCTATGTCGCCATGGTTCGTAAGCAGCTCGCCTCGGTGATCGAGGCCCGCGCCCAGGAAGTCGAGGCCGCCAAGCAGGCCGAGGAGCAGGCGGCTGCCGCCGAGGAGGCCGCACGCGCCGCCGAGGCCGAGCGCGAGCGCATCGCCGCCGAGAAGGCCCGCGAGGAGGAGCGCCGCCAGTTTGCTGCAGCCCAGGCTGCCGAGGAGGCTGCCCGCGCCGAGGCCGAGGCCAAGAAGAAGGCCGAGCAGGAGCGCCTTGCCCGCGAGAAGGAGGAGGCTGCCCGCGAGGCCCAGCGCCGCGCCGTTCCCGCTTCCGACTCCGGTTCGCGCTTCCGTTCGCTGCTCGACCAGATCGCCGCACAGGAGACCGTGCTCAAGGAGAAGAAGGACGCCGAGGACAAGGCCAAGGCCGAGCGCGCCGCCGAGCGCGGTAACCGTCGTGGCGGCAACAACGACCGCCGCGGTGGCCGTCGTAACGATCGCAACGCCTCCGACAACAACTCCGAGCGCAACGCTTCCGAGAGCCGTCCGCACAGCCATCGCACTAACGCCAGCAACAACGTCGCTGCCGGCATGGATTTCCCCAACCCCGATAAGCAGGGCAAGGGCAAGAAGCGCAAGGGCGGTCACAACAACGAAGAGGACCACTACAGCCGCATGGCTCGCGAGGCCGAGGAGTACAGCCGCGAGAAGGTGCTCGAGGAGGCTCGTGCCGCCGTCGAGGAGGCCTCTCGCGAGTCCACCGGTCGCCGCAAGAAGCGCAAGGAGAAGCGCGAGCGTGAGGCTGCCAAGGCTCAGGAGGAGCGCAAGATAGAGGAGGCGCTGGCCCAGGGCGTGAACCCTGAGGACCTCGACGCCATCAAGGTCTCCCAGGGCGTTACCGTCCAGGAGCTTGCCGAGGCGCTCGACGTTCCGGCCAACGACATCATCAAGCGCCTGTTCCTGCTGGGTACGCCGCTCACCATGACGCAGTCCATGTCCGACGACCTCGTCGAGCTGGTTGCCGACGACCTGGGCCGTCAGATCAAGATCATCACCCCCGAGGAGGAGAACACCTTCTCGTTCTACGACGATCCCGCCGACCTTAAGCCGCGCGCCCCGGTCGTCACCGTCATGGGTCACGTCGACCACGGCAAGACGTCGCTGCTCGACGCCATCCGTCACACCGGCGTCGCTGCCGGCGAGGCGGGCGGCATTACGCAGGCTATCGGCGCTTCGCAGGTCATGATCAACGACCGCAAGATCACCTTCATCGATACCCCCGGTCACGCGACCTTTACGGCCATGCGTGCTCGCGGCGCCAAGGTGACCGACATCGTCATTCTGATCGTGGCTGCCGACGACGGCGTCATGCCTCAGACCATCGAGTCGATCAACCACGCCAAGGCCGCCGGCGTACCCATCGTCGTCGCCGTCAACAAGATCGATAAGCCGGGCGCCAACCCCGACCGCGTGCGCCAGGAGCTCACCGAGTACGGCATCATCCCCGAGGAGTGGGGCGGACAGAACATGTTCGTCAACATTTCGGCCAAGCAGAAGATCGGTATCGACGACCTGCTCGAGACCGTGCTGCTCCAGGCCGACGTGCTCGAGCTCAAGGCCAACCCCGACACCTTTGCCTCCGGTAACGTCCTCGAGGCCAAGCTCGACAAGGGCCGCGGTTCGGTTGCCACGGTGCTCGTGACCCGCGGTACCCTGCACGTGGGCGATACGCTGGTCGCCGGCCTTACCTACGGCCGCGTCCGCGCCATGCTCGACCCCAAGGGCAACGCCGTCACCGAGGCCGGTCCCTCCGACGCCGTCGAGATCCTGGGCCTGCAGTCCGTGCCCAACGCCGGCGACGAGTTCCGTGTTTTCGAGGACGAGCGCGAGGCTCGCGCCCTGGCTGATGAGCGTTCGCTCAAGGCCCGTATCGAGGAGCAGAGCCGCGTGAAGCACGTCACGCTCGAGAACCTCTTCGAGACCATCGCCGACGCCGAGGTCAAGGAGCTCAACCTGATCATCAAGGCCGACGTCCAGGGTTCTATCGAGGCCCTTCAGGACTCGCTCGACAAGATGGATCAGTCCGAGGTGCGCATCAACACGATCCACTCCGCGGTCGGTGCCATCAACGAGACCGACGTCGTCCTGGCAGACGCCTCCAATGCCATCATCATCGGCTTTGGCGTGCGTCCCGACGGCAAGGCCCGCTCAGCTGCCGAGCGCGAGGGCGTCGAGATCCGTTGCTACGACGTTATCTACAAGTGCCTCGAGGAGCTCGACGCTGCCCGTATCGGCATGCTCAAGCCTACCGAGGTCGAGGTCTCCACGGGTACCGCGACCGTCCTGGACACCTTCAAGGTGCCCAAAGTCGGCATCGCCGCCGGTGTCCGCGTCGAAGAGGGCGAGATCGCCGCGACCGATTCCGTGCGCCTGGTGCGCGACGGCATCGTGGTCTTCAACGGCAAGATCGCCTCGATGCGCCACTACAAGGATGAGGCCAAGAGCCTTAAGAGCGGTTCCGAGGGCGGCATTGGCCTGGAGAACTTCCAGGACATCAAGCCCGGCGATCAGATCGAGGGTTACCGCATCGACCAGGTTGCCCGTACCGAGTAGGGGGTAGCGCTATGAAGCAAACGCAGGCAACCCGCCGACTGGGCGAGCAGCTTCGCGAGAAGCTCGGTTATATCCTGCTCTTTGAGGTTTCCGATCCGCGCCTCGACCTGGTCACCCTGACTGCGGTCGAGGTCGCGGTGGACCGTTCGTTCGCGCGCGTGTACGTGTCGTGCGATGCGAGCCGCTACGACGAGGTCATGGAGGCGCTCGCCAGCGCCAAGGGCCGCATTCGCAGCCTGCTGGCCCGCTCGCTCGATTGGCGTGTCACGCCCGAGCTCGATTTTCGCATCGATCGCTCGACCGATGAGGCCGAGCGCATCACGCGTGCGCTGGAAAACGTTCCGGCCACGCTGGCGATCGAAAAGGACGAGGACGGCTACCCCATAGCGGATGCCGCCCAGGAGGCAGCTTTAGATGACTAATTCCGCTGATCTCGCCGCTGGCGAGTCTGCAGATATTACGCGACGCATCCTCGAGCTCATCGAGGGTGCGTCCTCCATTGCGATTTCGGGACATACGTCTCCCGATGGTGACGCCCTGGGCTCCGTGCTGGGCCTTGGCTTATCGCTTATGAAGTTTTTCCCCAACAAGGACATTGCGCTGCTGCTGGCAGACGATGACCCGGTGCCGCGCATCTACCGCTTTATGGAGGGCGCCGATCGCTTGGTGCCCGCATCTGCGTACACCGGCAATCCGGACCTGTTTATCTCGGTGGATGTGCCGGTCGTCGAGCGCCTCAACAACTCGGCCGAGGTACTTCGCCGCTCCAAGCATGTGGTGTGCTTCGACCACCATCCGGCGCGCGAGGAGTTTACCGAGCTGAGCCTGAGGCGTGTCGATGCCGCGGCCTGCGCCATGATCATCGACCGTTTCTTGGATAATTGCGGCATCGTCGCCCGTGATGGCGTTGCGACTTGCTTGCTGTGCGGCTTGGTGACCGACACCGGTCGTTTTCAGTACCAGAACGCCGATGCTGCCGCGTTCCACGCTGCTTCGCGCCTGGTAGCACATGGTGCCGATCCGGCTCGTGTTGCTCTCGAGGTCTATCAGAGCATGCGCGTCGAGTTTTTGCACCTCAAGTCCATTGTCATGGGCCGTATTAAGACGGTCGCGCACGGGCGCGTGGCGTATAGCTATGCCTTCCAGAGCGACCTTGAGGCCTGCGGCGTCACCTCGGATGAATGTGACGGTCTGGTCGATGTGGTACGTTCGGTGATGGGCGTCGAGGTCTGTCTTTTCTTAAAGGGCATTGACGGCGATACCAAGGTGCGCGGCAACCTGCGCTCCAAGGGTGACCTCGATGTGTCCGAGATCGCTGCCAACTTTGGCGGTGGCGGGCATCATGCCGCCGCCGGTTTTACCAACAACGGAACGATTCGCGAGACGCTCGCCGTGGCACTTCCCATGCTGGCCGAGCTGGTGGGGGAGGATCCCGCTTCGGTGACCGTCGAGCTCTAACTTATTGGATGGTACATGGCTCGTCGTACGCCTTCTCAATTGAATATGCTGCTCGCCGTCGATAAGCCGGTGGGCTGCACGTCCCATGACGTGGTCTCGCAATGCCGACGCGCTCTCCATGAGCGGCGCGTCGGCCATGCCGGTACGCTCGACCCCATGGCATCGGGTGTCATGGTTGTGGGCGTGGGTCAGGCCACCCGTTTGCTGGGTATGCTCACGCTCAATACGAAAAACTACGTCGCCGACATTTCGTTTGGCTCTGAGACCAATACCGATGATGCGGAGGGCGAGGCGGTCCGCACGGTGGCTGTTGCCGACGAGCTCCGCGATCCTGCCTATGCGCGTGAGCGCTTGGCCGCCATGCTGGGTCCGCAGATGCAGGTGCCGCCGGCGTTTTCGGCTATCTCGGTCAATGGCGTTCGCGCCTACAAGTCTGCTCGCGAGGGCAATGCGGTGGACCTACCTCCGCGCCCCGTCGAGGTCTATGCCGCCGACCTGATCGCCGTGGGCGGCGAGGGTGATACGTGTGTGTGGACCGTGGCGTTTTCGGTAAGCAAGGGCACCTATATCCGTGCGCTCGCTCGCGACTTGGGCCGCGCCTGCGAGAGCGCCGCGCGCATTTCCGCGCTGCGCCGCACGGCCTCCGGTGTTGTTTCCATTGGCGCTTGTCATGCGGTCGAGGAGCTTTCTCCCGAGTCCGCGGCTGGCTTTGCCCTGGATCCCATTGCGGCCCTGGGCGCCACACGTGTTGACTTGCCGGGCAATCTTGCCGACGACCTGCTCTGCGGCCGACGCATTCCCGTTGAGCGTGCGCTTGCCGATTTCGATGCCTCGAAGGCGCCGTTTGCGTTGGTGCTCGATGGGGGACTCAAGGCGCTCGCCCGCATTGAGGGCGGCCGCTTTGTCATGGAGCACGTGTTTCCGCAGGCAATCGGCGGTGTTCGATGATGTTGTCCGTTCGCGAGCTCGCGCGTATCTTTTTCGCGGGCGAGTCGGACGAGGCTCGCATCGTTACTGCCGATGTGTTTGATAAGTGTGAGCACCTGGGTGCCGCATCGATTGCCATCGGCGTGTTCGACGGCGTTCACCGTGGACACCAGGAGCTCATTGCGGCGCTTGTCCGTGATGCCCGTGCCCATGGCTGCAAGGCGGTCGTAGTTACCTTCGATCCCGACCCGGACGTCGTGGTGAGCCCTTCGCCCGCTCAAAAATTGATGACGACGGCCGACCGTCTGCATGCCCTGGCTCAAACTGGGGTCGATGCGGTGGTGGCCGTTCCCTTTACGCCTGAGGTTGCGGCGCTTGACCATGTTGATTTTCTCTCGCTGGTGTCGCGTCTGGTCGACATTCGATCGATTCGCGTTGGCAGTGACTTTAGGCTGGGTCGTGGCGGTGCTTCTGGTGTTGCCGAGATGCGCTCCTGGGGTTCCGAGCACGGCGTTGACGTGTATGGTCACGACCTGCTTTGCGAGGGCGGTGAGGCCATTTGCGCCACCCGCATTCGTCATGAGCTGGGACAGGGCCATGTGGAGCTTGCTGCTGGGTTACTCGGCCGTCCGTATATGGTGCGTGGCGGTGTTATTCGCGGCCGTCACGAGGGTTCTGGCATGGGCTTTCCCACGGCAAACTTGCAGGTTCCCGACGGCATTCAGGTGCCAGCCGATGGCGTGTATGAGGGTCTGGTGCTGGTCGATGACACCGCGTGGCCCGCTGCTGTGAACGTCGGCCTGCCGCCAACGTATGCTGACGATGCGGCATCTGCGCATCTCGAGGCTAATTTAATTGGTTATACGGGCGACCTGTACGGCGCTTCCGTTTCGCTGGCGTTTACGCGCTGGCTGCGTCCCTCGCGTGTGTTCGATTCGCTGGATGAGTTGATCGCGACCGTCGAGGGTAATATCGAGGATATTCGTCACAACTTGGGCGATCAGGGGGTGAGCATCCGTGATTAGCGATGAGGAAAAAGACCAGGTACGCGCTGCGTCTGACCTGGTTGCCATCGTGCAGGAAACGGTCGAGCTCAAGCCTCGCGGCCATGAGTTTTGGGGATGCTGCCCCTTCCATGGCGAGAAGACGCCGTCCTTCCACATTATCCCCGCCACGCAGGTGTGGCATTGCTTTGGTTGCGGCGAGGGTGGCGACGTTTTCACGTATATCATGAAGCGCGAGAACCTGAGCTTTCCCGAGTCAATCCGTTACTTGGCCGATCGCGCGGGTATTGAGCTGCATGACACCGGAGATCGCCGCGAGCGCGGCACCAAGCGTGCCCGCATCTACGATCTGTGCGCCGAGACCGCCCAGTTCTACCACACCATGCTCATGCGCGGTAAGGACGGCCGTCCGCGCGAGTACTTTGCCAGCCGCGGCATGGGCGGCGACGTCTGCCGCCGCTACTGCCTGGGCTTTGCACCGGGCCGTAACGCGCTGGTGTCGCACCTGTCCCAGGCGGGTTTTACCCCGCAGGAGATGATCGACGCCAACGTTGCCGTGAGTCGCGGGCGCGGGCAGCTTGCCGACCGCTTTTACGACCGCGTGATGTTCCCCATCTTTGACGAGCAGGGTCACAACATTGCCTTTGGCGGTCGCATTATGGGCGACGGCCAGCCTAAGTATCTCAACACCGCCGAGACGAGCGTGTTTCATAAAAAGCGAAACCTCTACGGCTTTAATTGGGCCAAGGAGTTTATCGTCGCGCAGGATACCGCCATCGTGGTAGAGGGCTATACCGATTGCATCGCCTGCTGGGAGGCGGGGATTAAAAACGTTGTTGCCACGCTGGGCACCGCCCTCACGGAGCACCACGTCAAGACGCTCACTCGCTTTGCCAAGCGCATCGTGTATATGTTCGACGGCGATGCAGCGGGCCAGAAGGCCGCCCGTCGCGCGATTCAGTTTATCGAGCAGGATTCCATGGACCTGCGCTGCGTGGTGCTCCCCGACGGCAACGACCCCATGGAGTTCATCACCGCACATGGTGGCGAGGCACTGCAGACGCGCATCGACGCTGCCGAGCCGCTTATGGACTTTGTCTACCGTTCGCTGCAGGAGTCGAGTGACATCACCACGCCGGGCGGTCGCGCTAAGGCGCTGGAAGATGCGCTGACGCTTATCTATCCGTTGCGCAACAGCTATATGATCGACACGTACTTTATCCAGATTGCCGATCTGCTGGGTTTGGATCTGGAGGCGGTGCGCGCGAGCTCGGGTCGTGTGTTTCGCGATGTCGCCAAGCGCGAGGATGCGGAACGACGTCGTGAGCAGAACTATGAGCGCCAACGGGCACAGACTGAGCGGTCCGGTAGCGCGGGCGGTCGGGCGTCGGGTTCTCGCGATGCCGGTCGCGGTGCTTGGGCATCGGGCGCGACGCCGCCGGTGTCCGCGCCGGTCGAAGAAGAGCCGTACGACTACGTCCCGCTCGATGCCTACGGCGCCGCGCCCGTGGAGGTCGTCGACGACCTGCCGCCGATCGATGTGCCTGATGGTATGGGCGCTGTGCCTGTGGCTGACGGTTCGGGCGCACCGGCTGCGGCGGCGCCGATGGTTCTTACCGATCTTGAACGCAAGTCCTTGGCAGGGGAGCGCGAGCTGTTGACGATGCTCACGAGCTACCCCGACCTGTTCCGCACGTATGCCGACCGCATCTGCTCCATCGAGTGGGTTGACCCGCGTCACGAGTCCATTGCATGGGCCGTTCTGGCAACGCCGCCGGGAACCGATCCTGCAGCCTGCATGGATGCGGCGCGCTCAGTGTGTCCCGATGCGGCAACGCTTGTGAGTGCCGGGCGCATCTCCGCGACGAGCAAGCACCCCACCGAGACGAACATCGTGTTTATGCTTGATACGCTTGAGCTCTACACCATCAAGCGTCGCATGCGTGCCGCACAGGCCAAGCTGCGCCAGGACCGTTCACTCGATGATGAGGCCCGTCGCGCGCTGACCGTGCAGGCCGCGCAGGATTCGCAACGTCAACGCGAACTGCAAAAGTCGATCGGCGGCGTGGCGGACCCGTTCCGTTTGATCGGCCTGGAGGCCGCGGGCACCGAACAAGCCTAGATGTTGTGGTCAACCAGCGTATTCTCGCCTATATCCAGTCTTCTTTTTGGGTATAGACGTCAATGTGTGTGCTAAAGTATTGAGTCCTGTGGACTATGAAGGGAGAATCTGTGCCAAAAAAGACTGAGAGCACGGGTACTGGGCTGGAATCCTACGTTGCAAAGCTCATGGGCAACGGCTCAAACAGGACTTCGGTAACCGAGGACGAGATTCAGGTCGCCCTGAAGGATATCGATGTTTCTGACGAGCAGCTCACCGCGGTGTATTCCGCGCTGCGCAACAGCGGCATCCAGATTATCTCCGCGAGCGGTAACGACGACGCCCCCATGGGTGTCGACGATGACGATACCGATACCGATACCGATACCGACGATTTCGATGACGACGACGAGCACGATTCCGGCTCGCTCGACGATCACGAGCTCAAGATGGCCCGTCAGGCCGACGCTGAGATGGGTTCTTCCAAGAACAAGAAGAAGCGCACCGTGCGCACGTCCCGTTCACGCTCCCGCGTGCGTGGCATCGATGCCTCCACGGTGATGCTGACCGGCGACCCGGTCCGTATGTACCTCAAGGAGATCGGCAAGGTCGACCTGTTGACCGCCTCCGAAGAGGTCGATCTGGCTATGAAGATCGAGGCCGGTCTCGAGGCTACCGAGAAGCTCGAGGCTGCCGATGCTGGTGAGCTCGAACTCACGCGTGCCGAGATGCGTCGTCTTACGCGCATTGAGAACGTGGGCCTCGAAGCCAAGCAGGCGCTCATCAGCGCAAACCTTCGTCTGGTCGTCTCCATCGCCAAGCGCTATGTCGGTCGCGGCATGCTGTTCCTCGACCTGATTCAGGAGGGCAACCTCGGTCTGATCCGCGCCGTCGAGAAGTTCGACTACCAGAAGGGCTTTAAGTTCTCCACGTACGCCACGTGGTGGATCCGTCAGGCCATTACGCGCGCTATCGCCGACCAGGCCCGTACCATCCGTATTCCCGTGCACATGGTCGAGACTATCAACAAACTCGTCCGCGTGCAGCGTCAGCTCCTTCAGGACCTGGGCCGCGACCCGACCCCCGAAGAGATCGGTGCCGAGATGGACATGAGCGCCGACCGCGTCCGCGAGATCCAGAAGATCTCGCAGGAGCCCGTGTCGCTCGAGACCCCCATCGGCGAGGAAGAGGATTCCCAGCTGGGCGACTTCATCGAGGACTCCCAGGCTATCGTTCCGCCCGATGCGGCCAGCTTCTCTATGCTGCAGGAGCAGCTCACCCAGGTGCTCGATTCGCTTGCCGATCGTGAGCGCAAGGTTATCGAACTGCGCTTTGGCCTTGTCGACGGACATCCCCGCACGCTCGAGGAAGTCGGTCGTGAGTTTGGCGTCACGCGCGAGCGCATCCGCCAGATCGAGTCCAAGACCCTGGCCAAGCTCCGCCATCCCAGCCGTAGCAGCAAGCTGAAGGACTATATCGAGAGCTAGTCAAGCAAGAGGCGCCCTCAAGCACATTCGCTTGGGGGCGCTTTCATGTAGTCGTTGGGGACGTTCTTGAATGACTAGTCGTTTAAGAACGTCCCCAATGATTAGGTCGGAAAATTTCTTAAAAAAGTTCTTGCCCTAAGCTGATTCGTCCGTATAATAAACTTCGTTGCTTGAGAGCACGCACCTATTCCTCGGTAGCTCAATGGTAGAGCACGCGGCTGTTAACCGCGCTGTTGTAGGTTCGAGTCCTACCCGGGGAGCCAGAATTTTCCAGCCCTTTCTGTTGGGCTTTAAATTCCTCGGTAGCTCAATGGTAGAGCACGCGGCTGTTAACCGCGCTGTTGTAGGTTCGAGTCCTACCCGGGGAGCCAGAATTTTCCAGCCCTTTCTGTTGGGCTTTAAATTCCTCGGTAGCTCAATGGTAGAGCACGCGGCTGTTAACCGCGCTGTTGTAGGTTCGAGTCCTACCCGGGGAGCCAGGTTACAAAACCCGTCGCATATGCGGCGGGTTTTTTCATGCCGCGATCGCCGTTCGCGAACGTTACCGTATCAACATTTCGTGTCGAGGATGTAATCCCGAGGCCCGCCACCTCAACATGGCGCGGTCGTTGTAGAATAATGCAATGATTGCTCCCACGACATGGTGCCGCGAGCACCAAGAAAAGGAGATTCTTGTGTCTGAGACCATTAACGGCAGCCTGAGCGTCTCGAACGACGTTATTGCCGATATTGCCGGTTATGCCGCGATGACGTGCTATGGCGTTGTCGGTATGGCTGAGCAGCTCCAGGGCGCCGAGAGTGTGCGCCTGCTTGCCGGTCAGCGCCTCCGCAAGGGCGTGCTTGTCTCCGCCGACGAGAACGGCCTTACGGTCGATCTTCACGTCGTGCTCGAGAACGGCGTCAACATGAAGTCCGTCTGCCACAATCTTTCGAGCTCCGTTGCCTTCACCCTGCAGGAGATCGCCCAGATCGATCCCGCCAGCCTTAAGATCGGCATCCATATCGACGCGCTCAAGAGCCGTCTGAACTAGCATCCGAAAACGGAGATTCAAATACCCATGATTGCAAAGACCATTCGCACCTGTTTTCCGATCGCTGCGGCTGCCGTTTCCGACAAGGCCGAGGAGATCAACAAGCTCAACGTCTTCCCCGTACCCGACGGCGACACCGGTACCAACATGTCGCTCACGCTTGCCTCGGTGACCAAGGAGCTCTCCGCCCTTCCTGCCGATGCCGATATGGAGGCCATCGCCGGCGCCATCACCCACGGCTCCCTGATGGGTGCCCGCGGTAACTCTGGCGTTATCACGTCGCAGATTCTGCGCGGCGTGGCCGAGGGCCTTGTCTCTGCCGACGAGCCTATTACGTCCGCCAACATTGCCTTCGCCTTCCGTCGTGCCGTCAAGGTTGCCTTCCAGGCTGTCCGCAAGCCCATCGAGGGCACGATCCTCACGGTCCTGCGCGATGTCTCGACCAAGGCCGATGAGTGCGAGAAGAAGAAGTTCTCGGCTGAGGATGCGCTCGATGCCATCGTCGTTGAGGCGTACCAGTCCGTCGCCCGCACACCCGACCTGTTGCCCGTTCTGAAGGAGAACGGCGTGGTCGACTCCGGCGCCTTTGGCTTTGCCATCTTCCTGGAGAACTTTGTTGCCGCTGCGCTCGGCCGCAGCACCGTTGTCGAGGATTTCTCCGCCACGTTTGACTCCGCCGGCTCTGCCCGCGATGCGGCCCTCGGTCGTGTTGAGATCGAGGCTAACGACGACTGGGAGGGCTCGGAGTTCCGCTACTGCAACGAGTTCCTCTTTAAGGCCGACGCCCCGTTTGACGAGGACGAGTGCCTTAAGTTCCTAGGCTCCATGGGCGACTGTGAGCTGCTCGTGGGCGCCTATCCCGACTACAAGATCCATGTGCACTCCAACACCCCCAACCTGGTGCTCGAGCACATGCTGCAGCTCGGTCAGATCTATGAGGTCTTTATCCACAACATGGAGATGGAGGCCCACGACCGTACCGCCAAGATCCACGAGGATCAGGAAAAGGCCGCCGAGCCCGCCAAGGCGCTGGGCTTTGTCGCCGTTGCCGCCGGTTCCGGCGAGGCTGACATCCTCAAGTCCCTTGGCGTCGACGTGGTCGTCTCCGGTGGCCAGACTATGAATCCCTCGACCGCCGACCTGCTGGGCGCGGTGGACCAGGTCAACGCGACCTCGGTCATCATCCTGCCCAATAACGGCAACATCCGCATGGCTGCCGAGGCTGCCGCTTCTGCCTGCACGGACAAGAAGGTTGCCGTTGTTCCCACCAAGACCGTTCCGCAGGCGTTCTCCGCGCTGTTCGCGGTCCTGCCCGATTCCGAGCTCGAGGACGCCGTCGCCGCCATGGTCGACGCCATCAGCGAGGTTCGCGATGGCGAGGTCACCCGCGCCGTGCGCGACTCCAGCGCATCTGATGGCTCGCCGATTCACTCCGGTGACGTCATGGGTATCATCGCCGGCTCCATCGACGTGGTCGGCTCCGACGTGAAACAGGTCACGCTCGACTGCATCAACCGCATGCAGGAGGAAGAGGAGGGCGACGCGCTGACGATTCTGGCCGGCGAGGAGCTGTCCGATGAGGCCTTCCAGGAGATCGTCGACGCCATCGAGGAGGCTCAGCCCGATCTGGAGATCGACGCCCATCGTGGCGAGCAGCCGCTCTATCCCGTGATCTTCTCGATCGAGTAGGCAACTGCCCATGTCCGAGCTGTGCTCCGTGCCGCGCGTCTCGGAGCGCTTTGCCCAGAGCAATGCGCTCGACGAGGATATCGCGCGACTCAAATATGTTTCGGGTAAACGTGAGGAGGCCCTTCGCCGTCTGGGAATTCGGACGGTGGGGGACCTCCTTCTCCATATCCCTCATCGATACCTCGACTTTACCCGTTCTTGGTCTATCGAGATGGCGCCCATCGGTACCGTGTGCACCATCGTCGCCACGGTCGACCGTATCGTCAAAAAGCAGCCGCGTCCGCGCATGCAGGTGACTGAGGTCTCACTTGTTGACGAGACGGGCGTGCTGCAGGTCGCCTTTTTCCGCCAGCCCTGGATTGCTCAGCAGCTTAAGCAGGGCGACCGCCTGGCCGTGATGGGCAAGGTCGAGTTTGCCTACGGCTTTAAACAGATGGCCTCGCCCCACTTTGAAAAGCTCGAGGACAGGCGCGCCGCAGGCACCATTCTGCCGGTCCATTACGTGAGCGATGGCGTGAGCCAGGCGTGGATGCGCCGCATCGTAAGCGGCGCGCTCGAGGTCGTCGGCAATCCGTTCGATCCGATTCCCGCGCCGCTGCGCGCAAAGCGGAAGCTCATGAGCAATGCCCGCGCGTTGCGTTCGATCCACTTTCCCTCGAGCATGGCTGAGCGCGACATCGCACGCCGGCGTCTTGCCTACGAGGAGTGCCTCTACCTGCAGCTGGCGCTGCGTCTGCGCAACGACGGTGGCCTGGTCGATGTGGTGCCCTATGCCCACACCGCGGGCGAGCATCTGGGCGCGCTTAAACAGGCCCTTCCGTTTTCGCTGAGCGACGAGCAGGAGGCCGCATTCCAAGACATCCTGCATGACATGTGCGATGGCGGGCGCGTGATGAACCGTCTGCTGCTGGGCGATGTCGGTACCGGTAAGACCGCCGTTGCCGCCTGCGCGCTAGCTGTGGCTGCCGATAGCGGCACGCAGGCCTGCGTTATGGCGCCCACGGGCGTGCTGGCGCGCCAATATGCCGATAAGACCGGCCCTCTGCTCTCGCAGGCCGGCATGTCCTGGGCGCTTCTGACGGGTGCCACGCCGGCCGCAGAGCGCGAGCGCATCCATGCACAGCTGGAATCAGGCGAGCTCGACGTCCTCTTTGGAACCCACGCGGTCCTTTCGGATAACGTTGCGTTCAAGCATCTGTCGCTCGTGGTCATCGATGAGCAGCACCGGTTTGGCGTCGGCCAACGCAACGCCCTGCGCGCGAAGGGCCCCGGTGCCGATCTGCTCGTTATGACGGCAACGCCCATCCCGCGTACGCTGGCGCTTTCGGTCTACGGCGATCTGGACACGAGTATCATCCGTCATCGGCCTGTCCCCGGCGCTGGCGTGACGACACGCGTGCTCACCGAGTCGAGCCGTGACCTCGCCTATGGCGTCATCCGCGAGGCGCATGAAAAGGGTCAGCAGGCCTACGTGATTTGCCCACTCGTGGAGCCGAGTGACTCGGCCGATGAGCTGGAAGACGTGCCCGGTATTGCCCGCGACGATGAGGGCCGCGTAACCGTACCCGTGCCGCTGCACGATACGGCGACCGAGCTCGATCGCCTGCGTCTGGCGTTGCCGGGGCTTACCGTCGAGCGCCTTCACGGCCGCATGCCGGCGGGGGAGAAGGACCAGGTTATCGATGCCTTCAAGCGTGGCGAGATTGACGTGCTCGTCTCGACTACGGTGGTCGAGGTGGGCGTCGATGTGCCTAACGCCACCGTCATGGTCATCGAGAACGGCGAGCGCTTTGGATTGGCTGCCCTGCACCAGCTGCGCGGCCGCGTGGGCCGTGGCAGTGTGTCGGGCACGTGCCTGGTCATGACGCACTCCAAGGGCAACGGCGGCGCGTCCGCAGCACAAGATCGCCTGCAATCGCTCGAAAAAACCGCGGATGGCTTTACGCTCGCCCAGATGGACCTGCGTCTGCGTCACGAGGGCGAAATCCTGGGTTATCGCCAGCATGGCGGTGTGACTCTGCGCTTTGTCGACCTGGATGCCGACGAGGAACTAATCGAGTGGGCCCATTTGGACGCGGTCGAGCTCTTGCGGTATGCTTGCACCCTTGACTCCGTGGCGACGCGCCCCCTGCGCGATGCGGTCGCCATGCGATATCGACATATTTTTAAGGAGGTCAGCGGAGGATGAGAATCATCGGCGGCGAATGGCGCGGTCGTAAGATCGAGGAGCCCCGTGGTCGCGATGTCACCCGCCCCACGACTGATCGCGTGCGTGAGGCGTGCGCATCTATGGTCATGTCGGCATTCGACTTCGATCTGGACGAGGTCCGCGTGCTGGACGCCTTTGGCGGCTCCGGCGCCTTAGGGTTAGAGATGCTCTCTCGTGGGGCCCGCTCGCTCACGACGTTTGAGATCGATCGCAACGCCGCGCGGCTCATTAGCAAGAATATCGAGTCGCTCTGCCGTGACCGTGCGCGTTGGCGCGTGGTCACGGGCGACATGCTGGTGAGTGCCTCGCGCGGTCGTGTACCAGGCGGCCCCTTTGATCTGGTCCTGCTCGACCCGCCCTATGCTTTTGGTGCCGAGCCGGTCGAGGAGCTGCTGCAGGACCTGGCTCAGCAGGGTATGCTTGCGTCTGGCGCTTACGCCCTGTTTGAGCATGCCGCCGCCGATGCGGGCGCGCATCCGGCAGGCTTTGAGACTGTACGTGAGAAGCGCTACGGCATTACCTCGGTCGACCTGCTCCGTTGGGTCGGCGATAGCAAGGACGGCGGCACTGATGCTAACGAAAATGACGAGGCAGTATCCCCGGAGGACGCCCATGAGTGACACTATTAATCGCGTGATCGTCCCGGGCACCTTCGATCCCATCACGTTTGGCCATATCGATGTGATCCGCCGCGCCCGCCGCATCTTTCCCAGCGTGATCGTCGCCGTGGCCGAGTCGCAGGGTAAAAACGGTGTGGGCACCACGTTTATGCTCGATGAGCGCGTGGCGCTGGCCCGCGAGGCGCTCGGTGATATCGACGGCGTCGAGGTCCTGCCCTTTACCGGCCTCTTGGTCGACTTCGCTCGTGAGCAGGGGGCGGGGGCCGTGGTCAAGGGTCTGCGCGCCATGACCGACTTTGAGTATGAGCTGCAGCAGGCCGACCTTAACTATCGCCTGGATAGCGAGCTGGAGTCCATCTTTGTCATGAGCGCGCCGCAGTACGGCTATATCTCGAGCTCGGTTGTTCGCCAGATCGCCTCGCTCGGTAGTGACGTATCGACGTTTGTCCCGCCCAACGTGGTCGAAGCGCTCAAACATCGCTTTTCGTGACGTTTCTTATTGCCTGGTGGCATGTGGTAAACTAGCACGATGATATGTTACCTATGAAAGGAGACCGGATGCCGGGCGAGAATTTTCCTGGCGATAGGATCGTCAGCTTGGTCGATGAGCTCGAAGGGCTGATCGAGGAAGCCAAGCCGCCTTTCGGCAAGAACGCTCAGTTCAAGGTCATCGACGCCGACGTGTTCTTCAACATCCTCGACGAGATCCGCATGAGCTATCCCGAGGAGTGGCAGAAGTCCCGCCGTATCCTTAAGGAGCGCGAGGAGCTCATGGCTTCCGCCGCCGCTCAGGCCGATTCCATCATCGCTGACGCTCAGCAGCAGGCCCTCACCATTGCCGGTGAGCAGGAAATCGTCCGCCTTGCGCAGCAGCAGGCCGACGACATCCGCGATCGTGCCCAGCAGTACGAGCGCGAGACGCGTTATGCTGCCGAGGACTATGCAGAGCAGGTCTTTACGCACCTGGAGGAGAACCTCAAGAGCCTGACCGGCACCGTTACCCGTTGCCGTCAGCAGCTCAACGAGGGTGCCGCCCAACAGAATGGTCAGTGGTAATGGCTGAGTTCCCGAGCGTTACCGTCGATCTTTCCGAGCAGCTCGAGTTTCCTGGAGATTCGTATCCGCTGACCGGTAAGGTCGATGTCGCCACCTACACGGTGGGCGAGAAGGAGTACCAGCTTCAGGACGGCATCGACTACGACGTTGTCTTTACCAATGCCGGTACCGGTGTCTTGCTCACGGGCATGGTCCGCGCGCACGCCACCGGCGAGTGCGACCGTTGCCTGGAGCCCGCCTCGTTTGATATCGCCGGCGAGATCGAGGAGTTCTACCTCTTTGAGGAGCCCGAGGATCCCGAGGCCTACGAGGACGGCTACGAGTTCCTGGGTGAGGACCGTCTAGTCGATCTGGGTGAGCCCATCAATGACGCGGTCGTTATGGACACGCCGTTTGTAGTGCTCTGCAAGCCCGATTGCCGTGGTCTGTGCCCCACTTGCGGTTGCAATCTCAACGTCGAGCAATGCGATTGCGCCGCCCAGGCAGAGGCGGAATGGGCCGCTGCCACGGAAAATCCATTTGCAGCATTGAAGAATCTCAAGCTCGATGAGTAAAACTGTGGTAGTATCGCTACTTGCGCGTAATCGCCACACTGGATAGTTCATAAGGAAGGTCACTATGCCCGTACCTAAACAAAAGCAGGGTCGTATCCGCACTCACACCCGTCGTTCCGCCAACATGAAGATCTCGGCTGCGGCTCAGTCCACGTGCCCCCGTTGCGGCGCTGTCAAGCTTCCGCACCACGTGTGCCCCAGCTGCGGTTTCTACAAGGACCGCGAGGTTATCGTTACCGAGTAACGGTATACTCTGGATGCGATGCCGTTCCAAATGGAACCTCAATGGCCGGCTCAATGAGTCGGCCATTTTTGTATAAGGAGCATGTATATGAGTAACGTTCGCGTTTGTGTAGACGTTGTGGGTGGAGACGAGAAACCTCAGGTCGTTCTCGATGGTATCGAGGCTGCACTTGCCGCCGATCCCGATATCGAGGTCTTGGCAGCTGGCCCCGCCGAAATCGTCAATCCCTTTGCTGCTTCCCACGCACGTGTTGAGGCCCTTGAGGCACCCGACGTTATCGCCATGGATGACGATCCCATTCGCGCCGTGATGACCAAACGCAAGTCTTCGATCGTGCTGTCGTGCCGCGCCATCAAGAAGGGAAATGCGGACGCGTTTTTCTCCGCCGGCTCCACCGGCGCCATGACCGCCGCTGCGACCGCCTACGTCACGCCGTTTAGATATATGGCCGAAGGTAAGAAGCAGCCGGTGCGTCCCTGTCTGACCAATGCGCTGCCCAATCGCGCCGGCGGTCTGACGGTGCTGTGCGATATGGGCGCCAACCCCGATGTCGAGGTCGATGACATGGTGCGTTTTGCTCAGATGGGTAGCGCCTATGCTCGCGTCGTCCTGGGCATCGAGCATCCCCGCGTGGGCCTGCTTGCTAACGGCACCGAGGACGAGAAGGGCTCCAACTTTACCAAGGCCTGCTTCCCGGCCATGAAAGCCGCCGTTCCCGGCTTTGTTGGTAACTGCGAGGGAACGGACATCACCTCCGGTAACTTCGATGTCGTCGTTGCCGATGGCATGTCGGGCAATATTGCGCTCAAGGCCACCGAGGGCGCTGCCAAGTTTTTGCTGCAGGAACTCAAGGGTGCCTTTATGTCTTCGCTTGGCACCAAGATCGCCGCGCTGCTCATTAAAAAGCAGATGCGCGAGATAAAGGCCAAGCTATCGGGCGACGCCAAGGGCGGCGCGATTCTTTTGGGCCTGCGCGGCGTGGTCTTGATCGGCCATGGCGCCACCTCGGTCGAGGCTGTTAAAAACGGTACGCTCGCGGCGGCCGAAGCCGTGCGCGCCGGGCTGGTCGAGAACGTCGCCAACTCCATGGACGGTATCGTTTTATAACACCGGCGTTATGCGCCTCGGGGCGTGCTTCGTGGGGTAGAATCAGAACCGTGTCTTGGTACCGCCCGGGCGGTACCATTCTTTTGGTATTCATGCACTATGAGAGGAAGCGCTATGGACCGCTCCGAAATCTTCGACAAGATCGCCGAGGTCGCTGCTGACGTTCTGGGCGTCGATGTTGCCGAAATTAGCGATGAGACCACCTTTGACGACCTCGATGCCAACTCGCTCGAGCGCCTGCAGCTGGTTACGGCTATCGAGGACGAGTTCAACCTCGAGATCGATGACGAGACTCTGCTCTCGCTCAACTCTGTCGCCGACGCCGTCGACGCGATCGAAAATGCCAGGGAGGCCTAGGTCTTGGCTTTGTCTGAACGACTTACGCGTGCCCAGGAAATTCTGGGCCACGAGTTCAATAATAAGGTGCTGCTGCGCGCGGCCCTTACGCATCCCTCGGCAGTCGAGGGCCAGCCGGTTTCTGCCAGCTATGAGCGCCTTGAGTTCTTGGGCGATTCCATTTTGGGCGCTGTGGTCGCACGCTCCCTGTTTGAGTCCTATCCGGAGTTTGACGAGGGCAAGCTCACGCGCCTGAAGGTGTCGCTTGTCTCGGGCGCTACGCTGTCCGAGGTTTCTCACGAGCTGGGCATCGACGACATCATCATCTTTGGTGCCTCCGAGACCGGTACCGGTGCGCGCGGCCTGCATTCGGCCCTCGAGAACGTCTATGAGTCGCTCGTGGGCGCGCTGTACCTGGATGCCGGCTGGGATGCCGCGGCAGAGTTCATTCACCGTACGCTTAAGCCGCATTTGGCTTCCGAGCGTGCCGAGCATCCTGCGAACCCCAAGTCGTTTTTGCAGGAGTGCGTGCAAGCCGACGGTCACGAATCCCCGGCGTACAAGCTCGTTGGCTCCGAGGGCCCGGCACATGCGCCCACCTTTACCGCCGTGGTTTTGATCGATGGTATTCGCCAGGGTCGCGGCTCCGGCTCCTCAAAGAAGGAAGCCGAGGGAGCCGCCGCGCTCGAAGCGCTCGACCGCATGGGTTACACCACCAACGGCGTGATTCTGAACAAGAAGCACGTGTAAGCGAGGAACCGTGTATCTCAAGTCCCTCACGCTCAAAGGGTTCAAGTCGTTTGCCGACCGCGCCCATATGACGTTTGAGCCGGGCCTGACCGTCATCGTCGGTCCCAACGGCTCGGGAAAATCGAACATCTCTGACTCGATTCTGTGGGTCCTGGGCGAGCAGAGCGCCAAGCAGCTGCGCGGCCAGGCCATGGAGGACGTCATCTTCTCGGGCTCGTCAGCGCGCAAGCCGGTGGGTGTCGCCGAGGTCACGCTGGTGCTCGATAACTCGGACCATATGCTGCCCGTCGATTTTGACGAGGTCGCCATCACCCGTCGCATGTATCGCTCGGGTGAAAGCGAGTACCTCATCAACTCGAGTCCGTGCCGCCTGATGGACATTCAGGACATCCTGCACGATTCGGGCCTGGGCAAGGATACGCATTCCATCATCAGCCAGGGCAAACTCGACGCCATTTTGCAGAGCCGCCCCGAGGAACGCCGTGCCCTCATCGAGGAGGCCGCCGGCATCTCCAAGCACAAGCGCCGCAAGGAGCGTGCGCTCAAAAAGATTAAGTCGATGGACGAGCACCTGACGCGTGCCCGCGACATCAATAAGGAAATCGCCCGTCAGCTGCGACCGTTGGAGCGTCAGGTCGATCGCGCGCGCAAGTACAAAGAGCTGTCCTCGCGCGCGAACGAGCTTACGCAGATGCTAGCCGTCGACGAGCTGCGTTCGCTGCAGTCGCAGTGGAATGACTTGGAGAGCCGTTCCAAGGAAGGTGCCGCCGAGCTGGAGCTTGCGCAGTACCGCTTGGGCGAAAAGGAGCGCGAGCTCGAGAAGCTTCAGGTCATGCTCGAGGAAAAGGGCCTGTTTGTGGGCGACCTGGGCGAGCAGCGCCGTCATATGCAAGATGTGGTCGGCCGCATTAACTCCGACATGCGCCTGCTCGAGGAAAAGGGCCACAACATGGTGTCGCGCCTGTCTGACATGCGCGGGCAGATTTCGAGCTCCGAGCATCAGCGACGTCGCGTGGTCGAGGAGCTCGAGGACGCGCGTGCGCAGCTTGAGGAAGTGACCGGTGCGCACATGCAGGCCCAGGAGGACGTTGACGCCGCTGGTCCTGCCGCCGCCGAGCTCCACGAGCGGCGCGTGGCGCTCGACAATCAGATTTCGCAGCTTACGCGTGAGCAACGCGATGTGCAGCGCGTAGCCGATAACGCCGCGCTCGAGCTCGCCAAGGTGAAGGACTCGCTGAGCAATGCCGAGGTCGAGGACAACATGTATGCTTCGCGCCTGGAGCAGATCGATGAACAGCTCGAGGAGGTCACGGCTTCGCTCGAGAGCCGTCGCGACCGCGCCGAGGAGCTTGAGGGCGCTCTTGAGGAAGCGCGCCAGGCTCAGGTCGATGCGCGTGAGGCCACCGAGACCGCACGCGCGGCCCTGAAGGACCTGCGTGCCCGCGAGAGCGAGGCGCGCAACAAGTTATCCGAGGTGCGCTCGGAGCTTGCCAGCCAAAAGAAACTCGATGCCCGCATGGCCGACAGCTCGCCGCTGGTGAGCCGTCTGGTGGGTGCGCTGGGTGATGATGTCTCTGGTCGTCTGGGCGACGTGCTCGAGGCCCCGCGCGAGCTTGAGGGCTTGGTTGAGCAATTGCTCGCCGGCGATATCGATGCGCTGCTGTTTGACGATACGTCCTCGCTTGAGCGTGCCGGTCGTGCCGCTCTGGACCAGAAGAAGGCCTCGGGCGAGGCGCTGCTGGTGGCGCGCGGCGTGAGCGGCTCTACCGCCGCTGAGGGCGCTGCCGGTACCCGTCTGGTTGATCGTCTGTCCGTTCGCGCAGGGTACGGACCCGTCGTCGAGGCGCTGCTCGGCGGCTATTACGTGGTCGATGACTTGGCTGCCGCGCTGTCGGCGCCTGTCGTTGACGGTGTGACCTATGTGACTCCCGATGGCGCCCGCGTAAGCTGTGGCGGCCTGGTGCGTGTGGGCCTCGATGCCGGCGAGGCGTCGGGTGCCTTGGAGCGCAAGCGTCGTATTCGCGAGTTAGAGGGCCTGGAGCCCGATTTGGCCGCTGTGTTTGAACATGTGTCAGGCCAGGTCGTTGAGGCCAATGCGGCCGTTGAGGAAGCGCGTGCCGCCGAGGGCGATGCCGCCGGCGAGATCGCCCGTCTTGAGGGCGAGCGCCGCTCGCTGCTCTCCGAGATCGGCCGCTTGGAGCAAAGCGCCAACAATGCCGAGGTCGAGCGCGTGCGCATCTCCAAGCGCCGCGAGCAGGCCTCCGAGGCCGTTCGCTCTGCGCGCCCGCGCGTGGACGAGCTCACCCGTTCGCGTGACGAGGCCCGTGCGCATGCAAGCGATCTGGGCTTGCAGATTGCCGAGGCTAACGACGAACTCGACCGCGTTCGCCGTGACGATTCCGAGGCTGCCGGCAAGCTCGCCGACGCCAAGGTTCGCCTAGCCCAGACGAGCGAACGCCTGCGTTCGCTGAAGGGCCGTGTGCCCGACTTGGAGCATCGTCTTGAGGGCATCGACCGTCGTATCCGCGGAACACGCCAGGCTTCGCGCTCGCTCGAGCTGCTGCGCCTGCGCGTCGATCCCATGCACGAACGCTATTCTGCCCTGTTGGAACGCGTGTCGGATTGGGCAGCGCGCCTGCGTGACCAGGCCTCTCTGGAGGAGGCGGACTCCGCTTCGCTCAAGAAGACCATCGAGGATGCCAAGGCCGAGGTCTCCCGCGCTAAGGAGCGGGTCGATACCGCCTCCGCCACGCAAAACGAGTTCAAGGTCGCGCGTGGCAAGCTCGAGGTGCAGGTAGAGGCCGCCATTAAGGCCATTACCGCCGATGGCACCACGGTACTCGAGGAAGCGCTCATGCTTCCGGCGCCCACGGACCGCGATGCCGCCGAGCGCGAACTCAACCAGCTCGTGCGTCAGATCAACAACCTGGGCCCTGTGAACCAGGTTGCCATGGAGGAGTACGAGCAGCTCAAGCGCCGCGCCGATTACATCGAGGAGCAGCTGGCCGATCTGGAGAGCGCGCGCAAGGCGCTCACCAAGATCACGGTGGCCATTGATCGCAAGATGCGGAAGGCCTTCCTGGTGACGTTTGAGAAGGTTGATGCGAACTTCCGCGAGATCTTCGCTATGCTCTTCCCGGGCGGTCAGGCTCATCTGGAGATGACCGATCCCGAGCATCCTGCCGAGACGGGTATCGAGGTCGTGGCGCAGCCGCGCGGCAAGCGCATCACCAAGATGATGCTCATGTCGGGCGGCGAGAAGAGCCTGACGGCGCTCGCCCTGCTCTTTGCCGTGTACCGCACGCGCACGGTGCCGTTCTATGTGCTGGACGAGGTCGAGGCGGCACTCGATGACGCCAACCTGTCCAAGCTCATCGGCGCGCTCGATGTGTTGCGTTCCGATACGCAGCTCTTGGTCATTTCGCATCAGCGCCGTACTATGGAGGACGCTGACGTCCTCTATGGCGTCTCGATGCAAGCCGACGGCGTCAGTCGCGTCGTCTCGCAAAAACTCGATCGCGAAACCGGAAAGGTCGTGAATGCATAATGGGATTCTTCGATGCTCTCTCGCGCGGACTTGAGCGCAGTCGCGAGGCCCTCAACGAGGTCTTTTACTTTGGCGGCGAGGTCGACGAGGATTTTTGGGAGGACCTGGAGGACACCCTCGTCATGGGTGACATGGGCGCCGAGGTCGCCATCAAGGTCTCCGATGACCTGCGCGATGCCGCGGCCAAGAAGAACCTCAAGACCGCCCCGCAACTCCGTCGCGCCCTGGCCGAGCAGCTTGAGCAGCACTTTGTGCCCACCGAGCGCGATCCGTTCTCCGATACGCCGAGCTGCGTGCTGTTTGTGGGCATTAACGGTGCCGGCAAGACCACGACGGTCGGTAAGATCGCGAGCGCCATGGCCGCCCGCGGCAAGAATGTCGTGATCGGCTCTGCCGATACGTTCCGCGCCGCCGCCATCGAGCAGCTCGATGTGTGGGGCCAGCGCGCTGGCGTCCCCGTCATCAAGCGCGAACGCGGCTCCGACCCGGCAAGTGTTTGCTACGACGTGCTCGACGAGGCCGACAAGCGCGGCAGCGACCTGGTGCTTATCGACACTGCCGGTCGTCTGCACACGAGCCCCGAGCTCATGCGCGAGCTTGCCAAGGTGGTTAACGTGACGCGTAAGCGCGCCGCCAATATGGCCGCCGGCCCCATGCCCGTCTCAGTCGTGCTCGTGATCGATGCCGCCACCGGCCAGAACGGTCTGAACCAGGCGCTCGAGTTTAACGAGGCACTGGGCTTGGACGGTATTATCATGACTAAGCTCGACGGCACGGCTAAGGGCGGTATCGCCATGGCCGTGGCCGAGAAGCTCAAGCTCCCGATCCTGCGCGTGGGCGTGGGCGAGCAGGTCGATGACCTGCAGGAGTTCAATGCCAAAGATTTCTGCCGCGCCCTGGTGGGCGAGTCCAATTAAGGAGTGACTAGTGTTTGATTCCCTGAGCGATCGCCTCAACGACACATTTGACCGCCTGCGCGGTAAGGGCAAGCTGACCGAGGCCGATATCACCTCGGCTATGCGCGACATTCGCATGGCGCTGCTCGAGGCCGACGTCAACTTCAAGGTCGTCAAGGAGTTCGTCGCCAAGACCAAGGAGCGCTGCATGACCGCCGAGGTCATGGAGTCGCTGTCGCCAGCGCAAAACGTCGTCAAGATCGTGCTCGACGAGCTCACCGAGATGCTCGGCTCCACAGAGAGCAAGCTCGTCTTTAGTAACCGCATTCCCAATGTCATCATGCTCGTGGGCCTGCAGGGCTCCGGTAAGACCACGGCGGCCGTAAAGCTGGCCTACCTGCTCAAGAAGCAGGGCCGCTCGCCGCTGCTCGCCGCGTGCGACGTCTACCGTCCCGCCGCTGCCGACCAGCTGGCCACGCTTGGCGGAGAGATCGGCGTGCCGGTCTTCCGTGGCGATGGCGAGCACCCGGTTGACATCGCCAAGGGCGCCATCCAGGAGGCCGTTGACCACCTGCGTGACGTGGTCATCGTCGATACCGCCGGTCGTTTGCAGATCGACGAGCAGATGATGCAGGAGGCCGTGGACATCAAGAAGGCCGTCAAGCCTGATCAGGTGCTGATGGTCGTCGATGCCATGACCGGCCAGGATATCGTCAACGTCGTCTCGACCTTCGCCGAGCGCACCGACTTTGACGGCGTGATCATCTCCAAGCTCGACGGCGACGCCCGTGGCGGCGGCGCGCTTTCCGTGCGCCAGGTGACCGGCAAGCCTATCAAGTTCGTGAGCATGGGCGAGAAACCCGATTCGCTGGAGCCGTTCTATCCCGATCGTATGGCCAAGCGAATCTTGGGCATGGGCGATGTTGTCGGCATCATCGAGAAGGCCCAAGAGGCGGCTGACGCAGAGCAGCTCGAGGCCGCCGAGCGCATGCTTCGCGAGGGCTTCACCATGAACGACATGCTCGACCAGATGAAGGCCGTCAAGAAGATGGGCGGCATGAAGGGCATTCTGGGCATGCTCCCCGGTGGCCAGCGTGCGCTTAACCAGATGGGTGGCAACCTGGACGAAGGTATCTTCGATAAGAACGAGGCCATCATCATGTCGATGACCAAGGAGGAGCGCCTTCGCCCCTCCATCATCAACGGCCAGCGCCGTGCCCGCATTGCCAAGGGCGCCGGCGTGACCCCCACCGAGGTCAATAGCCTTATGAAGCAGTGGGGCGAGATGAATAAGATGATGGGCCGCATGCGCACGATGGCCAATCAGGCACAGGCTGGTGGCAAGAAGGGCAAAAAGGGTAAGAAGGGCAAGAAGATGCGCATGCCCAATATTCCCGGCCTGGATGCCATGGGGCTGGGCGGCCTGGGCGGCTTGGGAACGGGCGGCCCCAAGTCTGATATGGATCTGCTGCGCCAGATGGAAGCGCAGATGCGCAATAAGAAGTAACGACTGGTTGAGTCGTGTATGGCGAAGGCCGCCTGGATGGTACTCCAGGCGGCCTTCACCGTTGTGTGGTTTGTTGCGCGAATGGCACGTCTTGGCGCCAGAGCATTTGCCGCTAGTGGCAGCCACAGCCCTCGTGGCCCTCGTTCTCGTGATGGCCGTGGCAACCGCAGGATTCGCCGTGCTCATGGGTGTGCTCGTGGTCATGGCCGTGGCAGCCGCACGTGGCCTCGCCGGTCTGTGCGAGCGTGCCGGCAATGAGTGCCTCGACGCAGGCGTCGCAGCTGCCCTGGGCGCCTGCATAGACCGTGATGCCGGCCTGGGTAAGTGCGTTGATGGCGCCGCCGCCGATACCGCCGCAGATGAGCGTGTCAACGCCACTGTTGGCAAGCAGACCCGCCAATGCACCGTGACCAGTGCCGCCGGTGCCCACGACCTGCTCGTTGAGCACCTTGCCATCCTGGATGTCGTAGATCTTGAACTGTTCGCTGCGGCCAAAGTGCATAAAGATGTTGCTGTTGTCGTACGTCGTTGCCACCCTCACGGTGTCGACCTCCTTTGCTGGCCATGCGGCCGTTGTCGTGGTGATGGGGGAGTACGCGATGTTGCCGCCTTCGATGACGATCGCCCGTCCATTGACCAGCGCGTTTGCCACCTTGCGATGCGCGCGGCTGCAGATTGCCGCCACCGTGGCGCGGGCAATGCCCATGTGCTGGGCGACTGCCTCTTGGTTAAGGCCTTCCAAGTCGCACAGGCGCAGCACTTCGAGCTCGTCGACTGTCATATCGATGGCATCGCCGCTCGCCAGGCCATCGGGGGTAAAACCGCGATATTCGGGGATGATCCCGACGCGGCGCAGTTTCTCGCGTCTTCCTGCCATGTGCACTCCTTATCTGACATATGTCAACAATAGAATAGCGAACGTTCAGATTTGCGCAATGAATTTCTGGCATATGTCAGAAAATGAGGGCTTATGTTTGGGCTGTGGGGCTGCGTGCGCCTGGGCTACAATGAATCTCGCTTGTAGGCGACTGACAGGAGGGTCAATGAGCAAGGCTGATCAACAGTTTGTAACCATGTGCCGCGATATTCTGGACCATGGCACCACCACCGAGGGCCAAAAGGTCCGTCCGGTGTGGGAGGATGGCACCCCTGCCTATACCATTAAAAACTTTGGCGTCACGGCGCGCTACGATCTGCGCGAGGAGTTCCCCGCGCTTACGCTGCGTCGTACGGCGCTCAAGTCCGCCATGGACGAGATCCTGTGGATCTATCAAAAGAAGTCTAATAACGTCCATGATCTCAACAGCCATATTTGGGACGAGTGGGCCGACGAGACCGGCTCCATCGGCAAGGCCTACGGGTACCAAATTGGCCAGAAGAGCCATTATGCCGAGGGCGATTTCGACCAGATGGACCGCGTGCTGTACGATCTTAAGCACACGCCGTACAGCCGCCGCATTATGACGAACACCTATGTGTTTAGCGACCTGTCCGAGATGCACCTGTATCCGTGCGCCTACAGCGTGACCTATAACGTCACGCAGCGCCCGCAGGACGATAAGCCCACACTCAACATGATTCTCAACCAGCGCAGCCAGGACATTTTGGCCGCGAACAACTGGAACGTTTGTCAGTACGCCATCTTGCTGATGATGGTCGCGCAGTCGGTCGATATGATCCCCGGTGAGCTGCTGCATGTGATTGCCGATGCCCACATTTACGACCGTCATGTCAATATCGTCCGTGAGCTTATCGAGCGCCCGCAGTTTGCGGCGCCTAAGGTAACGCTGAACCCCGATGTGCACGATTTCTATGCGTTTACGACCGACGACCTGATCGTGGAGGGCTACGAGCACGGCCCGCAGGTCAAGAACATTCCCATCGCGGTGTAGGTGACGCGCATGACGTGTAAGCTTTCTGCCATTGTCGCCGTGTGCGATGACTGGGGTATTGGGTGCGAGGGCGACATGGTCGTGTCCAACCGTGCCGACATGCGTCATTTTGTGGCATGCACCAAGGGTTGCCCGGTCATTATGGGGCGCAAGACGCTGTTGAGTTTTCCCGGCGGGCGTCCTCTCAAGAATCGCCGTAATATCGTGCTCACCCGCGACGAGAGCTTTGCTGCCGAGGGCGTCGACGTGGTGCATGGCGTTGACGAAGCGCTCGTCGCGGTAGCCGATGAACCCGTTGCGTGGGTGATCGGCGGCGGCGAGGTGTATCGACAGTTCTTGCCGTATTGCGTCGAGGCCGAGGTTACGCATAACCATTGCGTGCATGACGTGGATACGTACTTTCCCGATCTGGATGCCGATCCCGCGTGGGAGATTGCGAGGCGTGGCGGTGTTGCCACGATTGCCGCGGGCGAGGGTGACGAGGGTCTCGATTATGAGTTCGTGACGTATCGTCGCGTTGAGGCGTAAATCGTCTGGCGTGAACGGTATCATCGGGTTATTTGAATGCACGGGGCGGCGCTTAGCGTCGCCTCGTTTGGTATAGATCTGCTGTAAAGAAAGGTGCGGGCAGGCTGCTATGACTGATGCCGTTGAGGTGCTGCGAATCGATTCGCTCGAGGACGAGCGGCTCGATGCCTATGTGCGACTGACCGAGCGCGAACTACGCTGCGTGTTGGAGCCGCAAAAGGGCATCTTTATTGCGGAGAGCGCTAAGGTCATCGAGCGTGCCGTGCGCGCCGGATACGAGCCGGTGAGCTTTCTGTTGGGCGAACGCTGGCTCGATCAGATGATGCCGCTGTTCGAGCGCCTGGTTGTGCGCGAGGGCGCGGGTCCTGTTCCTGTGTTCGTGGCCTCCATGGAGCTCATGGAGCAGTTGACGGGCTTTAACGTGACGCGTGGTGCGCTCGCGGCGTTCCGTCGCCCGCGTCAGATTCCGGTTGATGAGTTCTTGGGCGGCGTCGTCGAGGCGGCGGGGGAGCGCCCGGTGCGCGCGTGCGTGCTCGAGGGCATTGTCGACCACACCAACGTCGGCGCGATTTTCCGCTCGGCGGCTGCGCTGAACGTCGATGGCATTTTGGTGAGTCCTACGTGCTGTGACCCGCTGTATCGTCGCTCGGCCCGCGTGAGCATGGGCACCGTGTTTCAGGTGCCGTGGACGCGTATTGGCAGTGAGGCGCGCGTATGGCCGCATGATGGGCTGGCGGCGCTGCACGATGCCGGCTTTTCGTGTTCCGCCATGGCGTTGACGGATGATTCGGTGTCGTTGGACGATCCAGTGCTGCAGGAGATTGATCGCCTGGCGATCTTTATGGGTACCGAGGGTGCCGGCCTGGGAGCCAAGACCATTGAGGGCTGTGACCGCGCCGTGCGCATTCCGATGGCGCACGGGGTCGATTCGCTCAACGTGGCCGCGGCGAGCGCCGTCGCCTTTTGGCAGCTGTGCCCGCACGTGAGCAATGAGTATCACTACCAGCCGGGTTTGTATCACTAGGCAGATATTTCGCACCGCGCTCTAATTCGGGGTGTTTCGGTCGCCGCCAGTCGGTGCTAAGCTGGTTTTGGCTTTGGTTTTAAATTGCTGTTTTGTTGTTTGACGTATGCGTGTGGGGAGGGCGTGTGGCTAAGAAATCTACGGCTATCGATGTAACGCAGGGTGTTATTTGGCAGCAGCTGCTTTCGCTGTGCGTTCCCATCTTTTTTAGTTCGTTTTTTCAGCAGGCCTACACGCTTATCGGTACCTATATTGTCGGTCAGTTTGGCGGCAAGCTCGCGCTGGGCGGCATTCAAGCCACGATGGTCCTCACCGAGCTCTGCATTGGCTTTTGCGTTGGCGTTGGCGCTGGTTGTGCCGTTATCACGGGTCAGTTTTTTGGCCAGCACGATGATGAGCGTCTGAGCCGTTCGGTCCATACGGCCATGACGCTTGCGCTGGTGGGCGGTATCGTTTTCTCGATTCTTGGCATAGTGTTCGTTGAGCCCATGCTGGTGCTTATGAACACGCCGCATGAACTATTGGCCGAGGGCGTGGCCTATGCACGCTGTTATTTTGCCGCGATGGTTGCGGCACTGCTGCTTAATATGGGAACCGCACTGCTGCGTGCCGTGGGCGACACACGCGGGCCCGCCGTGATCATTGCCTCTGGCTGCCTGGTTAACGTGGTGCTGGATATCATCTTTGTCGCTGTGTTGCATATGGAGGCGCTGGGCTGTGGCATCGCAGTGGCGCTGACCATTTGCTCCAATGCAACGATGATCGTGTTGCGCATGATGCGCGCTCCGGGTGCATGGCGTCTTTCGCTGTCTAGGCTCGGCATCGATCGCGGTATTTGCAAGAGTATGATCTCGTGTGGACTGCCACTCGGTTTTCAATCGGCTGCCTATTCGATCTCGAACGTGTTGATCCAGGTGTCGGTTAATTCGTTTGGCGCCGATGTCACGACTGCCTGGGGTCTATCTGGGCGCCTGGATGGCATTATCTGGATGGTTACCGAGGCGCTCGGCGTGTCGATCACCACGTTCTCGGCACAGAACTTTGGCGCGCGCAACTACGAGCGCATGCGCAAGGGCTACCATACGTCGCTCGTGCTGTCGTTTATGCTCATTGGTGGCCTGTCTGCCGTGCTGCTGGTGTTCTCGGGTCCGTTGTCGCGTCTGTTTGTCGACGATGCTTCGATTTCGGCGTACACCACGACGATTCTTCATTTCATCGCGCCGTTCTACGCGATCTTCTCGATTATCGAGAACGCGTCGGGCTCCATTCGCGGCGCCGGCGTGAGTCTGCAGCCTATGATGCTCACCATCTTTGGCACCGTTGTCTTGAGGGTGATCTGGGTGTTTGCGATCATGCCCTTCGATCCGTCGCTTGAGCACCTGCTGCTGGTTTACCCCGTAACCTGGGTAATCACCGCCATGATGTTCACCGTCTACCATCACAGCGGCAACTGGCTAGGCCGCGCCACCGCCTAATGATCCCTTGGGGCGGAAGAAAATGGATCATTGCTCTCCGTCGTGATGTCGATGATCCGTTTTCCTCCGTCCCCTTCGGATCAATTAGTATTCGATGCCTTGGCGGGCCAGGAGGCCTTCGTCGAAGTAGTGTTTGACGGGGCGCATTTCGGTGACCAGGTCGGCGAGGTCCGCGAGGGGCAGCAGGCCGCGGCCGGTCAGTATGAGCTCTGTGGTGTCGGGTTTCATCGCGATCAGTTGCCCGTATAGATTTGAACCTTGCCGACTTCCAGTGATGCCATCTCTGTCCTTTCGTGCCCTGCGTCGGTTTATCGCCGTCCGGGTTGGGTATTCTAGAAAACATT
Source organism: Collinsella aerofaciens (assembly GCF_028206795.1). Lineage (GTDB taxonomy): Bacteria > Actinomycetota > Coriobacteriia > Coriobacteriales > Coriobacteriaceae > Collinsella > Collinsella aerofaciens_AX. The sequence continues at coordinate 126,015 of NZ_JAQLFJ010000002.1, read as the reverse complement.
ATCAACCCCAGTAGATGGAGTTCAAGCAGATGGAGATGGATGACAACAAACGTAGACGGAATATGATCCTCTACGTGCTCATCGCCTTCGTCGTCTACCTCGTGCTCTCGACCGTTCTGTTCCCCAACATCGGTCACACGCAGCAGATTACGAAGACCGATTATTCGACGTTTGTCAAAGCGCTCGATAAGAAGAGTGTCGACAAGGTCGAGTACAACACGGACGATTACTCAATTTATTACACCAAGAAGGGCGAGGACGAGAACATCGCCTATAAGACGACCGGTGTGCCGAACGATGCGGGCTTTACCGATCGCGTGCTTGAGTCTGGCGCTTCGCTGGAGTCGGTCGTTCCCGATAAAAACTCGGGTTTGATGACCTACTACCTGCTCACACTCATTCTTCCCATGGCGATTTTCTTCCTCATCGGTTGGTGGCTCAACCGCCGCATGAAGAAGGCCATGGGCGATGACGGCCCGTCGATGAACTTTGGCGGCGGCGGTTTTGGCGGCGGCGGACTGGGTAAGTCCGGCGCGCGCGTGATCGCCTCCAAGGACGTGGGCGTGACCTTTAAGGACGTCGCCGGCCAGGAAGAGGCCAAGGAGTCTCTCAAGGAGGTCGTCGACTTTCTGGAGAAGCCGCAGCGCTACGAGGAGATCGGCGCCAAGCTGCCGCGCGGTGCTCTCCTTGTTGGCCCTCCGGGTACCGGTAAGACCCTGCTTGCCAAGGCTGTTGCCGGCGAGGCCGGTGTTCCGTTCTTTAGTATTTCGGGCTCTGAGTTCGTTGAGATGTTTGTTGGTCGCGGCGCTGCAAAGGTTCGTGACCTGTTTAAGCAGGCCAAGGAAAAGGCCCCGTGTATCGTCTTTATCGATGAGATCGATACCATCGGTAAGAAGCGTGATGGCGGCGGCTTTAGCGGCAACGACGAGCGCGAGCAGACGCTCAATCAGTTGCTGACCGAGATGGATGGCTTCGATAACCACAAGGGTATCGTTGTCCTTGCCGCAACCAACCGCCCCGACAGTCTCGATCCGGCGCTGCTGCGCCCCGGTCGTTTTGACCGCCGCATTCCCGTCGAGTTGCCCGATCTGACCGGTCGTAAGAACATCCTCGAGCTTCACGCCAAGAGTGTGAAGACCGAGCCGCCGATCGATCTGACCGCGATTGCCCGCGCCACGCCCGGTGCCTCGGGCGCCGACCTGGCCAATATCATCAACGAGGGCGCCCTGCGCGCCGTTCGCGAGGGTCGCAAGCGTGCAACCCAGGATGACTTTGAGGAGTCGGTGGAGGTCGTCATTGCCGGCCAACAGCGTAAGTCCACGGTGCTTTCCGACCATGAGAAGCAGGTCGTTTCCTACCACGAGATCGGTCATGCCATCGTCGCTGCCCGCCAAAAGGGTTCCGCGCCGGTTACCAAGATCACCATCGTGCCGCGCACGAGCGGTGCTCTTGGCTATACCATGCAGGTCGAGGAGGACGAGCGCTTCCTGACGACACGTCAGGAGGTCTTGGACAAGCTTGCCGTCTACTGCGGCGGCCGTGCGGCCGAGGAACTCATCTTTGGCGAGATGACGACCGGTGCCGCCAACGATATCGAACAGGCCACCAAGCTCGCCCGCAACATGGTGACGCGCTTTGGTATGTCCGACGAGTTTGGCATGATGGCGCTCGGTACCGTTCAGAATGCGTACCTTAACCAGGACACGTCGCTCACCTGCGCCCCCGGTACGGCCGAGCGTGTGGACGCGATTGTCGCCAAGCTGATCGAGGACGCGCACGATCGCGCCCTGCAGATCCTCAAGGAGAACAAGTTCAAGCTCCATGAGCTGGCTCGTTATCTGTACAAGAAGGAGACCATCACGGGTGAGGAGTTCATGAACCTCCTCACGCGCGAGAATCCGCTGATGCCCAAGCAACAGTAAAGCCGCGGTCGAGCCAGTAAACGCCGACGCCCCATTTGAGCAGCTTTCTCAAATGGGGCGTTTTGCTTGAGAGGGATGGAAATGAAGATTGTGGTGAGCGCCTGCTTAATGGGTGAGAGCTGCAAGTATAACGGGCTCGACAACTATCATCGCGCGTTGGTCGAGGCCTGCGAACGCACGGGGACTGAGGTCTTGTTGGTGTGCCCCGAGGTTTTTGGCGGTCTGCCCACCCCGCGCAAGCCGTCCGAGATCGTTAACGGCGAGGTTCGTACCAGCGAGGGCATCTCGGTTAATCGCGAGTTTCGCCTGGGTGCTCAACGTGCGCTCGATATGTGTGAGCAGGCGGGCGGCCCGTTCGAGATTGCTGCGTGCGTCTTGCAGGATCGCAGTCCGTCGTGCGGCGTGGGCCATATCTACGACGGATCCTTCAGCGGCACGCTCACAACGGGTAACGGTGTCTTCGTTGACCTGCTCCTGCGCCACGGCTACCGCGTGATCCCGGCAAGCGAATTCGACTCGAGCATGTTACAGCAATAAAAAACCGCCACAAAGGTACTGTACCCTTTGTGGCGGTTTTGGTCGGTTAGGCCAGGATAGAGTGGCCATAGGCGTTGGCGGCCTTGATGGCGGCGGCGAACTTTTCGTCGGTGAAGGGCTCCGGGTTGCCTTGCTTCCACTCGTTGGTGGCGTGTGCGAACTCGCACAGGGCCGGGATATCTCCCTCGGTAAGGCCGACCTGCTCAAGCGTCACGGGCAGGCCCATCTGCTTGTTAAAGGCGGCGTAGCGCTCAAGGTTCTCGGTGTCTCCCGTATAGGCAAACAGCACGAGCACACCCAGGCTTACGACCTCGCCGTGCAGGTAGGTGCCCTCACGCGGAATGCTACACGTGGCGTTGTGGAACGCATGTGCCACGCTCGAGTTGTAGTAGTAATCGTTCTGGTTGGTCAGGTTCGAGACATAGCCCGTGTTGACCACGATATCGAGCGCGATCTGCTTAACGGCCTCGCTCGACAGGTCCTGGCGCACGTCCTTTAGACCCTGCACGCCGTAGGTAAACAGCGGCTCGGAGCAGGTGTGGGCGAGTGCCAGGCCAAGACCGGCGGTGTGCTCCAAATTACCGGCGCTCGTGGCGTACTCGACCTCGGGCTGCTTAGATAGGGCATCGCCCACGCCGGCCCAGAAGTACTCCGCTGGCGCCTCGGCGATGATCTTGGGGTTGATGAAGATGTGCGCAGGGCGGTTGGGGTACGAATAGCCCTCGAGCGAGCCGTCGTCGTTGTAGACAACGGCAATGGCGGTCGCGGCCGAGCAGTTGGAGCATATTGTAGGCACGGTAAAGACGATCTTCTTGAGCTCGATTGCTGCGGTCTTCACGGTGTCGAGCGCCTTGCCGCCGCCGCATGCGATAAGCACGTCAGCTTCCTGGCAGGCAGGGGAGTTCACGACCTTGGCGATATTGGCACGCGTGCTGTTGGTGCCGTAGACGCGCGTCTCCAGAATCTCGACATTGGTACCTTCAAGCGCCGCCTCGATGCCCGGCAGCGCCGCAGCCAGGGCTCGCTTGCCGCCGATGATGGCGACCTTCTTCGCGCCGTACTCCGCCAGTGCGGCGGGTAGCTCGGTAAAGCAATCCTCGCCAACGGTGTAGTCGCTCATTCCAATCGTGCGCATAGCAGCCTTCTTTCGTTCGATAGAGTGCTTTCAGGTATTTTGCTCCTAGAGAAGGGCTGTCATAGCGAGAAATTTCGAACGTATAAAACCAGTGTTGAGGGTTTTTTGCCGGTGCGGAACGTGCTAGCATACTCCGCATAAGCGTTGATGGGGACGAGTAGTCGGCCGTCCGCATGCTACAGAGAGCGGGGAGCGCTGAGAACCCGTGCATGCGACCGATGAAAATCACCCCGGAGCTGCGGTCCCAACGGACGTGCCATGCAGGTTCGTCTTAGTAGACATCGCCGAGATGGTCGTCGATACAGGCCAGCCGAGTAACGGATGCGAGCGCGCGAATATGCGGGCGAGGGCATCTAAGCTGGGTGGTTAAGCGAAGAGCTTTTACGGGCAGGCTGCCCGTTTTGTGGCGCTTCGTCCCAGCTTGTAGGGACGGGCGCTTTTTTGGTGCCCAGAGGGCGTGCGCGCCCATGACAAGAAAGGGGTACCGTGGCAAACGAGTACAAGCAGACGATGAATCTGCCCAAGACCGGTTTTCCCATGCGTGCCGGTCTTTCCAAGTCCGAGCCCAAGCGACTCAAGGACTGGCAGGACAACAAGGTCTACGAGCAGGTTCTGAAGAAGAACGAGGGTCACAAGAAGTTCGTGCTGCACGATGGCCCTCCGTACGCCAACGGCCCGATTCACATCGGCCATGCCATGAACAAGATCTCCAAGGACATGATCAACCGCTACTGGATGATGCAGGGCTATGAGGTTCCCTATGTCCCCGGTTGGGACTGCCATGGCCAGCCGATCGAGCATAAGGTCGAGGAGAAGCTCGGCACCGAGAAGTTCAACCAGACCTCCACGGCTAAGATCCGCGAGCTGTGCAACAAGTTCGCTGTCGAGAACATCGAGCTGCAGAAGGCCGGCTTCCGTCGCCTGGGCGTACTTGGCGACTGGGACAACCCGTATCTGACGCTCTACCACCAGCATGACGCCGCCGACATCGAGGTCTTCAAGGCCATGTTCGATAAGGGCATGATTTATCGCGGTCACAAGCCGGTTCATTGGTGCAAGCACTGCCACACCGCGCTGGCCGAGGCCGAGATCGAGTACTCCGACGAGACGAGCCCGTCCATCTTCGTGCGCTTTGAGATGACCTCCAAGCCTGCCGGGCTCGAGAAGTTCAACGGCCCGGTCGACTTTATCATCTGGACGACCACGCCGTGGACCATCCCCTCTGACCAGGCCGTTTCCCTTAAGCCCGGCGCCGCCTATGTCGCCGTTGAGCACGAGGGTCGTGCCGAGGTCATGCTCGAGGACCTGGCTCCCAAGTGCTGCGAGGAGTTTGGCTGGGAGTACACCCCGGTCATGGTCGACGGCAAGCCCTATGTGGTTCCCGCCGAGACCTTCCATCACATTCACTATAAGCAGCCGATCTTTGACGGTGTCGAGGGCGTTGCGCTGCTGGCCGATTACGTCGGTGTCGATGACGGTACCGGTATCGTCCACAACTCTCCCGGCCATGGCGTCGACGACTACTTCGCCTGCCTCAAGGAGGGCATCACCGACATTTGCATGCCGGTCGATGATGACGGCAAGTTCTACACCGGCGAGGAGTTTGGCACCGGTGGTCCCTTCAGCGGTATGGATACCGATGAGGCCAACCCGCACATCATCGAGTTCCTGCGCGAGCGCGGCACCCTGGTCCTCGAGAAGAAGATCACGCACAGCTATCCGCACTGCTGGCGCTGCAAGCACCCGGTGCTCTTCCGTGCTACTGACCAGTGGTTCGTCTCGATGGACAAGACCGGCTTGCGTGAGCAGGCTGGCAAGGAGGTTCGCGAGAACGTCAAGTGGTATCCGGCTCACGCCGCCAACCGCATCGGCGCCATGGTCGAGCAGCGTCCCGACTGGTGCATCAGCCGTCAGCGCAACTGGGGCGTGCCTATCCCCAGCTACACCTGCGCCGACTGCGGCGAGAAGGTCATGAACGACGCTACGCTCGACGCCGTCATCAAGCTCTTCCACGAGAAGGGCTCCGACGCCTGGTTTACCGACGCTCCCGAGAGTTACCTGGGCGAGGCCTGCGTCTGCCCCAAGTGCGGCGGCCATCACCTCAAGGCCGATAAGGACATCCTCGACGTGTGGTGGGATTCCGGCGTCTCCTGGAAGGCCGTCTGCGAGTACCGTCCCGAGCTGGAGTATCCGGCGGATGTGTACCTCGAGGGCTCCGACCAGCACCGCGGTTGGTTCCAGAGCTCGCTGCTCACCTCGGTGGGTGCCAACGGCCATGCTCCGTACAAGGCGGTCGTCTCGCAGGGCTTCACCCTCGACGGCCAGGGTCGAAAGATGTCCAAGTCGCTCGGCAACGTCATCGACCCCAATAAGGTCTGCGACGAGATGGGCGCCGACATCATCCGCCTGTGGGTCGCCTCGGTCGACACCAGCTCCGACGTGTCCATCGACCACGAGATTCTTGCTCGTACGTCCGATGCCTACCGTCGTTTCCGCAACACGTTGCGCTTCCTGCTCTCCGAGCTCGAGGGTCAGTTTGAGCCCGAGACCGACGGCGTCGCCTTTGCCGACCTGCTGCCGCTCGACAAGCTCATGGTTGCCCGTCTGACCCAGGTTCAGGCCGAGGTCGACGATGCCTACGCCAGCTACGAGTTCCCGCGCGCCTACCGTGCGCTCTACGACTTCGTGGTTACCGAGCTCTCCAACGTGTATCTCGACGCCCTGAAGGACCGTCTATACTGTGAGAAGCCCGGCTCGCTCGAGCGCCGCAGCGCCCAGACCGTGCTGGCCGAGCTCTTCTCGATGCTCATGCGCGACCTTCAGCCGATCCTGTCCTACACGGTCGACGAGGCCATGGCCTATGCGCCCGCCGGCTGCGTCGATCACCAGAAGTACGCCGCGCTGCTCGATTGGTACAAGTCGCCCATCACGTTCGACGAGGCCAATGAGTTTGAGGGCGTGCTCGAGGCTTCACTCGAGCTCCGTAGCGCCGTGACCAAGGCCCTTGAGGATGCCCGCTCCGCCGGTACCTTCACCAAGAGCCAGCAGGTCCGCGTCAAGGCGGTCGTTCCCGCCGAGATGTACGCGCTGCTGACCGGCGACAAGGCTGTCGACCTGGCCGAGTTCTACATTGTTTCCGATGTTGAGCTGACCCAGGGCGAGGAACTCTCCGTTGCCATCGAGGCAGCCGAGGGCGAGTGCTGCGACCGTTGCTGGAACTATCGCACCACCGTCGGCGAGTACAACGGCCACGCGCATATCTGCAAACGCTGCGCGAATGCCCTTTAAGGCACGGTAACTCGGCATTTTAGTTATTGGGAGAATTTGGACGCCTTCGGCCCATTTGCTCCGCTGAATAAAAGCGGCATTCTGTTTTTCGGAATGCCGCTTTCTTTTTATGCTGGTTATTTATCTGGCGTTAGCGAATATGTCGTGCGCTCTGCGTGTGGCAATATAAGATGGTTAATTGCGTTAAACGGAATTCGATATTCTTGAGGGCAGGGGATTGATTTGGGTCGTGCTGGGGGTATGACGCCGCCTTTGCGTTGGCGGTTGGGTGTTGCTGGTGGGGTGGCGCTGGTTGTGCTGCTTCTTGACCAGCTGACCAAGCTTGCGGTTCGTGCCGTGGGCGACGCTTTGCATGTGACCGTCATCCCCGGTGTCATTGACTTTATGTTTGTCCGTAATATCGGTGCTGCCTTTAGCATGGGCGAGGGGCATGGCGTTGCGTTCGCTTTGCTGGCGCTTGCGGTCATTGTCGCCATTGCCGTGTACTTGCTTCGCACGCCCCAGCTTGCTCGCTTGGAGGTTGTGGGCATGGCTATGGTCGTGGGTGGCGCCATTGGCAACGCGATCGATCGCCTGGCTTTTGGCTTTGTGACCGATTTTATTGCCACCACCTTCATCGACTTTCCCGTCTTTAACGTGGCCGATATCGGCATCACCGTAGGCGTTGTGCTTGCCCTCATCGGCTACATGTTCTTGAGCCCTGCGGCCCGCGAAGTCGATGCGACTGCCGAGCTCAATGCCCGTGATGAGGCCCGCGCCAAGCGCAAAGCCAAGCAGCGTGGGGAGCGTGCCCGCAAGATTCGCGAAAGGAATGAGCGTTAATGGCCGACATCCATATTCTTGTTGCCGACGATTGCTCTGGCCAGCGTCTCGACGCCTTTCTGGGTGCCAACGACGGCTGCCCCACGCGCTCTGCCTGCGCGCATCTGATCGAGGGCGGCGCCGTAATCGTGAACGGCGAGACCTGCCTATCAAAAAAATATGCTGTGCGCTCCGGTGACCGCATCTCGGTCGACATGCCCGAGTCGCATGATCCCACTGATGTGATTCCCGAGGCCATCCCCCTCGATATCCGTTACGAGGACGACTACCTCATCGTGCTCTCCAAGCAGCGCGGCCTGGTGTGCCATCCCGCCCATGGCCACGAGAGCGGCACGCTTGCGAACGCTCTGGTCTACCACTGCGGCATTGACCATCTGGGTACCGTGCAGGGTGAGGACCGCCCCGGCATCGTGCATCGTTTAGATCGCGATACCTCGGGCCTCATGCTTGCGGCAAAAGACGACGACACGCAGCGCGCGCTCCAAAATCTCATTCGCACGCGCACGCTCGATCGTCGCTATATCACGCTCGTTCACGGACATATCGCTATGGATGAGGGCACCATTAACACCGGCATTGCCCGTTCTACGCGTGACCGTGTCAAGATGGCGGTTTCGGACGATCCTTTCGCGCGCCAGGCCATTACGACCTTTAAGGTCCTCGAGCGCTTCGATTCCACGCGTTTTGACGACGGCTATACGCTCGTCGAGTGCCACCTGTTTACGGGCCGCACACATCAGATTCGCGTGCATATGCGCCATATCAACCACGCCTGCGTGGGCGATCCGCTCTACGGCAAGTGCGATGCACGCGCCGATCAGGGTCTGACCAGGCAATTCCTTCATTCCTGGCGTGTTGCATTCGACCATCCCGTGACGGGGGAGCGCATTGAGTGCCGCGACGAGCTACCGTGGGATCTCGCCGCGGTTCTTGACGACCTGGCCCCGCGCTCGCTTGGCCGCACCGCTGCCGGCGACGAAATCGTTCCGCAGCTCGGTCTGCTCGAAGCCTAGCCAGTATTAGGTGGTTTCTTGAACTCGGTAAGCCTGCGGTAAGATATACGGTTGTTTACGTAACGCGTTCTCGGGAGCCTGCATGCTCGCCTTTTTACAAACCAACACACCCATCGTGATCTTCAACCAGATTGTTGTCACGCTGCTCACGGTCTGCTTTCTGTACCAGGTGGTCTTCTTTGTCATTGGCGCTCTTCGTGGCGAGGTCGCGCCTCCCAAGGCCAAAAAACTTCACCGCTATGCCTTCTTCATTGCTGCGCATAACGAGGAAGCCGTAATTGCCAATCTCGTACGCTCCATCAAGGACCAGGATTATCCGTCCGAGCTTATCGAGGTCTTTGTGGTCGCCGATGCCTGCACCGACAACACGGCACAGCTTGCGCGCGAGGCGGGCGCCATTGTCTATGAGCGCAACGACCTTGCCCGCAAGGGTAAGAGCTGGGTCATGGACTTTGGTTTCGACCGTATCCTTAACGAGTATCCGGATACGTTTGAAGGTTACTTTATCTTCGATGCCGATAACGTCATCTCCCGCGATTACGTCTCCAAGATGAACGATGCCTTTGACCAGGGCTTCCATGTGGTCACGAGCTATCGTAACTCCAAGAATTTTGGCAGCTCGTGGATCTCGGCAGCTAATGCTACTTGGTACCTGCGCGAGGCGCGCTTTCTCAATAACGCGCGCAACATCTGCAAGACTTCTTGCGCTGTCTCTGGTTCGGGCTACCTCATCTCCGCCAGCGTTATCGAGGGCATGCACGGTTGGCAGTTCCATACGCTGACCGAGGATATTCAGTTCACCACGTTCTGCGCTATTCACGGCATTCGCATCGGTTATGCGCCTGCGGAGTTTTTTGACGAGCAACCCGTGACGTTCAAGGCATCCTGGAAGCAGCGTATGCGCTGGACCAAGGGCTTCTACCAGGTCTTTTTTACCTATGGCAAGCATCTTGTCAAATCGACGTTCCGCTATCATCGCTTTGCCGCGTACGACATGTTTATGACCATCGCTCCGGGCATGCTGCTGTCCCTGATCTCCATGCTCGCCAACGCGACGTTCCTGATCGTGGGCGGTCTTTCGCATGGTTTCTTGGCTACCGAAGTCGAGATGCAGGCGTGCGCCGCTTCGCTCATTATGACCTTCGCCATGATGTATCAGACGTTCTTTATCCTGGCGCTGCTCACGACTATCTTTGAGTACAAGCACATTCACTGCGCGCAAAAGTGGCGTCTGGTGACTAACCTGTTTACCTTCCCGATCTTTATGTTCAGCTATATCCCCATCACGGTGGCCGCGCTGTTCCTGAAGGTCGACTGGGTTCCTACCCAGCATGCCGTAAACGTCACCCTCGACGAGGTCATGCAAGGCGCCAAATAACCACCACCAAAACCACCGCAAAGGGGACAGTGCACCTTTGTGGTGGTTTTTGCTTTTGCGATGCAGCTTGAGGAGGTGCACGATGTTTTATATTCCGTTTTGGATTTGCATCTTTGCCGGCGCGGCGATTGATGCCCGTCAGCGACGTTTTCCCAATGAGCTTGCCGGTGCGTGTGCGGTGACGGCGTTAGTGGGCGTTTGGCTCGACAAAGGCGTTAACACGGCGCTTGACCATGCCGGTCTTGCGGTCATCGTCTACCTTGCCCTTGTGCTGACTGAGTCCCTCTGGCGTCGTTTTCGCCAAACTTCGGGCATTGGCATGGGGGACGTCAAGGCGCTCTTCGCGCTTTGCACCTTCGATCCTATGGGCGGCATCGTGGCATTTACCGCTGCGCTCCTGACCCTTGCCGTCGCTTGCCTCATCGCAAAATCGCGCTCCCTGCCATTGCTCCCGTTTTTAGTGCCGATTTTTGCCATAATCGAGGTCGTGGGCTGCACTTTGTAACCGATTGCGCATCCTTTTTAAGGAGCATGCCATGGAATCTAATCAAGAAACGGCCGTCATTAAGGCGCGCATGGACCGTATTCCCTCGGCGTTGTCGCCCGAGCTTGTCGAGCGCATTGCCGCCGATCGTGCTTCGGGCTATGTCAACCCGTATCGTTGCAACGATGATCAGGTCATTCGTCGTATTGATCGCGCCGCCGACAAAGGCACGCTTATGCGTCCGGCGTTTATGCGCGATACCGAAAAGATACTTCATCTTCCGGCGTACACCCGTTATGCAGGCAAAACGCAGGTCTTTAGCTTCCGTAGCAATGATGATCTTTCACGCCGCGGTTTGCACGTACAGCTTGTCTCTCGCATTGCGCGCGATATCGGTCGCGCCCTGGGGCTCAATTGCGATCTGATCGAGGCGATTGGCCTGGGTCACGACTTGGGACACACGCCTTTCGGCCATGCCGGCGAGCGCTTCCTCAACGATATCTATCATGAGCGTACGGGGCGTTATTTTTTCCATAACGTGCAGTCGGTTCGCGTGCTCGACGCGTTGTATGGCCGCAACGTGTCGCTCCAGACGCTCGACGGCGTGCTATGCCATAACGGCGAGTACGAGCAGCGTGTGTTTGAGCTCTCGGACATGGGCTCCTTTGACCAGTTTGACCAGACGGTTGAGGATTGCATTGCCACGGGCTATAGCGCAATTGAGCATCTGCGTCCCATGACGCTCGAGGGCTGCGTCGTTCGCATCTCGGATATTCTTGCCTACGTCGGTCGTGACCGTCAGGATGCGATCGCGGCGGGCCTGCTTTCGCCCGACGCTTTTGATGATGGCCGGGGCGGTGCCTACAACAGTTGGATCCTCACGCATGCCTCCATCGATATCGTTGAGCACAGCTATGGTAAGCCGCGCATCGAGATGAGAGAGGACCTGTTTGAGGAAATTCGCCGAGCCAAGCGCGAGAACTACGAGAAGATCTATAGCAAGGGCGGTATCGAAGGCGATTCCGAGGCGGAGCTGCGCGAGGCGTTCGTAAAGCTCTACGACCGTTGCCTGCGGGATCTAAACAGTGGCGACGAGTCCTCTTACATCTTTAAGCACCATATTTCGCGCATTGAGCAGCAGCTTTCCTACTATGATCGCACCTATGCCTGGCAGGACGACAAGGATCAAGCCGTGGTGGATTATATCGCGAGCATGACGGACGGTTATTTCTGCGAGCTGACGAGCAAGCTGTTCCCTGGTCTGGAGTTTCCGCACCGTACCTATATTAACGAACGGTAGTTCGTATTAATTCGGTATACTGTTAGTGGAAAACGTTTTTGATTGATACACGGGATGGCTATGGACGACCTTTTTTCTGCTTCGACGCGCGAGCGTTCCTTTCAGAATGCGCCGCTTGCGGTGCGCATGCGCCCCAATTCGCTCGACGAGTACGTGGGCCAGCAAAAGGCCGTCGGTAAGGGTTCATGGCTGCGTGCCGCGATCGAGCACGACGTGCTTTCGAGCGTGATTCTGTACGGGCCTGCCGGTACGGGCAAGACGACGCTGGCCCACATTATCGCCAACCATACCAAGAGCGAGTTTGTTGAGGTCAGCGCCGTCACGGGTACCGTGAAGGACCTGCGTCGTGTGATTGATGAGGCCAAGACGCGCCTGAATACGTACGACCGCCGCACCATTCTATTCATCGATGAGATTCACCGCTTCTCTAAGTCGCAGCAGGATGCCCTGCTGCATGCAGTTGAGAACCGTACCGTCATTATGATTGGCGCTACGACAGAGAACCCGTACTTTGAGGTCAACTCGGCACTGTTGTCGCGCGGGCGCGTGGTGGAGCTTGAACATCTGAAGGATGAGGATATCGCCACGCTTATTGAGCGTGCGCTCGAGGCACCACAGGGCTTGAACGGAAAGTTCTCGGCCGATGAGGATACGGTCAAGACCATTTGCACGCTGGCAGCGGGTGACGCTCGCTCGGCGCTCACTACGCTCGAGCTTGCGAGCGAGATTGCCGTCACGCGTCCCGATACCGAGGGAACGCCAGCGCCTGCGGCGGGGGAGCGCTATCCCATCACCGTGGATGACGTGAAGATTGCCAACCCGCGTCGCGGCTTTACGTATGACAAAAACGGCGACATGCACTACGACATCATCAGTGCGTTCATCAAGTCCATGCGCGGTAGTGACCCCGATGCCACGATCTATTGGCTCGCGCGCATGATCGATGCTGGGGAGGATCCTAAGTTTATCGCTCGCCGCATTATGATTCACGCTTCTGAGGATGTTGGAAACGCCGACCCGCAGGCGCTTTTGGTGGCGCATGCCGCGTTTAAGTCTGCCGAGGTCATTGGCTATCCCGAGTGCCGCATTAACCTGGCTCAGGCTGCACTCTATGTGTGCTTGGCGCCAAAATCCAATGCGTGCGAGGCCTCGATCGATGCGGCGCTAGCCGATATCCACAGCAGTGGTCTTCGCGAGGTGCCCAGCTACCTGCGCGATCGCCATCGCCCGGGCAGCGATGAATACGGTGTGTATAAGTATCCGCACGATTATCCCGAAGGCTGGGTCGATCAGCGCTATTTGCCCGAGGGGCTGGAGCGTGGCGCGTTCTGGCAGCCTGCGGGCCGCGGCTGGGAAGAGTGGCGCGTAGAGCAAAGCGAACGCGACCGTAGCGGTAACGCGCCCAAGTAGGTCCTTGGCACCTCGCACATTCCCTTTGGGTATCTTCCCCTTCTTTGGGGTACCATGAAAGGCGTCTGTATTTCGATTCCTTCGGGAGGCTTGTATGAGTCCCATTCAAATCGCCCTGCTGGTGCTTGCCATTGCCGGCGTGTGGGCTATTGTTGAGCTCGCGCTTACCCTGCGCAAGACCCGCAACGTTGTCGACTCGCTCGATAAGACCGTGAACGACCTCAATAACACCATCGCCGAGGCGCAGCCGGTGGTGGCAAAACTCGACGGCGCTGTCGACGAGCTTACGCCGGCACTTGCCCAGATGGAGCCGCTGCTTAAGTCGAGCAAGACGGCAGTTGACGCCCTTACCTCCAATCTCGTAGAGGTCGAAGCCGTGGTTCGCGACATTTCCGAGGTTACGGGCAGCATGGCCGAGGCCAGCAATGCTGTGTCGAGCGTGACCGACTCTGCCGCCGGTGCTGTGCAGAAGCTCTTCAATAAGGTGAAGGCTCCTGCAGCCGATGCCGATCGCAAGCTCGCCGCTGCCGCTGCGGAGGCCGAGCAGCCTACCGAGCGCGTCCTAATTGGCGAGGACGAGGCCGCCGCGGGCGACGATGATGGTCAGAAGTTTGTATCCAAGCCGGCTCAGTATTACACCTATACGCCCGCCGAGACCTCTGAGGAGTCCTGCGATGAGTAGCGAAGCAACCTGCCCTATCACGCTGACCGTTGCCGGTGACCCGCGTCTCGCTCGCCTTGTGCGCATGACGGCAGCCAACGTTGGTGCCCTGTGCTCTATGTCTGTCGATCGCATCGAGGACATCCGCATGGCTGCTGAGGAGGCTTTCATCTTTGGTTGCACCGCGGTCGACTGCGATGACATCACCATCAAATTCGATGTCGATGAGACCCACGTTGGCATGACTATTACCTTTGGCGACCAGGCTACGGTCGATGAAGACGACCAGGCTGCGGTGTATGCCGAGCTCATCCTCGCGAGCGTGTGCGACTCCTACGAAAAGACTGCGGCGCCCCTGACGCTTTCCCTCGACCTCAAGGCGGATATCTAATATGACCGAACGTTCCCGGAGCGGCAAGACCGCTTGGGACAAGGAGAAAACCCGCGAGCTGTTTCGTCGTTACAAGGAGACCGGTGATCCGGACGCCCGTGAGCAGCTCGTCATGTCCCACATGAACCTGGTAAGGTTTCTTGCCAACAAATTTAAGAACCGCGGCGAGCCGCTCGACGACCTCATGCAGGTTGGCTATTTGGGCCTGCTCAAGGCTATCGACCGCTTTGACCCTGAGCGCGGACTCGAGTTCACCACGTTTGCCACGCCTACCATCTTGGGCGAGATCAAGCGTCACTTCCGCGACAAGGGCTGGAGCGTGCGCGTGCCCCGTCGCTTGCAGGAGCTCTCGGCCAAGGTCAACCAGGCTACCGATAAGCTCACCAACGAGCTGCAGCGCTCGCCCAAGGTTGAGGAGATCGCTGAGTATCTAGATGTGACTGTCGATGAGGTCCTCGAGGCTATGGAATCGTCTTCGGCTTATACCTCGGTGCCCATCGAGGCTCCTGGTGCGTCCGATTCCGACGATGCCCCCTCGATTCTCGACCGTTACGCCGACGACGACAGCGAGCTCGACTTTACCGATGACCGCTTGGTGATCGAGGAGGCCATCCGTGATTTCTCGCCGCGCGAGCGCGAGGTGATCGAGCTGCGCTTTGTGAGGGGCATGACCCAGATCGAGATCGCTAAGAAGCTGGGTATTTCTCAGGTGCAGGTTTCGCGTCTGCTGCGCCGCACGCTTAAGAAGATTCAGGACAAGATCGACCCCGACGGAGTGATGATTCGTTCATGAGTGAGCACCCCCAACAAACCGATCGCGTGCTGCGCGACACCCGCATTCTGACGCTTCGCATTTGGGCTGTTGTCGGCTGCATTGTCATCGCCGCTGTCATCTTTAACCTTATGGGCATCCTGGCGCCGGTTATCGAGTTTCTCGCCGTTGGTTCCATCATTGCCTTTGTGATGTCCCCGATTACCAATTGGCTCGAGCATCATGGCGTCGGCCGTGGCATCGGTTCGCTTATCGCGCTTATTGTTGTTGTTGCCGTGCTCGTCGGTGTCGTTTGCATCTTGTCGCCGATTCTCTTTGGTCAGATCATGGAAGTCCTGAGCCGCCTGCCCGAGCAGCTTCGTGTTGCGGGTGGCGATCTCAACGAGATGATCTCGCATGCCAAGACGCTCAACAACACGCCGCTCAAGGAGTATTTGGACGACAACCTGTCGTCGCTGGTTGCCGTGGCATCGAAGTATGTGTCTCAGATCGCTGCCGAGCTTGGCCGCGGTGTGTTCCCGCTCATCACCAATACGGCCTCGCAGTTGTTCGTGATCTTCCTTGGTCTGGTGCTTGCCTACTGGATGGCCTGCGACTACCCTCGCATGCATCACGAGATTTGCACCATCATCGGTCAGGAGAAGGAGACCTCGTACCGCTTTATGGTCGCCATCCTTTCTCGCTCTGTCGGCGGCTACATGCGCGGTATGGTCGTGACGTCCATCTGCGGTGGTTTCCTCGCCTTTATCGGTTTTATGATCATCGGTCATCCGTATGCGGCGCTCATGGCTATCTTTACCGGCATCATGCATTTGGTTCCGGTCGTCGGTCCCTGGGTGAGCGCAGCAATCGCCACGGTACTCGGCTTCATGTTCAGTCCCATGTTGGCGTTATGGACGCTCATCGTGACGATGGTCGCGCAAAACGTCACCGATAACGTGATTTCGCCTAAGGTCATGCAGAGCTCGGTGCAGGTGCATCCCATCATGAGCCTCACGGCGCTCGTTATTGGCTCGGCACTCATGGGTCCCATCGGCATGATTATTGCCATCCCTCTGTGTGCGGCCCTCAAGGGTATCTTCGTGTACTACTTCGAGAATGAGACCGGCCGCCAGCTTGTGGCCTATGACGGCGCCGTGTTTAAGGGCACACCGTACCGCGATGCCGATGGCAACCCGGTCGCCGCCTACGACGCGCTCGGCGACGACACCTTCATCTACGAGTCCGAGCTCATCGGCAACGAGACCGCTCCCGAGGCCCAGGCGATGCCTAAGCCCGAGTTCGATAATCCCTGGATCAAGCTCTCGGGTTTGCAACCCGATGCCACGGGCTTCTTCAAGAATCCCTTCGCCAAGGACGATGACTCCAACTCGGACGACGATACCAAAACCGGCATCGACGGCTCCATGGACGATTCGGATTCTAAATAAGCCCCGTTAGCGTTTCTTGAAGTTGTAAATGACAAGAAACGCGAGCAAAGCGATTGATAAGGGGCCGGCTACGTAGAAAAAGAGAACGTCAATTGCGCGTAGAGTGTAATAAGCCTTATCGCCTGACATTACTGCATACAATACGTAGCCAAATGCTGGTTGGTTTGCGTACCAGCAGGAGAAGGCCAAGAGCGCTAAAAGTGCTACTACCAGAAGTGCATTCAGGACAAATCGTTTGGTATTCATCGTTCGCTCCTTCCGGATGATTCTTATATGGTATTTTAGTAAAACTATTTTTTAAAGGATTGCTTAGTCCTAAATAACATGCACTTTCGCTGGAGGGTCGCTGTTTGGCGGCCCTCTTTTTTGCACTTGCGCGGTGGGATGGTAATATCGTTACGTTTGAACTGTTTCGATGCGAAACCGAGGAGATTCCCTCTATGAGTGCTGACTACCCGTCAATGACTACGGCCGAGATTCGCTCCAAGTTCCTCAACTTCTTTGAGGAGCGCGGTCTTAAGCTCTATCCTTCTTCGTCCCTCGTCCCCGACGATCCTTCACTGCTGCTTGCCAACGCCGGCATGAACCAGTTTAAGGAGTACTACCAGGGCAAGAAGACCATGAAGGAGATCGGCGCTATCTCCTGCCAGAAGTGCGTCCGCACCAACGACATCGACTGCATCGGCGAGGATGGCCGTCACCTGTCCTTCTTTGAGATGCTCGGCGACTTCTCCTTTGGCGGCGTCTCCAAGCAGCAGGCCTGCGCTTGGGCCTTTGAGCTCATCACCAAGGAGTTCAAGCTGCCGCTCGACCGCCTGTACTTCACCGTCTTTACCGAGGACGACGAGACCCATGACGTGTGGCGCTCTCTGGGCGTTGCCGAGGATCACATCTCGCGTCTGGGCGAGGACGATAACTTCTGGGCCGCCGGCCCCACCGGCCCCTGCGGTCCGTGCTCCGAGATCTACTTTGACATGGGCGAGGAGGTCGGCTGCGGTAGCCCCGACTGCAAGCCCGGCTGCGACTGCGACCGCTTCCTGGAGTTCTGGAACCTCGTGTTTACCCAGTACGACCGTCAGGAGGACGGCTCCATGCCGGAGCTGCCGCACCGCAACCTCGATACGGGCATGGGCCTGGAGCGCATGGCCGCCATCATGCAGCACAAGACCGCTAACTACGACGGCGATCTGATGCAGCACCTCATCAAGCTGGGCGAGGAGATCAGCGGCAAGACCTATGACGCCGACGATTACTCTGGTGCCAGCCGTTCTCTGCGCATCATCGCCGATCACTCCCGTGCTGTCGACTTCATGATCTCTGACGGCATCCTGCCCGGTAACGAGGGTCGCGAGTACGTCCTTCGCCGCCTGCTCCGCCGCGCCGTGTTCCACGGTCGCCTGTTGGGCATCGAGGGCGCCTTCCTGACCAAGTTCATCGACGAGGTCAACGCTCAGATGGGCGAGGCCTATCCCGAGCTGCTCAAGAACGTCGCGCTCGTCAAGGGTATCGTCGCCTCCGAGGAGGAGCGCTTCTCCACGACGCTCGACAACGGTCGCGTCTACCTGGATGAGGCCCTGGCAGCGCTTGCCGAGGGTGCTGTGCTTCCGGGTGATGTCGCCTTTAAGCTGCACGACACCTTTGGTTTCCCCATCGACCTGACCGTCGAGATCGCCGGCACCGCTGGCCACGACGTCGACATGGATGGCTTCACTGCCTGCATGGAGGACCAGAAGGCCCGCGCCCGCGCCAATGCCAAGGGCGACGCCTGGGGCAGCTTCAACGACGTGTGGGTCGAGCTTTCCGACAAGGTCGCAGCGACCGAGTTCGACGGCTATGACAACGATGCGATCGAGGGCGCCAAGGTTGTCGCCATCGTGCGCAACGGCGAGTCCGTCGAGTCCGCCGCCGCGGGCGAGGACGTCGAGGTCGTGCTCGACCGCACCCCGTTCTACGCCGAGATGGGCGGCCAGCAGGGCGACGCCGGCAGGCTTTCCGCCAAGGGCGTTGCACTGACCGTTTCCGACACCAAGAACCATAACGGCCTGTATGCCCACGTCGCGCACGTTGCCGATGGCACGCTGACTGTCGGTGCCGCTGTTACCGCCGCGCTCGACGCCGAGCGCCGTGGCTTCCTGCGCCGCAACCACACCGCCACGCACCTGCTCGACGCTGCCCTTAAGCAGGTCCTGGGCGAGCACGTCTCCCAGGCCGGCTCACTGGTGACGCCCGAGCACCTTCGCTTTGACTTTACGCACTTCGAGGCCCTTTCCTCCGAGCAGCTCAAGGCTGTCGAGGACCTGGTCAACCAACAGATCTTCGCCTCCAAGCCGGTCGTGACCCGTGTTATGGGCATCGACGAGGCTAAGGCTGCCGGCGCTGTCGCTCTGTTTGGAGAGAAGTACGGCGATGTCGTCCGCGTCGTCTCCGTGGGCGCCGAGGACCAGCCGTTCTCTCGCGAGCTCTGCGGTGGTACCCACGCCGCCAACACCGCCGAGATCGGCCTGTTCAAGATTATTTCCGAGTCCTCTACAGGCTCCAATGTCCGCCGTATCGAGGCTGTGACCTCTAAGGGTGCCCTCGACTACATGGCCGACCGCTTGGCGCTCGTTGACGCCGCCGCCGCTGCGCTTAAGTGCCGCGTCGACGAGGTTCCCGCCCGTGTGGAGAACCTGCAGGCCGAGCTGCGCGAGACGTCCAACAAGCTCAAAAAGGCTCTGACCGGTGGTTCCTCCGACGCCATTTCCAGCGCCATCGAGGGTGCTGTCGAGCTCGGTGGCTACAAGCTCGTCGTTGCTGAGCTCCAGGGCCTTGAAGCTGCCGACCTGCGCAACGTATGGGATACCGTGCACCAGAAGGTCGCCGGCCCTGTCGCTTGTGTCGTCGCCAGCGTGACTGAGAAGGGCACTCCGGCCCTGCTCGCTGCTGGCTCCGATGACGCCGTGAAGGCCGGGTTCCACGCCGGTAACGTGATCAAGCAGATCGCGGGTCTGGTCGACGGTCGCGGTGGTGGCCGTCCCAACATGGCCCAGGCCGGTGGCAAGAATGCTGCCGGCATCGCCGATGCCCTCGCGGCCGCCAAGACCGCGCTCGGCGCCTAAGAATC
Source organism: Collinsella aerofaciens (assembly GCF_028206795.1). Taxonomy (GTDB): domain Bacteria; phylum Actinomycetota; class Coriobacteriia; order Coriobacteriales; family Coriobacteriaceae; genus Collinsella; species Collinsella aerofaciens_AX. The sequence goes on along the minus strand of NZ_JAQLFJ010000002.1, from coordinate 106,369 downwards.
TAAGAAGTTACTGTGGTCGCGCTTGCGCTGGACATAGGGGAGACCAGGATCGGCATCGCCGTCTCGAGCCGTGATGGCAAGATGGCGATGCCCGTCAAGGTGCTCCCGGCCGCCGAGGTCACCGGTATGGCCAAGACGTTCCGCTACCTGGTCGAGGACTTTGAGCCCGACATCCTGGTAAGCGGACGTCCCTTGACCATGGCCGGTGAGCCCGGCCCCCAGGCCGAGCGCGTTGCCGCCGTGGCGCAAAAGATTGCCGACGAGCTCGATCTTCCGCTGGAGTTTGAGGACGAACGTCTGTCTTCGCAAGAGGCCAAGCGTATCCTGCGCGAGCAGGGCCTCAACGAAAAGCAGATGAGGGGCAAGATCGACATGATTGCCGCCAGCCTGTTTTTGCAGACGTGGCTCGATCGTAAAAACGAGGAGGTTTCGCATGCCTAGCGCTTCCGATCCGCGCCAGCAGAATCGTACACGGCAGCCGGCGTCGCGCCCTGCCCAGCCTGGCCAGCGTCCGGCACAGCCGACGCAGCGCGCAGCTCAGCCTGCCGCGCGCTCGGTGCAGTCCTTCTCTCATTCGGCCCAACCTGTTCAACGGACGGGTCAGCAGCCCACTGCTCGTACGGCCCAGCCCGCAGGCGGTACCCGCTTTAAGCAGCAGACACCTACCCAGCGAACTCAGGCCCCTCAATCGCATTCGCATCACGCTCGCGGTTCGCATGGCGTTGCTCCGGCGACCCGCTCGAGCTACAACACGCATGCTCGTCGCGGTGCTCAAAAGAAGAGTTCTCCGGTTCCCATGATCATCGGCGTTGTGGTGGCGGTGCTTGCGCTTGTTGCGATCGCTTTCTTTGTCGTGCCGGCCGTCAAGGGCTTCTTTGCCGGTGGGGATACCAAGGTCACGGCTGGTCAGCAGGTTACGGTGACCATTCCTGATGGTGCTTCGGGCGATACGATCGCCTCGATTCTCTCCGAGAACCATATCGTCGAGAATCCCAAGGATTACTATGCGGCGGTGAAAAAGCTTAACGCCGATATGTCGCTCAAGCCTGGTACCTATTCGTTCACCACACTCATGGACGCGACCAAGGTTGTTCAGCAGCTCATGGAAGGTCCCAACGCGGGCTCCAATGCGCTGACCATCCCTGAGGGCCTAACGGTCGATCAAGTCGCCGACCGTGTGGCCCAGGCCTACGACGGCATCTCTAAGGAAGACTTCCTCAACCAGGCCAAGGCCTCCAACTACGTGGACGACTATAGCTTCCTTAAGGGCGCCGCCAACGACTCGCTTGAGGGTTTCTTGTTCCCCAAGACTTATTCGTTGGGCGATTCGCCGACGGCCGATGACGTGATTCGCGCTATGCTCGATCAGTTTAAGACCGAGTATAAGTCGCTTGACTTTGCGAGCTGCGAAGCCAAGATCAAGGAGCGCTACGGTGTGGAGATGTCCGACTACGACATCGTCAATTTGGCCTCTATCGTTGAGCGCGAGGGCCTCAACGCCGATCAGCGTGCGCACGTGGCCTCGGTCTTCTACAACCGCCTTGCCGGCAAGCTCGATGGTTTGCGCTATCTCAACAGCGATGCGACCATGATGTATGTCACCGGTGGCGAGGTTACCGCCGACGACCTGCAGAGCGATAGTCCGTATAACACCTATAAGCACGAGGGCCTGCCGCCCACTCCCATCTGCTCTCCGTCGCTCGAGGCGCTCAAGGCTACCCTTGAGCCGACCGACTCCGATGACCTGTATTTCTACATTACGCAGGACGAGGAGTATTTCTCGAAGACCTACGAAGAGCATCAACAGTCTTGGAATTGATCATGAGGATTTTTAGCCCCAAACGATATGTTGCCTCAGTCGACCGCATCGACCTCGATACCCTGTGGGCCGACGGCAAGCGCGCTATTCTACTCGACCGCGACAACACCTTGGTGCCGCGTGATACCGAGCAGGTACCCGCTGCGGTTTCCGCTTGGCTCGACGCCGCCCGCGCCAAAGGCTTTAAGCTGTGCATGGTGTCCAACAACTGGCATCGCGACCAGGTCATGGCGTCGGCGCGCGAGCTGGGTCTCGAGGCCATCAGCCACGCCATGAAGCCGGCGCCGTTTGCCCTTAAGGCGGGTCTTAAGCGCCTCGGCGCCACGGCCGACGAGGCGGTGCTGATCGGTGATCAGCTCTACACGGACGTGTGGAGCGGCAACTTCGCCGGCGTCGATACCATCCTGGTAAAGCCGCAGGCGACGCAGGACCTGTGGTATACGCAGATCTTCCGTATCTTTGAGCGCCGGGCCCTGCGCGACCTTCCCTGCGAGGATTAGGTCTCGCCATGTCTCAGCACATCAAACACGGCTGTGACCATATCTTCTTTATCGGCTTTTTGGGCGCGGGCAAGTCGACGCTTGCACGCAACGTGGGCACTATGTTCAAGCGTCGATTCATCGATACCGATCGTTTGGTTGTGCGTCGATGCGGCAAGTCGGTGACCGAGATATTTGAGACCGAGGGCGAGGATCGTTTTCGCGAGCTCGAGACCTCGGCACTCCGTTCGCTTCAAAGTGAGCGCAGCCTGCTGGTATCGTGCGGGGGTGGCATCGTCGAGACGCCGGTGAATATTGAACTGATGCACGAGATGGGTACATGCGTTTACCTCGAAGGCGACTTTGAGGACTCGTTGCGCCAGATTCGCCGCTCCGATACCCGACCCGATTTCCGCTCGCCCGAGCATGCTGCGCGCCTGTTTGAGCATCGTCGTCCGCTGTATCGCCAGGCCGCCGATATTACCCTTGATATTCGCAACAAGTCCTTCGAGGACGTTTCCTACCTTTGTGCCGAGATGCTTTTGGAGCGTGGACTGCTATGATTCGCCGTCAACTGATCAATTTCCAAAACCGCAGCGTCGATGTCCGCGTCGGATTGGGCGCTTTCGAGGAGCTGCCGCGCATGTTTGCCTCGGCTGTGGGCAAGCCTAAGCGCGCGATGGTCGTTTGGAACACCGCCTCGTCAGAGCGTTTTGGCGAGGTCGTCGAGCATGCGCTGGTTGACGCCGGTTTTGCCGTGTCGCTGCTCGTCCTTGAGGTTTCGCCTGCCGGCGCTACGTTGGCCGATGCCGATACCGTCTTTGGTGCCCTGTCGGCTAACGGCATTACCTGCGACGATCTCGTTGTCGCCGTTGGCGATGCCGCAACCTGCTCGGTTGTTAGCTGGTGCGCCAACCAGTGGTGCGGCCGCACCGAGTGCGCGTTGCTGCCGACGGCCTTCGACGCCATGCTCACGGTCGCGACGACCATGAAGCCGCTCGTCGCCTCGTCGTCGAATGCGCTTCCCGCTATCGCGTTCCGTCCCGAACCGGGCTTGGTCGTGTGTGACCTCGACCTTGTTCGCGAGGCGGACCCCGAGGACCTCAAGCTCGGCTATGTGGTACTTGTTGGCACCATGCTTTCGAGCAGCAAGTCCCGCTGGAATCAGTTTACTGAGACCGTCCCCGAGATTCTCGCGGGCGAGGAGGTCGCACTCGTTAATGCTGTTCAATGGTCTCAGACTGCCCGCAAGGACGTACTGATGGCCACGAACCCGAGCGCCCGCCATGCGCTCGATTTTGGCAAGACGGGGGAGCGTACCCTGCGCGCCTGCTTGGGCGATGCCGCTTCGCAGGTCCCTGCCTACCAGCTGTTGTCCGAGGGCATGCGCTTTGAGGCGCGCCTAGCACATGATGCCTGCGACTTTGATATCGATTACGTTTTTGAGGTCGATGACTGCTTGGAGGACTTTGGTATTGAGGAACTTGCCTTCGATCTGGAGCCTGCCGCATATATCGAGGAGTTCCGCAAGCAGCAGTTTGCACGCTCGAACCGCAGCATGTTGCCGCTGCCCGCGGCACTCGGCGCCATTCGCCTAACGAACGTTGAGGACGAGGTTCTTGAGCGCCATGCTCACGCCTACTTGGCTTCTCGCAAAGAACTTCTCTAAGATTTATTGACTTCCATCGTCTTTCGTATCATGTTGAGGGGCGGGTTTCCAATCGGTTGCGTATCGCATGCGATTCCGTCGTTCGGTTGAGACCCGTCCCGTCTATATAGAGACAACAAGAAAGGAATCTGCATGTCTGAGTTTGCTGCCGGTCCTGCCGGTCGTATCGAGCGTGTCCGTGCCCTGATGGCCGAGCGTGGCTACGACGCCATCGTGGTGCGCGACGAGGCCAACCTTCGTTGGCTTACGGGCGTGAAGGGCGTCTTCGACTACACCTTCGAGTTCCCGCACGCTGCGTTTATTACGGCCGACCAGTGCCTGTTCCACACCGACTCGCGCTACCTCAACAGCTTTGAGGAGAACACGCCCGCCGGCAGCCCCTGGGTCTACGACATGGATGAGGGCACCATCCCCGGTTGGGTCGCCGGCAAGATCGCGGCCAACAAGTGCCGCGTCTGCGCTGTCGAGGACGATATGCAGATTAATTTCTACCAGGGTATTCAGCGTGGTCTGGAGGACCGTTCCGTCGCCTGCATTTTGCCGCTGATGCACGACGACATCCGCAAGATGCGCGCCATCAAGGATGCCGAGGAGATCGAGCTCATGCGCCACGCACAGTCGATCACCGACGCCGCCTTCCAGCACATGCTCGGCTTTATTAAGCCTGGTATGACCGAGAAGCAGGTTCGCAACGAGCTCGAGAACTTTATGTTCGCCAACGGCGCCGACAGCCTTGCCTTCGGCTCCATCGTGGCGAGCGGTCCCAACACCGCCAACCCGCATGCCGTGCCGAGCGACCGCGTGATCGAGAAGGGCGACTTCGTCCTCATGGATTACGGCGCGGGCTACTGCGATTATCGTTCCGACATGACGCGCACCGTCGTGATGGGCGAGCCTACCCAGGAGCAGCTCGACCTGTACGCGCTCGTGCGCCGTACGCACGAGGAGTGCGTTGCCGCCATCCATCCGGGTGTCGAGGGCAACGACATTTTCAAGCTTTCCAAGAAGATCATCGGCGATGCCGGCTATGGTGATTACTACAACCATGGTCTGGGCCACGGCGTGGGCATCGACATCCACGAGCTGCCCAACTTCAACCGCAGCAAGAACACCATCGAGGTCGGCTCGGTTATCACCATGGAGCCCGGCGTGTATCTGCCCGGTGTGGGCGGCGTGCGCCTGGAGGACTACGGCGTGGTCACCGAGAACGGCTACGAGCCTTTCACCAAGACGTCGCATGACCTTCACGTCATCGATTGCTAGCCTATTTCGATAGATTTTTGGGGCGGGGCGTCCGGAGCAATTCGGGCGCCTCGCGTTCTCTTTTTATGCGCTCGCTGCAGGCGCCGTCTGCAAGTGTATAATTTCGGTCGTATGTAATTTGGACGCTTGTGCGTTCTGTCCATAACAAGAAAGGTCACTATGCCTACCATTTCTACCGCCGACTTCAAGAACGGCCTCGGTCTCCGCATTAAGGACAAGGTCTACACCATCGTCGAGTTCCAGCATGTTAAGCCGGGCAAGGGCGGCGCGTTTGTGCGCTACAAGACCCGCGACATCAAGAGCGGCCGCGTCGTCGAGAACACCTGCAATGCCGGTACCAAGTTCGAGAGCGTTATGCTCACCACCCGCGAGTTCCAGTACCTCTACAACGATGGCACCGACTACATCTTCATGGACAACGAGTCCTATGAGCAGGTTCCCGTTCCCGAGGACATGGTGGGCGAGAACTCCAAGTGGCTGCGCGAGAACGACATCTGCCAGCTGCTCTTCGCCGACGATGAGCTCATGGGCGTGACCCCGCCGATGTTCATCGAGACCACCATCGTCCAGACCGACCCGGGCTTTAAGGGCGACACCGTCCAGGGTTCTACCAAGCCGGCCACGATCGACACCGGCGCTGTCATCCAGGTCCCCATGTACCTCAACGAGGGCGAGGTCATCAAGGTTGACACCCGCGACGGCAAGTTCGTCTCCCGCGTCTAGCAACCAACTCTTCTAGGAGGACTCATGCCCCAGGAAATCAAGATTGACGGCATCGGCATTTCGCCCGATGTTCTGACCGCCATCGTCTCGCGCGCCGTGTCCGATGTCGAGGGCATCGCCTCCGTTGGCGTCAAGGACCTTGCCACCAACCTTGTCTCCATGATGCTCTCGTCCAAGGCCCCCGCTTCCGAGCCGGCGGTCGAGGCCGAGGTCGTCGGCGACAAGCTCGCACTCACCGTGCGTGTCGTGGTGTTCTTTGGCTATCCGTTCAAGAAACTCGCCGAGGCCGTTCGCGCCGCAGTGGTCGCCGCCATCGATGCCCAGGTTGGCGTTGAGGTCGAGCGCGTTGACGTTTGCATCGACGGCCTCGTTTTCCCCAAGGAGTAACCTTTGAGCCTTAAGGTTTATCGCGGGCGTACGCTTGCCCGCAGTCAGGCGCTTCAGCTTCTGTTCCAGGCCGAGGCCACGGACAGCCCGCTCGAGCGCGTCCTCGAGGGTGATTTCCTGATCTCGAAGGGTCCCCTCGACCCCTATGCGCTGGAGCTGTGCCGCGGTGCCTATGAGCATATCGACCGCATCGACTGTGCTCTGCGCTCTGTTGCCAAGAACTGGGATCTTACGCGCATGCCCGGCGCCGACCGCAACCTGCTGCGTATCGCCGTTTACGAGATGCGTTTCCTCACCGACGAGGAGGTCTCTGACGCCATCGTGATCAACGAGGCCGTCGAGCTTGCCAAGGCCTATGGCACCGACCAGTCCGCGTCGTTCGTCAACGGCGTGCTGGGCAAGATTGCTCGCAGCGAGGAGTTGCCGGGCGAGGACCTATACCAGGAGCTGCTGGCCGAGGATCGCGCTCGCGAGGAGGCACAGGCTGCCGAGGCTGCCGCTAAGGTTGCGGTTGCCCAGGCTGAGGCTGGTGTGCTGGCCGAGGATGCGGACGCTGCTGAGGCCGTCGAGGCCGACTCCGTCGAGGAGTAGCCATGCCAGAGGGTTCCGTCCGCAACTTTGATGAGATCTCGGACCGTCTGGATCAGATCATCGCTACCGTTCGCTCCAAGGATACGTCCTTGGAGCGTTCACTCGATCTGTTTGACGAAGCGATTGAGCTGGGCTCCCGCGCGGTCGATATGGTCGACAAGTTTGAGCTGACGCCGCGAGAGGCCGACAAGCTCGAGCAGGAATACGATGAGGATGCGGCAAACGAATCCCAGGATAGCTAGGCCGCATCTCCGGATACGAATGGTTGATGGCATTCATGAAACGTGTGCGTCTTGATGACGAACTGATTTCACAGGGCATCTGCGCCGATCGCGCGGATGCCCTTCGCACTCTTATGGCCGGCTTGGTCTCGAGTGGCGGCGAGCGCTTGACTTCGCCGGGCCTTAAGGTGACCCCGGGCCTGCCGCTGCACGTGAAGGGGCGCATTCCGTACGTTGGGCGCGGCGGTCTTAAGCTCGAGGGTGCGCTTGACGCGTTCGGGATTGATCCGACGGACCTTGCTTGCCTCGATGTGGGCTGCTCCACGGGTGGCTTCACCGATTGCCTGCTCAAGCGTGGTGCCGCGACCGTTGTCTCGGTCGACGTGGGCCGTGCCCAGTTCGACTGGTCGCTGCGCCAAGACGATCGTGTGACGCTCCACGAGCGCACGAATGTGACGCAGTTGCCCGAGCTCGGCTACGGCGGTGCTATCGATCTGGCCGTGTGCGATGTGTCGTTTACGAGTATCGCGAATATCATCGACGCCGTGCTGGCGTGCCTGAAGCCTTCGGGTTCGTTTTGCACGCTCGTAAAGCCGCAGTTTGAGGCTCCGGCGGCGCTGGTGGGCGAGGGCGGCATTGTGACCGATCCAGCCGTGCGCCGCGATACACTCGTGGCGGCGGTTGAACTCTTTGCTGCCAAGGGCCTGTTCCCGATCGATGTGTGCGTGTCACCCATTCATGGAGCCAAGGGCAACGTTGAGTTTTTCCTGTACGGCACGAGATTTGCCCCCGGTGAACGTACCGACGATGAGCTGCAATCCCAGATATCGGTTTTGAGCGAGAAAGCTGCAACGCTATGAAGGTCTTTCTGGTTCCCAATTACTACAAGCAAGAGGCGGTCGAGAGCGGCCTGATGCTCGAGCTTTGGCTGACGCGCCAGGGCTATGAGGTCGCATGGGCTGCCGACCAGCGATCGAAGATTCAAAGTACGCCTGATATTGACGGCTCCGATCTGGTCATTACGCTCGGCGGCGACGGCACGCTGCTGCGTGCTGCCCGCATCCTCAACCATCGCGAGATTCCTATCCTTGGTCTTTCCTATGGTCACCTGGGCTTTTTAACTGCTGCGAGCCCCGAGGAGCGCGACATTCTTAAGGTCGTGAACGACGCCCTGTCCGGCGAGCTGCACGTGAGCCGTCGCGCCACCATCGCTGCGGATATCGTGTCCGTGCGCGAAGACGGTACGAAGGATGTCGTGCGCACCTTCGCCCTCAACGACATGGCGCTTACCCGCGGTCCGCTGTCCGATATGGTCGAGTTCGACATCACGGTGTCGGGCCACCATATCGATCGACTGCGTGGCGACGGCGTGGTCGTGTCCACGGCGACTGGTTCTACGGGTTACGCACTCAGTGCCGGGGGCCCCATCGTGAGTCCCGACTATACGGGCATGGTCTGCGTACCCATTGCGCCGCACACCATTCAGGCCCGTGCCTTCTTGACTTCGCCGAGTGATGTCGTCGAAATCTTTATGTCCGATGATCGCCCGAGCGTTCCGGCGATTGCTATCGATGGCCAGTTTATTACCTGCGATGGCACCGTTGAGAGCGTGGCTGTGCGCCGCGGTCCCGGAGATGTGCTGCTGCTCGATTACGGCCCCGAGAGCTTCTATAACTCGGTTAGCCGTGTGTTCTACGGAGTGCGTCATGATCGATGAGCTGCAGGTTTCCAACATTGCACTCATTCGCGAGGCGACGTTGGTTCCGAGCGCGGGCCTAACGGTTCTGACTGGAGAAACCGGCGCCGGTAAGACCGCGCTGCTCTCGGCCCTCAAGCTTATTTTGGGCGAGCGCGCGGATTCGTCAACGGTGCGCGAGGGTGAGGCGCTGGCGAGCGTTGAGGCGCGACTCTTCGACGGGCCGCACGACCCGGAGGGCTTCACGGTCCAGCGCAGCCTTTCTGCCGAGGGCCGCAGCCGCGTGAAGATTGACGGCCGCATCGCCAGTGTGCGCGAGCTTTCGGAGCGCGTTGGCGTGATGATGGATCTGTGCGGCCAGCACGAGCACCAGCGCCTCCTCGACCCGGCGCATCATGTTGCCATGGTCGATGCCTGGGCAGGGCGCCCGGCACTCGAGGCGCTCGAGCACTACCGTGCTTGCTTTAAAGCCTCGCGCGCGGCTGCCAAGGAGGTCCGTCGCGTCGAGGAGGCCTCGCGTGCGCAGGGGAGCCGCGTCGAGGAGGCGCGCTTTGCCCTCGAGCGCATCGGCGAGGTCGACCCCAAGCCGGGCGAGTATGAGGAACTCGAGGAACTGCTGCCGCGCTCCGAACATGCCGAGGTACTGGTCGCCACAGCTAACGATGCCCATGCATCGCTTGCCGCCGAAGGGGGAGCGCTCGATGCCGTGAACAGCGCCGTGGCAGAGCTTTCCCGAATGGCTACCGTCGATCGCAAACTGGGCGACATTGCCGATGCACTTTCGGATGCCTGTATCTCTCTTGAGGATTGCGCGAACGAGCTTCGTGCCTATCGCGATGGCATCGCCTTCGACCCGCGCGAGCTCGCTCGCATGCGTGAGCGGTATTCCGACCTCAAGAGTCTGTTGCGTCAGTGGGGTCCCACTATGGACGATGTTTTTGCCACGCGCGATCGCTCGCAAGAGCTGCTGTCCCTGGTTGATGATGGCGATGAACAGATCAAGAGGGCACGCGAGGCGTTAGGCGCCGCCGAGCGGGAGTTGTTTGCTGCGGCTAAGGCGCTAAAACGCGCACGCAACACGGCCGCCCCGCGCTTTTGTCACGAGGTTGGCCGTCAGATGGCGCGACTGGAAATGGGCAGCGGCGAGCTGGTCTGGGAATCGCGCGATCTGCCCCGTGCGGAGTGGACGCCTGCCGGCCCTTCGAGTTACGAGTTGCTGTATCGCAGCGGCGCCGGTTTAACACCGCGCCCCCTGCGCCGTATTGCTTCTGGTGGCGAGCTCAGCCGCGTGATGCTGGCGAGCAAGGTTGTCCTGGGCAATGCCGATGGTGTCGATACGCTGGTTTTCGATGAGGTCGACGCCGGTGTTGGCGGCTCTACGGCGCGCGCCCTTGCCGGTGTTCTGGCGGATTTGGCTGCTACGCATCAGGTGATCGTCGTGACGCACTTGGCGCAGGTTGCCGTTATGGCCGACAAACATTATGTTGTCAGTAAGGAACCGGGCGATGTTCCCCAGACGCATTTGGACGAGGTAACCGGCGAAGCGCGTACCGCCGAGATCGCCCGCATGTTGAGCGGCGATCAGTCTGAGGCAAGCTTGGCCCATGCAAAGCAGATGCTCGAAGAAGCTCGAGGCTAGATTATATCAGCGGTGTTGGTGGGACAAAATAGACTGAAATTTTTGTCCCACTACGCGTTTTACTCAACGACCTTATCTGGCTGGATGAGCTCCTCGTAGTAGCTGATATGCTCGCGAGCGTCTTCAATCTCGGGCAGCAGGAAGTTGTAGATGACTTCGATGATCATCGTGGCGCTGATCTTGGAGAACGCAAAGTCGCCCGTCGTCAGCAGCGCTTCGTGGTTGACGGTATTAAAGGTGTAGTCTGCCAGACGAGCGAGCGGGGATTTGCTGTCGCTGCTGATGACGACTACGGTTGCGCCGCAGTTGCGAGCCGTTTTTGCCATGCGATTCAGTCGGCGCGATTTGCCGGAGTTTGAGATTAGCACGATGACGTCACCTGGGCGCAACGTGAGCGCAAAGCCGATTGATGTCTCGCTAATGGTGCTCGCCATGCAGCGCAGGCCCAGCTGCGAAAACTTAAACGTCGCATCGAGCGCGACCGCGTTCGTATTGCCCACAGCTGCAAACTCAATAACCCCTGCATGCTTAAAGGCATGCACAACAGCCGCCAGCGTTTCGTGGTCGATGCCGTCGATGGTCGCATTCAGCTCACTCACCTTAGCGGCGAGGATGTTTTTAAGGCTTTGCTCCATGTTGTCGAGTGAGATCTCGTCGGTCAGACCCTCGTTGCGCTGGCTTTCCAAGTCGCGCGCAAGCGAAAACTGAAAACTGCGGAAGCTGCCAAAGCCCAGCTTGCGGCAAAAGCGCGAAACGGTCGCCTCGGACGTAGCGGCGGCGCGCGAAAGCTGCGCGGCCGTCAAACGCGGCGCCTCGGACTGGTGCTCCAGAATATAGTCGACAATGCGCTGCTCGGATTCGCTGTATCCCTTGTGGGTGCTAATGAGGGAGAGCGCGCTCTTGCTGCCGTCGGTCATGTATGGCTCCTGGTTGGCGTGAAAATCGGACTTGTTTTTCAATGCCATAGTATACGGGCATTTTCAATTACAAGATACACCTTGCCGTTTCAAGTGTTGATGGTAAACTTTCACTTACCGTTTACGGTTATGAAAGAACCTTTCACCGGAGAATTGCGCCTTGTCTCTTCTCACGCGGACGGTAGGTTGGTATCTTTCAGTTGTGGAAAAGCGCGCAAGGATGCGCGTGTAGGGGAGCGCCTGCGGGCGCAGTACTCAAGAAGGAGGGACACATGGCTAAGTTTGACATCATCGCCGCTACCGGTTGCCCGACCGGCATCGCGCACACCTTCATGGCGAAGGAGGCGCTGGAGAAGGCAGCTGCCGAGCGAGGTCTGACCATTAAGGTTGAGACCCATGGCCAGGTCGGTGTCGAGAACGAGCTCACCAAGAGCGAGATCGCCGGTGCCAAGGCCGTCGTCGTCGCAGCCGATAAGGATGTCCAGGCGGAGCGTTTCGCCGGCAAGCGCATGGTTTCCGTTGGTGTTTCCAAGGCCCTGTCCGTTGAGGCCGCCGGTAAGCTGATCGACCGCGCGCTCGCCGCCAAGGGTGACGACTCGGTTGCGGCTGCTGCCGATGTCGAGGATGAGGTCGAGGAGAAGGAGTCCATCGGCCACATCATCTACAAGCACCTCATGAACGGCGTCAGCCACATGCTGGTCTTCGTCGTCGCCGGTGGTGTCCTGACCGCCGTTTCGTTCCTGTGGGGCATCACGTCCTTCGATTCGACGGCGTCTGACTACAACAGCTTTGCCGCTATGCTCAAGATCATCGGCGGCATCGCCATGAACCTTATGGTTCCCGTGCTTTCCGCCTACATCGCCGAGTCTATCGGCAAGCGCCCGGCACTCGTCCCCGGCTTTGTTGCCGGTATGATCGCCATCCAGGGTCTGCCCGTTAACGCCGAGACCGGTATGATCGACGCCGGCGGCGCCGGCGTGGGCTTCGGTTTCCTGGGCGGCATCGTCGGCGGCTTCCTCGCTGGCTATGTCATCCTGCTGCTCGAGAAGGTCTTCTCCAAGCTGCCCAAGAATCTGGACGGCCTCAAGGCTATCTTCCTGTACCCGCTGTTCTCGACCGCCATCGTCGGCCTGGTCATGCTCGGCATCTCCGGCCCCATGGCTGCCATCAACACCGCCATGATGGACTTCCTCAAGGGTCTGTCTGCCTCTGGCGCCATTGTCCTGGGCCTTGCCATCGGCTGCATGTGCGCCGTTGACATGGGCGGCCCGGTCAACAAGGCTGCTTACGTCACCGGTACCGCTATGCTCACCGAGGCACTGGCTGCCGGCGTTGGCACCGATACCTACAACTTCGGCACCAACTTCATGGCTGCCGTCTCCGCCGCCTGCATCGTTCCGCCGCTGATCACCACCTTCGCCGTCGTCGTCGGCAAGAAGTACTTCAGCCAGGAGGATCATGACGCCGGTATCGTCAACCTCATCCTTGGTTGCACCCACATCACCGAGGGCGCCATTCCGTTCATGACCAAGAACATCTGGCCCGTCATGCCCATCATGATGCTTGGCTCCTCCATCGCCTCGATCCTGACCATTATGTTCAACGTTCACGATCCGGCGCCCCACGGCGGCTTCCTGGTCCTGCCCGTTGTCGAGAACGGTCCGCTGTGGGTCCTCGCGATCCTCATCGGTGCTGTGGTCGGCGGTATCCTGTTCGTGGCCTTCAAGAAGTACGACTTCGAGAAGAATCAGAAAGCCGCTCCTGCAGCCAAGCCGGTTGAGGCCCCCAAGGCCGCTGCCGTCGAGGCTCCCAAGTCCGAGGCTGCCGACTTCGTGAAGGTCGAGAACGTATTTGTCGCCGAGGACTTCGCTTCTCGTGACGAGGCTCTGAGCTTTGTCTCCAACCAGGCTGTCAAGGCCGGTATCGCCAACGACGCCGACGCCGTGATGAACGCCTTCCTGGCCCGTGAGGCCGAGGGCACCACGGGCATGATGGAGGGCTTCGCCATCCCGCATGCCAAGTCCGACGCTATTACCGAGGCTGCCGTCATCGTCGTTAAGGACGAGTCTGGCGTGACCGGTTGGGATACCATGGACGGCGCTCCCGTCAACGTGGCCATCGCGCTGCTCATCCCTGGTGCACAGGCTGGTACCACGCACCTCAAGATCCTGTCCAAGGTCGCCGAGGCGCTCATGGACGAGGACTTCCGTGCCACCGTCAAGGGTTCCACCGACGCCGCCGAGATCGCCAAGACGATCAACGCCCGCCTGGTCTAATTCCGCAGTACGCGAATAACATCGCCCCCTGTAACAAAGGCGAGGACTCCCTACGGGTCCTCGCCTTTTTTCATACCACCCGGCACTCAGGGATGTTCCTTTCCTGCCGGCACCCCGGGACACTCCTTAGTCCCCAACAGGGCATAAATAGCCCTCATCGACTGAATCACCCACGCGAACAATAATTCAGCCAGAATTCCTTTTGCACGATATTTCTTGGACGGAAGCATGTTCCCGCAGCTCGCCTGCCGGGCGGGGCGGTTAAGTTTGTCGCGAGTTCCGCACGCAAAGGAAAGCACTTAATGTGCTTTCCGTCTTGCGCAGGACTGTAGAGCAGCAAACTTAACCGCCCCGCCCGGCAGGCGAGCGGACAGCGAACGACATCTGTCCAACAATTCGTGCGAAACACAATGAAAAACCGTTTGATGTGAGTTAATATAAACAACGTCGTGAATCTGACTCCTGCCACATGCATGACAGGGGTTAAACACAAAAAAGGAGTCAATTATGGTTTCTGAGAAGGCTACCCTCGTTAATCCTCAGGGTCTGCACATGCGTCCGGCTGGTCTGTTCGCCTCCACCATGGGCAAGTACGCCTGTGACGTGACGGTCGTCACCCCCGAGAAGGAGGTCAACGGCAAGTCCCCGATGGCCCTCATGGCTGCTGGTATCCCCTGCGGCACCGAGGTCGAGGTCAAGTGCGACGGCGCCGACGAGGCCGAGGCTCTGGCTGCTGCCATCGAGCTCATCAAGAGCGGTCTTGGCGAGTAGAACTCAAACGGGTCGCATGTTGAACAACTAAGTTCATATTTGGGGGCGCAGTGACCTGTCTTAAGGTAGCTGCGCTCTTTTGTCATGGATATGGCAAAACGCTTTATCACATGACACGGAGAGAGGAATGGGAATGTATCAGGGAGTCAACGCTTCCGAGGGCATCGGTATCGGCACCGTCATGGTCGCCGTCGATCCCGACTTGACGTTTGAGCCGCACGAGGTTGCTGATTCGGCAGCAGAGAAGGAGCGCTATCAGACCGCTCTTTCGGTCTTCTGCGAGAAGACCCAGGCTCAGGCCGACCACATGAAGGAGACGGTGGGCGAGGCCGAGGCCGAGATCATGAGCGGACACATTGTCCTGGCTCAGGACCCGGGCATGACCGACGCCATCAACGCCGCCATTGACGGCGGCACCTGCGCCGAGCAGGCGCTCATGGACACCTCGACCATGTTCGAGAACATGTTCCTGTCCATGGACGACGAGATGTTCCGTCTGCGCGCGGCCGACATCGCCGACATCCGCACCGGTATTCTGGCCGAGCTGCTGGGCAAGGAGGTCGTCGACCTCTCCGTCCTGCCCGAGAATACCGTCGTTGTCGTGCACGACCTCACGCCGTCCATGACCGCCACGATCGATAAGGCCCACGTTGCCGGTATCGTTACCGAGACCGGTGGCCGCACGTCGCACTCCGCGATCATTGCGCGCGCCCTCGAGATCCCGGCTGTCCTTTCGGTTTCCAACAGCTGCACCGCGTTGCGCAACGGTATGACCGTTGTCGTCGACGGTGGCAAGGGTATCGTCGAGGCCGATCCCGACGAGGAGACGCTCGCTGCCTACACCGCCAAGGCCGAGGCCTTCGCTGCCGAGAAGGCAGCCCTCGAGGCCTTCCGTGGCAAGCCGTCCGTGACTGCCGATGGCATCAAGAAGATCATCGCCTGCAACATCGGTAACCCCGATGACGTGCCCAACGCGCTCGATCACGACGCCGAGGCTATCGGTCTGTTCCGCTCCGAGTTCCTGTTCATGGACTCTGCTGAGCTTCCTTCCGAGGAGGAGCAGTTCAACGCCTATCGTAAGGTCGTCAGCGCGCTCAAGGGTGCTCCGGTCATCATCCGCACGCTCGATGTGGGCGGCGACAAGGAGATTCCGTATCTGCACATGGTCAAGGAAGAGAACCCCTTCATGGGCTTCCGCGCCGTGCGTTACTGCCTGGCCAATCCCGACCAGTACAAGGTTCAGCTCCGCGCCCTGCTGCGCGCCAGCGCCTTTGGTGACGTCAAGATCATGATCCCGCTCGTCACCTGCGTCGAGGAGGTCGTGGCCGTCAAGGAGCTCGTCGAGCAGTGCAAGGCCGAGCTGACCGAAGAGGGTCGCAAGTTCAACGAGAACATCGAGGTCGGCATTATGGTCGAGACGCCTGCCGCCTCGCTGCTCGCTGACCGTCTGGCCGAGGTCGCCGACTTCTTCTCTATCGGCACCAACGACCTCATCGGCTACACCATGTGCGCCGACCGTGGCAACGACACCATCTCCAACCTGTACCAGGTGTACTATCCCGCCGTGCTCCGCTCGCTCAAGAACATCATCGAGAGCGGCGTGAAGGCCGGTATCATGGTCGGCATGTGCGGCGAGGCCGCTGCCGATCCGCTGCTTGAGCCGCTGCTGATCAGCTGGGGCCTGGAGGAGTTCTCGATGAGCGCTCCGTCCATCCTGCGCGCCCGCAAGACCATCAGCCAGTGGACCAAGGCCGAGTGTGACGAGCTCGCCGAGAAGGCACTCGCCTGCAACACTGCCGCCGAGGTCAAGGCGCTGCTCGAGTCTGCTGCTCGCTAATTTGGTATCAGAGGTAACCGCGTGGTTGGAATGGGCCAATCACGCGGCCCTCACATATACAGGGGGTACTGTAAATGTTCTACACGCTAACCGCTAACCCGGCTGTCGACATGACGGTTTCGAGCTCTCCGCTCGAGCCCGATGAGAACGTCCGCACCGGCTCGGCCAGCTACACGGCTAACGGCAAGGGCCTCGACGTGTCCTTCGCCTTTAAGAAGATGGGCGTCGACACCGTCGCGCTCGGCTTCTTCGCTGGCTTCACGGGCAAGTTTATCGTCGAGGAGGTCATGAACCTGGGTTGCCTGTGCCGCCCGGTCTGGACCGACGGCATCACGCGTATCAACACCTACGTCAACGATGGCCAGCACGAGTACGGCATCCTCAACCCCGGTGCTCCTATTACGCCGCAGCACCAGGAGGAGCTCTACAACATCCTGGACACCGCGGGCGATCTTGAGTGCCTGATCGTCTCTGGCTCCGTGCCTCCCAAAGCTACGCCCGACTTCCTGGCTCAGGTCATGGAGCACGCTCAGGCCCGTGGCGCCGATGTCGTCCTGGACCTGTCCTCCGACAAGCTCAAGGAGCTCGCTCACAAGAAGCCGCTGCTCATCAAGCCGAACCATCACGAGATGAAGGCTATCTTCGGCGTGCCGGTCGACACTGATGACGAGGTCCGCGTTGCCATGAAGATGGCTCACGACGCGGGCGTTCAGAACGTGCTGCTCACCCGTGGTAGCCGTGGCGACGCCTACTTCTCCAACGGCGAGGACATTTGGTACGCCAAGCGTGAGTTCAACATCAAGCTGGTCTCTTCCGTCTGCGCCGGCGACTGCACCCTCGCTGCGTTCCTGCACAAGTGGTACAGGGATCGCGACAACGTCGAGGAGGCCATGAAGCTCGCTATGGCCACCGGCGCCAACGTTGCTGAGTCCGTCGGCATCGGCGACTTTGGTCACGTCGACGAGTACAGCAAGCGCGTTGCTGTCCGCAAGCTCGATCGCAAGTAAGCGAAACGCGACATATTCGTGCGCATGCGGCGCTCCGGTTTCGGCCGGGGCGCCGTTTTTGTTCCGCCATGGTGGAGAGGTGTCCTGCCGTACTTCATCGCTTCCACACCGTTCACCGAGTTGTTGTAGCCTTTTACCGAAGCGTGGAATATACTTTCATTAACACGTTGCTTCGTGAAAGGAACATTCATGATTTACACGCTTACTGCAAATCCCGCCATTGACTACAACATCTCCTGCGACGGTCTTGCTGCCAACACCGTCACGCGTACCCGCAACGCCGTCTACACGCCCAACGGTAAGGGCCTCAACGTCTCGTTTACGCTCGACCACTACGATGTCGACACCACGATCCTGGGCTTCTTCGCAGGCTTCTCGGGTGAGTATATCGTTAAGGGCGCCGAGGCCCTGGGCGTGCCCGTCAAGCCCGTGTGGACTGACGGCATCACGCGCGTCAACGTGTTCCTCAATGCCGGCCCCGACACCGAGTACAACATGGTCAACGCCGGTGCCGCCATCAACGAAGCCAACGAGCAGGAGATGTTTGAGCTTATCGATTCGCTCGATGACATGACCTGCCTGGTTATCAGCGGCTCGTTGCCCCCCAACACCTCCGAGGGCTTTCTGGCAGAGGTCCTGCGTCGCGTGAAGGCGAAGGGCGCCGAGTTCGTGCTCGATATCTCGAGCCATCAGCTGGCCGACCTCATTGCTATGGAGCCGTTGCTCATTAAGCCCAACGACGACGAGCTGCTCGACATCTTTGGCATTAAGGTGAGCGGTGGCGACGACGAGTCCGTCAAGGGCGCCATGGCCGAGCTGCACGCCAAGGGCGCTAAGAATGTACTGCTGACGCTCGGCGGCGACGGCGCGTACTTCTCCAACGGCGAGCACATCTGGTTTGCCAACCGCACCTTCGACGTCAAGCTGCTGTCGACCGTCTGCGCGGGCGACTCCTCGCTGGCCGCCTTCCTTTCCGTGTGGCACGACGACCCCGAGCGCGTCGAGGATGCCCTGCGCCTCTCGATGGCCACCGGCGCCAACGTGGTCGAGTGCCCGGGTCTGGGCGATTTTGCCAAGGTCGATGAGTATCAGAAGGGTATTGCAATCCGTCAGGTTTGCTAGTTCCGGCACCTTGCCTGAATAGTTCAATTATTTCGCATCCGTCTTAGACCAGGACGGATGCGTTTTTGTTTATCGGACTTGCGTGTGCAGTGGAGGCTGTTTCTTGCTAGACTTCTTGCAGACGCAATCGATAGCCAATTTGATAGTCGCAGGAGGCCATAGGCATGTGCAATGTTTCGCTCAACGGTACGCAGCCGACCGATGCCTCTATCCGTGTCCTGCGTGCGCTTGAGGCAGCAGGTCTTGAGGCTTGGTACGTGGGCGGTTGGGTACGTGATGCCCTGATGGGACGCCCCAGCCACGATGTTGACATGTGCTGCAGCGGCCTGTGGCAGGAGTCCAAAGAGGCGCTCGAAGCGGCTGATATTGCCGTGGTTGAGTCGGGCATAAAATTTGGCGGCATCACGGCTATTTGCGATGATGAGCGCATTGAGGTCACCACCTACCGCCTAGACGGCTTTTACACCGACGGCCGCCATCCCCAGAGTGTGGAGCGTGCGGCGTCGCTTGAGGACGATCTGGCGCGTCGTGACTTTACCGTTAACGCTATGGCCTGGCATCCCGAGCGTGGTCTTGTCGACCGCTACGATGGTCAGGGCGACCTAGACCGCAAGCTCATCCGCGCCGTTGGAGATCCCAAGCGTCGTTTTAACGAGGACGCGCTTCGCATGCTGCGCGCGGTGCGTTTTGCCTGCCGTCTGGATTTTATGATCGAGCCTAAGACTAAACAGGCGCTTGCCGAGTGCGCGCCGCTGCTCGATGCTGTGGCGCGCGAGCGCGTGGGCATTGAGCTCGAGGGTATCCTTTCGACCGGCCATGGGGGAGACGCGATGCTGCGCTACCCCGAGCTTGTTTGCGCCGCCGTGCCCGAGCTCGCGTCCGCTCGCGGGTTTGATCAACGCAGCGTCTATCATGCGTTTAACGTCTACGAGCATATCGCCCGCGTGCTGACGGTGGCAGGGGAGCTGGCGCTGTGCGACGGCGTCGCGCCCTCGTCGAGCCTTATGTGGGCGGCGTTTTTGCACGACGTTTCCAAACCCGAGTGCTTTACGGTCGATCACGACGGCAGCGGCCACTTCTACGGTCATCCCGAGCTCGGCGCCAAGAAGGCGCGTGTCATCATGGATCGCCTGGCGCTCTCGCACGATTTGGTGCGCGATGTGTGCCTGCTGATCAAATACCATGACAAGCCGCTGCGCCCCGAGCGCTCCTGCCTGCTCAATATGATGCGCGCGCTTTCGGGCGAGGGTGTCGATACGCCGCGTCTGATGGACGAGCTCATGGACCTTAAGCGTGCCGACACGCTCGGCAAGGCGCCCTCGTGCTTCTATTACGTCGAGACGATCGAGGAGATGCGTACGCTCGCCCACGATCTGCTGCAGGCGGGGGAGCCCTATACACTCAAGATGCTTGCCATCAATGGTGGCGACCTGATCCGCGCCGGCGTCAAGCCGGGGCCGGAGTTGGGACAGCTTCTCAACGCCGCCCTCGACGCCGTGATCGAGGACAACATCCCCAACAACCGCGAAGCCCTCCTGGCTCATCTCAACTTGAACTAGCTAACCAGTTGACCTGCGCGTTCCATAACCTGCCGACAATTTTTTCGGCAATTTGGAATTTCTTCTTGCGCTGATGTTTTTTGTCCCGTAATATATTTCCTCGCAGCACGGCAGTGCAGATGTCATGTGGCCCGTTCGTCTAGCGGTTTAGGACGCCGCCCTCTCAAGGCGGAGATCACCAGTTCGAATCTGGTACGGGCTACCATTTCTTTTCTGCTGAGGCATATGGCCCGTTCGTCTAGCGGTTTAGGACGCCGCCCTCTCAAGGCGGAGATCACCAGTTCGAATCTGGTACGGGCTACCATTTCTTTTCTGCTGAGGCATATGGCCCGTTCGTCTAGCGGTTTAGGACGCCGCCCTCTCAAGGCGGAGATCACCAGTTCGAATCTGGTACGGGCTACCACGCATCTGATACCCGGACTTCCTATGGAAGCCCGGGTTTTTATTTTCAAACAACCGTCTGCAATTCCCGTTTGAACCAGAGCTTTGCGTTCTGCCTATGGCCCTTACGGGTACAATATCTAAGATATTTTGACTGTTAGAAGGAGTCTCATGACGGAGTCCTCTCAGCATACGTCTAAGCCCCAGGTCGAGGTTGAGGCCTCGGGCGGCGATGACAATAAGAGCGCACGCCGCGGCGCAATCTTTATCGGCGTTGTGCTGGTGGGTTATATCGTCTATCTGGTGGTAACCGGGCAGATGGGGCAGTTCTGGGCTGCTATGTCGAGCGTCCAGGCGCCCTGGCTCCTCGCTGCATGCTTCTGCATGTTTCTATACCTCTTTTTTGGTATCGTGGCGTATGCGATTGCCGTTTGGCTCGACCCCAATTCGCCCGTCGGTATCCGCGACCTCATTTCGGTCGAGGCGAGTGGCATCTTCTTCGGTAATCTGACACCCATGATGATGGGCTCTACGCCTGCCCAGATCTACCGCCTGACCAAAGCGGGCCAAAATGTCGGCGAGGCCGGCGCCACGCAGTTCACGCGTTTTATCGTGTATCAGTTTGGCCTTGTTGCCTGGGGCGCTATCCTCCTGCTTGCTCGCATGCCGTTTTTCGCCGAGCGCTATGGCGACATGACGCTGCTGTGCGTCTTTAGCTTTGGCGGGCACTGCTGCATCTTGCTGGGTATTTTTGCCGTCGCGCTCATGCCTAAGACCGTCACGCGCGTTGCCCATTGCATCATCAATTGGCTCGAGCGCATTGGTGTCTCGGCCACTAAGATCGAGGGATGGCGCACGTTTGTTGATGGTGAGATCTACTCGTTTTCCGAGAAATTCAAACTCTCTGCCGGCCATTTTTCGTCCATGCTGCTCACCGTGTTTATCACCATGCTGCAGCTCGCGTTTTTCTATCTGGTGCCGTATTTCCTGATGCTTGCCTTTGGCCACCACGAAGTCGACTTTTTCTCGGTCATGGCCGCGAGCGCCTTTGTTCAGCTGTTGAGCTCCGCGGTCCCCTTGCCTGGAGGAACTGGTGGCGCTGAGGGCGGCTTTGCATTGTTCTTGGGTCATTTCTTTGGGTCGGCTTCGACCGCCGGCTATCTGCTGTGGCGCCTCATTACGTTTATCGCGCCGACCATTTTGGCTGCGCCCCTGCTTGGCCTTAAGAGCGCCCACAACGAGAGTATCCATGCGCGCTGGGATCGCGTGATGCGCAAGCTCGGCCGCACGCCTCAGACGCTCTCTGCGCCCGCTAAGCCGCATCCCACGAATGCTGTTACCGTTGATCCTAGGAAGCACGCTCAGAAGGCTTCTGGGGCCGCTAAGCCGGCTCATAAAGCCTATGTGCGACAGACAGGCGACGGTATCCGTGTATCTCCGTCGGCACTCAATAAGAAGAAGCACCCTAAGTCGCTGTAGGGCAGTCGTGCGTTCTTCATGATGCGGGGCATATTTGAGCTGTATGGTGGATAATCCTCTTACGTAGATTATCTCTCATCTGTTGATGAATGCCCGCATATCGAAGGGACACGCCCATGGCCACCAGCAAACCGCGTATTGATCGCCGCATCGTTCGCAGCCGCAATGCCATCCTTTCCGCTTTCGAGCGCCTGCTTATGGAAAAGCCGCTGGCAGACATTACGGTGAGTGCCATCGCGCGCGAGGCCAATGTCGACCGTAAAACCTTCTACGTGCACTTTGGTACGGTTGATGGCTTGCTCGATGCCATTGCCGTCGATGTGGTGGAGATGATTGTCGACTCGGTCGAGAAAACGCTTGCCTCCATGGATGGCGACACCAACGAGCGCGCCCTGGGCGCGGCGGCGACCTTCTTTAAAACCGTTAACGAGGCACTGTGCAACAACCTGGTACTCAATCGTCAGCTGATCGAGAACATTCCGCTCGATGATTTTATGGCTCGTCTTCGTGCGCCGCTCGAAGACGAGATTGCCGAGCGCGACTTGCTGCCCCACGGTCTCAAGGACGAGATGTTCGATTACTATCTGGCGTTTTTGCTGTCGGGCATTATCGGTATCTATCGCACGTGGGCACTGTCTGACGGCTCGGTTCCTATTGAGCGTGTCTCTGAGGTCGCCAACGATCTGACTCTCAATGGTCTGTCGAGTCTGGAATCTCGCTTGGATTAGGCCTAGTTGGGCTCGTCGGCGTGGAAATTCCTGTTCACGAGGTTCTCCGGCGCCTTGTAGACCTCGCCGGCGCAGGAGCTGTAGCCTGAGGATCCTTAAAAGAAAGTTCAGTTTATCCTTCCCGCTCCAAATGGGAATCCTCCGATGCGCCTTCGCACGCTTGCATGACCTCGATACCATGCGAGCGTGCGAAGGCGACGAGCTCTGCGTTGCGGGCGTTTATGGTGCCGAAGGCGGCGGGGCACACAATAAGGCGCGCACAGTGGACGAGGAGCTCTTTGGCGCGGGCTATGGTTTTATCCCCGATCGGCTCGAAGGCGCGCTCGGCCACGCATTCCGTCGCCAGGTCGCGCGCGAGCTCGCAGTCGATGTCCCCTTCGTGCAGAACGCCCGCGTAGAACGCCTTGCCCTGCCGGATGAGCTGGCGAAACACAGCCGACCCCGTACCTGCGCCGGCGATGACGAACGTGTGCGCATCACCGTGTGGGCGCCCAATTTCCACGCTGCCGAAGCGCTCGTTGAAGGTGCCATGCTGAAGGCCGTAGAGCTCGCCAATTGTCTCGCGCGTGAATATGTTCTCGGGTGCGCCGGCGCGGAAGACCCGGCCGTCCTTCACGCAAATCACCTTGTCGGCGCTTTTCTGCGCGAGCTCGAGTTCGTGGATGGACATGATGACAGCCACATTCCGCGATTTCGCAAGGTGGCGAAGTATTCGCAGCAGGTCGATCTGGTAGCGGATATCGAGATACGACGTGGGCTCGTCGAGCACGAGCACACGCGGATCCTGCGCGATGGCGCGTGCGAGCATGACGCGCTGGCGTTGCCCATCGCTTATCTGCATGAAGTCGCGCTCGGCGAGCTCTTCCACATGTGCGGTTTTCATTGCCTCGTCGACCCGACTATGGTCGTCGGGCGAGAGTGTGCCCATTCGCCCGGTGTAGGGATGTCTTCCCGCCTCTACGATATCGCGGCAGGTGAGGAGCTCGGTCCGGGGGCGATCTGTCAGCATAACGGCAAGGTTCCTTGCGAACTCCGCCGTCTTCCATCGGGAAATCTCCCGTCCGTCGAGCTCGACCGCGCCGGCAAGCGGTGCAAGATGGCGTGTGATGGTTTTCAAGATGGTCGACTTGCCCGAGCCGTTCGGCCCGATGAGCGCCACGACGTCGCCCGCGCGAACCTCCAGATCGACACCTTCGACTACGACCTTCTTGTCGTAGCCCGCCGACAGGTCGCTTATGCGGAAAAGCGGCGCTCCGTCAGCCTGCGTTTCGACCGGGGTTTCGAGGTTCGACTGCGCTCGGAGGAGGCGTTCCGCGCGCAGTTCCGCACGAGCCGAAAGTGCCTTCTGACGCTTTCGTGCGAGCTCAGGACTGGCCAGGCATGGAATGTTCCCTCCGAGCGTTTTGGTCCGCGGCACGAATTCCCCCATCTACCTCACCCGCTTCTTCAACATGAGTGCAATAACCACCGGCGCGCCGAAGATGGCGGTGACGGCGCTGATGGAAAGCTCGACGGGGGAGAACAGCGTGCGCGCGATCAAATCGCAGCCCGCGCAGAAGATGGCGCCTCCCAAGAAGCACGCAGGAATCACGCGGATGGGCTTCGACGACTTCAACGCCGACTTCACGAGATGCGGAACCGCGATGCCTACGAACGACACCGGACCAGCGAACGCGGTCACGCAGGCAGAGAGCATGCTCGCTAGAAGGACGAGCACCACGCGGAAGCGTGCGACGTTCACGCCGACGCTTTTCGCGTAGGCTTCTCCCAGCTGGAAGGCGGAAAGGGGCTTCGATATCGCGAATACGCATGCGCTCACGGTGATCACCACGACCGCGATGACCGCGATGTCGTTCCAGCTCGAACCCGAGAAGCTACCCAAAGACCAGTTGTGCAGGTTCACGATGGACTGGTCGTCGGCGAAGGCGATGAGGAAGTTCGTCGCCGCCGAGCAGATGTATCCCACCATGACGCCCGCCACGATGAGCATGGCCATGGAACTTATGCGCCGTGCGATGAGGAGCACGAAGCCGATGGTGATAAGCGAGCCCAGAAACGCTGCGGCCACCATGGCCGGCGAGGACATGGCCTGGTTCGCGTCCAGAAGTGCGATCATCGTAAGCGCGACGACGAACTTTGCGCCCGAGGAGACGCCCAAGATGAACGGGTCGGCGATGGGGTTGTTGAAAAACGTCTGCAGTAGGAACCCGGAAAGCGAAAGTGCCCCGCCGAGAAGCACGGCTGAAAGCACGCGCGGCAGGCGAATCTCCCAGATGACCTGGCTTTCCATGGAATTGGCCGCGCCGCCCGAAAGGATGCCGGGGATGTGGTCTGCTGGCACGAGCACGCTCCCGATGCACAGGTTGGCCCCGACGAGCACGATGAGGGCAACAGCGAGCAGCGCCGTCACGACGCGACACCGCGCGGCGCGCCCCGATTCGTCGTATGTCATGGAAAGTCGGCTTTTCATGGTGCTAGCCGAGCTTCCTCAGATAATGGAAGTCGCTCGCGTCATCGCCGGTGAACGCCCCGTGCAGCTCGTCGATAATGTCGGCGGTAGAAGTCATCTGCTGGTACATGTCGGCGCTTGTGACCCAGACGTTGCCGTTCTTCACGGCTTTGAACTGCGACAATAGCGCGTTTTTGCCTACGAAGTCGTTCAAGGTGGCAACCGATTCGTCGATGGTGCCGTTGTAGACGATGATGTCGGCATCCTTCGCCGTCGCGTAGAAGCGCTCCATTTCGAGCGTTACTGACGAACCTGACGTCGACGCCGTCTGCGCGTCATCGAGCGCGTAGCTGCCGCCTGCAAGCTCGATCATCTGCGCCACGTAGTCGCCCGCCCGCCTCGTGACGGCGGCCCCGTTCGAGTTAATGTAGAAATACGCCACGGTTTTACCTGACGACGCGAGCCCCGACGTTTGCTCGACGCGGGCCTTCTGCTCGTTGAACAGGTGCGCGGCCTCGTCTTCCTTGTCGAACAGGACGCCGAAAAGCTTAATCCACTCGACGCGCCCGAGTGCTTCGGGCTCGCTCGACGACTGTTCGGTGAGCACGACGAGCCCGAGCTTCTGCAGCTTTTCCTTCACATCGGGCGTGTGGTTGATCATGGTGTTCTCGATGGCGAGCGTGCAGCCCGAGGCCGATATTCGCTCGTAGTCGGGCGCGCTGTACTTGCCGCCGTAGGCGATCGCCCCACTTTCGAGCGCGCTTTTGAAGCGCGCGACCGAGCAATCGTCGGCCTTCGTGCCCGACATTAAGATATTGTCGTTCGCATCGAGCGCGTCGACCAGGCACATCGTTGCCGACGACACGAGGTACACCTTGTCGGCGGGGCGCCTTATGACCGCGATGTCGGAGCTCAACCCATCAGGTACCTTCGCATCTTGCGGCACCACGAGGAAGCGCTCCCCGTTCGAAACGCAGATAAGCCGCAGGCCGCCTTCGTACTCGTCGACAGTGAAGTGCTTGGCGTTTTCAAGCTGAAGCGCCCCCGTCGGCTCCCAGCCGCAGCCCAAATCGGCGTTGTGGAAGTCGGCCGCGGCGCTTGAAGCCGTTACCGCAGGGGAACCGCCGCTTGCATCGTCGCCCGATTTCTCCTTCATGGTGGATGAGTCGAAGTAGAGCGTGTAGTCGATGGTGTGCGGCGTCGACATGGCGACGGTCTCGGCCGACACGGCGATGTCCTCGTCGAGCGTGACGGGTATCTCGAATGTGGAGTTGCCGCCGTCGTTTACAGGCGCGTAGTCCACGCCGTCGACGGTCATTTTGTCGTAGTTCGAACTCGACCAGGTGATGGTCGCGGTGTAGGTGTCGCCATCCTTCACAATTGTGGTGGGTGAGGCGATGCTTGCGCGCCCTGACCCGCCGGAAAGCGAGACGCTCACAGTGTGTTCCTGAGAGCCCGCCGTGCCACCGGTCGCGTTCGGGCTCGCACTGCACCCCGCGAAGGGAAGCGCGAGCAGGGCGACGAGAACGCAGGTGATCGCGCGCGCCGCGATGCTGCGGCGCTTCCTGCTTTCCTTCTTGGTAAGAATCGACCGCATGGCGTTACTTCAGCGCGTCGGCGCGCAGATCGACGCCGGCGGATTCGAACACGAGCGTGCGGTCGTACCACTGCCCTTTTCTAATGCTCCACGCGGCGCAGGCGGTGTCCTCGTCGAGCGCTTCAACGGGTACGTCGTAGGTGTACTTGCCTTCCGCGTTTTCCACATAGGGGATGAAGTCGGCCTCGCTCGCGGCGGCAGCCTCGTCGCCCGTGCCCATGAAGAGCTTGCCGTAGCCCGTGCCGGAAAGTGTCATCACGCAGTGCATGGAGCCGTTTTCCACGATGAGCTGGGCGTCCACAATCCTGAACATGTTCGAGCTGGAATCTACGGTGATCGGATAGGTGCCGTCGGCCACCTTGTCGGCGGTGATGGGGGCAGCGCTTGCGCCCTCGGGCGCATCGGCCGCCTGTTCGGTCTTTTCCTGGGAATCGGCATCGCTTGCCTTTGCGCTGTCGATTGAATTTCCGCCGCAGCCGGCGAGCGAGAACGCGAAAAGCGCCGCCGACAAGGCGAAGGCGAGGGTTTTCTTCAACATGGAGTGGTTCCTTTCAATCGCTTCGACCGCCCGCGCCGTGCGGTGGGCGGGCGGGATGCGAATGCAACGGGCATGCGCCGTCAGTCGGGGAAGGCGCATGCCCGTTGCACGGGGACGCGACCGGCGCCCCCGTGCGCGGCGAGTTTACAGCTTGGCGATGGCGTCGTCCACGTGCGAGACGTAGATGTCATCGACCGCGGCGTTCTGTCCCAGACCCTGGAGCAGGCACGTCACTTCGAAGCCGGCGGCCACGAACTTCGCAGCCCAGCTGTCGGGGTCGGTCTCGTCTGCCATGTCGTTGTTCGCGTGGTCGCCCGCGACCACCATGAACGGCGCGAGCACGGCCTTCTTGTACCCTGCGGCGCTCGCGGCGGCGATAACATCCTCGCAGGTCGGTTCAGCCTCGACAGTGCCGACGAAGAACTGCGTCAAGCCCTCGTTCTTGAACACTTCCTGCATCTTGGCATAGTCGGCGTTGGAATCGGCTTCGGTGCCGTGGCCCATGAGGCACAGCGCCGTCTTGCCGTCGTCGAAGGACGCCATGTTCTCCTTAATGGCTGCGGCCACCTTCTTGTAGTCGTCGTCGGAGGTGAGCAGCGGGTCGCCGAGCGAGATCTTGTCGAACTTGTCGGCGTACTTGTCGAGCTCGTCTTTCACGTCGGCGTATTCCAGGCCAGCCATGAGATGCGTCGGCTGCACGACGATTTCCTTCACGCCGTCTTCCACACAGCGGTCGAGCGCCTCGGTCATGTTGTCAATCGTGATGCCGTCGCGCTTCTTCAGCTTGTCGATGATGATCTGCGCGGTGAAGGCGCGGCGGATGTCGTAGTCCTGCCAGTACTTCTCGCGGATAGCGTCTTCGATGGCGCCGATGGTGATGTGGCGCGAGTCGTTGTAGCTCGTGCCGAAGCTCGTGACGAGGATGACCGGCTTCACGGCCTTCTCCTTTTCACTCGATTTCTCGGAACTCGCGGAGGTGTTGGAGCAGCCCGCGAGCGCGAATCCGGCGAGCGCGACGGCTCCGGTTGCTGCGGCGCCCATGAAGCCGCGGCGTGACATCTGGTCGGACATGGTTTTTCCTTTCCTCGGTTTGCCGGTCCCCCGGCGACAGTTGCTTGTCGGCACAAGCGAAAGAAAAGCGCACCCCTCGGGGTTCACAAGGAGCTAACGCCACGGCGATGCCGTGAGGAAAAGGCGAAGCAGTCTGGCTTGGGGCGCGAGGCGGTTCGCCCGCGCGTCCTATACAGTAATGTCCCTTGCCCAGGATTCCCACCTGGTTCCCTCCGCAAGCCAGCACGGGCTGTGCAGGCGCCGCGCCGGTCATTTCCTTTTATCCGATTGTCATATGCTCGTTGCCGAAACTTTTACTATGATAGTGGGCACTTGTGAACGTGTCAAAGCCAGGGCGGGCGGCATTGCGCCTCCTGCCTGCGTATTTGCGCCGATTGCCGCCGCAGGCGCCGTGTTTTGCCCGCTGCGCGAATGGCGGCGTAAACGGTTGCGATGAGAAACGGGAAGGGAAGGCTCGGATGATTCATATCGTTGGCGCAGGCTCGGGCGCCGCCGACCTTATCACGCTGCGCGGGGCGCGCCTTCTGCGCGCAGCCGACGTGGTCGTTTGGGCGGGAAGCCTTGTGAACCCCGAGCTGCTCGCTGAGTGCAAGGAATCCTGCATCGTCTACGACAGCGCGCACATGACCTTGGAGGAAGTGCTCGACGTGATGTGCGCGGCAGATGCGCGGGGCGAGGAAGTGGTGCGCCTGCACACGGGCGACCCGTGCCTGTACGGCGCCATCCAGGAGCAGATGGACGCGCTCGACGCGCGCGGCGTGGACTACGAGGTGGTGCCCGGCGTGTCGAGCTTTTGCGGTGCCGCGGCGGCGCTTCGCCAGGAATACACGCTGCCGGGAATCAGCCAGTCGGTCGTGATCACGCGGCTTTCCGGACGTACCCCCATGCCCGCGGGCGAGGGCATGCGCACCATGGCGGAAAGTGGCTCGACTATGGTCATCTTCCTGAGCTCGGGTATGCTCGCCGAGCTTTCCGCCGAGCTTTTGGCCGCGGGCCGCAGCTCCGACGAGCCGGCCGCGCTCGTGTACAAGGCGACCTGGCCTGAGGAGCGCGTGGTGCGATGCACAGTGGGCACGCTCGCCGACGCGGGCGCGCGAGAGGGCATCGACCGCACGGCGCTCGTGGTGGTGGGCCGCGTGCTCGGAGCTCGCGGCGGGCTTTCGCACAACGGCGCGCAAACGGAGTCGTACGAGCGCAGCAAGCTTTACGACCCTTCGTTTGCCACGGGGTATCGGAAGGCGAGCAGCTAGCGTGGCCTTCGAGCATTACATATATACCGGGACGACCCGCCTGCGCTGCGGCTACACCACGGGGAGCTGCGCCGCGCTCGCGGCGAAGGCAGCCTGCGAGATGCTCTTGTCACGAAAGCCTGTCGGCCTCGTGTCGATCGTCACCCCCGGCGGGCTGCCCGTCGAGGCGAACGTGATCGACGCATGCATCGGCGAGGGGTGCGCCCAGTGCGCCGTGCGAAAGGACGCAGGCGACGATGCCGATGTGACCGACGGCGTGCTTGTGTACGCGCGCGTGGAACATGCGGGGTCGGGCACGGGTGCTGCGGGCGGCAAGGACGTGCCCGCGCGCGAATCGGAAGTTTCCGTCGATGGCGGCGTGGGCGTGGGGCGCGTGACGTTGCCCGGGCTCGAGCAGCCGGTTGGGGCGGCCGCCATCAACGCGACGCCGCGCGCGATGATCACTTCGGCGGTGCGCGAGGTGTGCGCCGCGCACGGCTTTTCTGGAAATATTGCTGTGACGATTTCGGTACCCGAGGGCGTTTCCCTTGCCGAAAAGACCTTCAACCCGCACCTGGGGATAGAGGGCGGCATCTCCATCCTGGGCACGACGGGCATCGTCGAGCCGCGCAGCCTCGCTGCCTTGCGCGACAGCATCGAGCTCGAGATCCGGCAGCATGCGGCTATGGGGCGGCGCGGAGTCGTGCTCACGCCCGGCAACTACGGCGGGCAGTTCATCTCGGGGCATTTCCACCTAAACGGTGCGCCGGTGGTCTTCATCTCCAACTTTGTGGGCGATGCGATTGATTGCTGCGTTCGCGAGGGATTCACCAATGTCCTTCTTGTGGGACACATCGGCAAGCTGGTGAAGGTCGCTGGCGGCATCATGGACACCCATTCGCGTACCGCCGACTGCCGCGCGGAGATTCTGGCCGCCCACGCGGCCTTGGTCGGCGCGGGCGCGAAGACCGTGCGCGAGATCATGTCGTCGGTCACGACCACGGCGGCGCTCGAGGTAATCGAGGCCGCCGGCGTGGGGGACGCTGCGCGCGCCTCGCTCGCCGCGGCAATCGAGGACAGGTTGCGCCGCCGCGCGGCGGGCGCATGCGACATCGCCGCGGTCGTGTTCGACGCCGAGCGCCGCGAGCTTTTCCGCACGTCGGGCGCCGATGCAGTCATCGGGGAATTGGGGGCGACGTATGAGTAAAGGCGTGCTGCACGGGGTGGGTACGGGGCCTGGCGACCCCGAGCTTCTCACGATCAAGGCCGTCCGCACAATCGAATCGTGTCCGGTCATCGCCGCACCGCAGACGGCGGACGGGGCCATGGTCGCGCTCGACATCGTGCGCGGCGCCGTCGACTTTACAGGCAAGACGGTGATCCCCGTGCGATTCTCGATGACGCGCGATCTCGAGCGCCGCGCGGCCGAGCATGCCTCGCTTGTTCGCGAGCTTGTCGCGCACCTGGATGCGGCCCGCGACGTCGCGCTGCTGAACCTGGGGGACCCGAGCATCTACGCCACCTTCCAGCGCATAGCGCCCGACGTGCGCGCCCACGGGTTCGAGGCGCGCGCCATTCCCGGCGTGCCGAGCTTCTGCGCGGTCGCCGCGGCGCTCGAGCGCGACCTCACGCCCGAGATGTCGTCGCCTCTGCACATCGTGCCCGGCGGCTACGACGACGTGCGCCGCGCAATCGGCTGGCCGGGGACGAAGGTGGTCATGAAGGCGCGCCGCTCGCTTGCGGACACGAAGCGCATCCTTCGCGAGGAGGGCGCCTTCGACGGTGCCGAGCTCGTAGAGGATTGTGGGCTTCCGGGCGAGCGCGTGTACCGCTCGCTCGACGATGTGCCCGATCGGGGTAGCTACTTCTCGACGATGGTGGTGCGCTAGATGAGGGTTTCCTGCATAGCGTTCACTGAGAGGGGGTATGCGTTGGCTGAGCGCACCGCACGCGCGCTTTCCGATTGCGCGCAGACAGGTGAAGATGACCCTGGCTGGGACGTTTCCGTTTCGCGCGGATTCGGCGAGGGGAAGGCCGACCTGCGCGCATGGACGGCGCACGCCTGGGAAGCGTCGGACGCGCTTCTGTTCGTGGGCGCGGCGGGCATCGCCGTGCGGGCGATCGCGCCGCATGTCGCCTCGAAGACAAACGATCCCGCGGTTGTGGCGATCGACGAGGCGGGGCGCTTTGCCGTCCCGCTTTTGTCGGGGCATTTGGGTGGTGCGAACGAGCTTGCGCAAACTGTGGCACGCGCGGTAGGCGCCATCCCCGCCATCACCACGGCGACCGACGTCCGCGGCGTGTGGGCGGTAGATACGTGGGCGCGCCGTGCGGGGCTCGCCGTTTCGAATCCCGAGGCCATCAAGCGAGTGTCGGCGCGGCTGCTTTCGGGCGGGCGCGTGACGCTCTATTCCGACATGCCGATTTCGGGACAGCCGCCTGAGGGGGTTGACATTGCGTCCGACCGCGCTCGGGCCGATATCGTCGTTTCGCCGTTTGCTGGCGCGAATGCAGGTGCGTCCGTTCGCGCGGCGGAGACAACGGGCAAGGTTGTGCCCGCCGCTGAGACGGGGAAGCCGGCGGGCGTGCGGGCGCAGGCGCCTGCGCCCGAGCCACTTCGCCTTGTCGTGCCCTGCATCGTTGCGGGTATAGGGTGCCGTCGCGGTGCGTGCGCCGAAGCGATTGAGGAGGCGTTTTTTCTCGCGTGCGGGCAGGCGGATATCTCGCCTTCGGCCGTGCGCGAGGCGGCGACGATCGACGTGAAGGCGCACGAGGAGGGTCTGCTCGCTTTCTGCCGCGCGCGGAATATCCCGCTCGCGACGTATTCCGCAGAGGAGTTGTCGCAGGTCGAAGGCAGCGTTTCGCCATCTGATTTCGTGCGCGCGACGGTGGGGGTCGACAACGTGTGCGAGCGTGCGGCGCTCGCGGACGGGGGCAAACTTATCTTCCCGAAGCTCGCTCACGGCGGCGTGACCGTCGCGTTTTCCAAGGTAACTATCGAACTTTCGTTTAAGGAGCGGTGATGGGAAAGCTCTTCGTGGTGGGGATCGGCCCGGGCGGCCCCGACGGCATGACGATTGCGGCTCGGCGCGCGCTCGAGGCGGCCGACATCGTTGTGGGGTACACGAAATACGTGGAGCTCGCGCTCGCCGCTGTGCCCGACGCGGCGCATCTCGCGACGCCGATGATGCACGAGGTCGAACGGTGCCGCCTGGCGCTTTCGCGTGCGCAGAGTGGAGAAGCCGTGGGGCTCGTGTGCAGCGGTGACGCGGGCGTGTACGGCATGGCGAGCCCCGTGCTGGAGCTTGCGGAGGACTACCCCGATGTAGACGTGGAAGTTATCGCCGGGGCCACCGCGGCTCAGAGCGGGTCGGCGGTGCTCGGCGCCCCGCTTGCCCACGACTTCGCGGTCGTGTCGCTCTCCGACTTGCTCACGCCGTGGGAGGTCATCGAGCGCAGGCTCGCCGCCGTGGCGAGCGCCGACTTCTGCATCTGTTTGTACAACCCGCGCAGCAGAAAGCGCGCCGACAGGCTCTCGCGCGCGGCGAAGATTATGCTCGAATGGAAGGCCCCCGACACGCTCTGCGGCTGGGTACGCAACATCGGGCGCGAGGGGCAGCAGTCGGGCATGTGCAGGCTCTCCGAGCTGGGGGAGCTTGATGCCGACATGTTCACCACCGTATTCGTCGGCAACGCGGACACGAAGCGCGTAGGCGGCCGTATGGTCACGCCGCGCGGGTATCGGGAGATTCCATGCGAAAGGTAACGATCATCGGGGCGGGGCCCGGAAACCCCGACTTGCTCTCGCGCGCGGCGCTCGACGCGATCGACATCGCCGACGTGGTCATCGGCGCTCATCGCGCGCTTGTCGGCATCGACGTGCCGCCACACGTGGTGAGATGCGAGCTCGTGAAGACGGCGGACATCGTCGCCGCGCTCACCGATGCGGCGTCGTGGCAGCGTGCCGTGGTCGTGATGACGGGCGATGTGGGGCTGTTCAGCGGCGCGCGCCGTCTGGTGGAGGCGCTCTCCGGCGACGCGCAGGTGGACGTGCGCATCATTCCCGGCATAAGCTCAGCGTCGTATCTCGCCGCGTGCCTCGCGCGTCCATGGCAGGATTGGCGCTTCGCGAGCGCTCACGGCGTGGCATGCGACATCGTGGCCGAGGCCGAGCGCGCAGGTGAGCTCTTCCTCGTCACGTCGGGCGGGGAAGACCCCTCGCGGCTTTCGGGCGAGCTTGTGCAGGCGGGCTTCGGGGACGCGCGCGTGACGGTGGCCGAGCGCCTGTCGTACCCCGACGAGCGCATCACCTGCGCGACCGCAAGTGAAATCGCAGGTCAGACGTTCGACGACTTGAACGTGATGCTTATCGAGTTCGCAGGCGGCGTCGCGAGCTCCCGCTGGCCGTACGCTTCCTCGGGCATTCCCGACGAGCTCTTCATCCGCGGCGACGTTCCCATGACCAAGCAGGAGGTTCGCGCCGTCGCGCTCGCGAAGCTGCGCCTTACCGCGACCGACACCGTGTGGGACGTCGGCGCCGGCACGGGGAGCGTGTCGATCGAGGCGGCGCTCGTCGCGCGAGCGGGCTCGGTATGGTCGGTGGAGCGCAACGCGGCCGGCGTGCGGCTCATCCGAGAGAACGCGGATGCATTCGGGTGCGGCAACGTGCATGCGGTCCCCGGTGTCGCCCCCGATGCGCTCGCGAAACTGCCCGTCCCCGACGCCGTGTTCGTCGGCGGGAGCGCGGGCGAGCTTCCCTCCATCGTGGAGGCGGCGCTCGAGAAGAACTCGCAGGTTCGCCTGTGCGTGCCATGCGTCACCGTTGAGACGCTCACCGAGGCGTGCGCGCTCCTCTCGGGTTCGCGCTTTAAGGGGTTCGAGGCGTGCCAGGTGTCTGCCGCCCGCGCCGAGGCTGTAGGCTCGCACCATCTTATGAAGGCGCAAAACCCCGTGTTCCTCGTCAGCGCGCGTGGTGCAGGTGGGGAAGGCGGCGCCCGGTGAGTACGTCCATCCCGCGCTTCATGGTCGCTGCGCCCTCGAGCGGGAGCGGCAAGACGGTCGTAACGTGCGCGCTCCTGCGCGCGCTCGCGCGCCGCGGCCTTGCATGCGCGGCCTTCAAATGCGGCCCCGACTACATTGACCCGCTCTTTCATCGCCGCGTCGTGGGTGCGCGCTCGGGCAACTTAGATGGTTTCTTCACCGACGCCCCGACGCTGCGCGCCCTGCTCGCACGCGGCGCCGCGGGCGCGGATGTCGCGGTGCTCGAGGGGGTCATGGGCTTCTACGACGGCATGGCGCCCGGCGTGGCCGACGCGAGCAGCTACCAGGTTGCGCGCGATACGGAAACGCCGGTCGTTTTAGTGGTGAACGGGCGTGGGGCGTCTTTATCGCTCGCCGCCGTAATCCGCGGCATCGCCGAGTTCCTGCCTTGTGCGAACGTGCGCGGCGTCGTGCTGAACAAGACGAGCGCCGCTGCCTGCGCCTACGCGGCCCCTGCGATTGAGAAGCACACGGGCGTCGCGGTTTTGGGTAATATCCCCGCCGACGAGGCGTTCTCGCTCGAAAGCCGGCATCTGGGGCTTGTGACCGCCGACGAGGTCGAGCAGCTCTCCCCGCGCATCGACAAGATGGCCGAGCTGGTGGAAAAGAGCGTCGACGTCGATCGCTTGCTCGAAATAGCGGCGACGGCACCCGATATCCGCGAGGAACCTTACCGGTTGGAGCCGATCGCGGGAGCGCGGCCCATCGTCGGCGTCGCGCGTGACGAGGCGTTCTCGTTCTACTACGAGGAGAACCTGCGCGCGCTCGAGGACCTTGGTTGCGAGCTGGCCTTTTTCAGCCCCCTGTGTGATAGCGAGTTGCCCCGGGGGACAAGCGCCCTCTATCTGGGGGGCGGCTACCCGGAGCTCCATGCGCGGCAGCTCTCCGAGAACGCGCCGATGCGCGAGGCGGTGCGGCGCGCGGTGGAATCCGGCATGCCGACGGTCGCCGAATGCGGTGGGTTTCTGTACCTGCAGCGCGAAATCGCCGATAGCGAGGGGCGGCGCTGGCCTGTTGCGGGCGCCCTTGAGGGCGCAAGCGAGAACGGGGGAAGGCTGTCCCATTTCGGGTACGTGGAGCTCACTTCCCAACGCGACGGGCTCTACGGGCCGCGCGGCACACGCATCCGCGCGCACGAGTTCCACTACTGGCAGTCCACCTGCCCGGGCGGCGACTTCTGGGCGCAGAAGCCCCGGCGCGACAAGGGCTGGCCGTGCATGACGACCACCCCGTCCCTGGTGGCGGGCTTCCCGCATGTGTACTATCCTGCTAACCCCGACGCTGCGCGCGCGTTCGCGTCTGCCGCAGCGTCGTTCGCAGAGAGGAGACGGCATGGCTGAGGCAACTGAAACCGCGCTTGCCTGCATCCGCGAGGAAGTCGGGCGCGCGTTCTCGTCGGCGCCGGGCGCCGTGCTCGAAGCCGCGCTCTCCCGGATCGCGCCCGCAGACGAGTGCGCCCGCGCCGCCGCGTACGTCGCGTGGGACTCCATCGCGCACCCCTTGGGGGGATTGGGCGACTTTGAAGACGCCGTCGCGTGTATCGCCGCAGCTCAGGGGAGCGCCGAGGTTGCCGAGTTCCCCCGTGTGCTCGCGGTATTCTTCTCTGACAACGGGGTCGTTGCCGAAGGCGTGTCGCAAAGCGGGCAAGACGTGACGCGAGCCGTTGCGCGCAGCATGTGCGAGGGGGCCACGAGCGCCTGCCGCATGGCAGCGTTCGCGGGTGCCGAGGTCGTGCCCATCGACGTGGGTATGGCCCGGGGCATAGAAGACGCGCGCATGGTGCGCGCGAACGTGCGGCGGGGGAGCGGCAACATCGCGCACGGCCCCGCTATGTCTCGCGATGGGGCCGTGCGCGCGATCGAGGTCGGAATCGCCGTCGCGTGCGGGCTTGCCCGTGCCGGCGTGCGCCTTCTCGCCGCGGGCGAGATGGGCATCGGCAACACGACCACCTCGGCGGCGGTGGCCGCAGTGCTCCTCCGGGCGGACGCGCGGAGCCTCGTCGGGCGCGGCGCGGGGCTCTCGGACGCCTCACTCGCGCGCAAGCGCGACGTGGTCGAGCGTGCTATCGACGCGAACGCGCCCGATCCCGCCGATCCGATCGACGTGCTCTCGAAGGTGGGCGGCTTCGACATCGCGGCAATGTGCGGCTTCTACCTGGGGGCCGCGGCCTCGAAGGCGCCGGCGCTCCTCGACGGGGTCATATCCTGCACGGCGGCCCTGTGCGCGGCGCGCCTGTGCCCCAACGCCTTGGGCTACCTCGTGGGCACCCACGCATCAAGCGAACCCGCAAGCCAGGAGCTCCTTCGCGAGCTCGGCATAAAGGCACCCCTCGACGCAGGCATGCACTTGGGCGAGGGCGCGGGCGCCATGGCGTATCTGCCCCTTCTGGATTCGGCGCTGCGCGTGTATCGGGATGGTAAGACGTTCACGGCGACTGGCATGGCTGCTTACGAGCATTTCGAGGCCGGGAAATGACGGTGACGCTCGTCATCGGCGCCGCCGCGAGCGGCAAGAGCGCCTACGCCGAGTCCCTGTGCCTCGGGCACGACGGCCCTCGCGTGTACCTGGCAACGATGGAGCCCTTCGGGGAAGAGGGCGCCCGCCGCATCGCGCGGCATCGGGCGCTGCGCGAGGGCAAGGGGTTTTCCACCCTCGAGCGCACGCGTGACGTGGGCGCCGCAGTTCCCGGGCTTCCGCGCGGCTGCACGCTTCTTTTGGAGGACGTGGGCAACCTGGTTGCGAACGAGCTCTTCGCGGAAGGCGGCTTGTCCCCGCGTGACCCCGACGCTGCGGCGTGCGAGGTGCTCGGAGGCATCGAACGGCTCGCTCAGGCCGCTGCGTATACGGTGGTGGTCACCGTCGACGTGTTCGCCGATGGGATGCGCTACGATGAGGGGACCGAGGCATGGAGGCGCGCGCTCGCGCGCGTGAACGCGGGCGTGGCGGCGCTGGCTGACCGCGCAGTCGAAGTGGTATGCGGGATTCCCGTGTGGATGAAAGGCGAAGGACCTACAAGGTGAAGATAGCAGAGGCAATCGGCGCGGCGTTCGGAACGTTCTCGCGCATCCCCGTCCCGAAATCGGCCTGGACCGATTTCGGATCAACCCATGCGCTTGGCGCGTTTCCCCTGGTGGGCGTTGCGGAAGGCTTCCTCATGACGGCGTGGGGGCACGTGGCGAACCTGCTCGGCGTGCCCGCGACCATCGTCGCGGCCGTGCTCGTGGCGTTGCCTGTGGCAGTGACGGGAGGCATCCACCTAGACGGGCTCTGCGACAC
This sequence comes from Collinsella aerofaciens, assembly GCF_028206795.1. Taxonomy (GTDB): domain Bacteria; phylum Actinomycetota; class Coriobacteriia; order Coriobacteriales; family Coriobacteriaceae; genus Collinsella; species Collinsella aerofaciens_AX. The sequence goes on along the minus strand of NZ_JAQLFJ010000002.1, from coordinate 68,605 downwards.
CTCCGATGCGCTTGCAAGTTGGGCCCCGCGCGAGCGAAAGCTCGAGATCATGCACGACCCGCGGGCGGGCGCCTTCGGGGTCATCGGTGTTGTTGTGTACCTTATTCTGCAGTTTTCCCTGTTCACCGCGCTGCCGCTTACGGCGGGGGCGTTCCTCGCGCTTCTGTGCTCGCTCGTGTTCTCCCGCGCGCTTTCGGGGCTTGCCGTTGAATGCTGGCCTGCCGCGCGGGCTGACGGCATGGCCGCGGGGCTCTCGCCTGCGAAGAAGCGCGCGGCGATCGTCGTGCCGCTTTGCGCTTTCGCTGCGGCTTCGGCTGCAGGGATGGTCGCGTGCGCTCAGGCCGTCGGCGCCCTTATGGCGGTGGCGGGGCTTTTGGTGCTCGCGTGGTACCGCCATGTTGCCCTGTCCCGCTTCGGTGGGGTGACGGGGGATTTGGCCGGATGGTTTCTGCAATGGGCCGAGCTCGCGATGCTTGCCATGCTAGTGGCGGGGGGCATGCTCCTATGATGCTCGTGGTAGGTGGCGCACATTCGGGGAAGAGGACCTTCGTGCGCGAAAAGCTCGGGTTCGCGGCAGACGATTTCGTCGACGCGGCGCAGTTTGCGGAGGGCGGCGTGCCCGCGGCATTTGCCGGCCGCGTCGCGTACCGTGCAGAGGAACTCGTACGAGCGCTCGACGCTGACCGGGCGCTCGAGCGGCTGATCGGCTTCGACGCAGTGATTCTGCCCTTGGTCGGTTCGGGGGTCGTCCCCATGCGTGCGGAAGACGCCCAATGGCGCGAGCGCGCGGGGCGCCTGGGATGCGCGCTCGCTGCGCGCGCCGACGTCGTCGTGCGCATGACGTGCGGGATACCCCAGGTCATCAAAGGAAACCTTGACGATGCGCCTCGAGGGACGCAGGGCGCGGGCGCGCCTTTGGAAGTCGTCTTCGTGCGCCATGGTGCCACGGCGGGCACGGAAGACCATCGCTACAGCGGGGCGGGCACCGACGAGCCCCTGTCGAGCGCGGGCGAGCGCGCTTTGCGCGACCTCGCGTGCGATCGTGACGTATTCCGTGTTATCACGAGCGGCATGGCCCGCACCGACCAGACGGCGCGCATCCTCTTCCCGAACGCGGAGCTAATGGCGTGCCCCGGTCTGCGCGAGATGGATTTCGGCGACTTCGAGGGGCGAAGCGCCGCCGAGCTTAAAGAGGATGCGCGCTACCGCGCCTGGGTAGACTCCTGGTGCGAGACGCGCTGCCCGCATGGCGAGGGCAAGAGCGATTTCACCCGCCGCGTCATCGCGGCGTTTCGGGAGGCGTGCGAATCGGAGCGCGCCCAGGGGAGTGGGCGCGCCGTCTTCGTCGTTCACGCGGGCACCGTGAAAGCGCTGCTCTCCGAGCTAGCTGTCCCGAAAATGGGATATTTCGACGTGCATACCGAGCCGGGCGGCGCATGGGCCGCCACCTGGGATGGGCGCTGCCTTCGCGACGTTCGCCCCGCTTCGGGGGGCGATGCCCGGTGATGACAATTCTTGCCGTCGCCGCCGGGTTCGCGGCCGACCTTGCCTTCGGCGACCCGCGCTGGCTTCCCCATCCCGTCGTCGCCATGGGGCGCGCGATCACGTGGGCCGAAGGCCGCCTGCGGCACGCATTCCCGCAAACGTCCGCGGGCACGCGTGCCGCAGGGCTTGTGCTCGCCGTGGCGCTTCCGCTTGCGTGTGGGCTTTTGACCTGGGGTATCCTACATCTTTGTGGCATGGTTCACTCCGGCTTGCGCTTCGTTGCCGAGGCATGGGCGAGCTATCAGATTCTCGCGACATGCGAGCTGCGCCGCCAGAGCCTGGCCGTGGCCCGCGCGTTCTCGAAGGGCGGCCTTGTCGCGGCGCGCGAAGAAGGCGGACTCATCGTGGGACGCGACACGTCTGTTCTCGACGAGCAGGGCGTCGCGCGCGCCGCCGTGGAAACGGTGGCGGAGAACGCGAGCGACGGCGTCATCGCGCCGCTTTTCTACCTTATGATCGGGGGTGCGCCCTTGGGCATGGCGTACAAGGCGGTGAACACGCTCGACAGCATGGTGGGCTACAAAAACGAGCGCTACATCGACTTCGGCTGCGCCTCGGCGCGCCTCGACGATGCGGTGAACTGGATTCCCTCGCGCTTATCGGCCTTGTTCATGATCGCCGTGTGCCCGATCGTCGGGCTCGACGCGCGCGGGGCGGCGCGCATCTGGCGCCGCGACAGGCGTCGCCATGCGAGCCCGAACGCGGCGCAGACCGAGTCGGCGTGCGCGGGCGCGCTCGGGCTGCGCTTGGCAGGACCCGCGGTGTATTTCGGCAAGCTCGTTGAGAAACCGACGATAGGCGACGCGTCCCGCGAAATCGAGTGGGGCGACATCGCCCGGGCGACAAGGCTCATGCTCGCCGCGTCCGTATGCGCGCTCGTCGTCTTCGGCGCCGCGCGCGCGGCGGTCGTGCTCGCCGTGGGGGCGATGGCATGAGGGAGGACCGCGCCGTGCCCCGGGCTGCCGGGGGAATCCTTCGCGCCCGTACGCATGGGGGCAGCGCGCAATCGCTCGGCATCGCTTGCGAAGGGGGCGCCTCCGACCTCATCGACTTCTCGGTGAACGTGAATCCGGCAGGCCCCTCGCCGCGCGCCGTCGCCGCAGCTTGCAAGGCGCTTTCTCGAATCGACGCCTACCCCGATAGGGAAAGCATCGCCCTCGTTCGCGCCCTAGCGCGCGCCCAGGGCATTCCCGAAGATACTATCGTCTGCGGCGCGGGCGCGTCCGACATCATCTGGCGGCTCGCCGCGGCGGTGCGCCCGAAACGCATCGTCGTGTGCGCGCCGACGTTCTCTGAATATGCGGAGGCGGCATCGTACTACGGCGCATGCGTGCAGGAGTTCCCGCTCTCCGAAGCGGACGACTTCGACGTGCCCGCCTCCTTCGCCCGCGCGATCGAGGGGCCGGGAGACGTGGCGTACCTCTGCAACCCGAACAACCCGACGGGGCGCCTCGTCGACCCCAGCGTGATCGATGCCGCGGCTTGCCGCTGCGAGCAGGTGGGCGCGCTGCTCGTCGTGGACGAGTGCTTCCTCGGATTTGCGCCCGACGCCCGCGAAAGGAGCGTGGCCGCACGCGCCGCGTGTTCGCGCCATGTGGCCGTGCTCTCCGCGTTTACCAAGCTCTACGGAATGGCGGGGTTGCGGTTGGGATATCTGATCAGCGGAAACGCCCAACTCATCGAGGGGATTCGCCGGGCGGGGCAGGCGTGGCCCGTCTCCTCCGTCGCCGAGGCCGCGGGCATCGCCGCCCTGGAAGACGTTGAATACGTCTCGCGCACGCGCGATGTATTGGCGGGCGAGCGAGCGTGGCTTTCCCACGAGCTCTCCTCGCTCGGGCTTTCCGTCGTGCCGTCGGATGCGAACTTCCTTTTAGTCCGCACGCCGGCGAAAGACATCCCCGAGCGCCTGTATAAACAGGGGGTTTTGGTCCGCACGTGCGACTCGTTTTCGGTACTGTCCCGTTTCTGGTGCCGCGTCGCGGTGCGCACGCGCAAGGAGAACGCCCGGCTTGCGATGGCGTTCAGCCGCGCGCTTCGGGCGGAAGGCGCATCGGGCGAAGGCGAACCCGACGAACGGGGCGGCGCTTCTTGCAGCGGCGCTATGGCGTTCGCGGATGGCCGAGGCTCGGCAAAGGAGGTCGATACCCGTGGGTAGGGCGAAGCCCATCATGATCCAGGGCACCATGTCGAACGCGGGGAAGAGCCTGCTTGCGGCGGGGCTGTGCCGCGTGCTTTCGCAGGACGGACTGCGCGTGGCTCCCTTCAAGAGCCAGAACATGGCGCTCAACAGCGGTGTCACGGCCGATGGGCTCGAGATGGGGCGCGCCCAGATCATGCAGGCCGAGGCGTGCGGCATCGCGCCCGACGTGCGCATGAACCCCATTCTGCTCAAGCCCGAAAACGACCACCGAAGCCAGCTCATCGTGGCCGGCAAGGCGCAGGGAGCCTTCGCTGCGAGGGACTACTTCGCGCGAAAGAAGGCGCTCATGCCGCAGATTTTGGAGGCGTTCGATTCGCTCGCGGAGGAAAACGACGTCATCGTCATCGAGGGCGCCGGCAGCCCCGTCGAAATCAACCTTGCCGAAAACGACATCGTCAACATGGGGCTCGCGCGCGCCGTGTCCTCCCCTGTGCTGCTCGCGGGCGACATCGACCCAGGTGGGGTGTTTGCCCAGCTCTACGGCACGGTCGCGCTCTTTGCGCCCGAGGATCGCGCTCTTTTGCGGGGGCTTGTGGTGAACAAGTTCCGCGGCGATGTGGAAATCCTGCGCCCGGGTTTGGCCCCGCTCGAGAAGATGTGCGGGGTTCCCGTCGTGGGGGTCGTGCCGTATCTTACGCTCGACCTGGACGACGAGGACTCGCTCGCGCCGCGCCTATCTGCCCGCGAGGCGCGCGGCGTCATCGACGTCGCCGTCGTGCGCCTTCCGCATCTGTCGAACTTCACCGACTTCGACCCGCTTTCGCGCGTGCCCGGCGTGGGCGTGCGCTATGTTTCCTCGACGACCGATCTGGGCAGACCCGACCTGGTGGTGCTCCCAGGCTCGAAGACCACGCTCGACGACGCGCGCTGGCTTGCGGCTAGCGGCATCGGAGCCTGTGTACGCGCGCTTTCGGGCGCGGGCACGCCGGTGCTCGGCATATGCGGAGGCTACCAGCTTTTGGGAGACGAGCTTTCCGATCCGCACGGCAGGGAAGGCGCTGGCACCGCGCGCGGGCTCGGGCTCATCCCTGCAAGTACGGTGTTCAAGGAGGAAAAGCGCCTCGCCCAGTCGGAGCTTCGCATCACGGGCGCCCAAGGCGCGTTCTCGGTGTGGAACGGCATGACGGCTCGCGGGTACGAGATTCACGACGGCGAAACGACCGTCTCCTGCGCCCCTGCGGGCACGATTGGCGGCAAACCAGAAGGCGCGGCCTGCGGAAACGTGTTCGGAACCTATCTCCACGGCCTGTTCGACGAACCGGGGGTGGCGCTCGCCCTCGCGCGCTCGCTTGCGCGCATGCGCGGCTTGCCCGAGAGCGTCGTGGGTGCTGCGGGCGCGACGTCCGCGGCCGATCACCGAGCGCGCGAGTTCGACCGCCTGGCCGACGGCGTGCGCGGGGCGCTCGACATGGAGTATGTCTACCGCATTATCGAGGAGGGCGTATGATCCACGTGTATCATGGCGACGGCAAAGGCAAGACCACGGCGGCGATGGGCCTCGCCCTTCGCATGCTCGCTGCAGGCCGCCGCGTCGTCGTCGTGCAGTTCCTGAAAGACGGCGAAAGCGGGGAGGCGCGCCTGCTCGCCGAGCATTTCGGCGTGTCCGTGTTCGCGGGGAAGGTGTCGGACAAGTTTACCTGGTCGATGACGCCGGAAGAACTTGCCGCGACGTGCGAGCTGCATGATGGGAACCTCGCTTCCGCGCTCGCCGAGCTCGAGGGCGCGCAGGAGGGGCTGCTCGTGCTCGACGAGGCGCTCGACGCGCTTTCGAAGGGGCTTGTCGACGAGGCGCTCGTGGACCGCGCGCTCGATTTGTCCGCGCGCGGCGTCGAAGTAGCGCTCACCGGGCGCGCGCCTTCCCGCAAGATCGTGGAGAAGGCCGACTACATAACCGAGATGCGGTGCGAGAAACACCCCTACTCTCAGGGGATATGTGCAAGGGAAGGAGTGGAGTACTAGATGGATTCCAAGGAGATGGCGCCCGGCGACATCGAGCGGCGCAGCTTCGAGATCATCACCGAAGAGCTTGGCGGGCGCACGTTCCCGGCGCTCGAAGAGCCCGTCGTGAAGCGCGTCATCCACACCACTGCCGACTTCTCGTACGCCGATTCCCTCGTGTTCACCCATGATGCCGCGCACTGTGCGCTCGGCGCACTGCGCGCAGGGGCCACGGTGCTCACCGACACGAACATGGCGCTCGCAGGCATAAGCAAGCCCGCGCTCGCGAAGCTCGGCTGCAAGGCCGTGTGCTACATGGCCGACCCTGATGTCGCCGCAACGGCGCGCGCCGCGGGCACGACTCGCGCCGTTGCGAGCATGGACAAAGCTTGCCGCATCGAGGGTCCGCTTATCGTGGCCGTCGGCAACGCTCCCACAGCACTTCTGCGCCTCGCCGAGCTCATGGACGCGGGGAAGATCGCGCCCGCGCTCGTCGTTGGGGTGCCGGTCGGGTTTGTGAACGTGGTCGAGGCGAAAGAGGAGCTACTCGCGCGACGCGTGCCGGCCATCGTCGCGAGGGGTCGCAAGGGCGGCTCGACAGCGGCGGCTGCCATTATGAACGCGCTGCTCTACCAGATCACGCGCACAGGCGGCCCGAAGTGACGGCTCCCGCATCCGCGCCGGCGCTGCGCATCTTCGCCGGCACCACCGAGGGCCGCCTTCTGTGCGAATGGGCGAGCGGGGCGGGCATCCCCGCCCGTGCCTACGCGGCAACAGAGTACGGAGGCGAACTTTTGGGCGAGCTTCCGGGCATCGAGGTGCATGCGGGCAGGCTCGACGAGGCCGACATGGAGCGCGAGCTTTCCGGCGCGCGCATCGTCGTCGACGCCACGCACCCCTTCGCTACGCTCGCAAGCGGTAACATCCGGGCCGCTTCGCTCGCCGTGGGTGCACGATGCCTGCGCCTTGCGCGCCCGGTCGAGGCGCTGCCCAAAGGCGTCGTGTCGGTCGCGTCGATCGCCTGCGCGGCGCGCTTTCTCTCCGAGAACCCGGGTCGCGCGCTTCTCACGACGGGGAGCAAGGAGCTTGCTCCCTACACGCGCGTCGCCGATTTCGCGGAGCGCTTCTTCGTGCGCGTGCTCCCGCTGCCCGGTGCTATAACGAAGTGCATCGACGCGGGGTTTTCGCCGTCGCACGTCATCGGCATGCAGGGGCCCTTCACCCGCGAGCTCAATGAGGCGATGCTTCGGCAGGTGGGCGCCCAGTGGCTTGTGACCAAGGACTCGGGAACCGTAGGCGGCACGGCCGAGAAGATCGCCTCCGCGCGCGACGTGGGAGCGCGCTGCATCGTGGTCGCCCGTCCCGCCGAGGGAGGCGGGACCCTTTCGCTTCGGGAAGTGGAAGACGTGCTCTTACGGGAGTTCGCGAGGAGGAGCGCCCCGAGCAAGCTCGACCCGTACAAGCCCGTCATCCATCAATAGCTCGAGGACGACGCCCAGAACTGGCGCAAACAGCCCTTCAATAAGTTGCGGTGAAATAGTGTCTGTTTTTGCTGCTAGATAGCATATTCAGTCCTTAATTCGTCGCAACTTGTTGGTGGTGGCTTACTGGTAGCGTAGGCACTCCACCGGGTTGAGCTTTGCCGCGCGGCGAGCGGGGTAGAAGCCAAAGACTACGCCGATGCCGACGGAGACGGCGAAGGCCAGCAGCACCGTGGCGATTGAAAAGCTCGGTGTGATTTGCCCGCTGGCGCCGAGCTCGCTGAGAACCCCTGATCCTGCGGCAAACATCGCGAGGCCCCAGGCCAGCAGATAGCCAATCAGGACACCCAGCAGGCCACCGGTGACGCACAGCGCCGAGGACTCGGCCAAAAACTGCGCGGTGATATCGCGGCGACTGGCGCCCAAGGCACGGCGAATACCGATCTCGCGGATGCGCTCAGTCACGTTGGTAAGCATCATATTCATAATGCCGATTCCGCCGACAAGCAGTGAGATACTGGCGACAGCGCCCATGATGAGCGAGAAGGCGCCCATAAACGAGTTGAGTGCATCGATGGCGCTTTTCATGGAGGTCGCCGATACGCTGTCGTACTCATCATCCTCCGAGATGCCCTTCATCGCGCGCACCTTAGACTCGATGGTCTTGCAGAGCTCGTCCATGTCTGTGCCCTCGGCGGCAAGTGCCGTCACGCTGGGAAATGAAGGATTCTCGTCGCCAAACAGGCCGGAGATGGTTTCGCGTGGCATATACAGCGTGAGCGAGCCCATGGAGTCGCTGCCGCCATCAATCACGCCTACAATCTGCACCTCGCCGTTGGACACCTTGATGGTTTTCCCCAGTGCGTCCTGTTCGTTGCCGTAAAGCTGATCGGCGCCGCCGCGGCTGATGAGCGCCACGCGCGAGCCTGATTGAGACTCTGCCTGTGAATAGACACGTCCCGCAACGAGCTTGCTGGCGCCCACGGCATCGAGCATGTCGCTATCGACGCCGTGTGCCATGACGGTATAGCTTTTATCCCCGACCTTGTACTCGGAATAGGCGCTATCGACGATGCCGATCTGCTCAATCTGCGGCACCAGTTTGCGAAGCTTTTCCACATCCGAATCGGTGAGTTCTTGGGACGAATAGATCTCTACCATGCGGGCTGCATTGAGGCCCAGGCTGTTGACCAGGCTGTTTTGGATACCGCCGATGAGCGAAGTCATGGCGATGACCGAGGCGATGCCAATGACGATGCCAAGGATGGTGAGCAGGCTGCGTCCCTTGTTGGCCTCGAGCGAGTGAAGGGCTTCTTGGACAAGATCGCGGGTGCTCATGCCTTCGCTCCTTTCGGCTGATTGGTGGTTGCAGAAATCGCGGGCAGGTTTTTGACGGCCCCGCGTAACGTATTCGGTGTATGCGCGACATATGCGCCGTCATGGATTCGCCCGTCACGGATGGTTACGGCTCGATCGGCCTCGGCGGCGATGCCGGGGTCATGCGTAATGAGTACGATGGTCTTGCCGCGTTTCTGGAGCTTGTGGAAGGTTTCCATGACGAGCGCCCCGGTTGTCGAGTCTAGATTTCCCGTTGGCTCGTCGGCCAAAATGATGGGCGGGTCGTTGACGAGGGCGCGCGCGATGGCGACGCGCTGCATCTGTCCGCCCGAGAGTTCCGATATGCGGTGGTCCCAATGGTCGACCGGCAGTGTGACGGCTTGCAGCGCGTGCACGGCGCGCATCTCGCGCTGGCTACGCGGCACATTGGTGTAGGACAGCGGCAGCATGACGTTTTCGATCACCGTCAGACGCGGCAGCAAGTTAAAACTCTGAAAGACAAAGCCGATGCTCTGCGCGCGCACCTCGGTGAGCTCATCATCGTCGAGCTCGGCGACGTTGAGCCCTTGCAGGAAATAATCACCCGCCGTCGGCTTGTCCAGGCAGCCCAGGATGTTCATGAGCGTCGACTTGCCCGAGCCCGAGGGGCCGGTGATGGCGACGAACTCACCGGGGTTCACCGCCAGGCTCACGTTGTGCAGGATGTGGGCGCAACCGGCCTCGCTCTCAAAGATGCGGTGCACGTTGCGGATGTCGATGACGGGACGCATTACATGCCCTCGTCGGCAGACGTGTTGTCGCCGCCGTCTGCCGTCATGCTGCCGCCGGTATCCATCACGAGGGTGTCGCCGTCGCGCAGCTTGGTAACCGGCACGTTCGGGTTGATCTCGTTACCCTGGTCGTCGCGCTTGACCTGCGTCTTACCGACTACAGCCTCGTTGTCGTTTTGCGTCACGACGGTCACCTTCACGCGGCGCGTCTTCTTGCCTTCCGAATCGGTGGCCAGATTGACGTAATAGTGCTCGCCATCTTCGGTCATCAGCGCCATGGTCGGCACCATAACCACGTCGTCGAGCTTCTCGGTCACTACCGAGACCTCGGCAGTCATACCTGGCTTAAGGCGACTGTCGGGTGCTTCGATGAGGATGTCGACGTTAAAGGTCACGCTGCCGCCGCTACCGGAGCCGGAGTCAGTGTTTGCCACCGAGGCGATAGCCGTGACGGTGCCCTGGCTCACGATATCGGGAAACGCGGGATAGGTCACGTTGGCGCTTTGGCCCACGGCGATCTTGGCGATATCCTTTTCGCCCACCTGAACCGTTACCTTCATCTTGGAGAGGTCGGCGATCTGCATGCACTGCTTGCCGCCGCTCGTATCGCTTTCGCCCATGATCGTGCCTCCGGTCACCGTGGCACCGACTTTGGCGTTGAGCTCGACGATGTTGCCCGAACTGGGGGCCTTTACGGTGCGCTCGGCCGCCTTTGCAGTTGCCTGCTCCAGCGTTGCCTGGGCCGAGGCGAGGTTGCGCTGGGCGGTCGAGACGGCATTTGCGTTGGCGTTTGCGTCCGATGGGCCGGTCGATCCGTCACTGTCCGTTGTCGGTGCGGCCTGTGCGGCCGCGAGTGCCACCTTTGCATTGTTCAGGTCTTCCTGGGCGGCCGCGACCGCGCGCTGCGCCTCGGAAACAGCGCTATCGAGCGCGTCGTTCTTAATGGTCATGAGCACGTCGCCCTCGTTGACGCTCTGTCCGGCCTGCACGTTGATCTTTTCAACCGTACCGTCGACAGAAGGGGAGACGACCGATGCCGAGATGGGCTTAAGCTGCCCCTTGACTTCGACTGTGGTGGTAAACGTGCCTTCGGTGACCATGTCGGTCACCGGTCCGTTGGTGCCTGCGGGTTGCGCGTTGATGACCAGCGTTGCGATGATGACAATGAGCGCGATGGCAACAACGACGCCGGCGGCAATACCGCGTCGAATCAGCTTTTTGCGTCGACGTTCGGCACGTTTTGCCTTGAGCTTTGCATAGGCTTCTTCATCGGAGATATCGGTCGAATCGTCGAGACTCGTTTGGGGCTGCTTGGTGTCTGCAGCGCTGATAATCGGCAGGGTCTCGGTGGCATCTTGGGGCATGCGATCGGAATCGTCAGGACCCGGATTGATCGTGGGGACCTTGGACATAGCGTCTCCTTTATCGATATGGCTCCGATAAGTATATACGCCCGTCGCGATAGGCGGGCGTATAGAAGTTGCGGATGACGGTACTGTAAGTTTTGTCGCCGTGCTGTTTACTTGTTGTAGACGTTAGCTGCGTTACGAGTGCACGACCACGCAGAGGCCGACTTTGATGCGCTCGTGGAGCGACTTGGCATCGGCCAGACGCAGGTTGATACAACCGTGGCTACCGCACCACTTGTACGATTCGGCGTTATCGAAACTCGAATCGTTTTGCCAGGTGGCGTCGTGGAATCCGACCATATTGCCCTCGAACGGCATCCAGTAGCTTACCGGGCTCTCGTATTTGGGCTTGCCGGTCTCGGGGTCCTTGGCACCGATGAGTTTGCTGGCGCCATCGTTGCTGTTGATCTGCCATACGCCCTCGGGGGTGGCGTCCTCTCCCGGCTTGCCAGAAATAAAGTTGGCCTCCCAAACGATATTACCGTTCTCGTCATAGTAGCGCGCGTGCTGCTCGGACAGATCGACGTCGATATACGCCTTCCAGTCGGGCTCTCCCTTTGCGGTAAAGGTGTCGGCCTTCTGGGAGTACTTGATCTCGATTTCGCCGGTCTGCTTGTTGTTAATGGCGTCCTCGACCTGCTTGGCGAGCGAGCTGCTGTCAATGGACCAACCAAAGTCACCGCCTTCGACGGCACACTGCTTGCCATCGGCGCGCGTCCACCAGCGAGTGGAGCCCACGGTATTAAAGCCGTTAGCGAGCTCGGCTGCCCAGCTGCTGATTTGCGACGTATCGAGCGTGGGGTTGGCAGGATCGGCAAAGCTGATCCACTGCAACACGGAGCTGCCATCAACCTTTCCGGCATCCTCGCCGTTGAGCTTGAGGGTCACGTTGACGCCCAAGAAGTTGTTGGCGGCATCGCATGCGGTCTGAATCTGATCATCGGTCAGCGTTCCATTGAGCGGTTCATAGGCATCGTTGCCGAGCTTGGAAAGATCTACGGTCTCGGCCAGCGAGGCAAGCTCGAGCTCGGCATACTTAATGACATGCTCGCGGTTGAGTTTTTCGTTGGAGCGCGCCTTCTCGACGGTAAACTTGCCGGCCTGCTCATCATAGGAGCTATTGGCCTCGAACGTGCCCGAACGGCCCTCGTTAAACTCATCGATGGCGGTGCCCAGATCCTTCTCAAACTGCTTTTGGTCAAAGGTATCGGAGAGCATGGACAGGTCGACGTCTTGATCAAGATCTACTTCGTTGGAGGTAGCGGTTGTTTTGGTCTTGCCGCTTAAGGATTCTACAAGGCGGACCGGCCATACAAAGGCTTCGTTGTGGTTGATGATCTCTTTTGCGGCAGCTTCGCCGTCGACGATGGGCTCATCGGACTCGGGCTGATAGGTCCAGCTAAAGTCATCGCCCGCCACGGTGAGCTTATAGTGCTTCCACGTTGAGTTGACCTTGGTGGCGGCAGACGAAGCGTTGGAGAACGAGACGTCGACGCCGGCGATGGTGGTGTTGGGGTAGGCTACCTGCGAAAACGCTACGACGCCTACGATATAGACAATGCCGATAAGACCCAGGAGGACAAAGAGCGTCGTCTTTTTGCCCGACTTATTGTTCCCGGTGGGTTTGCGCGCGGGGCCGCGATCGCTTCGACCGTGCGTGGGGGGCTGCTTGAGCGTATTGCCGTTTGCCTGGCGCTGCTGACGTTGCTGGCGCTGCTGGTTCGGGCGGTGCGAAGTGTTTGCTGCACCACGCTGCTGACCGTGACTCGGCGCGATAGGACGCGGCGACTGAACGCCGCCGGTGTGCCTGCTCGGCTGCTGCGGATCGGGAATCAGTTGAGTTCGATCGTTTTGCGACATCGTATGCATATCCTTCGAATTTCGCCTTGCGGCTCATCGTGTTTTTACTGGGCTTGCATTATAGCGATTACCTAGTTGATTGTGGTATGGAAACGGTGGCATTCAAAAGAGGTGGGACATTTGTCCCACCTTCGAGTCGTTCTTTGTTGCTATCCGCACACACCGCATTTTGCACAGGCCGAAAGTGCGGCCGGAGCCTGCGCGATGCCGCCCTTTGCCGTCTCGCGCAGCGTGGCCGGCAACGCGTGGCCCACCGAGAGCATGACGTGCGCCATCTGGTCAAACGGCACCAGGCTCTTAATGCCGGCGAGGGCAAGCTGTGCGGAGCTAAAGGCGGCTGCCACGCCGATGGCGTTGCGGTTTTGGCAGGGCACCTCCACGAGGCCACCGACGGGGTCACAAACGAGGCCCAGCAGGTTACTCAGGGCGATGGAGCTGGCATCGAGTGCCTGCTCGGGCGTACCTCCGAGCATCTGCACCAGCGCGGCGGCAGCCATGGCGGCCGCACTTCCTACCTCAGCCTGGCAGCCGCCCTCGGCGCCGGCAACGCAGGCGCTCGTGGTGAGGTTGAGGCCGATGGCGGCTGCACAGTAGAGTGCGTCCATGACCTGCTCGTCGTCGAGCTGCAGATGGTCGGCGAGCGCCAGCACGCAGCCGGGCACGACGCCCGCGGAGCCGGCAGTGGGGGCGGCGACGATCACGCCCATGGTGGCGGAGCGCTCAAGCACGGCCATGGCGCGGGCCACGGCATCGGTCTGGACAGCGCCCATCAGGCTTGTGCTCAGATCGTTTCGGCTGGTGGCATCGACAAGCTTTGCCTCGCCGCCGATGAGGCCGCCGAGCGAGCGCTGTGGATTGGAAATGGGGGCTGTGGTCTCTTCGCGCATGACGTCGAGTACGCGGCGCATGGCGGCGATAGCGTGTGCCTCGCCGGTCAGACGTGCCTCGCGCACGGCCATGACGGCGCCGATGTTGAGCCCCAGTTCTTCGCACGCATCGAGCAGCTGCTCGCCGTCGTCGAAGATTTCCTTTGCCGAGACGCCGGGGGAGAGCGACGAGGCAGAACCGGGGAGCTCGATAAAGGTCGCGTAATCGACATTGTCGAGCTTGCGGAGCATGGGGACGACGGTGTCGTCGGGGGCGCCGTCGGTCTCAAAGACGGAGTAGGCCTGGCCGCCCACTTCGGTGCGGTAGGTGCGGCAGAAGGCGATGTTCACATGGGCGTAGGCGAGCAGGTTGGTGAGCGCTGCGAGCACGCCGGGGACGTCCTGGTGCGCCACGAAGAGCGTGGAATACATGCCCGAGATGTCGACGCCGACGCCGTTAATGCGGCTGATGCGCATCTTGCCGCCGCCCAAGCTCTCGCCGCGGACCTGCGCCGTGGCGCCCGTGGCGTCGACCATATCGATGTCGACGGTGTTGGGGTGGATGGAGGCGTCGTCGCCCTTGATGTCAAAGTGATATTCGAGGCCCTGCTCACGTGCGAGGTCAAAGGCCTGCTTGATGTTCTCGTCATCGGTGTCGAGGCCCAGAATGCCCGCGACGAGAGCGCGGTCGGTGCCGTGGCCGCGGTAGGTGTGGGCGAAGGAGTTCCACAGGCCAAAGGTGACTTTGGTGATGCGGCCTTCCAGCAGGCTGGCGGCAACTTGTGCGCAGCGCAGGGCGCCAGCGGTGTGCGATGAGCTGGGACCGACCATGACGGGCCCCAAAATCTCGAATGCCGAGGTCGTAGCTAGTGTTTGCGGCTTGCCTGCCATATGCGCTCCTGTTCTATCCCGTCGTTCCGAGGGCTTTGGTATTTGGTCGCCTGCTCTACAGTCCTGGCTCGCACGGAGGCCACATTAAGTGGCCTCCGGCTCGTGCGGAACTCGCGATCGACCAAATACCAAAGCCCTCGGAACTTAGGATACATGGTAGGGGCACGCTTGCTCCAAAATTCATCAGCTGGGAACCTATTCTGCGTCCCATGTCGACTCATCTTCGCCACCGGTTAATAAAAAAAGAGGTACCGGTTGTTCCGGTACCTCTTTTTGGCGTGTTTCTATTTGGCTGTGGCTTTTCTCGTAAGCCTACAGGCCACAGGCTGCTTTGAGTTCTTCGACTCGATCGGTATTCTCCCAGGTGAAGTCGGCGTCTTCGCGGCCGAAGTGACCGTAGGCTGCCGTCTTTTCGTAGATGGGGCGACGCAGGTCTAGGTCGCGGATGATAGCCCCCGGGCGCAGGTCGAAGGTCCTCTCGACGGCCTCGACGATCTTGTCCTCGGCAACATGCGCGGTACCGAAGGTGTCGACCATGATTGAGAGGGGCTTGGAAACGCCGATGGCGTAGGCAAGCTCGACTTCGCAGCGGTCGGCCAGGCCGGCGGCGACCACGTTCTTGGCGACCCAGCGCGCGGCATACGCGGCGGAGCGGTCAACCTTGGTGCAGTCCTTGCCGCTAAAGGCGCCGCCGCCGTGACGGCCGTAGCCGCCGTAGGTGTCGACGATGATCTTGCGGCCGGTGAGGCCCGTGTCGCCCATGGGGCCGCCCACGACAAAGCGACCGGTGGGGTTCACGTAGATGTCCGCGTTGTCCCACGGCATGTTCTCGGCGGCCATGACCGGGGTGATGACGTGTTCGATGAGGTCGGCCTTGATCTTGCCCATGTCCTCAATCTCGGCGGCGTGCTGCGTGGAGATGACGATGGTCGTGACCTCCACGGGCTCGCCTTCCTCGTAGCGCACCGTGACCTGGGTCTTGCCGTCGGGGCGCAGGTAGGGCAGGGTTCCGTCATGGCGCACGGCAGCCAGGCGCTCGGCCAGGCGGCTTGCCAGGTAGTGCGGCATGGGCATGAGGGTCTTGGTCTCGTTGGAGGCATAACCGAACATCATGCCCTGGTCGCCGGCGCCGATCAGGTCGATCGGGTCGGTGGTAGCGCCGGTCTGGGTCTCGAAGGACTCGTCGACGCCCTGGGCGATATCGGGCGACTGCTCGTGGATGAGGCTCATAACGCCGCAGGTGTCGCAGTCAAAACCGAACTTGGCGCGGTTGTAGCCAATGCGGCGGATGACGCCGCGGGCGATTTCCTGTACGTCGACGTAGGCCTGGGTGCGAATCTCGCCGGCGACGATGACCGTGCCGGTGGTCACGAGGGTCTCGCAGGCGCAGCGGACGTTCTCCACGTTGGCGGGCACACCGTTGGGCGCAATATAGCCCTGCTCCTGCAGCTCTATTTCTTTGGCGAGGATTGCGTCGAGGACGGCGTCACTGATCTGATCAGCGATCTTATCGGGATGACCTTCGGTCACCGACTCCGACGTAAAAACAAAGGACCCGTGTTGGGGTGGGATGGAACGAAGTTCTTCTGACATGATTGTCCTTTCAAAAACGTGTCCCAGCGACCGTTACCATTCCGCCGGGCTCTCTATGCAAGGGCACATCATAGCGCGTAAATCAAACATTCACACCCTTTCCGCACCTACTCATTGGGGACAGACTTAAATGACCAGCCAATAGGAACACTCTTACGGCACCTGGGGACGTTCCTTATGTGTCGGCACTTGGGGACGATCCTTTTCTGCCGGCAGTTTAGGAACGTCCCCAAGTGACGGCAGTTTGGGACACTCCTGTTCAGTTAGCTTCGAAGAGCGTCCCCAAAGACTGGTCATTTAAGTCTGTCCCCAATGAGTGGGTCGGTGCCCTTTGTGCGGAGGTTGCTTTGATGCTTTATACTGATGCGGTTAGACATCCATCCTGCAATCGAGGAGATTTCCATGGCATCAGACGTTCGCGTCCGCTTTGCACCCTCACCGACGGGCAAACTGCACATCGGCGGCGCCCGCACCGCTATCTATAACTGGGCTTTCGCCCGTGCAAACGGCGGCACGTTCATCCTGCGCATCGACGACACCGACCCCACCCGCTCTACCGACGAGAACACGCAGATTATCCTGCGCGCCATGCGTTGGCTGGGCCTGGACTGGGACGAGGGTCCCGAGGTGGGCGGCGATTTTGGCCCCTACGCCCAGACCGAGCGCCTGGACCTGTACAAGCAGGCCGCCCAGAAGCTTTGGGACGAGGGCAAGGCCTATCCCTGCTTCTGCACCAAGGAGCAGCTCGACGCCGATCGCAAGGCCGCGCAGGAGCGCAAGGACCCCTTCCAGGGCTATCAGCGCCGTTGCCGCGACCTTGATCCCGAGGAGGCCCGCCGTCGCATCGAGGCCGGCGAGTCCTACGTCCTGCGCATCAAGGTGCCCGAGGACCGCGGCGACGTCGTCATCCACGACGCCGTTCACGGCGAGGTGACCTTCGACGCCAAGGAGCTCGACGACTTTGTCATCTTCCGCTCCGATGGCACGCCCACGTACAACTTCGCGACCGTCGTCGACGACGCCATGATGAAGATCACCCATGTCATCCGCGGCGACGACCACCTGTCCAACACCCCGCGCCAGGTCATGGTCTACGAGGCCCTCGGCGCGCCCGTGCCCACGTTCGCCCACATCTCCATGATCCTGGGCGCCGACGGTAAGAAGCTCTCCAAGCGCCACGGCGCAACTTCGGTGGAGGAGTACCGCGACGCCGGCTACCTTTCCGACGCCTTCGTCAACTACCTGGCACTGCTCGGCTGGTCGCTCGACGGCGAGACCACGATCATCCCGCGCGATGTTCTTGCTAGCAAGTTCTCGCTCGACCGCATCTCCAAGAACCCGGCGACCTTCGACCCCAAGAAGCTCGACTGGGTCAATGCCGAGTACATCAACGGCATGTCCGATGCCCAGTTTGCCGACGAGATCATGGTCCCCGAGCTGCACGAGGCGGGTCTCATCGAGGGCAACGTCGAGTACGGCGAGGATTGGATCGATGCGCTTGCCGCCATCGTCAAGCCGCGCACCAAGATGCCGGCCGACGCCGTGACCGTCGCCGCTCCCATCTTTGCTACGGCCGAGACGCTCGAGTATGACGAGAAATCCGTCAACAAGGGCCTGGCCAAGGAAGGCATGGGTGCCATCCTGGACGCCGCCAAGGCCGCGCTCGAGGGCGTGGACAAGTGGACTGCCGAGGCCATCGATGCCGCGCTTGAGCCGCTGCCCGAGCAGATGGACCTTAAGAAGCGCGTGGTGTTCCAGGCCGTGCGCGTCGCCGTCTGCGGCAACATGGTGAGCCCTCCGCTGGGCGAGACCATGGCGCTCGTCGGCCGCGACGACTGCCTGGCGCGCATCGACCGCGCCCGCACGATGGCGCTGTAGTAGACGCGCAAACGCATGTATCCGAGCCCCGTTCACCCCGAGCGGGGCTCTTGTTTCTGTACCGATGAGTGGGTTGCTGGGACAAAATAATCAGTAGTGTTTGTCCCATGTTCGAGTGACGCAACAAGCTCGACACTCGTATCGGCCATGGGACAAACACTACTGATTATTTTGTCCCACCCCTTTCAGGTCCGTTCGTTAGAGGTGGTGTATGGCTCAACAACTGTCGCTGTTTGGTTCGCCGGAACCGGAGGAGGCTCTGGTGAAGCTCATGCCTGCCGCTGCCTCGGCTCAGCCTAAGCCTGCACCTGAGCCCATCGCTGCCTACGCGAGCGTGGTTCTCGACATTCCTACCCGAGCGCTGTCCGAGCCATTCGCCTACGGCATTCCCGAGTCCCTTGCCAACGAGGCCCAGGTCGGATCGACGGTCCTGGTCCACTTTGGCAACCGTGCCGCCGCAGGCTACATCGTCGATATTGCGCCCGAGCTGGGCGACCTGCAAGGCAACAACGCCCTTGACCTTTCGCGCATCAAGCCTGTCGAAGCCATCCTCAGCAAACCGCTCTTTACCGCCGAGGCTGCACGCATTGCGCGCTGGATGAGCCGCGAGTATGTCGCGACGCTTTCCGAGTGCCTGCGCCTGTTTTTGCCACCGGGCGGCAGCCCGCGTGTGGTCAAGGGCGACGACGGCGTGTGGACGGTTGAACGTCCAGCCGTCAAACCCATCCAAAACCGCTGGGTGATGCTTACGCCCGAAGGCTTTGACTACACGCCACCCAAGACCGCGGTCCGCCAGCGCCAACTCATCGAGGCGCTCCAGTGCGGACCGGTCACGACGCGCGACCTCAACCTTCTCTATAACAGCATGTCGGCGACCATCAAGGCGCTCGAAAAACGCGGCGTTGTGGTGGTGGAAGAGCGCCGCGCCTGGCGTGGCTGCGGCGAGCAGACCACGCTGTCCTCGGCAAGCGGCAAAGCGCCGGTCTCCCTTACCAGTGGCCAGCAACAGGCACTCGCGCAGATTGAGCGCGCCCGTCTGGACGCTCATGGCGACGTGGTGCTGGTCGACGGCGTCACCGGCTCCGGCAAAACCGAGGTTTACCTCTCCGCCATCGAGCGCGTGCTCGCAGCCGGTCGCTCGGCCTGCGTGCTGGTGCCCGAGATTTCGCTGACGGCCCAGACCGTCGGCCGCTTCCGTTCGCGCTTTGGCGAGACGGTCGCCGTGTTCCATTCGCGGCTTTCGGCCGGCGAGCGCCTGGACCAGTGGGATATGGTTGCCAGCGGTGCGGCCCGCGTGGTCGTCGGCGCACGTTCGGCGCTCTTTTGCCCGCTTGGCGACCTGGGCCTCATCATCATTGACGAGGAGCACGAGACCAGCTACAAGCAGGGGTCCAGTCCGCGCTACCACGCGCGCGAGGTGGCGGCCGAGATGGCGCGGCGCTACCGCTGCCCGCTCGTGTTGGGCTCCGCCACGCCCTCGGCCGAGGCCCTCGACCACTGCCGCCGTGGAACGTATAACGGCACCACTTGGACGCGCGTCGAGATGCCCGAGCGCCCGGGACACGCCGTGCTGCCCGAGGTCCGCATTGCCGACCTGCGCCGCGAGTTTTCGCACGGTAGCCGTTCAATGATCTCTAAACCGCTGATGGAAGGTTTGGAGCGCGTTGTAGAGCACCGCGAGAAGGCCGTGCTGCTGCATAACCGCCGTGGCTTTGCGCCGTTCCTGATGTGTCGCGAGTGCGGCTGCGTTCCCACCTGCAACCACTGCTCCACCGCGCTTACGTATCACGAGCGCACGCACACGCTGCAATGTCACACATGCGGATCCTCCTGGCGCGTGCAGCCGTATCCCGCGCCCACGAGCCGTTGCCCCAAATGTGGCAGTCGCTACCTGGCAAAAATGGGCCTGGGCACGCAGCAGATCGAGGACGCACTGCACCAGTTGCTTCCCGAGGACGTTTCCATCATTCGCATGGATGCCGATTCCACGCGTGGCAAGGATGCGCACAAAAAGCTGCTCGAGCAGTTCGATGCGGCGGATTGCGCCGTGTTGCTGGGTACCCAGATGATCGCTAAAGGTCTCGATTTTCCCGAGGTCACGCTCGTGGGCGTGGTCAATGCCGACTTCGCCCTCAAGCTGCCCGATTTCCGCGCAGGGGAGCGCGCCTACGATCTGCTGGAACAGGTGGCGGGCCGTGCCGGTCGCGGCGATCGTCCCGGTGAGGTGATCATCCAGACCTACCTGCCCGAGGATCCGGTCATTCGCGCCGTCGCTAAGCACGACCGTTCGATCTTTACCGACTACGACCTGGACCAGCGCCGCGACGCCCTGTATCCACCGTTCGTGCGTCTGGTCAACATTTTGGTTTGGTCGGCGAACCGAGACGACGCGCAGGACTACATTGGGCGCATTGCAAAGCTTCTTAAGCGCCGCTGGCATGCCGCCGCGCCCGATTTTTTGCGGGCGGGGAGTGCCGTGCCGCAGGTGCTAGGCCCGGCTTCGTGTGTAATCGAGAGAGCCAAGGACCGTTACCGCTTCCATCTGCTTGTGAAGTCGCCCGTGGGGTACCATGTCTCTGATGATATCGACGCCTGCCTCAAAGAGGTGGGCTCTGTGCGCGGCGTGAGCGTGAGTGTTGACGTCGACGCCTATGATTTGATGTAACAACCCGAAAGGATGGCCATGGAAGCCAACGGAATCGTACTGTCGCCCGACCCTCGTCTGCGCCAGGAGTGCGCCGTCATCGAGGAGATCACCCCGGCGATCGAGGCGCTTGCCGAGAAGATGAAGAAGATGATGTTCGAGAACGGCGGCTGCGGCCTGGCTGCTCCGCAGATCGGCGAGCTTATTCAGCTCGTCACCATCGACTGCGACTACAGCGATAAGAACGACTACGACCCGTACGTGCTCATCAACCCCGTGATTGTGGAGCAGAGCGACCATATGGTGCCGTTTAGCGAGGGCTGCCTGTCCATCCCTGGCATTAGCTGCGAGATCGAGCGTCCCGACCATGTCGTCGTCGAGGCGTACGACTTGGACGCCAACCTGATTCGCTACGAAGCTTCGGGCGACCTGTTCTGCGTGTGTCTGCAGCACGAGATCGATCACCTGCACGGCAACACCATGTTCGAGCGCCTTAAGCCCATGCAGAGGCTCAAGGCAGTTAAGGAGTACCAGGACGCCCTGGCCCGCGGCGCTCGACCGGGCGAGACGGAGTAGGTCCCACCGTCCCCGGTGCTGAGCGCCCACATATCATCCCGTGCTCAAACATTCTCGCTTTGCTGCGAAACTGCGCGCGGGACGATATGTGGGCGCTCAGCACCGGGGACTGCGTTGTTCTGGCTCGGTTCGCCCGGGTGCCGTCGGGCCAGGGATGGGCGTCTTCGCTGATGGGTGCTTTGCTGAAAGAGCTGCTTTTATTGCGGCTCTTTCTTTGGTTTTGGGTATATTTGTTCTTGTTGAAATGTTATTGCGGATGGGCTGGTGATTTGGCTTTCCGCTGCTCTTTGTAGCCGTCTCGGCTTTGGTTGAGAGGAGACGATCTTTATGCGAATTGTGTTTATGGGTACGCCTGATTTTGCTGTGCCTTCGCTGACTTCGCTTGTTGCGGCTGGTAATGAGGTTGCGCTCGTTATTACTCGTCCCGATGCTGTTCGTGGGCGAGGTAAGAAGCTTGAGCCATCTCCTGTTAAGGCTAAGGCACTGGAGCTGGGGTTGCCGGTCATTGAGGCTAATCGTATGACGCCTGAGGTTGTTGAGGTACTCAAGGCTGCGCAGGCTGATATTTTCTGTGTGGCAGCCTATGGTTGCATTTTGCCCGATGAGGTGCTGCATATGGCGCCGCTTGGTATTGTGAATGTTCATGCTTCGCTGCTGCCTCGTTGGCGTGGGGCTGCTCCTATTCAGCGTGCGATTCTCGCTGGTGATGAGATTGCTGGCGTTTCTATCATGCGCATTGGGCATGGCGTGGATACTGGTGCTTATTGTGCTCAGGCTTCCACGTCGGTTGCCGGTAAGCATGCCGAGGCGCTCACGATGGAGCTTGGTGAGCTGGGCGGCAAACTGCTTGCCGATACGCTTCCTTCTCTTGCCGATGGCACCGCCGTGTGGACTGAACAGGATGAGGCGCTCGTTACCCATGCTGCCAAGATCTCCAAGCAAGAGATGCGTCTGGATCCGCACATGGCGGCGCTTGATTGCGTGCGTCATGTGCTGGCTTCGTCCGATACCGCGCCTGCTCGTTGCGTGATTGCCGGCAAGACCGTGCGCGTGCTCGATGCTGCGCCGGCTGATGTGTCGCTTGGTGAGGGGCTCGTCGCCGTTCAGGCCAAGCATGTTTACCTGGGCCTTTTCGATGGCTCGGTCGAGTTGCTCGAGGTTAAGCCTGATGGCAAGCGTGCTATGACTGCTTCTGCTTGGGCTGCTGGCTTGCAGGGTGCCGATCTTTCGTGGGGTGTATTGTCATGAGCAAGCTATCTCCCGCGCGCAAGCTTGCGCTCGATGTACTGATGGAGGCCGATCGCCGCGGTATGTATGCGCGCGACGTGCTGTCCTCTCGCGCATCGGCCAAGGCTATTGACCAGCGCGATTCCGCTTTTGCCGCCCGCTTGGCGCTGGGCGTGGCCGCCACGCAGGGTATTTTGGACGAGCTGCTCGATCAGTTTCTCGATAAACCCAAAAAGGTTGCGCCGCGCGTTCGCATGGCGCTTCGTATCTCGGCCTTCGAGATGCTCTACCTGCATACGCCGGGCCGCGTTGCCGTGAGCCAGGGTGTTGAGCTGGTGCGCAGTGGTGCTAAGTCTGCTGCGGGCCTGGCAAACGCGGTGCTGCACAAGGTTGCGGACAACGTTGAGGACTTTGCCACGGCATCCGATGGGGATGAGTCCGAGCGACGCTTGGTTCGCCTGTCTCGCCTGATGGGTCTTCCGCGCTGGCTATGCGCTCGCATTATGGCGTCGTTTGACACGCCAGAGGGTGCGCTCGGCTTCGCCGGCAATCTGGCGCCCGCGCCGCTCGCTTTACACGAGAACGCCTTTGCAACCAAACCTGATCCGTACCTATCGCAGCTTGTGGCACCCGTGTTCCCGGGCTGCCATGCCCCGGTTGATGCCCAGGTTACCGTTGCTTCGGGTGTGTTTGAGCGTGCTGCCGCGGTGGCATCCGATCTCAACGCGCAGCTTATCGCCACAGCTGCCACTCGCCCTGGTAGCTGCCTTGAGATTGGTGCCGGCCGTGGCACCAAGACCTATGTGATGATGTGCCAGGCCAAGCGTGCGGGCTATGAGCGTCAGCATACGGCGCTCGATCTGCATGATCGCAAGTGCGATCTGAATCTCGCTCGTCTGCATAAGGCCGGTATTCAGGGCGTTCGCACGGTTTCGGGTGATGCTTGCGAGCTTGATGAGGTGCTCACATCGTTTGATGCCATGCTTGGCGAGCCGGTTAAGTTCGACACGGTCTTTATCGATGCGCCGTGCTCGGGCACCGGCACCATGCGTCGTCATCCCGAGATCCCTTGGCGCCTGACCGAAAAAGATGTGACGGTTGAGCTGCCCAAGCTGCAGTTGACGATGCTCAAAGAGGCTGCTGAGCGCGTGACTGCCGGCGGCGAGTTCATCTATGCGACATGCTCGGTCTTCGACGAGGAGAACACGCAGGTGGTGGACGCTTTCCTGAGCTCTCCCGAGGGTGCCGGCTTTAACGTGGCACCGCTTTCCGAGGCGCAGATTCTGCAACTCCCCGAGTTCGATCAGGCCAAGAAGCTCGTTTCCGTACGCCAAAACTCTCGAGGCCTTTTCCAAAGCGTGCCGGTAAACGCCGACTCCTACGACGGTCACTTCTGCGCCAGATTGGTTCGCAAATAATTACTAAGTTGCGGTGAAATAGGGATTGAATATCGGCTTCTAACCGCCAAACAGTCCTTATTTCACCGCAACTCATAAGGAAACCTGGCAGATAATTAGCTACCCATAGCGCAAAGAAATAGCCCCGCGATCGGTGTGTCGGTCGCGGGGCGGCTTAGTTTCTAGTGGTTGTGCGGGCAATTGGCGCAGCAGCCGCTGGTGGCGCTGGTGCTGGAACCACCGCTGCGCTGGTCGGTGTTGTAGAAGCCGCTGCCCTCAAACTTGATGCCGCTGGCCGAGAACGTCTTGGCCGCCGGAGCGCCGCAGCTCGGGCACACGACCTCGGGGGTCTCGGACATGGGATGCTCAACCTCAAACACGTTGCCGCAGCTCGAGCACTTGTAATCGTAGCGCGCCATAATACTTCCTTTTCAGCACAAAGCGGGCAGATCGCTCTGCCCGCATAAATTCAAACAGCTGTAACTGTACCCTATATCGGGGGTTTTATCACGCTTCGCCCCAGAATCTATGGGTGTTGCGCAGGAGCTGTGCAGTTTTGCCCTCGGCGGCCGCAACGGCGGCCTCATCGGCCTGCCAGGTCCAGTTACCCGTGGCCACGCCCGGTACGTTCATGCGCGCGTCGTCGCCAAGCCGCAGGACATCCTGCAGCGGCATCATCACCAAGGGAGTGTCGCTTGCGAGCGCGTCGCTCATCAGCTTGGCTGCCACCTCAACACCGCTCGGCTCGTCGCCGCCCGCAAAGGAGCGCGTGCACCAACCGGCGAGCGTCGACGTGTCGTGCGTCGAGGTGTATAGAATCTTGCCCGGCGTGGGACACACGCCGCAGCGAACGTCGTAATCGCTAAACTCCAGCACGTCCATGCCGGGGAAGCCGCAGGTCGAAGCCATGGCGCGAACACCGGGCGTCAGGTAGCCTAGGTCCTCGGCGATAAAGTTGAGCGGACCCAGCTCGTCAAAGGCGGTTTGGAACAGGTCCTTGCCCGGACCCGCCAGCCAGCGGCCGTCGGCGCAGGCCTTGCCTGCGGGAATGCTAAAGTAGCTGTGGAAGCCCAGGAAGTGGTCCAGGCGCACACGGTCGTAGAGCGAGAACGCGCGACGCAGGCGGTCCATCCACCAGCGGTAGCCGTTCTGCTTCATGTGGTCCCAGCGGAACGTCGGGTTGCCCCACACCTGGCCCTCGGGCGCAAAGTTATCGGGCGGCGCACCGGAGATCTCGATTGCCTTGCCGGTATCGGAAAGCCAGAAGTTTTCGGGCTCGCTCCACGCGTCGGCCGAATCGTCCGAAACGTACATGGGAATGTCGCCGATGACCTCGATGCCCTTCTTGTGCGCATAGTTCATGAGCTCGCACCAGGCAAGGTCAAAGCGGTACTGCATGTACGCCTGCAGCTCTGCCTCGTCGTGGAAACGCTTGTCGTCAATCAGATGCTCGTTGTAGCGCGCGACATCGGCCGGCCAATCGTGACGCGATTCACCTTCAAAGTACTTCTTGACGGCCATGTAGACGCAGTACTTCTCGAGCCAATCGGCGTTGCGATGTTTAAACGCCGTGTAGAGCGGGTCTGCATCCTCGCCGCCACGGGCCTTCCAAGTCTCAAAGTCGGCCGCCAGTTCCACTTGGCTCTCGGGCAGCAGGTCAACATTGCCCGCAAAAGCCGAAGGCCCAGCGTATGGGGAGCGGAAGAAGTCCGTTGGGTTGACGGGCAGGACCTGCCAGTAGCGCATGCCCATAGCGGCCAGATGGTCGATAAAGCGACGGGTGGGTGCGCCGATCGTGCCGGGCTTGCCGTCGTCGGTGGGCACCGAGGTGATGTGGCACACGACGCCCGCGCCGTGATCGAGCGGCTCCTGCAGGCGCTGCTCGGCATGGTGATAGATGATCGACGAGCCCAGCGGATACAGATCGAGCGTGACCGTACCGTTGTGGATCTCGCACTCGTGACCGCTGATCACGTCACTCGCGCATTCGTCGAGCGCCGGAATCGTCACGCGGTGCGAATTGCGCAGGCTGCGGTTGATGATAACCGTCGCGGACTCGCCATCCTTGCCCGTGCGGTTGTAGGCCAGCACCTCATCGTTGAGCGCGAAGGCCTTGATCTCGCCGTCGATCATAAACGGCAGTGCGCGGCGTACGGCGGAGGCGTTCTTGACAATAGCCAGCGTGTCGAAGTCGTGCAGGTCTTCCTTCAAGGGCAGGGTGCGGCGGTTGCCCGGATCGGTAAGGCCCTCCAGGCCGTACTCGTCGCCGTAGTAGATCGAAGGCACGCCGGGGAAGGTCATCTGCATGAGCGTGGCGAGCCAAAAACGGCTCTTGGCCAGGCCCATCGAGTTCTCGTCCAGGCGCCATTTGCTGCGCTCGCACTCGGGCAGCTGCGACTCGTCGGGGCCGCCGCCGAGCACCGAGATGATACGCGGGCGGTCGTGGCTCGAAAGCAGATTGAGCGCGCAGGACAATGCCTCGCTCGGGTAGTTCTCGCGCAGGGTCTCGATATCCTCGGCTGCCTGGTAGGCGTTCTTGTAGCCCATCAAAAAGCCGATGACCATGTCGCGGAAGGGGTAATCCATAGCAGAGTCCAGCTCGGATCCCTGCAGGTAGCGGCGCAGATGGCCGTAGCTAATTTTGTTTGAGGCGTCTTCCCAGACTTCGCCGAGCAACAGTGCGTCAGGCTTTTCGGCAAGTACGGCCTTCTTGATCTCGGCCAGGAAATCGTCCGAAAGCTCGTCAGCGACGTCCAGGCGCCAGCCATGAGCGCCGGCGCGTAGCCATTTACGGATCACGCCGTCCTTGCCCAGGAGCCGCTCGCGTACCAGCTCGGAGCTCTCATTGATGGCGGGCATATTGCCCACGCCCCACCAGCAGTCGTACGAGCCGTCCTCGTGGAAATAAAACGCATCGCGCCACGGCGAATCCTCGCTCTGCCACGCGCCCACGCCGGGGTAGTTGCCATAGCGGTTGAAATAGATGGAGTCGTCACCCGTGTGGTTGAAGACGCCGTCCAGGATGATGGAGATGCCCAGCTTCTCGGCTGCCTGGCACAGCTCGGTAAAGTCCTGCTCGGTGCCCAGGATCGGGTCGATCTTGGTGTAGTCGGCCGTGTCGTAGCGGTGGTTGCTCGCGGCCTCAAAGATGGGGTTGAGGTAGATGGCCGTGAAGCCCAGCTCCGCTATGCGGGGCAGGTCATTTTGGATACCCTTGAGCGAGCCGCCGTAGAAGTCCCAGGTCTTGATTGAGCCGTCCTCGGCGCGCTCGTACACGGGCGGCTCGTTCCAGTCCTCGATCATGCGGCGCTGGATTCCGTTGCGCGGTTTTTCAACCTCGGCCAGCGTGCGCTCGCGCCAGTTTTCGTCGCGGGCATAGCGGTCGGGGAAGATCTGGTACACCATGCCGCGCTCGTACCAGGTAGGACGGTTCTCGCGGTGCTTATAGACGGTAATCTGGAAGGACGGTACCTCGGCGTAGCCGTAGGTTACGCCCTCGCCGCCGGTGCGACCTTGCGGCGCGCCCAGGCGAACCTCGGGCTGGCCCTCGATATTGCAGATAAAGCTGTACCAGATAAGACAGGGCTCGGTGCACTCAAGCTCTACGGTAAATATGCCGTCGCCCTCGTGCGTCATGGGATACAGAGACTCACCGATCTCATCGACCCAGGTGCGCAGCGTAAGTGTTGCCAGGTTGGGATCGGCATCCTCCAATATCACCGAGAGTGCAACGGTAGTTCCAGTGGTCACAGCGCCAAACGGAGTGCGAAACTGCGGCAGGCGGCTGTTGTGAATCAATCTCATAGTACGGTCCAGTTCTATACAGTCATGGCCAGCGGGCCATGGGCTTAACGCACAGTACTTAAGTATATCGTTGCACTTTAGTTGTATAAACT
Source organism: Collinsella aerofaciens (assembly GCF_028206795.1). Lineage (GTDB taxonomy): Bacteria > Actinomycetota > Coriobacteriia > Coriobacteriales > Coriobacteriaceae > Collinsella > Collinsella aerofaciens_AX. The sequence goes on along the minus strand of NZ_JAQLFJ010000002.1, from coordinate 41,096 downwards.
ACAGCCGCTCATTATCGGCGAACGGTTGTCCTAGAAAATCGTTTTACCAACCGCAGTAGATTTTTGGGACATGCCTTAAAATCTACCTTTCGTGAATCGCATGCCGACTGAGCTAAAAGGTAGATTTTAAGGCATGTCCCAAAAATCTACTGAGCAGAGGGCGCCTGGTTGGGGCGCCCTCTTTTGCGTTGAGGATTAAGTTTTAATCGTCAGGTTTAGCGGCGCTTGCGGGCGGCCGTTGCCTTGCGGACGGAGGTCTTTTTGGTCGGAGCCTTTTCTTCGGCCGGAGCGGCGGGGGAGACCGAGGCCTCCTTGGCGGGCTCGGTCTTTGCCGTAGCCTTCGGAGCGGTCTTGACCTCAGCGGCCTTCGGAGTCGGCTCGGCCTTTACCTCGGCCTTGTGCTCCACTTTGGCAGCAGCGGGCTTAGTCTCTGCCTTGGGAGTTGCGGCCTTTGCCGTTGTCTTCTTGGTTTCCGTCGTGCGCTTTCGCGTGGTGGTCTTGGCGGTGGGTTTGACCTCGACGGTTGCCTCCGCCTTGGACTCGGCAGGCGTCTCCTCGACCTTGGCGGCAGCCTTTGCGGCCGCCTTGGGAGCAGCCTTCGTTGCAGCGGCCTTGGTAGCCGTCGCCTTCGTAGCCGTCGCCTTCGTAGCCGTCGCCTTCTTGGCGGCAGTGCTCTTGGTCGTGCTCTTGGTCGCGGTCGTCTTCTTGGCTGCAGTCTTGGCCGGAGCCTTTGCCGCGGGCTTAGCCTCGGCGGTGGCGGTCTCGGCCTTTACCTCGGGAACGACCTCGGCCTCGGCGGCCTTCTTGGCAGCGGCGGTCGTGCGCTTGCGCGTGGTCGTTGCTTTGGCAGTAGTTGCCTTGGCAGCGGTGGCCTTGCTCGCAGTCGCAGCCTTGCTCGCAGCGGCCTTCGTGGTCGTGGTCTTCTTAGCCGTCGTCTTACGAGTCGCGGTCTTCTTTGCCGCAGGCTTCGCAGCAGGCTTATCCTCAGCCTCGGGAGACGCCTTAACCTTCACCTCAGATTTAGCCTCAACCGGCTTCTCTTCGGCCTTGGGCTCCTCAGCGGCCACCGGCTCAGCCACAACCACAGGCTCGTCGACAACAGCCGCCGGCCTCTCAATCTCCGGGTGCATAAAGAAGTACAGGTCCAGATATTTGTCGGCCGAGCGCGTCCAGCTAAAGTCCTGGCTCATGGCCTGCGTGACCAGCTGGTTCCAGGCATCGCGGTTGTCCCAGAACAGGCGCGCCGCGCGGAATACGGCGTCGCCCATCTCGTCGCCGTTAAAGTTGCTAAACGAGAAGCCCGTGCCCTCGCCGGTAAACTCGTTGTACGGCTGCACGGTGTCCTTCAGGCCACCGGTCTCGCGCACGATGGGCAGGGTGCCGTAGCGCATGGCGATGATCTGCGACAGGCCGCAGGGCTCAAACTTCGAAGGCATCAGGAACATGTCGGCGGCGGCATACATGCGCTGCGACAGCGCCGGATCGAACTCGATGCGTGCGGCCATGGTACCGGGGTACTTGTCCTGGAAGTAGCGCAGACCGTCCTCGTAGTCGCGGTCGCCGGTGCCCAGCACCGCCACCTGCACGCCGCCGGCCAGAATGCGGTCGAGCGCGTACATGACCAGATCCATGCCCTTCTGGCGCGTCAGGCGCGTGACCATCACCATGAGCGGACGGTCGTCGCGAACCTCGAGCCCCAGCTCTTCCTGCAGCTTGGCCTTGCACACGGCCTTGCCGGAACGGTCTTCAACCGTATAGTTGGCGGCAATGCGCTTGTCGGTCGCCGGGTCAAAGCCCGTGACGTCGATACCATTCAAGATGCCCTGCAGCGCATAGGAGCGCTCGCGCAGCACGCCGTCCAGGCCCTCGCCAAATTCGGGCGTCTGGATCTCGTTGGCATAGGTGGGGCTCACCGTGGTGATGGCATCGGCATAGCGCAGCGCGCCCAGCATGTAGTTGATGCTGCAGGCGTCGCAACGCAGCTGCGAGGCGGCCGCCGGAATATGCGCCACGCCCAGGATGTCCTCCATCACGGTGTCGCTAAACTGGCCCTGGAACGCCACGTTGTGGATCGAGAACACGGTCTTGACGCGGTCATACAGCGGCAGGCCCTGGTAAAACTCGCGCAAAAACACGGGCGCAAGTGCCGTCTGCCAGTCATTGCAGTGCAGGATGTCGCACTCAAAGCCGGCCGGCAGGTGCTGCAGGCTCTCGGTGATGGCCTTGGAGAAAAACGCAAAGCGCTCGCCGTCATCAAAGAAGCCGTACGGATAGTCGCGCGCAAAGTAGCGCTCGTTGTCGATGAACATATAGGTGACGCCGTCGTGCTCGAGCTTCTCGAGCCCGCAGTACTCGTTGCGCCAGCCCAGGCTCACGTAAAAATCGGAGAAGTGCTCCATCTGCGCCTTGTACTCGTTCTTGATGGTGGCGTACTTGGGCACCATCACGATGACTTCGGCGCCGGCGCGCACAAGCGCCGCAGGCAGCGAACCTGCCACGTCACCCAGGCCACCGGTCTTTACAAACGGTGCGCACTCGGCCGAGGCAAACACGATCTGCATCTTTTTGCTGGAATCAGCCATATTGTCTCCCATGTTGCAATTCGAGAATAGCCGCCTGGCGCTAACCGGGCGGCTATTCTACATGTTACGAGCGATGTTGCGGTGCCAACGTTAACGTACGATGGTGGTGTCAGAAGTTAACGGAGCCTTGCCCAGCACCAGGATGTTCTCGGGCGTGCCGCGAAGCTCGGTGTTGGTGGGGACCACGTTGTTCTTGTCCAGAATGGCATTCTCGACGCGGGCGCCGCTCTTGATGATGCAGCTCTGGTTGATGATCGAGTTGGTCACCGAAGCGCCTTCCTCGACCACGACGCCACGCGACAGGATCGAATTGCGCACGGTGCCCTTGATGATGCAGCCGGCCGAGATGATCGAGTTGCACGCGTGGCTGCCGGTCGCATAGCGCGAAGGCGGCACGTCGTGAGCCTTGGTCAGGATCGGGCGCTCGGGGTCAAAGAGCTGGTCGGCGACGGTCTGGTCGAGCAGGTCCATGCTGCGGCGATACAGCGACTTCTCGCTAAACACGCCCACGACCTCGCCCTTGTACTCGTAGCTGCACACGTCGATGTTGCCAAAGTCGCCCTGGAGCGCCTCGAGCAGGTCCAGATAGTCGGCGGCCTGGTAGTGGTCGATGATCTCGAGCAGCGTCTCGCGGTTGACGATGCAGCAGTCCATAGACGCGTTGTCGCCGTACACGACGCCGGCGCTCACGCCCGTCAGACGACCGTTCTCGTTAATATCGAGCTTGGTCTCGTCATCGACGTTGCGCGTGGCCTTGCAGTACACCACGGTCATCTGGGCACCGGATTTCTCGTGCGCCTCGATGATGGTGTTGAGGTCCATGTTAAAGATGATGTTGGTGCCCATCATCACGACATAGGGCTTCTCCGAGCGCTGGAACAGCGTCTTGTTGGAGATGATGTCGCGCAGCAGGAAGCGCATGCCGCCCTTGGTGGTGCCATATGCGTTGCCGGGCACCATGAACAGGCCGCCCTTCTTGCGGTCCAGGCCCCAGTCCTTGCCAGAGCCCACGTGGTCGATCAGCGAGCGGTAGTTGCCCGGCATGACGACACCGACGGTCTTAATCCCGGCATTCATCATGTTGGACAGCGGGAAGTCGATCAGGCGGTAGCGGCCCAAAAACGGAACGGACGCGATGGGGCGGTCCTTGAGCAGGACGCTGCCGTAGGTCGAAGAGTAGTTAGCGGTGATGTAACCGATGGCCTTGCGATTGATCATCGGATCATTCCCCCTTCCCGATAACGACGTCATTTCCAACGACGGCCGTATCCTTGGTGGTATCGACAGAGCCGAGCTTCACGCCCTCTTCGACCGTGGAGTTCTCGCCCAAAATAGCGCGGCAGATGTGCGCGCCGCTCTTAACGTGCGCACCCGGCAGCAGCACAGAGTCTTCGACCACGGCGCGCTCCTCGATGATGACATCGGTCGAAAGGATCGAGTGGCGAGCGGTGCCGTAGATCTTGCAGCCGTTGGAGACCAGGCAGTCGTCCAGGCGGCCGTCCGGGCCAATGTAGTGCGGCGGACGCGTGGTGATGTTGGACATGATGGGGAAGTTCTTGTCGAACAGATCGAACTCGGGGTTGTTGCCCAGCAGGTCCATCGAGGTCTCGTGGAAGCTGGCGATAGTGCCGACGTCCTTCCAAAAGCCGTGGAACTCGTAGCTGTACAGGCGCTTGTTCTCACCGAGCAGCTTGGGGATGATGTCCTTGCCAAAGTCGTGGCTCGAGCGCTGGTCCAGAGCGTCCTCCTCGAGCGCCTTGATCAGCACGTCGGCCGAGAAGATGTAGATGCCCATGGATGCGAGGTTCGAATCGGGCTTCTCGGGCTTCTCGGTAAACTTGGTGATGCGGCCGTCCTCGGGGTCGGTGGTCAGGATGCCAAAGCGGCTGGCCTCCTCCCACGGCACGGGCATAACGCTCACCGTGAGGTCGGCGTTGTTCTCAATGTGCGTCTTGAGCATCTTGCGGTAGTCCATGCGATACAGGTGGTCGCCCGAAAGAATCAGGACGTACTTGGGGTCGTTGGCCTTGATGTAGTCGAGGTTCTGCGTAATGGCGTCGGCCGTGCCCGCATACCAGGCGCCGCCGGTCTGCGTCTCGTACGGCGGCAGGATCGACACGCCGCCGTCGCGGCTGTCCAGATCCCACGCCTCGCCAGAGCCCACGTAGGCATGCAGCAGGTAGGGACGGTACTGCGTCAGAACGCCCACCGTGTCGATGCCCGAGTTGGAGCAGTTGGAGAGCGAAAAGTCGATAATGCGGAACTTGCCACCAAAGCTAACCGCCGGCTTGGCGATCTTTTGGGTGAGTGCCCCCAATCGGCTGCCCTGTCCTCCTGCGAGGAGCATCGCGATGCATTCTTTCTTACTCATCGATTTCTCCTTCTGTCATCGATGTTCCTAAACCCATTAGCGACGGGCGCGGCGCAGCGTCACGCCCGTCGAGTAATGCCGTGCGGCAAAGGGAGCTCGCGCGCCTTTACGCGTGCCAGATCTCGTCGCGATACTCGCGAATGGTACGGTCGCTCGAGAACCAGCCGGAGGAGGCGGTGTTGAGCAGGGCCTTGCGGTTCCAGGTCTCCTGGTCGCCGTAGCTGTTCGTGAGCGCCTCCCATGCATCCACGTAGCTGCGGAAGTCGGCCATGACCAGGTCGGGGTCGTTTTTGTTCATGAGCTCGTTGTAGATGCTCTCGAAGTTGCCCGAAAGACCCGCAAAGGTGTTGTCCTTGAGCTCGTCCATCACGCGGCCCAGACGCTCGCGGTCGCCGTTGAGCGTATCCCACGCAAAGTAGCTGTTCGACGCCCAGAGCTGCTCGACCTCGGGGGCGGTCAGGCCAAAGATGGCCTCGTTCTCGCGGCCGGCCAGGTCGGCGATCTCGATGTTGGCGCCGTCGAGGGTGCCCAGCGTAATGGCGCCGTTCATCATGAGCTTCATGTTGGACGTGCCCGAGGCCTCCTTGCCGGCCGTGGAGATCTGCTCCGAGATCTCGGCGGCGGGGTAGATGAGCTGGGCGTTGCTCACGCGGAAGTTGGGGATAAAGCAGACCTTCATGACCTCGTTGACGCGGGCGTCGTTGTTGATGACGTCGGCCACGGAGTTAATGAGGCGGATGGTCTCCTTGGCGAAGGTGTAGCTCGAGGCAGCCTTGCCGCTAAAGATGAAGGTCGTCGGCGTCACGTGGAAGTTGGGATCGGCGATGCGACGGTTGTAGATATCCATCACCTTCATGATGTTCATAAGCTGGCGCTTGTAGGCGTGGAAGCGCTTAACCTGAACATCGAAGACGGTGTTGGGGTCAATGACCAGACCGGTCTCGGCCTTAACGTAGGCGGCCAGACGCTCCTTGTTGGCGCGCTTGGAGGCACCCACGGCCTTCAGGAACTCGGTGTCGTCCTGGAAACTTTTAAGCTTCTCCAGCTCAAAGGCGTCCTTGAGCCAGCCGTCGCCAATGGCCTCGGTGACGAGCTTGGCGTAGGTGGGGTTAGCCTCGGCAAAGAAGCGACGGTGCGAGATGCCGTTGGTCTTGTTGTTGAACTTCTCGGGCGTCAGGGCATAGAAGTCCTTGAGCACGATGTTCTTGATGATGTCGGAATGGATCTTGGCCACGCCGTTGACGCTGTGGCTGCAGATCACGGACAGGTTGGCCATGCGAATCTCGCCGTCCCACAGGATGGCGGTCTGGCGCAGGCGCTCCTGCCAGCCTTCCTGCGTGGTGTCGAACGACTCGTGCCAACGACGGCTGATCTCGTCGATGATCTGGTACACGCGGGGGAGGAGCTTGGAGAACGTGCCGATGGGCCACTTCTCCAGAGCCTCGGGCAGGATGGTGTGGTTGGTGTAGCTCACGACCTGCGTCACGATGTTCCAGGCGTCATCCCACTCGAGCTTCTTCTCGTCGATGAGGATGCGCATGAGCTCGGGGCCGCACATGGCGGGGTGCGTATCGTTGGTGTGGATGGCCACAAACTGCGGCAGCAGCTCCCAGTTCTCGCCGTGCTCCTTCTCAAAGGTATCGAGCAGGCTGTAGATGCCGGCCGAGACAAACAGGTACTCCTGCTTCAGACGCAGCAGACGGCCGTGCTCGCCGGCGTCGTTGGGGTAGAGGATGGCGCTGATGGCCTCGGCCTCGGCGCGCTCGGCGTCGGCCAGGGCGTAGTCGCCGCGGTTGAAGGCCTCCAGGTCAAAGTGCTCCTCGACTGGCTCGGCGGCCCAGACGCGCAGCTTGTTGACGGTTTCGCCGGCATAGCCCACGACGGGGATGTCATAAGGGACGGCCAGGATGTCCTGCGTGTCTACCGTGCGGTAGAACGTGCGGCCGTTCTCCTCAAAGCCCTCGACGCGGCCGCCAAACTTAATGGTCACGGCCTTGTCCTGACGACGGACTTCCCAAGGATAGCCGTGGGTGAGCCACTCGTCGGTGGCCTCGACCTGGCTGCCGTTGACGATCTCCTGCTTAAACAGGCCGTAGCGGTAGCGCATGCCGTTGCCGTAGCCGGCAATGCCCTCGGCTGCCATGGAATCCAAGAAGCACGCGGCCAGACGACCCAGGCCACCGTTGCCCAGGGCCGGATCGGGCTCCTGGTTCTCGATGACGGACAGGTCAAAGCCCATGTCGTCGAGCGCCTCGGCGACCATGTCGCGCACGCCAAAGTTGAGCAGGTAGTTGTCGAGCAGGCGGCCGATCAAAAACTCGATCGAGAAGTAGTACACGCGCTTCTTGCCCTCGGCGGTCACACGGGCGTCACTCTTGGTGGCAACGGTGCGGGCCTTCTCGGCCACGAGCTTGGCCAGGGCGTTAAAGCGGTCGAGGTCGCTGGCGGCCTCGACGCTCTTGCCGCTGATGCTCATGACGGCATCGCGATAGAGCTCGGTAAACTCCTGCTTGTTGTCGAAGATCTTATTCATACGTTCCTTTCCCCCGGGGATGTTTCTCCCGGAACGGTTATGACTTGTATCCTACGTCCCGTTGGGGCGGGTAATTGCAGTGGTAACGCTTTTGTTACGCTTTCTTGCCAGATGCTTTAACAGCACCTGCCTTAGCCTTGGGAGCAGCCTTTTTATTGGCCGCCTTTTTGGCCGTGGCGGTCTTGGCGGCGGGTTTTGCAGCCTTAGCCTTCGCCTTGGCGGGAGCCTTCTTGGCAGCCGCGGGCTTGGGCTTTACCGAGGACACACGCTTGCGCGTCGCCTTCTTGGGGACCTCAACCACCGGCGGCTTGTAGCTGCTGGGGCCGCGGCGCTTAAGCACCACACCTGCCAGGCCGGGAACCTTGATCTCGATGGAGTCCATCTGCCCGTTCCAGGGATAGGGCTCGCTCGAGCAGGTGTAGGGCTCCTTGCCGGCATAGCCGCTGCCACCGAACTCGGGACGGTCAGAATCGAAGATGACCTCCCAGTCACCCTCGCGCGGCACGCCCACGCGGAAGCTCTCGTAGCTCGCCGGGTCAAAGTTGATCAGAATCACCAGGTCGTCATCGACGTCCTCGCCCTGGCGCACAAAGCTCACGATGGACTGCTTGGAGTTGTCCGCGTCGATCCAGGTAAAGCCGTCGTCGGTGTAGCCGCGCTCGTACAGGGCGGGCTCGGCGGTGTACAGGTGGTTGAGCGCCTTGATAAACGCCTGATGATGACGGTGGGTTTCGTACTCCTCGGTCAGGAACCACTGGATGGACTCGTAGTAGCGCCACTCAATAAACTGGCCGATCTCGTTGCCCATAAAGTTGAGCTTGGCACCGGGGTGCGTCATCTGGTAGAAGGCGAGCGTGCGCAGGCCGGCAAACTGACGCCACCAGTCGCCCGGCATACGGCCGATCAGCGAGCATTTACCGTGGACGACCTCGTCGTGGCTCAGCGGGCAAATAAAGTTCTCGGTAAAGGCATACATGATGGAGAACGTGAGCAGCCCGTGGTTGCCGGGGCGCCACGGAAAATCGGTCTGCATGTAGTGCAGGGTGTCGTTCATCCAGCCCATGTCCCACTTGTAGTGGAAGCCCAGGCCGCCGTCCTGCGGCGGGTAGGTCACGAGCGGCCACGCGGTGGACTCCTCGGCCATCATCATCACGTCGGGGAAGTGCGCCTCCACAGCGCAGTTGACCTGACGGATAAACGCGCTGGCGTCCAGGTCCTCCTCGGTACCGTACTTGTTGAACTTCTTTTGGCCGGGATCATCGATGCCAAAGTTGAGGTACAGCATGCTGGATACGCCATCCATGCGAATGCCGTCAACATGGAAGTTCTCGAGCCAATATAGTACGTTGGAGACCAAGAAGGAGCGGACCTCGCCACGGGCGAAGTCGAACTTGTGCGTGCCCCAGTTGGGGTGAATCTCGTGCTCAAACAGCATGTGGCCGTTAAAGGTGGCAAGGCCGTGGGAGTCGGCGCAAAAACCGCCGGGCACCCAGTCCATGATCACGCCGATGCCGGCCTCGTGGCACGCATCGATAAAGTGCATGAGTTGCTGCGGGTCGCCATAGCGCGACGTGGCGGCATAGTAGCCGGTCGTCTGGTAGCCCCAGGAGCCATCGAAGGGATGCTCCATGAGCGGCATGACCTCGATATGCGTATAGCCCATGTCGCGCACGTAGTCCACGAGCTCCACCGACAGGTCGTCGTAGGTGTAAAACTCGCCGCGCTGCGCGGGGAAGGGATCCATGGGGCCGGGATAGTTGCCATACTCGTCCGGCTCGCCCTGCGGCGCGTCGCCGTGGCGCTTCCACGAGCCAATATGCACCTCGTAGATGTTAAGGGGCTGCGACATGTGGTTGTGGCCGGCGCGGCGCTTGAGCCATGCGGCGTCATTCCATTTGTAGCCATCGAGGGTCCACAGCACGCTAGCGGTACCCGGAGGGCACTCGGCCTTGAAGGCGTACGGATCGGCCTTGTACAGTTTTTCGCCCTCGTTGGTCTCGATTAAATATTTATAGAGCTGGCCTTGTTCTGCGCCAGGAATAAAGCCTTCCCAAATAGCGCTCGTATGCACGGGCACCAGCGGGTTGGCTTCCTCATTCCAGTCGTTAAATTCGCCAATGACATGGACGCTCTTTACGTCGGGCGCCCAAACGCAAAAGCGCCAACCGCGCGTACGGTTCTGCGTGTCGGGGTGCGCGCCCATCTTTTCCCAGCTGCGCTCCCACATGCCAATGCCAAACAGGTAGACATCGTCCTTAGAGAGCTCCGGTGCGTGCGGGGCGGCTTTACGGGTAGCAGGCTTTTTGGTTGCTGGCTTTAGCTTTGTATCGCTCACGTTTGATCCCATCATGACGCGGCAGCGTGTTGCCTTGGTGACTAGATGCGAAAGGTCCAAGGCTGCACGAATCGAAGGGACGGCGATAGTTCTATGATTCGTTCCACCTCGCGTGCTCGGTGGAACCTTCGGCAGAAACTACGATAACACCTGTACGTTACTTTTATGAAGGAAAGTGGTTTTAGGGCGGCGTTTAATCGGTAAGCGCCATGTTTAGACCACTGGCAGAATTACCGTGGTAAAACTCTTGACAGTTTTACCAAATAGGGTTTTTAGATTGTTAGCTTGACGTTTGGTAAAACGTTTTTAGCAGGATGTTTACCATTTGACATCGAAAGGTTCGTTTATGTCCCAGACCGCCGCCCCCAACGTTGCTTTTATTTTCGATTGCGACGGCACACTGGTTAATAGCACCCCCGTTTGGGCCTATGCCCAGCCCGAGTTATTGCACCGCCACGGAGTTGACGTGACGGTCGACGATTTTGCCCAGTTTGAGCATTTGTCGCTCGAGGACGAGTGCCAGGCCTACCACGACACGTGGGGCATTGGTGCGAATGGCGAGGAACTGTATCGCGAGCTGGGCGAGATTTTGATCGATGAATACTCCAAGGTGCCGCCGCGCGAGGGGCTCCTGGCTTTTTTGGAGCAGGCGAAGGCGGCGGGCATTGCCATGTGTGTTGCCACGTCTACGCCAGCCGAGCTGGTTAAGTCTGCGCTTGCGGGCGCCGGGCTCGATGCCTACATGGAGTTTGTTACCACGACGGGTGAGGTAGGACGCTCCAAACAGTTCCCCGACGTATACGAGTTGGCGCTGCGCCGTCTGGAGGAGCGCCATGGGCATAAGTTTGACCGCGCATGGGTGTTTGAGGACGCCGTCTTTGGCCTTAAGAGCTCTGGCACCGCCGGCTTTAAGCGCGTGGGCATCTATGACCCGCACGGCCGTATGGAGCGCGACGAGGTGCGTGCCAACTGCGACATCTTTATCGACAGCTATGAAGAGCTGGACCTTGACCGTGTGCTTTCGTTTGAGGGCTAGGTGAGGCCCGTGGCTTGCAAGGTATTAGTGGTCTGCGGCTCGCCCGTGGTGGCGAGTGCGGATCTGTTGCGTAGGCTAGCAGGGGAGTGCGATCACGTCATCGCTGTGGACAGCGGCCTAGATGCTCTGCTGGATGCCGGCTTGAGCTGCGATGTATATGTGGGGGATGCCGACACGGTGAGCGATGCAGGTCGCGTACTGGTCGATGCCGCCGAAGCCTTTGAGGTGGAGCGTCACGACCCCTACAAGGACTACACCGATCTGGCACTGGCCCTCGATTCCGTCCGACGCCGCTGGCCGGGTGCCGAAGTGGTTACGACTTGCGCTACAGGCGGCCGTCCTGATATGGCGCTATCCGTACTGGGGCTGCTCGCTGGCTATGAGGATGCCCCGGTCTGGATTGCTGAGGACAAGGTAGTCGCCCGCATCCTACACACAGGCGAATCCTGGACCATCGAAGGCGCTGAGGGCAAGACATTCTCCATCATCGCCATTGCCCCCAACACCGAGGTAAGTGAACACGGCCTAGAGTGGGAGCTAGACCACAGCCCCCTGGGATTACTAGCTGACACTGGAATATCCAATGTAGTCAGGAGAACGGCCAAGATCCAAGTCCACACCGGCACCGCCATCGCTTACCTATATCAATTGGCTCAATAGGCATTTAAAGTCTCACCCAAAAAAGTCCTTGCACGTCGAGCCAACTTCCCCTATAGTATCTCCTCGTCACGGGGGCGTAGCTCAGCTGGGAGAGCGCTTGACTGGCAGTCAAGAGGTCAGGGGTTCGATCCCCCTCGTCTCCACCATCGTGAATAAAAAGGCCTTCGGAATTCCGAAGGCCTTTTTTTTGCCAAAATACCTCGCGCCACAAACCCATACCCACATCAACAAAAAGTTGCACAATTTATTTCCCATGTCTGTACATAGTTTGTTATCCAAACGCAATTACCAGTGCAGCTCGCTGCTTCAGTTGGGCTTCAGGAACACTCCCAATTATTGCCAGCACCACAATAACCTGCGCCAACGTGAACAACATCCCAAAACAACCCCCTTAAGCACGTCAAATGAACGAAATGTTGTCCAACGCAACCCAAATCAGTTTCACTAACAGCTTGTGCTAGGATACCTAACGTTACATGAGTTCAACTGTGCTCATGGCTCCAGCAAGCCACAAAGCGCAGGGTCGATCAGCATCCGGCCGTAACGGCGGTGCCAGAAACACCACGAGCTCCAATATGGATTGTCATGTGCGATTTTGCACTTCCTTTTGTGACTGTTTTTATAAGCTCGCATTGGGGAGTGGAATTTATTATCATGACAAACAGCAGCAGTCTTCAGCTGTTTGCGTGCGGACCAGTTTTGAACTATCTTGACTGGCTCGCACGCAGCCAGCTGAGGTTGTAGGCAATCTTGCGATACGAGCCTGCAGCTTCAGCGCTGCTTTCATACATACCGTTCACGGTGGGGCAGAGCCACGTGCTTGTCTAACTGGGCTCAGGGTTTGAATATGGAGCGCCTTCGCGCACAAACGCCCTGGCGAAGCCATACCCAAATCCCGTGAGCCACACGTAAGACAGCAAGGGGGTGGTGCTCGTGTGGTATGTGATCCAGGTCATTAACGGACGCGAAGACGTAATGCGCGAGCGCATCGAGCGCATGGTGCCGGCGAGTGCCATGCAGGAGCTCTTTTACCCTCAATTTCAAACCGAAATCAAAGTACACGGAGAATGGGTCAATACGACCAAGCCGCTCTTTCCCGGTTACCTGATCTGCGACACGGCAGATCCCCGCACCGTGCAACAGTATCTGCTGCGCATGGACGACTTTGCCCGGGTGCTTTCCCAGGACGGTCAGTTTGTGCCGCTGGCAAAAGAAGAGACCCAGTTCATTGGCTGTTTTACGCGTAGGGGAGACCGTGTGGTGCCCATGAGCGAGGCCTTAAAAGATGGTGATCGGGTCGTAGTGACGGCCGGTCCGTTGCTGGGCCATGAAGGCCTTATCACCATGAAGGCCTTATCAAAACCATTAACAGACGCAAGAGCACTGCTTATTTGGAGCTCGATCTGTGCGGCCGACGCGTAACCACTCGCGTTGGGCTTGCTGTGCTTTCAAACGAGCAGCGTGTGATGCGAAACCTCAAAAAGGCGATTGCCTAGCTGCTGGCGATCGCTGCAAAGAACAGGGAGGATCCCCGACTCGGGGACGAAATCTTGGAAGAGAACGTGTCGGATAAAACCGAATATGCAACGAATGCGCCCGTAGGGGCGGCGCTGATCGCTCAGGCCATGGAACGGCGCGAAGACGCAGGCCGCTACAAGGCCATGCAATCCATCATGGACTGGGACCGCTCGCGCCTGGCCTACCGGGCCGTAAAGCGCGCGTTCGACATCGTGTTCAGCGGTGCCGCGCTCGTCATTATCGCGATCCCCAGCCTGGTGCTCGCGGCGCTCATCCGCCTGGAGAGCGAGGGCAGCCCCTTCTACAGCCAGATCCGCGTGGGCCAGACCCGCCCCGACGGGAGCCTGACCACCTTCCGCATGTGGAAGTTCCGCTCCATGTACAAGGATGCCGACGAGCGCCTCTCCGAGCTCAAGGAGCAGAACGAGATCGCCGGCGCCATGTTCAAGATGAAGGAAGATCCCCGCGTCACCAGGATCGGCAAGTTCATTCGCAAGCACTCCATCGACGAGTTCCCTCAGTTCTTGAACGTGTTCCTGGGGCAGATGTCCGTCGTGGGGCCGCGCCCGCCGTTACCCAATGAGGTGGCGCAGTACACCGAGTACGACCTACAACGATTGGCAGTGAAGCCTGGCATCACCGGCTGGTGGCAGGTTACCGATCGAAACTCAACTGGTTTCGACGGCATGGTCCGCCGTGACCTCGAGTACATAGCCAAGCGCGGGATCGTCACAGATCTCAAAATCGTCCTCCTCACGGTTCTGGAGGTCTTCAACGGGAGCGATGCGTACTAATGACTGGTTTTGACACCCGAATCGAATCGGAGAAGAATATGAAATTTGCTGTCGCCGGTACTGGCTACGTTGGCCTGTCCCTAGCCGTCTTGCTCTCGCAGCACAATGAGGTGCACGCGCTGGACATCGTTGCCGAAAAGGTCGAGAAGATCAACGCCTTCCAGTCGCCCATTCAGGACGACGAGATCGAGCGATTCCTTGCGGAGGCCAAGGCGGGGGAGCGTGAGCTCGACCTTCACGCTACCGTCGATGTCGCCGAGGCTTACACAGGTGCCGACTATGCAGTCATCGCCACGCCCACCAACTATGATAGCGACAGGAACTTCTTTGACACGAGCTCCGTTGAGGCCGCCATCGCCGCCGTGCGCTCTGTGAACCCGGACGCCTGGATCGTCATCAAGTCGACCATCCCCGTGGGCTACACCGCGGGCCTGCGAGAGAGGCTAAGTGACAGCAAGATCTTCTTCAGCCCGGAGTTCCTGCGCGAGAGCAAGGCTCTCTACGACAACCTGCACCCCAGCCGCATCGTGGTGGGCGCACCGAAGGAGGACGCCGACGCCGTCGCGGCTGCCGAGCGCTTCGCGCGTCTGCTCGCGCAGGGCGCCGATCCCGCCGAGCTGGAGCGCGTGAACGCCGACGGCTCCAAGGGCATCCCGGAGCTCGTGCTGGGCACCACAGAGGCGGAAGCAGTTAAGCTCTTCGCCAACACGTACCTGGCGCTGCGCGTGGCCTACTTCAACGAGCTCGACACCTACTGCGAGGTCCGCGGCCTCAACACCCGCGACGTCATCGACGGCGTGTGCCTGGAGCCGCGCATCGGCAGCCACTACAACAACCCCAGCTTCGGCTACGGCGGCTACTGCCTGCCCAAGGACACCAAGCAGCTGCTGGCCAACTACAAGGACGTGCCGCAGAACCTGATCGAGGCCATCGTGGACGCCAACCGCACGCGCAAGGACTTCGTGGCCGACGAGGTGCTGCAGATGGTGTGGAACCGCGTGTACGAGGGCAAGGAGAAGCCGGTCGTGGGCGTGTACCGCCTGACGATGAAGTCCAACTCCGACAACTTCCGCGCGAGCTCCATCCAGGGCGTCATGAAGCGCGTGAAGGCCAAGGGCGTGCCCGTTGTGGTCTACGAGCCCACGCTGGACGCGCCGGAGTTCTTCGGCTCCGAGGTGACCCACGACCTGGAGGCCTTCAAGGCCGGCTGCGACGTGATCGTGGCCAACCGCTGGAGCGACGAGCTCGCGGACGTGGCGGACAAGGTCTATACGCGCGATTTGTATAAGAGAGACTAGGCGATAAGCATGTCAAATAGAAAAGTACTCGTCACCGGTGCCGCCGGCTTCATCGGCGCGTTCCTCGTCAAGAAGCTGCTCGAGGAGACCGATGACGTGATCGTCGGCCTCGACAACCTCAACAGCTACTATGACCCTGGCATCAAGTACGCGCGTCTGCGCATGCTGGCCGATGCCGATACAGACGGTCGCTTTACCTTCGTTCGAGGTGACCTGTGCGACGCCGCCCTCATCGAGCGCCTGTTCGCTGAGAACGGTTTCGATGTCGTTGTGAACCTCGCTGCCCAAGCGGGCGTCCGCTACTCCATCGAGAACCCACGCGCATACCTCGAGAGCAATCTCGTGGGTTTCTTTAACATCCTCGAGGCATGCCGCCACCACCCGGTCAAGCACCTGGTCTACGCCAGCTCCAGCTCCGTTTACGGCGGCAACAAGAAGGTGCCGTTCTCCGAGGAGGACCGCGTTGACTCTCCGGTGTCACTGTACGCTGCCACCAAGAAGTCCAACGAGCTTATGGGCGCCGCCTACTCCAAGCTCTACTCCATCCCGGCGACCGGCCTGCGGTTCTTCACGGTGTACGGCCCCATGGGCAGGCCCGACATGGCTTACTTCGGCTTCACCGAGAAGTTGCGTCACGGAGAGACCATCAAGATCTTCAACATGGGCGACTGCCGCCGCGACTTTACCTACGTCGACGACATCGTCGAGGGCGTTAGGCGCGTCATGGACGCCGCCCCCGAGGTACAGATGGGCGAGGATGGGCTGCCCCTCGCCGCGCACCGCGTCTATAACATCGGCAACTCGCACCCTGAGAACCTACTGGATTTCGTGGACACGCTGCAGCGCGTGTTGGTAGAGGAGGGCGTGCTGCCCGCCGACTACGACTTCGAGGCTCACAAGCAGCTCGTACCGATGCAGCCCGGCGACGTGCCCGTCACCTACGCGGAAACTACGGCGCTCCAGCGTGACCTTGGCTACAAGCCCGCGACGCCCCTCGAAGACGGTCTGAGGACCTTTGCCAAGTGGTATCGCGAGTACTACAAAGTGGAAGCCGAGTAATGGGAAAAGGTCGGGCCAAGGTTTGCCTCGTCTCATCGTCTGGCGGCCACTGGGAACAACTACAAAAGCTCAAGCCGCTCGTGGACAAGTACGGGGGCTTCATGGTCACCGAGAAGACGCCCTTTGTTAAGGGGTGCCCTTATCTGATGGTTCAGACCGACCTCAAGGACAAGCTCATGCCTGCCAAGATGCTCGTAAACGGCATCCACGCCTGTGCAATCTGGGCAAAGGAGCGGCCTGACATCGTTGTGACCACTGGCACTATGGTGGCATACCCTTTCTATCTCCTTGCTGTCCTGTTCCGCAAGAAGTTTGTGTTTATCGAGACCTTTGGTCGATCTAACGAGCCCACCGTCGCTGGAAAACTCATGCAAAAACACGCCGATCTGTTCTTCGTGCAGTGGGAGAGCCAGAAGCGGTTCTATGAGAAAGCACGGTTTGTGGGGTGTCTTTATTGATATTTGTGTGCGTTGGTTCCAGGCCCTATCAGTTTAACCGGCTCTTCGAGGAGCTTGATAGGCTCGTTGGCGAAGGTTGCGTGAAGGAGCCCCTGTTTGCACAGATTGGCGCGTCGACCTACAAGCCGAAGAACTTCGCGTTCGAGTGTTTCATGGACCCTGATGCCTTCAAAGCGAAGATGGCTGAGGCCGATATCGTTATAAGCCATGGCGCATCAGGCTCGATTATGGGTGCTCTTAATGCTGGTAAGAGAGTAATCGCTGTGTCCCGTTTGGCGAAGTACGGCGAGCACATCAATGATCACCAAGTAGGCATTAACGAGACGTTAGCTTCTGAGGGGCTCGTGCTCGCAGTTCGCGAGATGGATGAGCTGGGGGACGCCATCGAGGCCATGGAGAACGGCAGTGTGAAACTTAAACCGTGGAAAAACCCCAATCCAAACGCGATCATCGACGAGATAGACCTATTTATTCAGGAGGAAGTGCTTTGAGTATTTATGTAAGAATCGAGCGACTCTTCGAGACTCTCACCGTATTCTTCTGGAAGTTGTTTATCTGGATTCATGAGCTCAAGAATATCTGGTCCAAGCGAGCCTTAGTGATGTCATTCAAGCCCACCGCTAAACAAGCGGAGGATGCGCGTAGGTATTGGAAAAAACTCACCGGCAGGCGTTGGCCGCTCTGGTGGCACCGCCTTTATGCCAGCTACACCGGAAAATGGGACCCGAAGTATATTCCAGAGATGCTCTTTTCGGTCAACCTGGAGCCCAACTCTTCACGCCGATGTGACCGCGACGCGCTTGCCGATAAGAACAACCTCGTCCTCTTTGCACAAGGCGGTGGGCTTCGTATCCCCAATGTCTACGCAAGCTGCACCTGCGGACTTGTCAATCGGAACGGGGTGCTTCTGAACATGAATGAGACGGTAAATGCGCTCAGTAACATAGGCCCCTGCGTTATCAAAAGAACTCGCGACAGCGACTCTGGCAGGGACGTCGCCATTGTTGACTTCAAAGATGGCAGGGATATCGAATCCGGCAAATCCGTCAAGAGCATCGTCGAATCAATGGGCGGCGAGTGGGTCTGCCAAGAGCGTGTGCATCAGCACGAGAGTATCGACAAAATTTATCCAGAGAGTGTTAACACACTTCGAATCGTCACATATATGACTGATCAGGGCGTTGGCGCTTGTCCCGTTACGCTTAGAATCGGGCAGGGCGGAGCGAAGGTTGACAACGCCCATGCGGGCGGCATCTTCATCTACGTCGATAACGATGGCTATCTAGGTGACGAGGCATTCACTGAGTACCAGAAAAGATTTATAAAGCATCCCGACACCGAGATCCCGTTCAAGGGCCGCTGGATTGCAGGCGTCCCTGAGGCTATTGAAGCTGTCAAGCGTTGCCACTTTGCAGTCAGCGAGCTTGGATTCATCTCTTGGGACGTTTGTGTTGACGAGGAGGGAATGCCCACCCTATTGGAGGTGAACCTTGTCTCCCAGGCGGTGTGGATGTCTCAGATGGCATCAGGTTTGAGCATGTTTGGCGATGACACGCCCTCTGTGGTTAAGGCATACCGTCGTAGTGCTGTATGACGGATTTGACAGAAGAGAGATATTTTGGACAAGAAGATCTTGGTAAAACAGGCGAAGTATAGCTTGAGGTGGCTTCCCGACGAGGCGTACATCAAACTGTATTATGTGCTTCGAATGCATAAACCTTGCAATTTGAAGAACCCCAAGACCTATAACGAGAAACTGCAGTGGCTCAAGCTGCACGATCGTGATCCCCGCTACACCGACATGGTGGACAAGGTGGAGGCGAAGAAGCTCGCGTCGTCGATCATTGGTGAAGAGCATATAATTCCGACACTAGGAGTGTGGGACTCTTTCGATGATATCGACTTTGACTCGCTTCCTGAACGTTTTGTACTGAAATGCAGTCACGACTCGGAAGGTCTTGTCATTGTCAAGGACAAGACCAAGCTTGATGTCTCTGCCGCGCGCAATAAGATCATGTCGGCAATGCGTTGTAATTTCTATTACATAGGTAGGGAGTGGCCATATAAGAACGTAAGGCCTCGCATTCTTGCAGAGTCTTACCTTGAGGACACCGCATGCGGCGAACTAAGAGATTACAAGTTTTACTGTTTTGACGGTGAGCCGAAGATGATGTTCGTCGTGACCGGAAGGGCTGCTGGGGACACAAGAATTGACTTTTACGATTTGAACTTTAGGCACCTTCCTATTACGCAGCACTATCCGAACGCCGATTTTGAAATCAAGAAGCCGGAGACTTTCGACCAGATGGTCGCTGCCGCCAAGAAGTTGTCCGCAGGATTGGCGCATATCAGGATCGACTTCTATGAGGTCAACGGTAAGATGTATTTCGGTGAGTACACCTTCTTTGACAACAGCGGTTTCGGACCTTTCGACCAGCCCGAGTGGGACGAGAGGTTGGGATCATGGATTAAGCTCCCTGAAGTTAGGTGCTAGGAGATGGCCAATGACTGTATTAATGTCTTGGTCATTTCGACCAACGGTCTTCTGAAAGACGGAATCACAGCATGGCTTGTTGCGACGTTTGGAGCAATGGACTTAGATGGTCTATCGGTCGCAACTGTTGCATACGACGACGCAGAACGTGGCGTTATCGAGGACGTTGAGGCGGCGGGGGTCGAGGTTGTGACGCTTCCGTCTCGTCAACACAATTTAACTGCCTATTCTCGAGCTCTCAGGTGTCTGCTAACAAGCAGACACTTCGAGGTCGTCCATGTGTGTTGCAGCAGCGCGCTTGCTGCGATAGAGCTCTTCCAGGCATCGACGAATGGTGTAGAGATGCGCATCGCGCATTCGCACAACACGACGTGCTCCCATAAGATTGCTAACTTTCTTTTGAATCCACTTTTCCAATCAAGTCTAACGGACAGATATGCCTGTGGGCGAGATGCGGGTAAATGGCTCTTCGGCAATCGTCCATTTACTGTCATCCCTAACGGAAAAAAATTACCTGCGTACGCTTTTAACCCACAAGCCAGAAAAGCCGTACGAGAGGAGTTGGGACTCACCGAAAGTGAGACAGCCTTCGGGCACGTAGGCGGATTTAATGAGCAGAAGAATCATGTCAAGCTCGTCGAGGTATTTGCGGAGCTTTATCGGCGTAATTCTGCAAGGCGGCTATTCCTTATAGGAGAGGGTCACTTGATACCCGAGATTAAGGAGAAGACTGAGGAACTCGGTGTCGCTGAGGCGGTTCGTTTCCTGGGGCGTCGTGACGATGTGCCAAGACTGCTCAACGGACTTGACTGCATGGTGTTCCCTTCGCTGTACGAAGGGTTTCCGAATGTTGTACTGGAGTGGCAGCTCAACGGGCTTCCCGTGGTTATGTCAGACGCCATTACCGACGAGTGCGCAATAACGGCGCTCGTGTCTCAAGTTTCGCTCGAGGCTGACGTAAATGACTGGGCGGATACTGTTGAACATTCTATGACGAATATCAACCGCATGGACGAAAGTTTTTCTGCGCGCAAGCGCGCGAAGTCCGCCGGCTACGACATAAATGAAAATGCCACGATGCTCCGTCGTTTGTACTTTGAGGGAGTAGGGAGATGCAAATAGGCAAGCTTATTAAATGGTCTGCAAGCGCGCTGCGCGTTGCGAGTGCAAAGATGCGGCTGGGTTACAAGCTGCGACTGCCGAGCGGTGGCAAGCCCGTATATCTTGGTCGGAAAGTCAGGCTTGATGTGGAACTTGGAGGAGTTATGGAGTTCGGATCCGGCGTGTACATCGATGACCGCTGCCGCCTGCAGGTTTGCTCGGACGCCCATATGAGTATCGGTGAGGGATGCTATCTCAACACCAACTGCAGGATAGTCGCTGCCGAAGACTTGAACATCGGCGCTCAAACCATGCTCGGGCCGAATGCGTGTGTGTTCGACCACGACCACGTGTTCGACGCGGAGGGCGTGCACGGCGATTTGATTAGCGCGCCCGTGGTAATAGGCGAGCGCTGTTGGCTAGGGGCTAACGTGCTTATTACAAAGGGCGTTTCCCTTGCAGACAAAATATGTGTCGGGGGGTCGTCGTTACGCACTCTCTGTCGGAATCGGGCGTGTATGCGGGGATGCCAGTACGGATCGTACGTCGTATCACTCGCGAAAGCAGTGGCTTAGATGATCCTGCAAAAGCTCAAGAAACTCAAACGCGAAACCATTCGACTCAAGATACGCAACGGGCTATGGCTACCCAGGACCTGCAGGGTCCGCGCAAGGAGGCTTGAGGTGGACGGGTTCACCATCATCTCGAACAACTGCTGGGGTGGCACAATATATGAGAGTTACGGCATGCGAAAGGACACTCCCACAGTAGGAATGTTCATCATGCCGAGCGACTTCGTGCGGTTCTGTGCGGACCTTGACCGCTACCTAGCCGAACCGCTTAAGTTCATCTCAGCCGATGAGTCCAAGTGGAAGGACCCCCTCAGTGCCAATGACAACTGGGGGACGTACCTAATCGGGCGCATTGGAGACGTGGAGCTTCACATGCTGCACCACCATGACGAGGAGACTGCCCGCCGCAAGTGGGAGAGCCGCGTGAGACGTGTCAATCACGACCGGCTGATCTTCAAACTGAACGACCAGAATGGGGCCACCGAAGAGGACTTGAAGGCATTTGACGCGCTTCCACTTGAGCATAAGCTCATATTTGCGGCCAAGGAACACCCTGATTTGAAATGCTGCAAGCGTATCCACTGCCCGAAGAACAGCGAATTCATCTTGGCGTCGTGGGAGCCCTTCGGTGCGAACCGATCGTTCAACGTGACTGAGTATATAAACAGCTGCTTCGGAGCTTGATAGGATAATAAGGGGAAACGTGACTCTAGAGAACCGAGACATCATATTTGTGAGCAACGCACTTGCAAACGGGGGTGCGGCGCGCGTGATATGTGTGCTTGCCGCAGAGTTCAATGCCCGCGGCAAGCGCGTGGGTATCGCCGTCTACAACGACTTCGACGGTGAGTACGCATTGGCAGACGGTATCCAGAAGGAATATGGCCCTCAGGGCTCAGACACTGCTACCAAGGGGCGTCGCATTGCCTGGCTTCGTGCCGTCGCGAAACGTAACTCTAGCGCCTGTATTATCGCATTTGAGTACTTTGTGAATATGCAGGCCGTGATTGCCCTTGCGGGCCTTCCTAATCGTTTAGTAATTAGCGAGCGCAACGATCCCGCCCGGGTGGGGAGCGGTAAAAAGACCGATTGGCTACGCGAACGCCTGTATAGACATGCGGATATGCTTGTGTGCCAAACCGATGAAGCGGCTGCGTACTTCTCAGATAAGGTCAAAAAGACAGTAATTCTTAATCCTGTTAAAGAGGGTCTACCGATACCCTTTGTTGGCAAGCGCAGAAATACCGTGGTGTGCTTCTGCCGATTGAATAAGCAGAAAAACCTAGAGATGCTCTTACGCGCCTTCGCAATCTTTTTGCAAATCCACAGCGATTGGACGCTTGAAATTTACGGTGATGGCTCCGAGCGGAACTCTCTTATGTCCTTGGCAAGTGATCTTGGGATTAAGGATAAGATCGTTATCAATCATGGTCTCCAGGATGTTCATAACTATGTTCGTGACGCAGGAATGTTTGTACTTCCCAGCGACTACGAAGGTCTCTCAAATTCCATGCTTGAAGCAATGGCCATAGGCATGCCGGTGATTTGCACCGATTGCCCCTGCGGCGGTGCGCGCATGGTGATTCGTGATGGAGAAAACGGACTTTTGGTTCCCGTCGGAAGCGAAAATGAGCTAGAGGCAGCGATGGAACGCATTGCTGATGAGAATGGGCTTGCCGAGAAACTCGGTACTGCGGCAGCTAACGTGCGTAAAAAGCTTGCTGTTGGTGAGATTGCTGATGAGTGGATTCGAGTTGTTGCTCAATGAGTGTTCTATTTAACTCACAAGAGAATACTAGACCTAGTTTTCAAGATAAAACAATGGGGCGTCGAGTCGGCAATCTTCTTGGCGCTTCGCTTTTTTTAACTCCTTATCTGCTTAGGTACAAGCTTATTCCTGGCTCAGAAGCTATTTGGGCTTTAAACCCTTTGGCTATATTCGCTATTTTCTGGCTGCTACTCTATATGTTGAGACATAAATACGCTATATCAAGAACAATATCGCTTGTCAAACTAACTTTAGTCGCTGCTTGCGGAGTGTTGCTCCATGTGTCCGGCGCGCCAATTTCGGTTTATATTGCTGAGTGGGCACCGCTCCTCATTCTGCTTGTGGTTGTTCCGGAAACCATCTTTCCCAGCCTGTTTAAGGGCTTTTTGAAAAGCATTAACTTTTCTGTTGCAGTTATTGCTGCATGCGCGGCGCTTGATCTGGTGACTGGATATGCCGTTTCAAGGACTATTGGTTCTTTTTATGGGACTGAGGGGCTTGAATGGTTGACCTCTTCGAGTCGATTGGTTTCTTATATGGGCCATAGTCTTTTGACGGCTGAGATTGCGCTCGCTTATTTTGCCCTGAACATTTTTGCATCTAAGGCAATGGATCTGGATAATAATCAAATCCTAGTTACATTAATTGCCGTTTTTATTGTTGTATTAACAGGAAGCCGTTCGGCTGCCGTTGTGTTGCTGTCGATGATCCTGATTTCTTTTTCGAGCACTGAGAATATTAGATATATCGTTGTAATCGTATTTGGAATGTTGCTGCTGTATGCATTCGGAATTTTTGACACGCTGATTGACCGTGTCGTAATGGGAATCGCGGCGGGCGACATTACTTCCTCAAGAAATACCAAGCTTGTAGAGATGACGAGGGCTGGAATTATTCGTTACGATTGGTTTCAGGGCCATCCTTTTGATACTGGCTATACCTCTTATGTAAGGGCCTCCTTGGTGGTTGCCCTCGAGTATCCTCTACTCAGGTTTGCATTTATGTATGGGATTGCGTTCTCAGCTCTTTTGGGCATCGTATTGTTTATTCTGCCTGTCATCTATGTTTTCCGCAAAACCGGAACTGTCTCGGCACTACTTCTCGCATTGTATTTTTTTCACGTCAATACTTACTCTTCAATTTGCGTAGCTCAAGATGGAATGCTTCGGTGTGTCTTGATCACATGGATGTTTCTATGTGTATCGCAATTTATAGAATATAAAAAGCGGTCCGAACTTAAAGGTGATGAGTAGTCTGACATGAGAATCTGTTTTCTGTGCCAGTCGCTTGAAACGCTCGGAGGTGTTCAGAGGGCCGTTGTTCTGCTTGCAAATGAGCTTGCTAATCGTGGTGAGCACATTGCAGTGCTTATGGATGGACCTAATCTAAATGCCAACCCTTATGGTCTTTCCAATAGGGTACAGATTCTCGAGGTTGAGCCGACTGGCAAGCGTTCGATAATTTCTAGATGTGTTTCAAAAGTGAGACAACATACTGGATTTCCTCGTCCCCGAATTCATAACGGGCGATTTCCCGAATCGATTCTAACTGGTAAAGAGTTTAACTTAATGCGCTCTCGCCTTGCTGATGGGCATTTCGACTTCGTTGTTGGTTGCGATCCTTTGCATACGATATTTGCAGTTTATATGTGTGACGGATTTGAGGCAAAGGTGTGCGGTTGGCAGCATAGCACCTATGATGGATATTTTCGCCAGAAGGGCAGAGGCTATTATGGACTCACAGAACTGTATAGAGATGCGATTGAGCACTGTTCCGTCAACTTCGTTCTAACTGACGAGAGCCGAAAGGTATATGAAAGAGAATTGGGATGCTCGGCGTTCGTTCTTCCCAACTCTATTACTGATCTTGGCTTAAGAAGCAAGGCTGAGAATTGTGTCCTGTATTGCGGTCGCCTCGATTCCGGCTCGAAGGGAGCGGACTATTTGCCCGCTATTGCCAGTGGGCTTGCCGAGTCGGGGTTTGAAGGACTATTTGAAGTCGTCGGAGATGGTCCCTACCGTAGTGAACTTGAGCGCTGGGTTTCCGATGCCGAGCTTCCTTTTCAAATGATATTTGAAGGCTTTGTATCAAACCCAGACGATTATTACGTGCACGCAAGTGTGCTCATCTCGCCATCCCGCTGGGAAGGTTTCGGACTATCTATCTTAGAGGGTATGTCTCACGGCGTTCCCTGCGTAGCATTTGATAACGATGGCCCTCGTTCGATTATTACGGATGGGTTTGACGGATACATCGTTCCCAACGGATCCCCGGTAGGTCTTGTTGATAAGACTATGGGCTTAATAAACGATGCGGCGCTTCGCTGTCGCATGGGGGATCGAGCCGTTGAAACAGCGCGTGATTTTCTAGTAAGTACTCAGGCGGACACATTTCTTTCAATATTGGAAGGTGCGATTGATGAGCAAGAAGCTCCTTATCACGATTGACACTGAAGCCGATAACCAGTGGGATGTTTCTCGTGGAATATCTACTGAAAACACCTTGTATCTTCCAAGGTTTCAGGAGCTCTGCGAGCGATATGGGTTTATCCCAACCTGGCTTACGAATTGGGAGATGTGCAATGACGAACGTTTCGTTCAATACATGAAGCCAAAGAATGATGCCGGGTTGTGCGAGATTGGCATGCATCTTCACGCATGGAACAATCCCCCGGAGTTTCCGCTTGAGACCGTTACTGACCAGCGCGCATACCTCATCGAATACACCGAGAGTCAGATGGCCTCAAAAATAGACGCTCTTCTCGATGCTCTGCAAAGCAACTTTGAGGCGCCGATTACTTCCCATAGGTCAGGGAGATGGGCTCTTGACGAGCGCTACATCGCCCTTTTGGCCGAGCGTGGTTTTGTTGTCGATTGCTCCGTGACCCCTCACATGAGTTGGGAGGGGGCTCTCGGTCAGAGTGGTATTCCGGGTTCAGACTATTCGATGTCGGATGAGTTGCCCTATGAGCTCCGCCCAGGTTTGCTCGAGGTACCTATGACCATCCGACGAACCAATAGATTTGCCCTCGATGCTGTGCACGAGCCACACGACGTTCTCCGACAGGGCAAGCGGCTTGTGATGGGACAATGGCAGTGGCTGAGGCCTTCTATGAACCCTTCGGCGAGTTCTTTAACTTCGCTTCTGAGAGACGTTTCCAAAAAAAATGACGCCTACGCGATGTTCATGATCCATTCCTCAGAGCTAATGCCGGGAGGTAGTCCTAATTTTCCCGATGAGAGCTCCATAGAAAAATTGTATCGGGTTATCGACAGGACTTTTGCCGTTGCGGCAAAACTCGGTTTCGAAGGTCAAGGCATGACGGCATTTGCAATGGATTTTTTCAGTTGTCGAGGGGAAAAGCTGAAGGCGAGCGAAAAGGCGTTCGAGAGAGGGCTTGCAAAGTGAAGAAAACGATTAAGCCTGCTAGCTGTTCAAGCGCTTCGATTCTAAATAATTCCAGAGTACTCGTTATCGGCGGAGACCACGAGAACACCCTTGCTTCCGTTAGAGCGTTGGGACTTGCCGGTATCGACTTCGATTTGTTAATACATAGCGGAAAGTCGTGCGGAAAATCTTCCGTTTTCGCTTCTAAGTATGCGCCCGTTCCTATTTATGCCGAGGGGAGCTACGACTCCATCCACAAAGCGATCAAGGCTTGGTTGGGGGATTCGGATCCTGCCGACTGTCTTCTCATGCCATCTTCTGACTTATCCGCACTCGTTATTGACGAGCGCTTCAGGTCGCTTGGCGTAAAGACAAGCGGTTTTTTAGGGGATGAATGGCGAATCTGTGACCTTATGGACAAGCACGCCCAATCACAGTGGGCGGCCGCACGTGGAATTCCCGTTGCCAAGGGCATCGAGATTGATTTGGCTGCCTCGGGTCCCCACAGCCCCTTGGCGCTTCCCGTCATAATTAAACCTGCCGTCAGCGCCGAGGGTCAGAAATCGGATATCAGAATCTGCCGAAACCCGGCAGAGTATGCTGATGCTGTTAGCGCCTTCTCAAATGCCGGATATAAGCGCGTTTTAGTCCAGGAACTTATCGGCTATGAATACGAGGTAACTTGTGTTGGTCTTATCCGGCTTGACGGGTCATTGGCATGGAGAGCCTATGCAAAGGAAGTCGTTTATCCCGAGGGAAGGGGCAGTATCGCTTCTGGACGTCTCGAAACTGATCCCTCGGTTCTTCAAGTGATTCATAGGGTGTTGAGTACACTGGCTGAAGAGGGATATCGAGGACTCTGCGACATTGAATTCTTTAAAACCCCGGATCGGGTGTTATTAAACGAGATCAATTTTAGGCAGAGCGGCATCGCTGCATTCACGTTTTACGAAGGCTTGTATCTCCCGTCTATATGGGCTAAAGAGTGCCTTGGCCTTCCTAGTGGATTTGTATGCGAATATCCTGAAAAGTCATATCGCGTTATTTATGAGACAAGCTATTTTCGCTATATGAGGGATACGGGCACCAGCGCTTTCGAATGGATTAAGGCCTTAAGGGAAGCCGGCGGTAAGAACTTGATATTTACGGGCGACAACGGTCCATTAAGAGTATTTATCTGGAATACCGTGACTAACAAGTTTAGACGACTCGCGGGGATAAAAGTATAGCCAGCAGATGATATTGCCAGACGATCAATTTGCATTGTTTATTAAAGGGCCGCATGCAGCGTTGTGTGTTTAATGACCAGTCTGCTGTATTGACCTCTATTACACTGTTTAGGAAGGACGCTGATGGGCGATAAAATAAAATCGTTGATACAAAGGCTCAAGGGAAACGAGTTTTGGCTTAAGCTTGCCAAGAACGTCTCCACCATTGTCGTTGGGCAAGGCGGTGCATCGGCCCTCAATATGGTTACTGCCTTTGCTTCCGCTGGTATTCTCGGAGCCGCGGGTTACGGTTCCCTGATGATCGGCCAGACTTTCATGCAGGCCGTGGACGCATTTCTCAACTTTCAGTCTTGGCAAGGAGTTATTCGTTACGGCTCTATTTGCATGGAGCGGCATGATGACGATGGGCTCGCGGCAACTATCAAAGCGGGCTTTTTTGTTGATGTCTGTTCTGCCATTGTTGGTTGTGCTGTCTCCTTTGCCATCGTTCCTTATGTTTCCAGTCTGCTCGGATGGGATGCTGTTTCCACTACCGCCGCTACGATATTTTGTTTCGAGATCATTGTTCACATCGAAGGGACGCCCACAGGCGTGCTGAGGCTTTTTGATAAGTTCAACTACGTTGCCATTTACGCTGTTTCTATTGCAGCGATGAAGCTTGCGCTAGTCGCATCAACCCTTTATTTGTACGGGCCAAACGTCGTAGCGGTTGCATGCGTCTACTGTGCCGTTGACATCATCAAGGGAGTTGCGCTCTTCGTTCTGGCTCTTGCTGTTGTAAGTAAGCGCATCGGGCTCAAAAAAGTAGTTGCCGCTAAACAACATGATCTTCCTTCGGGCTTCCTCTCCTTCACGCTCTGGTCGAATCTCGCTGGAACTGCGGATGCGCCCATTCAATACTTCGATGTCTTCTTCCTCTCAATGCTGTCAAGCGAGGTCGTCGGCGTATTTAAGTTCTTTAAGCAGCTGCTTACGGCCTTTACCCTTCTGTCCACTCCTGTGCAGCAAGCTATCATGCCACAATTGGCCGAGTTAATTGCGAAAGGCAAGAACGAGCAGGCTTACAGTGTGGTTAAGAGAATCGAGCGAATCTTTATCAAGGTGGTTACGCCGTTTGCATTTTTGGCTATTATTGTCGTACCGCCAGCGCTCGGCTATTTTATGGACCCGCTGTACGGGAGGTATTGGTACCTCTTTGCGGCCCTTACGGCCCTTACAGAGGTCGGTATCGTATTTACGGCTCTTCACCCATGTTTCACCGCTTATGGACTTTCTAAACAGTCGACCGGAATAACCCTTCTGGCCAATGTTACATACCTCCTCGCCTGTTATTTCCTCTTATCCGTAATGGGGGTCATGGCGATTCCACTTGCTATGTGCATGCAGTATGCGCTAGCAATTTGTCTCAAGACCATTTACATCAAGAGAGTAGTTCTGCCTTAGCGCATTCGCATTCTAGGGTTATTTATCTTCGACGGCCGCACACTAAAACCATGCTGAATAATGAAGATATCGCCTCGCTTTAATAAATGTCGAAATAAGATTGGAGTGATACCAAATGTCAATTATTTCGACCGTTGTCTGGAAGTTAATGCCGGGGGAGAAGAAACTTAAAAAACTCCGCGAGCGTGGATTGGTTATCGGAGAAGGATGCGAAATACTCAACGGATACAATTTTGGCTCTGAGCCGTACCTTGTTGAGATTGGCAACAACGTTCGTATAACGAGAGGTGTTAACATCACCACTCATGACGGAGGTGTCTGGGTGCTCCGCCGTAAATATCCTGAGTTAATGGATATGGATCGATTCGGCAAGGTAAAGATTGGCGATAATTGTCACATCGGAATGAATTCTCTTATCATGCCAGGCGTAACTATAGGCAAGAACTGCATCATTGGAGCAGGCGCTATCGTTACACACGATATTCCTGATGACTCTGTGGCAGTGGGTGTTCCCGCGCGGGTTATTGAGACAGTTGAAGAGTACATGGAGAAAAATAGGGAAGACTTTCTTCCTACTAAGAATCTTAGGTTTGACAAGAAGCGGGCTGTCGTGAAGCGTTACTGCGAAGAGGGGTTGATACGTTAATGGGCGCAGCTGCGATGATTCATTCAGAGAGGGACGAAACGGCTCCCCTTCATGAGTCATCAACAAAGGTCAATTATCCCGATTTAGATACTGCAAAACTGTTAATGGCATTTCTTGTTGTTGAGATTCATACGCGGCCATTGGAGGCTCTGGATATTCCCGAGAGGATCGTCGAAGGTATAGACGTGGTCGCGGTGCCATTCTTTTTTATCGCTTCGGCTTTTCTCTGCTTTCGAGGCCTAAGCGAGGCTGATTTTTCAGATTCTTCATCCTGCGCCTCAATTAGGGTTCGCAAGACCGCCTATAAACTTCTTGAGCTTTATCTCATCTGGACGGTACTTTATCTACCTATAACCATCTTTGGTGATTTGCTGTATGGAAAGGACTTGCTGCATGGGCTTCTAGCGTTTGTTCGTCAAACGCTGTTTGTGGGAGAGAACTTCTGCTCGTGGCCTTTATGGTATTTACTGGCGGGATTCGTTGCTTTTGCCTTGATGTATTGCTGCCTGCGGAGCGGTGTGGCCCTGAAGCGGGTCGTTGGGCTATCCTTCCTCTTTCTGTTGGCTGGTTATTTCATCATGGTAGTTGCTGAGTGGAGCGATGCGCCGAGGGCGATTGCGATTCCAGTGGGTATTTACGAGAAACTATTCGTTAACACTCGCAATGGGTTATTTGAAGGCTTCTTTTACGTTGCATTGGGCGCATTTTTCGGCACAAAGCATGAGCGTTTCGAAGCGATGCCGTTCGTTTATCTTCTTATCGGCCTTATCTTTGGCGTAGTAGGGTGCATTTTCATAAATGCAAATGCACACCTGCCGTTTTGCGCTTGCGCCGGTACCTGCTTGTTTTTGCTTTCGATTAAACGCTGCGGCCCCGACCTCCTTCCCCATGTTGGTATGCGTAACGCGAGCACGATAATCTATCTAGTTCATATGATGTTCGCCGTCGTATTCGTTTACGGAATATGTGGCGGCGTCAATCCTGACATTCATGCGAATAATGCAGATCGACTCCTGCTTTATTTCTTTTCGCTCGGAGGTTCTGCACTACTTTCTGCCGTAGTCATCCAGCTTTCAAAGAAATCGCCTTTGACAAAACGCATTTTTGGGATTTAGGGAAGGGAATAGATTAGAAAGACCTTATCTGCTTACGTCCAATAATTTAATCAAACAGTTTAGATAAAGTGTGGTATCGCATCTATCTCAATCTAGGGTAAGTCCTGTCGGCTATCAGGTAATGGCGCACCACCCTTGCGATCTGGTCCCATCTGTCGCGCGCCTGGATGTTCTGCAGCAACATCCCCGTGAAGCGCCACAGGTAGCACTTGAGCCTGGAGCACAGATTGTTTGCCACCTCTATCCACTCCAGGTCGACCGGGTCGTTGATGTCGGTCCTGTGCGCCTCGCTCTCGAGCCCGTCGTCCCTGACCAACGCATTGTGCGCCCTCTCTAGGTCGTGGATGAGCGGCGACCCGGGCGACATCCAGCTCACATGGCCTTCCTCACGCGCGCCAAGCTGGGCTTCCTGTGGCTGCAGACGACCGCGACGGGATTCTTGTGGATGTCGATTGCCACGCAGATGCAGAGCTTCTGGCGGGATAGGCCGCGCTTGCGGGCCTGCCCGTAGCCCTTGGAGAGGTCGGTGTCATAGATGTAGGTCTCGTCAACCGCCCCCGAAAGCGCAGATCGCATTCGCGAAGATTACGCTGAGTATTTCAAGGCGGTCGTAAAGGCTTGTGCGATCTTCCGCCTTGCAGCCGACCCATTCCCCATATTAAGAAGCGACCCCCAATGTGAGTATAGATCCCCAGATTGCATAACGCCCGAATTCAGCCAGAGCTTTATTGGGAATTGTTTGGGAAACGATTTTGTTGAGCATTACATTGAGACGGATTATTACCGCAATTGGGTGAATGCGACTTAGTCAACATTTCCTCAGTTGAAGGAGGCAACATATAATGTTTCAAACGTGCACTATATTGATTTGTCTAACATCGAAGACATTCTTGATGAGCTAGATAAGTTAACGTTATATGAGGCAACTGCTGTTTTATTCACTGCACTATTCTCAGAGAAAGTAATTGCCATTCATATAACCGGCATGCTTGATGCATTTAGCAATTCGGCTAGACCGTCGGGCGGTCTGTACCTTTCAGATATGAGTGATTACGCGAGTCAACTTGGCGGAGTCAACGTTCCACTCGCGGAGATCTGTCATCTCGCTAGTCTTGATACATCGCATGAGTATTCTCCCGTTAGCTCATTCATTACTTCGTTTTCTATTGCGTCAGATTTTGCTTGCGTTGAGACCGATAAGCTTCTTGATGACAATGAAGTTGAGCTAGGCCGAAAAGCGGCAGAAGAGCTTGATTGGCTTTGGAGCCGGATCAAAACAGGCCAATGTGCTATGTCTGAATTAGAGGAAACGGAGCTGTTCAAGCGGATTAAACAGAACGCGTAAATAGTTTGTTGTCGCGTCTACGACGGCAAAAAAGAACCGGTCATGGGCGCGTGTTGCCTGACAAAGACCGGCTTCGGCAACTTCCGCACAAGCTCAATCCAAGGTGTCATGAAGTGCGCGAAGGCCGAGGGCGTGCCCGTGGTGGTCTACGAGCCCACGCTGGACGCGCCGGAGTTCTTCGGCTCCGAGGTGATCCACGACCAGGATGTCTTCAAGGCCGGCCGCGACGTTATCGTCGCAAACCGCTGGAGCAACGAGCTCGCGGGCGTGGCGGACGGGCATACACGAGGGATCTGTTTAAGCGGGACTAGGGGAGGGGACGGCCTGTGCTGGGCGCGCATTCCCTTTCTTTGATTTTACTGTGTTGAGGATGAGGGTCTATCGGCTAACGCCGATAGACCCTCATCCCTTTTCAAAATAATTATTACTACATAGATACCGCATTTCATGAGTTACAAATTGGTTGGATACCAGGTTCCAATTACGTTTTAATATTATTTTTGGAAGTAATCTATTTGGATTCGATCGGTGGATCTCTGTGTCTAAAGTTCTTTGGATAATCGGCAACGGCTTTGATAAAAACCTTGGCTTGAAGACTGGTTATCGTTCTTTTCTGCTTAATAAGTATTTTGCACCCGGTGAAACTAACGAGTATCGCGATGAGCTCGTTAGGCGTTTGGATACTTTTGATCCAAAATCTCAGTCGGATCTTTGGTCTGATCTCGAGCGGCTATTAGGTGAAGTGTCTCAGTATTATGAGGATGACGTAGACCTGTTCCATGAAACGTTCGAAGATATTCAACGCCAGCTTCTGGAGTACGTAGCGCAAGAGGCGGGACGTTTGCCCAATGAGTTTCCTCCTGCTGCTATTGATGAATTCAGGGAATCGTTATGCCTGTTTTCACGTCGTCTTGAAGCCCTGGATCAGATTGAAGCAATTCCGGAGGTTATTCCATCGGAGAACGCTTGGGTTTCTGCGATTTCGCTCAACTATACAAACTCCTTTGATTCACTTTGGAATTCAGCCATTCATGATGAGAAGTTAGATTCCGTTGCGAACGGAGCTGCCGTGATATCTTTTTACCCTGACCATCTTCTTCATTTGCACGGGGTTGTTGATAGTTCGGGTAACGGTGATTCACCAATATTTGGGGTCTCTGACCAGTCTCAGATTTCTTCGAGTTTATGCTCGGAGGATCCTGATTTTATTGAGCTATGGGTTAAGAGCGAGCGAAACGCCAGCTTATTGCGCAACACTAAAGGCCAAATGATGGCATCTCTTGTGAGCTCCGCTAATGCTATCTGTATTTATGGATGCAGCCTCGGCCTCAGTGACGCTTATATTTGGAAAATTGTTGGTAGGAGAATCACTACCTCCGCTACTCGTCTTTATATTTTTGATCATGAACTTCCTGACAGAAGGACTGGTTCTTTCCGACGTTTCCAAACGCGGCGGAAAGATCTTATTGATTCTTTTTTGAAAGCTGCTGAAATTAAAGAGCCAGATAAAGAAACCGCTATTAAACATATTGTTCCAGTTGAATCTTCAAAGATTTTCAAATTCGATTCACTTCTGAAGCTGGGCGTCTAACGCAACCGGCTCGTACGATAAGACTTGATTAAATGCATACTTGATGTCAATTAATAAGGAGGTCGGTGTGAATATTGACACTGTAAAGGAACTTGCTGAGGTTCCGGTACTTGAAAAAGCTTATGACGATCTTGTCCATCCCTCCGCTAAGTCGGTTGGCAAAATGCTCAGTTTGTTACCAAGAACGGTTGCCATTTGGCTTTCGTCTTGGGACCGTTGGGTAGTGAACAGGGAAGAGAGCATCGCGCGCACCATAGATGCAATGGGATCTCGTGTTGATGAGATTCCCGAGGACCATCTCACTGAGCCTCCTGCCCATATTGCCGTGCCTGCAATTCAGCAACTTTCATATTGTTATGACAGCGAGGATTTACGAGAGATGTACGCTAATCTTTTGCTTTCCTCTATGGACGATCGTGTAGCTGAATATGTTCACCCAAGCTTTGTTCAGATACTCAAAGAGATTAGTCCTGACGAGGCTAAGCTCTTGGGATCGATGGCTGGCTTAGGGACTGACGGCCCGATTTCTATTCCTCTTATTGATTTACGTATCGTTCGTTCTAACGAAATCGTGCCTAGCGAATGGAAGACTATTGTTTCAGGCTATAACGAGTGCTGCCTGACTGTCTGCGAGCATCCTGAGCAGTCTTTAGTGTACCTCGGGAATCTTGATCGGCTGGGAATTCTTAAGCGTTTTGATTATTACTCCGAAGCCGATAAGCCAGCGTTCGAGGCATATGAATCCAGCGAGGCAATTCGCGATGTGATGGCGAAAATTGAGCTCGAGGATGGTAAAAGATTTGATTTTCGGCGCTGGAGTTATAGAGTTACGGATTTAGGACAGAATTTTATCAAGATTTGTGTTTCGCAAAATGTAAAGAGTTGAGGTACTGGGCAGCTATTTGCGAAAACAACACTAGCTCTTGTGAGCAGCACCGCTGTTTATTCAAGGCAATGACAGTCCGTCTCGCTTATTTCATCGAGGACGAACCTAATGGGTGGTTCTATTATTTAATTTGTATCAAGCGTGCGGTTGGACACAGCCGATGACGTTCGAGCCTAAGAACGCCATCGGCTGTGTCCGCCTCAAGCTCTACCGCAGCGGCGAGAATGTCCGCGGCTGAATTTACACCGAGGACCACAGCTCTGTGGTCTGGAATATCCTTACGAAGGGCCGCATGGGGGAGAACCACCTAATCGGCGTCGACGGGGAGATGAGTAACATAACGGCCCTGCGCTTGATTCTCGAGGCCATGGGACACGGCCTGAAGGACTTCGGCTGGGTCGCCGCCCGCCCCGACCGCGACCGTCGCTACGCCACCCACAAATGTAGAATTTCTCTGCAAACATTCTTGCTGAATCAATTAAGAAGGATCAACAAGAGTAAGGATAAAAACGAAAGAGTCATCTAACATCAAACTTGCCAATGCTGACATTTTTGAGGCCGGACCGCTTTACTACTAGTAAATAAAGCAATCCGACCTTATTTGAGCAGACTTTTAAACCAAGAGTCATTAATTGCTTTTTGAGCAAGCAATGCTGTACATCCATTTATTGCACCTTGTTGGAGAACCATTGGGCACTCTCACATGTCGACTGCGGCATTGTTGAACCCAACTGCGCCTTGAGCCGCAACCTGTGCTTAGTTGCATCCAGTCACCGTGCCCGTGTTGGTCTACGAGCCCACTCTGTATGTCGGTCGCTAGGCCAGCCACGATCTGGACCCCTTCAAGGTCGACTGCAACGTGATCGATGCCAACCGCTGAAGCAACGAGTCCGCGAACGAGCGGACAGGGGTGTATCAGCGCATACGCCGATACACCCCATTTTTCAACTTCCAGAATTTATCTTCAAATCGTTTATCGGCTGTCTAATTAAGAAGACCGGGATAATTGGTGACTATGAACGTCGTAAGTGCTGCGACGTTATTCGCGAAAGCGACGCAACCATTAAAATCTTTGAGTGCACCCATGACCGTCTTTACGATTGACGCCTTCGGCTTCTCCTCAGCCAAGGCCTCTTGCATTGCCTCAACGGCATTCGAGGCGTCTTGCCGGCAATCTACTTCAAGACTGCTAACAGAGCTTTTAAGGTCATTCAGAATCTTGTCAAGTTCTTCTTTAAGCTCGCCGTCTGCTTGGCTAACCGTAACCGTCGCGTTATCCGTTGCCATAGCGGCGACTGCACCACCTTTATTTCCAAAGTAATTTATTTGCGATGCATTACTATCTAGCCCCATTTCAATTCCTTCCAACGTGAGCATACGAATAATCCCCGCAATAAGACGCCTTGCAACATCCTCCAAAAAGTTCTTAGTCCAATCATCGAACCGTTTTGAACCATGCGAATAGCCCATGAGCAACAAGTCCCTGTTGCATGCATGCTCTTCAACCAAGGCGTGAAGGAGTAAATAAACGACAGCCGTCTCTCCTTTATAATCAGGCGGAAACGGACCAAATTTCGAATAAACGTTTTTAGAAACAGATTGAACAACAGCGGATGCATCAAACCCCTCTGGGGTGTGATTAACAACGGCGTCTTCGATAAAGTCTTTTATAAGGGGCTATCTTCTATGAACTTTAAATATCGAGTAATAGCCGTCTCAAGTTCTGAATAGCTCGCGCGAAGCAGCGCATTCGCCTCTGTATTGTGTTCATAGAGGAGCTTTTTCAATGTAATCTTGCTATTGTTCATTAAGCTGTCCTATTCCACAGAGTGGGCACGTATAAGCAGACATTATTAAAGTTGGAGAAATCTTGCTTTGACACAGGCAATCTTGGCACGTTGCAATCTGTAAAGCCTCAATAGACGCTCGAATGGGCAGTTCAGGCTCCCTATTGCTAGATGACTTCACTTTGAACTGAATTAGAGATCCTTTGCTCCTTTTCGAGAACGACTGAAGTTCCGGAGCGATTGCATCGAACGCTAGGTTCGCCGCTTTAGCAAGCGCCAGGTCTCTAACATCTTCAGTGATAAACCCATCGCCAGTCAATCCACAGGAAGGGCAATAAATGTTAAAAATGCTGTCGGACTCTATGTCTTTGACAGTGAGTTTGAACAGTTCCCCGCAGTGGGGGCATTGAAGCAGAACAAACCCATCATCATCACAAGGTATTGAAATTTCAAAGCTCATATCTTCCAAATAGTCCCCAATCGTAAAAAATTGACAAGGTATAGTTGACGCCATTAAGGGCTAGTGATTTTCGAACATAAATTCGATATCTTTAGCAATATTGTATATCAGTATGTTGAACAAGAAATGCCCGCAAGGAATACCATCAATTCATGTCTGGTGGAATCTCATTTACCCCTTCCTTTCACCGACTGGCAAAACGATTTACACCTAATTCCTCGGACTGTTTACGGGCATTTTCTTTGTTTTCGGGTTGATCTCACTAAACTAATAACTGCTGCTACCAGGGCATTTTCTGGTGCACATTCTATTGGCTCCTGCGAAGATCGGAGCAGGTATGTTTGCTGCCAAGTCCCACACTAGCCGTCATTACATTGCGATTGTTGTCATGGCCTGCCTATGCGTTTTGCTGGGCGGGCCTTCTTATGCCGCGGGCGCTGAGAGCCTCATCATCGCGGGCGCGACGTACTGCGAGCCGGGCGTGTCGGGCCCCGGCTGGGCTTGGACCGATGCCGACCACCTTGAGCTTAACGGCTACGCGGGCGAGGCCATCGGCGCCGACGGCGACCTGGTGCTGACGCTTGCCGGGCAAAACTCCGTGACGGAGTCACATGCGCCCGATGCGGGCATCACGCTGTTCGGCATGGAGGTGTGGGGCAACCTGACGCTTCGCGGTACCGGGACCCTGACGGCGACGGGCTCGCAGTGCGGGATCCACGCCTCGCAGGCGCTCGTGGTGGACGGCTGCACCGTCGACGCCCGGGCGGACGGGGCCGATATCACGGACGAGGCGGTCGCCGGCGTGATCGCAGGCGACATGGCCGTGCGCGGCGGCGGACGCGTCATTGCCGCGGGCGCCGGGTCCGGAGCGGGCGTGCGCGCCTACGGCGTGTATCTGCAGGATGCGGGCCTTGGCGATGGTGCGGCCGGCTGTCGGCTTTCCGTCGACGCCTCGTGGCTTGATGCGGCCGGTGCCGACGGCGGCGTTGCGTGCACGGGCGGGTCGCTTGTGTCCGCACGGTTTGTGACGCCTGCCGGTGGGGCTTTTGGTGCTAGCAGCGTGGTGGATGCCTCCGGTGCGGTAGCACCGCATGTGGTAGTTGAGCCCGATGTGGCCACGCCGTCAACGGGGGAGACCGATGGGGGCGAGGTACCGGGTGATAGCACGGACAAGTCTCCCGCCAATGCTACCCCCGCTGCCGGAGAGCCCACCACAGGGCCCACGGCAAATCCCGCACTGAAACCCGCGGCCGCGACAACCAAGACAAAAACGACAGCAACCAAGACCACGGTCGCCAAGACCACTAAGCCCAAGACGGCTACCACGACAACCGCCACGCTCCCCAAGACCGGCGAGAACTGCTGGATCGCCGCGTCCGTGGCGCTTTTGCTGCTGGGGACAGTGCTGCTCGTCGCCGTACGCCGCTGCTGAAACACTAATTTTTCGGAAGTGCGGGGAAAGCAGAACCTGTCGACCGTAACCCGCTATTTATCAACAAAACCACAGGTCGCGAAAGCGTAAAACCGTGGGCTGGTCAGCAGATCTCGGTTTTATCCCGCACTTCCGGAATTGTCTCCATTAGAGGCCAACCAACAGTCGGCGATTGTATCTCATGCAGTCAGTTAGTTAAAATTGGCCATGATTGCGCTTGCCGACATATCATTCACCATCTCACGCGTGCTACCTCGCTACGATATTCACGAGGCTCATGATGATATAATTTCTACCAAAGCATCGTTTGGCTTGGGATGGATTTAGTTCAGTTCCCGAATGAGGGCAGGCTCTTGGGACCGAGAAATTTTTACTCCTGGGTTCAAGCCTTGCAACTGCCGGCGCATCGATACCTTTTGTTATGCCAAAGTGATACACACATAACGAAGAAAGCCCCTGCGGGAAACGCTTCCGCTACATTTTCGAATATCTGTCCCAGCGAGCATCTATCATAGGATGAGATTACTGGGCAATAGCCATAAGGATTGGAACTGCTGTGAATATCTTCAGCTGGAACGACTTGAATCCAACTGCTCGCGAATACATCTTGATGGCCAAAGATGTGCGTGATATGCAATATCGCAAACAATGGCCTACGCCTGGAGGTAAAACGCTAATCGAACTCGTTGCTAACGAGAATAAAGCCCTTAAGTTTTATCTTGATCTTACAGAGAATAAAAGAAGTTCTTCCTTAATCCTTGGACTTTCCGCTGACAGAAAAAGCACCATGCAGACACGCGTATCGGATCGTCCATTAATTCGTCTTGATTATAGTGATAATCCCGAGGTCCTTCGTCACAGAAATCCAGACGGATCGCTGGTCCTTGGTACTCATGTCCATTTTGATATAGACGGATACGGCGCCAAATGGGCTTGTGGCATCCCAGGTCAAAATATTCTGAAACCTCTGAACGACGATTTTGCATCACTCTTTTGGTCATTTCAGGAAACTTGTAATATTACAGACAAGCTTAAAGTAGAGCTATCTCTGGGGGTGTGAGATGAACGTAGATCAGGCTCGAGGCTTTATCAGCGCATACGCCAAGTTCGTAGAGGCAAATATGGTCCCGGTCCAGCAAGGTAATGGCGTCTGCATCTCCACCCCCATGCTCAATCGAAACAACGATTGCATGCGGGTTTATCTGGGTGATGACCCAGCAGGCGGCTATGTCATTTCTGATCTTGGTGAAACCATCAATGATCTTGAATTGTCTGGATTCACCATGAAAGGACAGCGAATCGATAAGCTCAATTCGATTCTTTCTGGCTTTTCGGTAAAGGAAGAAAAAGGCGAACTGTGTATAACGGCTTCCGGATCTGACCTTCCTATGAAGATGAATATGCTTCTTCAGGCTATGGCCTCTGTTGATGATATGTTCTTGTTATCTCAAAGCAGTGTGAGAAACCTCTTCACTGAAGATGTCGGCAATTGGCTGCTTGATAATGAAATCCCTTATGTTCCTGGCCCGTCTTTCCAGGGCCGATCCGGACTTTCGTTTAAATTTGACTATGCAATTGGTAAAAACAAGAGAAGACCCATGCGCCTTATTAAAACGGTAAATAATCCTGGTAAGCAAGGCATTCAAAATGCATTATTTGGATGGGAAGACATTAAGTCGGCACGCAACGATTGCGAAGGAGTCGTTTTTCTCAACTCCACCAACACTAAAGATGGTGTTGTCTCCCCCGAGTCTATCGAAGCTTGCAAAAACTACGGACTTACTCCAATCATTTGGGGCGTCGATCAAGACTCCTATGTTCCCATGCTCGCTGCATAGGCGGTTTAATTTTGAAATGCTCATGCAAGCTGATGAATGGCAATTAGGCATGCCTTGCTACTCATTCCATTCGTCTGTATGCTTTACTCAGTTTTTGTTCGTAAGGCGCGACCAATGAAATCAAAAGAACGACTACCGCGAAGATCTTGGTTGCAGAGCACGACCAATGCAATATAAATAATGCTCGCGAAGATGACGCCTTCAACTGCTTAGGTTGAAGGCGTCTTGATTTACAAGCGGTATCGACTTAACCTGTGCAGCTGAGGGTAATTCGCGTTTTTCCTGCCGGAAGCATACTACGTGCCGAGCGTGTCGGGCCCCGGATGGGCCTGGACCGATGCTGACCACCTGGAGTTTAACGGCTACGTGGCTGAGGCCATCGGCGCAGATGGCGACATGGTGCTGACGTTTACCGGGCAAAACTCCGTGATATAGTCGCATGCGACCGATGCGGTCATCACGCTATGCGACATGGAAGTGTGGGGCAACCAGGCACTTCGCGGTACCGGGACCCTGACGGCGACGAGCCCCCAGTGCATGATAACGTTTCACAGGCGTTCGCGTTGGACGTTGCACCGTCGATGCCTCGTGGCTGGATACGACCGGTGCCGATGGCAGCGTTGCGCGCACGGGCGGCTCGCTTGTGTCTGCGCGGTTTGTGGTGCCTTCCGGCGGGGTCTTTGGTGCTGAGGTGGGTAGATGCTGCCGGGGGCCGTGGCCGCGTATGTGGTGATTGGACCCGTTGTGGCCACGCCACCGGCTGTGTGGAGACCGATGGATGCGGCGCGTGGGTGGCAGGGCGGGCTAGCCTGCTGGCGGTGCCGGTCATGTTGCAGGGCAGCCCGGTGCTTGGTAGTTGACGGACCTCGTAGCGAAGCCCACGAACGCAGCGCCCAAGACAATCACAACGACCAGGCCACGGTGGCCACGTCGTCCAAGCCCAAGACTGCCACCGCGACAACTTTAGCTCTTCTCAAAACCGGCGACAACAACTGGATTACTGCTACCTTTACACTGCTTTTTCCGGGAATAATGTTTCTAGGTGCAGCATATTATTGCTGAAACACTTTTTGAATTTTCTAGCTTAGGCACCACCAAGTACCGTGAAATGGTACCGCCAATATTGAGCTTAGTCCCCGGTGAATTATTTTTACCTGCGATCCGCCCCAGGGAGCCGCTGTATGTCGACCTTGCATATGTCGACTTTGACCGCGTTGAGCGCGATCCCGCCCATGATTGCATGCGTATTGATTCCGCCGCCGGGTCTTGAGTTCCACTCCCGGTACCGTCAAGATTCTTTCGCAAATTGATCGAGGCGGCCTCGGCCCCGCCTTGCTCTAGCCCTCCGCCTTCTTGCT
>NZ_JAQLFJ010000029.1 GCF_028206795.1 Collinsella aerofaciens | reverse complement strand
CCTTGATTATCATTTTCATTGCAACAGCCTCAGGACTCAGCGCAACGCGTTGCGCTGAGTCCTGAGGCGCGAATCCGGGTAGGCAACCCCAGAGGGGCCGGAATCCCCCGGCCCTCGATGGAGGGAGGCCGGCATGTCCAGACCGAGACCGTCCGGAAGGTCGTACGGGAGGCTCACGAGGCACGAGAGGAACGCGATCGAGAGAATGCTCGACCGCAACCGAAGCGCCCGCGAGATCGCCGCGGAGCTCGGCAGGTCGCCCTCGACCGTGACCAGGGAGGTGGCGGCGCACCGCTACGTCACCGCGCCGCGCTCGCGCTACGGCGAGCCCGCGCCCGAGGACCTCTCGGGGGCCTGCCCCAGGCTCGCCGCATGGCCGAGGTGCTGCAACGGCTGCTCGCACAGGAAGGGCTACGGCTGCTCGAGGAGGCCCAGGGTGTTCTACAGCGCCAGGAGGGCGCAGGAGGCAGCCGACGCCGAGCTCTCGTCGAGCAGATCCGGGATAGACGAGACCGAGGAGGGCGCCGCCGCCAAGCTCGCGGCCATCAGGGGCGGCCTCGCGCGCGGGCTCTCCCCGCAGCAGATAGCGGCGACGACCCCCGGCCTCAGCGCCTCCACCGTATACAGGTGGGTGGACGCCGGCTACGACGGCATGACGAACATGGAGCTCAGGCGCAAGGTCGGCTACAGGCCGAGGTCGCACCGGGCCCCGAAGAGGGCGACGCACCACTCGGCCCGCAGGTCGCACGCGGCGTTCCTCGCGCTCGGCGAGGACGCCTGCGCCGCGGCCTGGGAGATGGACACCGTCGAGGGCGCCAGGGGCGACTCCGCCAGGCTCCTCACGCTCCTGCACCGCCCGAGCCGCTTCCAGCTGGCGCTGCCGCTGCCGGACGGCTCGTGCGCCTCGGTCCTCGCGGCGCTCTCGTCCCTGCGCGGGGTCCTCGGCGAGGACGGCGCGAGGCGCGCCTTCGGCGCCGTGCTCACCGACAACGGGAGCGAGTTCGCCGACGAGGGCGCCATCGCGGCGCTGCTCGGCGAGCGCGACGGCGAGACCAGGCTCTTCTACTGCGACCCCCGGCAGAGCCAACAGAAGGGCGCGTGCGAGAAGAACCACGTGGAGATCAGAAAGCTGCTGCCCAAGGGCGCCGGGGTCAGGTTCGACCGGCTGACGGCGGCGGACTGCGCGCTGCTCATGTCGCAGGTGAACTCCGAACCGAGGGGGGCGCTCGGGTTCCTGACGCCGGCGCGCGTGCTGCGGATGGCCCTCGGGGAGGACGCCTCCGCCCTCATGGACGCGTTCGGGGTGGAGGAGCTGGCGCCCGGCGAGCTCGACCTCACGCCCGGCTGCATCGACAGGGCCAGGGCCGCGAGGGGCGAGGGGCCGCTGGCGGGATAGCCGGCGCGCCAGGGCATGGGCCGGAGGGCCCGTTGCGCTGAGTCCGGAGCGGCTGCGCGGCGGGCTGGCGGAGCATGCCGCGGCAGGGCGGGGACGCCGGCCTCCACAGCCTCTCCACCTGCGGAAACGAGGCGACGGCCAGGTGCCGGGAGCTAGTTCCGCGTTGCGCTAGCTGCGGAAACGCGGGGTCCGTTCAAGCTGTTGCGTTGAGATTGAAAATCAACC
>NZ_JAQLFJ010000028.1 GCF_028206795.1 Collinsella aerofaciens | reverse complement strand
AGCAAGAAGGCGGAGGGCTAGAGCAAGGCGGGGCCGAGGCCGCCTCGATCAATTTGCGAAAGAATCTTGACGGTACCAACAAATGGCGAGGTTGGTGGGCTAAGTTAGTGACAGTGTTTTGTTGGAGGAGGGCAAATGCCCTATGCCGAGCTGTGCCACTACGAGTTCACCTCGGGCGGCAGGGAAGAGGTCAATGAAGAAAAACTGCGCCGCTGGAAGCGCGAGCAGGCGCTGTTCATGCAGCGCTCGCCGGAGCTCTTCCTCAACGGTGATCCGTGGTTGGGGCCGAACCTATCTGCCGAGAGCGAGTACTTCTCGCTTTAGTGCGAAGTAATGCCAAGTTCCGGCAAAGTATCCTCAAGAGCTGCAAGAGCGGTGGGGTTCAAGTACTCCTCGTTCAAGCGGCTCTTATCATATCGAAAACGTGCGTCAGGAGTTCTCCCTTAGGCATTTTGCGGCTATAGGGACAAGGTCGAACATCGTGTGAACGACATCGCCCGTGTTTGCAACGGTAGCCGTGAACTTGCCGTTTCCAAAATCCATCAGATGGTAGAGGTTGATGGTTAAGTCCTTTTGCGTGGCAATTCTCAGAATCCAGTAAGCGCAATTGTCGCTGCAGGTTGTGGCGTTGTATACGTTCTGAGGCATGAAGTACATGAGCAACAGCGTCTTAGTGCCTCCCGACAGCCTTTCAGGAGGGATAATGCCTAGGATCTTGGTGTCTATTGCGCAGGGTCCAACGACATTGCCTTTATCGATTGATTTAATAATCCTTTGAGCAAAGGCGTCTTGAAACCACTGGGGCGAATAGACGTTATCGAAGTAAACCGACGTATTGTAGATAACGTTTTCCATATCACCATAGTGAATTGTTAACACGTTGGTCCCTTCGGGTTGCTGGTTTGGTGTTCGGTGAGACTGATTGTATCGCACGCATAAGACGGGCGTAATTTGCCAGAAACACATGCGATTGATAACCATTGACAGTCAAGACCTGTATCCAGTGCCCGTATTTGCATGTCCGTACTTGAACCTAAGTTGCTTTGAAGGCCTATGTTTTAGACAATAGTTCCAGGCTAGGCTCTGCGTGGCGGCACGTAAAAGCCGTACTGTGCTTGGGTGGGTAAAAGTCCAAGACGATTAGATATCCGAGAGGATATCGAGCCCGTGCCGGGGAGATAAGGTGAGCCCGCGCCGGGGACTATAGTTCCGGCAACAAATGGGTTTCCGCGAGGATGCCGCGGCTGACGGTCAGTATATTACCGCCCTACACGCTCCTTCCGCGCGTCGCCTGCTCAAACGATTTGCGCCGAATTTTATTCCGCGGGCGGTGAGCCTGTTTATAGACAACGTCACGACCTATAGACGGGTGTCTTGGGGGTATTGCAGCTTGGCTCCCGTCCCCCCAATCTAGTAGACTTGGAAACCGTTGCTAGATTAGGGGGATTTTCCATGAGACGCTCCACGAAACGAATTTCCGGTGCCGCCGCCGCGCTGGCGGTCGCGGCCGCCCTGGCCCTGTGCGGGCCCGCGGCCTACGCCGCCCCCGCCGCCCCGGGCCACGCGCAGGCCCCGGCCGCCGGGGCCCAGCCCGCCGACGGGGGTCCCGCCGCCCAGGCCGACGCCGCCCAGCCCGCGCAGGCCGACGCCTCCCAGCCCGAGGCCTCGCAGGCCGACGGCGCCCAGGCGGAGCCCGCCCGGTCCGAGGCGGCCGC
>NZ_JAQLFJ010000027.1 GCF_028206795.1 Collinsella aerofaciens | reverse complement strand
GCTAGAAATCATATGACGGGGCGCGGGCCGTGTTCCGCTATGCGGTTGTCA
This sequence comes from Collinsella aerofaciens, assembly GCF_028206795.1. GTDB lineage: Bacteria > Actinomycetota > Coriobacteriia > Coriobacteriales > Coriobacteriaceae > Collinsella > Collinsella aerofaciens_AX. The sequence goes on along the minus strand of NZ_JAQLFJ010000027.1, from coordinate 1,711 downwards.
ATTTGCGAAAGAAATTATGCGTCACCGCAGAGTTTTCGCGATATCTTTGCATTTGGGTTTTCGATCCTTGCGTGCGCTTTTATCGATCTTGCGAGCCGCAAGCTGCTTGCTGTGCCGTTCGCCAATTTGGTATCCGCTCTCATCTCGCCGCTGTTCTCCGCGGTCGACACCTATCCTGGCATGGCGCTTATCGAAGGCGCGGTCGCGCTTTTCCAATTTATGGGTATCCACGGTGCTTCGGTTGTCATGAGTCCGATCAATGCTGCGCTCTACGGCAATACCGTTACCAATCTTGAGGTTTTCCAAGCAGGTGGACACCCGTCAATTGCTCTCACGCAGGACTTTACAAGCTTCATCGGCGGTCTGGGCGGTTCTGGCTGCACGTTCATCGTTCCTATTATCCTGATCATGTTTATGCGCTCCAAGCAGCTTAAAGCCATGGGCAAGGCATCGATTATCCCGGTGATTTTTGGAGTTAACGAGCCCGTTATCTTCGGTATGCCGATTGTTCTCAATCCCTATATGTTCGTGCCCTTCCTAGTGGCTCCTATGGTCAACGCCATTATCGGTAAATTTTTCATTGACGTCATTGGAATGAACGCCCCCATGTATACCATGCCGTGGGCGCTTCCCGGCCCAATTGGTGCGTTCCTCACCACGGGTCTCGATCTGCGTTCTCTCGTATTGATGGCAGTGCTGTTGGTCGTTGACTTTGTGATTTACTATCCGTTCTGCAAGGCGTATGACCATCAGCTTTGTTTGGAAGAGTCTGCAAAGGAGACTGCAGGAAACTCGGATGCAGATGCTATTGCCGCACAGGAAAATGTCGCAAAAGCTCTCGAGGCGGTAAAGGACAAGGCGGAGCAGATCCGCGTGCTTGTGCTTTGCCAGGGTGCCGGCACTTCGACTCTCTTGGCAAATGCTCTTCGCGAAGGTGCCGCTGCTAAGGGTATCGATCTGGTTTCTCAGTCCGGTGCGTACGGAAGCCACTATGAGACGATGGATCAGTACAACGTGATTGTTCTGGCGCCCCAGGCACGCATGTACTATGACGCTATGAAGGCTGATACCGATCGCCTTGGAATTAAACTGCTCACCACAAGGGGCAAGGAGTATATCGACCTTACCAACGATCCCGAAGGTGCAATTGACTGGATCGTTCAGGAGCTGGCCAAATAGTTGATGCACTCCGTCGTTGATTCGTCTATGTATAGTACGGCCCCGCAGCTTACTGAGCTGCGGGGCCGTATTTCGTTGAGTATCCAATTGAGACAATGAGCGCAACCGTCGTGAGATCGCATTTGCGCTCTCCGAGTCACCGACAAGCTACCTTCCATCCATGTGACCAATTCGCTTTCGGTCTATAACCTGCTTGAGGCGCGCGAAGACTGCGACCTGTGCCTCGTGGGCGGCATGTACCGTCGCCGCACCGCCGCCTTTGTGGGACCAACAGCCGAGGATGCCCTGCGTGCGCTGGGCATCGACGCGGCGTTTATCGGCGCCAACGGCATCTTGGACAGCGACGTGTCCACGTCCAACATGGAAGAGGGCCGCATCCAGCAGCTTGCCTTTAGCAAGGCCGACTCGCGCTATCTGATCGCCGACTCCAGCAAGATCGGCAGGCGATACTTCTGCCCATTACAGTCAGAAATGAGCTATTCGATACCCCGTTGATGTATTTCCCCGGTGTCGGATACGATTCAAGCAAGCC
>NZ_JAQLFJ010000026.1 GCF_028206795.1 Collinsella aerofaciens | reverse complement strand
CGGGCTACGGCCGCGCCGTCCAGGCCGTCCAGGTCGCGGTCCTGCCCAAGGGCGACCCCGCCCCGGGCGACACCGCCACCCCGTTCGTCGACAGGTCCTCCGAGCCCCCCTCCGTCTCCTACCGCGCCCACGTCGCCGGCATCGGCTGGCAGGGCTCCGTCTCGGACGGCGCCGTCGCCGGCACCACCGGGCAGGGCCGCGCCCTCGAGGCCCTCTCGGGCTCCGTCTCCTGGTACGGGCACGGATCCTCCTCCCTCGAGGTGAGGGCCCACGTCTCGAACGTCGGCTGGCAGGGCTGGACCTCGGGGACCGCCGGCACCACCGGGCGCTCCCTAGCGGTCGAGGCGCTCCAGTTCAGGCTCTCCGGCGAGGCCGCCTCGTCCTACGACGTCTGGTACCGCGTGCACTGCTCCGACTACGGCTGGCTCGGCTGGGCCAAGGACGGCGCGTCCGCGGGCACGGTTGGCCTGTCGAAGGCCGTCCAGGCCGTCCAGGTCGTGCTCGTCCCCAAGGGCGGCGCCGCGCCGGGGCCGGCCGGCGGGGCCTTCCGCGGCGCCGGCGAGCGCCTGTCCGGGTCGTCCATCTCCGTCGCCGGCTCGCCGGCGGGCTCGTCGTTCTCGGGCGGGGTCCTGACGCTCGGCTCCGAGAGGGGGCCCGTGCTGGGCTCCGTCGCCGCGACCGTCGACAACCTCGAGTCCGACGGGTCGGTCTGCTACCGCGGCCTGCTGCTGGGCTCCGGCTGGCAGGGGGAGACCAGCTCCGACGGGGCGCAGCTCGGCGCCTCGGGCGGCGGGCTCCAGCTCAAGGCCGTCCGCTTCGAGCTGTCCGGCGGCCTCGCGGAGCGCTACGACGTCTGGTACCGCTCCTGTGACTCCGCGCGCGGCTGGCTCGGCTGGGCGAGCGCCGGCGAGCCCTCCGGCGTCGAGTCCGGCGCCTCGGGCCTCACCGCCGTTCAGGTCGCCCTCGTCGCGAAGGGCTCCGGCGCCCCCGGCCCGGCCGAGGGGGCCTACGTCTCCGGCGCCGCCTCCGGCCCGTCGCTCGTCCTGCAGGGCCATGTCGCCGAGCGCGGCTGGCTGCCCGCGGTGGGCGGCGGCGAGGACGTCGGCACGACCGGCAGGGGCCTCGCGCTCCAGGCCGTGCGCGCCTCCCTCGAGGGGGCGGGCGAGGGGAGCTCCGTCTCCGTCGCGGCCCACGTGGCCGGCATCGGCTGGCAGGACGCCGCCTCCGCCCCCTCCTACGCCGGCACGGTGGGGCAGGGCCGCGCCGTCCAGGCCGTGAGGGTGTCCCTCTCCGGCCCCGTCTCCGAGCGCTACGACGTGTGGTACCGCGTCCACGCGGCCGGCTACGGCTGGCTCGGCTGGGCCAAGGACGGCGAGGCCGCGGGCACCGAGGGGCTCGGCGTCCAGGCAGAGGCCCTCCAGGCCGTCCTCGTCGAGAAGGGCGGCGACGCCCCCTCGACGGGCGACCCCGCCGAGCTCTCCGTCCCCTCGCTCAGCCTCAGGGCCCACGTCTCCGGCGTCGGCTGGCAGCCCGCCGTCGGCAACGGCGGCACCGCCGGCACGACCGGCCAGTCCCGCGCCGTCGAGGCGATCGCCGCCGAGGTCTCCTCGCCGGTCTCCGGCGGCCTGTCCTACAGCGCCCACGTCTCCGGCGTCGGCTGGCAGGACGAGGTCTCGGGCGGCGCCGTGGCGGGCACCACCGGCCAGGGCAGGGCGGTCGAGTGCGTGAAGATGCGCCTGACCGGCGACCTCTCCGAGTACTACGACGTCTGGTACCGCGCCTACGTGCAGGACTACGGCTGGCTCGGCTGGGCCAGCGACGGGGCCCGCGCCGGCACGACCGGCATCGGCTACCGCGTAGAGGCGCTCCAGGTCCGCGTCCTCGCGAAGGGCTCGGCGGCCCCGGGCCCGACGGACGGCGCGTACAGGGA
>NZ_JAQLFJ010000025.1 GCF_028206795.1 Collinsella aerofaciens | reverse complement strand
TCCGCACGCAAAGGAAAGCACTTAATGTGCTTTCCGTCTTGCGCAGGACTGTAGAGCAGCAAACTTAAACAGCGGGCGGCCCGTTCCGGGAATCTGCCCCCGCGCACAGAAGGGGATTCCTTTTGCCAATAAGGGACAGGTTTATTTTGGTAGGTATTTCCTGCCTGAATTTGAAACAATTCGTCCGGCCGGAGCGTATCTATGGTGAGGGCCTCATCGAGAACCATTAACGTCACCGGGAGGTGATTATGGAAGAACAAGCTTTTAGACAGGCGGTTGAAGATCACAGGGATGTCGTGTTTCGAATCGCGTTGACGTACCTGCGTGATCGCGCCGACGCCGACGATGTCGCTCAAGACGTCTTTCTGAAGTTACTCAAAAACGATGCGCAATTTGAAAGCTGGGAACATCTTCGTCGATGGCTTATCCGGGTCACGATCAATGAATGCAAATCGCTCTTTCGAAAGCCATGGAGGCGTGTGGAGGATATTGAGAACCTGGCCGATTCGCTTTCGGCGGCGCAGGATGAGACCAAGGCGGTCCTGTCAGACGTTATGCGACTTCCGGAGCGATTCCGTGTCCCCATCGTGCTCTATTACTATCTGGGCTTTTCGACCTCAGAGATTGCCGAGTTGTTGCATGTACCAGCCGCGACCGTTCGAACGCGTTTAGCTCGCGGCAGATCGAAACTCAAGTTCATCCTAGAGGAGGGCGACCGTGAAATCCAATCAAATCAAGCAGGCCTTCGAGTCCGTCCAAGCCGATAGCGATCTTGCTGACCGTGTTCTTTATGCCGCTGCTGGTGAGCCGCTTCGCCGAAAGGGTCACGCGAAGCCTCTGTATGTTGCCGTGATCGGATGCCTTGCCGGAGTGCTGGCGACCGGAGGGGTCGCCTACGCCGTTGTCAATTCCGGCTATTTTGCCTCAGCCTGGGGAAACCACGGCAATGGGGATTCCATTACCTGGACCAACGGTGGCTCATCGGGGACTAAATACACCTACACCAGAGAGTTTGGTGATGGCATCGCGCCCCAAAGCCTGGAGGGTGCAGTTCAGAAGGTTAATCTGTCCGTCGAGGGTAACGGTTATACGCTCGATATCCATGAGATGGCTATCGATCAAAACGGCTGCGGCGCCGTGACGTTTACGTTGTCCAATCCAAATGGAGTTAACTGCTACAAGCCGGCAGCAGAGATCGGCGAACTTGTTCTTTATGGTGAAGAAGAACAGGGCATCGGCACGCCCGATATGAAGTTCGGCGAGGAATGGGCTGACACACGCTGCACCATTGATAAGGACACATCAAGCGATACTGTCATTAATGGCACGATGTACTTTGCTTCTATGGATCGCGAGCGAGGTTTTCAACATGCGGTCACCTGGAATATCTCGTGGACCGAGGGCGAAGGCGAGGATGCGAAGCCGTTCGAGGCATCGACGCCCGAGTTTAGCGTTGGAGCGTACGTCGATACAAAGGAACTCCGCTCCGATGACTCGACTCTTGAGATTAGCCCGTTTTCCATCCAGACGCACATCGATGATCTGGGCTATGAAGCAGTTGATAATAAGCTGACCGTCAGCTACAAGGATGGATCGGAGCAGACTATCGAAGATGACGACGCAGGGGTGTTCAACTTATATTTTTCTTATGCGCGCAATAGCGGAGAGAACATCTGGGTGCCAACGAAGTTGATTGATGTCGACCAAGTGGTCTCAGTAACGCTTGAGGGCACGAGGTGCACGTCAACAGGAGAGACCGAAACAGAAGTACCCTTTACCATCGTCTATTTGTAAGATTTGGGGCCGCTTCCTACTAGGGGAAGCGGCCTCTTTTGCGTTAAATGGAAACGCCGCCGATTTCCATGCGACAGATGAGAGCAGATTACCGCTGGAGCGCGACGTTTCCCCAGATAAAACCGACCAAAATAAACCTGTCCCTTTTTGGCAGGGAACGTTGCCCCGACGAGCACGTCGGATTCCCGGTCCGGGCGGCCCGCTGTTTAAGTTTGTCGCGAGTTCCGCACGCAAAGGAAAGCACTTAATGTGCTTTCCGTCTTGCGCAGGACTG
>NZ_JAQLFJ010000024.1 GCF_028206795.1 Collinsella aerofaciens | reverse complement strand
GCCAGAGCATGGGGGGCACGCCCGGTCCCGTTCCGAACCCGGAAGCTAAGCCCCATCGCGCCGAGAGTACTGCGGGGTCAGCCCGTGGGAGGCCAGGGCGCCGCTGACCGGTGGACGGCACCGAGCCGTACGCTTGAACTTGGAAGGGGGAGGCCTCGCGGCCTCCCCCTTTTTTGCGTTTACGGGCAACATTCCATATGCAATTAAATCAGTTTAATCATCCACCGCTGAATATAGACGTTCACCGTTCTGTGGTCGGTTCTTTGTTCTCAATGGACTAATATTTGCTTTAGCGCACTGCTGCGCTTGTCCTGTTTTACACGGGTCGTTTTATTGATTGTGACGGAAGGACTCATATGGCAGATGTTCATGAGCTGCTTGATACTTGGATTGCCAATGTCAAGGACGAGGAGCTCCTCGCTGAGCTTAACACGATGAAGGAGCAGGGTGATGAGGACGCCATCACCGACGCTTTCTTCCAGGATCTCGCCTTCGGTACTGCCGGCCTTCGCGGCACTATCGGTGCGGGCACTAACCGTATGAATATCTATACGGTCGGTCGTGCGACCCAGGGATTCGCTGACTACCTCAATGCGACCTTCGAGCATCCGACGGTCGCCATCGCTCGCGATAGCCGCAATAAAGGTGAGCTGTTCGTCAAGACGACGGCTGCCATTCTTGCAGCAAACGGCGTGACTGCCCTCGTGTATCCCAAGATTTCTCCTGTGCCGACGCTCTCCTGGGCCGTCCGCGACCTTAAGTGCTCCGGTGGCATTTGCATGACCGCTAGTCATAATCCGGCGCCTTATAACGGCTATAAGGCCTATGGCCCCGACGGCTGCCAGATCACCAGCGAGGCCGCCGATGCAATTTCTAAGGCTATCGCCGAGACCGATACGTTCACCGGCGCGAAGTCCATGGACTTCGATGAGGCTCTTGAGCAGGGTCTGGTCAAATGGATCGATGACTCGTGCCTCGAGCGTTATTACGACGCCGTTCTCGCCCGCGGCGTGACTAACCTTTCTGCCGAGGAGATCGCTGGCGCTCCGCTTAAGCTCGTCTACACTCCGCTTAACGGCACTGGCCTCATTCCCGTCACGACGGTGCTCGAGCGCGCTGGCATCACTGATGTCACGGTTGTTCCCGAGCAGAAGGAGCCTAACGGCGATTTCCCGACCTGCCCGTATCCTAACCCCGAGATTCGTCAGGCCATGCAGAAGGGCATTGACCTGTGCGAGCAGGTTCACCCCGATCTGCTGCTTGCAACCGATCCTGACGCCGATCGCGTTGGCGTTGCCGTTAAGAATGGCGATGACTATCTGCTGCTGACCGGCAATGAGATGGGCGTTCTGCTGCTTGACTATATCTGCAAGACCCGCGCTGCTCGCGGTGAGGACCTCACTAAGAAGGTTGCTGTCACTACTATCGTTTCTTCCGCCATGGTTGACGCTCTGGCCGACGAGTACGGTTTTGAGCTCCGCCGCTGCCTGACGGGCTTCAAGTACATCGGCGACATCATTACTTCTCTTTCCGATGCTGGCGAGGTCAATCGCTTTATCTTCGGTTTTGAGGAGAGCTACGGCTATCTGGCCGGTGACCACGTGCGCGACAAGGACGCCGTGAGCACTTCTCTTCTGATTTGCCAGATGGCGCAGTATTACAAGCTCCAGGGCAAGAACCTTGCAGATGCGATGCACGAGCTGTACGAGAAGTATGGCTACTATCACAACAAGACGATTTCGCTGAGCTATCCGGGCGCTGAGGGTGCGGCAAAGATGGCCGGCATCATGGCTGGTCTGCGCGAGAACCCGCCCGCGGAGCTCGCCGGTTCCAAGATTGAGGCTGTCGTGGATTACAACACCTGCGTGAACGGCCTGCCGAAGGCTAACGTCATTGAGTTCGATCTTGAGGGCGGCAACAAGGGTATTGTTCGTCCTTCCGGCACCGAGCCCAAGATTAAGCTGTACATCTTCGCTAAGGGCGCGGATGCCGCCGAGGCTGATGCCGCACTTGACGCGATTGAGGAGTCTGGTCGCAAGTTGTTGGCCTAAGGCTTTGAAAGCCTATTTCTACAGTTAGACGGAGGAGGGGATCTCGGAAACGAGGTCCCCTCTTTATTACCGGCAAACACAGCTGAGAATCACAAAATGTGTAGGAAATGTGTACGCCCAGATTCCCGCCCACGGGGCCCCTCCGGTCTGGCAATATATCTCCTTGCCGCGCGGCCCGGTCGGACCGGATCAGCCGCCAGGCGTGCACCTTGAGAACCGGATACTGCGAGGATGGACACATTCAGTGTCGCATCCGGGCAGACATCGAACCATTTGAAATGGTCTAACTTGGATTTGTTTTTCGCAAGGCCGCCGAGAGGCGGCCCCGAGAAA
>NZ_JAQLFJ010000023.1 GCF_028206795.1 Collinsella aerofaciens | reverse complement strand
CCCCGCAGTACTCTCGGCGCGATGGGGCTTAGCTTCCGGGTTCGGAACGGGACCGGGCGTGCCCCCCATGCTCTGGCCGCTGACCGGTGGGCGGCGCCCACCGTTACGGTGTCCTGGGTCTCATCTACGTGCCCTGGGGGCCGCATGGCGCATAGGAGGAGTCGACTCGGGGGCATCCTCGTGCCCGGACCGCGCGCATGAGCGCTGGGTCCCGCGGGCCGCGAGGTGCGGTTCCGGAAGAGCTCGGGCGATTAGTGCGGCTCGGCTGAGGCTGTCGCCAGCCTTGCACCTGCCGTCTATCGACCAGGTAGTCTACCTGGGCCCTTACCGGAAGGAGAACTAATCCCTGGAACGGCTTCCCGCTTAGATGCCTTCAGCGGTTATCCGCGCCGCACGCGGCTACCCGGCCGTGCCGTTGGTCGACAACCGGTTCACCGGAGGTGCGTCCACCCCGGTCCTCTCGTACTGGGGGCAGCCTCCATCGATTCTCCTGCGCCCACGGAGGATAGGGACCGAACTGTCTCACGACGTTCTGAACCCAGCTCGCGTACCGCTTTAAACGGCGAACAGCCGTACCCTTGGGACCTGCTCCAGCCCCAGGATGCGATGAGCCGACATCGAGGTGCCAAACCTTGCCGTCGATGTGGACTCTTGGGCAAGATCAGCCTGTTATCCCCGGAGTACCTTTTATCCGTTGAGCGACGGCCCACCCACTCGGGGCCGCCGGATCACTAGAGCCTGCTTTCGCACCTGCTCGGCTTGTGGGCCTCGCAGTCAAGCCCGCTTGTACTCTTGCATTCAAAAGGACGGTTGCCGACCGTCCCGAGCGGACCTTCGCGCGCCTCCGTTACCCTTTAGGAGGCGACCGCCCCAGTCAAACTGCCCGCCTGGCACGGTCCCCGAGCCGGTTGACGGCCTCGGGTTAGGACGCCGGTCGCGCGAGGGCAGTATTCCAAGGGCGGCTCCCCGGGGGCTGGCGCCTCCGGATCTGTGCCTCCTGCCTATCCTCTACACGCGGGACCAGCGGCCAATGCCAAGCTGCAGTGAAGGTTCACGGGGTCTTTCCGTCCTTCCGCGGGTAAGTCGCATCTTCACGACCAGTGCAATTTCACCGGGTCCATGGTCGAGACAGCGCCCAAGTCGTTGCGCCTTTCGTGCAGGTCGGAACTTACCCGACAAGGAATTTCGCTACCTTAGGACCGTTATAGTTACGGCCGCCGTTTACCGGGGCTTGGCTTCGGGGCTTCGCGCGATGCGCTAACTCCTCCGCGTGACCTTCCGGCACCGGGCAGGCGTCAGACCCTATACGTCGCCTTGCGGCTTCTGCAGAGTCCTGTGTTTTTGGTAAACAGTCGCTTGGGCCTCTCCACTGCGGCCCGCCTCCGCTCCCGGAGCAAGTCCGTTCACGTACGCGCGGGCACCCCTTCTCCCGAAGTTACGGGGCCATTGTGCCGAGTTCCTTGACCATGGTTGACCCGATCGCCTCGGTATGTTCTACCCACCCACCTGTGTCGGTTTGCGGTACGGGCGCGCACGCGCCTGCCTAGGGGTTTTTCTAGGGACCTCGGGCTCACTCGCTTCGCTTGATCGCTTCGTCCGGAGCCTCGCCCTCGTGCGGACCGGATTTCCCTGGTCCGCGGGCCGCGCTCCATCACGGGGACGTCCAGAACCCCGCCGAGCCACCCCCATCCGTCGCCCCGTCGGTCGTAGCGCCGCGTGCGCGGTGCAGGAATGTCTGCCTGCTGCGCGTCGGCTACGCCTCCCGGCCTCGCCTTAGCCCCCGACTGACCCTGGGAGGATTAGCCTTGCCCAGGAAACCTCGGGTTCACGGCGGACGAGTTACTCTCTCGTCTCTCGCTACTCATGCCAGCATTCTCACTCCCATGCGCTCCACCGCCGGTCGCCCGGCGGCTTCACCGCCCATGGGAAGCTCCCCTACCGATTCTATATAGATAAAATCCCGCCGCTTCGGTGTCCAGCTTAGCCCCGTGTATTGTCGGCGCATGTCCACTCGACCAGTGAGCTGTTACGCACTCTTTGAATGAATGGCTGCTTCTAAGCCAACATCCTGGTTGTCTGGGCGGACGCACATCCTTTGCCACTCGGCTGGAACTTGGGGACCTTAGCGGGCGGTCCGGGCTGTTTCCCTCTCGAGCACACAGCTTAGCCCACATGCTCTGACTGCCGCGCTCTGGGCCGCCGGCATTCGGAGTTCGGTTGGATTCGGTAGGCGGCGAAGCCCCCTCGTCCATCCGGTGCTCTACCTCCGGCGGTGAACGCGCGACGCTAGCCCTAAAGCTATTTCGGGGAGAACGAGATATCTCCGGGTTTGATTGGCCTTTCACCCCTATCCGCAGGTCATCGCCGCCGTTTTCAACCGACGTGCGTTCGGCCCTCCACGGGGTCTTACCCCCGCTTCAGCCTGCCCACGGATAGCTCACCCGGCTTCGCGTCCGCGGCGCGGGACTCAAGTCGCCCTGTTAAGGCTCGCTTTCGCTCCGGCTCCCTTTCGGTTAACCTCGCCCCGCGCCAGCGACTCGCTGGCTCATTCTACAAAAGGCACGCCGTCACACCACAAGGGTGCTCCGACTGCTCGTGGGCGCACGGTTTCAGGTACTGTTTCACTCCCCTCCCGGGGTGCTTTTCACCTTTCCCTCACGGTACTGGTGCGCTATCGGTCACAGGGTAGTACTCAGGCTTGGATGGTGGTCCACCCAGGTTCGGACCGGGTTTCACGTGCCCGGCCCTACTCAGGGACCGCGTCGCGCCGTCCGGTCTGGGTTCGCGTACGGGGCTGTCACCCGCTGCGGCCGGCCCTCCCATGCCGTTCCGCTCCCCAGCCGGACCTGCGCCCGGGGGCGGCAGCCCCCGGATGCGCGGCCCTGCAACCCCGTCGGCGGAACCCCTGCCGGGTATGCCCGCTCGACGGTTTGGCCATCGGTCCCCTTTCGCTCGCCGCTACTCGGGGAGTCTCGAGATTGATTTCCTCTCCTCCGGGTACTTAGATGTTTCAGTTCCCCGGGTTGTCCTCCCCACCCTTATGTGTTCGGGGTGGGGATATCCACACTGCTGTGGATGGGTTCGCCCATTCGGAGACCCCCGGGTCGAAGGATGTGTGCTCCTCGCCGGGGATTATCGCAGCTTGCCGCGTCCTTCATCGGCTCCCTGTGCCAAGGCATCCGCCGTGCGCCCGTGGTATCTTGCGGGACCGCTCTCGGGCCCGCGGGATATCCACGTGTCGCTAAAATTAATTAATCGATATCATGAATAGCGCTCGTATGTCGCAATTCGGGTATCTCATACCGCGGCACAGTGTCTTCACTGTGCTCGCGATCAGATGCTCCTCACTCATTAATAAGTGAATTCTTCTTGTTTGGATCGGATGAATGATTGCTATCATTCTCTGTTTAATCGCAGAAAAGAATCGAGTCTGGAAGAATGATCTTCCATCTCTCTCCTATCGCTATGCGGCTCTCAAGGTACGCGGGTGCGACCCCGGGGACCGGGTGCTGCGGGGAATCATCCTGGCGGACATCAACCGGACGGGCTCCTGCCCTCTATTCGAGTTAAGTTGATCTCTCTAGAAGATTTATCTCCCTAGAAAGGAGGTGATCCAGCCGCACCTTCCGGTACGGCTACCTTGTTACGACTTCACCCCCCTCACCCTCCACACCTTCGGCGCCTCCCCCCTTGCGGTTGGGCCGGCGACTTCGGGTGCAGACGACTCGGGTGGTGTGACGGGCGGTGTGTACAAGGCCCGGGAACGCATTCACCGCGGCATGCTGATCCGCGATTACTAGCAACTCCGACTTCATGGGGGCGGGTTGCAGCCCCCAATCCGAACTGGGGCCGGCTTTCCGGGATCCGCTCCCCCTCGCGGGGTGGCATCCCTCTGTACCGGCCATTGTAGCACGTGTGCAGCCCAGGGCATAAGGGGCATGATGACTTGACGTCGTCCCCGCCCTCCTCCGCCTTGACGGCGGCGGTCCCGCGTGGGTTCCCGGCATCACCCGATGGCAACACGCGGCGGGGGTTGCGCTCGTTGCGGGACTTAACCCAACATCTCACGACACGAGCTGACGACAGCCATGCACCACCTGTATGGGCTCCTCTCGGCCACGGGGTCTCCCCCGCTTCACCCATATGTCAAGCCCTGGTAAGGTTCTTCGCGTTGCTTCGAATTAAGCCACATGCTCCGCTGCTTGTGCGGGCCCCCGTCAATTCCTTTGAGTTTTAGCCTTGCGGCCGTACTCCCCAGGCGGGACGCTTAATGCGTTGGCTGCGGCACGGGGGGATCGTCCCCCCACACCTAGCGTCCATCGTTTACGGCTGGGACTACCAGGGTATCTAATCCTGTTCGCTCCCCCAGCTTTCGCGCCTCAGCGTCGGTCTCGGCCCAGAGGGCCGCCTTCGCCACCGGTGTTCCACCCGATATCTGCGCATTCCACCGCTACACCGGGTGTTCCACCCTCCCCTACCGGACCCAAGCCGCGGAGGTTCCGGGGGCTTCGGGGGGTTGAGCCCCCCGCTTCGACCCCCGGCCTGCCGGGCCGCCTACGCGCGCTTTACGCCCAATGAATCCGGATAACGCTCGCCCCCTACGTATTACCGCGGCTGCTGGCACGTAGTTAGCCGGGGCTTCTTCTGCAGGTACAGTCTTGACTCTTCCCTGCTGAAAGCGGTTTACGACCCGAAGGCCTCCGTCCCGCACGCGGCGTCGCTGCGTCAGGGTTCCCCCCATTGCGCAAGATTCCCCACTGCTGCCTCCCGTAGGAGTCTGGGCCGTGTCTCAGTCCCAATCTGGCCGGTCGGTCTCTCAACCCGGCTACCCGTTGTCGGCACGGTGGGCCGTCACCCCGCCGTCTACCTGATGGGCCGCGGAGCCATCCCCTCCCGTCGGGGCTTTAGCCGGGGTGCCATGCGGCACCCCGGGGTATCCGGTATTACCCGTCCTTTCGGGCGGCTATCCCGGGGGAGGGGGCAGGTTCTCCACGTGTTACTCAGCCGTTCGCCACTCGCTTCTGCCCGAGGGCAGGTGCCGTTCGACTTGCATGTGTTAGGCGCGCCGCCAGCGTTCATCCTGAGCCAGGATCGAACTCTCCGTCCAAATGTGTTGGGCTTCGAGCCCGTCCGGTCCTCACAACTGTTACGCTGATCGGTTCCGTTCGATTCATACGGTTCTGTATAGGAAAAGGAATTTCTCGGGGCCGCCTCTCGGCGGCCTTGCGAAAAACAAATCCAAGTTAGACCATTTCAAATGGTTCGATGTCTGCC
>NZ_JAQLFJ010000022.1 GCF_028206795.1 Collinsella aerofaciens | reverse complement strand
CGGATTCGCGCCTCAGGACTCAGCGCAACGCGTTGCGCTGAGTCCTGAGGCTGTTGCAATGAAAATGATAATCAAGGAGTACAGCGCCTAAGCTACCGTTCATCGATGGCTGGATGTAAAACACAGTATTTGATTGTATAATGCAATGGAGAGGGTCGCTTGCGGCCCTCTTTATTGCTATGGGTGCGGTAGATAAAAGGGGATGACGGTGGATTTAAACAGGCTGATTCTGGGCAAGAGCTACAACTCTACCAAGGTCTTTCGTACGGCCCAGCATGTGGTCCAGGCCATCCTGCTCGGTGTTGTCGTTCCGGCGCTTATCCTGTTGCTTATCTGGGATTTGACCGATAATCCCAACCCCGTCCCGGGCGTTGTCGTCATTGCCGGCTTGGTCATGCTGTGCTTCTTCTTCTCGTACGTCTTTGTCGTTCCCGACGACCTCACGTCGAGCGCTACCGACCGCACACTCGCCATCGCATCGAAAATATTCGCCTACACGTCGCGCGGCCTTACGCCCGAAGCGGCCCTGGGCGCCTCTAAAATTATCCTGTCCGAGACCATCGCCTCTGCCATCTGCTTTACCGATGGCAAACAGGTGTTGGCAAGCTGGGGCGAGGACTCGGCAAAGTGCCCTGCCGGCACCCCGGTTGTGCTCAAGACCACGCTCAACGTGATCGAGTCCGGCGAGCAGAGTGTATTTTCGCGCGACGCCTCCAATGAGACGGGAGGCTATTATCCCCGCCTGCGCGCCGGCATTGTCGCGCCGCTTACCGTGCGCGGGCATTGCGTGGGTACGCTCGAGCTGTACTATCCCCGCCTGAGCAGCATCGATATGCGCCAGACGGCGTTGGCCTCGGGTTTTGCCGATCTCATCTCCACGCAGCTCGCCAGCTTTGAGCTCGAGCGCCAGGACGAGCTCACAGCCCGCGTGGAGCTTCGGGCCCTGCAGTCGCAGGTCGACCCGCATTTTCTGTTCAACACCATTAGCACGATCGTGTCGCTCGTGCGTACCGAGCCGGACAAGGCCAGGTCGCTGCTCATCGACTTTTCCAATTACTACCGTCAGACACTGTCCGATTCCGATACCCTCACAACGCTCGAGCACGAGGTGGAACAGGGCACTCGTTACATCAACCTTATGCAGGCCCGGTATGGCGACGGCCGTCTGCGCGTCTCGGTCGATATCGACTTTGAGGTGCGCGACAGCATGGTGCCGCCGTTTATCTTGCAGCCGCTGCTCGAAAACTGCATCAAGCATGCGCAGCGCGAGACCGAGCCGCTTTCTATTCGTGTTAGGGCTTTTGAGACCGATGACGGTCTGGAGATCATCGTCGAAGATGACGGCATCGGTATGAGCGAAGAAGTCTGCGCGCACCTGTTTGAGCAGCATCGCCAAGAGGAGCCCGAGAGCATTACCGCCGACGGCTCCATCAAGCTAGGCTGCGGCCTGGCGCTCTTCAACGTGCTTCAGCGCATCCATTTCTTTTACGGAGAAGATTCTGGCATGCGCGTGAAGTCCCAGGAGGGCGTGGGAACGCAGGTCATCGTCGAGCTGAACGGCGAGCCGCATGAGCCGGCGCCGATGAAGGTGTAGCGCGCGGTTGGATTGAGAGAAAAAAAGAGGGGAAGCGCATATGTCCGAGGGATGGAACATCTTGGTGGTTGATGACGAGCCTCCTATTAGGGCTGAGCTACGTTATCTGCTGGAAAAGGATGCACGTGTGGGACAGATTGCCGAGGCGGGCAATGTCACCGAGGCCGTGGAGTCGATTCTGTCGAACAAGCCCGACGTGCTGTTTTTGGATATCACGATGCCCGGCCGCTCGGGAATCGAGCTTGCCGAGACGCTGCAGAACCTAAAAACGCCGCCGGTCGTGGTGTTTGTGACGGCATTTGCCGAGTATGCGGCCGATGCCTATAACCTCGATGCCATTGATTACGTCGTCAAGCCGGTCGAGGATGCCCGCCTGTCAAAGGCGCTCGATAAGATCGAGGCCGCCCTGGGCGTTCGTCGTGTCGTCCATGCTCCGCGCCAGCCCTTGCGCCTGACGGTGGATCGCGGGGGCAAAAAGGTGTTCATCCCCGTGGCGGATGTCTGCTACTTTGAGGCGCGTGCCGATTTTTGCAACGCCGTCTGCGCCGAGGGAACATATCTGATCAATGAGTCGATCTCTTCGCTCGAACGTCGCTTGGGCTCCGAGGGCTTTATTCGCGTTCATCGCAGCTATCTGGTCAATTTGGAAGACGTGCACAATGTTGAGATTGGCTCCACGGGGTTGATGGAGCTCAGGCTCGACCGCGTGAGCTCGACGGTGCCGGTGTCCCGTCGTCGTGCCGCCGAGGTCAAGTCGCACCTGGGGCTTGCGTAAGAGGCTTGCGTGCCGTCGTTTACCATCGCAGGTTTGGCATGGGCGCGCGGTGGGCATAATGGGTGGCATCGAATGAAATCGAAAGGATCATTATGCCCGCGCTTATCACCCATCATCTGTTTGGCGAGGAAAGCATCGACCGTCTTCCGCAGGGCGTCATCGCGTCCGATGAAGAGCGCATTGCCTTTATCTTGGGCAACCAAGGCCCCGACCCGTTTTTCTTTCACATTCTGACACCGCGTGTTTCCGACTGCACGCTGCTGGCGCAGGTCATGCACCGGTCGCGCATGTCTCGCCAGTTCGCGTGCCTGCGCGATGGCGTGTCGCATCTGCTGCCGCGCGACGCCAGCTTGGGTCGTGCCTTTGCGCTGGGCCTGCTGTCTCATTACGTGCTCGACCGCAACGCTCACCCCTTTGTCTATGAGCAACAGTTTGGCATCGTGGAGTCCGATTCAGAGCTTGAGGATTCGAGCAGTCAGGTCCATGCCGTGATCGAGAGCGACCTGGATGTACTGATGCTGCAGCTTAAACGCGATGGCGCTACGGTTGACGATTACCCGCCGGCGGGCGAGATCGTCACCACCGATCGCATCAATCGCGTGGCCGGCGTGCTGATGAGCTATGTTGCCGGACGCGTGTGCGGCATTGACATTCCGGCGGGGGAGTACGGTGCTGCCGTTGCCAATATGCAGCGACTTTACCGCGCGATTGAGCCGGCCGGCTCCGTAAAGACGCGCGCGATCTCGCTGGTTGAGGGCTTGGTGCACGATTATTCGCTGCTCGACGGCCTTGCGCACCGCGTGACGACCGAGCTGCCCGAGCGTACCGGCAACCTGGGCCACTTGGCATGGAAGAACCCCTTTACCGATGAAGTCTCGACCGAGAGCTTCCCCGAGGTCTTTGACCGCGCGCTGCTCGATTACGAGTGCACGGTTGCCCGCTTTATCGAGACCGGCGATATGGAAGCCGTGACCAACCATGTCAATTACAGCGGTCGCGTGCTCGGCGCCGACGAGGAGTTCGACCGCGAGGAGTAGGGCCCATGCGTGCCCCTTTGCCGAATCCTTACCGGCGCTTCTGGACAATTGGGGTACGATGAACTAACTGCATATCGGGCGAATACGAAGGGTCCCTGTCCATGAAATACACCAAGCTCGAGCGTAACTGGGTCATGTACGATGTGGGAAACTCGGCCCTCGTGCTGCTCAATACCTCGGTGGTGCCCATCTACTTTAACGCCATCAATACCGGTGCTTCCTCGGCAGACCTGGTGGTCGCTTGGGGCAACGCTCAGACGATTGCCTCGCTGGTCATTGCCATGCTCATGCCCATTCTGGGCGCGCTTGCCGATTACGCCGGCAACAAGATCAAGTTCTTCTTGGGCTT
Source organism: Collinsella aerofaciens (assembly GCF_028206795.1). Classification (GTDB taxonomy): domain Bacteria; phylum Actinomycetota; class Coriobacteriia; order Coriobacteriales; family Coriobacteriaceae; genus Collinsella; species Collinsella aerofaciens_AX. Next base: position 5,326 of record NZ_JAQLFJ010000022.1, on the reverse strand, counting down.
CTTCCTCACGGGCCTGGTTCTTTGCCTGGCGCAGGCTATCCCAATGTCCGCCATGGCATTTTTGACTGTGTACGTGCTGTGCACCATCGGCCTCAACTCTTCTATGACGTTCTACGACGCTATGCTGCCCGACATTACCACCGACGAGCGCATGGACGTCGTGTCCAGCTCGGGCTATGCCTGGGGCTACATCGGTTCCACTGTGCCGTTCATCATCTGCCTGGCGCTTATCATGGGTGGTCCCGCTCTTGGTGTCCCCACCATGCTGGCAACGCGTCTGTCGTTTATCATCACTGGTGCCTGGTGGCTCATCTTTACCCTGCCGCTCATTCGCACCTATAAGCAGAAGTACGGTCGCGAGCGCGGTCCCGAGGACACTATCGGCCACATCGTGGGCGGCGTGTTCTCCGAGGTCGGACACACCATGCGCGAGATCGCCCACAACAAGACCGTGCTGGTCTACATGATCGCGTTCTTCTTCTATATCGACGGTGTGCACACGGTCATTTCCATGGCAACCAGCTACGGATCGGCCTTGGGCATCGATTCGACCCAGTTGGTCCTGGCGCTGCTCGTCACGCAGTTCGTGGCCTTTCCGTCCGCCATCATCTACGGCAAGCTCGCCGGCCGCGTGGGCACGCTCAACATGATCTTGGTGGCAGTCGCCGCCTATATGGGCATTGTGCTGTTCGCCGCGTTCTTCCTAAAGACCGCCTTTGAGTTTTGGGTGCTTGCCATTATGGTCGGCCTGTTCCAGGGCGGCGTGCAGGCGCTCAGCCGCAGCTACTTTGGCCGCATTATTCCCAAGGAAAAGTCCAACGAGTACTACGGCTTCTTTGATATCTTTGGCCGCTATGCAAGTGTTATGGGCACCTTCCTGGTGTCGGTCGTCACCTCGCTGACCGGCAACCCGTCGCTGGGCGTCCTTTCCATTGGTGTGCTGCTGGTCGTTGGCTTTATGCTGCTGGTCCGCCTGTCCCGCATGACTCGGGCGGCAGAGCATGCCGCATAGGAGTGAGCGGCTATTGTGCCTGTCCACGGTACTCTTTTGGGGTTATCCGCAATAAACATTGCGACTTGCGAGCAATGATTTGCCCAAGTGGGTATGATGGAATCAGCTAGGTCGCGGGGCGTCGCCTGTGTTTGGCGGCGTCCCGTTTTTGTGTTGCAGGGAGGGTAAGGCATGAACGCCACGGTCGTGATTCCAACGTATTGGGCGGGCGATGACGCTCGCGCAAACGCCCCTGGCACCTATGACCATTCGACACGACTCAACGCCGACAATCCCGAACTCGACCGCTGCCTGGCCTCACTTGAGCAGGTGCGCGACATCCCGCGCATCATCCTTTTGGTGGTCTGTCCCGTTTCTGCCACAGCCGATGTGTCGCTGCGCGTGCACGAGATTGTCGACGCGCATCCCACGCTCAAGGTCACCGTTGTTACCAACACCCAGGCCTCGCGCATCGCAGACCGGGTTGCTCAGATCGCGCCCAAGGGTTCGGGCGAGTGCGTGAGCCTGCGAGGCTACGGTGCCATCCGCAACATGGGGCTGGCCTGCGCTGCGGTGCTGGGGCATGACGCGGTTATCTTTTTGGATGACGATGAGACTGTCATCGACGCCGACTTTATGAAGCGCGCGACCTATGCGTTGGGGCAGCAGACGCGTCAGGGCTTGCCGATCTTGGTCAAGAGCGGCTATTTCTACGATCGCGACGGCTCGCCGCTGGCTCCCACGGACAAGGCGGGCATCTGCCATCGTTGGTGGACCAAGCGCATCGAGTTCAACCGTTGGATGAAAAAGGCGCTCTCGGGCACCCGCATCTCGCGCTCCAACTACGTGTGCGGCGGCCTGATGGCCCTGCACGCCCGCGCCTTTACGCGTGTGGCCTTTGACCCGTTTATCACCCGCGGCGAGGACTTGGATTACCTCTTTAACATGCGCATGTTTGGCTACGACGTGTGGTTCGATAACGAGTGGACCGTGCGCCATCTGCCTCCGGAGTCCGAAAAGCGCTCACCGCGCTTTATGCAGGATGTATACCGTTGGTACTACGAACGGGCCAAGTTGACGTTCGCCGCGCATCAAAAGGAGCTCATTCCCGTTACGGCGGCATCGCTCATGCCCTACCCGGGCCCGTGGATTTCGCGCGAGCTCGACGACCGCGTGCGCAAGACCGCTATGGTCCGCAGCGTGTTTACCCGCGAGCATGAGGGCTACCTGCGCATCTGGCGCCATGGTATCGACGAGGCAAAGGCCTATGCACGCCAAAACGCTGCAAGCTACCTGCGTTTCCAGAGCTTTTGGCCCAAGATCATGGACGGGCTTTGGCGTGACGCACAACTGATCAGTATCCTGGAGGGGGCCGAATGATCGACCGCCGCGCCCAGCGCGATAGTTCAATATCAATCTTTCGCATCATTGCCGTTGCCTGCGCCATTTGCGTGCTGGTGTACTTTATTTTTGCCCTGGCGACCGGAATCGAGCCGATTGCCACGGTGATTGCCTGCGCGCTGCTGTGCATCTTTCTGTGCATCTTTATCTTTTTGACGCTCAATCCCGATTCGGTGCGCTCCCAGTACACCGAGGAGACGCTCTCGGTGGCCTCGGCCATGCTCGAGGACATTAAGGGCGGTTTGACACAGGAGTCGGCGCGTTTGGTGTGCCAGCGCATTTTGCCCGAGACGCGCGCCATGACGGTGGCCATCACCGATGAGGACAACGTGCTTGCCTGCGCGGGCGAGTTTGAGGAAAAACTACTGCCAGATTCTCCCATCCACACGCTTGCCACACGCTACGTTATCGAACATGGCATCGTGCAGTCGTTCAACCGTATGGTGGATGTCGTGGGCTCGGACGGCTCGCACAACCAAGTCCCCGCCGGCATTATCGCCCCCATCAAGGTGGGCGATCGTACCGTCGGCACGCTCAAGTTCTACTACAAGACCCCGCGCGCCGTCGACCGTACCCAGTACGCGCTTGCCTCGGGCTTTGCCGAGATCTTGTCCACGCAGCTCGCCATCCACGAGCTCGAGGTGCAAAAGGAACTCACAGCGCGCGCCGAGGTGCGTGCGCTGCAGGCGCAGATTAACCCGCACTTCCTGTTCAACACGCTGAACACCATTGCATCGTTTACGCGCACCGACCCGCTGAGGGCCCGCGAACTGCTTCGTGAGTTCTCATCGTTCTATCGCGCCACGCTCGACAACTCGGGATCGCTTATTCCGGTCTCGCGCGAGGTCGCACAGACCAAGCGCTACCTTACCTTTGAGAAGGCCCGCTTTGGCGAGGACCGCGTGCTTGCGACGTTCGATGTGTCCGAGGACGTGGAAGATACGCTGGTGCCGTCGTTCGTGATCCAGCCGATTGTCGAGAACGCCGTGCGTCATGGTATGGGCGATGACGACGCCCTGAGGATCGACGTGACCGTTCACCAAGACGGCGAGGATGCAATCTTGATTGCCGTGGCCGATAATGGCGTGGGCATGGATGAGGGTACCGCCGCCAGACTGTTTGACGAGCGCTCTGCCCGTCCCGACGCCAGCTCTCCCCAGGGTGGCGGCGCCGGTGTGGCCATGCACAATATTTCGGAGCGCATCCATCGCTTTTTTGGGCCGCACTCCTATACGCGTGTCGAATCGGCGCCGGGCAAGGGCACCAAAGTGCTTCTTCATCTTGATTTGTCAGAGAGCATCTTTGACATTCAAGAGTAAAATAAAAGGCTACGGGCTCAACGTCATGCGACGGATGCCCGGCGTAGTTAGTTGACGAAAGGTTTTATCCCTATGCTGCGTGCGATGATTGTGGATGATGAGGCGCCGGCTCGCTCGGAGCTTCGCTTCCTGCTCGAGCAAACGGGCAAGATCGGCACGATCACGGAGGCGTCGAGCGTCCGCTCCGCCATCGAGATGCTTATGGAAAGTCGCGTGGATGTCGTGTTTCTCGATATCTCGATGCCCGGTGCCTCGGGCCTGCAACTTGCCGAGGCGCTGCATAAGCTCAAAAATCCGCCGGCGATCGTGTTTGTGACTGCGTATAGCGACCATGCAGTCGAGGCATTCGACGTCGATGCCGTCGATTATCTGATGAAGCCTGTCGAGGAAGCTCGCTTGGATCGCGCGATCGAGAAGGTCATGCAACGCGCCAAGCCGGTTACGGACAGCAAAGTGACCATCGAGCGTATCCCGGTGGAAAAGGGCGGCCGCAAGGTGCTCATTCCCGTGGACGACATCCGCTTTATCATGGCCAAGGACGATTACTCCTGCATCTATACCGTCGATGATCGCTTTTTGTCGACGACCTCGCTGGCGCAGTTTGAGGCCAAGCTCTGCGACTTTGGCTTCTTCCGTGTTCACCGCCGCTATATCGTCAACTTGGCGTGCGTTACGGACGTCGAGACGGTGCCCTCGGGCGCCATCCAGCTGGGCATTACGGGCGTCGACGAACGCGTGCCGGTTTCGCGCCGCCGCGTCGTGCCGCTCAAGAAGGCCTTGAGTCTCTAGCGCACTGGCCCCGCAGCCCTGTAGACCCATCGTCTGCGGAGCCGTGGGGCCTTTTTTGTATGTATCTGCCGAATCGTTTTTTGCGGAAGGGATCCCATGAACAATGCAAGCGCCAAGCGTATCGACATCATCTCGGACACCCACGGCTATTTATCGCCTGCGCTCTTGGATGAGCTTGAGGGCGCAGACCTGATCATCCACGCCGGCGACCTCACGTCAGAGATGGACTACGAGCACCTGTGCACCATCGCCCCTGTACGGGCCGTATTGGGCAACAACGATTACTACCGCGACTACGGCCCCGATGTAGACCGTCTTGCGCTCTTTACCTACGAAGGCCTCAAATTTGCCGTAGCCCACTACCGCGAAGACCTTCCGGTGGGATCCGTAGACGTAGCCATCAACGGCCACACCCACGTAACCAAAGAAGCCCAGGTGGGCCGCTGCCTAGTCCTCAACCCGGGCAGCGCCAGCTACCCCAGAGGCAGCCGAGGCCCCACCATGGCCAGAATGCTCGTCAAAGACGGCAAGATACTGACCACTAAGTTTATTGACTTGGACTAACCGCAACAAAAACGGGGGATGCACAACGCATCTCCCGTTTTTGTTTGAGCCAAAGTCAGAAGTCCAACCAGAACAATCAGACCAACCCCGTCGGGAAGCACGCGGGCTAGCCGCGCAGCGGCGCACGCCCGCAAAACTGGTTGAATAATGTGACGGCAGGGAGGGTCTCCGGGGCTGGGGGCGGGGGTTAAGTTTGTCGCGAGTTCCGCACGCAAAGGAAAGCACTTAATGTGCTTTCCGTCTTGCGCAGGACTGTAGAGCA
>NZ_JAQLFJ010000021.1 GCF_028206795.1 Collinsella aerofaciens | reverse complement strand
CTATACTCATGGAAAACCTCCCATTTCCCGATGTCCAAGAAATGGGAGGCAGTTCACTGTCCCCTTTGTGGTGGTTTGCGCGTCAAACGTGAAAGTATTGCTACTTGGAAAGCTCGTCGGCAAGGGCCTCGATCTGAGCGCGCGAGGCGTCGTTGAGCGAGCCCAGGACGGTCACCTTGTTCTGCGCCAGGGTGATGTCCTTCATGCCCTCGAGCTCCTTGGTCATAACCTTGGCAGCGACGGGCGCCCAGGAGCCGGCCTCGACGAGCGCCACCGTACGGTTCTGGTAGGCGTGCTCGGCAAGCGTGTGGATAAAAGTGCTCATGAACGGGAAGATCTCGCCCTGATAGGTAATGGAGGCAAGCACCAGACGGTCATAGCGGAACGCGTCCTCAACGGCCTCGGCCATATCGTCGCGAGCTAGGTCAAAGACGGAAACCTTCTGGCCGCGAGCCTCGAGCGCGGCGGCGAGCTCCTCAACGGCGGTCTTCAGATGGCCGTACACGCTCGCGTAGGCAATCGTGATGCCCTCGTCCTCGGGTTGATAGCTCGACCAGGTGTTGTAGGTGTCGAGGTAATATCCCAGGTTCTCGGTAAGAACAGGGCCGTGGAGCGGGCAGATGACCTGAATGTCCAGATTGGCAGCCTTCTTGAGCACGGCCTGCACAAACTTGCCGAACTTGCCCACGATGCCAAAGTAATAGCGGCGAGCCTCGCAGGCCCAGCCCTCCGGATCCTCGATGTCGTTGGCGCCAAACTTGCCAAAGCCGTCGGCACTAAAGAGTACCTTGTCAGTGGCCTCGTAGGAGAAGAGAACCTCGGGCCAGTGCACGTTGGGAGCGCCGATAAAGGTTAGGCTGTGGCCGCCCAGATCGAGCACGTCGCCCTCTTTGACGACCATCTTACGCTCGGGGAAATCAGTGCCAAAGTAGTTGACCATCATGCGGAAGGCACCCATGCTGGCCACGATCTGCGCCTGGGGATAGCGCTCCATAAAGGCGGCAATGCCGGCGGAGTGATCGGGCTCCATGTGATGGACGACCAGGTAGTCGGGCGTACGGCCGTCGAGCGCGGCCTCGAGGTTGCCGAGCCATTCGTCGACAAAGCCAGCGTCAACCGAATCGGCGACAGCGATTTTATCGCCCAAGATAACATAGCTGTTGTATGCCATGCCGTTCTCGGACACGTCGTACTGGCCCTCGAACAGGTCAATGTCGTGATCGTCGACACCGATGTAGCGGATATCCTTGGTGATCTCCATCAGGCAAAGCCTCCTAGATAGACAAAAGAACCCGTCTATCATAGCACTCGGCAGCATTCCAACTGTTATCTGCCGGCATCCTTACCGATTGTTATTGAAATACGATAAATCGCCGTTTACCTGCGCAAACTATGAGCGTGGTATCGCCGTGCTATGTCGAATAATGAGCTGGCCGGGAATACGAATGGCAACGGTTTTGCCCGCCGTACCCGCCTCGGGAACCGCATGCTCGAATACCTCGCGTCCGCGCTGATGCAAATCGAATCGAACGGTCGTGAGCTCGTTATGCGCGACAAAGTCGTCGAGCGAGTCGTCGACGCCCACCACGCTCACGTCCTCGGGCACGCGCAGACCGCTATCGCGCAGCGCGGCAATCGCGCCATTTGCCATCTGGTCGTTTGCCGCATAGATCGCCGTCATAGTGCGGTCGTGCTCGGCCAGATATCTGCCGGCCTCGTAGCCACTGTTGGCAGACCAGTCTCCCTCGAGCGGCTCTGCCGGCTCGATGTGTTTACGCTCGAGCGCATCCTGCCAACCGGCTCGACGAAATTGCTCGTCGACCGAGAACGACGGGCCGCCAATATAGCGAATCTGCCCGTGCCCCAGCTCAAACAGGTGATCCATAAGCAAGAGCGAGCAGCCGTAATGGTCGGAATCGACCGTAGTCACGCGCGGATGCGCGTACATGGTAACGATGACCGTTCCAATGCCCGGCAGTGGATCAAACGTCTCAAAATCGGGCGCCATGCGGCTCATGCCGATGATGATGCCATCCACCGGCAATGCGGCCATACGACGCGTGGCCTCGGCAAGCGAGAATTCCTCAGTCTTGGACATCTCGACCAGCGTGATGGCGCAATTATGCTCGCGAGCAGCGCTGGCGATGCCGTCGATCATTGAGAGGTTGCCAAACTTGGTGACATCGTTGATGCATAGGCCGACCGAATGGTAACGGCCGTCGCGCAGCGAGCGACCGGCATAACTCGGACGAAAGCCGAGCTCTTGCATAGCAGCCTGCACGCGCTGGCGCGTCTGCTCGTTAACGTTGGGCAAGCCGTTGGCGACGCGCGAAACCGTCTGCTGCGAAACGCCGGCAGCGCGGGCGACGTCAGCCATGGAGACCGGACGCGAACTGGTATCGTTGGACGGGCGCCTTGCCACAGGATCACCTTCACCCTTGCGAGATCTGAATAGCGTGAATGCTGGCCCGGGCAGAAATACATCCCGCGCCGAGGCCCGCTATCGTCGGACGCATGTTAACGTACTCTACTTTTTCTATCTGCATCTCTTCTGCTTTATAAGTCCATACGGCAGTACCGTTCACGGCTGAATTTCTACCGATTACCAGATTCTCAAAAAGTGACAAGCGATGTGTTATGAGTACGTTAACATAGCCCGTAACGTGCGGTATCGTGAACACTTGGTTCATGCCGCTTCAAGTTGTTAACGTACTCATAACGACGCAAAACCAACCCGTGCGCGCCAAGGAAAGGACTCCCATGACCACCCCCGACGAAAAGACATTCGCCACGCTCACCAAGCTGTTTGAGGAGGAGTTTGGCCCCATCGGCGACCGCCAGGTGCTCTATGTGCACGCGCCCGGCCGTTCCGAGATCAGTGGCAACCACACCGACCACGAGGGCGGCCACGTCATCGCCGGCTCGCTCGATGTCGCCGTTGACGGCATTGCCGTAGCGACCGACACCAACAAGGTTCGCGTCGCCGATGAGGGCTACCCCACCTTTGAGATCACACTCGACACGCTAGATGTTCAGGAGTCCGAGAAGGGCACGTCCGCGAGCCTCGTCCGCGGTATGGCCCACGAGATTGCAGCTCTGGGCGTTGAGCCCCAGGGCTTCGACTTCGCCTTCACCTGCTCCGTCCCCTCGGGCGGCGGCCTTTCCAGCTCTGCCGCCGTCGAGGCCGCATACGGCCGCGCCATGGAGACGCTCTGGGGCGCGCCCGCCATTGAGCCCGTCGCGCTCGCGCAGATGAGCCAGCGCACCGAGAACAACTACTACGGCAAGCCCTGCGGTCTGATGGACCAGGCCGCCGTATGTCTGGGCGGCCTTGCCTACATGGACTTTGAGGACCAGGCTCAGCCTAAGACCCAGAAGCTTGAGCTCAACTTTGAGGATCACGGCTATGCGCTCGTGCTCGTTAAAGTAGGCGCCGACCACGTGGCCGCCACCGACGACTACGCCGCCGTTCCCCGCGAGATGCAAGACGTCGCCGCCGAGTTTGGCAAGGCACGCCTGTGCGAGGTCGACGTTGCCGACTTTGACGCCAAGCTCCCCGAGCTGCGCGCCAAGCTGGGCGACCGCGCGTGCCTGCGCGCCGTTCACTACTGGTACGAGAACGGCCTGGTCGATAAGCGCTGGGCGGCCCTGAACGCCGGCGACATCGACCAGTTCCTGGTCCTGACGCGCGAGTCCGGCGCCAGCTCTGCCATGTACCTGCAGAATGTCGTCGCCAAGCTGGGCTCCGAGCAGCCCTCAATGTATGCCCTGGCACTGGCCGAGCACGTGCTCGACGGTCGCGGTGCCGTTCGTATTCACGGTGGCGGCTTTGGTGGCACCATCCAGGCCTTCGTGCCGCTCGACCTGGTCGACACCTTCATTGCCAAGATGAACGGCTGGCTGGGCGAGGGCTCTGCCCGTCACTACGCCATCTCTGACAAGGGGGCTTACGCGGCATGGCTGTAATGACTGACGTGCGCGAGGCCGCACAGAACCTGATCGAGTACGCCATCCACCGATCGATGATCGGCCAGGACGACCGCATCTGGGCATACAACACCATTTTGGAGTGCATCGGCGCTACGGGGCCCGCGCTCGATATGGCCTGGGCGCTCCAGGTTGAGAAACTCTCGCTCTTGCACCCCGATACCCTGCCCGACTTTGACCTTGAAGGCACGCTTGCCGCGCTTTCCGAGACCGCCGTTGCCAACGGTGCCGCCGAGGACACAGCATCGGGCCGCGACCGCATCGCCATGCGAATCATGGGCGCGCTCATGCCGAGGCCTTCGGTTGTAAACGAAGAGTTCAACGGTCGTATGGGCGTCAACGAGCCCCGCGCCGCGACCGAATGGTTCTACGGCCTGTGCTGCGACGCCGGCTACGTGCGCCGTGCCGCCATCGCGCGCAACATCAAATGGAGCACCCCCACCAACTGGGGCGATCTTGAGATCACCATCAACCTGTCCAAGCCTGAGAAGGACCCGCGCGATATCGCCGCGGCAGGTGCCGCCAAGAACACGGGCGAGAAGTATCCCGCCTGCCAGCTCTGCATCGAAAACGAGGGCTATCCCGGACGCTCCGCCGCAGCCGACGGAGGCGCTCACCCCGCCCGACAGAATCTGCGTGTTATCCCCATCCAGCTCGACGGCGAGCGCTGGGGTTTCCAGTACAGCCCGTATGCGTATTTTAACGAGCACTGCATTGCCATGAGCTCCGAGCATCGCCCGATGCACGTGGACCGCAAGGGCCTGACCTGCCTGCTCGACTTTGTCGACCTGTTCCCGCACTACTTTATTGGCTCCAACGCCGACCTGCCCATCGTGGGCGGCTCGATCTTGTCGCACGACCACTTCCAGGGCGGCGCGCACGAGTTCCCCATGATGCACGCCGCCGAGGTCTCGCAGTTTAGCGTGCCCGGATTTGATCAGGTTAGCGGTACCGTGCTGCAGTGGCCGCTCTCGGTGCTGCGCCTGCGCTCGCATGACCGCGCCCAGCTGCTCGACGCTGCCGAGAAGATTATCCTCGCCTGGCGCGAGTGGACCGATGAGTCTGTGGGCATCATCGCACACACGGCCGACGGCGTGGCCCACAACACCGTGACGCCCGTCATTCGCCGCGTAGACTCCCGCGGCAACGCCGGCGGCGAGATTTACGAGTCCTACCTGGCGCTTCGCTGCAACATCACGACCGACGAGCATCCGCTGGGCGTTTTCCATCCGCATGCCGAGTACCACCACATTAAGAAGGAGAACATCGGCCTGATCGAGGTCATGGGCCTGGCCATTTTACCGCCGCGTTTGGTTCCCGAGCTTGGTGCCGTTCGCGAGCACCTGCTGGCAGCCAAGGCTGACGCAAGCTACGATCTTGCCGCCGCACTCGAGGGCGACGACCTTTGCCGCAGCCACACCGCGTGGGCCCTGGACGTCTACACCCGTCGTGCCAATGAGCTTACGGCCGATAACGCCATCGACATCCTGCACGAGGAGGTCGGCGTGGTGTTTGGCCACGTGCTCGACAACGCCGGCGTCTTTAAATGGGACGAGGCCGGCCGCGCCGCCCAACAGCGCTTCATCGACTCGCTGTAGCACGCGAGCTCGAACGCACGCACTTAACAAATAGCGCCTACACGACAACGGCGCCCGCCGGCAACATCGCCGACGGGCGCCGTTTTCTGATGCAAGGGTAGCTAATTTACACCAAAACAAGGAGTGTTCCAAACTGCCGGCAGAGAAGGAACGCCCCCAGGTGCCGACTTAAACCCCACATTATTCGATGGAAAAACGTGGTTTACTACCACATTTTTCGATGGAAAAACGTGGTTTACTCCCACATTTTTCGATGGAAAGACCAAGACAGTCTTATACTAACCATGATCGTTAGGGGGCAGTATGCAGCGACAGCTAATGGACGAACTCATCGCTTGGAAATCTAGGGCAAATCGCAAGCCCCTCCTGCTTAAGGGGGCCCGCCAGACGGGAAAAACCTGGCTTCTCAACGAATTCGCAGGCCAGCAGTATCAAAACGTCATCCGTTTTGACTTTATGCTCGAACCGGGCGCACGTTCGCTGTTCGACGGAAGCCTTGACCCCAAACGCATCATCTCCCAGATAGAGCTCCTGCGCGGCCAGACCATAACGCCGACAGACACACTCATCATCTTCGACGAAATCCAAGAGGCACCGCGTGGCATCACCTCGCTCAAATACTTCAACGAGCTGGCGCCGGAATACCATATCGTGGCAGCCGGCTCCTATATGGGGCTCGCGCTCCGACGCGAAAACGAGTCGTTCCCCGTCGGCAAGATCGACCAGCTCACCATGCGCCCCATGGGGTTTGTCGAGTTCGTTCGTGCCGTCGATGGCGATCCGCTCGCAGATGCCATCCTTGCCGCAGACATGGACCTGCTGGCAAACGTTTCCGAAAAGCTCGAGCGCCTGCTCAAGGAATACCTCGTTGTCGGTGGCATGCCAGAAGTTGTCTCCGCTTTCGCCGCCTCCCACGATTTCATCGAGGCCCGCAGGCTCCAGCAGCAAATCATCGAAGCTTACGAATCCGATTTTGGCAAGCATGCGCCAGCCCGCATCGTCGAGCGCATGAGGCTGGTTTGGAAATCCCTTCCCGGCCAGCTCGCAAAGGAAAACAAGAAGTTCGTCTACGGCGCGCTTCGTCCCGGGGCGCGCGCACGCGATTTTGAGGAAAGCCTCCAGTGGCTCATGGACTATGGAATCGTTCATAAGGTACCACGTGTTTCCGCCCTAAGAGCACCGCTCACAAGCTACGAGGATCTCTCGGGCTTCAAGCTGTTCTGTATCGACACCGGCATCCTCGGAGCACTCTCCGGCCTCTCGCCGGCCATTGTTCTGAACGGGCCCGCTGTTTTTACGGAGTTCAAAGGCTCGCTGACCGAGCAATACGTCGCACAGGAGCTTTTGCTCCAAGGCAAAACTCCCGCGTATTGGTCATCCTCCTCCGGCAATGCAGAGACTGACTTTGCCATCGACCATGCGGGGATCGTGCTTCCGCTCGAGGTCAAGGCGGCAGAGAATCTCAAAGCAAAGAGTCTGAGGATTGCCTGCGAGAAGTTCAAGCTCGAGCGCTGCGTGAGAACATCGTTAGCGGCATATAGAGACGAGGGCACGCTCGTCAACATTCCGCTCTGGGAGATTGGGCAAATCGACAAGCTGGCATAGGCGCTGTGGAGGGAGTGCCCCGTAAGGAGTGTCCCAAACTGCCGGCAGAAAAGGAACGTCCCTCTCTGCCGCATTCCCGAAGCAAGGTAACGCCGATGTTTTGGCAACGGCAGCGAGCGGGCCGCATTTGAGACAAGGTGACGTGAAACGAAAGGGCGCTGACCTTCCGGTCGCGCCCTTGAAGTTGAACGTCAGATTGTCCAAATGCGGCCCGCGCAGCGTCGAGCCGTTACGCGGTTTGGTATAACCGCGTAACCCTACAGCTCCGTTACTTCAACGTTGTTGTAGATCTCGTCCCAGCGGTCCATGACCAGGTGGCCGGTCTTGGGATCCATGGCGTTGAGCTTGCCGCAGGTATTGGCGGTCTTGAGCACCGTGACGTCGTCGGCACCAGCAGCAATGGCATGCGCAAAACCGGCGATGGTCGAGTCGCCGGAACCCGTCGCGTTCACAGCCGCAATCGCGGGCGTCTTGGCGCGGAACGCACGACCCTCATGGAAGCCCACCGAACCGGCAGCGCCCATCGAAACGACAACCCAGGGGATACCGGCAAAGCGGTCATCGGCGGCAAGCGCCTCGCGCAGGGCATCGACATCATCGGTCGTAAAGGACGTACCCAGCAGGCCGTTAATCTCGGTCAGGTTGGGCTTTACGAGCTCAGGCTTAGCGTCGGACTCCAGCGCGGCCTCCAGCGATGCACCCGAGGTGTCGAGCAGCACCTTGGCGCCCGCCTTCTCGGCGATCTTGACGAGCTCGGCATAGTAGCCGGCATCGACGCCGCGCGGCAGCGAGCCCGAAAGCGTCACAACGTCCGCCTTCGCTGCAAGCTCGGCGAACTTGGCCGTAAAGGCCTCGAGCTCGGCCGGGGCGATCTGCGGGCCGCTCTCCAGCAGCTCGGTCTGATTACCCTCGTGCAGAATATTCAGGCAAATGCGCGTCTCACCGGCGATGGGCACAAAGTCGTTCTTGACGCCATCGGCATCCATGAGCTCGGCCATATAGGCACCCATGTGGCCGCCGAGCAGACCGGTCGCGAGCACGTCGTCGCCCAACTGCAGCAGCACACGGCTCACGTTGAGGCCCTTGCCGCCAGCGGTCTTTTCGGGCGTCACACGGTTAACATCGTCGATGATCAGCTTGTCGAGCTGATAGCGCGTATCAATCGACGGGTTCATGGTAACGGTCAGAATCATGTTGAACTCCTGTTCCGGGGCGGCATAACCCGCCCCAAACATACGATAACTCGTTAAAGGATCTCGATCTCAAAACCGCGGGTGACGGTCTCTCCCGGCTTGGCCACCAGGCAGCCACGCTTGTGCTCCAGGATATCGTCCTCGTCGGAGCAGGTGGACAGACCACCCCACGGTTCAACAGCCACAAAGTCGCCCTCGGGCTTACTCCACACAATCAGGTACGGCATATCGGGGAACGTCAGGCGCACGCCCTTGTCCTCGGTTTTCTTGGTCAACGTAACCACGCGGCTCTCGAGCACGTCGAAGATGGTCTCCGCGAAGTCGAAGAGTTCGTGGGTAAGCGGCAGGTTCTGGCCGATCATGGGGTTCTTGCTGCGATGCTCAACATCAATCAGGCCCGTCGAGGGAACGGCAGTACAGAGCTCGGTGGCCTCACGCTGCTCAAAACGGAGCTCGTAGTCGTCATAGGACTCGCCCTCGTCGAGCGGGCACTTAAAGCCGGGGTGACCGCCCACAAAGAACGGCATGTCCTCGGTGCCCTCATTGGTCACCTCGTACGACACGGCCACCTTTTCCGAATCGATCGTGTAACGAGCAACGATCTTAAACGGATACGGGTACTGCTCGAGCAGCTCGGCATGGTCGGTAGAGCTTAGGCTCAGCGCAACCATGTTGTCGCTCTGTTCCTCGAGCTTCCACTCCTGTTTGCGCGCAAAGCCGTGGCGAGCGAGCTTTACCTCGCGGCCGCCCATGGTCATTGCGTGACCGTCACGAAGGCCACCGCAGATCGGGAAACAAATGGGTGCCTGGCCCGACCAGACCGCCGGGTCACCCTGCCACAGGTACTCACAGCCGTTGGCCGCAATAGAAGTGAACGACCCGCCCGCCGTGCTCAGTGCTACGCGGATAGAACCGTTATCAAGAACAAACTCCATAGGAGCCTTCCCTTTCTTACGACAGCCCGCCAAGTCAATAGGGCTGATAGAAAACCGGCCCGCGCCCCCTCACAGAAACGCGAGCCGTCAATTGAAAAGCTGCAGAATGCCGGGTACCGCCAAGAGCGAAGCACTCAAGCCAAGCAAGCAAACGTGTTATCGGAGCTGCTCGCCGTACCAGAACGCTTCGCAACAACAGCGGTAACCCTGCAGGTACCTCCAACGTCAGCGAGCGGCGCTCAGGTGCCCCAAGTCGCCGCGAAAGAGGAGCGACGCGTACTTCATGTACGCGAGCGACGGTTTGAGCGGCGAGATGGGGTGCCTGAGCGCCGCGCAGCGTCGACCGGTCCGGCGTTCGGTAGAACGCCGGAACCCCTTAGTCGTGGTATTCGCCGCGGTCCCACTTCTCGAGGAACTCGTCAAAGAAGTGCGGGTCAGCCTGAGCCTCGGCGTCGGCCTTATTGCAGGCATCGATCTTGGCGATCAGGGCATCGTGCTCGGGGGTCTTCTCGTAGGGCTCCTCCAGGAAGGCAAGCATGATGTCGGCCATCAGGAACTCGCCGGTGATCTTGCCGCCAAAGCCCACGATGTTGGCGTTGAGCTCGCGACGGGCATACAGGGCAGAGGTCATGTCGCGGACCAGGGCGCAGCGGGCGCCGGGAACCTTGTTGACGGCGTTGGTGATGCCGATGCCGGTGCCGCAAAGGGCCACGCCAAAGTCGGCCTTGCCGCTGGCAACAGCCTCGCCCACGGCCTTACCGTAGATGGGGTAGTGCGTACGGGTGTGGCTGTAGGTGCCGCAATCGAGCACCTTGTAGCCAGCCTGCTCCAGGCGGTCGGCCAGATAGATCTTCTCGTCCGTAACGATATGGTCGCAACCGATTGCGATGGTCTTCTTCATCAGAACGTCCTTTCGTCTGAATTCACAAGTTGAGGTAGAAGTTCGAGTTCTCGGTGGCTCTCGTTAGGCCATCTTGTTGAGCATGTCGACACGGATCTGGTGACGGCCGCCGGCGTACTGGGCGCGCAGGAACTCGCGGGCGATCTTCTTGGCGACCTCGGTGCCCACAACGCCCGGGCCCATGGTGACCATGCGCGAACCGTTGTGCTCGCGGGTCATGTAGGCGGAACGCTCGTCGGAAATGTTGGCGACGACCATGCCCTTGATCTTGACGGCGGCCATATAGGAGCCGACGCCGTACTTATCGAAGGCAAAGCCCTGGGAATCCTTGTGCTCCAGCAGGTCCTTGGCGACGGCGGTCGCGGAATCGACAAAGTCCGCGGCAGGGGTCTCGGAATAGTCGACGACCTCGTGACCGTCGGCGATGAGCATCTCCTTGATGGACTCCTTCATCGACATACCGTCGGCATCGGAAGCGATTACAACCCTCATGACATCCTCCTTGAGAGATACGCAGGTGCGTAGTTTCTGTTTGGAAGTGTTGAATCGCGTTCAGGTCCGGGCATCTGAATGTGCGGTTCTTCACTGTTCATGTTTATTTGAACACATTCGAACAACAACTGCAACAACTATTTGTTTATCTTTGTTCTTTTTTGAACAAATACCATTCGCGGGTGTTTGCCGACCGTTTGGGTCTGACGGAGGTGTGAGCGGTCACGCACTCAACAAAAAAGGGCGACCGAGAACGCATCTCGGCCGCCCTTCTTACGGTTTGATCTTCCAAAACTCGCTTTGTTGATCACTCAGCCTGCCCGCTCTTCTTGGCGTGCTTGGACGGAGCACTCAGAAAACGGCCCGTCAGATAGTTCGTGGGGCCGGAAATATCAATCCCCAGCAGCGTGTGCCCAAGCCACAAGAATGCAGCGAGCACCAGCAACGGAATCACGCACGAGGTCACAATCATCACGATGACGCCTTCGATCAGATCGGTCACCTGCTGCACGACCTCGTCGGTCATCGACTTGGCGCTATCGGTCACCGAAGTCAGTAGACTCGAAGCGCCTTCGGTCAGTTGCTCAAGCACGTTTTTGTCTGTTTTGGCTTCAGATTTCTTTTCGCTCTTTGACGAGCTCGCCTCAGCCGCGCTTGTCGCCTTTTGCTCGGCCTGCTCGATACTCACCTGGTACGTCTCGTCGACCTTTTGCGATACCCACACGCTCGCAGGCACCAACGCCATGCCGATCATGGCAACCACCAGCACGCGCGTCGCCACACGGCGAAGGACGGCGCTAGTACTCCAGCGGCCATGAATGCCAAGGGACACCGCGAAGAGTACGAGCGAGAACGGGATCAGGATGCCCAGCCCGACCGACCACAATATAGTAAGCAGATATTTCTCGAGGTACAGTACGGCAAGCACAATGCCTAAGTTGCCCGAGAGCTGTGCGAGCTGCTCGGCGACCGGCGTTCCCGTGTCGCCCGGCAGTGCTGTGATGCCCGCAGACAGCGCCACGCACGACGTCGTGAGCGCCAACACATTGCCCTTCTTTTGATCGATGACCTCGATAGTTGAGTCCCAGGTCTTGGTGTCGGCATAATGCGGACGGGCGACAAAGCCCGACAGAAGCGCCAACACCACGAGCGCGATGATGAACCCGATCTGCAACTTTTTGTTTGCGCACACGACATCGGACAGGCTGGGCTGCAGCTCCGTCACCGTCGTATGCTCGGTAATTTGAACGGGGCGCCCGTGGGACATCTCGTGCGCACCCTTCTTTTGAATCGATCCGTTGTCCGGCATTTGGATACCTCCTCAGTCCGGCGTGTATTGCGGATGGAAGTATACCCACGAAGCAAAATGTCCAACAGCACCCAATAAGTTGCGGTGAAATAGGGACTGTTTTATGCCTGCTAGCCCCCTTTCAGTCCCTATTTCACCGCAACTTAGAAAGGGGAACATGAAAAGCCCTGCCGCGGGGTGCGGCAGGGCTTTTGGAAGGGGGCTTGGTTGTGCGGGCTCGTTAGGCGAGCTTGGCCTCGAGCTCGGCGATGCGCTTGTAGGCATCGATGGTAAAGCGGGTCTGCTTCTCCAGGATCATAGTGGTCATGAGAGTGTCCTGAGCGTGAGCCATGATGAAGGTCATCTCCATCTCGCCACCGCCGGCCTCCTGCGAAAGCAGCTTGGTCTGCGTGTCGTGGGCACCGATGAGCGCATCGCTGGCATCCTTGTGCAGCTGCTCGGCCTTCTCAAAATCACCCTCGCGAGCAGCATCGAGCGCTGCAAGCAGATCGGTCTGGGCGTCACCTGCGTATGCGACGATCTCGAATCCAACCATCGAGATTTCTTCTTTGGTTGCCATATTGCGTTCCTTTCACATATGAACCAATGGAGAGCATCGCGTCCGGGCATACGCGCTGCGTTCTGTATGGCAGAAACATTAACATTCAAACAAAAAAGAACAACGCAAAACATAATTTCAAGCTATGAACGGTCAATTTTCGCCCGTGAACGGTTTACAAACCATTTCGAACAATATCAAACATGATTAACGGAAACCCAAACAGGACCGCGCCCTAACGCAAATCGCGCACCGTATCGCCCTCTACGAGCACACCAGGAATCAGCATGTGTTCCACGCCAGACGCACCCCCATCGGCACCGGCGATCTTATCGACTGCCCACATGCCGACACGCTTGTTGTCAAAGCGCACGGTGGCCAGGCGACGATCGGGCACGATATCGCCCAGGCTGTCATCAACACCCACCACGCTCACGTCCTCGGGCACACGCCTTCCGCGCGACTCGAGCCCGCGAATGCAGCCGTAGGCCATGGCGTCGTTGGAGGCATAGATGGCAGTACAGGTCGGATCGTCCGCCAGAGCCTGGCCTGCGGCATATCCGCTCTGCGCCGTCCAATCGCCACGGATGAGTCGCGGCAGCTCAACACCATGTGCGCGCAATGTCTCGCGCCAGCCTTCCTCGCGCTGCATGCCCGAAAGCGAGCGCTCGGGACACGAGATAAAGTGCACGGTCTTGTGCCCCTGCCCCAGCAAGTACTCGACAACCCGGCGCGAGCAATCGAACTGGTCGTTATCGACCGTTGAACAGAGCGGGTGCTCCAACATCGTAACGAGCACTGTCTGCATGCCGGGCAGTGGCTCGAAGGTGCCAAAGTCCGCCGGCATGCGATTCATGATCACAACCATACCATCCACCGGCAGCGCGCTCATGCGCGACGATGCGCTCTCGAGGGTATACGGATGCCCATCTACTTTCGTGAGGGTAATGGCGTAGCCGTGCTTATCGGCGGCGGCAGCAAAGCCCTCCATACGGTCGAGGTTGCCGGTACCGGTAATGTTGAACATGGCGACGCCGACGGTCTTAAACTTGCCGCGGCGCAGCGATCGACCGGCAAAATTGGGGCGATACCCCAGCTCGCGCATGGCGGCACGCACGCGCTCCTTGGTCTCGGGGCGCACGCTGGGCGAATCGTGCACCGTACGCGAGACTGTCTGCTCCGAGACGCCCGCGAGACGCGCCACGTCCTTAACGGAAACCGATTTTTTAACAGCGGCCATAGGTCGATCTTTCTATGTCAACGATGCCATTAGTGGCATCCTGCGCAGTCAAATGAAACGTCTTCAAGTATATCCAACGCCTCCCCCACCATACGCTCACCACCCAAAACCTACCGTTCACCGACATTTTTGCTTCCCCAAACGGCTTTTGGCGCCCAAATGTTAACGTTGCCATTGTGCAAACACAGAGCCACCGGGCGGCTCAAACGTTTACGCGCAAGGAATCGACGGTTCGCAGGCACAGGAACCACCGGTTCGCGTCTTTTTTTGTGTCGCAAAATGGCAACGTCAACATTTTGGCAACCGAACGCCAAAAGCTACCATCGTTGCTAACCCACCGACTCTTAGGAGCATTGCATGGAGCAACTCATCGCCATCATCGAAAAGGGCCAGCCCTTTTTCAACGCGATCGCCCGCAACAAGTACCTCAAGGCGATTCGCGACGGCTTTATCTCCGTCATCCCCATCATCATCTTCTCGTCCATCTTCTGCCTGGTAGCCTCGGTTCCCAACATCTGGGGTTTCTACTGGCCCGATGACATCAACAACGCCCTGTGGAAGTGCTACAACTACTCCATGGGTATCCTGGCCATCGCCTGCGCTGCCACCACAGCCAAGCACTTCGCCGACGCTCAGAACCGCGATCTGCCCAAGAACAACCAGATCAACTTCATCTCGTGCATGTGCGCGGCCATCATCGGCTTCTTGCTCCTTTCGAGCGACACGATCGCCACGGACACTGCCAGCGGCTTCAACACCACCTACCTTGGTTCCAAGGGCCTGCTGACCGCCTTCATCGCTGCGTTTGTGACCGGCATCATCTACAAGTTCTTCATTAAGCGCAACATCACCGTCAAGATGCCCGAGCAGGTTCCGCCCAACATCTCGCAGACCTTTAAGGACATCATCCCCTTCTCCGTCTGCATCACCGTCTTTTGGGTCTTTGACATCGCCTTCCGCGCTGCTTTTGGCTTCTGCTTTGCCCAGGGCGTCATCCAGGTGTTCCAGCCCCTGTTCACCGCTGCCGACGGCTACATCGGCCTCGCTGTGATCTACGGCGCCATGAGCCTGTTCTGGTTCGTCGGCGTCCACGGCCCCTCGATCGTCGAGCCCGCCATCGCTGCCGCTCTCGTTGCCAATATGACCGACAACCTGGCTGCGTTCCAGGCCGGTCAGCACGCTTCCGCTGTCCTGACCCAGGGTGCCCAGTACTTCGTCGTCTGCATGGGCGGCACCGGCGCCACGCTCGTCCTGGTCTTTATGTTCTGCTTCCTGGCCAAGTCTCAGGAGATGCGCGCCGTCGGTAAGGCCGCCATCGTCCCCGTCTGCTTCGCTGTCAACGAACCGCTGCTGTTCGCTGCGCCCATCGTGCTCAACCCCGTCTTCTTTGTCCCGTTTGTCTTTGCCCCGATCGCCAACATCTGGATCCTCAAGATCTTTATCGACTTCTTGGGCATGAACGGCTTTATGTACACCCTGCCTTGGACCGTCCCCGGCCCCATCGGCACCATCATGGGCCTGGGCTTCCAGCCGCTCGCCTTTGTGATGCTCGCCATCATCCTGGTCGTCGACTTTGCCCTGTACTATCCGTTCTTCCGTGCCTATGACGCCCAGAAGTGCGCCGAGGAGGCCGAGATCTCCCAGGAGGAGCTCGCCGCCAAGAACGCCGAGAAGGCCGCCAAGCTCAACGATGCCTTCCAGGGCAAGGCCGACGCCAAGAGCGTTGCCGCCGGCGCTGCTGCCGAGGCCGTGAAGTCCGACGCCCCCGCCGCTGCCACCACAGAAGCTACAGCCGCCAGCGACCTCAACGGCAAGCGCGTGCTCGTGCTCTGCCAGGGTGGCGGTACCTCGGGCCTGCTCGCCAACGCACTTGCCAAGGCTGCCAAGGAGCGCGGCATCAATCTTGAGACCGCTGCCGAGGCATATGGCAACCACGTGGACATGCTCCCCGACTTTGACCTGGTCGTCCTGGCCCCGCAAGCCGCCAGCTACCTGGCCGACCTGCAGAAGGACTGCGAGCGCGTGGGCAACAAGTGCGTCGCCTGCCGTGGCAAGCAGTACATCGAGCTCTCCCAGAACGGCGACAAATCTCTCGCCTTCGTCTCCGAGCAGCTTTCGAAGTAAGTAACGCTCAGGGCCAGCCGACCATCAACAGCCGGCTGGCCCTTCGATTTAGACGATTGGATATTTCATCATGTCCGTTAACCCTGCTAGCGTCACCAACCCGCCCGCGCAGTTTCCCGAGGACTTTGTCTTTGGCGGCGCCACTGCTGCCTACCAGGTAGAGGGCGAGACCCGCACTCACGGTAAGGGCAAGGTTGCCTGGGACGACTTCCTGGAGGCCCAGGGGCGCTTCTCCCCCGATCCCGCCTCCGACTTCTACAACCAGTACCCCGTCGACTTGGAGCTGTGCGAGGAGTTCGGTATCAACGGCATTCGCCTCTCCATTGCCTGGAGCCGCATCTTCCCCAACGGCACCGGTGAGATCAACCCCGAGGGTGTCCAGTTCTACCACGACCTCTTCGCCGAGTGCCATAAGCACCATGTTGAGCCGTTCGTCACGCTGCATCACTTTGACACGCCGCTTCCCCTCTTTGAGAAGGGCGACTTCCTCAACCGCGAAACCATCGACGCCTTTGTGGACTTTGCCACCTTCTGCTTTAAGGAGTACGCCGACCAGGTGACCTACTGGTTCACCTTTAACGAGATCTGGGCCGACGCCTCCAACACCTA
Source organism: Collinsella aerofaciens (assembly GCF_028206795.1). Taxonomy (GTDB): domain Bacteria; phylum Actinomycetota; class Coriobacteriia; order Coriobacteriales; family Coriobacteriaceae; genus Collinsella; species Collinsella aerofaciens_AX. The sequence goes on along the minus strand of NZ_JAQLFJ010000021.1, from coordinate 7,640 downwards.
CATCGAGGGCACCTTCCCCGGTGGCGTCAAGGCGCATCTTGCCGAGGCCTTCCAGTGCGAGCACAACATGATGCTCGCCCACGCCAAGGCCGTGCTGGCCTTCCACAACGGCGGTTTTAAGGGCAAGATCGGCGTCATCCAGTCGCTGGAGTTTAAGTACCCGCTCAACGAGAACGACCCCGCCGATATCAAAGCCGCCAACAACGAGCACGTGCTGCAAAACCAGTTCTTGCTCGACGCGACGTTCCGCGGCGACTACGCGCCCGACACCCTCGAGTGCGCCAACCGCCTGGCCGCCGTCTCGGGCGGCACCATCGAGATTCTAGACGAGGATCTGGAAATCATGCGCGAGGCCGCGCTCTACAACGACTACCTGGGCGTTAACAACTACCAGTGCCGTTTCTTGAAGGCTTACGATGGCGAGAACGACCTGCACCACAACGGTACGGGCGAGAAGGGCACCGGCCGCTGGCGCGTCAAGGGCATTGGCGAGCACGTGAACAAGCCCGGCATCCCCACCACCGACTGGGACTGGATCATCTATCCCGAGGGTCTGTTCGATCTGCTCGTCTACATTAAGCAGCGCTACCCCAACTACAAGCAGATCTTCATCACCGAGAACGGCATGGGCTACAAGGACCCCTACAAGGACGGTTTTGTGGACGACCAACCGCGCATCGACTACATCGAGCAGCACCTGCGCTGGCTGCTCAAGGCCATGGAGGTGGGTGTCAACGTGGGCGGCTACTTCCTGTGGAGCCTGCAGGATCAGTTCTCCTGGACCAATGGCTACAACAAGCGTTACGGCTTCTTCTACGTTGACTTTGAAACCCAGAAGCGCACGCCCAAGGCAAGCGCATACTGGTATAAGCACGTGGCGCAGACCCGTCGTCTGGACTAGTTAACGTTATCGGCCGCCGTGACCATCACGCTGCCGTGCACCTTACCATTCCCGATCGCATGGGCGCTGCGTCCATGCACCTCTTTCCGTGTGGCGGATACGACCTTCCCGGTGGATGCTTCGGCATCCTTGGTCGTATCCGCCGTTTTGTTTTTGGGCAGGCTGGGCCGCGTTCGTTTGTCTCAATCTGTAACATCCGACTCGCTTTTGGCCGTCTAACTGTTACAGATCAAGACAAAGATGATGACTGGGTAGACAAAATCTCGATCTGTAACACCTAGTCGAGTTTTTGGGTCCCAGCTGTTACAGATTGAGATGAACGAGCCGAGCACTTCTACGCCCGCAGATCCCGCACGCTCGCGCGCTCGACCAACACGCCCGAGACGAGCGTACGGCTTCTGGAGCTCGGGGCTTCCAGACCTGCGACGACCTCATTAAGCGCACGGATGCCCAGCTCGCGGTGGCGAAACTTCACCGACGTCAGAATCGAGTTGGGAATCGTCTTGTAGAGCTCATCGTCGAAGCCGATCACGGACACGTCGTCGGGCACGTTGAGCCCTTTGTCACGTAGAGCCATCATCACGCCGTTTGCCATGCAGTCGTTAGCAGCGAGGACCGCCGTGCAATCGGGTTTATCGGCAAGCACAAGGCCCGCGGCATAGCCACTATCCGCATTCCAATCGCCTTGCAGAGGCTCGGGCGGCTCAATACCACGTGCCTCGAGTGCCGCACGCCAACCTTTCATACGGCACTGGCTCGACAGCGACTCTTTCTTACCCGAAACGAAATACACGTTCTTGTGACCATGATCCAAGAAGTACTCGCACGCCATGCGCGCACCACCCTCTTGATCGTCACTGACGGTAGAGCAGGTAGGATGCTCCATCGGTGTGATAATCACCGTCTTGAGGTCTTTCGGCGCCTCAAAGGTATCAAAGTCATCGACCATCTGACGCAGGTTGAAGATCATGCCATCAACAGGCAGCTGCGACATCCTGCGCGCCGCATCGGCAAGGGTCATCTTCTCCCCTGCGCGCTTCTTAATCATCGTGAGCGCAAAGCCGCGTTCCTCGGCGGCATCGGCGATACCGTCAATCATGTCCACGGCGCCGCCCGACAAGTGGAACATCACCACGCCGATGCACCCGTAACGGCCCAACTTGAGTGAACGCGCGGCAAAGTTCGCCCGGAACCCGAGCGCCTCCATGGCCGCATGGACCTTATCGCGTGTCGACTCTCGCACGCTATCGGGCTCGTTGATCACACGCGAAACCGTCTTGAGAGAAACACCCGCGGCAATCGCCACATCGTTCATCGAGACGTTTTTCTTGTCCATCGTTGCCACTGCTTCTCCAGTCGGTTTTGCATCGCTTGCTTTTTGCGTTCTAGCATACACTACCTGCCTGACTGATAAATCAACCGTTTACCGGACAATATCGACCACTCACCCGTATATCCTTGTTGCTCTTCCAAAAATGTCTTACGTTGTCATTAACGAAATGACAACGTTGTCATTTCGCAATGCCTTCCTTAAACAGGAAGGTTTCCGGGCAGTCCTGACCATCCATCGACGACCAGTTCCATCCACATGCATCGCGCATCAAGCAGCAAAGGAGCTCTATGGACGCCATCGTAAAGATGCTCGAAAAGCATCAACCGTTCTTTGAGAAGATCTCGAGGAATATCTACCTCCAGGCCATCAAGGACGGATTCCTTGGGTGCATGCCCATCGTCCTCACCTCTTCGATCTTTCTGCTGATCGCCACGCTTCCCGGCGTGGTCGGCATCACGCTGCCCCAGCCGCTCATCGACTGGTGCAACAAGCTCTACAACTTCACCATGGGTGTCATGGGCATCATGGTTGCCGGCACCACCGCCAAGAACTTCACGGCATCCATGAACCGTCGTATGCCCGCCGGCAAGGTGCTCAACGACGGCTCCACTATGGTTGCTGCCCAGTGCAGCATGCTGCTGCTCGCTGTTACGCAGTTCAGCACCAAGTTCAACGGCTCCGAGCTTTCGGTCTTCGATTGCACCAGCATGGGCACGCGCGGTCTGTTCTCGGCCTATATCGCCGCGTTCATTACCGTGTGGGTCTATAAATTCTGCGTCTCGCGCGATCTGACCATTAAGCTGCCCAAGGAGGTTCCGGGCGCCATCGCTCAGAACTTCCGCGACATCATCCCCTTTGGCGGCGCCGTCATCATCTGCGGCATTATCGATGTCGTCGTGCGCAACCTCATGGGCGTTCCGTTCTCCGAGCTGCTTATCAAACTGCTCTCCCCGCTCTTTACCGCTGCAGAAACCTATCCTGGCCTTATCCTTATCCAGGCAGCCACCGCGTTCTTCTGGTTCATCGGCGTCCACGGCCCCTCGATCGTCCAGCCGGGCATCGACCCCATCCGTCTTGCCAACCAGGCCGAGAACCTGCAGGTTCTGCTGGCCGGTGGCCACCCCGCCCACTCCCTCACCTTTAACATGTCGCTCGTGGGTGAGTTCGGCGGCACCGGCGCCACGTTCATCGTGCCGCTTCTGCTGATTCTCTTTATGAAGTCCAAGCAGCTCAAAGCCGTCGGTAAGGCCTCGATTGTTCCTGTTGCCTTTGCTGTCAACGAGCCGCTGCTCTTTGGCGCGCCGATGATTCTTAACCCCTATATGCTCATCCCCTTTGTTGCCGCCGGCTGCGTCAATGTGAGTGTTGCCAAGTTCTTTATCGATAACGTGGGCATGAACGGCTTCTCCTTCGTGGTGCCTTGGGCTACCCCTGCCCCCATCGGCATCTTCATCACCACGAACTTCCAGCTTATCGCCCTGGTGTTTGTCGCGATTATTATCTTGCTGGACGCCATCATCTACCTGCCGTTTTTGAAGGCATACGATAAGCTGCTCTGCGACCAGGAGGCCGAGCGCGCCGCCGAGCTGGGTCTTGAGTCCGATGGTGCCGCTGCCATCGCCGCCAACGCCTCTGCGCCCGCTGTCGAGCAGACTACCGCTTCCGTCGAGACGACCGCCGCTGCCACCGACAGCAAGCCTGTCGCCGATCAGCCCGAGCCCGCCGCCGACGCATCCGCCAAGAAGGATGTCGACGGCCTGAAGGTCCTCGTCCTGTGCGCCGGCGCCGGCACCTCTGCCATGCTTGCCAACGCCATCAAGGAAGGTGCCGCACAGACCGGAGAGAATATTGCTTCCTCCGCAGGCGCCTATGGTCAGCACACTGCCATCATGGATCAGTACGACGTTATCGTGCTTGCCCCGCAGGTCCGTAGCTACTACAACGACATGAAGGCCGACACCGATCGTCTGGGCATTAAGCTGCTCGCCCCGCGCGGTAAGGAATATATCGACCTTACCCGTGACCCCGCTGGCGCCATCAAGTGGCTCCGCGAGAACCTCGACTAGTTACCTCCCTCTGTTGGTGCCCAAATCCCCAGTTCGGGCACCTCTCCCTATTCGTATCCCACAGAAAGGATGACTCATGACCAATCCCATGAAGTTCCCCGACGGCTTTGTGTTTGGCGGCGCCACCGCCGCTTACCAGGTTGAGGGCGAGACCCGCACGCACGGCAAGGGCAAAGTGCCCTGGGACGATTTCCTGGCTGCTCAGGGTCGCTTCTCCCCCGACCCCGCAAGCGATTTCTACAACAAGTATCCGGTCGATATCGACCTGTGCCAGCGCTTCGGCATCAACGGTATTCGCGTCTCCATCGCTTGGAGCCGTATCTTCCCCAACGGAACTGGTGAGATTAACCCCGAGGGCGTCGCTTTCTATCACGAGCTTTTCGCCACCTGCAACAAAGCTGGCGTTATCCCCTATGTCACGCTCGATCACTTCGATACGCCCGAGGCCTTTTACCAGAACGGCGGCGAGGGCTTCCTGACGCGCACGACGATCGACGCCTTTGTCGAGTACGCCAAGTTCTGCTTTGCCGAGTTCACCGAGGTCAAGCACTGGTTTACCTTTAACGAGATTCCCGCGACCGCCGAGGGCAGCTTTATCGTCGGCAACTGGCCGCACGGCGAGAAGTATCGCCTGGACAAGGCCTTCCAGCTCATGCACAACATGATGGTGGCCCACGCCAAGGCTGTCGTCGCCTTCCACGAGGGCGGCTTTGAGGGCGAGATCGGCATTGTCCAGAACCTGGAGCCCAAGTATCCCCTCGATCCCAACAGTGCTGCCGACTGCGAGGCCGCCCGCATGGCTGACGTCATCAACAACCGCTGGGTACTCGACGCCACCTTCCGCGGCCACTATGCAGCCGACACCATGGAGGCTGCGACCAAGCTGGCCCATATCGCCGGCGGTGAGCTCGACGTTCGCGACGAGGACATCGCCGCGCTGACCGCCGCGCTCCCCTACAACGATTGCCTGGGCGTCAACACCTACAAGTGTCAGTTCCTGCGTGCCGCCGAGGGCGAAAACGACATCAACCACAATGGCACTGGCGACAAGGGCTCCTCGCGCTGGTTCCTCAAGGGCGTGGGCGAATCATGCGTGCGCGAAGGCGTACCCACCACCGATTGGGACTGGATTATCTATCCCGAGGGCCTGTACGACCTGCTGCTCCGCATTAAGAATGATTACCCCAACTACAAGAAGATCTACATCACCGAGAACGGCATGGGCTATAAGGACGACTTTGAGGACGGCTTTATCGACGACGCCCCTCGTATCGACTACATGCGTCAGCATCTCGCATGGATCCTCAAGGCAATCGACGGCGGTGTAAACGTCGATGGCTACTTTGTGTGGTCGCTGCAGGACCAGTTCTCCTGGACCAACGGCTATAACAAGCGCTACGGCCTGTTCTACATCGACTTCGAGACCCAGAAGCGCTATCCCAAGGCGAGCGCGTACTGGTACAAGAACGTCGCGGAGACCGGCCTGCTCATGGCCTAATTCAAGCCGCGTACCCCCTGTCGGCCGCATGTGAGTCCCTCCACGGGATCGCATGCGGCCTTTTTGTTTTTGGTGGGCCTGGGCAGGCCGTTTGTCTCGATCTGTAACATCTAGCAGGGATTTTCAATCCTAACTGTTACAGATTTAGACGAACGGGCGACCAGGGCTGAAAGATCTCAATCTGTAACACGTAGCCCACTTTTAACCGTCTAACTGTTACAGATCGAGACAAACGCCACAGGTCAATCCCTTTAATCTCAATCTGTAACGTTTGGCCGAGTTTTTCGGTCCCAACCGTTACTGATTGAGACAAATTAGATAGTCAGATCCGCGCTTTCCAAGAAGCTATGAAGCGCGGCTCTTTCCTTGCTTTCAGTATCACGAACATATTTTCGGTATCATTTCATGTTATTATGATATCGAAAGTATGTTCGTGATACCGAAAGGAGCCGCATGCGCCAGTTCGATTACACCACAGTCCCAGCGGAACTCGAAGCAACTCCAATCACCAACCTCCTCCTCTCGATACGCGAGCATAAAGGCCGACAGCTTGTTCTGAGTCAAGTCAAACCCGAGCTTCTATCGTCCCTTATGGAGGAAGCTAAGATCCAAAGCACCCAATCCTCCAACGGACTTGAAGGAATTGTTACCACCCAAAAAAGACTCAAAGCAATCATGGCGTATTCCGCCAAGCCAAGCTCCCGCGCAGAGGAAGAAATCGCTGGATACCGAGATGTGCTGTCGCTTATTCACGAGCAACACGATTCCATTCCCGTAACGCCATCGGTCATTCTGCAGTTGCATCGTGACCTCATGGCGCACACGGCAATCTCGTATGGAGGCCATTGGAAGGATAGCGATAACGAAATCGTCTCCATTGACGATCAAGGCAATCGATTTGTGCGCTTTAGGCCCCCTTCGGCTCTAGCAACCCCGGGACTTATTAAAGAAGCCTGCCAGTCCCTCAACGATGCTTTATCTCGCCAAGTTTGCGATCCCCTCCTTATATCGCTCCGCTTTATCTTCGATTTTGTCAGTATTCATCCCTTCAACGATGGCAATGGCAGGATGAGCCGGCTCCTTACAACGCTGCTGCTCGAAAAGACTGGATACGACGTTGCGCGTTACATCAGCATCGAACGTCTCATTGAAGACAACAAAGCGCTTTACTACAACGCCCTCGCTGCAAGCTCCACTGGATGGAATGAAAATCAAAACACCGAAGCACCCTTTATCCGTTTCATGCTCGGAACAACCCTGGCCGCCTACCGACAGCTCGAACAGCGTACCTTAATTGGATCAAGCACTCGTCCCATGTCGAAGCAAGCGCGCATCGCCGTTCTATTTCAACAGAGACCCGGCGTCATTAAGAAATCAGACATCCGATCCAACTGCCCCGATATCAGCGAGGTTACCGTTAAACGAACCCTCAGTCAGCTTGTTAGTTGCAGCGCAATCGAAAAAACAGGGGCGGGTCGTTCGACGGGCTACATACTCAAAGACGTCCATGCTCTAGAACTATTCTTGCAATCCACAATACCCGATAGCGAGGCCGCAATAACAAAAGAGGCTCCAAAGGATAAGCTCCTTGAACGTGTAAGCCACGCCGAGGATGAAAGCAGAGAGGGGCTCTATGAAGACTACGATTCATTCTCAAGGGACATAAAGACGAAATACGGAGTCTAGTCATATCCCAGAATAGCCTCATCCTTGTTGCCCAAAATTATTTGCGCGTCATTGTGAAGCGATAATCCCCGCGCCGGCAGGGGGTGTTCCTATAGTTTTGTCAACGGTTTTCTCCGTTGAGCTACCTAGATTCTCTCCATGCTGGCGCCAGCCCAT
>NZ_JAQLFJ010000020.1 GCF_028206795.1 Collinsella aerofaciens | reverse complement strand
CCTGGACGAAGTCCGGGCCCGCGCCTTTAGACGCGAGCCCGGGGCCCGTGGGTTATACCCTAAGAGCAAACCACCCTTTTTAAGGGTGGTTCTGATTATCCCTTTTTGCCCACTTGACCAAAAACTTGCCGCAAGCTTGACGAATGCCGGATGCCCAACAGCTTGATTCATTCTATACCAGATTCTATGCAAAAATGCCACTAGAAGGTCGTAGACGGTAGCGGGTGCTAGGCGAGTTGAATGACATGGCTGAACCTTGTTCATCTGCGTTACACTGCCGCTTAGATGGGACAAGCTGACAAGCTCATTTACCTGCTTAAAGACCGATTAGTCGGGGGATTAATAACAATCGGCCTTCGCTGTACAAAAACTTGCCGCTTGCGTACCAAAAGACAACCTAAAACACAAGGTCGCTCTATTCATAGCGCGGCTTGTATGGTCTTGCGGCTACAGTGTCCATACGGTCGAGTTGAGGAGCGGGCATGGTAAACGATTTGAGCGGTATAGACGACCTCGAGCTGATGCCGCTGGGCGGAGGCTATATGGTGCGACGCGAACGCTTGATGAATGAGCTTATCGCCAAGGGCCGAAAGGCCGGCATCGTGGTTCTTTATGCGCCAGACGGGTTTGGGAAGACCTCGGTGCTGCTGCAGTACACCCATGAGGTTAAATGCGACCCGACGCGAGGCCCCGTGCGGATTATCGAGGCCGATCGCGCCATTGGGCGCGAGGTGTTTATGCAGCTCGAGGTGGTTACCGAAGAACTCAAAGACAAACCGCACTCCCTTATCGCGATTGATAATGTGCCAAACCTCGATCAGCACGATACCGAAGACCTCATCGACAGGATTCGCGGCCTGCGCGCTATGGGGATAGGGGTATTTATCTCCTGCCGTCCTTCAAATCGTCAGCTGATTCATGGGCTGGGCGATTCGGTTAAGATCAATGCGCAGATGCTCAAGGTGCATGCCTATGAGTATTCGGCGTGGGCATCGGCGTTTTCGATCAGCACATCGCTCGACTTTTATCAGCTCACGCAGGGCGTGCCCGAGCTCGTTTCGGCATTGCAGACGGGTCTGTATGGCCAAGGCGACGCAGCCGGCCTGCTCGAAAACGAGATTGTCAACGTATATGGCGCGGCACTTGTCGATCTGGCTTCGCTCGACAATAATGCGCTGTTTTGCGTGGCATGTCTCATGGTTTTGATGGGCGAGGGCAATATCGCAGAACTCGAGGCTTGCGGGGTGAGGCTGTCGATGGTCGACCAGTCCTACTTTGTACGCGACTACCCGATCTTTGGCTTGGATCCCGCCGAGCGGAGTTTTACGTGTCTGGGTACGGAGGATAACGGACGCCTGCGTTTGCGTAAGTTGGTGGCCGAGGTTCGCCCCGAACTTGTTCCGAGGGCGGCCCGGATTTTGCTTAGGGCGGGCCGATGCGATGCGGCGATGGGCCTGGCGGATGCCTTTTTGGACCGTGAAGCGGTCCTTGAACTTGCTGGGCAGTATGGGGTCGATCTTGCTCTGACGGGGCACGGGGCCGATATCTGCCGAGCAGCGCTGGGCACGATCGATGCCGACGATCCGGCTCCAGAGCCAACGCCTGCCGAGGCGCTCGGCGTATATCTGGCAGCGGTCAGCGTGTCCAATACAAAGCTCGCTCGCTATATGGCATCGGTTATCGAGCGCGGGGGCGAACGGGCGGCCTGCGAAATAGACCCTGTTTCATGGAGGGTGGCCCAGACGCTGACGGCTGTTTGCTATGGGGACAACGGGCTTGGGCTTCCTACGAACCTGGCCGTACCAGAAATCGAGACATCCCATACCGCACTCGATATGTTGTCTGCGCATATCGAGGTCAAGCGGTGCCTGACCGAGCGGGGAGATGACGGCGGCGTTCTACAGCAGCTCAAAACGAGCAAGGCCTACGACTGCGAGCTCGACATCGCGGGGATTGTTCTACGGGCCGATAGCATGCTGGTGGAGCTCTTTGACGGGTCGTTTGCGGGAACCGACGAGCGCGACGACGAGATGACGGTGGTGCGGGAGGCGCTCGATGTACGCGGGCTTAAGGCGATGGCTATCTGGGTGCGCATGGTTTTGGCGGCACGGCGGCTCCTTTCCGGCTTGCCGGTAACCGACGACGCGGCGTTCAACGAGCTCGATCGTTTTGCCGTGCGCATGCGCGACAACCAGATTCAACTGTTTGGCCTGTTGCTAGAAGGCTGGCAGTCGCTGGCAGAGGGACGGCCGGTTAATGCGAAGTTCCGTGCGGTCCAAGTGCTCAAACTTGCCGAGGAGTCGATTGCGTACATGCGCGATAACGCATTGCTGCTGGAGCGCGTGGCATATCTGCGTAACACCTCGATGGTTTCGGTGCGCGAGGAAGCGGAGCTACTCGATATAAGCCAGACGCAGGTTGGTGGCGCAGAAGCCTGGATGGTGGCGCTGCATTTGGCCTGTGCGGGCCGAGACAGCGACCTTGCGGCCTGGATGTCCATGAATCGTACGGGGATTCTAGAGCCATCGTATCGGCTCTTTGCGCGCCTTGCCATGCATTGTCTGGGCGAGCCGGCGGCCAGGATACGCAAGAAGCTTCCCGTGCGCGAGCTGTCGCGGTACTCGCTGCGCGACGATTTGGAAGGGGAGGGCGAGCGCCTGTTCCAGGCCGGCGAGGTTGAAGCCGTTGATACCATCGACCATATCGAGATTCGCATGTTTGGTGCGTTTCGCGCCGAGCGCGACGGGTTTCCCATCACGGACAAAATGTGGCGCCGCAAGAAGGCGGCGACACTTGCCGAGCGGCTTGCGCTGGGCATGGATGCGCTCGTCGATCGTGAGACGCTGGCCATGGAGCTGTGGCCCCATGCCGAGTTCAATAGCGCTCGCAACAACCTGTACTCGACGATATCGCGCTTGCGGTCGGCTTTGGGACCGACGCCGGATGGCAAGTCGTGTGTGCTCATCCAAAATGAATGCATCGGACTCAACGGCGACTACGTCAAGACCGATGTACGGCTGTTTGACCAGATAAGCCGCGAGGTTTTGGGAAATCGCACGGGTGCGCGCGGGCCCCATTTAGTTGAACTGTGCCTTAAGATTGAGCAGCTTTATGCTGGACCGCTGTATGTTCCCAATGGCTGTAATCCCACCTACTTTTTGCGTATGCGACGCATTATGCAGTCAAAGTACATCGATTGCATGATTAAGGGAGCAAATGCTGCTCTAGAAGAAAACGATCTGCAGTCGGCGATTTGGCTGGCGGAGTCGGGGCTTCGGCAGGAAACGGCGCGTGAGGATATGGTGCGCTGCGCCATGCGCGTCTACAGTGCGGCGGGGCGACGGCGCGATATCGTCGAGCTGTACAGCGGGCATATGCACCATCTGAGGGAGCAGGTCAATGGCGTGCCCGAGCCCGAGACGCGGCGTCTATACGAGCGTTTGGTGGAGGGGCGGCTCAATCGCGTGCTGGTCGAGCGATAAAAAACGGGCGCCCGAAGTACTTGGGCACCCGTATGCTTGCTATGTGTTGGCTTGCCGGATCATTGGCTCTTAGACGAGCTTGATCTTCTCGATGTCCTTGCGCGAGGACTCGCGATACAGCGAGAACTTGCGGCCGATGACCTGGACGACCTCGGCGTGGCAGCGCTCAGCGAGCTCTTCGGCGGCCTCGCGGGCGGAAAGACTGGAGCCATCGAGCACGGAGCACTTAACGAGCTCGTGCTTTTCCAGGTAGGCGACCGTCTGCTCGACGGTGCCCTCGTTGACATCGGACTTGCCGATAATGATGGCGGGGTTGAGGTGATGGGCCATGCTGCGAAGCTGCTTGACCTGGGCTCCTGTCAGTGCCATGGGTTCTCGCTTTCTATGTATGGGGCGCCCCGCGACGGGGCCTTAATCTACGTGAGCTGTCCCACGATAGCGCAGGAACGGCGCGGTGTGGAGCGCGTTTGCCCAGTTCAAAAAGAATGCGGATGCCGGGCGGGTGGACGATACGTGCTATAGATGGGCTACGGGCGGGACGCAGAGACCGGCTCCCATGCAATAAACGCCCAACGAACCTTGCGGACATGATCGAGCATATAGCGCCCCTGCGGCACGCCCTTGGAGCCCGGCTCACCGGCATGGGGGTTCTCAATCATGTGTTGAGCGATGTAGTCGCGCAGGCAGTCGATTTTATCCTCGTTGCCGTGCTCGAGCATACGGGAAAAATCTGCCACGCCCGCCTCAAGGCTATCGAAGGTGTCGCGACGGGGCGATTCAAAGTACGTAACCTGCGGCAGGGCACCCATCTGAATGAGAATGTTAAAGGCATACACAAAGCCATTGCTGCAGGTAACCGAGGCGCCGATAGCGTTCATCAAGTGCAGATCATAGCGCGGGCTGGAGTTGGCGACCATCGTGACAGCACAACGCCGACGAGCTGTGCGGTCGAGCTTGGCAAGTGCGCCTTTTAGATTGGTCGTCGTAACCGACCGACTGGCAAAGGCAACATCTACCGCTTTTGCGATCGGTCCAACCAAATTCCAGTCATCATCCCAAGCAAGCTCAAGTGGTGTAATGAGTTCCTCGAGTCCGTAATACTCGATACCAGCATCGAGGGTGCCCAGCATGGCGGGGGAGAAGTCAGCAGCAATCACGGGATGCCCGTCTTGCGCAAGCGGAATAGCAATCGACCCAGCCCCACACCCCATATCCAAGACCGACTCACCAGGCTCAAGCGCCAACAGCTTTATAAAATCCCGAGCATACGGAGCAGTCTCCAGCGGCCGAAAATGCCGAGCCCTTTTATCCCACTCAAAAGAATCATCAGCCCGATGCCGATCAGCCTGCAGACGCATCCATTCGCCATTCCAATCAGCAGAAAGAAGCTCAGAGCGAGCATCCCCATCAACCACGGGCCAACCTCCTAGCAACAAAAAAGCGACTCCCCCCAAAAGAGGAGCCGCAACTAGCATATATCAGAAAGAACCGATCCAACGCCAAACCGCCGCACCAGCCAAGTGGTGCAGGAGCGAAGCAACTGCAACCGGGATGGAACCCAACTGAGGTCCCGTTGTGCGGGAGCCCCGGGGAGGGCAAATATATAAGGTCGATCGCGAGTTCCGCACGAGTCGGAGAGCACTTAATGTGCTCTCCGTGCGAGTCAGGACTGTCCGAGCAGGCGACCTTATATATTTGCCCTCCCCGGGGCTCCTCGCCAGTCCCCTCAGCTAGTTCTTGAGCGAGTTCAACGGCGCCGGGAAGCGTCCACCGCGGTGGGCAAGCACGGTGCCGGCGTTGGGGTTCACCGGCATGATGGGCGCACGGCCGAACAGACCACCGTACTCGACGCAGTCGCCCACGCCCTTGCCGATGGCGGGGATCACGCGCACGGCCGTGGTCTTGTTGTTGATGACGCCGATGGCCATCTCGTCGGCGATGATGCCGGCGATGGTCTCGACCGGAGTGTCGCCGGGGATGGCGATCATGTCCAGGCCAACGGAGCACACGCAGGTCATGGCCTCGAGCTTCTCGAGCGAAAGCGCGCCGGCTTCGACGGCGGCGATCATGCCGGCGTCCTCGGACACGGGGATGAAAGCGCCGGAGAGGCCGCCCACGCTGGAACTGGCCATGACGCCGCCCTTCTTGACGGCATCGTTGAGCATGGCGAGCGCGCAGGTCGTGCCGGGGCCACCGCAGGTGCCCACGCCGATGATCTCGAGGATGCGGGCAACGGAATCGCCGATGGCAGGCGTAGGCGCCAGCGACAGGTCGACGATGCCCTTCTCGACACCCAGGCGACGGGCGGCCTCGCGGCTCATGAGCTCACCGGCACGGGTGATCTTAAAGGCGGTCTGCTTAATCTTCTCGGCGACCTCCATCATCGATGCGGAATCGGGCAGCGTCTCCAGGGCTGCGGCCATAACGCCGGGGCCCGAGACGCCTACGTTGATGACGGCGTCGGCCTCGCCACCGCCGTGGACGGCGCCCGCCATAAACGGGGAGTCCTCGACCATGTTGGCAAAGCAGACAAACTTGGAAGCGCCGACGGAATCCTGGTCGGCCGTGAGTTTAGCGGCATCGATGATGGTCTGGGCGGCCATGAGCACGGCATCCATGTTGATACCGGCGCGCAGGCTGGCGACGTTGACGCTGGAGCAGACGCGGCTCGTGGTGGCGAGCGCCTGGGGGATGGACTGGATGACGCGGCGGTCGGCGTCGCCGATGCCCTTCTGGACGAGCGCGGAGAAGCCGCCCAGGTAATCGATGCCGAGCGTCTCGGCCGCGCGGTCGAGGGCGTGCGCGATGGGGGTGAGGTCCTCATCCTTGCAGCACGCGGCGATCTGGGCCACCGGGGTGACGGAAACGCGCTTGTTGACGATGGGGATACCGTACTCGCGCTCGAGGTTCTCGGCGGTCTCGACCAGATGCTCAGCCGTGTGCGTCACGTGGTCGTAGATCTTCGTGCACATGCGGTCGAGGTTCTCGTCACCGCAACCCATGAGCGAAACACCCATGGTGATGGTCCTGATGTCGAGGTTCTGCTCCTCAACCATGCCGCGGGTTTCCGCGATTTCTGCGGGCGTGATCGCCATCCTTGCGCTCCTATCTGCCAAAACGAGCATAGTCTTATCTATTCTAACGTGCCGCACGTGCCAAGTGGCGCATGCGGCACGTTTTGGTGCTCGGTTGTTTCCGTTGTGTTACTGCCCAAAGACCTCTTCGGCGATGCGCGCGCTTTCGGCGGCATCCTTGGCGTAGTAGTCCGCGCCGATCTGCTTGGCGTATTCGGGGGTGAGCACGGCGCCGCCTACGATGATCTTGACGCCCGGCACCTCGGCATGGAGCAACTTGATGGTCTCCTCCATGGCGACGACGGTGGTGGTCATAAGCGCCGAGAGGCCGACGAGTTTGATATCGCGCTCCTTGACGGTCTTGAGCACCTCCTGTGGATCGACGTCGCGGCCTAGGTCAAAGACGGTGTAGCCGTAGTTGTCGAGCAGCATTTTGACGATATTCTTGCCGATATCGTGGATGTCGCCCTTGACGGTGGCCACGCAGATCTTACCCTTGTCGGCAATCTCGCCGGCGGGCATCAGGCGTTTGATGGTATCGAAGCCCACGCGCGCGGCCTCGGCCGAGGCCATGAGCTGCGGCAAGAAGAACTTGCCCTGGTCAAAGAGGACTCCGACCTCGTCGAGGGCGGGGATAAAGTGATTGTTGATGAGGTCCATGGCGTCGTGGTCTGCCAGCAGACGCTCGGTCTCGGCAGCGATCTCTCCCTTGCGGCCCGAGACGACCATGTGGCGGATGGGGTCGTCGTTGCCGTCGGTGCTGGTGACACCAGCGGCGGGCACGGTGTCGGTCGATGCGGCCTGAGCTGCTGCCGGGTTGGCGGCGATCTTGTACGGATCGGTCCAGCCGGCATAGCGCTCGATGTATCCGGTCGAGCCCTCGTCCTCAACGCTCAGGACGCGATAGCTGTAGACGGTGTCCATAAAGCGCTTGGAGCCCGGGTTCATGATGGGGGCGTCCAGGCCCGCGCCGAAGGCGGCAGCCAAAAAGACCGAGCCCAGCAGCGGGCGGGCAGGCAGGCCAAAGCTGATGTTCGAAACGCCGAGCGCGCATTTGACGCCCAGGCGCTCCTTGCACAGGGACATGGCGCGCAGGATCTGCTCAGCCTGGCGCTGGTTGGTCGAGGCGGTCATGACCAGGCAGTCGATGAGGATGCGGTTCGGGCCGATGCCGTAGCGGGCGGCCTCGGCCACGATGCGCTCGGCGATGGCGAAGCGGGCCTCGGCGGTATCAGGGATGCCGCCTTCGTCGAGCGTAAGGCCGACAACGTTGGTGCCGTAGTGGGCGACCAGCGGAAAGATCTCATCCATGATCTGCTGCTTGCCGTTGACCGAGTTGATGATGGGCTTGCCGGCGTAGCGGCGCACGGCGGCCTCGACAGCGGCGGGATCGGTGGAGTCGATCTGCAGCGGCAACAGCGTGGAGCCTTGGAGCTGCTCGGTCGCCTGCTGGATAATCTTGACCTCGTCGATCTCGGGCAGGCCCACGTTGACGTCCAGGATATCGGCGCCCTGCTCCTGCTGGCTGATGCCTTGGCTCACGACGTAGTCCAGATCGCCGTCGCGCAGGGCCTGCTGCAGGCGCTTTTTGCCGGTGGGATTGATGCGCTCGCCGATGACGGCAATCTTGTGGCCGTCGCAGGGAAGGTCCACCACAGTCTGGGCACTTGTGACCGACATGCTGGGCTTGCGGTGGCGCGGACTGGGCGTGTGGTTATCGATAAGCGTGCGCAAGGCGGCCATGTGCGCCGGCGTGGTGCCGCAGCAGCCGCCCACGACGCTCACGCCGTCCTCAATCATGCCGGCGACGGCTTTGGCGTATTCGGGGGCCTGGATGTCAAAGACGGTATTACCGTCGTCGTCCACGTGGGGCAGTCCCGCATTGGCCTGCACCATAACGGGTTTGTCCGCAACGGTGAGCATACGTGCGGCGAGCCCTCGGAGCTCGGCCGGTCCCTGGCTGCAGTTGATGCCCAAAACGTCGGCGCCGATGGCGTCGAGCGTGATGGCGGCCACCTCGGGACTCGTGCCCAGGAACGTGCGACCGTCTTCCTCAAAGGTCATGGTGGCAAAGACGGGCAGGTCGGAGTTCTCTCGGCAGGCGAGGACGGCCGCCTTGATCTCGGCAAGGTCGGTCATGGTCTCGATAATAAAGAGGTCCACGCCCGCATCGACGCCGGCGCGCACTTCCTCGGCAAAGAGGTCGCAGGCCTCGTCGAAGCTGAGGGTACCCAAGGGGCGCAGCAGCGCGCCGATGGGGCCGATATCGCCGGCGACGTAGTGGGCACCGGCTGCGCGGGCGCAGGCGACAGCGGCGGCAAAGACATCTGCCACGGTGGCGGTACCGTCGAGCTTGTGGGCGTTGGCGCCAAAGGTGTTGGCGGTGATCACGTCGCAGCCGGCCTCGACGTACTGTCGCTGAATGTCGGTAATGACCTGGGGCTCCTCAAAGTTGAGCAGCTCGGGCAGGGCGCCTGCCTTCATACCAGCGGCCTGCAACATGGTGCCCATGCCGCCGTCGAACAGCAAGTGCCCCGTGCCCTCGATGGCCGCACGCAGGCGATCGTCCTTAATGCGCAGATCGTCGATCGTGCGCGTCTTGTACGCGGCGCCGTTGCAGCGCGCGGCATTGACAGGTGCCGCCAGCGCAGCACCGTCCAGATCATGAGTGATAAGCGGAGTAAACATCGAGGGCTCCTAATGGCTGGAATAGCAGGTGGTGTGGGCGGCACGGAAGCGACAGTGCTCGCGCATGCGGCAGATATTGCAGGTGGGGCGGCTCTGGGCGTCGTGGACTTCGCCGTCAAACAGACCAATCACCGCGGTCACGCTCTTGGTGGGCATGAGCAGGCTGGTGGGCGTGACGGTAAGCCCGATGAGCCGCGTGGCGTTGAGCGCATTCACGATCGAGCGCTGGGCCGAGAGCGGGCAGTCGCCATAGCCGGGACTAAAGCGCCAGTTGCCGGCGAGCCCATGAACGGCGGCGTCCGTCTTGACCTGCTGGTCCATTTGCTCAACGGCGGCTTCTACATAGGCAGAGCATGCGGCGTCGAGCACGGCTCCCTCTAGGGGCTGCTGAGCTCCCGTGGTGCGCAGACGACGCTCGGCGTCCATGCCGAGGGTGCATGCCATGAGCGCGGCCATGCGGGCGTCCTTGAGATGTCGATAGATGTCGCGACCGCGCAGCTCAACGTTGGTGCCAACCAGACGGATGCAAGGCTCTCCCTGCTCGTCCACGCCCGTGGCATCGACGGTAAACACGCGCCGCACGCCGCGGGGCTCAATGTCCAGCTCAAGGCGCTCGACCACAAGCTCAATACGTCGTGACAGCTCGGGCTCAATCTGCTGGCCGCCGTAGCCCAGATACCGCAGCATCTCGGCACGGTCGACACGGGGATGGTGCGCAGCATCGACACGGTAAAGCGCCGGCGACGCAAGGTCGGCCGGCACTTCGACAGCGGTTGTATCGATGTGCGGTTTTTCCATTACCCCAGGCGCTCCATAATGGTCGCGGCGATCGCAGGACGATTCATAGTGTACAGGTGCAGACCGGCGGCACCGTGCTCCTTAAGGTCGCAAAGCTGACGGGCGGCATAATCTACACCGGCTGCCTGCAGGCTCTCGGGGTCGTTCTCGTACTTGGCGAGAATCTTGATGACGGGGGAGGGCAGCGATGCGCCGCACATAAAGACCATGCGGCTGATCTGGGACTTGCCCATAAACGGCATGATGCCCGCGGTGATGGGCACCGTGATGCCCGCCTTGTCGGCAAGCTCGCGGAAGCGGTAGAAGCACTCGTTGTCAAAGAAGAGCTGCGTCACAAAGAAGCTCGCGCCGGCGTCCTGTTTTTGCTTGAGGTATTCGACCGAAGCGTTGAGGTCCTCACAGGCAATGTGGCCCTCGGGGTAGGCCGCGGCGCCCACGCAAAAGCCGGCGTCGACGAGCTCGGGGATGAGGTCGCGGGCGTAGGCGTAGTCCGAGGCGGGCTTGTCGTCCTCGGTCGCGCCAGCAGGAAGATCACCGCGCAGGGCCAGCACATTTTCTACGCCGGCGGAGCGGTATTCGTCGATCTTGGCGGCGATGTCGGCATGCGTGCGGCCAACGCAGGTAAGGTGCGCCACCGAGGGCGTATTGAATTCGCTCGTAATCATATGCGCGATGGGGGCGGTGGTGGCGCCGTTGCCCGAGCCGCCGGCAGAGCAGGTGACCGAGACAAAGCTCGGCGAAAGCTTGCACAGATTGCCTGCCACTTCGCGAGCCGTGTCGAGGGTCAGCTCGCCCTTGGGCGGGAACATCTCAAACGAAACGGGTGCGGTGCCCTGGGATGCTGCCTGCTTAAAAACCTCGTCGACGCGCATATCGTGCTCCTTTAGATACGTAATAGTGTGATGTGTTGTAAGGATTCTACAGCACCACTGTGTCACGGTGGAGTTTCACTCGCTATTCGGGGATACCAATCAAAGATGCCTTGCTATCGACATTCCCTATAGCAGAGCGGTCAATCTAGGATGGGGCTATAAAGACTGGTATCTGATGCGAAATACCAGTTAATAGAGCCCATCCCAAATTGACTACCCTTAAACCATGGGGAGAGGTCTGCAATTTATACAGTTGATTGGCTGTTGAGGGCGGCAACGCCGCCGCGATGCGGTAACCTCATTGATTGGTTTCGTGACAGCAACATAACGGTAATGTTGCGGAAACACGACGAGCCTAATCTATGACTCGTTCGTTAGTAATCAACACCGCTTCTCACGCGGTGCCGATACGAAGGGAGTTCCGTATGGCCGAACTTACTGACCGCTTCGGGACCATGGTGTTCTCTGAGGAAGTCATGAAGGACTACCTCCCCAAGGACATTTGGAAGCGCCTTGCTGCAACCCTCGAGGACGGTGAGCCGCTCGACCTGGATGTGGCCAACGCCGTTGCCCACGCCATGAAGGTCTGGGCCATCTCCAAGGGCGCGACGCACTACGCGCACTGGTTCCAGCCGCTTTCGGGCATTACTTCCGAGAAGCACGACAGCTTCCTCGAGCCCAACCACGACGGCACCGCCATTACCAAGTTTACGGGCAAGAACCTCATCCAGGGCGAGCCGGACGCCTCCAGCTTCCCCAACGGCGGCCTGCGTGCCACCTTCGAGGCCCGTGGCTACACCGCTTGGGATCCCACCAGCCCCGCATTCATTAAGGACGATGTCCTGTGCATCCCCACGGCTTTCTGCTCCTACACGGGCGAGGCCCTGGACAAGAAGACCCCGCTGCTGCGCTCCATGACCGCGCTCTCGCGTGAGTCCAAGCGCGTTTTGGCGTTGTTTGGCAAGACCCCCAAGAAGGTCGTTCCTTCCGTGGGCGATGAGCAGGAGTACTTCCTGATCAAGAAGGACGCTTACCGCAAGCGCAGGGACCTGGTCATCACCGGTCGCACTCTCTTTGGCGCTGCTCCCTGCAAGGGCCAGGAGCTCGAGGAGCACTACTTTGGCGCTATCCGCCCCACCGTCTCGGCCTATATGAAGGACCTGGACGATGAACTGTGGGCGCTTGGCATTCCTGCCAAGACCAAGCACAACGAGGTCGCTCCCTGCCAGCATGAGCTCGCTCCTGTCTATGGCGAGGTGAACGAGGCCATCGACCAGAACCTGGTCATGATGGAGAAGATGAAGCTCATCGCCTCCCGTCACGACTTGGTCTGCCTGCTGCACGAGAAGCCCTTTGAGGGCATCAACGGTTCGGGCAAGCACAACAACTGGTCGCTTGGCACCGAGTCCGAGAACCTGCTCGACCCGGGCGACACCCCGCTCGACAACCTGCAGTTCATCGTCTTCCTCACCGCGGTGATCGAGGCCGTCGATAACTATCAGGAGCTCCTGCGTGCCTCCGTTGCCTCGGCCGGCAACGATCATCGTCTGGGCGCCAACGAGGCTCCTCCGGCGATTATGTCCATCTTCCTGGGCGACCAGCTTACCGAGGTCGTCGAGAAGATCATCGATGGCAAGGCTTCCGTCCATGCCACGCGCGGCGTGCTCGACCTGGGCGCCGATACCCTGCCCAAGCTGATGCAGGACAACACCGACCGCAACCGCACCTCCCCGTTTGCCTTCACCGGCAACAAGTTCGAGTTCCGTGCCTGCGGCTCCGAGCAGAACGTCTCCGACTCCAACCTGGTGCTCGATGCCGCCGTGGCCAAGTCGCTCAAGTCCTTCGCCGACGCACTCGAGGGTACGCCCGAGGATAAGTTCCAGGACGCCGCGCTCGAGTACTGCAAGAAGGTGCTGACCGATCACCAGCGCATCCTGTTCTCCGGCGACGGTTACTCCGACGAGTGGCCCATCGAGGCCGAGAAGCGCGGCCTTGCCAACAACAAGACCACGGCCGACGCTCTTCCCGCCTTTGTTTCCGATAAGGCTATCGCGCTCTTTGAGGAGACGGGCGTCCTGACCAAGGCCGAGGCTCAGTGCCGCTATGACTGCAAGCTCGAGAAGTACAACAAGCTCATGAACATCGAGGCCACCACGATGGTTCGCGAGGCGCGTCGTACCTATCGTCCGGTCATTACCGCCTATGCCACCAAGGTCGCTAAGGGCCTTGAGACTATTCGTGCCGCCGGTGCTGAGGCCGCCATGCAGTGCGAGCAGAACACGCTCAACAAGCTCTGCAACGGCATCACCGCCATCAACGACTCCATCAAGGCGCTCGACGCCGTACATCAGAAGGCCGAGGCTCTCGATGGCCAGGAGCAGGCCAACGTGTACGCGCACGAGGTCGTTCCTGCTATGGATACGCTGCGCGCCGCCGTGGATGCCATGGAGGAGATCGTGGCAGCCGACTACTGGCCGGTCCCGACCTACGACGACATCCTGTTCTACGTGTAGGGCGTAACTGACATATCGTCACGGCATTGAGCCGGGGTCCGCATCGCGCGGGCCCCGGCTATTTGTTTGCGAAGGACGCTTTGGATCCCGCTTTGCAACTGATTCGCCCACGCAATAAGGGGTCGTGGGCAAAAAACGTCAAATATGAGTACTGTCACAAGCCCTGTAGCATTATCTTTTTGCAAAATATGCAGTGTTACGCAACATATGTCCAAGTACTTAGCTGATAAATGCCTGTAATTCCTCCGCCGTAGGACGCCTTGTGTCCAAATCGCCTTCTGATGGCATGAAATCGCTGTTACTAAATTGGTAACAGTACTCATATTTGCTATTTTTTGTCCACGGGCCCTTGGATGACAGTGTGATTTTATGCCTTCGGGGTTCGAATCCCGGCGTATGGGTAGCAAAAAGCCCGCTACCGAATTGGTAACGGGCTTCTCAGATTCTGTGGTGCCCCCAGCGGGATGTCCGCGTGCGGCTGGCGCCGCCCGCATTCGCTGTGTCGCTCCGCTCCTTGCGTGCTGCGCTGGAAAACGCTTGCGCGTTTCCTCAGCTCCGCACCCTGTCGGGTTCGAATCCCGGCGTTGGGGTAGCAAAAAGCCCGTCACCGCGGGGGTAACGGGCTTCTCGTTTCAAATGGTGCCCCCAGCGGGATTCGAACCCGCGATATCCACCTTGAAAGGGTGGCGTCCTTGGCCGCTAGACGATGGGGACAGCGGGAAAGAGTATAGCAGACTTTTTTGTCGGCGCGTATATCGTTGGCAAACTGGAAAACCACCACAAAGGTGCCTGTCCCCTTTGTGGTGGTGGGGCGTTAGGGGAGGAGCTTCATCGCGGCGTCGTGGGCGGCGTGCTCGTAGGTGTCGTCGAGGGGTTTGAGCGGCAGCAGGGCGGCGGCCTGTGCGTCGCCACGGCGCTCAAGGGCGTGGGCGATGAGCCAGTCGGCAAGTTCGGGGTTTTTGGGCAGCGCTGGTCCGTGCAGGTACGTGCCGATGACTCCCCTGTAGATCAGACCCTCAAAGCCATCGTCGCCGTTGTTGCCGGTGCCCGTGACGACGGACGTTCCGAGCGGCGTGGCATCGACGTCCAAAAGCGTGCGGCCGCCGTGGTTCTCGAATCCGACAAAGGGCTCGGGTGCCAGGTCGGTCTTGACGGCGACGTTGCCGATCAGGCGGTCGGAGCCGCGTGCGGTTTCGGCGGCAATGACCCCCAGACCCTCGATGCGATCCTCGCCCATATAGTACGAACGGCCGAGCAGCTGATAGCCGCCACAGATGGCAAGCAGCGAGCCGCCATCCTCAACATAGGCCGCGACCTTGTCTTTTTGGGCGAGCAGCTCGTGTGCCACGGCTAGCTGGTCGCGGTCGGAGCCGCCACCCATCATGACGATATCGGCATCGGTCAAATCAAGCGTTTCGCCCATACGGACCTCGTCTACACGCGCGGGAATGCCACGCCAGGCGCAGCGGCGCTCGAGGGCGATAACGTTGCCGCCGTCGGCATAGAGGTTGAGGGCATCGGGGTACAGGTAGACGATACGCAGGGGGCGCGAAAGCTCGACCGGCGCAATATCGGTGGGGACAGCGCTACCATCGGCGCGCGTTATGGCGTGGGAGACAATCGAGCTTGCATCGTCGTCTTTAAGCCCGTCGAGTTCCTTGACCAGCGGCGGGAAGGCCGTGTAGTTGGCGACGGCGTAGAAGGTGTCATCGGCGGCCTCGTCTGCCACGGCGCCGATCGCCTGCGCGACGTCCGAGATAATCGCGGCATCGATGCCGGCGTACTTGAGGCGTACCTGCATGTCGTGCGCACGCGTGCCTCCGGCAAAGGCGACAAGATCCGGCGTGTCGGCGATGCGCTCGAAGTCGACATCGTAGATCCACGAGACATCGTGGCCGTCGGCATCGTTATCGTTTAGGAAGAAGGCGCAGAGCCTGCCACCTGCCGTTTTAATGGACTGGATCTGGCGATCGAAGCCCACGGGATTCTTGGCCAGGTTGGCCTCGACGGTGCGGCCGGCAATATCCCAGCGGCCCATGCGTCCGCCGGCGGGCACGTAGGCATTAAGCGTGGGCTGCAGGTGCGCCGCGTCCACGCCCAGCTCGTGCGCCGCAAAGAAGGCGGCGGCGACGTTATAGACCATGTACAGGCCGTTGTAGCGCGTGGCGATGTGCACGGCGGGCGCGTTTGCCTCGGGTCCAAAGGCCAGGTCAAAGCCGTAGCCGTCGCAGGTAAGCTCAACGTCCGTCACGCGACGGACAAGCGCAGGGCGGGCCCAGCCGCACGAGGGGCAATGGTAGGCGCCGAGCTGGCCGTATTGCACGTAGTCATACTCCAGCGGCGCGTTGCACTGCGAGCAAAAACGCGAGTCGCTAATGCGATCGGACTCGGTGCCCGTGGCGCCGTCGATGCCAAAGGCGATGCTCGTGTTGGGGACGCGCGCGGCGATCGAGGCGCACAGCGGATCGTCGGCGTTGTAGACGAGCGTTGTCGTCGGAGAGAGCTCCAACGCATGGGCGATGACGTCTTGGGTATGGTCGATCTCGCCGTAGCGGTCTAGCTGGTCGCGGAACAGGTTGAGCAGCACAAAGTACGTCGGTTTGAGCTTGGGCAGGACGCGCACCGTGTAGAGCTCGTCGCACTCAAAAACGCCCACGCGCTTGCCGCTGCTGGTGTGCTTAAGGCCGCCGCGGGCCTCGAGCAGAGCACCCACCACACCAGGCTCCATATTGTTGCCGGCACGGTTGCATACCACGGTAGCGCCGCTGGCAGCAACGGCGTCAGCGATGAGGTTGGAGGTGGTGGTCTTGCCATTAGTACCGGTGATCACCACGCTGCGGTCGACAAGGCCGGCGAGGTCGCTCAGCAGCTCGGGGTCGATCTTCATGGCGATGCGGCCGGGGAGTACGCCGCCCTGGCGCTTAAGGACGGAGCGCAGCCCCCAGCGGGCGATATCGCTCGAGGTGCAGGCAAGAGATGAGCGGAGGTTCATGAAACCGTTCCTAACGTAAACGACATGGTCGGGTCGAGTGCGTCACTAAAAACCGTAGCGGCGCGCAAACTCCTGGGCAAGCTGCGACACGTCTTCGCAGGCATTGGCCCAGGGAGCAAAGTCGGGAGTGTCCGAGATAATACCGTCCGCTTCCCAAACGGCCTGATGCGAAAGATCCCAGGGATCGCGTGGCTCGGGTCGGCAGGGAAGGTACGGTGTCTGGTACATGGGGTTCAGCAAGAAGAACGCGCCGCCCTCGCAACGGTTGGCAAACTCACGCAGCGCGCGTGTCGCCGGGCGCATCTTGTTTGTTTTGAACAGCAGAATCGTGCGGGCGAGCAGATACCAAGGAGAGTTCTCGAGTGCGTCTGCCCCGATCTCTTCCTCGAGCTGGTGGGCTAGGGCAAAAAAGCCGTCCTCGTCTTCCAGACGAGCGAGGGCGAGCAACACGGTGCCTGCGGCTCGGGTGGGATAGCCTTCTGCCTTAAGGACGCGGCGGGCGTAGTTGGCGGCAGCACGGTAGCGGGCGCTCGCCATGCACAGCTGCGAGATGGCCTCGAGCGTGTGAAGCCACCCGATAAGAGCCGGCTCGCTCACGGTAAGGTCTGCTGCGGTGACACCATCGGCCAAAACATTATTGGCCCAGTAGTGCGGGGCTTCCATGTCGAACCCGGGCACGCTTTGCTGCAGGTAATCGGCCGTGGTCGCCTCGAGCTTCATCAGATCGCCCAGGCAGGCGTCGACGGGCGTGTCCGCCAAAATGATGGCGAGCAGCTGGGCATCGAGGACATGCGCATCGATGCGGACGATCTTGAGCAGCTCATCACGCATATCGTCGAACAGGCGGTTGCGCGTCTGCTCAAACTCCTCGTCGCTGCCCATATCCTCGATGCGATGGAGCTCGTCGAGCAGGTGGCGATGAACGCCGGCATAGGACAGCAGCGCCTGGGCATGCCCGGACTGCGCATACTTATGAGGGTTGACGCTCACGTCGTTATGGACAAGCTCGCGTGCTGCATCGGTGAGTTCGGGGTGCGACGCAAGGTAGGCGCGCTCCAGGTAGGCGGGGATGTAGACGCTCGGATCCATTAGAGGTCTCCTCCCTTAAACGGCAAACCCTGCTCGGCCGCGCGCAGGATGCGCTCGTCGATCTGGGAACGCACGATGTCGTTGGTGGCGACCCAGGCGGCAAAGCTGGCGTTGTCGGGGGCGCCCAGGCCCTCCTGCAGCACCGGCGTCGCCTCGGACAGCGCAAGGACAAGTTCGTCGGTGGAGCCCACACCCACGTTGACGCGGGCATAGACGCCATCGGGAAACTCGGTTTGGAAGTAGAGCGCCTCGGCTGCGTGCGGGCACGAACGCACAAGGATACGCAGGTAGTGCTCGGCACCCTCGTAGTCCAGCTCGCGCCAGGCAGCGCTCATCAGCGCGATGAGCGTCCACGGGTCCAAGTCACGCTCCGCATCTTTGGGGCGGCGGCGCAGCGGGGTACTCGCGAGGTACGGCACGGAGTGAGCGGAGCGAAAGCGCTTGAGCTCCTCGGCGGGGTATTCGAGCTTTGCCATGGCGAGCATCGCGGTGTGGCGGACGCCGGCAGGATCGTTGGGGGCAAAGTCGAGGCTGCGGTTTGCGGCTTCGAGCGACATGCGATAGCGGCCGCTAATGAGGGCACGTGACGCAAGGGCGGCGAGCCAGCGCAGGTAGGGGCGGCGCATAAGGTCGCCTGCGGCCTCACGCTCGTAGGGGTCCTGCGCCGAGGCGGTCTTGAGCGCCAGATCGTGCTCCACCTCGTCGCACTTGGACACCAGATACTGCACGTATTCCTCGTTGGAGCCGGCGGTGAGGGCGGTCAGCATGCGCTGAGCGTCCCAGTTGGTCGGGTCGAGCGCGGCTGCCTCGCGGAGCATGTTCTCGGCAGCTGCCTCTTCTTGCTCTGCCTGGGTATCGTCAGGGATAAAGGGAATGCGGTAGTCGACAGCCTCGACCACCTTGGCAATGAGGTGCCCGGCGCGGTCGCGGTCGTGCACGATGAGCGGTGCGGGGTTGCGGGTGAATTGTTCCATCAGACGCTCTACGGCGGCACCGTCGGTGAGCGGGATATTGTCGCGGCGCAAGGCCTCAAGAACGAGGCGATGGCAATCCTCTTGAATGGGATCGAATGCCATGGGGCCTCCTTTGCTGCGGTTAGGGTTCAAATGTTTCTATATAAGGTTCTAGTTTACCCGCATGTGGCACACCGGGGGTGCCGCACTTGGACTTGCACCTTTGCACCACGAAGACGGATGTCGCACAAATGTCGGCACCTTGGACGACCGAGTGGTATCACGGTGCCGCAAACGGTCGATTTTTGGCGGCGAACGGTGCATATTTTGGAGGGGCACGGTCCTGCCCGGGATATGTAGTCAACCTTGATAAAACGTTTGCCCAGCTTGGGAGTATGAATGCCGCACAAGGGTCTTCAGGGATAGAAAAAACGTTTCATCATTGGCGGCTTTAGGTGAATAACTGACCAACCAGAACGGTAAAATAGTGTTTGTCTGAGCGTTGAGACGTTTAGACATCGCGCATTGTCATCGCCGGCAACGCGCAAACCGGTCCTAACGGAGCCAATTGGGTGCTCCGTTATATACGCAAGTCTAAGAGGGGCTTGTTTAGGAGGCACAGTATGGGACGTTTTACCAATCCTCGCGATCTGTACTTTGGTGAGGGCGCTCGCCACGAGGTGAAGAACCTCAAGGGTAAGAAGGCCATCATCGTTTCTGGCGGCAGCTCTATGCGCCGCGGCGGGTTCCTGCAGGACGTTGAGGCCGACCTCAAAGAGGCCGGCATGGAGGTCAAGCTGTTCGAGGGCGTCGAGTCCGATCCCTCCATCGAGACCGTCATGAAGGGCGCAGCCGCTATGCGCGACTTCGAGCCCGACTGGATCGTTGCCATCGGCGGCGGCTCGCCCATCGATGCCGCTAAGGCCATGTGGGTCTTCTACGAGTACCCCGAGGAGTCCTTCGACAACATCATCCAGCCGTTCAGCTTCCCCGAGCTGCGTCAGAAGGCTCATTTCTGCGCCATCTCCTCTACCTCCGGTACCGCTACCGAGGTCACCGCGTTCTCCGTCATTACCGACTACGCCAAGGGCATCAAGTACCCGCTGGCCGACTTCAACATCACCCCTGATGTCGCCATCGTCGACCCCGAGCTCACCTACACCATGCCCGCCAAGCTGTGCGCTCACACCGGCATGGATGCTCTGACCCACTGCATGGAGGCCTACGTTTCCACCTTCGCCTCTATGTTCACCGACGCCAACGCTCTGCACGGCATCCGCGAGATCGTCGAGTGGCTGCCCAAGTCCTATGCTGGCGATCATGAGGCCCGTCAGCACATGCACGAGGCTCAGTGCATCGCCGGTATCGCCTTCTCCTCGGGCCTGCTCGGCATCGTTCACTCCATGGCTCACAAGACCGGTGCTGCCTTCGAGAACGGTCACATCATCCACGGTGCTGCTAACGCCATGTACCTGGGCAAGGTCATCCAGTGGAACTCCAAGGATCCCCGTGCTGCCGAGCGTTACGCTTACGTGGCCAAGGAGATCCTGCACCTTCCCGGCGAGACCAACGAGGAGCTCATCGCTGCGCTCGTCCAGAAGATCCGCGACCTCAACGACCAGCTCAACATTCCGCAGTCCATCAAGGATTACGCGAATGGCGGCGTGAAGGTCGACGCCGAGAACCCGCAGATGGTTTCCGAGGAGGAGTTCCTCGCCAAGCTGCCCGAGATCGCCGCGAACGCCGAGCAGGACGCCTGCACGCCGGAGAACCCGCGTGAGACCAAGGCTGCCGACTTCGAGAAGATCCTCAAGGCTTGCTACTACGACACCGACATCGATTTCTAATCGACTCTTGTTATCGTAACGAGGGGCTCCGCACGTATCCGTACGGAGCCCCTTTCTTTTTACTGATTAGAGAATGGGATAAAAATGGCTGCAATCTTCAATAGCCCCAGCAAGTACATCCAGGGCCCTGACGAGCTGGCCAAGCTCGGCTCCTATGTCGAGCCGCTCGGCGCTAAGGCCCTCGTCATCGTGACGCCTTCGGGCAAGAAGCGCGTCGGCGCCAAGATCGAGGGCGGCTTTGCCGAGGCTAAGGCCGAGCTGCTGTTTGAGGACTTTAACGGCGAGTGCTCCAAGGGCGAGGTCGATCGTCTGGTCGCGCTCGCTCGCGACAACGGTTGCGACATCATCGTCGGCGTCGGTGGCGGCAAAATCCTCGACACCGCGAAGGCCGTCGCCTATTACCTGGAGTCCCCGGTTATCATTTGCCCCACCATCGCCTCGACCGATGCGCCGTGCTCGGCACTTTCGGTGCTCTACACCGACGACGGCCAGTTCGATAAATATCTTTTCCTTAAGGCAAACCCCAACATTGTCCTGATGGATACGACGGTTATCGCGGCGAGCCCGGTGCGCCTGACGGTTTCCGGTATGGGCGATGCGCTCGCAACCTACTTTGAGGCCCAGGCGACGCACGATGCCGACGGCGGCACTTGCGCTGGCGGCAAGGGCGGAATGGCCGGCCTTGCGCTCGCCAAGCTCTGCTACGAGACGCTTATGGCCGATGGCGTCAAGGCCAAGGTCGCGCTGGAGAAGGGTGCGCTGACGCCTGCCGTCGAGCATATCATCGAGGCCAATACGCTGCTTTCGGGCATTGGCTTTGAGAGCTCGGGCCTTGCTGCTGCTCATGCCATCCACAATGGCCTGACGATGCTGCCCGAGTGCCACGGCATGTATCACGGCGAGAAGGTCGCCTTTGGCACCATCGTCCAGCTGGTACTCGAGGATGCTCCCACCGAGAAGCTCGAGGAAGTCTTGGGCTTCTGCATTGAGCTGGGCCTGCCGGTCACGATGAAGGAACTTGGCGTTGCAGAGCTTACGCGCGAGCAGGCCATGATTGTTGCCGAGGCCGCCTGCGCGCCCGATGACACCATGTGCAACATGCCGTTTGAGGTGACGCCCGAGATGGTCGCAAACGCCATTCTGGGTGCCGACGCACTGGGTCACTACTACCTTATGGATGAGTAAACTAAGGTAAGGAGGGGGCAAAGCCGACAGACGGCTTTGCCCCTTTTTGCTATGGTGCAAAGGGGTCAGGTTACTTTGCACCAATTGTTGTTGATGAAAGGGCGGATTCTCGTATGGCGCTTCCCATGGTTTATGGAGGTCCCGGCCGGTATGTTCAGGGGCCGGGCGAACTTTCGCGTCAGGGCAGGTATTTGTCATGGTTGGGCTGCGCTGCCTATGTCTTGTTTGACCAGGGCACCGAGGATCGGCTGTGCAGGCAGATTGTCGATGGATTTCTGGACGAAGATCTAAGCGAGCCGTTCTTTAAGATTTATGACGGTCCGTGTACGGAAGAGGCCGTTGTCGAAATGGCTAAGGAAGCCCGGGCCGAGTATTGCGACATGGTGGTGGGCATTGGCGGCGGCAAGATGCTCGATATCGCCAAGGCAGTAGCGTTTTATGCCGAGTTGCCGTTGTGCGTATGCCCCACGGCGGCTTCGATGGACGGTCCGTGTAGCGCGATTTCGGTGCTGTATCACGAGGATGGGTCGTTCGACCGCTACCTGATGCTCGAGAAGAATCCAGACCTGGTCGTGGTCGATACCAACGTGGTCGCGGCGGCCCCACTGCGTATGACGGTCGCTGGTATGGGCGACGCACTGGCAACGTACTTCGAGGCGCGTTCGTGCGTCGCAGCGCACGGCACTAACGAGCACGGTGGTGCGCCGGGGCACTTGGCCCTGGTTGCGGCTCGTGCCTGCTGCGACACGCTCATGGAGTGCGGTGTCGCTGCCAAGCGCGATCTCAAAAAGGGCCGTATATCGCCGGCGGCTGAGCGTCTGATCGAGTGCAATATTCTGCTTTCGGGCGTCGGCTTTGAGAGTGGCGGTTTGGCGCTGGCGCATGCGATCGCCAACGGCCTGACGATTTTGCCCGAGTGCAAGGCCATGCACGGCGAGGCCGTAGCGTTTGGTCTGGTGGTGCAGCTGCGCCTGGAGCGTGCGCCCGAGCTTGATCAGGTGCTCGAGTTTTGCCAGCGCGTTGGTCTGCCGACGACGCTCGAGGAGCTGGGCCTTGGCGAGATTTCCGATGCCGACTTGCTGAGCGTTGCGGACGCAACTTTTAAGAACGAGCGTAACATGGCCAACGAGCAGGCCAGGGTGACCAAACAAAAGCTCGTGCAGCTCATGCGCGAGGCATAGCTTGGCATTTGATTGACCTTGTGCAATCGAGGCGGCGATAGGCCATAGGCTATTTGCCGCAAAGATGCGCCGCATGTAATTTGCCCGAGGCGTGGGCCGATGGCGTATCATTATCTCTTGCTTGTTTGCACTGCTCAGGGAGGGGCCGCGCATGGCGCAGGAACACGATCTGTTTGATGACATCATCGAAATCAGCAAGGGCTTGGATTTTTTCAAAGACCCGCTTGGCGGTGTGACCGACGCACTCGATCCGTCGGCTCCGCAGTGGAATCCTGCTGACTACAAGGAGCGCCCGCGCGGTAACACCATACCGTGCCTGGCTTGCAAGAACGAGAAGAGCGGCTGTACCGCGTGCATGGACGTGTGCCCGGTGAACGCTATCGAGGTCGAGGAAGACGCCATCGAGATTCTCGACTCCTGTCGCAAGTGCGGCCTGTGTGCCGCTGCCTGTCCGACCGAGGCAATCATCTCGCCGCGCTTGGCGCCCAAAAACCTGTAT
The DNA here is from genome assembly GCF_028206795.1 of Collinsella aerofaciens. Lineage (GTDB taxonomy): Bacteria > Actinomycetota > Coriobacteriia > Coriobacteriales > Coriobacteriaceae > Collinsella > Collinsella aerofaciens_AX. The sequence goes on along the minus strand of NZ_JAQLFJ010000020.1, from coordinate 7,877 downwards.
GACGATATCGTCTCGGCGGCTACGAGCCACGAGACCGCCTACGTCACCTGCACGCGCGCCCTCAAGCGCATGCCGCGCGAGAACGAGGTCGTCGTTGCCTGCGTGGGCGATATTACTGCCGAGACCTGGTTCTCGGTGCTGGCCGACTATCCCAACGTGAGTGTGTACCTGCCGTTGGGTGTGTGCGATAAATGCCGTAACACCGGCGGTGAGGACATTCTGGGCGAGGCGATTGCGAAGGCCGAGGAGTGGTCTGGCACGGGTATGGGCCTGGAGGTCGACCCCAAGAGCCTCAAATGCCATAAGCGCCGCGAGTACGAGCGCAAGGAGTACATGGAAAAGATTGCCCGCACCACGGGCCTGACGGTGACCAAGCTCAATCCGGCGACGGCGGCGCTGGCCTCGGTGACGCAGAAGCTCAAGGCCCACCGCCACCAGATCACGCAGCTTGAGCGCACGCTCAACACCATGTGTGGCACCACGACGACCAAGCGTCGCCGTTCGCTCACGCACGGGCGGCAGCTGGTGCTCTCGACACTGCAGAACCATCCCGAGCTTGCCCAGAACATGCAGGTGAGCACGCCGGAATGCGATTTTGACAAGTGCACGTCGTGCGGCGAGTGCGTCAACGTGTGCCCCACGTTTGCCTGCGATCTGGTGGGAAGCGGCCGCTTTGCGTTGGAGTCCACGTATTGCTTGGGCTGCGGTGCCTGCGTCAAGGTATGCCCCGAGCATGCGCTCAAGCTGGTTGAGCACGATGCGTCCGGCCTGGTCGTTGTCGATCCCGAGGCCGAGGAAAAGGCTGCCAAGAAAGCCAAGGCCCACGAGGAAGCCGAGAAGGCCAAGGCCGAGGCAAAGGTTAAGCTCAACAAGATGCTCGACCAGGTAGAGAAGCTCGCAGACTAAGTCCGCGACCCCAATCTCTGATTCATTTGCGCCGCCGTGGTGCCTGGGTTCGCCCGGATGCTGCGGCGGCGCTATACTTATGCAGTTTGAAATACCTGTACCTAAAGGAGCTGCTGTGTCCCTTTCCATCGGTATCGTGGGCCTGCCCAACGTGGGCAAGTCGACGCTGTTCACCGCGCTTACCAAAAAGACCGGCCTTGCCGCCAATTATCCGTTCGCCACGATCGACCCTAACGTGGGTATCGTCGACGTGCCCGATAGCCGCCTGCAAAAGCTCGCCGACATCGTCAACCCGGGTCGCATCGTGCCCGCCACGGTCGAGTTCGTCGACATCGCAGGCCTGGTGAAGGGTGCTAACGAGGGCGAGGGCCTGGGAAACCAGTTTTTGGCAAACATCCGCGAGACCGACGCCATCTGCGAGGTCGTGCGCTACTTTAAGGACCCCAACGTCATGCGCGAGGTGGGTCGCACCGGCGAGTTCGTCGACCCCGCCGGCGACGCCGACACCATCATGACCGAGCTCATCCTGGCCGATATGGGCACGCTCGAGAAGCAGCTGCCCAAGCTCGAGAAAGAGGCCAAGCGCGACAAGGAGCTCATGCCCAAGTTTGAGGTTGCCAAGCGCTTGCTTGCCTGGCTTAACGACGGCAAGCGCGCCGCATCGATGGAGATGACCGACGAGGAGCGTGCCGCTGCCAAGGGTCTGTTCCTGCTCACCATGAAGCCCATCCTGTATGTGGCCAACGTTGATGAGGATATGCTTAACGACGACCTGGCGCCCATCGATGGCGTCAAGCCGCTGCCGATCTGCGCCAAGATTGAGGCTGAGCTTTCCGAGCTCGATCCCGAGGACGCAGCCGACTATCTGGAGAGCCTGGGCCTGGAGCAGCCCGGCCTGGACGTGCTCGCACAGGCTGCCTATAAGCTGCTCGGCCTGCAGTCGTTCTTTACGGCCGGCGAGATGGAGGTCAAGGCCTGGACGGTGCGTCAGGGTGCGACTGCCCCGCAGGCCGCCGGCGTCATCCACACCGACTTTGAGCGCGGCTTTATTAAGGCCGAGGTTATTGGCTATGACGACTACATCGAGCTCGGTGGCGAGCAGGGCGCCAAGGCTGCCGGCAAGCTGCGTATTGAGGGCAAGGACTATGTCATGGCCGATGGCGACGTCGTGCACTTCCGCTTTAACGTGTAAGGGCGACACATATGTTTAAATACGGCAAAAAAGCTGGCTACATGGGCATTGCGCTGCTCGTACTTGCGGTGATTCCGTTGGTGGTCGCAGCGTGCGTTATCCCCAACATTGGTCCCGAGGTGGCAACGAAGTTTAATGCCGCCGGCGAGGCGACGCGCTGGGGCAAGAGCTACGAGCTGTTGGCGCTGCCGGTGCTCAACCTGCTGCTGAGCGTGGCGACGTACTTTACGGCGGGACGCCAAGCCAAGAACAATGAGGACTCTGCCGCCATGGCGCGCATCGTGTGCGAGCGCTACCTGCGCAACGGCTGTATCACGGGTGTGTTCCTCAACGTAATCAATGTCTACTTTATGTATTCGGCGATTACCGGTACGGGCTTTGGCTTTGGTTTCTAGCTTGTCCTTTTAGGCAACGAGCCTGCACGCATATTCAATGGCTGCTGCGAGGCCGCCGCTCGATCGTGGTTTAAAGACCATGTCGGCGGCGGCTTCGTTTTCGTATCCGGCGCCGCGAAGGGCGAGTGCTATGCCGGCTTCTAAAAGGAGCGGCAGGCTGCGTTGGCTGGTTGCGATTACGGCAACCTGATTGAGCGAGCAGCTGTGCGCCTGGCATTGGATGGCAAGTTCACCTTGCGCCGGGCAAGGGACCAGAACGACGGCGACGCGACTTGATAGCAATGCAAATGCTGTGCGCTCATCGGGCGAAAGGCATTCTGCTTCAACGACGACGAGCTTGGGCGGTGCGCTGTTTGTGCGAAGCGTGGCTCGGTACATGCGGACCGAAGAACCCGACATAGAAAACTCCTGTGTATTCGGCAAAACGTAAACTATAGTTTACGTTTATGTTCGGCTCCATTTCAAACTCGGCTGCATGGACGAACGTGCGAAACAGATTCTTGGCAGGCGGGTCGAAGAGACACGCAGGGACCTTGGTATCTCCAAGGTTGATTTTTGTGTGGCGACAGGAATCAGCCGACCCTACCTCGACCGAATCGAAGATGGGACGGCAAATTTCACGCTCAAGGTTCTATTTAAGATCGCGCCCGCACTCGGCATGACGGTGTCAGAGCTTCTCGAGGGCATCGGATAGGGCGTTCCCCCGCTGTATTTGACGCTCTTTGGGCGGGTCCCCCTGGTTGCGATGTGCAAAATCGCGAGTATTCAGCACCAGTTCGGCCGTAGATGGTAGCTCGAGCGGCTGGCTTTGCCTTTTTGGCAGTAGTTAATCCACATACTAAATAAAAATGAGGAATAAATATTTACTAGACGGAACCATCGTCCTAAAAGTTCGTCTAACAATCGGCCGATTCTATGCCTCCGGCGGAGAAATTGCAGAATACTCCGATTTTTGCACGGCCCGAGGGGGACCACCTGTCGTTTAAGGTTGCGATAAGTGGAGCTGCCTTAGAGATTACGCCATCGGGATACGGTCGTGGTTGACTTGGCTGTAGAACAGGCGCTGGATTTCGGCGGCATGGCGTGACTGGCCGAGTGCCCACATGGTCTTGGCCACAAGCGTCTCGGTGGTCATGTCATCGCCACGCAGAATGCCCGGATGATCGGCGTAAGCACGGCCGACCTCATAAACGCCCAGATCGAGGCCCTCTTCGGGGACCTGCGTGGTCATAACGACGGTGCGGCCCGAATCGACCCAGCGGAAAATCGCCTCCTGGAATGACTCGCCGGACTCGCCAAACTCGGGAATACCGCCAATGCCAAAGGTCTCAAGAATTACAGCATCGTAGCTATCGGCAAGGGCGTCGAGGATGCCCGGGTTTACGCCGGGCGTAAGCTTGAGTACAAATACGCGCGGGTCGATGCTGTCGTAGAAGCGCACCGGGTTTTCGCCCTGATGCGTGCCGTGGAGCCCGTTGCGCACGATGCGGTCGTTGCGGATATAGGCGATGGGCGGATAGTTGACGCTAATGAACGCGTTAAAGCTCATGGTGCGCTGTTTGCGGGCGCGCGTGCCGGCAATGGCTACGCCGCCAAACACGATCGAGACGTCGTGCGAGTGCTCGTCGAGCGCATAGAGCAGGCTCTGGTACAGGTTGAGTTTGGCGTCGGTAAAGGGATTGCCCATGGGCTTTTGCGATCCGGTGAGCACGATGGGCTTGGGGCTGTCCTGAATCAGGTAGGAAAGCGCTGCCGCGGTGTAGCTCATGGTATCGGTGCCATGCAGAATCACGAAACCGTCGTGGTCGGCATAACCCTCGACAATGACGTCGCGGATACGCATCCAGTCACTGGGACGCATGTTGGTGCTGTCGATGTTCATGGGCTGCACGACGTCGAGCTCGCAGAGGCCCGAGATCTCGGGGACGCTCTGGGCGAGCTCCTCACCGGTCAGGGCGGGGGAGAGGCCGTTGCCGTCCTCGGTCGATGCGATGGTGCCGCCCGTGGCGATGAGAAGGATGCGCTTCATGCTGATATTCCTATCGTATTTGCCGCCGCAGAGGCGGAGTCGTTCGGCAGTATTGTGGCACAGGGCGTCCAATGTTCAAACGTATTACATCATCTGTAACGTCTGGTAACACTTCAATTGCCGTCAAATAGGGGCCCAGGTCGTGCGTTTGCCGTGCGCTGATGGCTGCGAGGGACGAGAAACCCCATATAACGTGTACACTATGGAAGTTATTTTCGTTCATTCACGCGGGTGGGCACCGGCTCCCCGCCAACAAGAGGGGGAAACCATGGATCAACATGCTTCCGCAAAGGTCCTCGTACTCGACTTTGGTGCGCAGTACGGTCAGCTCATTGCCCGTCGCGTCCGCGACCTCAACGTGTATTCCGAGATTGTCCCCTGCGACATCTCGGCCGACGAGATTCGCGAGATGAACGCCTCTGCGCTCATCCTTTCCGGCGGTCCGGCTTCCGTGTACGCCGAGGACGCTCCGTCCATCGATCCTGCCATCTTTGACCTGGGCCTTCCCGTCCTGGGCTTTTGCTACGGCCATCAGATCACGGCCGTGACGCTCGGCGGCAAGGTCGGCCACTCCGAGGTGGGCGAGTACGGCCGCGCCACCATCACGCGCACGGCCGGCGCCAAGCTCTTTAACTCCACGCCCATGGAGCAAACCGTGTGGATGAGCCACCGCGACGCCGTGTCCGAGGTGCCCGAGGGCTTTACCGTTACCGCCAGCACCGACGTATGCCCGGTTGCCGCCATGGAGTGCGTTGAGCGCAAGATTTTCACCACGCAGTTCCACCCCGAGGTCAAGCACTCCGAGTATGGCCAGCAGCTGCTGAGCAACTTCCTGTTTGAGATCTGCGGCCTGGAGCCCAACTGGAGCATGGACAACCTGGTCGAGACCATGACGGCCGAGTTCCGCGAGAAGGTCGGTGACGACCGCGTGATTCTGGCCCTGTCCGGCGGCGTCGACTCCTCCGTCGTGGCTGCGCTGGGTGCCCGCGCCGTGGGCAAGCAGATGACCTGCGTGTTCATCAACCACGGTCTGCTGCGCAAGGGTGAGCCCGAGCAGGTGGAGGAGGTCTTCACCAAGCAGTTTGACGTCGACTTTATCCACGTCCACGCCGAGGACCGTTATGCCGAGCTTCTGGCCGGCGTGACCGAGCCCGAGGAGAAGCGCCGCATCATCGGTACGCAGTTCTGGAAAGAGTTCTTCGCCGTGGCGCAGCAGCTCGAGACCGATGGCAAGCCGGTCAAATACCTGGCTCAGGGCACCATCTACCCCGACATCATCGAGTCCGGCGCTCGCAAGACGGGTGGCAAGACGGCCACTATCAAGAGCCATCACAACCTGATCCCGTTCCCCGAGGGCGTGCACTTCGACCTCATTGAACCGCTCGACCACTTCTTTAAGGACGAGGTCCGCGCGCTTGGTCTGGCGCTGGGCCTGCCGGGTCACATCGTGTTCCGCCAGCCTTTCCCGGGTCCGGGTCTGGCCATCCGCATCATCGGCGCGGTCGACAAGGAGAAGCTCGAGATCCTCAAGAACGCCGACGCTATCGTGCGCGAGGAGCTTGACGCCTACAACCAGCGCCTGTTTGAGCAGACCGGTGAGCGCAACTCCGAGCACAGCTGCTGGCAGTACTTTGCGGTCCTGCCCGACATCAAGTCCGTCGGCGTTATGGGTGACGAGCGCACCTACCAGCGCCCGATCATCCTGCGTGCCGTCGAGTCCAGCGATGCCATGACCGCCGACTGGGCCAAGCTGCCCTACGACGTGCTGGCCCGCATCTCCGGCCGCATCGTTGCCGAGGTTCCCGGCGCCAACCGCGTGTGCTACGACATTACATCTAAGCCGCCCGCGACCATCGAGTGGGAGTAGGCTGATAGGGTTCTGACCTGCACTTTTGAGTGCCGCGCTGTGCCGCTGAGTTTCGTTTCGTACGAGAGTCATGGCAAAGCCGCCAGCGACGGCGGTGAGTAAATACGGTAATCTGGCCTCCGTTCCCGCGTTGGGACGGAGGCTTTTTCTTTGCCGTTTTACTCCCTTTCACCTGCGATTTCGCGATTTACTCCCCGTATTTCAAGACGACAAGGCACGGGGCGGTATTCGGAGGAACGGGAGTAAAGATTTATCCCGAATGAGTAGACGCGCGATTTTTGTCCCCGAGAACGAAACGAGGCCGTTTCGGGGCCCGTGAAACTCAAATCGAACTCAACGGGCGTTTTTACGGTCTCCGTACGGCGTTTCCCCAGGTGGTTAATGGGGAGTAAAGAATCTCGCCGCCTCAATGAAAACGGGAGTAATCAGGGGAAATGCCGCAGTGTACTGCCGTGTGCCGCCATGTAAGCCACCGCGTCATTTACTCCCCATTTACGCTTGAAATGCCTTTGCATGCAATGGGGAGTAAAAACTCAGCTTACGCAGGAGCGAGCGGAGCTCACCGCCTAGCCTGGCGTCCTGATTCGGTTGCGTTGATTGCGAAATGCGGGGAGCCGTTACAGCAAGGCTTTCCAGTCCTCGTACTCGTCGGCGTCGATCTCGCCGTTCTCGAGCCGTGCGCGCTTCTCTGCCCACAACTCGATCGCCATCGCGGCTTTGGGCGCGTGCGGCGCCTTGGGGTTCAGGGAGAGGCCCGAACCGTCGGCTGAGGGAACTATGCCGAAGGAGTCTTCGAGCCGCACGAGCAGCGACATGAGGTCGCCTGCGGTCTCGACGCCGTAATCCTTGAGGGCGTTGACGGACACGCCGAGCGCTGCGGCGATGGACTCGAGCAGCTCGGGCTTGTCCATCAGCAAATCCTATCAGCGGCTCAAGGGCAAGGACGTGATTACCACTCCTAAGACGAAAAAGAGCAACCGTGTCATTAAGATGCCCAAATTCCTCTGTGGAGAGATGGAGGACTACTTAAAGATGTTTTACAGCACCGGGGCAAATGAACGGATTTTCCCTGTCAGCAAGCACTATCTCCACCATGAAATGGACAGAGGTGCGAAAGCGGCGGGAGTGAAGCGGATCAGAATTCACGACCTCCGACATTCACACATTTCCCTGCTGATTGATATGGGCTTCACCGCCCTGGCAATCGCTGACCGGGTGGGGCATGAGAGTATCGATATCACCTACCGCTACGCCCATCTGTTTCCTACAAGGCAGACGGAGATGGCGGACAAACTGGACTTTGAAAGGATGGGAACGTAACCATGTCACTGAAAAACCGAGACAACAAAAATCGCTGGAGGAACAAGACCGTGGCCTTCCGGGTGTCCCCGGAGGAAGATGAACAGATCGAGGTTGATTTTCAATCTCAACGCAACAGCTTGAACGGACCCCGCGTTTCCGCAGCTAGCGCAACGCGGAACTAGCTCC
>NZ_JAQLFJ010000001.1 GCF_028206795.1 Collinsella aerofaciens | reverse complement strand
GGCTTGCTTGAATCGTATCCGACACCGGGGAAATACATCAACGGGGTATCGAATAGCTCATTTCTGACTGTAATGGGGCGGAGATGCAGCAGGTACATGCATCTCCGCCCCTTTTGCATCGAGAAGTTATGCCGGCGACCCGTGCCGCCACGCTCGCGTTATCCGCGCTGCGGACCTGCAGTAACCACAAGCGGTTCAAGACCCAGCTCGCGCGCGTAATCCTCCTGCGTAAAAATCTCAATCAGCTCAAACGTACCGGCCTCGTCGTCAAACACGAAATGCAGCACCGAGCAGTTGCCCGGCACGCGCTCGCGCTCGTCGGCCGCCGCTCCCCTCACGTGGTCCAAAAACTCCTTGATGGCCGATCCGTGGCTCACCGCAAGGACGCACTCGTGGTCCGGGCGTCGCATGAGCTCGGTCAGCGTCGTCACCATGCGCTCACGCACCTGCACCTGACCCTCGCCGCCAAACTGGCGATAGAAATCGCGCCACGGGCGCTCGGGCATGAGCATCACGCGCTCGGCCTCAAAGTCGCCAAAGAACCACTCACGCAGGCCGTCCAGGCGCTCGTACGCCAAGCCCGGCCACAAGTTGGCGATGGTCTGTTCGGTGCGGTGCAGCGTAGAGGTGTAGGCGTGGTCGGGCTCAATGCCGCGCGCACGCAAGAACATGCCGGCACGCGCCGCCTGATCGCAGCCCAGCTGTGTGAGCGGCGAGTCACTCCACCCCTGAATGATACGCTTAAGGTTGAATATCGTCTGTCCATGACGGACCAGATACAGATCTTTATTCATAGGGGTCCTTTCGTTCGTTACCAACCCAAGAGCGAAAACGCCCCATCGCAATAGCCAAAATGAAGCACGGCACCGTTGTCGGGTAGCTCCCCCCCGCCAGTCACATACTCAAGAAACTCCTGGCAGGCTGAGCCGTGGGAAACCGCCAGCACGCAGTCGTGCTGCGGCCTGGCCATGATGCGGGACAGCGCCGCGACCATGCGCGACTGAAGCTGCACTTCCGACTCACCGCCAAAGGCCACCGGATAATCGCCCCAGGGCTGCGGCGGCATCTCGCGATTTGATGTGCCCTCCAGCGAGCCAAAATGCCACTCACGCAGGTCATCGACCAGCTCAATGGAACGGCCCTCGCCAACGATAAGCTCGGCCGTATGCCGCGCCCGGCCCAACGGCGAGGAATACACATGATCAAAGGCCACGCCACGCGCCGCAAACGCCGTACGCGCCGCCAGCGCCTGCTCGCGCCCGCGCGCCGTAAGCGGCGAATCGTGCCAGCCCTGCAAAATGCTCTGCACATTGAACTCAGTCTGCCCATGCCGCACCAAATACAGATCTGCCACACACCCTCCCCTCGTACCACCACAAAGGGGACAGGCACCTTTGTGGTGGTTTACCGTCTGATCACGCCGCGGTGACGCTCAGCTACACCAGCACGTCGGCGAGCGGGCGCTTGGGTACGTGGTGCACCTGCGCATCGTCACGCCAGTAATTAATTGAGCCGTCGGGGTTGGAATCGATCGCATCGATCATCTGCGTCTCGGCCGGCACGCCAAAAGCCATGATCAGCTTGAGCTCATACTTGTCGTTATCGAGCCCCATAGCATCGATCGCGTGGGGCGTAAAGGCCTTGAACATGCAGGCTGCCACCTCGGGCGTGGCGCTGCGAGCGGCGAGCATCATCGTCTGCGCGGCAATGCCCGTGTCGACCTCGGTGATGGGCGCGGCGGGCTTACCCGGAACAGCGCGCTCGGCAAGAATCGCGATGTAGCCGGTCGGACGCTCGCCCTCGGCAGGACCCGACCAATCCTTAAGCGCGCCGGCCCATGCAAGCTCATCAAATACACGCGCGCAATCCTCGGCACCGCTCACCACATGAAAACGCAGACGCTGAGCATTGGCGCCGCAGGGAGCCAGGTGCGCCAGTTCCGCCAGCTCGAGCAAAAACTCGCGCGGCACGCGCATGGACTCGTCAAAACGGCGGCACGTACGGGCGCGGCGGACCAGCGCGTCAAACGTGTCCAGGCCAAGCTTTTCGCAACCCTGCTTTGCCATCGACTCGGCGCTTACCGGCGCCGCGGGAACAGCTTCGTTCATAAGACCCCCAATAAAAGCCAATTGTTCTTAAGAAAATCTAACCTAAAACGTAGGCAATTACACACAGCGGCGCAATGTTCCACACCTGTTGAATATTCCGCATCCAAACGGGAACAAAGGTAACAATTCGGGAAGATGAGGCTCCCATTCGCCCTTCCCGCCCCACGCGACGGCGCCCTTGGGCGATACTGGTTGCAAGAGCTACGGCTTACGCCGCACGGAAAGGAGACATCATGGGCATCTTTAAGAACGATGACAAGCAATCGAGCGCGTTTGGATTTGACGAGAAAAGCATGGCAGGCAAGGCCGTCAAGGCCGTGCGCTGGATTTACGCCATCACGGGCGTCTTGGCGCTCGTCGCCGGCATCGCACTGCTGTTTGCGCCCGCCAAATCCCTCGTCTTCCTGACGACCGTCTTGGGCATCTACTTTGTGATCACGGCCGCGATCAGGCTGTTTACCGCTGTTTTCGAGCCGCTGCTGCCCACCGGCTGGCGCGTTACGAGCATCATCTCCAACCTGCTCATCATTCTGGGCGGCGTCATAATCCTGCGCAACCAGGCCTTCTCGACCGCGACGCTCACCACGCTCGTGGTGGTCGTCGCCGGCTTTGGCTGGATCGTCGAGGGCGTCATGTCGATTCTGGAATCCGAGCTTTCCGCCAACCGCGCCCTCGCCATCCTGAGCGGCGCGCTCTCCATCATCGCGGGCATGTTCGTGTTTATCTATCCGCTGTGGTCGGCCAAGATGCTCGTCATCTTTAGCGGTGCCGCGCTGCTGGTGTTTGGCGTGACGCTCATTGTTCGCGCCATTCAGTTTGGCAAACTGGTGCGCTAGATGCCACGAACGCTCTTTATTGATGCAGACGCCTGCCCGGTCACACGCGAGTCGATTGACTGCGCGCGGCGGGCGGGCGTCGCCGTTGTTATCGCCGGCAACAGCACGCAAAACCTGGAACGGCACATTCGCCGCGACGACCCGCGCGATGCCGAGCACGCGCGACGCGGCTTTTGGGTCACGACGCTCGACGTGAGCGTGGGCGCCGACAGCGCCGACTTTGCCATTGTCGAACGCCTGCAGGCGGGCGACGTGGTCGTGACGCAGGACATTGGCTTGGCGAGCATGGTGCTCGGGCGCGATGCCGCCGCTATCGGTGTGCGCGGACGCGTCTACGACAAAGCAACCATCGACATGCAGCTGTTTATTCGCCACGAGGAAAAGAAGGTACGCCGCGCCGGCGGACGCACTCGCGGTCCGGCAGCATTTACCAGCGAAGACCGCGCCCGCTTTAAACGCAACCTCACCGAGTTGCTGCACTAACCAAGGTAGATTTTTGAGACATGCCTAAAATCTACCTTTTTGTTTTGAGCGGTGTGAGCGCTCGGAATCCATTGCTCAACAAAAAACGGGCTTCAAAATGCCATGCGTCGCCGCATTGCGCAGGCGCTGAGCATGGCTATTTGAAGCCCATTTTTTAGGCCTACTTAGAGGCCAACGGCGGAGAGGATGAGGCCCCAGCCAGCGCCGATGACGTACATCATGATCAGGAACACGGCATTTTCGCGGGCGCTGCGGTTGGTGCGGAACAGCACCAGATAACCCACGCCGGCGGAAATGAGCGTGCCGGCGAGCATCGGCGCCAGTTGCAGCGCGCCTTCCAGATACAGCTGTGTAATGACCACGCTCGCCGAGCAATTGGGAATCAGCCCGACAAGCGCCGAACCCAGGACAGCGAGTGTCTCGTTGCCGCGCAGGAACTGCTCGATCGCGGACTCGCCGAACGTCTCGAGCACGGCGACCAGAATCAGCGTCACCAGAAAAATGAATACCGAGACCTGCACGGTGTGCGAGATCGCACTGCGGATGATCGACAGGACAGGCGTCCCTTCGTGGGAGTGAGAGTGACCGTGACCGTCATGGTGTTCATGTTCGCCCTCATGACCGTGATCGTGGCCATGTCCGTGTTCGTGCTCGTCCTCGTCTTCATCACAACCGCAATGGTCGCGCTCGCACAGCTCGTGGATGTGGTCGGCGCTCACGCCTGCCTCGGCCACCTCGTCGATGATGTCACCGCCGCTGTGGTCGTCGTGCGCGCAGTTCACGTGGGCCGGGTTGGCCGCGGTTCCCAGCACGGTACGGCGAATCGCCGCGTGCGCGCGGGCGTTACGGCGCAGGCCGCGAATGGCAGCGTCCACGATAAAACCCGTGACCAGTGCGATCAGCGCTTTCGAAGCCAAAAGCATCGCCATAGTCTGCACGGGAACCTGCTCGGCAAGCAACAGCGGCAGCATCTCATCGGAGGTCGAAAGGAACACCGCCACCAACGTGCCCAAGGTCACGACACGGCCGGCGTACAGCGTTGCTGCCATGGCCGAAAATCCGCACTGCGGCACCATGCCCAGCAGCGAGCCAACCACGGGACCCGCAGCGCCGGCGCGCTTGATAGCGCCGTTGACGCGGTCGCCCGCAACGTGCTCAAGTGTCTCGAGAGCAAGATACGTCACCAACAAAAACGGCAGCAGCGACAGCGTGTCCTTGCCGGCGTCGAGCAGAATATCAATCAGTAAATCCATGACGGATGGAACCTTTCGTGTCTTTCGGCAGCATTGTAAAAGTCCTAGCGGTCAACTAGGGTATTGTAGTTGTCCCGGGCGCGGTGCCAATAGTTGCCTATGGTAAACTATCATCTCGCCATAACTCAGTAACCTCGAGCCGCACAACGCGGCCCGTCCAAGGAGTAGCATATGAACGTATCGCAAGCACTCGAATACGAGCGCCAGCCGTTTATCCCCATGTTTATCTACGGCGACCACGGCGCCATGGAGTCCGAGCGCCAGAAGGGCGAGGAGGCCCTCAAGGTGCTCGAGACCGAGTACTTTACCGCCGAGGGCGACCCCGGCTTCGACTTTGCCACCGTGCGCGACCTGGCCGACCGCAACCGCGACCTGTGCGACCAGATTGGCGAGGCGCGTCTGCGCAACGTGACGCCCGCGACGCTCTCGCGCGGCCTGTCCGATGCCGACACCTGCGCCGCCATCGGCAAGATGCAAAAGCGCACCGCCGCGTCCGTTATGCGCGAAATCCGCGGCGACCGCGACGCGCTCGGCGTGGCCTACGCCCGCAAGCCCATCCAGGGCACCGTGCTCGGTATCGACATCGAGACCACCGGCCGTGCACCCGAGCGCGGCTATATCATCAACGTGGGCTGGGAGATCATGGAGCTCACCAGCGACGCCGTCCCGCATGACGCCGAGGCACACTACTGCGGCCTGCCCGACATCTACCGCGGCGAGGATGTGCCGTTGTCGAATATCCACCACATCACCTGGGACGACATCGACGGCAAAAAGCCGTTCCGCGAGAACAAAGAGCTGCAAAAGCAGCTGCTCAAGCTTATGAAGAAGTACCCGTACATGGCACACAACGCCGCCTTTGAGGACAGCTGGTTCAAGATCCACCTGGACGGCTACGCCGAGGCACGCCGCGCCGGCAAGATCATCGTCATCGACTCGCGCCAGATCTGCCGCAGCCTGGACGCCGACGTGCGCTCGCTCCCCCGCGAGTCCGCCCCCGCCGCGCTCGAGAACTGGGCACGCCGTCGCGGCACCCTCGCGCCCGACGCCAACGAGCAGCATCTGGGTCTGGACGACACCGACCTCATGCTCCGCACGGTACAGGCCGAGTTCAACCTCAAGAACCTATTCGCGAAATAGCAACGCCTGCGACAAACACTGCTTGCTCACGAGCGGCCTCGCAGCGGGAAACACCGCAGCGGGGCCGCCCTACGTTCCACAGATAGATCTGCCATCACAAATTCTGAACCCTCATTTTGAACGATTTCGGCCAATTCCCGACACGTAATTCGTTGTCGGATGGTGATGCATCGATATCAAATGTGCAGCAATTGAGTTTTTATATGCTATAGCTAAGCTGCGATAACATTGATTTTAGGCATGCCAACCCATAATTGCGTCAAGCTTTTGGACAGCATTTGGTTAGGCCCCTAAAACGACTTTCCCACTCAGCGCCATCAACACGGCATTAGCTGACACGATATATACCATGAGTATCGTATTGTCACATACCACTGCAAAAGCGGTCTACCAGGCCGCGCATTCGGCGTCTGCGAAAGACACCGAGCCCTGTAACCCTGCCGCGATTTACGGATCATGTCCCACCGGAACGCTCCTTGACGCAGCCGCAGAATGGCTCACCAAACACGATGTTTCCCTCGACGCAAATGATTGCCTCGAGGTAATGGTGTTTGATCGCAGGAATGCGCGCTATGCAATGAACTGTCAATGCCACGTTTCGTCAAAACGATTCTCGAACTCACGCTTTATAGAGCTCAAAGATGGCATCTTCATTGTTGGCGTTGAGCTTTGCGCACTTCAGGCCGCCACCTATCTCCCTTTTCGCGAACTGGTGGAGTACTACTTTGAATTGTGCGGCGCTTACTCCCTTGGAACCGGCTCTTCCACCTCGTATAACGAGCGTTTCGCGCTCACCTCGACCGAAAGGTTAAAACAGTTCTTTAATTCCATTACCAGATGCGACGGTCTGGCCCTTGCCCGAAAGGCAATCCAATGTGTGCGCGACGGATGCCGGTCTCCTATGGAAACGGCCTTTGTCATGATGCTAACGCTGCCTAAAAGCGAAGGAGGGCTTGGTATTAAGGGAATTGAGACCGATTACGAGGTGCAGGTCACCGCTGCCGCAAAGAATCTCACGAGACGCAAAAAGTTCTTTATGGATGCGTATCTAAAGAAATCTCGCACAGACATTGAATACAACGGGTTTTATCATGACGCGGAAGAAGACCGCGCCATCGATGAGGAGCGCAAGAATGCGCTTGCGTCCATGGGATGCGGAATCATCACCGTCAGTCGTTATTCCTTTATGCATGCCAGCGCTTTCGTTAGGGTCATGGAGGCGATCCAACGGAAAGAGGGCATACGCCCCTCGCGTCTGCCAAAAGACTTTCAAATCATGCAAGAGGACCTGAGACAGTTTGTGCTCAGAAGGTTTATAGAAGAGAAAAAGCGAATTCAGAAGCAGCTTCGCCAGGATTCCGAAGATCGTCAACGAATCGACCTCGAAAAAGCAACACTCGAAGGCATCACGCTGGATGACCCGACAATAAATGAAGTTCCGGCAATCGATGACATGCAGACTGTCGAATCCGACAGCCCATCATTTGCCCAAATAAGCAGCCTCGCGCCCGAGGGCAGAATCTTCGGGGCCGGAAGCTAGACCGGCTAACAAGGTGGGTACCCTAGCGATGTGCAAAATTGCGAGTATTCAGCAGGGTCGGCCCTCCAGCACCCACAAGTTAATCCAAATGAAAAACAAAAACGCTATCGAACGGGAACGTTAGGCAACATTTGAGGAAGACCTTGTCTGTTTACCGCCCTTGGATAACTCTTGAGCGGCTTTATTTGGCCTGGAATAGATTAACGGACCCCCTATAGTTGCAGAATACTCCAATTTTTGCACGGCGCGGGGGCACCCACCCCGGCATCGGCTATCAAAACCGCTCAGTCCGGAATCTCGTCCACTATTCCCCATCATTTTATGCGACGAATTACCTGTACGTCATTGACATATGAACATGCGCTCATATAATCGGAAGTAATTTATATGAGCGCATGTTCATATGAAAGGATGTTGCAATGAGCAGCCACGCTGATGAAACAAAGACTGGCATCGAGGCCACCGAGCCGATCGTCCCCACCACCTGCTCGCCCGAGGACCTTCCCGACGAGGAGCTGTTGTACGACCTGGCCGACCTGTTCAAGGTCTTCAGCGACACCACACGCATCAAGATCCTCTATGCCCTCATGGGCCGCGAGCTCTGCGTGGCCGACATCGCCGAGGCGACCGCAACCTCGCAGTCGGCAGTATCGCACCAGCTGCGCACGCTTAAGCAGTCGCACCTGGTCAAGTTCCGCCGCGACGGCCGCAACATTCTCTACTCGCTCGCCGACGATCACGTCTACACCATGCTTAACCAGGGCATGAGCCATATCTGCGAATAGCAATCACCCACGGTATCAGCGCGGCCGGCACCCAGACCGCTAACACAGGGAAAGGAACCCACCATGAAAAAGCAGTTTAAGCTCGACGAGATCGATTGCGCCAACTGCGCGCGCGAGCTTCAGGACGAACTTGCCAAGCTCGAGGGCGTCAAGTCCGTTTCGGTCAACTTTATGACCCAGAAGCTGACGCTCGAGGCCGACGACGCCAAGTTCGACGAGGTCCTGGACCGCGTCGTTGAGTTCACCGCCGACGCCGAGCCGGACTGCGAGATCATTCTCTAACCCGCGCATACGTTGACCTGCGAGGCCGCGCTTGCCGCGGCCTTTGCTCGCGAAATTATATGAGCAAGTGTTCATACACTCAAATGGGAGGTTTGAATCATGGCAGCCGCCGATCCCAAGAAGAAAAAGAAGAAGCGCAAGAAGAAAGAGTCCCTTGAGCATAAGCGCAACCGCATCCTGGTAGCACTGGGCATTTTTGCCGTTGTTTATGCCCTCGACGAGCTCGGCGCCCTCGCTATCGCATTTGGGGAGCCCGGCAACATCTACGCCAGCTTTGTGCTGTTCCTCGTGCCGTTTTTGATTGCCGGCTACGACGTACTGCAAAAGGCATTCAATAACATCCGCCGCGGCAAGGCCTTCGACGAGAGCTTCCTCATGGCCGTCGCAACCATCGGCGCGTTTGCCATGGTGCTCTTCCCCGACACCGACCCGCACATGGCCGAAGGCGCCGCTGTCATGCTGTTCTACCAGGTCGGCGAGTTGTTCCAGGCATACGCCGTGGGCAAGAGCCGCAAGTCGATCAGTGCCATGATGGACATCGCGCCCGACTACGCTAACGTCGAGCAAGCCGACGGCACACTCGAACAGGTCTTTCCCGATGACATCGCCGTCGGCACCGTGATCGTGGTCAAGCCCGGCGAGCGCGTGCCTATCGACGGCGTCATCGTCGAGGGCGAAACCCAGCTCGACACCGCCGCACTCACGGGCGAGTCGGTCCCCCGCCCGGCCAAGACCGGCGACGATATCATCAGCGGTTGCATCAACATGACGGGCCTCATCCACGTGCGCACCACCAAGCCCTTTGGCGAGTCAACCGTCGCGCGTGTTCTGGAGCTCGTGGAGAATGCCAGCGAAAAGAAGGCGCGCACCGAGAACTTCATCACGCGCTTTGCCCGCGTCTACACCCCCGCCGTCACTGGCGCTGCCGCGGTGCTCGCGCTTGGCGGCGGCCTGGTGACTGGCGCTTGGTCCGATTGGATCCTGCGCGGCCTGACCTTCCTGGTCGTCAGCTGCCCGTGCGCCCTCGTGATCAGCGTACCGTTGAGTTTCTTTGGCGGCATCGGCGGCGCGTCCAAGCTGGGCGTTCTCATCAAGGGCTCCAACTACCTCGAGACGCTCGCCGACGTGGACACCATCGTCTTCGACAAAACGGGCACCCTCACCAACGGCACGTTCTCAGTCGTCGCGGTGCACCCCGAGGCTGGCTATACCGAGCAGTCGCTGCTCGAAGTCGCAGCCCTTGCTGAGTCGTTCTCCGATCACCCCATCGCGCAGTCCGTGCGCGACGCCTACCAGGGCGAGGTCGACCCCAAGCGCGTGAGCGACTCCGCCAACGACGCGGGCCACGGCGTGACGGCAACCATCGACGGCAAGCACGTCGTCGTTGGCAACGCCAAAATGCTCGCCGCGGCCGGCGTTGAAGCACCGGACTGTGAGGTTGTCGGCACGATCCTCCACGTGCTCGTTGACGGCGTGTACGCCGGCCACATCGTGATTGCAGACACCGTTAAGGCCGATGCGGAGCAAACGATTCGCGACCTGCATGCCGCCGGTATCAACCGCACCGTCATGCTCACGGGCGACCGCGAGGAGGTTGCAGCGTCTGTGGCCAAGCAACTCGGTCTCGACGAGTTCCACGCGCAGCTCCTGCCGGGCGACAAGGTCGAGCGCGTTGAGGCGCTACTCGCGGCCGAAAGTGGCAAGGGCAAGCTCGCCTTTGTCGGCGACGGTATCAACGACGCTCCTGTGCTTACGCGCGCCGATGTGGGCATTGCCATGGGCGCCATGGGCTCCGACGCCGCGATCGAGGCCGCCGACGTGGTGCTGATGGACGACAAGCCGTCCAACATTTCCCGCGCGATCCGCGTGGCGCGCAAGACCATGTCGATTGTTTGGCAGAACATAATCTTTGCGCTGGGCATTAAGCTGCTGATCCTTGTGCTGGCAGCGCTGGGTATCGCCAATATGTGGCTTGCCGTCTTTGGCGACGTAGGCGTGGCGATCATCGCCATCCTGAACGCCATGCGCGCGATGGGTGTCAAGAACCTGTAGCGTTCGTGGGCTGTCCGGCCGGGACCGGGCTTGGTTTTGAAAACGTCCTCGACCATGTACGGCGCCTTGTCCTGCTCCTGTGGAGCTGCGGACAAGGCGCCGTACTGGTCTGCGGAGTGTTTTCAAAACCAAGCCCGGCCCCGGCCTGCGGTGACACAGCTGGCGGTTCTTGGGCATCGCTTGCTGGCGGGGTTCCTTGTCTGAGTTGGACTTTGTTGGTCGGGCCTTTGGTCCCGCTCGCTGGTTTGCGCTTTGCGCGAACTCCGCGCTACTGGGGGTTCGTTAGGATTCCGCCGCTTGGCCCGTCGCCTCGCCCCGGTTCAGCATCGCCCTCAGTTTCTCGAAGCTTTCCTCGCTCAGGCAGTGCTCCATGTGGCAGCCCTCTTGCGACGCGACCTCAGCCGAAACACCCGCATCCTCTAGCAGCCCCACGAAAAAGCAGTGACGCTCCCACATTTGGCGAGCGACCTCCAGACCACGCTCCGTCAGATGAACGTCGCGCTTGCCCATTTCGACATAGCCGTTGCTTTCCAGCGTCGCCATGGCCTTGGAAACGCTCGCCTTGGTTACGCCGAGGTACTCCGCAACGTCGATCGAGCGCACGATGCCCTGACGTTCCGACAGAACGTAGATCGATTCGAGATAGTCTTCTCCGGATTCACGTAGGGCCATGGGCCGCCTTTCGCGATGATTGCTAGTTAGCCTTTGGATACTTTCCACGGCTAACTTTACCGCAAAAGTTGCCCATGTCTTACTACTTTGTCTAAAAGTTAGCCGTGTTTCACAAAACGTGCGGGACGAAAACAAAATGGGGACGCCCCGCAAGGAGTGTCCCCAGGCGCCGGGTACCGGCCCACAGTTACATCAATCCAAAGTGCTTCGCGGCGTTGTAGATGCCGTCGTCGTCCACGGCAGTCGTCACATAGGTCGCCGCAGCCTTCACCGTGTCCTGTGCGTTACCCATGGCCACGCTCGTGCCCACGGCGGCAAACATCGACAGGTCGTTCTCGCCGTCGCCAAAGGCAATCGCCTCGCTCGCGTCGACACCCAGGCGTTCCAGCGTCGCCGCGACACCCAGGTCCTTACCGCCGTTGGCAGGGATAATGTCGCAGAACAAATCACACCAGCGCGTAGTGAGAGAATGCGACACCGCGTCGGTCACGATATGTTCGTCGGCAGGGTCCACAAAGGCGCAGAACTGGTAGACCGGCGCATCGAAGGCATGCTCAAACGGTTCCTCGTGGTAGACAATCCCCGCGTTGCTGCCGGCCGTCACCACGCGCTCGGACAGGCGGTTCACAAACGAGTTCTCGCCCTGCATACACAGCGAGTCATAGCGCCCCTGCGCCACCTGGTCCACAATCGCCGCGACGTCGTCCGAATCGATCGGGCAGCTGCGGTAAACGCCCTTGGCATCAAAACAGTGCTGACCCGAAAGCGTGATGTACGCATCCCAACCAAGATCGAACAGCCAATCGGGCATCTGATAGGTCGGGCGACCCGTGGCGATCACGCACGCAATCCCCTGCTCATGAAAGCTGTCGAGCACCTGCTGCGCCGACGCCGGAATCCGATGGGTCTTAAAGCTCAGCAACGTGCCGTCGATATCGAAAAACGCGGCCTTGATCATCCTCGCCTACTCCTCGCCCTCGAGCTTTTCGCTCGCCTCGAGCCACGCCATCTCCAGCTCGTCCATGGCGGCATGGGCCTCGTCGATCTTTGCCTGCTGTTCGCCCAGCGCCGTGTAGTTGGTGGGATCGACCTGGGCCATGGCGGCCTCGGCCTCCTCCACGCGGGCGCGCTGCGTCTCCATCTTGCGCTCGAGCGAGCTCACCTCGCGGCGGAGCTTCTGGCGCTCGGCATTGGAAAGTCCGTTGGGCTGGCCGCTCGACTTGGGCTTTTCGGCTGCAACCGCTGCGGCGCCGGTGTCGAACGTGCCGGTCTTGGCGCTCGGCGCGCCCACGGGCTCGCCCTCGGCAGTAGCGTTGCACAGGCGCAGGTACTGGTCGACGCCGCCGGGCATATGCGTCAGATGACCGTCAAGCAGCGCCCACTGCTGGTCGGTCACGCGCTCCATCAAGAAGCGGTCGTGCGTCACCAGGATCAGCGTGCCCGGCCAGCCGTCGAGCAGGTCCTCGACAATCGCCAGCATGTCGGTATCCAAGTCGTTGCCGGGCTCGTCCAGGATAAGCACGTTGGGCTCGTCCAGGATCGTCAGCAGCAGCGACAGGCGACGGCGCTGGCCGCCCGAAAGATCGCCGATGCGGCTCCAGAGCTGCTGCGTCGTAAAGCCCAGGCGCTCGCAGAGCTTCTCGGGCGAGGTCTCCTTGCCGTCGATGACATAATACTTCTTATAGTTGCTCAGAACCTCGCGGATCGTGTCACCCATGTAGGGCTCGAGCTCCTCGAGCTGCTGCGACAGCACGCCAAAGCGCACCGTCTGGCCGATCTTCACGCGGCCGCGCAGGGGCGCGATCTTGCCCTGAATCACGTCGAGCAAGGTCGACTTGCCGGCGCCGTTCTCACCCAGCAGACCATAGCGGTCGCCCGCGCCGATAAGCCAGGTCACATCGGAGAGCACCTGCTTGGGCGCGCCGTCGGTATCGGCATAGCCGGCGTCCACGTCGATCACGTCGATGACCTGTTTGCCCAGGCGACTCACGGCGAGGCGCTTGAGCTCCAGCTCGTCGCGCACGGGCGGCACGTCGGCGATCAGCTCGCGGGCGGCTTCCACGCGAAACTTGGGCTTAGTGGAACGGGCCTGGGCGCCACGGCTCAGCCATGCAAGCTCCTTGCGCGCCATGTTGCGACGGCGCTCCTCGGTAACCGCGGCCATGCGGTCGCGCTCCACGCGCTGAAGGATATATGCGGAGTAACCGCCCTCGAAGGGGTCGACCTGGCCGTCGTGGACCTCCCACATGCTAGTGCAGACCTCGTCCAAGAACCAGCGATCGTGCGTGACCACGAGCATGGCGCCCTGGCCGCGCTGCCAGCGAGCCTTAAGATGGCGTGCAAGCCAGTTGATGGTACGCATGTCCAGGTGGTTGGTGGGCTCGTCGAGCATGAGCACGTCGTAGTCACCGATCAGCAGGCGCGCGAGGTCCACACGACGGCGCTGGCCGCCCGAAAGCTCGCCCACCATGCCCTCCCAGGGCACATCGCTAATAAGGCCAGCGAGGATCTGACGTGTACGCGGGCTCGAGGCCCACTCGTACTCAGGCGTGTCACCGACGACAGCATGATGCACGGTATCGGTATCGACAAGCTGGTCCTTTTGGCCGAGTAGACCGATCGTGATGCCGCGGCGGTGCGTCACGCGTCCGTCATCGGGCTCCAGCGTGCCGGCGAGCACGCTCAGCAGCGTCGACTTGCCGTCGCCGTTTTTACCGACAATACCAATGCGGTCGCCCTCGCCCACGCCGAGCGTCACGCTATCGAAAATATGCTTGGTGGGAAACTCTAGGCTGACGGAATCGCATCCCAAAAGAATCGCCATATGCCCTGCTCCTTCGTAGAAATTCAACGTTCTCCATGATAGCGAAAACCACCACAAAGGGGACGGGCGCCTTCGTGGTGGTTTTGGGCAAGCGCACCAGCACACGACACAAAAAGGCGGGCCATCTCCCGCAAGAGATGACCCGCCTCTCCAATCAGTCCCGCGACAACCGTGGCCGCCGCAGGCCTCAAGCATGTCCCGGACTAGGAGAACATGCCGGTGAGGTAATCATTCAGCCGCTTATCCTTGGGCCGTTGGAAAATCTCGTCGGTCTCGTCGTACTCGACCATATCGCCCATGTAGAAGAACGCCGTGCGGTTGGACACGCGCGACGCCTGCTCCATGTTGTGCGTCACGATGACGATGGCGCGGTCGGCCGCGATCGACGACATGAGGTCCTCGATCGCCAGCGTCGAGATGGGGTCGAGCGCCGAGCAGGGCTCGTCAAACAGGATCACGTCGGGGTTGAGCGCAAGCGTGCGCGCGATGCACAAACGCTGCTGCTGGCCGCCCGAAAGCGCGTAGGCGCTCTTGTCCAGCTTGTCCTTGACCTCGTCCCACAGCGCGGCGCCACGCAAGCTCTCCTCGACCATGCGGTCGAGCTCGTCGCGGTCGGTGATGCCGTGGCGCTTGGGCGCAAACGTAATGTTGTCGCGAATGGACTTGCGGAACGGGTTTGGCTGCTGGAACACCATGCCAATGGACCGACGCAGCTCGTAGGTGTTCTCGGTCTTGGTGTTCACGTTGCGGCCGCGGTAGTTGATCTCGCCCTCCACGCGACAGCCGCGAATCTCGCGATTCATAAGGTTGAGGCTGCGCAAAAAGGTCGACTTGCCGCAGCCCGAAGGCCCGATGAGCGCCGTGATCTCGCCCTTGTGAAAGTCGAGCGACGCATCGTGCAGCGCATGGTGGTCGCCATAGTACACGTTGACGTCCTTGGTGGAGACCACGACCTCGTCGCTCACGGCCTTGCCGCTCACACGCACGTGCTTTTCGCTTTGCCCCACGCTCGACAGAAAGTCCTGGGTCTCGGACGTGGCCGCTTCGGTTGCGGGCGTTGTATTCATCTCGCTCATTCGGCCGTCATCCTCCTTGCCAGTTGCTTGCCCACGATACGGGCGACTACGTTAAACAGCAGCACGCAAATCATCAGCAGTGCCGCGGTGCCCCAGACGATCTGCTGGGCCTCGGGGCTGCCCTCGCCATAGATCTTGTAGATATGAACGGCGAGCGACTCGCCGGGACGGAACACGTTCCAGGCGCAGGTGGGGCTCGACAGGTTAAAACTCAAGAAGTTCAGGCGAACCGGCGAGCTCATGCCCGAGGTAAAGAGCAGCGCCGCGGCCTCGCCAAACACGCGGCCGGCCGAAAGCACGATGCCGGTCACGATGGCGGGCATGGCCTCGGGAATCAGGATGTGCAGTGTGGCCTCCCAGCGAGTGAGGCCCATGGCCAGGCACGCATCGCGCTGGGCCTGCGGCACGTCCTCGAGCGCCTGCTGAATCACGCGCACCAGGATGGGGATGTTGAACATGGTGAGCGCGACGGCGCCGGAGATGATGGAGTACTTCCAGCCCAGCTGCACCGAGAACACCAGAAAGCCGAACATGCCCACGACAATGGAGGGCAGCGAGGACAGCGTCTCGATGGCGGTGGAGGCGATGTCGCGGATGGGTCCGTCCGGCGCGTACTCAACCAAGAACACCGCGCCGCCCAGGCTGATGGGCACCGATATACCTAAGGTGATCAGCAGCAGGTAGAACGAGTCGAACAGCTGGTAGAGCACGCCGCCCTGGGTTCCGTTGGCGCGCGCGGGCTGCGTGAGGAAGCCCGGTTGGAACAGCGTCGAGATGCCCTCGAACAGGATGTAGGCCACCATGGAGACGACGATGAGCATGACGATGGCGACAATTGCCGTCAGCACGCCCGTGGCGATGCGGTCCTGCTTTTGGACACGCCCGAGTCTTGCCTCGTCGATATGGATGCGCATGCTAGCCACGAGCCTTCGCCCCCTTGCGGCCAATGAGATGGATGATCAGGATGAAGATGAGGCTCATGCCCATCAGCAGCAAACCGAGCGCCCACAGGACATCGTCCTGGGCCGAGCCCTCGGCATAGACCGCCATGGACGTGGTGAGCGTGGTGGTGATGGTGGACGCCGGCGACAGCAGCGACGTCGGCATGGCCTCGATGCCGCCGATAACCATGCGCACGGCGAGCGTTTCGCCAAAGGCGCGGGTCATGCCAAGGATGACCGCGGTCATGAGCGACGGCATGGCGGACTTGAGCACCACGTGCCAGATGGTCTGCCAGCGGGTGTAGCCCAGCGCGAGCGAGCCCTGACGGTAGCTGTCGGGCACAGCGCGCAGGCCATCGACCGAAAGCGTGGTCATCGTCGGCAGAATCATGACTGCCAGCACGATAGCGCCGGGCAAGATACCCAGACCCGTGCTCACGTGGAAAACGCTCTTCATAAGACCGACGACCACGTGAAAGCCGATCAGGCCAAAGACGACCGAGGGAATGCCGGTCAAAAGCTCAATAAGCGGCTGAAAGATCTTGGAACCAAACTTAGGCTGGATCTCGACCGCAAAGATGGCAGAGCCGATGGCGATGGGCAGCGCGATAAGCGTGGAGAGCACCATGACCGCAAACGAGGTGACGATCAGGGGCAGGGCGCCGGTATAAGGCAGGCCGTTTTCGGCTGTGTTGGCCAGGTCCCACTTGGTGCCGGCAAAGAACTCGACGACCGAGACGCCGTCCTTGACAAAAGCCGAGAGGCCCTTTTGGGCGACCATAAAGATGAGCGCGGCAACGACAAGCGTCACGAGCGCTACGCACGCACCCGTGACGCCCAGGCCCACGTTCTCAAGGTCGCGCTTTGGCAGCTGTTTTGCCATTGCAAACCTTTCCGGGGCGGTTACTTATTTAGAGGAGACCTTGCCGCTGGCGTCCTTGACGACCTTCATGGCAGAGACGGGAATGAAGCCCTGCTCCTCGACGAGCTTGCCCTGGACGTCGTCGGAGAGCATGAACTCCAGGAAGGCCTTGGTGGCCTCGTCGGCGTCCTTTGCGCAGTACATGTGCTCGGTAGCCCAGATCTTGAAGGAGTCGTCGGTGACGTTTGCGCTCTTGGGCTCGACGCCCTCGACCTTGATGGCGTTGAACTTGGAGTCATCGAAGTGCGAGAAGTCGAGGTAGGAGATGGCGTTGTCGGTGCTGCCCATCTGAGTCTGGACATCGCCGGACTTGTCGAGCTCGGCGTCGCCCTTAAAGTCGACGGCCTCATCGCCAAAGACGGCGGCCTCGAAGGTGGCGCGGGTGCCGGAGCCGGCCTTGCGGTTGAGGACGACGATGGTAGCGTCGTCACCGCCGACCTCCTTCCAGTTGGTGATCTGGCCGGAGAAGATGCCCTTGAGCTGCTCGAGGGACAGGTCGTCGACCTTCACGTTCTTGGAGACGACGGGACCCATACCCACAACGGCGACCTCGTGGTCAACGAGGTTCTTGACCTGATCGGCCTCGAGCTTGGTCTCGGCAAAGACGTCGGAGTTACCGATGGTAACGGTGCCGGCGGCGACAGCGGTCAGGCCCTTGCCCGAACCGTTGCCCGAACCGGAGACGGAGACGTCGGGGTTGGCATCCATGAACTTCTCGGCAGCGGCCTCGACGAGAGCTTGGAACGAGGAGGCGCCGTCGTAGGTCACCTCGCCGGAGACGGACTCGGCGGCGGCGCTACCCTTGGCGGCGGCGTCGGATGCGCCGGAGCCGCCACAACCAACGAGACCGAGACCGACGATGCTGGCAAGACCACCAGCGAGGCCGAGGAACTGACGACGAGAATAAGCCTGATCGAGCATGATCTTCCTTTCATACATGCGACTCGCGGGCACCCTGCCCGCTTTGCTGTTTGGAAAGATACGGTCTCGATCGGGCGACGACCGCCTTATCTGCGGTTTCTTACGGACATTTGATAGACCCTTACCGCAAGCTCTGCCCAGCCTTTACAAACGGATAACAAACCCGCCACCAAGCATGACCCGCCTTTTACACCAATAAAAACAAAGTTGCGGTGAAATAGTTCCTGCTTGGCCATCAAATGGCCCATTCTAGGAACTATTCCACCGCAACTTAAAAAGCCCGGACGAAAGGGGTGCTAAGTTGTTAAAACGCCGCAGCCTTAAAGCTCCAGCTCGTTCAAGCGCAGGATTGCGACGATATAAATCTTGAGCGCCTGCTTGAGCTGCTCTTCGTTGGCGCACTCATTGGGGCCGTGCATCTGGCCGCCCCATGCGGGCAGCTCCAGGCCGGTCTCCTCGGGGCCAAACGAGACGGCGCGGGCAAAGTTGCGTGCGTACGTGCCGCCGCCCATGGCAAAGGGCTCAGCATGCTTGCCCGTAAACTCGTTATAGGTATCAATAAGCGCCTTCACGGCCGGATCGTCGGCAGAGACCGAGAACGGCACCTTCGCACGACCCACACGGCACGTCACGCCAAAACGGCCTACGAGCGGATCGAGCTGCTCGCGGATGGTATCGGCACTCGTGCTGTCGGGGAAGCGCACGTCGATGACCTGCTCAATATGGCCATCCGCCACGCGGATGACGCCAGCGTTGCAGGTAAGCGGGCCAAACGCCGGACTCGTCGCATCGATACCTAGGCCGCGGCCATAGGCATCCGCATGCACAAAGGCCAGGAACTTGACGAACTCGTGCTCGGCAGGCGTCAGCAGGCGCTCGTCGCGCGCACCAAACGCATCCTCGGCCTCGCGCAGATACGTCACGATGAGGCCGACGGCGTTGATGGTGCCCTCAGGCATCGAAGCGTGGCCGCCAATACCGTGGGCGAAAATCTGCGCATGCCCGTTATCAAGCGCCGTGATCTCCAGGCGGTCGGCGTTCTCAACGGGCGCCGGCAGCTCATCGGCGGCAATCGCGAGCTCGCAGATGGACTGCGACGGAATGGCATTGCTCGCCTCGGAGCCGCTCCACGACACGATGCGCCCGCCGTCGATCTTGGGACTCACGAACGTCGCCCCAAACTGGCCCTTCTCGGCATTGCAGACCGGAAACTCGGCATCGGGCGTAAACAAAAAGTCGGGGTCTGCGTGGTTCTCCAGATAATGGTGAACGTCGGACATGCCCACTTCCTCATCGCAGCCCAGCAGCGCGCGGAAAGTATAGCGCGGGGTAATGCCGTGCTTGAGCAGATAGGCGCCGGCGTAGAGTGACAGCACCGCCGGACCCTTGTCGTCGATAACGCCGCGGCCGAGCAGCCAGCCCTCGCGACGCTCCAGCGCAAACGGGTCGGTGTTCCAGCCCGGGCCGGCGGGCACCACGTCCACGTGGCAGATGGTCGCGAGCTGCTTGTCGCCGCGGCCAGGGATATCGGCAATGCCCACATAGCCCTCGTCGTCGCTCGTCTGATAGCCAAGCTTCTGCGCGATGCCGAGCGCACAGTCGAGCGCGTCACGGACCGGGCGGCCAAACGGCGCGCCGGGCTCTGCATCGGCAGAAACTGCCACGGACGGATAGCTCACCAGCTGCTCGATATCGGCGACGACATCTTCCCAGACCTCGTCGACATACTCAGCGACGCTCTGCTCCACCTGATTCATAGACTGCCTCCTTACCAATGAGCGGCAAGCGTACCCGCCCCTCACATTTAGTTCCTAGATAGAGAAAAGTTTAGCAAGCTCGGCCACCGAGTGCACCACTGCATCGGCACCCGCCGCCTCATGCTCACCCGGCGCCGCCGCGCCCGAATAGATGCCGATGCACGGCACGCCCATCGCGTGCGCACCCTCGACGTCGTTAAAGCGATCGCCGATCATCACGGCATCGTCCGCCGTCGCGCCGAGCGCCGCCAGGGCATCGCGAACCGAATCGGCCTTGGTCTCGCGCCCCTGCGGCGGATTCATGCCAACCACGGCTTCGAACTGAGAAAGACCAAGCTCATGCACCATGTCGATGCATTTGGCCTCCATGCGTGACGTCGCCACGGCCATACGCTTGCCCCGGGCGGCCAACTCATCCAGCAGCTCGGGAATCCCATCGAACACGGGGTACTCCTCCGGTCCCAGCTCATCAAAAAAGGCGCGGTACTCGTCGGCCACCACAAGCGACTCCTCGCGGGAAAAGCCGTAAAAGTCGTGAAAGCTCTTCCACAGGGGCGGCCCGATCATGCGGCGCAGATCACCCATCTGCGTCTCCGAAAACCCGCGCGCAGCCAGCGTCTTGCGCGTCGAGGTCGTCACTGCCCGACCCGTATCGGCCACCGTGCCGTCAAAATCGAACAGCACAACCGGCCGCTCGCAAAGTTGCAATGCCGCCATCGGCACCCTTCTTCCCCAGTTGATGATTTCCACACCACCGCTTCAAACTGTTGACTATTCAACAATTGAACCTAGCAATGTAGAGCAACTCCACTATACTTGTCGCACTTTGCTTTCAGAAGGCGGCGCTGCCGCGCCCCAACGAAAGGTGCAATTATGTCTTTTGCCATCATAACCGACTCCACGTCGGACATCTCCCCCGCCCGTGCCCAAGAGCTCGGCATTTACGTGATTCCGCTGCATGTGATTATCGAGGGCGAGGACCTGCTCGACCAGGTGCAGATTACCGCCGAGGAATACGTCGCCCGCATGGCTGGCTCCGAGCAGCTGCCGCACACCTCGCAGCCGAGCGCCGGCGAGTTCAAGGCGCTGTTTGACCGCGTACGCGCCGATGGCCACGACAGCGCGATCTTTATCTCGCTGTGCAGCGAGTGGTCCGCCTGCTATTCCAACGCATGCCTGGTCGCCGAGACCCACGAGCTCGACGTGCGCTGCATCGATTCGCGCACCGGCTCGGGCACCGAGGGCCTGCTGGTGGAGTACGCGCTTGCCATGCGCGAGGACGGCCGCAGCTTGGACGAGACCGAGGCGCAGATCCGCGCGACGCTGCCCGACGCCCACCTGCTGCTGATTCCCCGCACGCTCGAGAACCTGGTCAAAAACGGCCGCGCCCCCAAGCTCGCCGGCCAGCTCACGCAGATGCTCAACATTCGCCTGGCCGTTTCGCCGGAGTGGAAATCGGGCGAGATCAAGGCCATCAAAAAGGGCCGCGGCGCCAAGCGCATCGTCGCCAACACCATGGCAGATTGCCTCGCGTTTTTGGACGAGCACCCGGGCTCAAGCGTGCGTGTGCTCACGACCGGCGCCGCCGAGGAGCAGGAACTTGTCAACGAGGCACTCGCGGGCCAGGATTACGTAGACGCCGGCACCGGCCCCATCGGCTGCACCATCGCCACCCATGTAGGCGTCGACGCCATCGCCATCAGCTACTGTCCTCGTTACCAGCCCATCCACTAGGGGCACCTTTACCACTTGCGGTGGAATAGGAACTGTTTTTGGCTTATCAGCCGCAAATCAATCCCTATTCCACCGCAACTTAGAAATCGGCGATCAGCCCAGCGGACCCTGAAACAGTTCCTGATGAGTGCCCATTCTCACCAGCCTAATCACTGGGTTAGTCTTATGGGGAAGATAAAGAACGACCACATCGACCAAGCCATCGGATAGGTGGAAATCGATGTGGCCGTTGTAGTTTCCGCCCGGGTTTGAGAGCTCGTGGGCGCCATACTCCGCCGGAAGTGACCCATGAGCCACAAGCTCTGCAACCGCCGCTTTAAACTCACTTTTTAGCTGCGGATGCATGCGCATCGTTCGTTTGTAGTCCACCTTAAATTGAGCCTCGACTTTAATCTCGAACATCGCTATTCCTCATCGAGGAATGACATAAGCTCATCAGCGTTATTGAATGACAGGCTATCGTCCGGCAAAATCCCCAGCTCATGAGCATCGGCGATCACCATGGCGCGCCTCGTCACCTCGTTGGGCACCTCCGCCCTTCCTACAATCTCAAAAGGAATCTTTCGCTGATTTACCAGCTGCCGAACGGCAAGATTGAGATAGGAATTGAGGCTGAGGCCGACCGAATCCAAGAACTCAGTCGCCTGCTCCTTGAGCCCCTCTTCGATTCGAACCGTCGTAGGCTTAACTGTTGCTGTAGACATTTGCGACCTCCTCGCCCTCGTCTTTTACACCAGTATACCCAATATAAATGGCAATCTGATGTTAGATAACATCAGATTGCCATGCGTATTCATGTCGCGTGGGCACGATTGATCTACATCAGCCCGCTGAGCGCAATGTCAACGGCCTCGTTGAGGTCGTCGGTAATGTGCACCAGCTCCGGATCGAGCGGACTGATCATGCCGGCGTCCATCACCGGACCGTTGAGCCAGTCGAACAGGCCCTGCCAGTACTCGCTGCCCACCAGCACGAGCGGCATGCGCTTGACCTTGTGCGTCTGCACCAGCGTGAGAACCTCGAACATCTCGTCGAGCGTGCCAAAGCCGCCGGGAAATACGATGGCGCCCGAGCTGTACTTAACGAACATGGTTTTGCGCACAAAGAAGTAGCGGAAGTCCATGCCGAGGTTCACGTATTTGTTGAGCCCGTGCTCATGCGGCAATTCAATACCTAGGCCAACTGACTTGCCGTTGACACTCGCTGCTCCCCTGTTGGCCGCTTCCATGATGCCGGGGCCGCCACCGGTGATGACCGCCACGCCACGTTGCGCGATCTTGCGCCCGACGGTGCGCGCCGCCTTGTAGAGCGGATCGGTCTTGGGCGTGCGGGCGCTACCGAAGATAGTCACCGCAGGTCCAAGCTCGGCAAGTGCGCCAAAGCCATCGACAAACTCTGTCTGAATTCGCAGCACGCGCCAGGGGTCGGCGTGCAGCCAGTCAGTCGACTCCTTGGGCGCCAGCAGGTTGGCGTAGGTGTTGTCCTTAGGAATCATGGGTCCGCGCATGACCACGGGGCCGCGGCGGTACGTCTCGTCGTAGGCAGGCTCGCCCTCGACGTTCTCATTCTTAATCATGGGTACTCCTATCGAGAAAAAGAAAAACGGGCGGGGTCGACGCTATGCGTCAAACACCCGCCCGAGCATCAACTATTCGGTATGGTACCCACGACGCATCAAGCACTTGCAAGCTATCGGTCAGCGGTCGCGCAGCCGGTGTCAACGAATGTGACGACCGGCTGGCGCCCGACCATTGCCGTTGCCCACGCTCTGCAAGCGTGTCTGTCGCCCTTAGTAATCCACCGCGGCAGGACTATTCATCCAATCGCTCACGAATGCGCCGTAGCGGCCCTCGATAATGGCCTGGCGGGCACGCTGCATAAGGTTGAGCAGGTAGTAGATATTGTGCATCGAAAGCAAAATGCCGCCGAGCATCTCCTTCTGCGTGACCATGTGGCGAATGAGCGCGCGGCTGTAGCCGCCCGTGCACACCGGGCAGGTGCAGGTGGGGTCGATGGGGCCGTCGTCGTGCGCAAAGCGCGCGTTACGGAAGTTAAGGCGACCTTCACTGGAGAACGCCGTACCCATGCGACCGGTGCGCGTCGGCAGCACACAGTCGAACATGTCGATGCCCACGCCCACGCCGCGTACGAGCGTGGTGGGGTTGCCGACACCCATCAGGTAGCGCGGCTTATGCTTGGGCATGTACTCGCTCACGAGCGGCGCCAGGGTCTCGAACATGGTCTCGTGATCCTCGCCCACCGAATAGCCACCGATACCATAGCCCGGGAAGTCGCCGCACTCCTCCAGATGGCGCAGCGAACGCAGGCGCAGATCCAGGTGCATGCCGCCCTGAACGATGCCAAAGAGCGCCTGGTCATCGCGGGTATGCGCCTTATAGCAGCGCTCGGCCCACATGCTCGACAGCTCAACGGCGCGCTCAACGTAGGCGCGCGTGGCGGGATAGCCCGGGCACTGGTCGAGCTGCATGCAGATATCGGAGCCGAGTTTCATGGCGATTTCCATGTTGTCCTCGGGCGTCCAAAACACGTGGCGGCCGTCGTAATCGTTGACAATAAAGCGCACGCCCTCATCGGTGAGCTTGACGGCATCGTTGTGGCTGAAGACCTGGAAACCGCCCGAGTCGGTGAGGATGGGGCCGTGCCAGTTCATGAACTTGTGCAGGCCGCCCAGCTCGGCGATGGTATCCTCGCCGGGACGCATGGACAGATGATAGGTATTGGCGAGCACGATCTGGGCGCCGAGCTTCTTGACAGTCTCGGTAGGAATGCCCTTGACGTTTGCCTTGGTGCCCACGGGCATAAAGATCGGCGTCTCGATGTCGCCGTGCGGGGTGTGCAGCACGCCGGCGCGCGCGTGCGTCGTCGGATCCTCGGCAATCAGGTCGAATTTAAAAAGGTTCTGGTCCATAAACTGGAACTCCTTGGTTGCGGTTCATACGCAAACCATTATACGGGCAACCCGCAAGGAGCACCGACTCGACAGAAACTGGTGCAAAGGGGGCAGCAAACGAGCGTGGATTTTCGGATGCCCATCTCATGAGAGTGGATAATCTCCCACTTTTGCCCGAAACACAGACCAAAAACGGGAGATTATCCACACTCGTTCGGCGGGTACTCATTTAAGTACGTCCCCAATGAGTGGAGCTATTTACCAGCCACGCCAACGCCGACGTTTTGGGAATGTCAGCGAGCGGTCGCCAGAGCGAACAAATTGGCATGAAAAGAGGACGGCATAGACCTTCTGGTCATGCCGCCCTCTTTGAATGACAAGTTGTCGCTCTGGCGACCGCGCAGCGTCGGCCGGTCCGCCGTTCGGTAGAACGGCGGAACCCTTAAGGACGCTGGCCCATGCCACCCTCGAGGGTGACGGTCTCGCCGTTCATATACTTAAAGTCGGGACCGCAGAGCTGAACGACAACGCGGCCGATTTCCTTCTCGACGTCGCCGTAGTGGCCAGCCGGCGGCATGTGGACGTTGGCCTTGAACGCCTCAGGATAGGCATCCTGGAAGTTCTCGAGCGCAGCGGTCCAAGCAAGCGGGCAAACGATATTGACGTTGATGCCGTCCTTGCCCCACTCGTTGGCAGCGACGCGGGTCAGACCGCGGATACCCTCCTTGGCAGCGGCGTAGCTGCACTGGCCATAGTTGCCAAACAGGCCGGCGCCCGAAGCAAAGTTGACCACGGAGCCCTTGGTCTCCTTCAGGTGCGGGTAGGCCTTCTGCATGTACAGGTAGGTGGCATACAGACCGGAGTAAATGGCGAGGTTGAACTGGTCCATGGTGTGATCGGCGATCGTCACGCCCGAGGCGCTGGCCTGAGCGTTGTTGACGACGGCGTCGATGCGGCCGAACTCCTCAATGGCCTTGTCGATGACGTTCTGGACGACAGCCTCGTTGTCCTGACCAGCCGAGACATCGGCCTGAACAGGCAGAACCTTGACACCGTACTCGGCCTCGAGGGATTCCTTGGCGGCCTCGAGCTTGGCAACGTTGCGGCCGGTAATGACGAGGTTTGCGCCCTCCTTGGCAAAAGCGATATCGATACCGTAGCCGATGGAGCCAGCGGAGCCGTCCTTGAGCGTGGCCTTGCCGCCGCCGGTGACGATCACGGTCTTACCAGTGAAAAGTCCCATATAAAGTCCTTTCAAATCGCGACGGGCGCACCCGCCGACTGCGCGCATCCAAATAAACGCGACAAAAGCTGAAATGCAACTTTAACGGGTTCAAGTGAAAAGAAAAGGCCTCGGCAGGCGAACGGCATAACGTCTTTCGGCGAAGGGATTGTCAAGTACAAACTGGATAAAGTGGCCGAGTTTTTGCTATCGACGCGAGCCATCGAACACGTTTTGAAACTTTGCTGCAGCGCGCGGGATGTCGGCGCGAGACTTTATCATAGGGTGACAAACAACGATGAGGAGCACATGCCTATGACAGACGAGCTGGACCCCCAGACTCAACAGCATATTGATGATTCCGCAGACGTCACCGCAGATGCTGACGCTGTGACCTGCGATGATATTGACCTCGACGACCCCATCTTGGACGAAAGCGCTACGGCGGAAACCCCCGGCGCCGAAGATGCAGGCGAGCAAAATGACGATGTGCCCGCTCAGGACGACGCCCCTGTACAGGATGCTGCTCCGCAAGCTGCGGGCCCTATCGAGGTTTCTTCGGAAGAAGAGCTCGACGCCGTCATGGACTCCATGATGGATGCCGTCAAAGCGATGAAAGACGCCGTGGCCGACGCTGACGTTGACGCCGAGGAAGAGGAGGCCGCCGAGGCAGCCTCGACCTTCGTACCCGGCGAGACTCCGGTTGCCGACCAGGGCAGCACCATGCCCTCGTTCCTGCAACTCGAGCACCCCACGATCGGCGCCGACGCAGTCGACCCGCACGCAGCGGGCTTTTCCGTGATCGAAGGCGGCACCGGCAATATCGCCGCGCCACAAACTACCGATGTTGACGCTGCCGACACCGCTCGCCCGACTGCCCCGCACTCCCCCGCCGCGAGCCGCGATCTGGGGACCGCTGTCTCGAACACTGCGAACGCCGTGGGCACCTTTATCGCCCAAGGTGCCTCGGCCATGCGCGAGATGAACGCCGCGAAAAAGGCACTTGCCGATGCCCGCGCCCACCTGGCCGAACTTGAGCAGCGCATTGCCGATCAGGCCGAGGAACTCGAGACACGCCAGGATATCGCAGGCCGCTACGATCAGATCGTCGCCGACCAGCGCCAGGCGATTGCCACGGCCCAAAAGACTGCAGCGGCCGCCGAGATTGACCGTGATGCCCACGCCTCCAAAGCGACAGAGCTCAAGGGTCAGCTCGAACAAATGAAGACAGAGGATGACGCGACTGAGCTCCGCCTGAAGGCCGCGCTCGATGCCGTGGAGGCCCGCGAGGCGAGCTCGCGCGAGACCGGCAACCGCCTCGTTCGACGTCTTGAGGATTCCAAGCGCATCCGCGACAAGGTGAAGGCAGAGCGAGACACCGGCATTGCCGCCGCACAACAAACCGTCGACGCCACGCGCGCCCAGCTCGAGACGCTGCGTCATGAGTATGCCGAGCTGCAACGCAATCCCTCGGCAAATCCCGCCAACTATACGGTGCGCACCAGCGAGCTCTCGATGCAGATTTCCGACACGGCAGATGCCCTGCGTAAAGCCGAAGAAGATGTCCCGCGCATCACCGCCGACCTTGAGCATTCACTTGCCGCAGCCGAGCAGGCCGTCGAGCAGGCTCAAGCCCCTATCGCCGACGCAAAACGCGCGCACCAAGCCGTGACGACCGAAGCCGATGCCGCGCGCGACGAGTTGCAGACGGCGAAGACTGCCGCCGCGACTCGTCAGCGCGAACTGCGCGAGAAGATCGCCGCGGAGGACAAGGCACGCCGCGACCAGGAGCAGACCATCGCCAACGCCCAAGCAGATGCCGCACATGCACAGTCGATCATCGAACAGGCGACCGAAGTACACGACCACCCAGAGATCACTGAATCGCTCGCCGGGTCCTTGGCACGAGATAAGGCCGAACACGCCGAAACCGAGCGCGAAGTGGCCCAGCTCGAGGCTACCGAGGATGACGTACGAGAGCGCACCCGCGACTCACGCATCAAATTCACCGGTGCCATCGTCTGCATCGTCGCCGTGATTCTAGCGATCATCCTGGTCTGGCTCTTCGCGAGCAAGTAAACCAGTTGCCAAAAAACGTTCAACGCAGTTGCGGTGAGATAGTTCCTGTTTAGTCCTCAATAAGGCCAATTCAAGAACTATCTCACCGCAACCTATTTAAATCGACGCAAGGCAACCTATCCCTCTTGCACCAATCTCTTGACATAAGGACTGTCCCCAAGTGCCGACACAAAAGGAACGTCCCCAAGTGCCAACAAAGGCGACGCCGATGCCTTGGCAAAGTCAGCGAAAACCCGCCAGAGCGAGCAAGGTGCCTTGAAACGAGGCGGCATTGACCTTCTGGTCATGCCGCCGAAGTTGAAAGGCAGATTGCCGCTCTGGCGGGTTTGCAGTGTCGAGCCGTTACGCGGTTCGTAGAACCGCGTAACTAACAAATGAGCATCGCATCACCAAAGCTGAAGAAGCGGTAGCGCTCCTCGATGGCGGCGGCGTAGGCATCCATGATCTGGTCGCGGGTGGCAAGCGCGCTCACGAGCATCATGAGCGTGGAGCGCGGCACGTGGAAGTTTGTGATCAGCGCGTCGACCACGTGATAGGTCGAGCCGGGCATAAGGTAGAGCTGCGTCGTGGCGTTCTCGCGCACCACGATGTCACCGCGGCCAAGTGTATCGGCCCCGTCCTCGCGGCCCTCAAAATAGCGCGCCGTCACGGCCGGATCGGACACCGGTGCCTCAGCGTCAAAGGCGCTCTCGAGCGAGCGCACTGCGGTGGTACCGACAGCAATCACGCGATGCCCCTCGGCCTTAGCCTTATGCACGGCGTCGACAACCTCCTGCGACACGTGGTAGCGCTCGGTGTGCATCACGTGCTGCGTGGGGTCGTCCTCCTCCACCAGACGGAAGGTATCGATACCCACCTCGAGCTCGACGGCGGCAAACTTCGCACCCTTGGCCTCGATAGCGGCCATAAGCTCGGGCGTAAAATGCAGACCCGCCGTAGGAGCGGCAGCCGAGTGCTCCTCCTTCATGGCGTAGACGGTCTGGTACTTCTCGGGATCGCCCTCGTAATCGGTAATGTAAGGCGGCAGCGGCACGTGGCCGGCAGCATGGATGGCCTCGTCGAGCGTGCGCGGGTCACCGGCGGCATTGCAACCGGCCGGCTCAAAACGCACCAGACGACCGCCGCGGCTATCGGTGACAAAGTCGATGACCTCGGCCATCAGCACCACGGGAGCCCCCTCGGGCGCATGGGCGCCACCGGCGCGATACTCAATCTGAGCACCGGGCTTCAGGCGCTTGCCCGGCTTGACCAGGCACTCCCAAACGTGACCCAGCGGGTCAACATCCTCGCGGCGCTTGAGCAGCAGCGTCTCGACCACACCGCCCGAGCCAGCCTTGCGACCGATAAGACGGGCCGGCATCACGCGCGTCTGGTTGATGACGAGCACATCGCCCGGCTCGATATAGTCGATGATGTCGCGGAAGATGCGGTGCTCAACGGTACCGCCATGCTCTAGCGGCGTTCCTGTCTCGGAGCCTTTGCGATCAACCACCAGCAGGCGGCAGGAGTCGCGCGGCTCGGCAGGAGCCTGGGCAATCAGTTCCTCAGGAAGGTTGTAGTCAAAATCATCGGTACGCATAGACACGTCGGATACTCCTTATATAGCTAAAGTCCGCTCTACATCCTAGCAGGCTGACGTCCCAAACGAACTACTTTTTGGCGGCTTTGCGCTCGTCGCGGATGCGGGCGCGGTCCATGGCCGCCTCGACAGCAGAAAAGCGGCAACCACAGTAGTTCTGCCGATACATGCCCAGCTCGCGCGAACGGCGTGTCGCCTCGGGGTAATACGGGCGAAAATCGCGAATGACCGGAGTGAGACCGCGGGCGGCAGCCAAGCGCTCAAGCACATCATTGCAGGTATCGAACAGCTGATACGGCGATACGGCGAGCGTCGTACCCACATATTCAAACCCGCGCTCCTGGGCAACGCGGCATGCCTCGGCCAAGCGCAAGGCATAGCACGCGCGACAGCGACGGGGACGATCGGCACCCAACGGAGCCACGCCGGTTTCCCAGCGTTCGCGGTCCTCCCCGGCCTCGATGAGCTCGATGTCGCCATCGGCACACCACCGGCGCAGCTCGTCCAAACGACGCTGCCATTCATCGCGCGGCTGAATATTGGGGTTGGTCCAGCAGATCGTGGGTTCAAACCCCTCCTCGCGCAGCAGGCGAACCGGCTCAAGCGAACACGGCGCACAGCAAGCGTGCAACAACAACGGCCTCATCAACATCTCCTCACCCGAAAAAGCGCACGCCAAAGGACGTGTCCTCGCAGGCAGCGATGCGGCGGTCGCGCAAAATGGCCCGCACGTAATACCAGTCGCCCACACAGCCCGACAAATGCAAGCCAGCCGCCAGGTAACACAGCAGCGGATAGCCCGAGAGCGCAAAGCCCAGGGCAAACGCCACCGTCAAAACAACCGTGGGCGCCAGGCAAATGGCCATGTACCGCCGACGCGAATACACAACGCCCTCGGCGCAGGCATAGATCATCGCCGTCTCACGATTCGCGCCAAAGGTCACATGCGCGCCCGCAGGCGCCAGCAGCTTAAAAAACACCGCATGCACCAGCTCGTGCACGGCAAACGACGCTGCAGAAACCGCAGCCACACCGACCATCCAGCCCACGACGGTGGTCCAGCCGCCCGCCTCAGCCGCGTCCAAGTCCGCAGGCCCGCCCAGCAGCATAAACACCGGCACCAGGCACACGGCAAACACCGCGACCACGGCCATCCCCCACACGAAGCAAGCGTGTAGAAAATCCTCGTCCTCAAACGCATGTATGTTGGAAATCTCATTCATAGCATCTTAGGATAGCGCCCCTGCCACGTACCCGTCCGCATGTGCGATAATGTCGAACGATATGCACGAATTGACCACCGCGCTGCCGAACCCCGTGCCCGGCCGCGCTCCCACCATATGCGAAGGAGTCCCATGGCATCCAAATATTCCATGAACGACCGTCCCAGCTGGCCGCGCCGCGCCATCGTTACCGCCGGCGAGCCCTACGGCAACAAGGGCCTGCACTTTGGCCACGTCGGTGGCGTCTTTGTCCCGGCCGACTTCTTCGCCCGCTTCCTGCGCGACCGCCTGGGCCGCGAGAACGTCATCTTCACCTCGGGCACCGACTGCTACGGCTCGCCCATCATGGAGAGCTACCGCAAGCTCAAGGAGAACGAGGGCTACGACAAGTCCATTAGCGAGTATGTCGAGTCCAACCACTCCCGCCAGGCCGCGACCCTCAACAACTACAGCATCAGCTGCGACATCTACGGCGGCTCGGGCCTTGAGCCGGCTGCGCAGATTCACAACGAGGTGACCGCCGAGATTATCAAGCGCCTGCACGAGCAGGGCACCATCTCCAAGCGCTCCACGCTGCAGTTCTACGACGCCAAGGCCGGCACGTTCCTCAACGGCCGTCAGGTGATCGGCCGCTGCCCCATCCAGGGCTGCAAGTCCGAGAAGGCGTACGCCGACGAGTGCGACCTGGGTCACCAGTTTGAGCCCGAGGAGCTCATCGCGCCCAAGAGCCAGCTCACCGGCGAGGTGCCCGAGCTGCGCCCGGTAGACAACCTCTACTTCGACCTGCCGGCCTACCTCGACTTTATGAAGACCTATACCGCCAAGCTCGCCCAGAACCCGCAGGTTCGCTCCGTGGTCTCCAAGACCATGGAGGAGTGGCTGCTGCCGGCACAGCTCTACATCCAGAACAAGTTCCGCGAGGCCTTCGACGCCGTCGAGGACCAGCTGCCCGAGCACACCGTGCTAGAACCCGAGGGCAACAAGAGCAGCTTTACCGTCACCTTCCCCAGCTGGAAGGAGCGCGACGACGCCCACGCGGTGCTCGCCAACGGCGGCGTGCGCTTCCGCAGCGGCAAGGCGCTCGTGCCCTTCCGCATCACCGGTAACATCGACTGGGGCGTTCCGGTGCCTGAGGTCGATGGCGTGACCGACGTCACCTGCTGGTGCTGGCCCGAGAGCCTGTGGGCGCCCATCAGCTACACCCGCACCGTGCTCGCCCGCGATGCCAAGGCCGCCGGCGTAACTGAGGGTGTCGCCGCCCAGGACGCCGCCCTCATGGGCGAGCCCGCCGCCGATTCCACGCAGGTACCCGCACCCACCTACCAGCACAGTTCGCTCGACTGGCGCGACTGGTGGTGCTCGGACGACGCACAGATCTACCAGTTCATCGGCCAGGACAACATCTACTTCTACTGCATCGCGCAGACCGCCATGTGGGAGGCCCTGGGCTGGAACCTCACGCAGAGCACCGTCAGCGCCTGCTACCACCTGCTCTACATGGGCAAAAAAGCCAGCTCGTCCTCGCAGACGCCTCCCCCGCCGGCAGACGACCTGCTCAACCACTACACCTGCGAGCAGATGCGCGCGCATTGGCTGTCGCTCGGCCTGTCCGAGAAGCCGGTGAGCTTTAGCCCCAAGGCATATGACACGCGCGTGACCGGCAAGGACAAGGACGGCAACGAGGTGCGCGCCTGCGACGACAAGCGCGTTATCGACCCGGCCCTAAAGGAGAGCGCCCTTTTGACCGGCGTCTTCAACCGCCTGGCCCGCAGCTGCTTCTACGGCGTCGCCGTCAAGGAGGGTGACGAGAGCCCCTATCGCAACGGTTGCATTCCCGCCGGTGCCGCCTCTGCCGCCGTGGTCGAGGCTGCCGAGCAGGCAACCCTCGCCTTTGAGCAGGCCATGTACAAGTTCGAGACGCACCGCGCGCTTGCCGTGTGCGACGACTACCTGCGCGCCGCCAACAAGCGCTGGAGCGACGCCTCCAAGGCCGCCAACAAGCTCGAGGGTGAGCCAGCCAACGTCGCAATGACGCAGGCCCTCGTCGACACCTTTACCGAGCTGCGCGTGGCGACCGTGCTCATGCACGGTATTGTGCCGGCCGGCTGCGAGCTCATCTGCGAATACTTCGACGTCGATCCGGTCGCCTTCTTTAGCTGGGATAACATCTTTGCCTCCACGGACGAGTTTGTGGAGAGCCTGGGCGAGAAGCCCGGCGAGCACCGCGTAAAGCCGCTGCCCCCGCGCTTCGACTTCTTTAGCAAGCACGAGAGCCAGTACTAGGCAAACGCAACGCGCCCGGGAATGATTATTCTGGGACGGGGATTAAAAAATCATTCCCGGGCGCCACAAACTAGTCTTTTTGGGACGGGGATCATTAAATGATTTTTTAATCCCCGTCCCAGAATAATCATTTAGGTGGAAGGAAAGACGGATGTCCAAGCCGCGTCGTCGTAAGCAAAAAAAGCAGGTTAAGCCCGAGCTCAAGCTTAGGCAGTTTGCTGTCACCGAGCTTTCCGACCAGCTTGCCGCCCTTCCCTGCGCCGCCGACCTGCCGCGCTTTATGGTCGACACGGTCGCCGGCGCCTATGCCCCCACCGATGCCGAGCTCATGATCGAGGGCTTTGGCGCCGCAGCTGCACGCCCGGTCACGCTGCGCGCCAACACGCTCAAGGCAACCGCCGAGGACATCGCTGCGGCGCTCGATGCCGCCGGCATCGCCCACAACGCTGTCGCCTGGTACCCGGACGCCTTTATCCTGCCCGAGGCCCAGGTTTCCGACCTATGGGACCTCGACATCTACCGAGACGGAAAGATCTACCTGCAGAGCCTGTCATCCATGATGCCGCCGTTGGTCCTGGGCGCCCAGGCAGGCGAGGACATCCTGGACATGTGCGCAGCCCCTGGCGGCAAGACGACGCAGATCGCCGCCCTCACGCAGGGACAGGCGCACCTTACCGCCTGCGAGATGAGCATTCCCCGTGCCGAAAAGCTCGAGGCCAACTTGGGCCGCCAGGGCGCCAAAAACGTGCCCGTCATGCGCATCGACGCACGCGAGCTCGACGAGTTCTTCCGCTTCGACCGCATCCTGCTCGACGCTCCCTGCACCGGCACGGGCACCGTCATCAGCGGCAACGAGAAAAGCCTGCGCGGCCTCACCGAGCAGTTGCTGAGCAAGTGCGCCCGATCGCAGCGAGCACTTCTGGATCGCGCCATGGGGGCCCTCAAACCGAGCGGCACGCTCGTCTATTCGACATGTTCGATCTTGCCGCAGGAAAACGAGGATGCCCTGCAAGAGGCCCTCGACAAGCACATGGACTGCGAGCTCATCCCCCTCGACAGCACGCCGAGTGAAAGCGAAGCACGCCGCGCCCGCGAAGCCGGTGAGGAACCGCGCATCGAGTGCAACGCCCTTACCGAGGCCATTGCCGCGGGCCACGTCTCGGCCATTGCCAACGGCA
Organism: Collinsella aerofaciens; assembly: GCF_028206795.1. GTDB lineage: Bacteria > Actinomycetota > Coriobacteriia > Coriobacteriales > Coriobacteriaceae > Collinsella > Collinsella aerofaciens_AX. Next base: position 218,923 of record NZ_JAQLFJ010000001.1, on the reverse strand, counting down.
TGCCCGGCACGCTGACCATTCCGCCCAGTCGCGACTTTGAGGGCTTCTATATCGCCCTGGTCCGAAAACGCAGCTAGCGCACGGATTCAAAACTCAACAAACTATCTCCGTGCGCGCTTGTCCTGCTGGTCACGGCACTGCTTAAGTGCCTCGTGCTCCTTGCGCTCGGCCTTTTTGCCCTTAATGGCCGTGACCGCAAAGTAGATGACCGCGGCGGCAACGATTGCGCCCACGCATAGGCCAATCGAGCCTAACATTGCCGAGAATTCCATACCGCGTCACCTCTCTTTTGTATACGGGACATTCAAGATAGCACCTCGATTCCCGCCACCACAGCTCCTTCACGTTCGCCAGCCCTTCAGTCTAACGGATGGCGCGGCGGGGAAAAATCAACTCGTCAAACGATTTAGCAATCGTAGCGCCGGTCGCACGCTGACGGGCGCACAACATAGAAACGGACCGCCATGGATTCTCTCAACGATTTGAACGAGCGCGTCGACGCCTTTGTCGGCACCAGCTCCTTCGATACGCCCGCCGCGACCGACGATCAAGCCCCCATCGATGTGCCCGCCGAGGTTCACGAAGACGTCGTCGCCTCGGTCGACTTCTCCGAGGTTGAGCTTGCAGACGAATTTACCGAGCCCCAGGTGGCCGTAACCCCCAACGGCCTTTTGCCCATGGAGCCGCTGCCCATCGACGGACGCCTGCGCAAGGCTGCCCTTCGCATGCCCGACGAGATCGAGGAGGCCAGCGGCTTCACGCTCTTTGGCCGACGCATCAAGTCGCTCATTTACACCACCGATGTCGCGGTTATCCGCAACTCCAACGCCGACGCCGTCTTTGCGGTCTACCCTTTCACGCCGCAGCCCGCCATTACGCAAGCGCTGCTGACCGTCGCCGAGTGCCCGGTCTTTGTAGGCGTGGGTGGCGGAACTACGACCGGTAAGCGCTCCGTGCAGATGGCAGCCGTCTCCGAGATGCAGGGCGCGGCGGGCTGCGTGGTCAACTCCCCCGCTACTGCCGAGATGGTCGAGCACATCACCAACATCGCCGACATCCCCGTCATCGCCACGGTCGTTCGCTGCGACGACGATGCCCACGCCAAGGTGCGCGCCGGCGCCAAGATTCTCAACATCGCCGCCGGCAAGAACACGCCCCAGGTCCTACGCGAGCTGCGCGAGCACTATCCCAACCTGCCGCTTATCGCGCCGGGCGGCAAGACGCCCGAGAGCATTCGCGAGACCATCGCCGCCGGCGCCAACGCCATCATCTGGACACCGCCTTCGGCCCAGCAGCTACAGACCGACATGATGCAGCGTTATCGCAAGATGAAGGAAGACGCCACACCTGTCATCTCGCGCGACGACGTGCCCATTATCGACCAGGTCGCCGCCGCCGAGGTCAGCCAAGTCGAGAACATGAATCCCGATGTGCCGATTCCCGACGAAGTCATCGAGCGCGTCGCTTCGATCCACGAGCGCGTCGAGGAGCATCGCGCCAACCGCGGCCTCAAGCCGTCACTGCACGGCTTTTTCTTCCGCGGAAAGAAACGCTAGCAAAACATCTTGGCCCGCCCCACAAACGTGAGGCGGGCCGTTTTCGTTTGAGCAATCATGCAGCGACGTGATGGGGCAAATTAATCCACGCGCTTGTCGCCCATAAAGAAGAGCGCCACCGTACCAGGTCCGGTATGCGAGCCAATCAGAGTACCGATGTCATTGATCTCAATCTTGCCTTTAAGCTGCGGAACCTGTTCCTCAATCAGCGCCGCGACCGCCTCAGCATCCTCGCGGCACGCCGACTGCGACATGATGCACTTACCCGAATAATCTGCACCGTCCTGTACGTGTGCCATCATGGTCTTAGCCATCTCGGAAATCGCGCGCTTCTTAGTGCGAATCTTCTCACGTGGCGACAGCTTACCTTCGCAATCGACCGTCATAAGCGGGCAAATCTTAAGCGCCGTGCCGATGATCGCGCTCGCGGCCGAAATGCGACCGCCGCGCAGGTAGCTCGACAGATCGGTCGAGAAGAACCAGTGGTGCAGGTTGAGCTTGTGCTCCTCGATCCAGGCAGCCGTCTCGTCGAGTGAAGCCCCGCTATCGCGCACATCGGCGGCATATTCCAACAACAGGCCAAAGCCCGAAGACGCCGCCAGCGAATCGATGACGCGCACCTTGCCGCCCTCGGGATAGCGATCCGCAAGCATCTGCGCCGCGACGCAGGCCGATCCATACGTGCCCGAAATACCCGACGACAACGTCAGGTGCAGCACGTCTTTACCCTCGGCAACAAACGGCTCCCAAAACTCCTCGTACTCACCCACGCTCACCTGAGACGTCTTGGGCATGGCGCCCGCGGCAATCTGGGCAAAAAACTCGTCCGGCGTAATCGACTGATACAGATCGTCCGTATAGACAACATCGTCGATCTCGTAATGAAAACACACGACAGGGATATTGCGCGACGCAAAGAACTCACGGGTTCGATCGGCGGCGGATTCACAGGTCAGGACAAAATCACTCATATGAAGCTCCCTACTCATTGCTGCGCAAATTATCGCACAGTGAGCCTACATGCGGTACATATGTCCACTATTTACCAAATCGAACCAAAAATAGTGAACATCTTTACCACCATCGTCTCCACCGGCCCCACGCATAAATATCTGAGAAAACACCCTCTGTCGTCTCCACCCAACCGCCATATCTACCTCAACTAAATCGATTTACCAAACCGTTCAGCCGACAATTCAGCCGCTGGCGCAAAATCGAAACAAAAGCGGCGCATACTGATAAACGTTTGACGCTGTTTATCAGTTTTACCAACCATATCGGAAGGTGTTTCATGGTCGCATTCGATCGCAACCCGCAAGACTTCAAGTATCTGCGCCTGCTGTCGAGACAGTTCCCCACCGAACAATCCGCATTTACCGAAATTATCAACCTCTCGGCCATCCTCAACCTGCCCAAGGGCACCGAGCATTTTATGAGCGACGTGCATGGTGAGTACGAAGCCTTTATGCACATCCTCAACAACTGCTCGGGCGTCGTGCGCGAACATGTCGACGAGATCTTTGGCGACACGCTCTCCTTTGACGAAAAGGGCGAGCTGTGTACGCTCATCTACTACCCACGCGAGAAGATCGACCTGGTCCGCAGCCGTCGCGAGGACTCGCCCACCTGGTATAAGACCATGCTCGACCAGCTTATTGTGGTTGCCCGCTCGCTTTCGAGCCGCTACACGCGCTCCAAGGTGCGTAAGGCCATCCCGCGCGACTACGCCTACATCATCGACGAGTTGTTGCACACGCACCCGGACGAGAACAACTATCGCGTGCGCTATCACGAGCGCATCGTGGAGTCCATCCTGGAGACCGCCAGCGCCGACGACTTTATCGAGTCGCTCGCCTCGCTCATCAAGCGCCTGGCCGTCGACCACCTGCACCTGGTGGGCGACATCTTCGACCGCGGCGGCGGCGCGGCCAAGATTATGGACCGTCTGCTCACCTACCATTCACTCGACATCCAGTGGGGCAACCACGACCTGCTGTGGATGGGCGCTGCGGCCGGTGAGCCCGCCTGCATCGCCACGGTGTTGCGCAACAACCTACGCTACGACAACTACGAGATCCTGGAGAACGACTACGGCATCTCGCTGCGTGAGCTTGTCGCCTTTGCCGATGCCACCTACACCGCCGGTGAGTCCATCACCCCGCTGATCAAGGCCATCAACGTGCTGCTCTTTAAGCTCGAGGGCCAGATTATCCAGCGCCACCCCGAGTTCGATATGACCGACCGCCTGCTACTCGACAAGATCGACCACGACACCGGCACGGTCACGCTCGCCGACGGCAGCGTGTGGCCGCTCACGACCAACGACTTCCCCACCGTCGACCCGGCGGACCCCTACACGCTCACGTCTCAGGAGCAGCACATCATCGACAAGCTCGTGTCCGAGTTTGTCACCGCCGATCACCTGCATCGCCATATCGATTTCCTCTACACCCACGGCTCGATGTACAAGGTCGCCAACGGCAACCTGCTCTTCCACGGCTGCGTTCCGCTCAACGAAGACGGCACCTTTAGCAGCATGAACTGCCTGGGCACCTGGCACGCTGGCCGCGATTATCTCGATTTTTGCGACCATATCGCCCGCCGCGCGTGGCGCGTGGGCGACCGCGATGCCCTCGACTGGATGTGGTACCTGTGGATTGGCTTCAATTCACCCGCCAGCGGACGCCTGGTGCGTACCTTTGAGCGCGCCTATATCGCCGATAAGAGCACCTGGGTCGAGCCGATGGACCCGTACTTTACGCTTACCAAGTCGCCCTCGGTCTGCGATGATATCATGCGCGAGTTTGGCGTCGCGCCCATGGCATGCTCGCCGACCGGCCACATCATCAACGGCCACACGCCCGTTAAAACCACCAAGGGCGAGCAGCCCATCCGCGCCGAGGGCAAGCTGCTGGTCATCGATGGCGGCTTCTGCCGCGCTTACCATCCCAAGACGGGCATCGCCGGCTATACGCTCATCTCGAGCTCGCGCGGCTGCCGCCTCAAGTCGCACCGGGCCTTTACGACGGTTGCCGAGGCACTCACGCGCAACGTGGACATCGAGAGCGAGACCAACCGTTTTGACCAAGCAGACCGTCGCCGCATGGTGAGCGACACCGATACTGGCGCCAAGATTCGCAGCCAGATCCAGGACCTGCGCCAGCTGCTCGATGCATATAGAAACGGTGCTATCGAGGAGCGCGCCTAGCACCACCCGCGGGGATTGGCTAAACTTGCTAAGTTTGTCATCCCCGCGGCGCTTCGGCGCCAGCTTAAGGCAGGTACCATGCAAAAGCTCCTTGCGCAGATTATGAAATTTGGCGTCGTCGGTGTCATTGCCACGGTTATCGACTTTGGCATTATGAATCTGCTCCACTACGGTCTGGGTCTCAACATCCTAATCGCCAACACCAGCGGCTTTATCATCTCACTCATCTTTAACTACGTCGCCAGCATGAAGTACGTGTTTGCGCACAAGGAAGGCATGAGCCGCCGCCGCGAGTTCATTATCTTTGTCGTGCTGTCCGTGATCGGCCTGGCACTCAACGACGGTATCGTGCTGGCACTCAACGCCGGTCTGGGGCTCGAGGCCAATATCGCCAAGATCTGCGCCACCGCGCTTGTCATGGTCTACAACTTTGTGACCCGAAAGATCTTCCTGGAGGGCGACGAGACAAAATAGCTCGAAACCCCTGCAGCATTACGGCGCCCACGGACGACGCGCACTCAGCGCAGTATCGTCCGTGGGTGTCGCTCGTTTACGGGCAAATTTTCAACGTTTGCGGATTAGCTCTTGAAAATTTGGCGAGTTCATATAGTTCTTGGCAAAGACCTTACGTTTCCCTTGTAAAAGCTCTAAAGTATCCTCTGCTCGATTCATCAACGCATTGGATGTGATTACGTGCGCAAGGCGCTGGCACAACCTCATACCAAGCAGTTCCTCAAGTTTGCCGTCGTGGGTCTTATCTCCTTTGGCATCGACTGGGGCATGCTCATTGCGCTCGTCGAGCTGTTCCACCTCGACTTTTTGATGAGCACCACGGTTTCGTTTATCACGTCCGTCGTGGTCAACTACTGGCTCAGCATGAAGTACGTGTTCGACCACCGCGAAGGCATGAGCCGCAAGCGCGAGTTCACGATCTTCACCATCCTGTCGGTGATCGGCCTGGGCCTCAACGACCTGTACATGTTTGTGGGCGTCACGTTTTTGAGCATCGGCTACCAGGCCATGAAGGCCATCGCCACGTTCCTCGTCACCTGGTACAACTACTTCAGCCGCCGCTTCTTCCTCGAGGGCGCACGGTCGTAGTCGATTCACTATTTGCTTGAATGTATAACCGGTTGGAATTCCCGTTCCAACCGGTTTTTTTGTTTACCGAGAGACCCGGTGGCCCAGTCCCATTCGCACGAAAAACGGGCGGCCCGGATGTTTGTCCGAACCGCCCGTATGGTGCGATATGTCGAGGCCTCTAACCTGTTACGTAATACCAGACCACGTTGTCGCCGTTGGAGAGAACGTAGTTGCTGCAGGCCGTCATGGGCGTTGTGCCGTTTACGGAGTACATCCAGCCGCTCGTGCCGCCGTACTGTTTTTCGGCCAAACCACCAATCGCAGAAACATACGTGCCGTACGACGAGCCGTGTGCGTTGACAGAAAGGCCCAGCGCGCACAGGGCATCGTAGACGGTAGCGCCTTCGTTAAAGGTAAAGGTGCCACCAGAGGACACAGGATTGCCCACAGCGCTCGATGTGACCGAAACCGTCACTGTTACGTAGTTGGACTCCTGCGAGCCGCCCTGGCCGCCCGAGGAAGCGCTTCCGCCATTAGAGCTGGAGACTCCATCAGACGACTGACCGCCGCCCGAAGAAGCACCGCCAGACGCATTGGAAGTATCGCCGGCTCCTGTATTCTGGGCAGCGGATTTATCTCCAGACTTCTTGCCGTCCTGACCATCGGACTTCTTGCCATCCGAGCTTTTATCCGATTCCTTGTCCGAGGACTCGGAATCGTCCTTGAACTTGGACTCATCAGAATCCTTGGACTTGTCTTTTGCATCATTCGATGACTTGGAGCCCTCGGAACTGGCCTCGCCCGAAGTCGTAGTCGAGCCAGACGCCTTGGTGTCCTTGGTGACGACGCTCTCCCCCGTCACGGTCTGAACGATCCAGTCGATGGACCAGGCGCCGCTCTCGGAAGGATGGACGAAGCCCAGCGAGACGACGATCAGAATGGTGCACGCGGCGGTCAGGACGCCAGCAAGCGCCTTCCGCCGAGGGGCGGACGCCGCCGAAGCGGCGCCCTGTTGCTTTGCATCGTCGAACTGAATGAACGAGGAATCTGGTTGCTTGGGGTCAGCGTCCTTGGATTTATTGGACACAGCCCTCACCTACCGACGTTTGGTGAACACGAACACGCCGACGATGGCGAGTCCGATGACGCCGGCGGCAACGCCAACAATGGCGAGCGGATTGGTGCCAGTCTCCTGCTCGGAAGCACCAGAGGGCTTCTTAGCAGTGGTCGTGGAAGCAGCGCCCGTATCGGACTTGGAATCGGACTTCTTGTCGGACTTGCTGTCCTTCTTGTCAGACTTCTTGTCAGACTTCTTCTCGTCCTTCTTATCGGACTTATCGGAGTCCTTCTTGTCGGACTTGTTGTCCTTGGTCTCGGTCTTGGTCGACACCGTCGTCTTGGTCACCGGCTTCTGACCCGGGGCGACAGCGCCGCCAGCCTGCTGGCCCTTCGTGCCGGAGCCGGAACCCGTGCCAGCGCCAGCACCGGAACCGTTACCAGCGCCACCATTGCCGCCATTGGAGCCAGAACCGCCATTGCCGCCAGGGTTAACGGCATTCTTGGTCCACTTGGCATACAGCGTCAGATCGGCCGTCACCGGCGTACTGAAGTCATACGCCTGCGTGCAAGCCTCATCGGTATACCAACCGTCGAAAGTGCAGCCATCGCGCGTCGGATCGGCCGGCTTGACCAGCTTGCCATCGGCCGTAGCAACAAACTTAGTGTCGCAAGCAGACCCGCCATTGGAATTAAAGGCAACCGTCCAAGACTCAACGGCCCCAAGCTTGAACAGCGTGCCCGAGTCGTTGATGTAGTACAGGTTGCCAGATGCATCGGCAATGACCGGAGAGTCACAGTACTGGTAATGGCCAGCCGCATCATAAATCTGCGTCGCCTCTGCATCGCCGAGCGTATAGCGATACACGCCACCACCAACAGAGTAGTTGACGTAATCCTTGCTATCCGCGCTGTTAACGGTGAAGTACACATAGGTCTTGCCACCCTGAACACTCACCAGCGGAGTAGCGGCAATACCGTTGAGGCCAGCCGGCAGCGCCTTGCCGTCAGCAGCAGCGACCATCGTGGTCTTACCCGTCTTCAGGTTATAGAGAACCAGAGCAGAGCCCGTAGCCGTCTGTCCGCCGACAATCAGATTGTCACCAGACACCGCAGGGGCGCTCAGATTATTCGTAAGGCCCAGATCAATCGTCTTCTGTTCACTCAGCACGCCCTTCGCCGAAAGCGAAATCACATGGAGCTTTCCATCGTGCGTCATCTGATAGAAGGTCGAGCCATTGGACGGATCGGCAATGCAATCGGCATTTGCGACAGTGCCGAGCTTCATGGTCGAAACGACATCGCCCGTCGTCTTATCAATGCACTTAAGCGTACCCGCGCTCGTAGGAACGATGGCATACTTATCCGTCAAAGCCGCACCAGTCCAGTAATAGCCCTCGGAAGCGTCAATGTTCTGCCAAGAGACTTCGCCCGTGGCAATCTTGATACGCTTAAGGGAGCCGTTGCCGTAGGTCGCGTTGTAGTTCTCGTCATACGAAATATCGACCGTACCAACATAGACGTACTCGCCGTCCGAAACGACGGTGCAGGAGCTCTGCGTCAAGTCCGTCAAACCGGGCGTCAGCCACTTGCAGATCAGCTTGTCTGCAGTAATCGCCTGGACCGCACCGCCGTTGAGCGGAACGATGATAAGGCCATTGGTGTAGATCGGACGAGAGGTATAACTCACCTTGGAGGCAAGCGGCGCAGAGGCAACCTTTTTGCCCGTGGACGAATCGATCTTAATGAGCTCGTTCTCGGTCGCGATGTACACAAAGCCGTTAGCGATGACAGGCTCGCTGCAGTTGGCATACTGCTGGCCAGACTCGGCCTTCCAATCGAAGGCCCACTTAAGACCGGCGGCCTGCGCAGGCGTCTTGGCATCCGTTACGGTCGAACCGTTGCCACTGTTGCCGTAGCCGGCCCACTCGACATCCCAATCAGGAGTCGTCGCACTCGGGTCCACGACAATCTTGTCGGGATCGGGCATGGGCGAATTATCGGTGGTGTAGGCAAACGTAACCTTGTCGCCGCTCTTGAGCGTGACCTGGTTGGCGCAGAGAGATGAGGGCTCTCCGTTGATATACAGATGCCAATATTTATTGGTCGCACCATCCCAGCCATACGGCTTGTGATCGAACGGCGAAGTAATGGAATTGAGGAACCAGTAAGCACCATTCTGGGAGGCGTTGTAATCAACGCCCTTCGCCTTCAGAACCGCCTCAATAAGGTCTTGGGCCGTAGAACCTTCGGGCAGGGAAACATTGCTTGCCGAGCCCCAGCGAGTATTGTTGCCGTTGACATCGGGGCCGATAACATCGACAGACCCAAGAACCTGGCCAGGAAGGGCATCGGCGTCAGCACCATACATAAAGGTGATGGCATCGCCCTCTTGGAGCTCGTAGGCACCGGCGCCAACGTCGGCGAACTTGCCATTTACGTAGAAGCGCCAATAGCTATTGGTCGCAGCATCCCAGCCATAGGACTTGCCATCGAACGGCGAATAAATGCCGTTGAGGAACCAGCCCCAAGACGATTCGCTAGCATCAAGCTTAAGGCCGGTCTGCTCAAGGAGATCCTTAGCAGTGGAGCCTGCCTTGAGACTCGTCTGACCCGTCGAAGCCCAAACCCGCTGCTTGCCGTCCTTATCCTTACCGAGAACCTGAACAGAAGCATGGACAGAATCGGAGGGCAGCTGGTCGCCCCAGCCACCGTAGAACCACGTAACGGTATCGCCGACATGGATGGTGACATTGTCCGCCGTATAGTCACTCGACTTGCCGTTGATGAACAGTTGCCAATAGGTCGAATAATCTTGGGGCGTACCCAGCTCAACACCGTTGTACTTAAGGCTCAGAATGAAGGAGCCCGCAGCAACGGCGTCAATATCATTCGCCTCGAGCGCGGCCTTCGTAAGGTCAAGCGCGCTCGAACCGGACGTCACCACATACTGCGCGTTATCGACCCAAGTCTGAGTCTTGCCCTGGGCATCGCGACCAATGACGGTCACATTTGCGGCAACCTGGTCCTTAACGACAGGGGACGCGCTACCAGCCGTATAGGCAAACTCAATCTTCTGCCCTTGGGTGAGCTTGACGCTGCTCGCGCCAACCGAGGAAGACGCGCCGTCGACGAACAGCTGCCAGTAGGCATAAGTCGCCGGATCGAAGGCAAGCGTACGGCCATCGCTCGGGGATGTGATGCTTTTGAGGTAGAAACCGTATGCCGTGTTCGGATCGTAATCCGCCTTGAAGCCCGTCTTCTGCTGCAGCTTAACGAAGGCATCCGCAGCCGTCGCGCCCTCGTCGAGCTTGAGTTGCGTAGGTGCCACCCAGGTCTGAGCCTTGCCGTCGGCATCGGTGCCGATAATCGAGAACGAGACCTCGACTTGCTTCTTGGCGACATCGCCGGTTTCTGTCGGGTTCTCTGTCTGGACGGCAGCCGCGGCGGCAGATCCTGCTTGGCCAGCGGATACCGTCGAAGACTGCTCGCTCGTGGCAGGGCTCTCCCCCGTCGCCGAGCCTTCGTCGCCAGTTGCTGCCTCTGTAGTGGCGGCACTAGCTGCAGGCGCGCTCCCGGAATCCGAAACCTCGGCGCCGCTCTGCTCAGCGGTACCGCCCGCAAGCGCTGCGTCCTCGCCTGGCGTCGTAGCCTGAGCCACAGCGTCGGTAATGCCCTCGGCACCCTCGGCCCACAGCTGAGCCGGCGTGGTGCCAAAGGCCATCGCGAAGGCCAGGAATGCCACCAGGCAGCGCTTTGCCACACCGCGCGCGATTACGCCACGGCGACGAAGCGAGGAACGCTGGCACTCGTCCTCAAACATATCCATTTGTCTCCTACTGTCTGTACTTGGAGCGTTGCCTTGAAGCTGCCCCACGTCATCGCGCATGTTGCGCTCGAGTTCCCCCATCGGGGTCCCCCTTCCCTCCAGAGCCCTATGCACACCGGCGGCATACGCCGCAGCCGCATGCAAGATGGAAGGCGATCCGACTTAACCTTAACGACTCGGGCGCGCCGTCCGATCTGCGACGCGAACATTCCGAGCCAAGAGGAATTACGGTTACTGGTACAGCCGGGGACTTGCACCCCGATTCTCCCAAACGCGCAGGAAAACCGCGCATTCGTGCGTCTCCGCACCACCATCTAGGCCATCGATTAAAACCGTCAATATGCTATCACGCAAAAGGGCCTCGCACGCAGGCGAAGCCCAAGGTAAAAGCTATTGTTTGCGATAGGAGAATGCGGTGACGGTCGCAGCCTCTAGTGCTTGCCGCCGTGGCTGTTGAGCCAGATATTGCGACCCAGCATAAGCGCCAGCACCAGCGCACTCACGTAGCCCATAAAGCCAATGACTGGGATACCAAACACAACCGGCTCGATGCGTGCATAGTACACCACCGACGAACCGATAAACAGACCGGCGATAACGATAGCCATCGACATGCGGTCGATAATCCCACCTAGCTGTCGCAGCGCCTTATCGCTGCTCATGATCTGCGTGTTCACCTTAAGCTGGCCGCGCGTGAGCATGCGCGAAGCCAAGCCCAGATACTCGGCTGCCTCAAGCGAGCCTTTTGCCGCGCGATAGCTGCTCGCGGCAAGATCGCGTCCCATATCACGCGCGCGCGCATAGGCGCTCTTCTCGTTTTTGATGTGCGTCTGGATAATCTGGATCATGTTGACGTTGGGCATATACTCGGTCAGCAAACCCTCGAGCGTCACCATGCCGCGCGCGAACATCGTTACCACGCTCGGCAGCTCAACATCATTCTTACGCGCGAGGTTTAACAACGAGGTCAAAAACTCGCCGATATCAAGATCCTTCAGGTCAAGGCCCGCAAAGTCGGCGACGATAAAGTCCAAATCGGACAAAAAGGCCGAATGGTCAAGCTCGGCCGAGTCGCCACGCGTCACGGCAAAGCGCATGAGCGAATCCTTGAGCTTGGGCACGTCACCCTCGGCCACGGCGAAAATCATATCCTTGACGATACCGCGATCGTGACTCGACATGCGTCCGACCATGCCCAAGTCGATAAAGTAGACGATGCCGTCCTTGAGAATGATGTTTCCCGCATGCGGGTCGGCATGGAAAAAACCGTCATCGAGCACCTGCGTCGAGTAGTCCTCGACAATCGCGGCACCGATCTTTTCCAAGTCATAGCCCTCGGCCACCAAGCGTTCGGGATCGGCGATCGAAATGCCGTCGACGTAGTCCATAACCACCACGTGCTCGGTGCACAGGTCCAGATAGGATTTAGGGCACGTCACGCCATGAACGCTCTTATGGAACTCGTAGAAGTCGTTGAGGTTTTTGGCCTCGGCCAAAAAGTTGGTCTCCTCGCGAAACGAGGTCCACAACTCCTCGACTACGCCGTGCAGATCAACGAATTGATCGGTGTTGACGAACTTGGAAACGATACGCACCACCGAGCGGATGATATCGATGTCCTGTGCCATAACCTGCTGCGCACCGGGGCGCTGCACCTTAACGGCCACGTCCTCGCCCGTCACCAGACGAGCGCGGTGCACCTGCGCGAGCGATGCGCTACCAAGCGGATTGGGGTCGATCGCATCGAACATCTCCCCCAGGCGCAGGCCGTATTCCTCTTCCAAGCAGCGGAGCACTACCTCGTACGGCACCGGCTCCACGTCGGAACGCAGACGGCGCAGCTCATCGCAAAAGCGCTGCGGCAGAATCTCGGACCGGTTGGCCAGAATCTGCCCCATCTTGACGAACATGGGGCCGAGCTCCTCGAGCAGGCGGCGCAAGCGAACCGGCGTGAGGTTATCCCACACACGGTACTTTTTGACCAAGCGAACAATCTGCCCGATGCGTTCGCGACGACCCGCCGGCGTGAGCTGGTATTCCTCGTCCGGCGCCATCGCGTCGGGCTCTTCGGGCACCATATCGACAGCGCGCGGCTTTTTGCGAGCGCCCGAGACGGCGGCATCGACCTCATCGACAACCGCCGCCTCGTCACCCAAAGGATCTAGATTGTTGTAATCGGTGGTGGAATCTGCCATCTGCGCTGCTACTCGGCCTCTTCGGTATCCTTCGCATCGTCGGGCTCAACGGACTCGACGGGCACCGAGGTCACGTTGTCCTCGACCGAATCGACGATGTCGCGCACATGGGCTAGGAAGGCCGTGCGCTCAGGGGCGGTCATAACGCGGACGCGGGCAAGGATGAGCTCGTCGAGCACGCGCTGGGCCGCAGTCTCGCCCTGTATGCCCAAGCGCTCGGTCAGATCGGAGATGGTGCCACCGGCCTGCTCGAACATGTCGGACACGCTGCGGGCGATATCGGGGGTGGCGGTGTCCTTGCGGACCTGCTCGCCTTTGGTGTTAAGGTCGTCGAGGACCTTCTTGCCGCCTTCGACAGCAACGGCGGCAGCGCCAAAGCCCACGTTAATGGCGCCGTTAACAAGCTGATCGAGTTTCATAACCATGGTTGTCTCCAATCACAAACAACTGCATTGGCGTTCTTGTACCCAAGATTGAGCGAAAGCGACAAAGCGTTTTAGCGCTATTCGATCGACGGGAAATCCCTACCTCACGTTGTCGTTCATCGCGAAAGAGTTCTTCATGGCGCAGCTCGTGGTGTAGAGCACCTTGCCCAGCAGGGCATCGGTCTCCACGCGAACACGCTCGGCAAAGGCCTCGTTGGCGCGTGTAAGCTCGGAAGGCACCTCGGCCTCGGGCAGAGCGGCTACGGCAGCGTCGACGTCATGGATCTGCTTGTGGCCCATGCCACCGATCTTCTCCTGATAATCCTCGACCGCGCGGCCGCACTCATGGAAACGGACGTCGGCCAGGGCACCGATCAGGCGGTTGGCCCAGTAGAAGTTTTCGGACGTCACGCGAGCCTGCGTGTCGGCATAGTACTCGGGCATGGTCTCGACGTTGGCGTACAGCGGAACCAGCGCGTTAAACGAGTTGGAGCCAAAGGCCATCCACTGCACGGCGCGATAGGCCGGCTGCGCATAGGAACGCAGCTGCAACACGGCGAGCTGGCTGTTGCGGTTGATGCCGATGGGGCGATAGGCGCCGCGCGTGGCGGGCGTGCCCTTGCTGCCGTAGCAGTCGTACTCCGTGCCCTGGTAGTGGCTCGAAAGCACGTACTTAATGTCCTCGATGGTCACCTTGCGCTCGGGCACGCGGCTCCAAGGGATGTCGTCGCTCTCGGGCGTGAAGTCGGCGTCGGGGCCATCCCACACGTCGCTGGGGTTGAGGCAGCGCTGCATGTACCAGGCGCGCGGCGTGTTGTAGACATGGTCGCTGTCGCTGTGCGAGCCAAAGGCCTCGCGCGGGTTAAAGACCACAGCCGGGCCGTCGCCCTCGACGCCCAGCGTCAGGTCCAGATGCCACTCGGCCATCCAGGCGCGCAAGTCGGCGGAGCACATATGGTCGGCCTGGGCGCCCTCGGCGTCATCCAGGTCAAAGCTGTCGATACCCAGCTGGTTGGGCATGGTCACATAGGCGTCATCGGGCACACGCTTGGCAATCCAGTGGTGACCACCGATGGTCTCGAGCCACCAGATCTCGTCCACATCACTAAAGGCGATGCCGTTGTTCTCGTAGGTGCCGTAGCGCTCGAGCAGGTCGCCCAGGATACGGACGCCGTCGCGGGCGGACTTGGCGTAGGGCAGGACCAGGGTCACCATATCCTCCTCGCCCAGGCCACCAGGTTGCGCCGGCACATAGCCGTCCTCACCCTCGTTGCCCTTGGCGGGCACGTAGTCCACGAGTGGGTCGGCGCCGCGGACGCGCTCGTTGGTGGTGAGCGTCTCGGTTGCGGACATGCCCACATTGAGCTCGTTGAAACCGGCCTCGGCCCAGATGCCGTGGCCCGGGACAACATCGGGGACGCTCGTGTAGCGCATGGGGTTATCGGGCAACTCAACGGTCAGGTGACTCAGGACGCTCGTGTAGACGCGCGGCTGCTCGTCGGGGTGCACCACGCGCATGCGCTTGGGCTCAAACACCCCGTTGGACGAGTCCTCGTTACGCGCGACAAGCGTCGACCCGTCGTAGCTTGCGTTTTTACCGACCAAAATCGTTGTGCACGGCATGCGCATCCTCCTTGAGCGAAGAAATCAAACGGCAACAGTGTATCGCTTCGACGCAAAAAGGGCGAAACCGCAACCCTTCAGGACCCCTCGGGACCCCTGTGTGCGAAAATGCCTATTTCGATGCGCGCTCGGCCGCTTCGATCACGTGTTTGGCGAGAATCGCCGTTGTCACGGCGCCCACGCCGCCCGGCACGGGGGTGATGGCACCAACAACCGGCTCCACAGCATCAAAATCGACGTCCCCGACCAGCTTGCCAGCGTCCTCATCCCAGTTAATGCCCACATCAATGATCGTCTGGTCCTCGCGAACGGCATCCACGCCAATCGTACGCGCGCGTCCAACGGCGGCAACCACAATGTCGGCAGCACGGCACTCGGCAGCAAGGTCGCGCGTATGCGTATGGCACGTCGTCACGGTCGCATTGCGCGCCGTAAGCATGGCGGCAACAGGACGCCCGATCACCAGCGAACGCCCGGCCACAGCAACCTTAGCTCCATCCAGCTCAACACCGTAATGGTCCAGCAACGCTAACACTGCCTCGGCCGTGCAGGGAGCAAAACCCTCGCCGCGCCCCGAAAGCGTGGTAAGCAGCGAAGACGGCGTCATGGAGTCAACGTCCTTGGCGGGATCGAGCGCTGCGGCGACGGCGTTCTCGTCAAGGCCGGCGGGCAGCGGGCGGAACATCAAACAGCCATGAACAGCCAAGTCGGCATTAATGCCCTCGATAGCCGCCAGCAGCTCGTCCTGCGAGACGTCGGCAGGAAGCAAAACGCGACGAGCCTCGATGCCAACCTTTTCGCAGCGTTTAAGAGCGCCACGCTCATAGGACAGATCGTCCTCGCGCTCGCCCACGCGCACGATAGCCAACGTCGGAACAACGCCCCGCTCGCGCAGGGCTGCGCAGCGAGCAGCAAGTTCCTCAGTCAAAGCGCGAGCAACGGGAGCACCCTTCAGCAGTTCAGCCATGTCTATCCCCTTTTCCTTGCAGCGTCGGAGGCGCGGCGCGCCAGCGCATCGGCGCGCGGCAACCATGTGTCGAGCAACTCATCACACGCCGTCTCGAGCTCCTCAGCACGAGCGCGATCCTTCATAGATGTGGTGTTCGCAAAGAGCGTCAGGCTCGCGCCCTGCATGGCGGCGCGGCAGAATACGGCACCGCACGCCACGTCGGACAGCAGCTGTCGGGAGCCCTTGTCCGCCATGACCTCGAGCAGCGCCAGCGCGCGCCCGCAGGCGTCCATGATCCGATACGGAGGCATGGCAGCCACGCGCAGCGCATCCTGAATCGCCGCAGGTCGAGCCGGATCATCACGAGGAATACCGTATGCCGCAGATACCTGGCCGTATGCACGAACATCCTCGGCAACCAGGCCCACAAGCTCCTGCACCAACTCGTCTGCCTGGGCAAATGCGCGCGTCAGATCGTCTGCGCGATCGGCAAGCGCGGGATTAGTTGCCCCATAACGAGCGACCATCCCGCAAAGCGAGGCGCCCAGTGCGCCCACAAAGGCGCTCGCACTACCGCCACCGGGAACCGGCTCGCGAGCAGCTAGCGCTTGGGCAAACTCTCGACAGGTTTTATCCATCATCTCTTGGCTCATACGCACGCACCTTCAAGTCATATACATCGGTCGGGTGGCAACCGCCGACCGACCGCATCAATCACATAATGGTGCTAAGTCTAGCCCATAAGTACATGAGCGTCAGCGCACCTGGCCATCGCGGATTTCTATGACGAACGATAGACCATGCCACCGCAAACATGGGACACATGGCCCACCTTTCGAGACTTCCGGACGTCAAAAACTGAGGCATATCTATAAACAAGGAACCTGTTGGGGCAACGCCCACGCACGCGCGCCCCATTAAATCAACGGGCACCTCACCCCGGGGAGGGCCGACAGCATCGGCCCTCCCCTCTTTTGCGACCGCACATATTGCCACTTGTCGGCGCAATTCCAGCCCCCAGAATGGGACACATGGCCCACCCTAGCGAGCCGTCCACGCGTACAGTAAAGGCAGGTAATCCGTGGGCGGTTACAGATCGAGGAGGACACGACCATGAAAAAGAAGGCCTTTGCGATTCTCACCCTCTGCATAAGCCTCTTTGCCGCAGTTGCCCTGGTGGGCTGCGGTGGCAGCGGCGGCGCTACCGGAAGTGGCGGTGGCGGTGGAGCAGAAAAGCCAGCCGTGGATATGAGGACCGACTTCATTTGGTTTAAGGTCGAGGTCCCCGAGGGCGTCGAGATCACCGACGTCGCAGGCGACACCGCCGACAGGGCCCAGTTTAAGTTCACCGAGAGCGAGCACGCCAGCGATCGCTTCATCCCCGTCTTCGACTCTGACAAGAACGCCGATGAACTGTTCGACTACGAGGCAAAGTGGAATGCCAGCTTTGAGTGGACCGAGAATGACCCCGTCAAGTACAACGGCAAGACTTGGCGCAACGCTTCCTATACACACTCGGGCGGCGTAACGACCGAATACTTCACCGACGTTGACGGCGGCAGTGTGTATGTGCGTATCGACAACGTCGAGGAGCACAAGGACGCCGTCGAGACCATGATGAAGTCTCTGGAATTTGCCGACGACATCGCCGAGGCCAAGACCGAGGCCATGGACGTCAAGCTCGACGATATCGAGATCAAGCGCTAAGCGACTGGCGAGCGCAACGGGAAACACGGTCGCAGTGCAAACAAGCGACGGTACCCCAGCGCTTCGTACCCAGGGAGGGCCGGTAAACCGACCCTCCCTTTCTTATGCCGGTAGCCGACGAACGCGAGGATGCCGGACGGCGGAACCGCCCCAAATGTGGCAACAGTACGAAAACGACAAACACCCCAACACGTCCGCCCACCGATTTATTGCGCCGCGCAGACAATTAAACCAGCATCTTTAAACATCTGGGCAGTATAGTGACCAAAACTATCGCATAACCGCACTCTGCGAATGGAGAAGTTATGACCGAACATCACGCCATCAGCCGCCGAGCATTTACGTTGGGCCTTGGACTCGCGGCGTTGTCGCCACTTGCAAGCCTGCCCGAAACCGCCATGCTGGGCATTAGCCCGCGGGCAGCCTTTGCGGACGGCACGGCCGGGCCAGCAGTCAGCCTCGACAATTTCGTCATTCGCCTTCGCCCCGCGGGCTATTTTCGTACCGCAAGCGTTAACGAAGACGGCAACGTCATCGGCAACGTCTGCCATCTGTTTAATGACGGCACGTCCAGCAAGCTCATCCTTGAGAACGTAACGACCGAGAATGACGATACAAACTGGTATGCTATCCGCACCTTGCTCAATTTCGAAGAGCATAAAAAGACGGGCTACAGCATTTGGTCGGTCGATGGCGACTCGGACAAAGACGGAAAGGTCATCCACGTATGGAGTGGCGAGCATGACGGCAAGCCCAGCCGCTCTTTTGCGTTCGAGCGGCAATCAAACGGAACCTATATCATCCGAGACCGCACGGTCGAGAAAGAAACCGAGAAAAAAGACATTAAGTACCTGACAATAGAATCGAACGGCGAAGACCAGGACAACAATAAGATCTGCCATAAGAGTAAGAGCATTCCGTGGGAGCTCGAACTTATCGGTTACGACATGAAAAAGAACGATGCCACGGTTAGCAGCCTCGACTGGATCACGTACAGCAGCTACGTCGATGGGCCATGTTGGATGAAATACGTCGACGACAACAAGTTCCTCGACGAGCTGAGCATCCCGGGTACGCACGATTCGGGCACCTGTAGCGTGGACAACGACACTGAGCCCCAATCCTCGCAAGTAAAATGCCAGCAGGATTACATTCCCACGCAGTTGCTCGAAGGCATTCGCTATTTTGATATCCGGCTCGGAAAGGGCGATGACCCCGGCATCGACCACGGGATTTTCTACCTACTCAAAAAAGACGGGAACTATCTGCATCTCTCCGATGTCATCGGGTACTTCAAAACGTTTTTGAACGAAAACCCGTCAGAAGCGCTCATCATGCTCGCATCGCGCGGCAACGATGAGGCTACCGACGAAAGCATAACGACGGCCTTCGCCAAGGTTATGGCCGATAACCCCAAACTGTTCTATACGTCGAGCCGCGTTCCCACACTGGGCGAGGTGCGCGGAAAAATCGTCCTGCTACGTCGATTTGGACTCGCCGGCGACAGCGTAAGCGGCCACACGTGGGGACTCGACCTCACCGAATGGGATGACAAGATCAAGGCTCACTCCGACAGCGCCACTATGTGTCTCGTCCAAGACGCGCGGGGCTTTGAAGCCGCGGGGGAAACAGGCGACAAAGAGCCCTATTGCACCAAGGTATACGCCCAGGACAAGTACAAACTCACGGGAACCGACAAGCTCAGCTGGGTCGATAATGCGCTGAAGGAAACGTCCGGGCGCACGCGCAACGAGGTAGATGTCGAGGACGATAACGGGGCCAAGGAGAAAGTCCTGGAGCGTTGCTGGTCTATCAACTACACCAGCTGCACGGGCTTGTCGCACGGAGGCAATCCTTTTACCTCGGCACGAGTAGTCAACGAGCATCTGTATAAGAGCCCGTACATCAATCCCAGCGGCATCGAGGATACAAAGTCAGATTACCTCAAGCACATTGGCATCATCGCATCCGACTTTGTTGATGCGGCGCTGGCCCGGAGCATCTATCAGCGCAATTACGATACGGAGCACAAGCAGACGGCTTCGTACTATCTCCCGTACTATCTCCCGACCCGCATGCGCATGACGTACGGCGACTCGCTGAGCGATGCCTCATTCCAGGATGGCAAGACCGTTGGCGAGGGTCATTTCCGCCTTGCCGACAGCAGCAACGAGCTCAACGCGACAGCTTCGGGCCATGCGTTTGCCATTGAATACGTGGATGTCGACGCCCTGGGCAACGAGACCGTTACGGGGCTGCAGGGCTCTGTGCCCATCGATATCGATCCACGCGCGCTGACGCCCCATTTTGAGGGACTCGAAGGCCTTAAGGCCGACGAAGACGTGCGCGCCAAGATTGCGGCATCACTCGAGGGCAAGCTCGAAACCGATGCCTGCACTGCCCAGCTCGAGTTTGTGCACGACGCGAACGGCGCTCCGGGCACGGCAATGGCCGAGGGCGAAACATTTGCCGCAGGAACGTACTGGGTGCGCGTGAACGGTCTCTTGGGCGACGCGGCGCAGAACTACACGCTCGCCAGCGACGGAGCCGCAAGCTTTACCGTAGCGGCCTCGGACAGTGCAGGCGGCGCCGGCACCGGCACCGACGGTGGCACGGGTTCCAACGCAGGCAGCGCTGATAAGAACGGTAAGGGCAACAAGGGCAAGAACTCGGGCGGAAAACTCGCCGACACGGGCGACGGCTCCGGCATTGCCGCCGGGCTCGCTGCCGCCGCCGTGGCGACAACGGTCGCCGGCGCGGCGATGCTTGCCAATGACCGCGAAAACGTTGGGGACGACAGCGAATAGGCAAGCCCGCCTTTTAGACACATCGACTCAATTGGGGGGGCGCAGAATACCGTTCTGCGCCCCGATTTTTACCTTAGCCCGAACACCGTTATCGGCTACATCACCATGTTCAGCGCATTCACGAACTCCTGAGCTTGGGAGCGGCTGCTCAGACTAAAGACACAGGCAGTCAACAGCCTGTTACGTAGGAAAACGTCGCGGCCCTTGATCCTGCTGACCCCCGTAATGTCCTTAAGATAAACAATCTCGGTGTGCTTGCCACCAAAAGTGCCCTTCTTGAGCACCTCGATGCGGTTAAGGTAGATCTTGACGTCTTTAAACCTACCCGAACCTTTGTCCTGGAACAGCAGCGTGTTGTTGTCCATACGCGTCACTCCCGCGGGGTTCGCTAAAACTGCCTCTATGGTCACATTTTAACCACCGCAAGGCCCCATGCGATGATGTCAGACAGCACAGCAATTCGTGTCCGCGCGAGGCTTTAAGATAGGTATGCTCAGCTGCATCGATGCGACCGGAATATTCTAGGAGCACGCCTCGTATTATTCGCCATTAGAGGAGGTCTTACCTGGTTTACGTATGGGAATTCGAGTTCTTTGATTCGGACGGCATTGAACTTCCCGTGCCAGACTTCGGACATGAGCCGCGACACGGCGGCAAGATTATCGCTGTAGCCGTCAACCGCGAACTCGGCGACATTCCCGCCGTCACCGCAGTGGATGCCGCGCGTATGCTCGGTGTTAGCTCAGCACGGGTGTCACAACTGCTAAATGCAGGACTGCTGGATTCATGGAAGGATGGCACCAAGCACATGATGTCCAAAGCCTCCATCGAGGCACGACTCGCCGATGCACCAAGGGTGGGACGCCCCAAAGAGGCCCCCGTTGCCGTGTAAGGCGATGCCGCTGTGGGCTTTCATCACCTGACATGCATGGCAGCCAGGAACGCTCGATTCGGGACTCACTGCGCCCCGAATCGAGCTGGGCCCATTGCTGCAGGCTGATTCGCATCCCCGATCCCAAAAAGACAGAAGCGCCACTTGCTTCGTTGAGCCCCAACATCCGACCCCGGCTCCCCCTCGTATCCCCAGCGGCATTTCAACTCCAGGACATGTCGCGATCATGCCCGGTCATCCATGCAAATGGACACCACTCTAACACTGGGGTCAGATATCCCCCGCTGCGGCGTATAGGGTAAAATCTTGTCTGCCGCGGAATCCGCCTGCGGGCAACGCTCCGATCTCCGATTGGGGTGAAGCCTATGAACTTGTTTCTTGAAATCCTGCGCCTCTCGATGTACGCGACCGGCATTGCCCGGAACCTCTACGCGATCTGGCGGGAATATAAGCAGTAACGGATAGCGAAGGGAGTCATAGAAAAGGGCCGGTTGCAGCCGGCCCTAGACGATAATACCTGCGTTGCCCGCGTCTCCGAAGTTTAAGCGCTGAGGAGCGGGTTCCGCGGCACAACCTGATTTTACCCAGTGAGGCAGCTCTTTTGCAGCCGCTCCACTGTTTATTTACATCTGGCACCCTCAAACAATCAGACAGCAGCCCGCACTCCTGAGAGCCGCCCCGCACCCCCGGCCATCACGTTACGGCAACAACCGGCGCTACTCCCCTACTTCCCAAAGATCGCAGCGAACAAGCCCTTGCGTTTGGGCTTTTCCTCTCGGTAAGAACCCTCGACGGCGGCTGCCACCTGACGCGGCTGCTCGCCGTCTCCACGGCGCACAATCTGGTAGAGGAACGGCGATTTAACGTATTTGACCTCGACGGGCGTGGCGTGCACGGTGCTTTCACTGGACAGATGCAGGCTCGGGCTAAGCGGCGCCACGATATGCGTTTCGCGCTTGTCGCTAAACACCACCGCGGCCGCGCGGCCCGTCTGGCCGTTTACGGCAATGCGCACCTGCTCGCCATCGCGGCCGTCTGTCGCCGGACGATCGACAAAGTAGACCGGCACCATCACCAGGCCGTCCTTATGCTTGCGGGCCTTGCGCGCCCAGGTGCGGATGCTCTTTTTATTGAGCCCCAGTACAGCCTCGGCGTCGTTACCCGCAACGTCGAGCGCCAACTTATCAATGACCACCTGGTCCTTGGTAGATGCATCGACGGAGACGACGCGGAAGTCGCCTTCCTGCATGGCGGGATCGAACGGACCGACCTTGGCAAAGTCCCACGGCTCCAAAATGCCCATGAGGCGAACGTCCAGGTAGTTTGCTCTGGGGTATGCCCAGTCGAGCACCTCGTAGTACACCAGGGTTTCCTTGCTCAGGCCCTTGCCCGGGAAGCTCGCCATCATGCGCAGGTCCGCCAGCGCCATGGGGAAATAGAAGAGCATCATGTCGTTTTGGATCGCATCTTCCACGTCGTGCCCGGCAAAGGCATCCGGATACTGGCGCACCAGCTGCAGCGCGTTGGCACGTGCCTGCTGCGGCGAGATTTCGCAGGGAATACCCTGATCCGGCACATACTCCGCACCCACGCCCATGGTCAGACGCTTGCTAAACGTCCCCGGCTTGAGCAGGTCGGCAATGCCGATCTTGTTGCCGCAGGACGGGCACTCAAACACGCGCTGGGTCGACTCGCCCTCAAAGGACGCACCACAGAAGGGGCAAGGAATGCTCACATGCGTGGCCTCTTGGAACTCCTGCGCCGTGCCGCGATCCTCCCACAGCAGATGTTCCAGGACCGACTGATTGCGCCAGTGCGAATTGAAGAAATACCAGTCCGGGTCCTCCGGGCGCTCGAGTTGCGACACATGCGTGAGCTTGAGCAGTCCATTCACCACCGTCAGCGGCGTATGGCGAATGCCCAGGGCGCTCTTGGGCTCCCCCGCATCAGCCTGCCACGGAACGACCGTGCCGCAATAGGCGCACTCAAAGCTGCGCTTAGCCTGGTGCGAGTACATAGGGCCGCCGCAGTTTTGACATTTAATGGCAAACATCTCGTCCATGGAAACGTCCTCCTTTGCACAGGGGCTGTCGACATTAAGTATGTCGAGCAAGCAGGCACATGCCCATACCCATGTGGCCCAAAATGGACCACCCAGGCAGACGAGAAGGCTCGCTCGTTAGCACCGGCAGACTATTGCTGCATTTTCTGAGCATCGGTGCACGGCGCCCCCGCGCAAGCTACACTATCCCCTTAAACATGATTGTGAGGACGACCGCTATGCTATTTGTAAATCGGCTGGTACATACGCTTGTTCCCGGCAGCGAGAGCGAGCCGGTCGATGCATCTTGCCGCACCAACGCGGGCTTTTCCGCAAGCCTCGTCTGCATTGGCCTCAACATCACCCTGTGCCTGGCCAAGGGCATCGCGGGCCTGCTCGCCGGCTCCGTCTCCCTCATCGCCGACGCTTTCAACAACCTCTCCGATGCCTCGAGCAACATCGTGAGCCTGCTCGGGTTCCGCCTTGCCAGCCGCCCGGCAGACGAAGGCCACCCCTATGGTCACGGCCGCTATGAGTACCTAGCCGGCCTGTTCGTCGCCGTCCTGGTTTGCGCCGTCGGCATCAACCTGATCCTCGAGTCGGTCACCAAGATCATCAAGCCTTCCCCCACCGCTTACACGTTCATTTCCCTTGCGGCACTGGCTACGTCCATGCTCGTAAAGCTCTGGATGGCCGCGTTCAACCGCACGCTGGGTAACCGCATCGATTCCGAAACGCTCATCGCCACGGCGCAGGACTCCAAAAACGACGTCATCACCTCGGGCTCGGTCTTGGTGGCGGCGCTTATTTCGCAGACGACCGGCTTTGACCTCGATGGCTGGGCAGGCCTGGGTGTGGGCATCTTCATCTGCATCAGCGGCATGGGCCTAGTGCGCGACGCCATCAGCCCATTGCTGGGGCAAGCGCCCGACCCCAAGCTTGTCCAGGCAATCCGCGATAAGATCATGTCCTATCCGCAGGTCTTGGGCACACACGACCTGATGGTGCACGACTACGGCCCCGGTCGTCAGTTTGCCAGCGCCCACGTGGAGATGCCCGGCGAGGGCGACGCATTTGAGCACCACGAGATTTTGGACACCATCGAGCACGACATCAAGCGCCAAATGGGCATCGATATCACGCTGCACTGCGACCCCATCGCCACCACCAGCGACGACCTGCGCAGCTGGGTCAAGCGCGGCGTCATGCAGATCGATCCCGCGCTCTCCATCCACGACCTGCACGAGCACGACGGGTTCGTTTCGTTTGACCTGGTGCGTCCCGACGGCTTTGACATATCCGACGAGGAGCTGCTGGAGCTCGTCACGCGCATCGTGCACGAGCGCCGACCCGATGCCTCATGCGTCGTCACGTTTGATTCGGGCTTTAGCTCGCCCGAGCGTCCGGCCGAGCAGTTGTAGCCTGCTTAACAGCTAGTTTCCCTGCGCGCCCGAGATGCCGTTTTGCAGGGCGTTCCAGGCATCCGTCGCCAAGCCGCCCAAGTTCTGCGCGGTATCGCCCAGGTTTTGTGCCGTGTCGCCCAGCTCTTGCGCCTTGTCTCCCAACTCCTGCGCCTTGTTGCTCAAGTCCTCCAGCGTATTGGAACTCGAGCTGTCCGCGCCGCCCTGGTCGCCGGACGCGTTGCCCGACGAGCCGTCCTTGTGCGTGAGCTGAATTTCGAGGTTGCCGCTGTCGTTATAGTAGGCAGAAGTAACGACCCAGTTGGCATCGACGACGGGCGTTGAGCCATCATCAGTCAGGACCACGGCATTCGAAAGATCGGCGCCGCGCGACTTGAGAAGCTTCTTGGCGTTGGACCAATACTGCCCCGGGATATCGCTCAGATCGACGGTGCTAGACGAGGCGGACTCGGTTTGCTCGGCAGCGGTATCGGCCGTTGAGCTCCCCCGCTTGTTGAGCATGCCCGACACGATGGCAAACACAACCGACAGCGCAAAGAAAATCGCCAGCACGATGAGGATCTTCTTGATCACGCTCGACGAACGCGACGGCCTCTTCTCCTCGTCTTCGCTATATTGCGGAATCGACTTGGGGTACTCGCGATACGGCTCGCGCGACTCGTAGCGAGGCTGCGCCGTGCGAGGCATATACGTCGTCTGCTGAGGCTGCGGAATGGGATTCTGCGGCAGGTTGTCATAGGGATTCGGCGTCGAGGCAGCATAAGAATCCTGCGGCATGTAATCAAACGGATCCGGAGCTGCGTTGCCATAGGGGCCTTGCGAAGATGCAGCGTAAGAATCCTGCGCCGTGTCGCCATAGCCCATAACCCGGGTGGGCTCGGCAGAAGGCTGCGTCGCGGCGGGGTCGGCATAACCGGGGTTGGGAACAACGCGGGTCGCATCGGCGCTATCGCCAGCCTGCGCGGAACCGTAGCCGCCCATCACGGTTGTCTTGTCCTGATCCATGCAACGATTCCTTTCCGTCGCGCGTGAGCCTCAAGTTATCCATGCATTCTACCCGCGCAAAAGCCTATGATGGGCAGAGTCCGTCGGTATCTACAAGACATGCGCGGGCCTAAGGATCAAAAAGCCCCGCCGGGCCTTGTGGGCACGGCGGGGCGGACAAGCAGCTATGGACAGCAGACTTAGAACAGGCCGGTGATGTTGCCGTCGTTGTCGACGTCGATGTTCTCGGCCGCGGGCACCTTGGGCAGACCCGGCATGGTCAGAACGCTGCCGGTCAGCGCGACCACAAAGTGGGCACCGGCGGAAACCTTAAGCTCACGCACGGTGATGCGGAAGTTCTCGGGAGCGCTCAGGGCCTTGGCGTTGTCGCTAAAGCTGTACTGCGTCTTGGCGACGCACACCGGCAGGTTGCCAAAGCCGTTCTCGCGCAGCTCGGCGAGCTGGCGCTTGGCGGCCGGCGTAAAGTCAACGCCGTCGGCGCGGTAGACCTTGGTGGCAACGGCCTCGAGGGCATCAGCGACATCAGCGCCGTCCTCATAGGCAAACTTGAGCTCGCTCGGCTGCTCAATCAGACGCATGACCTCATCGGCCAGCTCGAGCGCGCCCTCGCCGCCCTTGGCCCAGACCTCGGAAAGCTTAACGTTGACGCCGAGCTTCTGGCACTCGGACTCGATGAGTGCAAGCTCAGCCTCGGTGTCCGTCGGGAAGCGGTTGATGGCGACCACGCAGGGCAGACCATAAACGTTCTGGATGTTGTCGACATGACGCAGCAAGTTGGGCATGCCAGCCTTGAGTGCCTCGAGGTTCTCCTCGTTGAGGTCGGCCTTGGCGACGCCACCGTTGTACTTAAGCGCACGAGCGGTCGCGACGACCACGACGGCGCTGGGGCGAACGCCCGTCATGCGGCACTTGATGTCGAGGAACTTCTCGGCACCCAGATCGGCACCGAAGCCGGCCTCGGTAATGGCAACATCGCCAAAGCGCATCGCCATACGCGTGGCCATAATAGAGTTGCAGCCGTGGGCAATGTTGGCGAAGGGACCGCCGTGGACAAACGCGGGCGTGCCCTCGAGCGTTTGCACCAGGTTGGGCTTAAGCGCGTCCTTAAGCAACGCGGCCATGGCACCCTGGGCCTTGAGGTCGCGGGCACGGACGGGCTCGCCGGCAAAGCTATAGCCGACGACAATCTCACCCAAGCGTTCCTTGAGGTCGTTGATGCTCGTAGACAGGCACAGGATTGCCATGACCTCGGAGGCAACGGTGATGTCGAAGCCGTCCTCGCGCGGCACACCTTGGGCCTTACCGCCAATGCCATCGATAACATGGCGCAGCTGACGGTCGTTCATGTCGACGACGCGCTTCCAGGTGATGCGCTTAACGTCAATACCGAGCTGATTGCCCTGCTGGATGTGGTTATCGAGCATGGCGGCCAGCAGGTTGTTGGCAGCACCGATGGCATGGAAGTCGCCGGTAAAGTGCAGGTTGATGTCCTCCATGGGAATGACCTGGGCCCAACCGCCGCCAGCGGCACCGCCCTTGACGCCAAAGACGGGACCGAGCGAAGGCTCACGCAGGGCCACGGCGCTCTTGATACCGCGACGACGCAGGCCATCGGCCAGACCGATGGTCGTGGTGGTCTTGCCCTCGCCCGCGGGCGTTGGGTTGATAGCGGTCACGAGGACGAGCTTGGCCTGGTGATCAGTCGGCTCGTTGAGCAGTGAATAGTCGACCTTAGCCTTGTCGAAGCCGTACGGAATAAGGTGCTTAACGTCGACGCCGGCGTTCTTGGCCACCTCGGTAATAGGCAGCGGCGTGACAGAACGTGCGATTTCGATGTCAGTAGGCATGGGCGGTCCTTTCGTTACCGAATGAGAAAAAGACCAATTCAGCATAGCACGGGCGCGCAATAGTAAAACGCCCATAACCGATGAACGGCGATATGTTTACCCGATGCCCAGCGATAGTCCAACAGCCCGCCAAAACAAAACGCCCTAAACGGTAGGTTCAATCCCCAGGTGCTCAAAGGTGCGGAGGGTTGCCTGACGGCCCTGCGGCGTACGAATCATCAATCCGCACTGCAGCAAATAGGGCTCATAGACATCCTCGAGCGTGCCCGGGTCCTCGCCCACCGCGCTGGCAAGGGTCGTAAGTCCCACGGCGCGACCGGAGAACGTCTTGGCGAGCGTCTCCAAAATGCGAATATCCATCCAGTCCAGACCGAGCTCGTCGATCTCGAAGAACTCGAGCGCCTGGCGACAGATATCGAGCTCGATGGGGCCGTTGCCGCGCACCTGTGCGTAATCGCGCACGCGCTTGAGCAGACGGTTGGCAAGACGTGGCGTGCCGCGCGAACGCGAGCCGATCTCGAGTGCACTGGGATGGTCGATCGTCACGCCCAGGATAGTCGCCGAGCGCGTCACAATCTGCGCGAGCTCCTCGACCGTGTAGTAATCCAGGCGATATGAAATGCCAAAGCGGTCGCGCAACGGGCCGGTCAACATGCCTGAGCGGGTCGTTGCCGCCACCAGCGTAAACTTGGGGATATCCAGGCGAATCGAGCGCGCCGCCGGACCCTTGCCAATCACGATATCGAGGGCAAAGTCCTCCATCGCGGGGTACAGGACCTCCTCGACCGAACGGTTGAGGCGGTGGATCTCGTCGATAAACAGCACATCGCCCGGCTGCAAGTTAGTAAGGATGGCCGCCAGGTCGCCCGTGCGCGCGATGGCAGGGCCACTCGTGGTCTTGATCTGAGCGCCCAGCTCGTTGGCGATAACGGTGGCCAGCGTGGTCTTGCCCAGGCCCGGAGGACCCGAGAAGATCACGTGGTCGAGCGTCTCGCCACGGCTCTGCGCCGCTTCGATCAACACGCGCAGGCTCTGCTTGATGTGCTCCTGGCCGCAGTAATCGTCCAGGCGCTGAGGGCGCAAAGTGCGGTCGACATCGAGATCCTCGGCCGTCAGCTCCGAGCCCACCATGCGCTCGCCGTGCGCCATGGATGCCGCCGGCGAGTTACCGGGCGTCGCCCACAAGTCCTGAGAGTCATCGGCTTCCCACATCACGCATCCATTCCGAGTCGCTTAAGCGCCGCGCCGAGCAGATCCTCGACACGCATATTCTGCCCATCATACCCGCTCAGGGCAACATCGGTCTCCTGCGGGCTAAAGCCCATGGAAAGGAGCGCCGCACGGGCATCATCGATCACCGAGGGAGCGGCAGCGGGCACGGGCATCGCAACCTGTCCGGGAATCACGTCGACCGGCACAAAGCCCTTATCCTTGGCAAAGGTGCTCTTGAGTTCCAGGATCAGGCGCTGAGCTGTCTTTTTGCCCACACCGGGTACCTTGGCCATGCCCTTGTCGTCCTCGGCCATCACCAGCGAATACAGCTGTCCCACGGTATAGGTGGAAAGCACGGCAAGCGCCAGGCGCGGGCCAACGCCCGAAACGGACACGAGCCGGTCGAACATCATGCGCTCATCCTTTGAGGAAAAACCGAAAAGTGTCATGGCGTCCTCGCGCACCTGCATACGCGTGTAGAGGCAGACCTCGCCACCGGGCGTCGGCAACGTGGCCGCAGTGCTGCCCGAGATGCCGAGCTCAAAGCCAACGCCCGACACATCGACGACAGCAGAGCTCATCGTGGCCTCGACAAGCGTTCCGTGGAGCTGGGAAATCATCAGTATCCGGTTCCTCTCTGTTGATAGAACTCGCCACCGGTGAGGGCGCGGGTGCGGCTGAGGTTTACGTGGCAGATGGCGCAGGCCAGGGCATCGGCGGCATGGTCGGGATGCGGGTCGTGATCGAGCTGTGTGAGTGTGCGTACCATGTAGGCGACCTGCCGCTTGTCCGCGGCGCCAGTGCCCACCACAGCCTGTTTGATCTGCATGGGCGTGTACTCGCCAATCTCGAGCGCGCATTCCGAAAGTGCGACGAGTGCAGCACCGCGGGCATGCGCCGTGGGGATGGCCGAACGAACGTTGGCGCCAAAGTAGATGCTCTCGACAGCAGCCGTGTCGGGTCGATAACGCTCAACGACATCCTTAAGGTCATGGGCGATATGCGACAGGCGCACCGCGAGCGGACTTCCGGCACTGGTCTCGATGCAGCCATAGGCACGGCAGCGAACCTCGCCACGCCGCTCCTCGATAATCCCCCAACCCGTATGGGCCAAACCGGGGTCGATACCCAAAATGACCAAGCCAACCTCCCCTCGTCACCAGCACAGCACAAAGCAAGGCCCCGCGCATCATTCACGAACGTCTGTTCTAGAATAACACAACGGGACCAAGATGCTTAGTTGAAGTATCGGGGTTGGAAGCGAATCCTATCCCATAGTTAGTTCTGCGAGAAAAAGGGGAACTGCCTCGGATCTACTGGCGGGTGCGGCATCGGGCCACCCTGGGGACTACCTTGCGAGCCGCCCTGACCGCCCATCATCTTATCGATGGCGTCCTGAACCTCGCCCTCGAACTTTTTCATTCCCTCGTGTAAACGACGCTGACCGTCCTCAGAGCGCAGCTCCTCCATCTGCTCGGGCGAAATACCCAACAGGTCACCCAATATGCCCATCATCTCGCCACGCATGCGCTCGCTTGTATCCTCGTCGGCAAAGCGGTTCACCTCGGCGCGCGCCAGCGCATCGACCGTCATGCGTTCCTTGCCGCTCAGCCCCAGGTCGGACCACGCGAGCATGTACGGCCAGGCGCGCTCGACAAACGAACGGGCCGAGACGATCGGCGCCGTCGGCAGCATGCGGCGGGCGGCCTCGCCCTGACGCACGAGCATCAGCAGCAGCGAGCAAGCCTCGGGCTTGCCGGCGGCCATCGGGATGTCGTCGAAAGCTCGATTGCGGTCCACGTGCGCCTCGAGCGCGCCATCGACCTCACCCGGCTCAAGCCCGCCGAGCAGCTGTGCCGCGCGGTCGAGCATATCGACCGGACCGTCGAGCGTCGAGAGCGCCTGCGCCAGCACTCGCTCCATACAATCTTCCACCGCGTTGAGCGTCACGAGCTCTTGGGGCACCACGGCAGACGTGCGGTTGCGCACACGCGCCACAAACTCAAGCGTCGACAGGTACACATCGCCAAAGGGCGCAAAGTCGCCCTGGTAACCGCCGCAAAGCGCCGGCGCCGCCAGCGCGTACTCGGTTTTGGACAGCGGGCTCAGCGCCATCGCACCCAGCTCGAGCGCCGTGTCCTCCAGCATGAGGCCCAGCGTGCGCAAGCGCAGACGCTCGGCATCGCCCGCCGACACGTCGCGATCGAGCACACGCGCCGCATCCGGTGCATCGCGCTCGACAGTGCGAATGTGCAAACGCTCGGCGATGGCACGGACGGCGGCACAGCGGGCAGCCTCGGCCTCCTCCTGCGCCGGCGTAAAGATACGGTTGCGCCCCAGCACCAGGCCAATTACGTTACGCGGACCCAGAGCGTCAACGGCCAGCGCCGCCAGCAGGGATGACGGCAGGTCACCCTCGAGTGCCACCACGGCACGCGACGCACCGTGGGCCCGAGCGTTGTCGCGCACGGCGAGCACCAGCGCCTGCCACAACCACTCCTCGGAACGGAACTCGGGCAGTTCGTGATCTTCCAGGGCATCGAGCATCACGCCGCGCTGAATCTCCTGAACCAGCAGGCTCTCCTCAAAACACGGCGCCTGGGCCACCACGCGACCGCAGTCGTCGAGCACAAACGAACCGCCGGTATACACCGACTCGTCATAGGCACCGACCGGCGCCATGCAGGCAAACCACACGCTGCGCTTGGATGCGATCTTGCGGTAGGCGCCGCTGCGAACGGCGGCAATGGCGGCAGTCTCGCGGTCGGTCATGTCAAACGCGTTGAATTGGAAATACGCGATGAGGTCGACGCCGGTCGGCAACATCTCGAGCTCGCGGTCCAAGTCAAAAATCACGGCGATGCGCACGCCGTCCACGTCGAACACCGGCGGCGCCCAACGCGTGTCGTTGTTCTCGCCACGCTGCAGGGCAATGCTCGAACGCGCCGGCACCACATGACCGTCCTTGAGCATCATGTAGTCGAGCAGCGGCTGGCCCTCAAACGAAACCGCCGCGGGCACGATGCAGATCATGTCAAGCTCCTGGATACGCTCGGCGACACCAGTCAAACCGGCAAGCACGTCGTGCTCAAAGTCGGCAGCGCCCACCAGGCCACCGGGCATGGCGCCCATAAAGAGCGGAGCCGGAACGCACAGCACGCGCGCCCCGCGCTCGTGGGCCAGACGAGCCTGGTCCTCGATGCGGCCGCAAATGCCCTCAATATCCCCAAGGCGCATATCGATCTGCGCAAGCGCGAGCTTCATGGCTCAGCCCTTTCCGTCGTAAACCATCGAAATCGTAGTAAAAGCGCCGGCCGCATAATGCAGCCGGCGCTTGCATGTGCATATGCTAGCTATGATACCCCGAGCGGGGGCGCGCTCCTAGAATGTCGCGGACCACAGCCCGTGCAGGTTGCAGTAGGCATAGACGGTACCGGTCTTGGAGCCGCCCGCGAAAAACGTCGCGGGTTTCATGCCGGGCTCAAGGTAATGGACCTCTAAGCGGCCCTCGGCCTCAAGCGCGATCCACTCAATGTAGTGCTCGGGCAGGCTGGGGTGCTCGACCGAGCCAACGCGTGCGCGAATCACGTGACCGTCGCGCTCGGTCTCGACAACAGGCACGTGTTTCTCGTGCGCCGCGTCCTCAGTGTTTGCAGTCAGTTCCGTGCAACCGGCAGGGGTCGCAACGCCGTCGCCAAGGGCAGCGATGAGCTTGCCGTCAGGGTCCTTAAAGAATTTCGCCATGATGTTCTCCTTTGCTGATGTGCCAATGTTCTTGATGGTTCTTATGCCCAAAGGCAGACAAACCATCCACGGCATTGCAAATGAACACATAACGGATCAGGCAAGCGGTCGGGCCAAAATGCGTCGACCGTCCTGCCCATTCCAGCAGTCCCACCCCGCGCGCGGCTAGCGCCCGTCGCCGCCGAGCAGCGCCAGAACATCCTCGCGGGTAAACAGCGCCGACGAGATGCCGTCGCCGCCGAGCACGCTGTTGACCAGGTCGCGCTTGGACTCCTGCATCTGCATAATGCGTTCCTCAATCGTGTCCTTGGCGATGAGCTTGTACACGGTCACGGTATGTTGCTGGCCAATACGATGCGCACGGTCGGTCGCTTGGTCCTGCGCCGCCACGTTCCACCACGGGTCGTAGTGGATGACCACGTCGGCCGCCGTCAGGTTAAGGCCCACGCCGCCCGCCTTGAGCGAAATCAAAAAGACTGGAACCTCGCCCGCTTGGAACTGCGCGACCATCTTGGCGCGGCTCTCCTTAGACGAAGCGCCCGTGAGCTTAAGGAAGGCGATGTCCTCCTTGGCCAAGCGCTTGCCGATGATATCGAGCATACCCGTAAACTGGCTGAACAACAGGATGCGATGTCCGCCGTCGAGTGCGCCGTGCACGAGCTCCATGCACGTATCGAGTTTGGCGCTCCCCGCCTTGTAATCCTCGTAGTGTAGACGCGGGTCGCAGCAGATCTGGCGCAGCTTGGTGAGCTCAGCGAGCACCTTGAGCTTGTCTTTCTTAAACTCGGATGACTCGCGGTGCTGCACCTGCTGGGCGATGCGGTCCTGGTTGGCCAGGTAGAGCTTGCGCTGCTCGCCGGTGAGCTGCGCCATGACCGTATCCTCGATCTTCTCGGGCAGGTCGGCCACCACGTCCTCCTTGACACGGCGCAGCACAAACGGCGACACGAGCGCCTGCAGGCGAGCGGCACTGTCGCCCTCGGCATGCTCGACCGGGCTTTCGAAGCGCTTGGCAAACGACTCGCGCGTGCCGAGCAGGCCCGGTATTAAAAAGTCGAAGATGCTCCAGAGCTCGGATAGGCGGTTTTCGATGGGCGTGCCCGTCAGGGCAAAGCGCACGCCGGCAGGCAAGCGCTTTGCGGCGCGCGCCACCTGGGTGAGCGGGTTTTTAATGTACTGGGCCTCATCGAGCACCGCACGGGCAAAGTCCTGCTCGGCGTACTCGTCGATATCGCGCCGCATAAGGTCATACGACGTCACGACCACGTTATGCTCGGCCACGCCGGCAATCTGTACGCGACGCTGCGCCTTGGCGCCCACGATGGCGCACACATCGAGCGAGGGCGCAAAGCGCTCCAGCTCGGCAGTCCAGTTGTACACGAGTGAGGCCGGGCATACCACGAGCGTGGGCTTGGTGTCCCCCGCCTCCACGCGCGCCAGGATATGCGCGATCATCTGGAGCGTTTTGCCCAGGCCCATGTCGTCGGCCAGGATGCCGCCAAGGCCCAGGTGTTCGAGCGAGCCGAGCCACTGGTAGCCATCGACCTGGTAGCCTCGAAGCGTGGCCTTGAGCGTGGCGGGCACCGTAAAGTCCATCTTGCCGAGCGTATCCAGACGCTCGACGGTACGGCGGAACGCAGCGTCGCGATCGGCCTCGAGCGCGGGCGTGCGCGCGAGCATGCTATCGACGAACAGGGTGCTCGATGCGGGAAGCAACACGCCGTCGAGCAGGTCGACGGCATCGACGCCCAGATCCTCGGCGAGGCCAAACGCGGCTCGGGCGCCCTCGTCCAGGCGAATGATGTCGCCGGACGTAAGGCGCGCAAACGTCTGGTGACGCTTGTAGGAGTCCAGATAGATGGCAAGGTCTGCCGCCGAAAGCCCGCTCGCGCTCAGTTCGACGTCGAGCAGGTTACTCTTGACGGTCGCACGCACCGAAAGCTTGGGCGCGGGGCGGACCGAAATCTGGCGCAGACGGTCGCTGAGCATGACCTCACCAAGCTTGGACAGGGCGGATAGGCCCTCGGTCAGCAGGCAGAACAAGCTCTCGTCATCGCGCTCCTCAAACGCCAGACCGCCCTCGTAGAAATCGAAGTACAGGGCCGCCGTGTCCATAACGCGAAACTCCGCCACCTCGTCGCGGG
The DNA here is from genome assembly GCF_028206795.1 of Collinsella aerofaciens. GTDB lineage: Bacteria > Actinomycetota > Coriobacteriia > Coriobacteriales > Coriobacteriaceae > Collinsella > Collinsella aerofaciens_AX. The sequence continues at coordinate 184,179 of NZ_JAQLFJ010000001.1, read as the reverse complement.
GCGGCACGCCCGGGCGCTGCTCTTCGAAGGGGCTGCCCGGAGCGCCCAGACTAAAGAGGTCTGCCGACCAGTCGCCGTAGGTAACCGTAATTTTGCAGGTCACGAGCCCATCGTCGACGCCGATTGCCATAGCAAAGCTCGGCTCGGGCGCCACGGTATCGAGCGCAGCGGGCGCGGTAAGGTCGGTATAGTCGCGCAAAATGGGCAGAGCCATACGACAGAACTCCCCCACCTGGTCGGCAGCGATATGGACTGGCGTGCGACAGGGCAGCAAGCGCGATAGGAACGGCGCCGCATGCTGGGCAAACGCTACATCGGTGCGGCGCGCACGGCGGGTGTCGACCAGATAAGCTACGTCGCCCGAAGCAAAGCAGTATGCATCGGCCGGCAGGCGCAGATCGTAGCTACCACCAGCCGCCGGCGCGATTTTGGCGGCAAGGAGCGGTGGGCGCTTAGACAGACCCTCGTCCTCCCCTTCCGGAGGCATCTCAACCGCCACGTCATAGGTGCGATGCGTCGTCGTCCCCCGCGACCAGGCGGGCTCAAAAGAGATGGTCTGGCCGCGCAGCAGGTCCAGCACATATACGATGCTATGCTCGGACAGCGGCAACTGACGCTCGGCGACAAAACCGCTGCGGGCAAAGTCGTACGACGCCGAACGCGAGCTTGTGATGTCATCGAGATAGGCAACTGTCGTCAAGACAAGGCTGAGCAGCTTTGTCGACACATCTTCGAAGGCTTCGGGCGTATGGACAAACGTGAGCTTCTTGCCGTACGAGAAGGTGCCGCCGCGCACGTAGGCATCGGCCATGCCGTCGATATCCTTGACCACGTAGGACACCGAACCGCAGCGAATGCGGAACTCGAGCGCCCAGCTAAAGCGGTCGGCGAACAGCGGATTGTAGTACGGCACCAACGAGGGCTCCAACGCCGCTTTGGGGGCGTCGGGACCAACGGCACCGGCAAGCTTGCGGCGCATGCTCGCCAGCTCATCCATGCGCGCGTCCGAAAGATCGGAGAGCGCCGCCATGAGGCTGGGACTCGTGGGGACAGGTGCTGGGAAGGGAAAGTTGGGGTTGACCGTGGGCGTTGTAGGCGCGGGACGCGCGGACTGTTTGGGCTGAGCCGCAAACGTGCGGACCGGCGTGCGCAAACCTTCGACGGGCTCGGCGCCGCTGGAATCCAAATACGCCAGAGCCGTGGCAATGGCGTGCTTGCACATACCGGGGTAGCGATAGGCAGCGGGGCAATCGCAGTCATAGTCGATCACCTCGTGCTCGTCCATGTCGAGCGCCACGTGCGTCTTGTACAGGTCGCCGCGCGAACCGCGCACCGAGCCCTCAACCGTCACGTTTTTGGAGAAGCGCGAGCCGCTGTCCTCGATCGACAGCACGGCGCCGTTGAGCATGAGCGAACGCCCCTTCATAAAGGTGCCGCTCAACGCCGCCTCTTTGCGAAGCGCCCGCACAAACGTCCCCTGCGCCATCACTTCCTCCAATCCACACAAGGTAGCTAATTTGGGACGGGGCTATTTTAGCTACCCCCATACATCGGTTGAGATGTATTCCGACCCCGACTCATTCGCCATCAGTCAAAGGGTAGCTAAAATAGCCCCGTCCCAAATTAGCTACCCCGGCAAAATCATTTTAGATAACCGTCACGCGGCCTTGGTTGCCGACGATGGCCTTTGCCTCTGCCAGCAGCGGAATCGAGCGTGCATTGACCTTGGCCGGCACCTCGGCACGCAGCACACGCCCGTCGACTTGCTCAATAAAGATCTCCACGCGGTCGCCGCCCGGGTTGGTGGTGAGCACCGTGGCCAGGCGCGCCATATTGCCCTGGCTAAATCGGCTGTTGGGCACCATGACCTCAAAGACCTTGGGCTTGTTTTTCTCCTCGCTAAGCTCCAGCGGCACAATCTCCTGCGCGATGATCTGGTCGCCGCGGTCCGAGCGCTCGAGCTTGCCCTTAATGCGCACAAACGCGTCGGACAGCTGCGCGCCGGTCTCGGGATCGACCTCGCCGTACAGATACCCCTCGGCCTCCTTGTAGGTCTTGGGGAACACCACGACCGTGGCCTCGCCTTCCATGTCCTCGAGCTGCACGATGCCCATGGGGTCGCCGTTTTTGGTCACGCGCTTGGACACGCTCGAGACCATGCCGGCCCACCACAGCGCCTTGCCCTCGGGAATCTCCTGGTTGATGGTGCCGCCTGTAGGATTCTGAACTTCGTAGCCGGTGTCGATCTGCGAGAACGAGAAGTCGCGCGCTTTGCTAAGTGCATACTCAAACGGGCGCAGCGGGTGGTCCGAGACATAGATGCCCAGAACTTCCTTCTCCTGGCTCAGCTTAAGGTGGCGGTCCCACTCCTGGCCATCCGGATCGGGCACGCTCACCTCAAAGCCCGAGCCCTCAACGTCGCCAAACATATCGAAGAACGACGTCTGGCCGCTCGCGCGATCTTTCTGGCGCTTTACCGCGGCATCGATGATGTTCTCGGGGTTGTTCTTGTCCACAAAGTGCATCATCTGGCGACGCGGATACCCCGTGGAGTCGAAGGCGCCTGCCTTGATCAGCGATTCGATCACGCGGCGGTTGGCCTGGCTCGAGTCCACGCGCTCGACAAAGTCGTGCAGCGTCTTAAACGGACCGCCCGCCTCGCGTTCGGCGATAATCGCCTGCGCCACGCCGGTGCCCACGCCGCGGATGCCGGCCAGACCAAAGCGCACGCCCTCCTTGGTAGCCGTGAACTCGGTACCGGACTCGTTGACATCTGGCGAAAGCACGGGGATGCCGTCGTGACGGCATGCCGAGACGTAGTGAACGATCTTGTCGGTCTTGCCCGTGTAGGACGTCAGAACGGCCGCCATGTACTCGTGCGGATAATGCGCCTTGAGCCACGCCGTCTGCATAACCAAAATGGCGTAGCCGGCGGAGTGCGACTTGTTAAAGGCGTAGGACGCGAACTCAAGAACATCGTCCCAAATCTTCTGGGCGACCTCGCGCGTGTAGTTGTTCTTGATGGCGCCGTTCATCCAGTGGTCGTAGGTGGTCTCGTCCGAGCCATCCTCCCAGTGGAGCACCGTCGACGTGAGCAGCTTGATTTTCTTCTTAGCCACGGGCTTACGGATACGCGAGTCCGATTCGCCCTTGGAGAAGCCACACATCTCGACGGAGATGAGCATAACCTGCTCCTGGTAGACCATGGTGCCGTAGGTTTCGCCCAGGATGTCGTCCAGGCGGTCGTCGTAGGAGACCGCCGGCTCCTTGCCATTCATACGGTTGATGTAGGACGAGACCATGCCGGCGCCCAACGGGCCCGGGCGGTACAGGGCGATCAATGCTACGACGTGCTTGTACTCGGTGGGCTTCATGTTCTTGATCGTGGCCGTCATGCCGGCGGACTCGACCTGGAAGACGCCGGCGGTGTGGCCGGAGCCCATGAGCTTAAAGATCTCGGGATCGTCAAAGGGGATCTCTTCCTCTTTGATGTCGATACCGAAGTTCTTTTTGATGTTGGCCTTGGCCTTGGAGATAACCGTCAGCGTGCGCAGGCCCAGGAAGTCCATCTTGAGCAGGCCCATGTCGGCGACGGTATGGCCCTCGTACTGGGTAATCTCGACGCCGCCCTTGGTATCGAGCTTGGTGGGCACGTGCTCGTTGACGGGGTCACGGCAGATCAGAACGGCGCACGCGTGCACGCCCTCGCCACGGGTGAGGCCCTCGATCGAGAGCGCCGTGTCGATGATGCGACGGGCGTCGTCGTCCTTTTTATAGGCCTCGGCAAAATCGGGGTTAAACAGATCCTCTTTGCCGGGTTGCTTTTCGAGCACCTGCTTGAGCTTGACCTTGGGGTCGCTCGAGACCATCTTGGACAGGCGCTGGCCCATGTAGACCGGGTAGTCCAGGACGCGCGCGGCGTCGTTGATGGCCTGCTTGGCCTTGATGGTCGAGTAGGTGATGACGTGGGTGACCTTCTCGGGGCCGTAGAGCTGACGAACGTGCTCCACGACCTCGAGGCGTCGCTCATCGTCGAAGTCCATATCGATATCGGGCATCTCGGTACGTTGCGGGGACAGGAACCTCTCGAACATCAGGCCGTTCTCGAGCGGGTCGAACGCGGTGATGTTCATGGCGTAGGCGACGATAGCGCCGGCGGCCGAGCCACGGCCGGGGCCGACGCCGATGCCGTTGTCCTTAGCCCATTGCACGTACTCGGCAACGATCAAAAAGTAGGCGGCAAAGCCCTTGTCGCAGATGACCTTGTATTCGTACTCAAAGCGCTCTTTGATGTTGACGCCACCGATCTCGCGCGTGGCCCAGTCGTCGCCATAGTGCTGGCGCAGGCCCTTCTCGCACTCGCGGCGGAACTGGCTCTCGTGCGTCTCGCCGGGATCGAGCAACGGAAAGCGCGGCAGGATGATAGAGTCCCAGTCCAGCTCAACGTAGCACTTGTCGGCGATCTCGAGCGTGTTGTCGCAGGCCTCGGGGCAATACGGGAACATCGCCCGCATCTCCTCCTCGGTCTTCATGTAAAACTCCGAGCCGGTCATGCGCATGCGGTTGGGGTCATCGACCTTGGCGTTCATGCCAATACACATGATGACGTCCTGCACGGGCGCATCCTCGCGGCGCAGGTAGTGGAAGTCGTTGGTGGCGATGACCTTGACGCCCACCTGCTTGGCGATGTCGATGAGCGTGCGGTCCATCTGCTCGTCAGTCAGGCCGTTGTCGGTGGTGATGCCGTGTTCCTGGATCTCGATGTAGAAGTCACCGGGCTCGAAGGTATCACGGAAGGTCTCGGCCCACTTGATGGCGCCTTCCATGTCGCCGCGGTCGATGTATTTGGGGATGATGCCCGCGATACAGGCGCTCGTGCAGATCATGCCCTTGGCATGGCGGCGCAGGTTGTCGAGCGTCACGCGCGGCTTGTAGTAAAAGCCCTGCACGGCGGCCTCGGAGACCGTCTGCATTAGGTTGACGTAGCCCTCCTGATCCTTGGCCAGAAGGATCATGTGGTAGAGCTCGGGCTTGTGGTCGCGGGCAAGGGTCTCGTCCGGCGTAAAGTAGACCTCGCAGCCAAAGATGGGCTTGATGACCAGGGGCGGTTTGAGCTCGTCGATGTTGCCCTTCTCGTCCCACATGGCCATGTCTTTGACGTACTGGGCATGCTCGCGCGGGTTTGCCTCGGGGTCGGGCTCCACCAGCTCGTCGCGGCGGTCCTTTTCCAAGAAGGCCTTGTCGTGGCTCCAGGTTTTGTACTCGGGCGTGTTGTGATTGACGGCGTCGCAGGCCAGCGACAGGTCGGGCACGCCATACATGTAGCCGTGGTCGGTAATGGCCACGGCGGGCATGCCAAGTTCAACGGCACGATTGACCATATCCTGGATACGGGTTGCGCCGTCGAGCATGGAGAAAACAGTGTGATTGTGCAGATGGACGAATGCCATGTGATGAGCTCCGATGCGGGTTCGTGTTCTGACTGAACGATTTTACCGCACGGCGCGGACGGCACCCGAACCTAGCCAAACCCACACGGCTCCTCTTGCAGTTGCGTTGAAATACGGACTGTTTGGCGGCTTTTTTGGCCAAAACAGTCCGTATTCCACCGCAAGTTATCTGAGGGCTAGAAGTTGTAGGTGACCACTTGAGGTTCGGCGGGTTCGACGAAGAGGGTCGGATCCGGCTGCTCCACGCGGACGAACTTGACGGTCACGGCCTCAAAGCCCGCCTTGTGCAACACGTCGGCGTAAACGCGCGCCTGCAGGGCGTGCTTCTCGAGCAGCTGGTCCGGCGTCTCGTCCGGCGTGCCGCCCGTCTTGTAATCAATGACCAGGGCGCGCGACGGATCGGCCGGGTCGGTGGCCAGTGCATCGATGGCGCCCTCGGCATAGGCACCGTAGCGAGCGATGTCCTCGTCCTCGCAGCCCAGCGAAAAGAACGGCACCTCGGCGCGAACGCACGGCCACGCGAGCAGATCGGCACGAACAGCCGACTTGAGCCAGCGGTTCAGGGCAACGTCGAAGCGTTCGCGCTGCTCCGGCGTCAGGCGCCACAGGCGCGCCAGAGCATCGGCACGCTCAGCGGGCAGCGCATCGGAACCCATCTCGATCAGCCACTGGCAGGCGGCATGGAACGCCGAGCCCAGCGCCATGGGGTTGCCGGCGGGCTCGACAGCGGCCACGTCCGCATCCGTCATCTCGGAACCATCCGACTCCGCATCATCGCCAGCCTCGTCCATGGGCACACGCGCCTCGGCGGCACGGTCTTCTGTCTCGGCATGGAGCGCCGCGGCGATTGACGAGTAGCTATACGAGTCACGCACCGGAAATGGACAGATGCCCATGCGCACGCCCACTGCCTGGGGATACACAAGCTCAAACGAATCGGGCTTGGGGTCGGCAGGACCAGGGACGATTGTACTGGCCGAATCGTCGGCAGCATCTGCATCGGCATCGCCGCGGACAAGCCTGCCCTCGACATCCAGCGAAGCGTTGGCCTCAAACGCCTGCTCGCCAAAGGTAAAGCCCGCGAGCGAGATGAGCTCGTAGTCGCCCGGCTTGGAGTTGTCGAACACCAAACGGTCGCTATCGAGCTGCGGCATGTCCAGAGCGTCCGTCGGCAGAATGCGGCGCAGGACATCGTAGGTCAGATCCGTCTCGACATCGAAGGTCGGCGCCGCCACCTTGCCGCGGCTCACGCCGGCATCCATCGCCAAGATCACCAGCTCGCGCGCACGCGTCATGGCGACATAGAGCAGACGAGCCCGCTCCTCGAGCGAAAGCTGCAGGTCGTCGTTGCGCAGGCGAACGAATGCCTCGGCGGGAGAACCCGTCGCGCAGACATCCTCCATGAGCTCCGGCGGTAGCCACAGCGACGTGCCCTTGCCCTTAAACGCGTGCTCAAACTGCTTTTTGACGTCGTCGCCCTTCACAAAGGTTCCGTCGGTGAGCTTAACGCCGTCGAAGCGTGCCGGCAGCGCCACGACCTGCGCTCCTCCCTCGACGCGACCCATCTGTGCCGCACCCGAGGGCTTACGCACGCCAAAGCACTCGGCGACCGCCACGACCGGATATTCCAGACCCTTAGAGGCGTGAACCGTCATGATGCGCACCGCGCCGTCGCCCTCCTCGTTGAGGGCACCCGGGGCTTCCTTGCCCGCCAAGAAGCGGTCGAAGGCCAGCGCGATGGAACGCGGCGAGTTACCGAACTCGGCCTCCGCCTCGGCCACGGCGTCGAGCGCCTTGAGCACGTTGGCGGCAATGGCCTTGCCTTCGGGACCGCGCTGTGCCAGACGCACAAACCAGCCGGAGGCGTTGACCACGTCGCGCGCGATGGCGGCGAACGAATCGCGGCCCACGCGACGAAGCGCATACCGCAGCACCTCGCGGGCGCGCGTCACCAGCGGCAAGTCTTGCAAACCCGGCACGTCGAAATCACTCATGATGCCCACATCGATGTTGCGGCGCGACGTCTCGCCCGTCTGCTCGTCGAGTTTGGTCGCCAGCGCCAGGAACTCCTGGGCGCCGAGCGCAAACATCGGCGAGGCGAGCAGCGGCATAAGGCCCTGCGCCGTATCGGCCGGATTGGCGAGCGCGCAGACCAGGGCACGCACCGTCTGCACCTCGGCAGCCTGGGCAAAGACCGAGCCGCCCGCGATGACGCAGTCGAGCCCCTGATCGCGGAAAGCCTGCGCGTAGACATCTGCGTTGGTCATGCGGCCCAGCAGCAGCACCATGCCGCCCTGGGGCTGGCCGGCATCGGCAAGTGCGCGGAAGCGTTCGGCGATCGCACGGGCCTTGGCCTGCGTGCGCTCCTGCGTACTGCCGCCGGCAACAAAGAGGGCCTGGCGACGCGAGGCGTCCGCCACCAGCGTGTCCTTGCGGCCGTCGCTCGCCTCAAGATCCAAAAAGCCCTGCATCAGGCCGCCATCGTCGCCATCAAAGACGCGCGCCACGTAACGCAGCACCTCGTCATGGCTGCGGAAGTTGCGCACGAGCTTAACGAGCTCGCCAGCAGGGGCGTCGGCCGCGGCAGTCGCCTCGGGCGCGGTAGACGAGCCCACCTTGCGCTCCTGGCGACGGAAGACCTCGACCTCGGCGCCGCGGAAGCGGTAGATCGACTGCTGCGCATCGCCCACGGTACAAAGCGCACGCTCCCCCGCGCCGGTCAGGTAACGGATCAGGTCGACCTGCATCTGGTCGGTATCCTGGAACTCGTCGATCATGACCATCTTAAAGCGGCCCTCGTAGGCGGCTCGGATGGCGGGATAATCGCGCAGCGCCTCATATGCCATGCGCAGCAGATCGTTATTGTCGAGCGCGGACTGGTCGGCCTTGAGCGCACGGTACTCCGCCTCCACGGAACGGGCCAGGCCCACCAGCGCATCGAGCGCCGGGCCACCGCAGGCAAGCACGATATTGATAAACGCATCGGCGGCCTCGGCCTTGAGCAGCTCGGCTTGCTCCTTAGGGAATGCCTTGCTCGCGCGCGGCATGGTGCACGACATCATGAGTCGCGCCGCATCGGCCATGGTCTTGCCGCTCGCCTCGAACGCGTCGATGGCATCGAGCGCCGCCTGCGCCTTCTCGGTCGAGGCCTTGCTCGCACCCAGCGCCGCGCGATAGGCATCGGCGAGTGCCGAGGTATCGGCCTGGCCGCGCGCCACGCGCACGTCGTCCATACCGCCCGGCAACTGGCTCGACAGCTCCAGCAGGTCGCGCACCAGACCCTTGATGGTCGTACCGCCGCCAAAGGAACCGCCCTCGCCCGCCATGGGATACCAGGCATAGAGGGCCTTGAGCGATGCCGCGAGCTCGGGGGCGGCATCGGGTGCCGTCGCGCGACCCAGCACATGCTCAACAGCCTGATCCATGAGCTCGTCGGTATCGGTGAGCACCGTGAACTCGGGGTCGATGCCCAGCTCCAGCGCGTGCGCGCGCAGGATACGCGAGCACATGCCGTGAATGGTCGAAATCCACGCGTCGTCGACGGTCAGTGCTTCCTCGTCCATACCCTCGTCGATAAGCGCACGGCGCACGCGGTCGCGGATCTCGGCCGCGGCATCCTTGGTAAAGGTGATGGCGAGTACCTGGTCCAGATGCTCGACGAACGGACCGGATTCGGGCGAGAGCGCATAGACGATGCGGCGCGTGAGGGTAAAGGTCTTACCCGAACCGGCGCCCGCCGAGACAAACAGCGGGCGGTCGAGCGTTTTGACAATCTGCAGCTGTTGCGGCATCAAAGTCGAAAGATCCATGGTCTACACGTCCCTCCTTACAAACGTTCCTTCGTGGTTATACGAGCAGCGGGCATGCGCGGCCTGCGTCGACGCCGGGTCGACAGCAGCGACGTTGCCCGCCTCGAGTTCGCGCAAGCGCTCGGCGATGCCGGCCTCCACGCGATCGAGCAGGGCGTCGAAGTCCATGCTGCCACCCTCGCCGGGGAAACCTTTCTTAAGGCCCGGGATGCGGCCGTCGCCGCGCTCTTCCTCGAGCAGCTCGGCGCTCGCGGCACCGCGCAACGCCGGCTTGCCGCCCTTGGTCGAAAAGTAGAGCGCCGCGCGGGTGTCCAAATCCAGCGCCCGGCGCATGGCCTGGGCGTAAATAAGCGTTTGGGTATGTGGTGGCAACCAGCGCGGATCGTCGATGGGTGCCGTGCCCGATTCCTCGTCGCGCACCGTAGGGTCGGCGAGCTTAAACTCCTCAACGCCCGTGCGATGCTTGTAGTCGATCACCACGGCACGATTCTCGGCGTCCACGTCCACGCGGTCGATGCGCCCGCCAAGCGGCCAACCGGCATACTCGACCTTGAGCTCGTTGAAGGCGAACTCCAGGTAGCGCGGGGCAAAGGGGGCAAGTGCCTCGGACTCGTAGGCAAGCACACCCTCCAGCTGCGGCAAGATCTCGGCCACCTGGCGCTCCTCCACCGGGGAGAGCGGCACCAGCGGGCCCTCCGTGCCGCGCTTGCCAGCGTGCTCGGCCAACGTCTCGTCAAAGACCTCGTGCAGCAGCTCCTGTGCACGCGGCAGATTCTCGGGCGTCACGCGCTCCATGCCTTCTTGGGGCAGACGGGCATGCAGATGCTCCAGCACGTCGTGGACAAAGTTGCCCTTCTCCATGTTGTCAAAGCCCGCGTCGATAGACTGGGGCTTGACGCGATACGACACGAACCAGCACAGTGGACAGGTAGAATAGGCCTCGATCTGCGAGGCGGACGTCAGACGCGGCACGAGCGGCGCGTTCTCGCCCTCGCCATCGCGACGGCGCAGAACCAGATACGGAATGGCTTCATCGCTCAGGTGCTGAGGGGCTTCGCAGGTCACGCGCTCGCGCTTGAGGCCTTCACCTGCCGCGGGATCAAAGTCGGCGATGATATCGCCCTCGCCCACGCACGTGGACTTGGCAGCGCCAGCGGCCTCGGCATGTGCCCGCAGCTCGGTCCATACGGCTGCCGGGTAGCACTCTCGCGCCTGGCGATCGTGTGTCACGCGGGCAAGCGCGACCGGACCGCTCGTCGCCTGCATTGCACGGCCAAAGCGCACGCGCAGCAGGGCGGCGGGCTCCAAAGACACGCCGTCGCGGCGCAGCTCGGCCATCAACGTGGCAAGCGGGCCCTCTTCGTGCGAAAGCGGATAGCTGTCCAGGTCGACATCGGCAAACAGCACGGCATCGTAGCCGCCAGGACGCAAAACCGACGCATCGGCAAGCGACACGAAGCGCACTTGCGCCCGTGGCGTGCGATCGACCTCGTAGGTCTCGTAATCGTAGGCGGTGCTGCGCTTGTCCACCTTAGTTCGAACGCCGTCGAGAACCGGCACGGTCGCGGCCTGCGACACGTCGAGCGCGCGAGCATCGTTCATAAGGATGTCGATGGCATGGCGCAGCAAAGCCGTCTCTGCCTGACGACGGGCCTGGCCGTCAAGACCGCCTAGAGCGCGATCGGGCAGCGCCTCTGCAACGGCGAGCATGGCCTTGAGCGCCGTCACGGGTTTGTCGCGCCACAGCGCCTGAAACACGTCCGAGACCACGCACGGCACATTCTTAAACCAATTATCGTCGCTGGCGGCCTTGCGGGCGCCCCTCACCTGGCCCTGCACGCTCTGCAGCAGGCTCTTGACGCCCGCAGCGGTCTTGCTGCGCGACAGGCGCATGTTCTTGTCGAAGCCGCGAGCGCTCGCGGCGTCGGCACCCGAAAGCGGACTGTAGATCCAGTCGGTAAGCTCCGGCGCGGGCCACCACTCGGTCTTTGACGCCATGCCCTCATCGGCGGCCTTCATGCGCTCGATCAGGCCGGCGAGCGCCGTAAACTGCCTGCCCGCGATGGACTGGGAAAACGCCGTGAACTCAGTTGTCTCGGAAGCGATATGACGAGCCGCCAGACGAGAGGCGAGCTCAACGAACAGCTGGGGTGCCCGGGCAGAAACAACGAGCACGCGCACAGGGTCGGCAGGCGTCGCGACGCCGTCGACCTCGGAACCCCGGCACGTTTTTACCAGATCATCAATTGCGTCCGCATAAGCATGAGCACGGGCATGGGGGCCAGCGACCTCAATAAAGGCAGGCTGAGCGGCGGTCCCGCAAGCGGCATCAGACGCGACGGCGTCCTCCCCCAGCGGCGCGACCTCAAACAGCACACCGCGGGCATCAAATGCCACGGCAAGCTCCTCGCGCATCGCCGCCTGCTCGCGGGCAAGCAGCACGACGACCTCTCCCCCATTGTTCGCCACGGCAGACAGTAGCTCGAGCAGTGCGTACGTAAACGACGTGATACCGCGCACGCATACGGCGCGGGTGCACGTCGGCAGGCTATCGGCCAGGGCACCGGCCATAATGTCAGCCGCCTCGCAGGGCTCGACCATATCTCGACGGTCCAAATCGCCCGCGTAGGCACGCAAAAGCTCGAACACACGAGCCTCGGCATCGCTTTTTGGCTCAGGCTGGCAGTTGTCGCCACGGCATCGTTCGGCACCCGTCCCCGCAACGCCCGGCAACACGTCGCGGGCCATGCGCGCGAGCATGCGCACTGTGCCCTGGCTGCGCGAAAGCGGCTGCAGGTCGGCATCGTCGAGACGCGTGACCATGTCCGAGAACAGCATCTGGCGCTGCAGGTTGTCGACGAAACCGCGCCCGTCGCCCAAAAGCTCCCAAAGCGAGCGAAGCCACGATGTAGGCGTCTTGTAGTCAATACCCAGCGAAATCCCGGCTTCCGCCGCATCATGACGGCACAGGTCGAGCTCGGCAAACGTAGGTGCCAGCAGCACGGCACGTCCGTGGCAGTCAACAAGGTCGGCAAGCAGCGCCGACTCGGCATCACTCAAATCCGTGCCGGCATCCGTGGTATAGATTCGAACAGGCATGGTCCTCCGCTCAAACTGTTCGCAATAATCAATGCATCCATCCTACCCGCCCAAGCGGACACATTGCCACCGCAGCTCCATCTTTTGGTACAAAGCAACCTGGCCCCAACGCACCAGCCGATTGCGGGCATATAAAAACCGCCCCCGGAGGAGCGGTTTTGAACAATTGGTTTTGCCGCGGCCTACTCGCCATCCTCCAGCTTAATGAGGATCTTGCGGTAGCCACCGTACTCGCCGTTCAGCGCCTTTGAAACGCGGCTCACCGTGGTGGACGAAGCGCCGGTACGGGCCTGAACCTCAACATAAGGCTCGCCCTCGTCCAAATAGCGCGCAACCTGCAAACGCTGAGAAAGGTCGCAAATCTCGCGCGGCGTGCAGATATCGGTCAAAAACGCTTGGATATCCTTCTCGTCGTCCAAAAGGCTAAATGCGTGGACCAGCTGCTTGACATCAGGCTTGTCAAACATGTTCTCGATATTCATCGATCACCGCCAAACCCGCCAAAAGGCATCGAAGTTGATACTGACATCGGGCATCGTTCGCCCGTTCTATGCAATAGGGCAACGCCTGTGGCTTTTGCCCGTAGCAGTGTAGCACACCACCAAACTAAAGCGACAAGACTCTCTGCCAGCGGCGCGTTTTTCAGGACGAACGCCGTTTAGAAACCATATGCGCACGTAAGCTCCACGAATATTTGAGACAATGGGCGCCCAAACACCGCGGCGCGCCCGCGCAACCATCCAGGTCGCCGCCGCAAGCCGCTTCACGCGACGCCAGCAACCCCGGCGCAAGAAAGGATTCACGCCATGCGCTTTATGCTTAACTGGCTCTTCACCTCGATCGCCATCGCGATCGCCACGTTCCTCGTCCCCGGTATCCAACCCTTCGGCTTTGCCGAGGCTTGGGTCTGCTTTGCCTTCGTGGGACTGTTCCTCAACATCGTCGACTCGCTCGTCAAGCCGTTCCTGACGGTCATCTCGCTGCCGCTCACTATTATCACGCTTGGTATTTTTCAGCTCGTAGTCAACAGCTTCATGCTCGAGCTGGCCAGCTACCTGTCGGTCAATCTGCTGGGCGCGGGTATCTCCATTGCCGGCTTTGGATCGGCCTTTATGGGCAGCATCCTGGTATCCATCATGCGCAGCATTCTCGACAGCATCGCCGAGGGCTAGAACTGTTCAATACGAACCGTCATATCGACCCAAGACAAAGGCCGCCCATCGCAAAAATGGGCGGCCTTCTTATTTGCCAAGTCTCAAAGGACGAGAGGATCTACCATTTCTACCCCGTCCCCAAATGCAGGTGTGGGTTAGATGACGTAGTCGTAGCCATGGTTGGGAGCGACAAGTTGATCGAGCGTCACACCGTCGAGGTAGTCGTTGATGAGCTTGTCCAGGTTCTTCCACACGTCGAGCGTGGGACACTCATCCGAACGCGAGCAGCCCTTGCAGTCGCCATCCAGGCAGGCGACCGGCGCCAGACTGCCCTCGGTCAGGCGCAGGATCTCGCCCACCGTGTACTGCTCGGGCGGGCGCGTAAGCACGTAGCCGCCGCCCTTGCCACGCATGCCCGAGAGCATGTTGGCGCGCACAAGCGTAGCCAAGATGTTCTCGAGATATTTCTCGGAAATCCCCTGTCGCGCCGCGATCTCTTTGAGCGGGATGCGACCGGCTGCCTGGTGCTCGGCCAGGTCGACCATAACGCGCAGGGCATATCTGCCCTTAGTAGAAACCAACATGTATAGTGCTGCCTTTCGGTCATTTAGTCCGTAGAAATTCTAGCCGAAAAATTGGTTTTGAAAATACCCATTCCCGTCAAGATGGTTAATCGACTCGTCATAATCTTATATTTCCTATTGCGTTACTAGGCTTTAGCGTCTACTATGCTTGCCAACAGCAAAACGAACAACCTATAAGGTTTGTGGGTTTCGCTGCTACACACACCGTAAAACCACACGGCATCCAGTCATTTGAACACTTTGGAGGTTCACCATGAGCAATGTTTATACGTCCATCGATCAGCTTATCGGCCACACCCCGCTTCTGGAGCTCACTCACTTTGAGGCCGATGAGGACCTCAAGGCCCGCGTGCTCGTCAAGCTGGAATACTTCAACCCCGCCGGGTCCGTCAAAGACCGCGTCGCCAAGAACATGATCGACGAGGCCGAGAAGGCCGGCAAGCTCGTGCGCGGCGGCGACTACACCATCATCGAGCCCACGAGCGGCAATACCGGCGTCGGCATCGCCTCGGTGGCGGCAGCTCGCGGCTACAAGGTGATCATCACCATGCCCGAGACTATGTCCGTCGAGCGCCGCAAACTTATGCAGGCATACGGCGCACAGCTCGTGCTCACCGACGGCTCCAAGGGCATGAAGGGCGCCATCGCCAAGGCCGAGGAGCTGCAGAAGGAGACACCCAACAGCATTATCGCCGGTCAGTTTGTAAACCCCGCCAACCCTGCCATCCACAAGGCCACGACCGGCCCCGAGATCTGGGATGACACCGACGGCAAGGTCGACATCTTCGTCGCCGGCGTCGGCACCGGCGGCACCGTGACCGGCGTGGGCGAGTTCCTCAAGGAGCAGAACCCCGAGATTCAGATCGTCGCCGTCGAGCCCGCTACCTCCCCGGTGCTCTCTAAGGGCCAGGCCGGCCCGCACAAGATCCAGGGTATCGGTGCCGGCTTTGTGCCCGACGTCCTCGACACCCAGGTCTATGACGAGATTATCCCCGTCGAGAACGACGACGCCTTTGCGACCGGCCGCGCCGTGGGCCACAAGGAGGGCGTGCTCGTGGGCATTTCGTCCGGCGCCGCCGTGTGGGCCGCGCTGCAGCTGGCCAAGCGCCCCGAGAACGAGGGCAAGACCATCGTGGCCCTGCTCGCCGATACCGGTGAGCGCTACCTGTCCACGGCACTGTTCCAGGACTAGAGCCTGTCGCCCATAGGTTGAGCCCACGGACGAGCCGGTCTCCTCTCTCTCCCGGCAGTCTGAGCCCATCTCATTAGGGCGTCCCACAGGACGCCCGAACTTGCTACAATGTCTGCGGCGCGGAACCAGCCTCCCGCGCCGCTTTTCTTTTTTGGCCACATGCCACCAAGGAGAACCTCCCCATGCACAACAAGCGCGTGCTCGTCGCCATGAGTGGCGGCGTCGATTCCAGCGTGACCGCGTATCTGCTCAAAAGCCAGGGTTACGAATGTGTCGGCGCCACCATGCGCCTCACCTGCCCCGCGCCCGATCCCGTCACGAGCACGAGTAAGGTCGACCGCGACATCGCCGATGCAAAGGCCGTCGCCGAGCGCCTGGGGATACCCCACCATGTACTTAACCTGCAGCAGACCTTCGACCGCAATGTTATCGAGCGCTTCGTGACCGCCTATCAGGAGGGGCTGACGCCCAACCCATGCATCATCTGCAACCGCCACATTAAGTTTGGCGCATTGCTGGATGCGGCGCTGGATATGGGCTGCGACTACATCGCCACAGGTCACTACGCCAAAACAAGCCAGGCGTCCGACGGCACCTGGCAGCTGCATCGCGGCGAAGACCCCAAGAAGGACCAGAGCTACTTTTTGTATTCGCTCACGCAGGAGCGGCTGTCGCGCACAATCTTTCCGCTGGCCGGGCTGGACAAAGAGCGCGACGTGCGCCGCATTGCCGCCGAGCAGGGCTTCATCAACGCCAAGAAGGCCGAGAGCGAGGACATCTGCTTTATCGCGGACGGCGACTACGCGGGCTATATCGAGCGCCGCTGCGGACATGCCGCCGAGCCGGGCGATATTGTATGGCGCGACGGCAGCGTGGTCGGACGCCATAACGGTGCGTTGCGCTATACCATCGGCCAGCGCAAGGGCTTGGGCGTCGCGATGGCGCATCCCGTGTATGTGACGGGCGTCGACGCCGCCAACAACACCGTGCATCTGGGCGAGGCCGAGGACCTAACGGCCACAGCACTCACGGCCGACGACTGGATCTGGAGCGCCCCTGCCGACCGCATGGAGGCAGAACTCGATGCCGGCGGCATTCGCGTGGGCGCCAAGTACCGCTACCGTCAGAAAGACCAGGCAGCAACCCTTACGCGCGGCGAAGACGGGCAAATGCTGCTAACTTTTGACGAGCCGCAGCGCGCCATCGCCCCCGGCCAGGCTGTCGTCGTCTACCGCGGCGACGTCGTCCTCGGCGGCGGCACCGTTACGGCAGCTATCAAGTAGTCCCATCCCCTTCATAAGTTGCGGTGAAATAGGGACTGTTTAAGCGTTTCAGGCCGCTAAACAGCCCCTATTTCACCGCAACTTAGAGAGGACGGCCTCGGTCGGCACTGCTGTGTCAGCCGAGGCCGCTACATCGTTAGCGCTGGACGTAGGCGCGAACCAGCTCAAAGGTGTTGCGCACGCCGTCAATGTGGCTGCGCTCGTAGTTGTGACTCGCGTACACGCCGGGACCGATCAGGCCGTGACGAATGTCGTAGCCAGCCGAAAGCGTAGCCTCGACGTCGGAGCCGTAGTGCGGGTACACATCGATCGCGTAGTCGAGCTCAAGCTCGCGGGCGATGTTGGACAGCGTGGTCACCAGATCGTAGTTGTATGGGCCACCCGAATCCTTGGCGCAGATCGAAACCATGCGCTCGGTGCAGCCTAGGTCGTCGCCCACGCAACCCATGTCCACGCTGATCATCTCGCGCGTGTCGGCCGGCACGAAGGCGCCGCCGTGTCCGACCTCCTCGTACACGGTAAAGAGCAGCGACACCTTGCGCGAAAGCGTCACCTCGCCAGCGGCGACGGCACGCGCCAAGCCCAGCAAAATGGCGGCCGACAGCTTGTCGTCCAAGAAGCGGCTCTTGATGTAGCCGCTCTCCGTCACCGTGGTACGCGGATCCATGGCAATGATATCGCCCGTCTGAATACCCAGCTCGAGCACATCATCCTTGCTATCGACGTTCTCGTCGAGCAAGATCTCCATGTTCTTCTCGATGGTCTTGACCGGCTCATCGGCCACATGCGCCGAAGGCTCGGTGTTGAGAACCACACCCGTAAAGACTTTGCCGTCGCGCGTGTAAACGGCGCAGTTCTCGCCATCGGCCGTAGACCACTGATGCCCGCCAAGCGTCGTGGGACGCAGACGACCATTGTCCTTGATGGAGCGCACCATGGCGCCCAGAGTATCGACATGGCTCGCCAGTACGAGCGGCTCACCCTCGCCACCAAGCTCAACGAGCACGTTACCCTTATTAGAACGCTCAGGCCCAAACCCCATATCGCGCAGGGTCTCCATCAGATAATCAGTCGCCGCACGGGTATAGCCCGTAGGCGAAGCAATAGAAGTCAGCGTCTTAAGCTGCCCCGCGATATAGGAGAGCGTCTCCTCTAGAGAAGCATCGATTACAGAAGCCATGTGCATCCTTCCAATCAAAACTAAGACCGAGTCCCGATTTTAACCGTTCCGCACGTGCAAGGCCCTGGGAGCCGAGCCACCTCCAGACGTCCTCGCGCCGATTTTGCGCACACGCACGGCTTACAATCCCAATCTTGCATAAATCCTATCGGTATCTGCATAGAAATGAGACATCTATTTGCTTTGTCTCGGGGTACCCCACCTTGGACCGTGCAAAAAACGGAGTATTCAGCACCGTGGACCCCAACGGCCCCATCACGAACGACAAAACGACACGTTACAGCAGTGTTGAAGGTTGTCTCAAAGCAGAAACTCAGCAACAACCCCCTCCATTCATCGATAGCCCGCCCACAATGGCTGTCGATGGGCGTCAGCGAGCCACTACGGCCTATTCACAACGTTATGCATTTTTAAGAGCTTGCTGAATACTCCCAAAAATGCACGCTGGGAAGTGCACCACCTATCCGCAGCGGGCAGTATGCCTTGGTTTTGCCCGTCTCCGGGCATCGACGCAACACAAAAAGCCCCGCCGCGCGTAGCGCGGCGGGGCCAGCGGCAAGTCAATAGACCATACGCCTACGGGCGAGGGACCACCAAACTGGGCTAAGCAGCCGGGCAGATCTTCTTGAAGAGCTCGATGACGTCGTCGAGCGTCGCCTCGCGCGGGTTGCCCGGGAAGCAGGCGTCGGCCATGGCGTCCTTGGCCAGGACCTCGATCTCGTCAGCCTTCATGGCCTCGCAGACGTGCGGAATGTTCACGTCAGCGGAGAGCTGCTTGACGGCGGCGATGGCAGCGTCAGCGGCCTCGTCAGTGCTCATGCCCGTGGTGTCAACGCCCATGGCGACGGCGACCTTGGCCAGGCGCTCGGCGCAAACCGGCTTGTTGAACTCCATGGCGATCGGCAGCAGCATGGCGCAGGCGACGCCGTGCGGGGTGTCGTAGTGAGCGGACAGGGTGTGAGCCATGGCGTGGTCGATGCCCAGGCCAACATTGGAGAAGCCCATGCCGGCGACATACTGGCCAAGAGCCATGCCCTCGCGGCCGGAGCCGGGCTGACCGGACTTGGCCTCGGCGACGGAGTCGCGCAGGTTCTCGCTGATCAGCTTAATGGCCTCAAAGTGGAACATGTCGGAGAGCTCCCAGGCGCCCTTGGTGGTGTAGCCCTCGATGGCGTGGGTCAGAGCGTCCATGCCGGTGGAAGCGGTCAGGCCGGCAGGCATAGAAGCCATCATGTCAGGATCGACGACGGCGACCTCGGGGGCGTCGTTGGTGTCGACGCACACGAATTTGCGGACCTTCTCGGGGTCGGTGATGACGTAGTTGATGGTCACCTCAGCAGCGGTACCGGCGGTCGTCGGCACGGCGATGGTGAACACGGCGTGGTTCTTAGTCGGAGCAACGCCCTCGAGGCTGCGGACATCGGCAAACTCGGGGTTGTTGATGATGATGCCGATGGCCTTAGCGGTGTCCATGGAGGAGCCGCCACCGATGGTCACGATAGCGTCAGCCTCGGCGGCCTTGAAGGCCTCGACGCCGTCCTTGACGTTCTGGATGGTGGGGTTGGGCTTGATCTCGGAGTAGAGGCTCCAAGCGATGCCGGCGGCGTCGAGCTCGTCGGTCACCTTAGCGGTAACGCCAAACTTGACCAGATCGGGGTCGGAGCAGACGAAGATCTTCTTGTAGCCGCGACGCTGGAGCTCGCCGGGGATCTCCTTGATGGCGCCGGAACCATGATAAGAGATGGTATTGAGAACGAAACGATTAGCCATTGATAGCCTCCCATCGTGTGCGGGGCGCCCATTACGCCCCACGCTATAAGTCCCATCCTAACGCTTTTGAAACGAAAAGCACGTGAGAACGTCAAAATTGTTAAAGCGTTTCAACAGATGATGAAAAATAAAGCGGCAAAGGGACAGCCCCTTTGCCGCATTCGGTTACTTTCGGCAGCCCTCTTTCCAAGCCTCGGCCGCAACCTTCCAGCGTAAGCGCAAGTCGCGCTCGCGGTCGATGAACATGATGGCAAACGCGACAAACAGCAGCAAGCTCGCCACGACGATGGCGTGCAGGCCCATGCGCTCAATACACCAGTTGCCCAACACGGCGCCAAACACAAAGGTAAAGATCACGCCAAAGTACAGCAGGCCGTTTTCCAAAAAGCCGCGCCTGTGGGTGATGATGTAATCGTCCACGTTTTGCAGCGCGTTGCGCAAGTTGCCGATGCACATGGTCGTAGCGATGCCGTGACCGTGGATCTTGCGGAAGCTCTCGACCTGCATGCCGCAGGCAAACGAAGTGAGGCAGTTGGCGAGCAGGTTGTAACCGCCACCGGGGATAAAGCTCACGCCCAGCAAGATGACGGCTTCAAAGAACACCGTCACCTGACGCCAGTGGATCACGCTGCCAAACCGCTCGTGTACCAGATCGGCAAGCATAATGCCCACGGCAAACGACACCACAGGGAAGAAGTAGCGCCCCGCAAGTGCCCAATTGCCCTCCGAGATGCTCACGCCCACCAGCAAGATGTTGCCCGTCTGCGCGTTAGCGAAAACATGGTCGCGCCCAATGTACGAATACACATCCATAAAGCCGCCGGCGAGCGCCAGGATAATGCCCAGTTCGATGGACTCCGATATCTGTTTGGCACGCTGCATCGTCGTGCATCCTCCTTGTTGACGACCCTCTCGTGCGTTGGCGGAAACATAGCCGCCGTTCATACTGTAACCCATTGACAACATGGCGTGCGCGCGAGACGGCTCCTTCGACACGGGGATACACAGTCTGGAAACAAACGGCACCCGCATCGACACGCCGATCCGCCAGCCCATGTACTCCACCAGTCTTTTTAGCCCCGTCCCAAAAAGACTGGTTACAATTACGTGCAGCATACAAACACCGGGAGGGATCGTGGCAAAAAAGCCCCAGGACGCTCAGCACAACCAGCACGGCAAGCATGCCCAGCGCGGCCAGCAGCAAAAGCGCGGCGACAAGGCGCAGGCCACGGTCTCCCCCGCCACCCGGGTCGCGCACGCCCCGGCTGCGCCCGCCCGTCCCTGGCGCCCGGGCCGCGATAAGTTCCTCCCCGTCAGCCGCGCCGACATGGATGCGCGCCGCTGGGACCAGTGCGACTTCGTCTATATCTGCGGTGATGCCTACGTGGACCATCCGAGCTTTGGCATGGCTATCATCAGCCGCGTACTCGACGCGCACGGCTACAAAGTGGGCATCATCTGCCAGCCCGACTGGACCGACCCCGCCAGCATCACTGTGCTCGGCGAGCCGCGCCTGGGGTTTCTCGTCAGCGCCGGCAACATGGACTCCATGGTCAACCACTATTCGGTAACCAAGCACCGCCGCCACACCGACGCCTATACCCCCGGCGGCGAGGAAGGTCACCGCCCCAACCGTGCCGTCACGGTCTACGGCAATCTCATCCGTCAGACGTTTAAGGACGCTCCCATCATTATCGGCGGCATCGAGGCAAGCCTGCGCCGCCTGGCCCACTACGACTACTGGCAGGACAAGCTCAAGCGCTCGGTGCTGCTCGACTCGGGCGCCGACATCCTCATCTACGGCATGGGCGAGCACGCGATTGTCGAGATCGCCGACGCGCTCGACGCGGGGCTGCCCGTCGATCAGATCACCTATATCAACGGCACCGTTTACCGCACGGGTTCGCTCGACGAGGTCTACGACTACGACCTGCTGCCCAGCTGGGACGACCTTGCCGCTGACAAGCTCAACTACGCCCGCAGCTTTAACGTGCAGCAGCAAAATATGGACCCCATCACCGGGCATCGTCTGGTAGAGCCCTACCCCAACAGCGTCTATGTGGTGCAGAACCCACCGTCGGCCACGCTCACCACCGACGAGATGGACGAGGTGGCCGAACTCCCCTACGCACGCGATTGGCATCCCGATTACGACGCAGCGGGCGGCGTGCCGGCCTTTGCCGAGATCAAGTTTTCAATCAGCTCCAACCGCGGGTGCTTTGGTGAGTGCTCGTTTTGTGCGCTGACCTTCCACCAGGGCCGCGTGCTGCAGATGCGCAGCCACGACTCGATCATGCGCGAGGCCGAGCTGCTCACGCGCGATCCCGAGTTTAAGGGCTACATCAACGACGTGGGTGGACCGACGGCCAACTTTAGCCGTCCCGCCTGCGACAAGCAGCTCAAGCACGGCGTGTGCAAGAACAAGCGCTGCCTGTGGCCGAGCGTGTGCAAGAACATGGTGGTCGACGAAAGCGGCTACACGCAACTGTTGCGCGACCTGCGCCAACTGCCGGGCGTCAAGAAGGTCTTCGTCCGCAGCGGCATCCGTTTTGACTACACCATGGCCGATGCCTCGGACGAGTTTTTGCGCGAGCTGCTGGAGCATCACGTCTCGGGCCAGCTGCGCGTAGCGCCCGAGCACGTGAGCGACGCCGTGCTGTCTGTGATGGGCAAGCCGAGCCGCGCCGTCTACGACGCATTCTGCCGTAAATTTGAACGCTTGAACCGCGAATACGGACTCAAGCAGTACGTGGTGCCGTATCTGATCTCGAGCCACCCCGGTTCAACCATGAAGGAAGCTGTGGACCTTGCCGAGGCCGTGAGAGACATGGGCTACATGCCCGAGCAGGTGCAGGACTTCTACCCCACGCCGTCCACCATGTCGACGTGCATGTACTACACCGGCGTGGATCCGCGCACCATGGAGCCGATCTATGTGGCGCGCGACCCGCACGAGAAAGCCATGCAGCGCGCGCTCATCCAGTATCGCAAGCCCGAAAACTATAAGCTGGTGCGCGAGGCGCTGGAAAAGGCCGGCCGCCGCGATCTGATCGGCTACACCAAGCATTGCCTGATTCGTCCCGTGCCCCCGCGCCCGGGCGAGACGTCTGCTGGCGGTGGCCATGGCACCGGCAAGAAGGGCGGCAAGGCCCACGGTGGCGCCGCCGGCAAGGGACCCAAAGGCAGCAAGGGCCACGGTGGCATGTCGCGCGCGCAGAACACTGCCGGACGCAACCGCGCGGCCCAGGGACGTCAGGGCGCCAACGGCGGCGGACGCCGCAACTAGCGTGGCGAGGGCCGGCCGGTGTCTCTTGGCCAGTCGGCGTCTCCTCATCGGCCAAGCGTGTTTTCCCTAGGGGAAACACGCTTGGGCTGTCTCCAGTCGTGATTTCCCTAGGGGGAACACGCTCAGACACGCCTAGCCGTGTTTTCCTTAGGGGAATCACGCTTGCTGGTAGGGACGATCCGTCTGGCACGTCAGTTTGAGCGACCGCATCGCCTCTACCAGCACAAAGCCGGCGATGGCAACCGTGACCGCCACGTCGAGCGGTGTGTTCACAAACCAGAGCAACGTCATGAGATACGACCCGGCATTAAAGGCAAAGTGCAGCAGGATCGTGTAGCGAAGCTTTCCGGTCGTCACGAGCACCCAACCAAAAATGAGGCCGGCAGCGCCCGCATAGCAACCCTGCACCCAGTTCATGTGCATAAAGCCGAAGATCGCCGCCTGCAGCACAATCGCCGCGGCGATACCACAGTTACTCGGGGCCGCCCAGGGCACCATGGCGCCGTCTTGCGGTCGCACGAGACGTCGGCGCTTCCAAAGTGGGCGGCACTGCGGGTTAAACGCTCGGAGCGAAAACTCAAAAATAATGCCGCGCACCAGCAACTCCTCGCAAAACGGAGCGCCGAGCACCGTGGTCAGGACGGCGAGATAGCTGGTGTCGCCCATGCCTGTTTCCTCGACAAGTTCACTGTAATCGGCCGCGACCTCGGGCAACAATGACAGTACGGCGTCGGTCACGTAGCCAACGACCACCTGCAGTGCCAAGCCGATCACGATAACGCAGGCAATGCGCTTCCACGCGCTACGCACTCCCCCGCCAAGCGGACGCTCACCTTGCCAGCGCGCGATAAACGACCGCGGCCACAAATAACGCCACCATAGCAGCGCCATCAAAAACGACGCCGTCTGAGCGACGGCTTGAAACCATTGAATATCGAGGTTGTCGATCGGGAAACCCGTCAGCGCCGACACGATGTCCAGCACGGAGAACAAAACCATGCTCAGGACAATATCGGCAGCGACGACGCCAAAACAGGCAAGCGCCCAAACCAGCGCATTGAGCATGCCGACCTCCTCCCAACGACTAGTCATTGGGGACGTTCTTCAACGACTAGCTGTTGGGGACAGTCTTTGCCAAAGGCCCCGCTGGGCGAAATGTCGAACGGAAAGGTGCCGCAGCGATTGAAGGCGGCGATGAACATGCGGATGGCGTTGGACGGCGTGGTGCCTACGAGTTGGGTTGCCGCCGCGAAGGCCGCCTTTTCCTCGGGCAAGACCTTCGCGACAACCGGGGTCATGTGTTCTGCCATGGCGCTTCCTTTTTGAAACGACGGTGGTGCGGATAGATGCGGGCCACGCGGCTGGGCGACGGGCTGTGAAGGCAACCCGATTGGCCCGCATCTGGAGTTTGTTTCTACTGCGTTGGTAATACTTAGTAATCCTAAGTATTACCAACGCAGATAGAATACCATACCCAACCCTATGGGGACGGAGAAAAAACGGATCATTTTGTTGCTGAGTAAGTATTTAGAGCGTGATGATGTCCGAGATATTGAGGGCCTGAGCGTCGACGGCATCGTGCGTAGCAAGCAACAGCATGCGGCCGTCGAGCAAGTCGAGCACGACCTCGGCGCATGCGTCGCGCGCAGCGGTATCTAGGCCGGTAAAGGGCTCGTCCAGAATCACTGCGCCGCCCGGACACAGCAGGGCTCGGGCAATCTCGACGCGACGGCGCTGCCCGCCCGAGAGCTCGGCCACACGAGCATGCACATCGACCCCCGGCACCAGCAGGCGCAACAGGGCCGCGGCACTCGAGGCGTCCACGCGCGCGTCGGCGCACACCAGCACGTTATCCAAAGCCGAGGCGCCCTCTACCAGGCGCACATCCTGAAACACCATGGAGCACGGCGCGCACTCCCCCGCCGCCAGCGCAAGCAGCGTCGACTTGCCCACGCCCGAGGTGCCCATCACGCAGGCGCGCCCACCGGCGGGCACACGAAGCACCAGTCCGTCGAGCGCCGGAGCCCAGAGAGCGCGATCGCCCACGGCGAGCGCAAGCTCCGCAGCAGCCCTGCCGCCAGCAGAGCCGCCTGCACGTCCGCGAGGACAACGCCCATGCGCCCGCACAGCAGCACGCCATGCTGCGGGCCCCGAAGCCCGCAGCAGCCACACCAGCACGCGCTCGCATGCCCACGATGCCGCCACGACCAACACGGTCCACGCCAGCAGGTCAGCCGTCTCGATGAGCAGCTTCGCCTGATAGATGCGCTCACCCACGGTGCCCACCGCCATGCCGATCAGCTCCGCCGCCACGCCGGCCTTCCAGCTCATGCCAATCACGGCGCGGGCGCACGAAAGCACAAACGGCAGGACTTCGCGCCAGGTGTGGGCACAAAACAGTCGCCAACCCCGCACGCCATGCAGACGAAACATCTGCTCCAGCGGTTTATCCGCTTGCGTCAAGCCCTCGACCAGCGAAAAATACACTCCCGGCAGCGCCATCAAAAAGACCGCCGCAATGCTTACGCGCGCCGACCCCAGCCAAATGAGCAGCAGGACCACCACGCAGGCAACCGGCGTCGCCTTAACAAACGAAAGCGCCGGAGCCACCAAGCGGGCAAACGCCCGCGAGCGCGACGAAATTCCGGCCAGCAAACCACCGCACACCGCGGCAAGCGCCAAACCGCCTAGAATCCGCACACCCGAGCCCGCCAGAATCGCCCACGTGCCGGCATCGCATACCAGCCGCAGCAACGCCACCACAACAGCACCCGGACCCGGCAAAATCAGCGGCTGTGCCACCAGCGCCGCCACGAAGACCCACACGGCAAGCCAAAAGGCGGCAACGGCACCTGCTGCCGCCACCGCCTTCATACGCTCTATCATTTGTCGAGCAAACGCACGCACGGGTTACTCCATGTAGTAGAAATCATCAGCCGGGAGCTTGCCGCCCACGGCGCTCGCGTCCGCATCGGCCAGCACCTTCAGGTACCCACCGAGCGCGGCCTTCATATCCTTCCCTGTCTGGCAGACAAGCATGCACCCGGGAATCGCCTTCTCGGCGATCTTGGCGTTATCCACGATGCCCGCATCGACCACGGCCTGCGCCCAGTCCGCCGGCGCCGCGTTCACGGCCTCAACGCTCGCAGCATGGCAGCTCAGGAATTCCGCCACGGCCTCGGGATGCTCCTCGGCAAAGGCACGGCGCACCACGGTCACACCCGTCAGCAAGCGCGAGCCCGTGTCTCCTGCCAGCTCGTCCCACACATCGGTCAGGCTCACCGGTGCCGACAGCTTGCCCTCGCTCTTGGCGATGGCCGCCGTCTTGAACGGCTCGGGTAGCACGCCCACGGCAGTCGGGTCGGCAAGCAGAGCCGAGAGCACCTCGGTAGGCTCGCTCTTAAACACGAGCGTCACCTGACCGGCCAAGCCCGCGCGCTCCAGCAGGTAGTTCATGGCGTACTCCGGCGTGGCGCCCTTGCCCGTCATATAGACAGTATGGCCCGCCAGATCGCCAAACGAGGCCACACTCGCGTCGCCCGTCACAACGTTCAGCACGCCCAGCGTGTTGATGTCGATGACCTGCACCGCGCCCTCGGTCTTGTTGTAGAGCACGCTCGCCACGTTGGCGGGCACTAGGGCGATATCGACATCGCCCTGAATGACCTTGGGCACGATCTCGTCGGCGGCAGTGTTGATCGCAAAGTCGAACTCATTGTCCGTCTCGCCATCGGCCGCCTGATCCATAAACCGCACCAGACCGATCGACGTCGGCCCCTTGAGCGAGGCGACATGCACCTCGACCGGCTCTGCGGCGGCACTGACGCCGTCCGCGGCAGCCGAGCCTGCAGCAGACCCGGCCCCCGCGGCCCCGCCGCCACAGCCCGCGAGCGCAAGCGACAGCGCGCCCGCGGCAAGCGCCGAGGCAAACCCCCGGCGCGACATCTCAACATCAAACGCGCGCATCGCTAGCACGTCCCCTCGTTAGGCATCGTCCATGCGTGATGGTCGGTATGCAGCAACTCCTCGGCCAGCGGCGAGAGCGGCTCGCCCAAGAACTCGCGATAGCACGCCTGGACATCGGGATTCTCGTGCGAGAAGCGAATCTCGGCGTTCGCATCGAGGCCCCAGAGCACCTGGCCACGCTCGGCAGCCAGCTCGCAACCGTCGTGGATGGGCTGACCGCCACCACCGACGCAGCCGCCGGGGCACGCCATGACCTCGACAAAGTCATAGCTCACACGGCCGTCGCGAATTGCGTCGAGCAGGCGGGCGGCATTGCCCAGCCCGTGTGCCACGGCGACGCGCACCTTGGTGCCATCGATATCGGCGACGGCTTCCTTCCAGCCGTCCAGGCCGCGCACGTCGGTAAAGAAATCGGCGTCGGGGTTCTTGCCCGTCACCAGGTAATAGGCCGAGCGCACGGCGGCCTCCATCACGCCGCCCGTGGCGCCAAAGATCACACCCGCGCCCGTGCCAAAGCCCAGCGGCGTGTCGAGCGGCTCCTCAACCAGCGTGTCGACGCTCACGTGGCTCGCGCGAATCATGCGCACCATCTCGCGCACCGTCAGCGCAACGTCCACATCGGGCGTGCCGTCCTCGCCCACCATGCTCGGCAGCGCGCACTCGGCCTTCTTGGCCGTGCACGGCATCACGGACACCACAAACAGGCGTTCGAGCTCCACGCCCAGCACCTTGGCGTAGTAGGTCTTGGCGATGGCGCCGAACATCTGCTGCGGCGACTTTGACGTGGACAGGCCGTCGACAAACTCGGGGTAACGTGCCTTCACGAAGCGCACCCAGCCCGGGCAGCAGCTCGTGAACATGGGCCAGCCGCGACTGTCGCCCTCGTCCTTGGCGGCCTTACCCAGGCGCTCGAGCAGCTCGGAGCCCTCCTCCATAATGGTGAGATCGGCCGAGAAGTCGGTGTCGAACACGTACTCAAAGCCCACGCGGCGCAGAGCGCAAGCCAGGCGCTCGACGGTAGCCTCCTCGCGCGGAATGCCGAGCTCCTCGCCCCAGGCGCTGCGCACGGCCGGCGCAATCTGCACCAGCACGATCTTGTCAGGATTAGCGAGCGCGTCAAACACGGTCTCGGTATCGTCGCGCTCGCGCAGTGCGCCCGTCGGGCAATGCGTAATGCACTGGCCGCACGCGACGCAATCGGTCTTGCCGATCGGCGCGCGCCCGCGGGTACCCACGGCGGTATGCGTGGCGCGGTTGGTCAGGTCCCAAATCCCCAGGCCCTGCACGCTCTCGCACACCTTGATGCAGCGCATACATTTAATGCACTTGTCGTTTTCGCGGATGATGGGAAAATCGAAGTCCCAGCCCTCGCCCGCCAAATGCCTTTGATACGGCAGATAGAAAATGCCCAGGTCGTTGGCGATGGTCTGTAGGTTGCAGTTGCCGCTGCGCACGCAGCTCGTGCACTGCGAATCGTGCTGGGACAGCAGCAGCTGCACGTTGGTGCGACGGGCCTCGCGGGCCTTGGGGCTGTTGGTGTGGACCACCATGCCATCGAGCACGTAGTTGTTGCAGGCGGCAACCAGCTGGTCGCAGCCCTCAACCTCGACCACGCACACGCGGCAGCCGCCGATCTCGTTCAGATCGCGCAGGTAGCACAGGGTGGGAATCTGGATACCGACGGACTTGGCCGCGTCCAGGATCGTGGTGTGCTCGGGTACCACGACCTCGCAATTATCGATAGTGAGCTTGACCATATTGAGTGCTCCGCTTTCGGTGTTGTCGCTGACAGTGGGGTTGTTGAGCTCTACCATTCCAAGTTCCTCCCTCCGCGGAACGCGCCAAAGCCAAAGTGGTCGCAACGCAGGCAGCGGCTTGCCTCCTGGCGCGCCTCCTCCTCGGTAAGGCCCTGCTCGACCAGATTCCAATCGTGAATACGCTCGCCGGCCTCGCGCTCACCCAGCTCGCAGCGGCCGCACTCGTGCTTGCCCTTAAACTGGACGGTCGGCAGCTCCACGTCGAGCTTAATCTTGTGGTCAAAGCCCAGGTAGCGGTCGATATTTGCCGAAGCAACGCGGCCGGCGTTGATGGCCCGGATGACGGTGGCGGGGCCGGTCTGGCAGTCGCCGCCGCTAAAGAGGCCATCGAAGTTAGGCACGGCGCCATCCGAATCGGTGACCACGCAGCCCCACTTACAGGCAATGCCCATGTCCTCAAACGGCTTGGAATCGATGTCCTGGCCAATGGCCACGAACACGCGCTCGCAGGGAATGACGCGCTCGGGCGTGGCGGCGGCACGCGGAGCCGGACGCCCACGACGGGGCTCGCCGATAATCTGCGGCTGCACGCGCAGGCCACTCACGCGACCATCTTCGCCCGTCTCGATGGCGAACGGCGCCGTGAGTTCCAGAACCTCGCAACCCTCGGCCTGGGCGCCGGCAATCTCGGCGTCCTGAGCCGTCATATCGCAGATGCGACGGCGGTAGACGATGCTTACCTTTTCGGCACCGCAGCGCACGGCAGAGCGCGCCACGTCCATGGCCACGTTGCCGCCGCCGATGACGCACACGCGCTGGCCGCTCAGGTCGGGCAGCTCGTCGTCACCGATGGCACGCAGCATCTTGACGGCCGACTCCACGCCGGGCGCCTCTTCGCCCGGAAGGCCGAGCTTCTTGTCGTTATGGGCACCGATGGCCAGGTAGACGGCATCGAACTCGTCGCGTAGACGGGCGAGCTCCTCGCCGTTCACGGAGTGGTCGAGTTCCACATCGATGTCGGCGCTCATGATCCAGTCGATCTCGGCCTGCAGGCGCTCGCGTGGCAGACGATAGCTGGGGATTCCGTAGCGCAGCATGCCACCCAGGTGGTGGCGCTGCTCAAAAATGGTCACCTTGTGGCCCATCACGGCCAGGTAGTAGGCGCAAGAAAGACCGGCCGGGCCGCCGCCGATCACGGCGACGCGCTTACCAGTGTTGTCCACTACATGTGGCTTGTGGTCTTTGAGGTCGCTATGCTCAACGGCAAACCGCTTGAGGGCAAGGATGTTCATGGGGTCGTCGACCATGCCACGGCGACAGTGCATCTCGCAGGGATGCTCGCACACCAGGCCGCAGACGAGCGGAAGCGGATTGTTCTTGCGGATGACCTTGACGGCATCGGCATAGCGGCCGGCCTCAACGAGCGAAATGTACCCGGGAATGTCGACGTGCGCCGGGCAGCCTGAGACGCACGGGACACGGGCCTCGCGGTCAAAGCCGCAGGAGTGCTCACGGATGTGGTGCTCAAAGTCGTCGCGGAAGCCGCGAATGGCCGTGAGCGCCATGGCGCCGGCCTCGTAGCCGATGGCGCAGTCGCTCGAAAGGTAGATGGTGCGGGCCGTGCGCTCAATAAGGTTGAGCGTGGACTCATCGGCGCGCCCTTCGAGCACATCGGCGAGCAGGTCGCTCAGCGCGCTCAGGCCCACGCGGCAGGGCGTGCACTTGCCGCAGCTCTGGGTGGAGCACAGGTTGACGAGCGCTGCCGTAAACTCAACGGGACACGGAGCGAGCGAACTCACCGCCAGACGACGTCCGAGCGCATCGTGCAGGTCGTCCATGACGGCCTGAGCGTGGCTGCGTTCCATTACATGCAGTCGAGCCATAAGATCCCCTCTCACATGGCAGCCCGGAGGCGAGGCCGGGCGAAATTGCTACACGCAACACACTGACCTATAAAGTTGTTTGGCAGCAACACGGTTCGGCAGGCGGTATGAAACGTCGTCCTCAGCGGTGAAATAGAACATTACCGCAGATAAATGCCATATTTGATAAAACGCGTTACCAAATAGCAATATCCAATGTGGAAAGGAACGCCTTACTTTTTTCCTTTTGATCCGTTTTCCTCCGTCCTCTTCGGATCACATGATCCCTTGGGGACGGAGGAAAACGGATCATTTTTGGAACAAAGGAGTCAGGCCACCATGCACCAATCATGAGTTGCGGTGAAATAGGGACTGAAAAGCCGCTCAAAAGGCCAAAACAGTTCGTATTCCACCGCAACTTCAAGACGTTGGTGCATATGAACCTGTCCCCCTTGCACCAAAAAGGGCTCCGAGCAAAAACATGCCCGGAGCCCTCTGGTCGCCTCGACTTAGAGCGCGACGCGTATGTTACTTGCGCTTGCCGCCGCCGTCACCGGGGCGACGGGAGCTGCCGCCGCGCTTGCCGCCACGGCCGTTGCCATAGCTGCCACGGTTATCGCGGCCGCCGGCGCGGCCGCCACGGGAGCCGGCCTGGTTGCCGCCGCGACCACCACGGTAGCCGCCGCGACGCTCTTCGCGGGTATCGTCGTAGTTGCGCCAATCATCGCGGCGATCGCGGCTGGCACGCGGATCACGACGATCGCGCGATTCACCAGAACGCCCGGCGCCGCTGCGGGTGCCATTAGCGCGAGCGCCCTCGCGACGCTCGCCACCGCGGCCACCGCGCTCTTCAAAGCGCTTGCCGCCACGGGACTCACCGCTGCGGGCGCCACGCTCACCGCGACCCTCGCCGCCGCGACGCCCATCACGGCCACCGCGCTCGTCATTGCGACCGGAACGACGACGATCGCCCGAGCCAAGCTTGCCGCCACGCGAGCCACGGCCCTCGTCCTCGCGCTCAACACGGCGACGACCACCGCGGTCCTCGTCCTCGCGGCGACGGCGATGCGCCTCGCCCTGGAACTGCTTGGCACGACGCTCGGCACGGTTGCCGCGCGCAGGCTGCTCAGCGGCACCAGCACCGCCGCGCTCCTCGGCAGCTACCTCGCGAGCCACGCTCTCAACAGCCTCGTCCACGCGAGCCTGAACGCCCTCGCGCACGCGGGTCTTGCCGCCGCGCTTGGGACGGCTCGGACGCTCGCCGTCGCCGCGGCGCTCGTCGCGACCGCGGTTGGAACGACCGGCAACATCGCCGTAATCGTCGCCGTTGCGCTTGCCGTCGCGACGCGCCTGCTCAAGCTTCTTCTTGCTCTTGGACTTGCCGCGCTTGGTCTTCTTCTTCACCTTAAAGGCCGAAGGGTCGCGCTCGGGATCAACCGCAGGCGGGTTGGGACCCACATGCAGGTCGCCGGCCTCGTAGATGTCGGCGGTCTTGTCCATGAGCTTCTCAATCTCGTAGAACTCGTCCACGTCCTGCTCGGTCACAAACGTAATGGCCCAGCCCAGCTCGCCGGCGCGGCCCGTACGGCCAATACGGTGGATGTAGTCGGTCGGCTCGGCTGGCACGTCAAAGTTCACGACGTAGCGCACGTCGCTGATGTCGATGCCGCGGGCAAGCACGTCGGTTGCCACCAGCACGTCGACGGTACCGTCGCGGAAGGCCGAAAGGGCACGCTCGCGCTGGGCCTGGCTGCGGTTGCCGTGAATCGCGGCGGCCTTGATACCCTTGCGCTCCAGGCGACGGCAGCAGCTGTCGGCGCGGTGCTTGGTGCGCATAAAGACGATAGTGCGCTCCGGGCCTTCCTTTTTGAGGAACTCGGGCAGCAGGTTGTTCTTGGCCTCGATGGACACCGGGAACACAAACTGGTCGACGGTGTCGGCGGTCGACGTGGCCGGTGCGATCTCCACGCGAGCCGGGTCGCTCACCAGGTCGGTGATCTCACCCACGGCCTCCTCGTCGAGGGTCGCCGAGAACAGCAGCGTCTGGCGCTCGGCCGGCGTCTCGCGCACAATGCGGCGGACGGCGGGCAAAAAGCCCATGTCGAGCATGCGGTCGGCCTCGTCGAGCACCAGGACCTTAACCTCGTTCAGGTGGCAGGCGCCCTGCTCGATCAGGTCGACCAGACGGCCCGGCGTAGCGACCAGGATGTCGCAGCCGTACTTGAGTGCCGCGGTCTGCGGCTTGTAGCTCACGCCACCCACGACGGTCACGGCGACATGGCCGGTGACGTCGGCGATCTTGCTCGCAACCTCGTCGATCTGCTGGGCGAGCTCGCGCGTGGGGGTGATGACGAGCATCACGGGGCCACGGCCGTTGCCCTCGGGCTTCTTGGCGCCGCGACGACGGTTGCGGCCGCCGCGCTCACGCACGGGCTTGGGCGGAGCGATGTGCTCCAGATTGTTCATGGTCGGCAGCAAGAAGGCGGCCGTCTTGCCGGTGCCGGTCTGAGCGGCGGCAAGCAGGTCGCGGCCCTCGAGCACCACGGGGATGGAGCCGGCCTGAACGGGCGTGGGCGCCGTGTAGCCCAGGTTCTCAATAGCACGAAGCATCTCGTCCGAAAGCCCCAGCTCGTCAAAGGCGGGCAGGCTCTCGGTAGCGGACTCGACGGCCTGGGCAGCATTTGCCTCGTCGGCGGCATCGAAGGCGGCCTGGGTCATGGCCTCGCGGGTCTCGTCCAGAATCTCGGCGTCGGTGACGTCGGATACAGAATTACGCATATGTTGTTGTTCCTTATCTGCACGCGCAATGGGCACGGCATGCGGCCGCGCGGGCGTGCTTGGTAGTGCGCTAATACATACAAAAACAGGTGCGCACAGAGAGGACGTTGCTCAGCACGCTGGCGATCGCTTTGGCAGCCCTATCACGCGCCGTCCAGACGCAGCAGCTCTAAGCGATGGAGCAGATTCGCCGCCGGTTAGTATACCCGTACTCCGTATGCCCCCACGTAAACCACAGATGACGAGGCGGACGAGGTGAGCCCGGCTGATTGTCTCGGTCTGTAACATCTACAGGGCAAATCTTCCTCTACGTGTTACAGATCGAGACAAACGGTCGACACGGCTCACAAACGTCTCAATCTGTAACAGTTAACGAGTAAAATCGGCCCTAATTGTTATAGATCAAGACAGAGAGGAATTTCCGTCCAGTCCAAACCAAATCTCTCAGTCTTCCTGCAATTTCGAACATGTGGCCTATAATGTTGCTTTGGTTACGCTATATATTGCGCAGCCATTTAATACGTCGCCCACCGGGGGCCATTAATTCCTATCGCCATATTGGCTAGGAAGCAATCAAAGGAGGTATCCGTGGCAGCAGAGACGCCTTGCTCGGTCCTCTATAACGATATTCGCTCGTTCGGCGGTCTTAAACATCTCGAGATCGCCCGAATGCTCATCAATGGAAACTCTTATCTCGGCAGTACCCTGCTCGAGAAATGCTCTTCCAACCGCTCGTATCTCACCCGTTACATCGTCCATCGCGAGCCTGACCAGTGCGCGCCCGCCATCTACAGCGACTTTGCCATCACCACGCTCAATCTTTCCGCGGCAATCTGCAGCAAGCTCGGCAGCGGCGAGTCCGCCTATCAGGCAATCGCCGAGCACTATCGCGGCCCGGCCGCCAACGAAATGATGTCGGCTCTCGCCAGCTACAAGTTGGACAGCTGCCTATATGCAAATGCCCTCAATCGCATCGACAACTTTGACGGCAATGCCGTGCGCGAGAAGAGTACGCTTTACCTTATGCTCTTTGTGGCAACGGGGGCGCTCGCTGACCCCATCCAAGGCGTGGCCACCGTCGAGCGCTTTTGCGACAGCAAGACAGGCGGGCACTTTGGCACCACCGAAACTACCGTCGGACGTGGCTTTATGAGCAGCCTGGAGCAGCCGCGCACTGTCGCCCCCAACCTCGGTCTGCTCAGAACCCATGCCGACAACTGCGCCGACATGCAAATCCATCCCCTCACACGCGATCCGCGCGGCACGGTAATTGGGTCCTTGCCCAAAACCTCGCCCAGCATCACCGATGTAGGCACCGATGCATCGCGCGAGCATCTCCGCATTTGGCTCGAAGGTGGACGCTGGTACGCCCAGGGCCTTGGATCGACCAACGGCACAGTGCTCGAATCGGGCGCGGGCGACGGCGATATTGTGATTGAGCCGCCGCGCGACCAACGCGAACCCGGCAAGATCTATCCCCCGGTGGAAATCGAAAACAGCGACAGGCTCCATCTGGGTCTCTACACGACATTCCTTGTCATTGTGGACTAGCGCGGGCGGTGATCGAAAGACGGTCACCGCCCGTCTTTTGTCTTCTACCTTCTGCGTCGTAAACGACAATACCCAGCGGTATACGTGGGCAGTGCGGCTATCATAGTACTTTACCGATATCCGCACTGCCCACGTATACGCGCGGCAACCCATGCCAGACAAAGGAACGCCATGGATACTACCGATAGCGCCTATGGCGACAAACTCATCCGTCTCGATACGTTCGATACCGCCGTGGCAGTCGACCCCAGTGCCGAGGACGACGCCAGACGCCGGTTTATGACGCTTATTCTTCAGACGGCATACCGCGACAGCGGCAATATCGGACATGTGCTTCGCGCGACCAACACAAGCGGCGAGGTTTTTGCCGTCAAGCTACTCAAGGACAACGCCATCCTTTCCGGCCAAGCCCCCGACCGCTCCGCCGAGCAATCGGCCGCGCACCTGGCCAACACCGCCGCACTGTTCGAGGAGTACCGTCATCTGTGTACCGTCTCGCACCTGCGCGGATTTCCGCGCGTCTATGGCTACGGATCGTGCGAGGACGACCCGCTTATCCTCATGGAGTGGGTCGAGGGCACCTCGCTCAAACAGGCGCTGCCCTTGCTTCCGCACGACGCCTCGGGCGGGCTGACCACCCAGATGGTCGCCGCCGTCGGAAACGCTGTGCTTCGCGCGCTCTTGATGACCCAAGGCCTTGTGAATCCGGTCGTCCATCGCGACCTGTCGCCTGCCAATATCATGTTCCGCACCACCAGCCGAACGCTCGAGCAGCAGATTGCCGATTGCTCCTTTGACCCCTGTCTCATCGACATGGGCTCCGCGACCATGGCCCTCGGCGACGACACGATCACCCGGCGCGCCGACATCTGGCGCTTTGCCACGCCCGCATACGCCGCGCCCGAAATGCTCACGCAGGATATCGAAGGCATCGCGGCCCTTCGCCGCTCGCCCGCGATCGACGTCTATGCGCTTTCGAGCATTCTGTACCAGCTCTACAGCGGTCGCAAACCGTTCGATGTCGAGTCGACGGGTGCCGCGGCGACCGGCTCGTTCTACCTCATAAAGACCAAGACCAAACCGGCGCCGCTCGAGCCGCGCTGCGAGGGCGACAAAGCGCTTGTCCAGATCATCATGAAAGGCATCTCGGTCGAACAGGGCGATCGCCCTACCGAGCAGCAGATGCTCGAGGTGCTCTCGACATACCTCCCCGCTGCAGAATCTGAGGACCACGAGGGTGCAGGAGACGAGGCCGCAATTGATATCGATTCTGGCGCGCACCTTAAGGTCGACGTCGCCGGCGAGCGCGCGCGAGAGATTTTGGAGCAGGCCCGGCACGACGCCATGACACGCCGTCGCTTTGTCATCGGCGGCGTCGTTGCAGCCGTTGCGGGGCTCGGCGTTATCGGGGCGGCAACCCATGGCTTTGGCATCCCCGACTACCTGGACGGCATCCGCGGTTCGCTTGACGACTACACCTGGGCTCAGCTGCAGGAGATTTCGCTCAAGATTAAGGCCGCCGAGACCCGTAGCGAGGCACACGAGATTGCCAAGCGCTACCACCTGCTCGACGTTGATGGGCATATCCCCTATCCGTGCACCAAGCGTGTGAAGCTCGCCAACGGGCTGGAGGTCGGCGCTCAGCTTGTGGGCATCCGCCACGATGAGCTTCTGGACGGGACGGGCAAGGCCGGGCTGACGTTTATGTTCGACGCGGGTATTGCCGAGCGCGATGCTGCGACTGAACCGCCGAGCGCCGGCTGGGCAGATTGCGAGCTGCGGGAATGGCTCGACGGCGACGGCCTTAAGCTGCTGCCCAACGAGTTGCGCGCGCTCATTAAAGGGGTCAAGAAGGTCTCGAACAATGTGGGCGCCGCCAACAGTGCATCGTGTCTGAGCGAGTTGCCCGCAACCCTTTGGCTGCCCGCCATGGTCGAGCTGTGCGGTACGCAACCGCCCGATTCGTTTGCCGAGGGCTATCACTACCTGGCAGACATCTACAACGGCGAGGGCAAGGAGTATCAGCTCTTCCGCGAGCTCAAGGTGAGCCCGTATTCCACGAACGAGACGATGGTCCGCCAGTGGAAGGGCAAGGACACCTGCTGGTGGGAGCGCACGGTGAGCCCTGACACATCGGAGAGTGGAGGCACACTCTATTTGAATCGTGTGGGACACGACGGCGACGTCTTTACGTACGCAACGCCTGCGGACAAGCCAAATAAGCGAACCTGTGTGATCCCCGGGTTCTGTATCTAGGCGGCGGGCGTCTTGCCGTGACGGGACCCCTCCCCGGCAATTGTCTCGATCTGTAACATTAGCTCGGCAGATACAGGCCTAGATGTTACAGAACGAGACATTAGCTTGCCGAGAACTTCGCCTCATAAATGTGACTCAAGTGTGTCGACATTTCCTTGCCAATGTTGCGCAACAGGAACCCTTTCGGCGGTTGTAACGTACAAATTGTCATAGGTACCCCTTCAACGATTGGGAGAAGAAATGGCAAAGTACGCACCTAAACACTTGGAAGTCTCAGGCGTCGCCGAGCCTCGCCCCACATTCTCGGGCCACAAGGCAACACGACTCGCCGTCACCGCGGCAACCACCATCGCTATGACTGGCTCGTCGCTGCTCGCGCCGTTCTCGGCATTTGCCAACGATGCGAGTGACACCACGGCACAGGACGCGATCATGTCCCCGCTTGCTGTCCACGCCGGCGAGGCGGCAGGTTCCGCAGTAAAGACAAACGCCCAGAAGATTGCCGACTTGCAGGCTGCAATCGACGCCGCAAAGGCTGCCGAGGCAGACGCCAAATCCGACTACGACACGGCAGCTGCCCCCTATACCGAAAAGCAGGCGGCCCGCGACAACACACAAAGCACCTATGACGCCTCCGCCTCCGATAATTCGCAGGCAGAGGCCGCCGCGCGTGCCGAATATGCTCGCCAGCTCGATGAAAGCGTCAAGGCGGCCGACAGCGCCAGTGCCACGCTGAAGGATGCCCAAGGAAAGCTCGATGCAGCCAAGACCGATGCCGAGGACAAGTCGAAGGCCCTTGATGCCGCGAAGCAGGCGGCAGCTGATGCGCAGGCAAAGCTCGAGGCAGCCCAGAAGGCAGCCGTCAACGCAACGCCGGAGGAAATCAAGGTCGCCGAGCAGGCTGCCGCAGATGCGCAGGCCGCTCTGGACCAAGCAAAGGCTGCGAAGGCCACTGCCGATTCCGCGCTCGCCGACGCTCAGCAGGCTCAGAGCGCCGCGCAGAGCGCTTACGACGAAGCGGCAGGTACGCTGGCTTCCGCTCAGCAGGAAAAGACCGCCGCGGATGGTAAGGTAGTCGCAGCACAGACAGCGCATGACAGCGCACAAGCCGATTTGGCGGCCGCAAAGGCAGGCGCCGAGGGCCCGGAGTATGACGCCGCCCAAGCAAAGGTCGATGCTGCCCAAAGCGCACTCGACCAGGCGAAGCAGCAGCAGGCGGCTGCCGAAGCAGGCCTTTCTAAGGCAAATAGCGACGTTGCATCCAAGCAGGACGCCCTCACCGGTGCCGAAAGCGAGCTCGAAGCCAAGAAGCAGACAGTCGCAGCAGCCGAAAATGATGTAACGGCAGCCCAGACGAAAGCCGATGCGGCGCAATCGGAGTTGACCTCGGCAAAGCAGGCACATGCTACCGAACTGGAGAAGGCAAAGGCCGCTCAGAAACAAGTCGACCAGGCAAAAGCCGAGAAGGAGCAGGCAGACAAGGCGCTCGAAACTGCCAAGGCAAACCAGGCGGCCGCCGATCAAGCCGTTGTCGATGCACAGAAAGCATACGATACGTGCAAGGCAGCAACCGATAAGGCAACGACGGCGGAGGCGCAGAGCGTCATCGGCTTCTACCAGTTCATCGGTGCCAATGACGCTGCAAACATCATCTATAGGCAGAGCGATAAAAACCCAACGACCATTGGCGATAAAAAAGACGGCACGTCACTCGACAACGCCAAGCTTTCGTTTGGCAAGCTGCGCGAAATTAATGAATATCGCAAAAGCGTCGGCCTTAGCGAGCTTAAGGTGACGGCAGAGCAAATGGCAATCGCTCAGTCTGATTCCAATTACTCCGACGCAACGAAGGGGCACTCAGACTATGCCGGATTTGAAAATGCCGCTTGGAACTTCAGCACTAAAGAAAACATCGCGCACCAATGGGTTGATGGCGAAAAGAAAATATTTGACGATGCTGCAGCGAAAGCCGGCCTTGGCAACGTTGCCCCCAAAGATGCTTGGAAGACTTTCTGGAGTCACGGTACCGAATTCGGAGCCCAAGGCGTGGGTTTTGGCACCATCGGCCACTATTTGAATATCGTACAGCCTGACGCCAAAACCATGGGATACGGCATCAACTCGCGCGGAACCCTTTGGCCGTATGTGTTCGTCTTGGAGATCGACAACAATTACGGTTCGTACGAGAAAGAATACTCGATCGATGAACTCGAGAATCTCTTTGATCAGTATCAGCTAAACCTCTCCAAGGCCAGCGACAACCTTGCCGCCGCGAAAGCAAATCTCGAGCAAAATCGCAGCACGGCGGCATCGAAAGCCGATGCCGTAAAGGCAGCTGAAACCCTCGTCGCTCAAAAGCAGAAAGGCATTGTTGCCGCGAATAGCGACCTTGCCGCCAAGAACGACAGCACAGCAAGTGCCGCCGCCGCTGTTGCCCTAGCAAGGCAGAATCTCGCCAAGGCAAACGGAAAAGTTGCCGAAGCCGAAGACCAGGTCAAAGCCG
This sequence comes from Collinsella aerofaciens, assembly GCF_028206795.1. Classification (GTDB taxonomy): domain Bacteria; phylum Actinomycetota; class Coriobacteriia; order Coriobacteriales; family Coriobacteriaceae; genus Collinsella; species Collinsella aerofaciens_AX. Next base: position 144,699 of record NZ_JAQLFJ010000001.1, on the reverse strand, counting down.
CCCAAAGCAACGTGGCGACCGCAGAGCAGGTCGTCAACCAGAAGCGCGCCGAGCTTAAGGCATCGAAAGAGCAAGCCGCTCAGAGTCAGAAGAAGGTTGATGACGCCAAGGCAGAGACTCTCGTAAAGCAGCAGGCTCTGCAAGATGCAAAGAAGGAACTTGCCAAGTATTCAGCCGATGTTGCTGCGGCTCAGGAGAAAGCCGACAAGGCCCATCAGGCGCTTGATGAAGCCACGGCAGCCCAGACGTCTGCCCAGAGCGCTCTCGAAAAGGCGAAGCTCGACGAGGCTGCCAAAAAGCAGGCCCTCGACACCGCGAAGGACAACGCCGAGGCCAAGGCGGCGACCGCGGGGCACGCTGCGAGCGATCTGACCACGGCGAAAAACGACTTTGCTTCAAAGAAGGCCCGTGCCGACGCCCTGAGCAATGCAGCCGATAATCTTGCCACCGCCGAGGCGGCCAAGAAGGAGGCCGACGCAGCAGTTACCGATGCCGGAGTCGCCCTTAGCACGGCAAATGATGCCATCGCGAACGCCGAGCAGGCGGTCGAGAATTCTCAGGCCGCATCGGACGCCGCTGCTGCTACTCTCGGAAAGCTCAAGTCCATCAACGTCGAAAACGGCATTGCTACTGGCTCTGACGCAAACGCGAACGATACGCTCAATGCCCTCTTTGCCAAGTGCGTCGCCGCCAAGCAGGCAGAACATAACGCAAAGGCCGCACTTGATGCCGCTCAGGCAGACCTTGATGCTGCGACGCCAGCCTACACCGCGGCTCTCAACGGTTACAACGAGGCGAAGGCAAAACGCGTAGCCGCCGAGCAAGCCCTGAAGGACGAGATCGCCCGCCAGGAGCAAGAGGCGGCGAAGGTCGAGCAGGCCAAGATCACACAGGCTGCCGCTAAGCCGGTTACTGGAAAGCCGCCTGCCGGCAACGCCAAGACGGCCGCCAACTCGACACTTCCCACCACAGGCGACAATGCTGCGCTCGCCGGTGAGACGTTTGTCATCGGAGGTGTCGTGCTCGTAGCCGCCGGCGTCTTTCTGACTGACAAGAAGCGTCGTCAGGAGTAAGGATTTCGGGAGGACGGCTTCTCCTCCCTCCCACCGCTTCGCAAACCCTGCCTAACATGCGCCGGGACGTTTACCACACGGGCGCCCCGGCGTTTTACGTTGTATGGCCGGGGCATCTGCTCCGAGATTGTCTCGATCTGTAACATCTAGCAGGCAAACCGGTCCAGATGTTACAGATCGAGATGTTTGGCAGGGACGGTCCATCGGCCAACCATCCATCTTCATCTGTAATGAAATCTCATATATTTTTCTGCACTGGACACCCCCAGGGGGTATGGGTGTATAGTATCGGTTGGTTAACATTTCCGACACTACGTCACAGAAAGGAGAAGCCATGGCTCAAGATAAATTCGATGTGGGCGGCATGACGTGTGCCGCTTGCCAGGCGCACGTAGACCGCGCCGTGAGCAAGCTCGACGGCGTCGAGAGCGTCGCGGTCAATCTGCTCGCCGGCTCCATGATGGTCGACTATGACCCCGCGCAGGTCACTCCCGACGACATCTGCACCGCCGTCGATCGCGCTGGCTACTCGGCCTCACCCGTCAGCACGGGCACCGACGCCGCCCAAAGCAGCAGTACGCAAGCCAGGTCCGGCGCCGCCCATATGGAGTCGCCCACCAAAAAACTGGAGGCCGCCGCCTCTGCCATGCGCACTCGTCTCATCGTCTCAATCGTATTCCTCATCCCGCTGTTCTACATAGGCATGGGGCACATGCTTGGCTGGCCGCTGCCCGGCGTCTTCACCGACCATACCCACAGCATGACGCTCGCCCTCACCGAGCTCGTCCTGCTCATCCCCATCGTCTATGTCAACGACGCGTACTTTATCAACGGGTTTAAATCGCTCGCGCACGGCGCGCCCACCATGGACGCCCTCATCGCCGTGGGCGCCACCGCCTCCATCGCCCGGTCGCTCTACGCCATGTTCATCATGGCCGACCAGTTAGCCGCGGGTCAGGTCCACGAGGCCATGATGACGGGCATGGACAATCTGTATTTTGAGAGCGCAGGCACGATCCTGTCGCTCGTCACCGTGGGCAAATACCTCGAGACGCGCAGCAAGTCCAAAACCGGCGGCGCTATCGAGGCGCTGATCGACCTGGCGCCCAAGACCGCGACCGTCGTGGCAGAGGACGGCAGCGAGACCACCGTCGACGTCGACAGCATCCTTCCCGGCCAGATCCTGCGCGTACGCCCCGGCGAGTCCATCCCCGTCGATGGCGTGGTGCTCGAGGGCAGCTCGGCCGTGGACGAGAGCGCGCTGACCGGCGAGTCCATCCCCGTGGAAAAGACCGCCGGTGACACCGTCAACGCCGCCACCGTCAACCGCACCGGCTCGTTTACCTTCCGCGCCACGCGTGTGGGTGCCGAGACATCGCTCGCCAAGATCATCAAGCTTGTCGAGGACGCCAACGCCACCAAGGCGCCCATCGCCCGCATGGCCGACAAGGTCGCCGGCGTGTTCGTGCCCGTGGTGTTCGTGATCTCGACCGTGACCTTCTTGGCGTGGATGACACTGACCGGAAGCGTCAACGAAGCGCTCACCTCCGCCGTCGCTGTGCTGGTGATCAGCTGTCCGTGTGCACTCGGCCTAGCCACGCCCGTCGCCATTATGGTGGGCACCGGCAAGGGCGCCGAGATGGGCATTCTGTTTAAGAGCGCCGAAGCGCTGGAGAATCTGCGCAGCGTGGGCACGGTGGTGCTCGATAAGACGGGCACGGTCACCCGCGGCAAGCCTGCCGTGACCGATATCGTGGTAGCCACGCGTGCTGACGGCTCGCGCGCCATGAGCGAAAAGGCGCTGCTCAAGCTGGCCGCCGCGTTGGAGCGCTCAAGCGAGCACCCGCTGGCCGAGGCGATTATGGCCGAGTGCGAGGCGCGCGGAATTGTCGCGCGCATGGTCGAGGACTTTGCCGCCGTGCCCGGTCGTGGCGTTACGGCGCGCGAGGGACAAAATGTCATCGCAGCCGGCAACGTGCGTCTGATGGACGAGCTGGGCGTTACCGTGCCCGCGGGCCTTGCCGAACAGCTCGCCGCCGAAGGCAAGACACCGCTGTTCTTTGCCAAGAACAGCGAGCTTGTCGGTACCATCGCCGTGGCTGACGAGGTCAAAGAGACGAGCGCCGAGGCCATCGCCGCGCTGCGTTCGCTCGGCGTCGACGTGCGCATGCTCACCGGCGACAACCGCGTGACGGCCGAGGCCATCGCCCGCCGCGTGGGGCTGAGCAGCGAACAGGTCATCGCCGACGTCCTCCCCGCCGACAAGGAGCGCCACGTGCGCGAACTGCAGGATGCGGGCAGCAAGGTCGCCATGGTGGGCGACGGCATCAACGACTCCCCCGCCCTGGCGCGCGCCGACGTGGGCCTTGCTATCGGCACCGGCGCCGACATCGCCAAGGAGGGCGCCGACGTGGTACTCATGCGCAGCGATCTCATGGACGTCGCCCGTGCCATCGAGCTGTCACGTGCCACAATCCGCAACATCAAGCAGGACCTGTTCTGGGCGCTGTTCTACAACGGCATCGGCATTCCGCTGGCGGCGGGCGTGTTCTTCCCCCTCACCGGTTGGCAGCTCTCGCCGATGTTCGGCGCCGCGGCCATGAGCCTGTCGAGCGTGTGCGTCGTAAGCAATGCCCTGCGCCTGCGAACTTTTAGATCCAAAGTGGCAAAATAGGCTCACCATTAAGTCCATTTAGAACGGGTTTTCCAGGTGCCCGAGATTGACCTGAAAGAGGAGCGACGCGTACTTTGGTACGCGAGCGACGGTTTGAAGGTCAAGGTCGGGTGCCTAGGAAAGCCGACACAACAGAGAGGAATATCCATGCGTTTCACAATTAAGACTTCCGGCCTTATGTGCGGCCACTGCGACGCCACCGTCGAGACGGCGTTGCTCAACGTGGCCGGCGTGACCGACGCCGACGCCGATCACGAAACCCAGACCGTCCAGGTGGAGTGCGCCGACACCGTGACCGCCGAGCAGCTCGCCGCCGCCGTCGAGGGCGCCGGCGAGAAGTTCCACGCCCTGTCCGTAACCGCCGCGTAACGACCCACGCGCACCCCGACCAGAAACGAGGACCCGCCATGATGGCAGACCATAAATCGGTGACCCGCATGCTCAAGACGGCACGCGGTCAGATCGACGGCATCCTGCGGATGGTCGAGGAGGACCGCTACTGCGTCGATATTTCCACGCAGCTCATGGCAACGCAGGCGCTCATTGCGCGCATCAACGCCGACGTGCTCAAGGCGCATATCGAGGGTTGCGTGACCTCGGCAATCGAATCGGGCGACGAAGACCTCAAAGCCGCCAAGCTCGCCGAGATCGAACGCGTCGTCGACAAGCTCTCCAAGTAATTGGGGGCATTGGGGGCAGACTGCTTTGCACCATCTTGGTGTATCGGGGACAGGTACGTTTGCACCACCTTGGTGCAGATTAACCTGTCCCCCTTGCTCTAAATCGGGTATAAAGGCGTGCAGCATATCGAACGAAAGGCAATTTGCATGAATGACTTTATGAAGGGTCGCAATGGCGCTGACGAGCTCACCATCGTAATGGGTTTTGCTGGCATCATCATCGCGATGATCGGATCGATCGCCCGCATCCAGTGGCTCAGCTGGATCGCCATCGCCGTCATCGTGATTGGCGTGCTGCGCGGCCTGTCCAAAAACATCGACGCACGTCGCAAGGAGAACGAGGCCTTTGTCGCCGCGACCGCGAACGTCCCCGGCTTGGGCAAGTTCGTCGCCAGCTTGGGCGGTGGAACTGCAGCGGCCAGCACCTCACGCGCAGCCGGCACCAGTAAGGAAGACTTTGAGCGTGCCAAGCGCACGGCCAAGAAGATGTGGAAGGGTCGCAAGACCACGGCATACCTCAAGTGCCCCAACTGCGGCCAGATGCTCTCCGTCCCCAAGGGCAAAGGCAAGATCCGCGTCACCTGCCCCAAGTGCCACGCCAAGATGGAAACCCGCTCCTAGCGCCCGCACGCGGGACAAATTAATCAGGTTTGTTTGTCCCAAATCTTAAGTATTTGTTCGATTAAAAAGCCGAGGCCTCGTGTTGAGACCTCGGCTTTTTGTATGCGGCAACGGAGCTGCACCTTTGTCACACCTACGCCACGCCGTCGCGGGCCAGCTCCTCAGCCAGCGCTTCGGCAGGCATGGCCATAATCGCGTCGAGCTCGGCGTCCACCTCGGGAATACGCTTCACCTTGAGCTTGCGTACCAGATCACCGCGACACATCACATGCGTCGGCTCACGCAGAGTGCACAGGTCATCGAGCGGATTCTTGCGCGTCACCAGGATATCGGCGGCCTTGCCGCACTCGATCGTACCGGTCTCGCCGCCCAGCCCCAGGAGCTCGGCATTGACCTGCGTGGCCGTATGCAGCGCAAAGGCGTTGCTCACGCCCACGTACTTGGCAAAATAGGCCACCTCGCGCCACATGTCGTACTGCGTCACGAACGGGCAGCTTGAGTCCGTGCCCAAGCCCACCTTAACGCCGGCATCCAGCGCCGCACGAGCACTCTCGATAATGCCCGAGCACACGATGTCGCCGTTCTTCTTTTGCGTGTCAGTCGAATGGGTCTTCTCCGGATCGAGCAACACAAACGGCAGCGCCGGGCTGATAGTGCAGGTAACGCTGGGCGCACGTCCCTCGAGCTGCGTGCCCGCGGCGCCACGGTACAGCTCCAGGATCTCGGGCGTCATCGGGGCACCGTGCTCGATCGTGTCGACCCCGGCCTCAAGCGCGGCCTTCACGCCCTCGGTGCTCTCGACATGAGCCATAACCGGCAGGCCCACCTCGTGCGCCGCCTTGCACGCCGCCGCGGCAACCTCCACCGGCATACGCAGCACGCCCGGCTCGCCCACCTCGGTCGCATCGAACACACCGCCCGTTACGAACAGCTTAATGACGTCGGCGCCGCGCGCATACAGGTCTCGCACCTGCTCGGCTGCCTCGACGGGGCTGTTGGCCACCTGGGCGAACAAGCCCGCGCCATGGCCGCCCGGCACCGTGACGCCCGTTCCCGGCGCCACCAGGCGCGGACCCTGATACTTGCCGGCGTCGATAGCGTCGCGCACGGCAATGTCGGCAAACAACGGGTCGCCCGCGCCGCGCACCGTGGTCACGCCGCTTGCCAGCTGCTGCTGGGCACTGCCCTTGAGGATGCGGCAGACGATGGCACGGCCCACGGGATTATCGAGTTTCTTCATCAGCGCTCCCGCATCGCCGGCCGAGACAGGCTTGCCCGAGCCGCACAGGTGCACGTGCATATTGATGAGACCGGGCATGAGATACGCACCACCCAGGTCGATAACCTCGGCACCTGCAGGCGCCTGCGCCACAGCACTCGGCCCCATCCAGGTGATGACGCCGCGCTCAACAGTCACGGCCATATCGGGTTGCGGCTCCATATGTTCCGAACCATCCAGAATGGTCGCATTGATAAACAACGTGGAACGATCGGCAGATGCCATATCGAGCTCCTCCCTCACGATTAACTTGAACATTTGTCCATTATCGCCCAGTCCCGCCGGATTGCCGCAGACGCATCGGTTAACGGAAGGAAGAGGGGATGTGGGGGGACGGAATACGTTGCAGTCCCACCCCGGCGACACCAGGGAAATGTCTCGATCTGTAACAAGTACAGGGTTATTGGGCCCCTTGATGCTACAGATCAAGACATTCGGTCGACGTTTCGCCGGTTTGTCTCGATCTGTAACAATTACGAGCTCAAACAGCCTCTAACCGTTACGGATCGAGACAAAACCTCTCGGCGCCCATACCACTGGCATCTCCACTCCTCAGCCAATTCAACCTGCCGAGGAATACCCGCCAGCCTCATTTTCTCGACCAGCTTCCCCGGGTCTTTGAGTTCATCAAACGTAAACCGAAGCACCTTATGCCCGAGCATTGTCAGATGAGATTCCCGCTGACGCTCTGCCACGAATGGGTCGACCGACTCCCGACCCTCGCTGTTCTGCAAGGTGTACTTCCCCTTTCCGTCGAGCTCGCCGATGACACATGTCCCGTCCTCGAGCCGCCAAAAATAGTCGACGCGAAACACTTGGCTCTGATCAAGCGGGTCGCGAAACTCCACCTGCAACTCTGGCACCGGAAAACCGTATGCAATAAAGAACGCCCGAAAGCGAGACTCGCCGCCGTTTTCGGACAAGCCGTCCGCATATGACGCAATCACTTGCGCCCTGCGATACCCGCGCCTGCCCTCGCAATCGGAGCGGAGACACTCGCACAGGTCATCGCGCGATACGCCCCTTGCCCTCAATGCAGAATCGGCAATCGCCAACCCGTAGGAGAACGGCGCACGCAGCAAGCAATCCTCCACCGTGCGCCAAAACGACGTCGCCTGCACGCCGTCGACTTGTTCAAGTGCGCCCGCCGCCTGCGGACGCAACAGCCGACATCCTGCACTCAGCGGCACCGAGCAACCTGTCATAACAAGATATCGTGGCCCAAGCAGATCATTCGGCACCTCCAGACCCCACAAAAGTGCCGCGTCATAACCCCAAAACGCCCAATCGGGATGAAACTCTGCAAGCCCTTTGATGGTACGCAGCGCTCGCTCCGCCGGCGTCAGTACACCCCAATCATGTTGAAAGCAGAACAAATACGGCTCGGGCTCCGCAATATCATCGGTTCCCACATGACGCCGTAGCCACATGAGCTCGGCATTGTCATGCGTTGCGAGCAGCGCACCTTGCTCGGTCGCCTCCGTGAGTCGCGCGAGCATCCTATTCCGCGCCAACGTGTTGCGAGTCGTATGCTTGTGCTTGAAAACGGTATTAGGCACTTCCATCACCACCACATCGGACAAATGGACCATCGTCACCGTTGCCTCCGCCGACAAACGTCTTGATCTGTAACAAGAAGACCGATTTTTGGACTGTAGATGTTACAGATTGAGACATTCCCCCAGCCAGGTGACAAACGTCTCGATCCGTAACAGTAAGACGTTCTCCAGACCCCTAAACGTTACAGATTGAGACAAACCAGCGGCGCCCAAGCATTCGTCTCGATCCGTAACAGGTAGACCGGTTTTTTGTCCCCAAACGTTACAGATCGAGACATAAAGGCAGAAGGCGAGGCAGGCGACAACCGCCCATCCCCTACTCCCATTCTTGCTCGTAAATATTGAGCGACTTTACGTAACGCCCCTGGGCGCCCATGATGTCGCGGACCAGACGCAAGAAGAAGCTGATGCACGAGGTGTCAAAGCCGTCCTGCAGGTCCTCGGGATGCACCGCACCCGGCCCGTCGACCGCCGTGTCGTTCAGGCGCGCGATGTCATACAGGTAGAGCTGTCCCGCCGTAAGCCAGACATCGTCGACGCAGGCGAGGCGCACCGCAATCGCGCCGTCGTTCCAATGCTCCTTCCGCACGATATGCGGGTCGTAGACATCAAAGCGATGATCGGTGCGCGTGTCCTTCAGCACGACCATGCCGGACGCAGGATTCTTGTCCAAAATGCCAAAGCGCGAGAAATACTGCGTGTCGCGTACCTGCTCGAGCCGCTTGAGCGAGGCAGGCGAAAGCGATGCCGGCGGCTCGTCAACATATAGCTCGAGCAGCGTTTTGCCATGGCGATAGGGGCGCTCGAAGAGCAGCCAATCGGTAAACGCCATGTTGTAGGCCATGATTTCGTTTTGAGAAGGCCCCTCGCAATAGCTGAGCCACGGGTCGACAATGACTTCGAACTGTTCGCGCGCCGGCTCCAGGAATTGAAACTTCCGCAGCATCCAAAAGTGAGCCATGTCGGCAATATCGTTGCCGACGGCTTCAGCCAGCTCTGCTCGGTCAAAAGCGTGGTCAGTCATGGCATCCTCCTCAAACTGATGGACCTCAATTTGAGCTTACGAGGAGGGTGGGCAGCCACGACCAGCGCGGGCAAAATAGGCCTCCGACTGCAAACCAGATGCTGACCAAACACTTGACGAAAAGCTTGACCGAAAATGTGCACCGCAACAAAACCGCAGGCAAACATAGACGGCCAACCCGCCCTTTTGAGCCAGATGCCTGCAGCCACCACAGAAACAACAGGTGACCACAGCCCAAGAAGTCGACAAATGAACACCCGCACGTCGACAAACGCGCAAACTGCTCGCAAATCCGCAAGGAGTGTCCCCGAATGCCGGCACAAAAGGAACGTCCCTAACTGTCGGCACTTAGGGACGTTCCTTTTGTGCCGGCAGTTAGGGACAGCCCTTGCCGATTCGATTGTTGAATATCTCCGTGACTACTTTACAGTTCCAGTGCCTCGGCGACTTCGGCTGCGCAGGCCAGGGCATCGGCCATGGCACTCACCACGAGCGAGCTGCCGTTGCGGGCATCACCCGCCACATACACCGGCGCGGCATCCGCGGCGACGCCCTCCGTGCGAGCCGCGAGATGCGAGCCCTCGGCAGCCATCACCGGCAGCGGACGACCAGCGGTGGCAACAGGCACGCTCACCGCATCGAACACACCGTACTCCGGACCCGTAAAGCCACAGGCGATGAGCACCAGCTGCGCCGGCACCTCGTGCTCGGAGCCCGCAATGCGTTCGGGCTTGCCGGCCGACCAATCCAGATCGACCACGCGCAGACCCGCAGCCGCGCCCTTCTTGTCCAGCAGCACCTCGAGCGTGTCCACGCCCCAAGCGCGCATCTCGCCGCCCATGGCAGCGATAGCCTCCTGCTGGCCGTAGTCGGTCTTCTTCACGTTGGGCCACTGCGGCCAGGGGTTGCCTGCCGCGCGCTTATCGGGCGCAGCCGGCAAGAACTCAAACTGGCGCACGCTGCGCGCGCCCTGACGCACGGCGGTACCCACGCAGTCGTTTCCAGTATCGCCACCGCCAATGACCACGACGTCCAGGCCGCGCGCGTTCACCGCGGGCTTGCCGCCATCGAGCACCGAGACGGTCGAAGCCGTCAGGTAGTCCACGGCATACACCACGCCCGGGGCATCAATGTTCGCAGCCGAAAGTCCACGCGGAGCACGGGCGCCGGCAGCCACCACGGCGGCGTCAAAGTCGTCGAGCCTGGCGGTAACCTTGGGATCGCTCACGTCGGCGCCCAGCTCGAACACAATACCCAGCTCGCGCATGAGCGCCACACGACGCTCGACCACAGACTTCTCGAGCTTCATGTTGGGAATGCCGTACATGAGTAGGCCGCCGGGGCGGTCGGCGCGCTCAAACACCGTCACGCGGGCACCGCGACGTGCAAGCTCCCATGCTGCCACCAGGCCAGCCGGGCCGGAACCAACCACGGCGACCGAGGGCGCGTCCTCCCCTGCCGGCTCAAAGCGACGTGGGCCGCCGTTGGCCCACTCATGGTCGCTGATCGCACGCTCGTTATCGTGAATCGTCGTGGGTTGGCCGTCGACCGAGCCCAGGTTGCACGCGGCCTCGCACAGTGCCGGGCACACGCGGCTCGTGAACTCAGGCATGGGCGAGGTGAGCGACAGGCGCTCGGCAGCCTCATCCCAGCGGCCGCGGTACACCAGCTCGTTCCACTCGGGAATCAAGTTGTGCAGCGGGCAGCCGCTCGGACGTGCCTTGCCAAAGCTCGCGCCCATCTGGCAAAACGCCACGCCGCACATCATGCAGCGGCTCGCCTGGACGCGACGTGCGTCGTCATCGAGCTCCACATACAGGGGATCAAAATCATGACTGCGCTCCTCCACGGGACGCAGCTCGTGGGTCACGCGATCGATATCAAGAAAAGCACCGGGCTTACCCATGGCACTTACGCCTCCTTCTTGGTCGAAGCAACAGGGCTGGCAGCCACGGACGCAGCGCCCGCAGCACCGCCCGCAGCACCGCCCGCAGCATCGAAGCGAGCGACATCCGCAGCGCTCGCGCGACCGGTCACGATGTCAAACGCCAGCTCCTCTGCCTGCGCATGCGTCTTGCCGACGGCCTCGGCGGCGGCGACAATCGCCAGCACACGCTCGTACTCGGTCGGAATGACCTTCACGAAGTGCTTGCTCATCGTCTCAAAGCTGTAGAGCAGCTTGATGCCGCGCGGGCTCTGCGTCGCGTCCACGTGCTCTTGGATGAGCTCGCGAATCTGTGCCAGCTCGCCGGCCGTCGGGGCCTTGAGCTCAACGCTCTCGTGGTTCACGCGGGCATCGAGCGTGCCGTACTGGTCAAAGACATAGGCCACGCCGCCCGTCATACCGGCGGCGAAGTTCTGCCCGACCTCACCCAGGATAAGCGCCAGACCGCCCGTCATGTACTCGCAGCCATGGTTGCCGCAGCCCTCGACCACCACGGTGGCACCGGAGTTGCGTACGCCAAAGCGCTGGCCGGCCAGGCCGTTGATGAAGCCACGGCCGCTCGTGGCGCCAAAGAACGCAACGTTGCCCACGATGATGTTTTCGTCGAACTTATAGGTCGCATGCGGGTTGGGGCGCACCGACACCTCGCCGCCCGAAAGGCCTTTGCCAAAGTAGTCGTTGGCGTCGCCGCACACGTTGAGCGTAATGCCGCGCGGCAGGAAGGCGCCAAAGCTCTGACCGGCCGATCCATCGCAATCGATGGTGATGGAGCCGGCGGGCAGGCCCTCGGGATGTGCCTTGGTCACCGCGTTACCCAGGATGGTGCCCACGCAACGGTTGACGTTGGCGATATCAGCGCGGAAGCGAATCGGACGCAAGTGGGCACGGGCATCGGCCGTATAGGGCACGAACAGCGTGGAGTCGAGCGTCTTGTCGAGCTCGCTGTCCGCGGCCATCTGCGGCAGGAAGTGGCGACCGTCGGCACCCGGGATATGGGCACCGAACTCGCAGGTCGCGCTCGCCAGCACGGGCGACAGATCGAGCAGGTTGGCCTTACGGTTGCCCGGGACCTCAATCTGGCGCAAGCACTCGGGATGGCCGACCATCTCGTCGACGGTGCGGAAGCCCAGGCTCGCCATGACCTCGCGCAGTTGCTCGGCAACAAAGAGCATAAAGTGCTCAACGTGCTCGGGCTTGCCGCGGAAGCCGCGACGCAGGCGGCAGTTTTGCGTAGCGATGCCGGCCGGGCAGGTATCCTGCTGGCAGTCGCGTTGCATGAGGCAACCCATCGAGATGAGCGGCATGGTCGCAAAGCCAAACTCCTCGGCGCCCAGCAGGCAGGCGACAGCAACATCGGTGCCGTCCATGAGCTTGCCGTCGGCCTCGAGCACCACGCGCGAGCGCAGGCCGTTTTGCAGCAGCGTCTGCTGAGCCTCGGCAAGGCCAAGCTCCAGCGGCAGACCGGCGTGCCAGATCGAATCGCGCGCAGCGGCACCCGAGCCGCCATTGTGGCCGCTGATCAAAATCTTGTCGGCAGCACCCTTGGCAACACCAGTGGCGATGGTGCCGACACCAGCCTCGCTGACCAGCTTGACCGACACGCGCGCACCGGGGTTGGCGTTCTTAAGGTCGAAGATCAGCTCGGCCAGGTCTTCGATGGAGTAGATGTCGTGATGCGGCGGAGGCGAGATCAGGCCGATGCCGGGCGTGGACTGACGGACCTCGGCAATCCAGGGGTAGACCTTCTTGCCGGGCAGGTGGCCACCCTCGCCGGGCTTGGCGCCCTGGGCCATCTTGATCTGAATCTCGAAGGCGCTGCACAGGTAGCGGCTCGTCACGCCAAAGCGCGCACTTGCCACCTGCTTGATCGCGGAGTTCTTGGAATCACCGTTAGCCAGCGGGGTCTCGCGACGCGGATCCTCACCGCCCTCGCCCGAGTTGGAACGGCCGTGCAGGCGGTTCATGGCGATGGCCATGCACTCGTGTGCTTCCTTGCTGATGGAGCCGTACGACATGGCGCCGGTGTTAAAGCGGCGGACGATGTTGAGCGCGGGCTCGACCTCGTCGAGCGAAACCGGCGTGCGGCCGCTGGCATCAAAGTCGAGCAAGTCGCGCAGACGCACGGCACGGCCGGTGCGGTGCAGGCGGGCGCTGTACTCCTTAAAGGTGTCGTAGCTGTCCTCACGGCAGGCGGTCTGCAGCAGGTAGACGGTCTGGGGGTCGATGAGGTGTTCCTCGCCGCCGAGCGGGCGCCACTTGGTCAGGCCCAGCGTGGGCAGCTGATCGGGAGCCGGGCTCTTAAGGATAGCGAGCGCGGCGTCGTAGCGCTCGTTTTGCTCGCGTTCAACGTCCTCGACACCCATACCGCCCACACGGCTCACCGTGCCGGCAAAGTACGCGTTGACGAACTCCGGCGTAAAGCCCACGGCTTCGAAGATCTGCGCCGAATGGTAGCTCTGCACCGTGGAGATGCCCATCTTGGACATGATGGAGACGATGCCGGCGGTCGCAGCCTTGTTGTAGTTGGCGATGCCCTGCTCGGCCGTCACGTCCAGGTCGCCGCGTGCCGCCAGATCGCGGATGCACGCATGTGCGTTGTACGGATAGATGCCGCTCGCGGAGTAGCCCACCAGTGCCGCAAAGTCGTGCGGGGACACGGCGTCACCGCACTCCACCACGATGTCGGCAAAAGTACGAACGCCGGCGCGGATCAGGTGGTTGTGCACGCAGCCCACGGCGAGCAGCGACGGCACGGGCACCTCGCCCGCAGCGGCACGATCGCTCAACACCACAATGTTCACGCCGTCGCGGACCGCAGCCTCAACGTCCTCGGCAAGCTGTTTGAGCGCAGCCTGCAGCGCGCCCTCGCCGGCATCGCGGCGGTAGACGGCACGGAAACGACGGGTCTTAAAGCCAACACGGTCGATGGCACAGATATGCTCGAACTCTTCCTCGTTGAGCAATGGGCGCTCCAAGCGCACCAGCTGACAGGCCGTGCGGGAATCCTCGAGCAGGTTGCCGTGGTTGCCCAGGTAGAGCGTGGTCGAAGTCACCATGTGCTCGCGCAGGGCATCGATCGGAGGATTCGTGACCTGAGCGAACAGCTGATAGAAGTAGTCAAAGAACGAACGCGTCTTCTTGGACAGGCAGGCCAACGGCGCATCGATACCCATCGAGGCGAGCGGGGCCTTGCCCTGCTGGGCCATGGGGCGCACGACCTCGTCAGCATCATCCCAGTGATAGCCGAGCTTGGCCATGCGCACGGCGGCGGGCACCTCGGCATCCTCGGCGGGCGCGGGCGCGGCGGGCTCATCGAGCGCGTCGATAGTCAGCGTCTCCTCGGCAATCCAGTCGCGGTAGGGCTTTTCCTTGGCATAGCGGGCGCGCAGCTCGTCGTTGTAGATTACGCGGCCGCGAGCAAAATCGACCTCGAGCATCTGGCCCGGTCCCAAGCAGCCGCTCGTCAGGATGTTCTCGGGGCTCACCTCGATGGTGCCCACCTCGCTTGCCAGCATAAAACGACCGTCGCGCGTCACATAATAGCGGGCGGGACGCAGGCCGTTACGGTCGAGGGCGGCGCCCAGGGTACGGCCATCGGTAAAGGCGATAGCGGCAGGACCGTCCCACGGCTCCATGAGCATGGACTGGTAAGCGTCGTAGGCGCGGCGTTCCTCACCCAGGTTGTCGTTGTGGTCCCATGGCTCGGGCAGCAACATAGACGCGGCACGCGTGAGCGGACGGCCGTTCATGACCAGGAACTCAAGCACGTTGTCCAGAATCGCGGAATCGGAGCCCTCGCGGTTGATGATGGGCATCACGCGCTCAAGATCGTGCTGCAGCACGGGGCTGTACAGGTTGGGCTCGCGGGCGCGGACCCAGTTGACGTTGCCCTTGAGGGTGTTAATCTCGCCGTTGTGGATGATAAAGCGGTTGGGGTGCGCACGCTCCCAGCTGGGCGTGGTGTTGGTGGAGTAGCGCGAGTGGACGAGCGCCACGGCCGTTTTGACGGCGGCATCGTTGAGGTCGATGAAGAAGCGGCGCATCTGCGTGGCGACGAGCATGCCCTTGTACACGATAGTGCGCGAGCTCATGGAGCACACGTAGAAGATCTTGTCTCGCAGGGCAAACTCGGCGTCGGCCTTCTTCTCGATGGTGCGGCGGCACACGTACAGGCGGCGCTCGAAGGCGTCACCTGCCGGCGTGTCGTCGGGGCGGCCCAGGAAGGCCTGCAGGATAGTAGGCATGCAGGCGCGGGCCGTCTCGCCCAGGTCGTGCGGGTCGACCGGCACCTCGCGCCAAAAGAGCAGCGGCACGCCGGCCTCGGCGCAGCCCTCCTCAAACACGCGGCGGGCATCCTCTACGCCCTTGTCGTCCTGCGGGAAGAACAGCATGGCCACGCCATAGTCGCCCTCTGCCGGCAGAATCTGGCCGCACTTTTGAGCCTCTTTACGAAAAAAGTGATGCGGAACCTGGAACAGGATACCGGCGCCATCGCCGGTGTTCTTCTCGAGGCCCGTGCCGCCGCGGTGCTCCAAGTTGACCAGAATGGACAGCGCGTCGTCCAGAATCTGGTGATGGCGCTCACCATTGATATCGGCAAGCGCGCCGATGCCGCATGCATCGTGGTCGAATTCTGGGCGATAAAGGCCCTGCTGCTGAGCGGAATCTGCCTGCATCGCGATCCTCCCCTAGATATTTAGACAGTCAGTTGACTAGGCATACTAAGAGCATCGCCGGCCCGCTGTGTTTCCCGCCCGTTTCGAAACAATCGCGTAACGCACACCTTACGAGTGGGTACCGCCGACCTCAAGGGCGACAACATAGGCCCCAAGTTCGGCCTGCAAACTCACCTCTTCAAACATCTCAATCTGTAACAGGAGGAGCCGATTTTGGCCCCTAGATGTTACGGATTGAGATTTTCTGCAGGACGGTTTTGGTTTGTCTCGATCTGTAACAGCTAGGCCCAATTTCCATCCCTAGTTGTTACAGATCGAGACATTTCGGCAGCCCCCTTTCGCCAGCCCATTCAAATACAACAATTTTGTTAGTCTTGGTTAACTTTTTAGCCTAAAACGGGTATCCTTTGCGGCGTCAAGCAAACGGCACGCACACCGTGCCAGATCAAGGAGGCCCCTATGGCGCACCGAGCAGACCGACAGACAATGCAACTTGTCCTTATCCGTCACGGAGAATCCGAGTGGAACAAACTCAACCTGTTCACCGGCTGGACCGATGTTGAGCTCACGGACACGGGCCGCGAAGAAGCCGCCGCAGGCGGTCGAGCCCTCAAAGAAGCGGGCTTCGACTTCGACGTCTGCTACACCTCGCGTCTCAAGCGCGCAATTCACACCCTCGACATCGTGCTCGACCAAATGGATCGCGAGTGGTTGCCCGTCATCAAATCCTGGAAGCTCAACGAGCGCCACTACGGAGCGTTGCAGGGTCTCAACAAGGCCGATGCCGCAGCGGAGCACGGCGACGAGCAGGTGCTCATCTGGCGCCGCTCCTTCGATGTCTGCCCGCCGGCACTCGAACCGGACGACGCGCGCGATCCCCACACCCAGGAGCAATACCGTGATGTCGCGCCCGATCAGCTGCCCTATACCGAGTGCCTCAAGGACACGATCGCCCGCGCCTGGCCTTATTTCGAAGACGAGATTCGCCCCCAGATGCTCGCCGGCAAGCGCGTACTCATCGCCGCACACGGCAACTCCCTGCGCTCACTCGTCATGAAGCTCGAGCACCTCACGCCCGAGGAGATCCTCAAGGTCAACATCCCCACCGGCGTGCCGCTCGTCTACACCTTCGACACCGATTTCAACGTCCTCGACAAGCGCTACATCGGCGACCCGGCGACCATCGCCGCCAAGATCGACGCCGTGGCCAATCAGGGCAAAGCACACAAGTAGCCCCAACCCAAAACCGACGCGTGGCGCCGCACGGCCCAGATGCGACGTCACGCCGCCCATACACAGGAGCGCACCATGCTCAACCATCTCAAACAACACTTTGGCTCCCGACGCACCGGTGGTCACGGAGGCCTAGATATTGCGCGGCATATCGGCCCCGGGCTGCTTGTGACCGTCGGCTTTATCGACCCGGGCAACTGGGCCTCCAATATGGCCGCGGGCTCGCAGTTTGGCTACGCGCTGCTGTGGATCGTCACGCTGTCCACGATTATGCTCATTGTGCTGCAGCACAACGCGGCACACTTGGGTATCGCCACGGGCGCCTGTCTTGCCGAGGCCACGACCCGCTTTCTCCCCCGCATCGTGGGACGCGCGGTGCTCGGCAGCGCCTATCTCGCGACCATCGCCACCGCCATGGCCGAAGTCCTGGGCGGCGCGATTGCCCTTCAAATGCTCTTTGGGCTGCCCGTGCGCGCGGGCTGCGTCATCGTGGCGGCAGTATCGATGGCGATGCTCATGACCAACTCCTACAAACGTGCCGAACGCTGGATCATCGCCTTCGTAGGCGTGGTAGGACTCTCGTTTTTGGCCGAGCTTGCGCTGGTCAAGGTCGACTGGCCGCAGGCCGCCGCAAGCTGGATCACGCCCAGTATGCCCACTGGCTCTGCCGCGATTATCGTGAGTGTCCTGGGTGCGGTCGTTATGCCCCACAACCTTTTTCTGCACTCCGAGGTCATCCAATCCATGCACTTCGAAGGCCAAGGCGAGCAGGTTATCGAAGAGCGTCTGCGCTACGAGCTCTTCGACACGCTCTTTTCGATGGGCGTGGGCTGGGCAATCAACTCGGCCATGGTCATCCTGGCCGCAACGACCTTCTTTGCGCACGGCATTGTCGTAGACGACCTCGCCGTCGCAGCGGCCACGCTCTCCCCCATTCTGGGCCCGGCAAGCGCGACCATCTTTGCCGTGGCGCTACTGTTTGCGGGCCTCTCGAGCAGCGTGACAGCGGGCATGGCGGCGGGAACCATCACTGCGGGCATGTTCGACGAGGAATACGACATCCACGACCGACACTCATCGATTGGCGTGGCACTCTGCTTTGCCGGAGCAGTGGCGGCGTGCCTGGTCGTTCCAAATCCCTTTGAAGGTCTCATCTGGAGCCAGGCGCTGCTGTCGCTTCAGCTGCCGATTACGGTCTTTGTGCTCATACGGCTCACCAGTTCACGCCGCGTCATGGGCAAATACGCCAATTCGCGCCCGCTCAACGCGCTGCTTGTAGGGATCGGTGTCGTCGTAACGGCGCTCGACGCCGTGCTGTTGACCGGGATGTAACGAGGCCGCATGTCCACCCAGTCAAACGTCTCGATCTGTAACATCTAAACCCGCTTTTGATGTCTAGATGTTACAGGTCGAGATTATTCCGAGGGACAGCTCCGTTTGTCTCAATCTGTAACACGTAGACCCCGTTTTCACTGCTAGATGTTACAGATTGAGACAAACGGTCGGCCGGACTCACAACAGACAGGATCGGTCAACAGCAACCGTGATCCTTTGGAGACGGAGGAAAAGGGCCCCGGCCGGGATGACCGACCGGGGCCCTTGGACAGAGCTATGTTCGGCTTTCGCCGTGTGTCTGCGAGCTACTCCTCGACGAGCTCAAACTGATCGGGACCGACGCCGCATACCGGGCACACATAATCCTCGGGCAGCTCGGGCGTATCGACCTCAACCTCGTAACCGCAAACGACGCACACGAACTTATAGGTCTTCTTCTCCTCAGCCATGATGTTCTCCTCTCGAACGCGACTGGTGATGTACTTCATTTATCAGTATAGATTCTCAATAATATAATGCAAGTATTTTTAAAACATTTCTAGCCTTGATACGAGGACGCCTTCGGAGGCGTCTTGCCCTTCAGGACCTTATGGTAGTAATCGTAGGTGAGCGGCGTCTCGTCGCTTAGGCGCTCGGCATCCTCGACCTCGCCGATAAACAGTAGATGCGTGCCCACATCCACAGTGTCGATCAAACGGCAGCTAAACAGCGCCGCCGCGTGCTCGGGCACATAAGGCATGCCGAGAGCAGTCTCGCGAGTCTCGTACTTGGCAAACTTGTCATAGTCGCTGCTGGTGCGGAACCCAAAGTTACCGATGTAGAGCATATCGGCCGTCTGATCGATCACGGTCAGCGCGAACGCTTTGGCCGAAGCGATGACGCCCGAGGTGACGTTGTCCTTGTTCACGGCAACCGAAATGCGCGGCGGCATGGACGTCACCTGCACCGCAGTGTTGATGACGCAGCCGGCGCGCAGCCCGTCTGCCGCGGCGCTCACCACGTACAGACCGCTCGGCATGGTAAAGAACGCAGTTTTGTCCATAACAATCACCCCCCTAACGCGGGTTGGAACCTCATGGATGTATGTACCCACAAAAAAGGCGGCGCGCACAACGGACACCACCTTTGAGACATATGTGTCAAAACAGTATAAGCAAGATGAGACGCCCGCAGTTGCGGTGAAATAAGGACTGAATAGCCCCTCAAACAGGCAAAACAGTCCGTATTCCACCGCAACTTATACAGAACGCCTAGCGATTGCGTTCCTTGAGGGCGCGGTCGATCTCGCGCTGGACATCGCGCTTGGCCATATCCTCGCGCTTGTCGTAAAGCTTCTTGCCGCGGCCTAGGCCCAGCAGCAGCTTTACGCGGCCGTCGGTATTAAAGTAGAGCTCCAGCGGCACCAGCGCATAGCCGCGGTTGCGAAGTTTGCCGTCAAGAAAGTCGATCTCCTTGCGGTGCAGCAGCAGACGGCGCCGACGGTCGGGATCGCGATTCCACACGCCACCATGACTATAAGGGTGGATATGCAGGCCGACGAGCCAGCACTCCCCACCACGAATCAGTGCGAAGGTATCGGTAATCTGGCACGCGCGCTCGCGAATCGACTTGACCTCGGTACCGCTCAGCTCAATACCGCACTCAAACGTCTCATCGATAAAGTACTCGTGATGTGCCGAGCGATTCTTGGAAATGAGCTTGCGCTCGCGCTTACTGGGCATCGCCGGCCTCCTTGGCGCCATCGGCGTTTGAGCCCGCAGCCTCGCGCTTTGCCCTGCGCTCGGCATTAAGCTCGGCATCGCTCTCGCGCACCAGCTTGATAATCGCCGCGCATGCCTCCTCGCCCACCAGGTCGCGGGCACGGACCGTCAGACGCGTAGCCTCCTGCTTGTCGCCGTCGCTTGCAGCATCGGTCGCGCACATGATCAGGCAGATGGCGATCTCGGCCGAAGGCGAGGTCGGCACGCCCTGCAGGGCGAGCTCACCCATCACATGGTCGTCACTCTCGTCCGCGGCATCCGGATAGGTGGTATGGATCTTGTTGAGCAGGCGCGTCGTATGCGCATCATTGGGCGCCAGGCGCAGCGCCAGACGCGCGCAGCCCACGGCAGCCGAAATGTTCTCGGTCTCGGGCTCCAAGAAGTACTGACCCAAATTGGTGTAGGCGCGTGCGGCGCACTTACCGTCGCTCGCGCGCTCCAGCACCGAGAACGAGAGCGATGCCCACTCCTGCTTGTCCTCGAGCGCGCGGAACAGCTCGGCCAAGTCCAAGCGATAGTTGCAGTTCATGGGATCCCAACGCACGGCCTGCATCAGGGCATTCCGAGCACTCACATAATCCTGCTGGCGAATGTAGGCAAACGCCATGTCGGAGTACAGGCGGTCAAAGGGAACCTCGACCTGCACCAGCTCGCGCGGATCCTTCTCCACGCGGCGATAGGCCAGGCGCTCAAACTTGCTGTCGAAGCTAAAGTACTGGCGCTTCTCCTCCGTCTTGCACTCAGCGTCGATATACTCCTCGGCGAGCTCCACCAGACGCTCAAGCAGCGGCGTCGCCGTAGCCAGGTCGCCCTGCGCCAGATAGTTCTCGGCATACGTGATGTCTTCCAAGCTGATAGGCAGGTCCATGACAACTCCTCGGTCCGGGCGGCAGACTCAACGCGCGCCTTAAATATCGGTCAATACACAAAACCCGGGTCTCTTACGAGGCCCGGGCGTTCAATTTTGGTAGCCCGTACCAGATTCGAACTGGTGATCTCCGCCTTGAGAGGGCGGCGTCCTAAACCGCTAGACGAACGGGCCATATGTAGCAAATGCAATGGCTGGGATGGAGGGAGTCGAACCCCCATTGACGGAACCAGAATCCGCTGTCCTGCCATTAGACGACATCCCAATGACTGCATCGCTGCGCTCGGCTGTGCCTTTGCGCAAGAAAGAAATATACGGGAAGTCCCGCCGTGACGCAAGCCCTAATTTTGACTTTTTTGAAATTCAGTCAAATACGGCCAACACGTGAAGGACCTGTGAAGTCGACCGCTGCACACGAAGGGCAAAACGCCGCGAGCGGTAGCCGTCAACCGTTGGCAGATTCTACCGTGAAAACGATAGCACCAGGCAACACAATCGAAGTATCAATGATCACGTAGATATCGAGGCGCCATGGACGAAGAGCTTGATTACCTATGGGAGACCCTGGGCCTCGAGATCACTGCTGACCTTTGGCCCGAACGGGACAAAATCCATCCCACTCTGCGCCCCGCCATCACGGTGATGCAGGCAAAATACCGCCGTGCATCCTTTTTGATCATGCGGATGTCATGGCACGCGGGACTCCCCGACCTTAAGCGAATCCAGGCAAGCCTCGTCGAGCTGTCCGGTATGCCGACTGTCATATCCGAGGCGCACCTGGAGCAGCGACAGCGCGAGCGACTGCAACAGCAGCGGATTCCCTTTATCTGCCCCGGTGTTCAGGCATATCTGCCCTTTATGGACGAGGAGTACTGGAGCGGCAAGCCCAACAAGCACGTAAAGGTCTACGGTCCGCACGAATGGGCACAGCTCAAGGATTGAGCCGAGCGAGCCCTCCGATGGAAAACACGTCCCACCCCGAGCGCTCAAAACGGGTCGCACTTTCCGCAGCCGCTACAGCAGCGCCTCGGTCCAAGCTGCTTCCCTAAAGCCGGGAATCGCAAAGTCGTCGCCCACCAACAGCGGACGCTTGACCAGCATGCCGTCGGTCGCCAGCAGCTCGTAGCACTCCCGATCCGTCATGCCCGCATCTAGACGCGCCTTCAGGCCCAGCTCTCGATATTTCATGCCCGACGAATTAAAGAAGCGCCGCACCGGCAGTCCCGAACGAGCAATCCAGGTCGCAAGCTCATCAGCCGTGGGATTGTCCAAAACGATATCGCGGTCGATATACTCTACCCCGTGTTCGTCCAGCCATGCCTTGGCCTTCTTACAGGTCGAGCACTTGGGATATTCAATAAACAGTACGGTCATGGGAATCCTCCGAATATAGATCGGCCAACGCAGGCACACGCCACACGAGGCGCCTTCGCATGATGGGCCAATTGTAGCCCACGGGTCACACGCTAAACGAACCGTACCCCGAATCCGCGTTTGATGAACGGCAGCAGCTCCATTGCCTCGGGCGTGATATGACCCGCAACGTTCATGCGCTCCTCACCGGGAAGATCGACCCGCGCAATCTCAAGCTCGCCTTCGTAGCGCCCATAGCTGCTATTGCTCACAGCGATCGACCCCGCCTTTCGAAACAGGCCGGCACCGGCATCCATCGGCACGGAATCCGGCTTAAGCGTCGTACGCGACTCCTGAGACCTAAAGATGAGGGTGCTCGAATCGGGTCGGTCGTGATGAATCTGTCCACGCACATAGGCATAACCGGGCTCAAGCTCGCATTGCAGGTCCACGTATCCGGCGGAAACATGAGCAAACTGCGTCCAGCCCGCATCGGAAAGATCGGGGTCGCCGACCAACACAATGTCGCAATCGGCGCCATGTGCAAGCTCAAGCATATTGAGAGCAACCTTTGACGCGCGACCGCGCTGCGCCTCGACCGTCGGCAGTCCCTCGAATACTGGCCCGCGAACGTTAGCATCACCCGGCACAAAAGCCATGATTTCGAATCCAAGCGCCGCAAGACGAAGATTCACCCGAGCAATGTCCTCCAGAGCTAAACCGGTATAAGGCTTGGGGTAAAAATTGTGGCAGGCGGCAAAATGAGTCACATCGGCACCGGCCTCACGCCACGATGCGATTTCAACAGAACTCACCGTCGATGCATTGACCACAATGCGAAATACACCGGACAGCTCCGCGACCCGCTGGGCGCTAAAGCCATAGTCCAAACGAAGGTATTCCAACCCCAGATCACGCAGGTCCTCGATGCGCTCAAGCCCGAGCAAATCGCACGTGCGCGGCCCCACATCGGCAATGAGCGCAATGCCACGGGCGGAAAGCAGCGACAGCACATGACGGACCTTATCGGTATACGCCGCTCCCCCATCCTCGGGAATATGCAGCGAGGTGAACGCATAGCGCGCACCCGCCGCGGCACCGTGTTCAATCGTCCGCTCAATATCCTGCAAAGGGCTGGAAAGATAAATCGAAATACCCGTTTTCACGCTTCAACACTCCTTTAAAAAAGGCCGGCGGAGCAGTTAGCCCCGCCGGCACAACCATAGCATCAAGAAATCTGCCGCGCGCCGCGAGCCCTGAGCAACACGGCTCGCGATATCAAACTACTCGCCAAAGAACTCGTTGATCTTCTGCTCGTCGACGCCAAAGAACCACGTCAGGACAAAGCCAGCGGCATAGGCAAGCAGCATAGCGGCAACGTAGCCGAGCTGCTGACCAGGAACGACGATCAGCAGGCCAAACAGACCGGAAACGCCCTGAGAAACCGTGCCGATGTGAAGCAGCGCCGCGAGCGCGCCGCCAAATCCGGCACCCAGGCAGGCCGTCACAAACGGACGAACGAGCGGCAGCGTAACGGCATACATCAGAGGCTCGCCCACACCCAGGATTCCAACGGGAATGGACTCTGCAACGTACTTCTTGAGCTTGGCGTTCTTGGTCTTAAAGTACAGCGCCAAACCGGCACCGACCTGGCCGCCGCCAGCCATCATAAGGATGGGAAGCAGGTAATTGATACCCTTGGTAGCGCCGTCGGGATCGTTGAGCATAGCGTGGATCGGCGTGAGCGCCTGATGCAGGCCGACGGAAACCAGCGGCAAGAAGCCTGCCGACAGGATATAGCCACCCAGGACGCCCAGCTTCTCGAAGATAAAGGTCAAAACGCTAAAGATGGCAGTCGTCAGCCATGCGCCAACCGGCTGGATGACGAGCATCAGAGCAAAGGCGCCGATGATGAGCACCAGCAGCGGGGACAAGAACGTGTCGAGCGCGTTGGGCATAACCTTGCGAATCTGACGCTCCATCCAGGCAAAAAATGCGCCAGCGATAAGAGCCGCGATCATGCCGCCCGCTGCGGGGTTGTACTGCGCATTGGTGAGCGGCAGCAAGATGGCAGTGGCAGGATCGGCCGCGCCAGGCGCAAGCAGGGGCATGGCACTGTTGGCAATACACATCATGCCGGCGATGCCGCCCAGCGCAGCGGAGCCGCCAAACTCACGTGCCGCGTTATAGCCCACCAAGATGGGCAGATAGGCAAACAGGGCCCAGCCCATGGAGCGAATGCCCTGGTACCACCACTCGCCTGCAAGCGCGCCTGCCGTCGAGACGTTAATGACGTTGCAGATACCGTTGATGAGGCCAGCCGCAATGATGCCGGGAAGCAGGGCGACGAAGACATTGGAAATCTTCTTGAGGAAGGCCTGAACCGGCTTGGACTCGTACTTGGCCTTCTGCGCGGCCTTGTTTGTGGCCGCAGCGTCAACCACGCTCTCGTCAGCAACGCCTTTCGCAAGGCCGGTGAGCTTGGAGAACTCCTCGAGCACCTTATTCACCTTGCCCGGACCCAGCACGATCTGCATCGTGTCGTCCTCGACCAGGCCCATCACGCCGTCGAGTGCCTTAATGCCCTCCGTGTCGACGTTGCCCGCGTCTTTGACGGTCACGCGCAGGCGCGTCATGCACGCCGCGTTTGCGAGCACGTTGTCTTTACCGCCCAAAAGGTCCAGCAGCTTTTGAGCCAGCTCTTTGTTCGTCATAACTCCTCCTTGTATTGGGTATCTCGTCTGGATGTCATATCAGCTCACGCCGCGCACCTATTGGGCGTCGGCATTGCTCTTCTCATGGCCACTCACCGCAGCACGGACATGGCCTCTCGCTCGCTCAAGAGCTACCGCAGCCTGCTCGGCATCGCAGTCCAGCAGTACCGAGACAATAGCGGTTTTTACGTGGCCGCCGGCATCTGCAAGCGCCTGAATAGCGCACTCGCGCGTGCAGCCGGTCGCCTCCATCACGATGTTCTGGCCGCGCACCACCAACTTCTCGTTCGTCTGCTGCACATCGACCATCAGGTTTTGGTATACCTTGCCGATCTTGACCATGGCACCGGTCGAAATCATGTTGAGAATGAGCTTTTGAACCGTTCCCGCCTTGAGCCTCGTTGAGCCGGTCAGTACCTCGGGACCGGGCACGGGTTCAATGGCAAGATCTGCGCTCTCCCCGATCTTCGACCCTTGGTTGCAGGCAATTGCGATCGTCTTGCACCCAGTTGCCTTGGCGTACACAAGGCCGCCCACCACATAGGGAGTACGACCGCTTGCCGCCAGGCCAACGACAAGATCCTTGTCCGAGAGTCCACGCTCCCGCAGGTCGCTCGCGCCAAGCTCCTCGCTGTCTTCGGCACCTTCGACAGCCTTGATAAACGCCGTCTCGCCTCCGGCAATGAGCCCGACAATCAGATCGGGTGACACGCCAAACGTGGGCGGACACTCCGAAGCGTCGAGTACACCCAGACGACCGCTGGTGCCTGCGCCCATGTAAAAGACGCGCCCGCCGCGCTCGAGTGCCTCAGCAGCCCAGTCGATTGCTGTGGCAACCTGGGGCAACACCTTCGTGACCGACTGGACGGCACGAAGATCCTCATCATTCATCGTCGTGACGATTTGCAGCGATGTCATCGTATCGAGGTCCATAGACCTTTGATTACGCTGTTCGGTCGTGAATTTTGTTAAATCGAGCATTTCATTCACCTCATCTTTCCTGTTTCTCGATGTAGTTTTGCTTAATGACATGCGTCGCCCGTTCGTAGTCGCTGGCAACGTAAGCAGCGTACAGGGCATCGACAACCATAAGCTGGGCCATACGCGAAGCCATGGCACCGCTGCGGACCAAGGACTCACTCGCAGCGACGCCGAGCACGGCATCGGCCATGGTGGCAAGCTTGGATGATCCATCTACTTTGGTAACGGCCACAACGGGACAGTTGTAACGTTGAGCCTCGGCGGTGCAGTCCAGCACCTCTTGCGTCAAGCCCGAGTAGCTAAAGGCGATCGCCATATCGCCCTCATGCATGTTCTTGGCACACAAGAGCTGATCATGCCAGTCGTCGTACAGATGGCACTCTTTGTCGACACGCATGAGCTTTTGCGCCAGATCGTGCGCGACCAAACGAGAGGCACCGATACCGAACAGATTGACCGCGCGTGCCCGCTTAAGATAGGCCGCACATCGCTCCAAGACGGTGTAATCGAGCGTTCGCGCCGTCGCTTCGATCGTGCGCACGTTGCTTTTCATCACCTTCCCCACGATACGTTCGACGCTGTCATCCATGGAGATGTCCTCGAGGGCAACGTCTTTCTTGTCACCCAAGAGCGCCAGCTCGGCAATCAGTTCGCGCTGGAACTCCTTGTAGCCCGCAAAACCCAAGCGCTTGCAAAAGCGCAAAATGCTCGAGGGCGAGGAGAACGTGGCATCGGCAAGACCGCGAACGGACAGCCCGACCACCTCGTGCGGATGAGCGCTTACATATGCGATGACATTGCGTTCCGCCGGGCTCGCGCTGAGCTCACGCTCGCGAAGCCGCAAAAGCAATCCGTTTGCCATCTCAAACACCTCCGTTGAGAAGAATTAAAGACCAACGAACGATTCGTACCGGATACAAACAGCTTTTACGGTACATTGTGCCGCATCGTGGCGCACAAAGGGCGAGCGTTCTACCGCTCGCCCCTCAAATCCGACCGCTCGGAAATACGCGCGACACAAAATAATTCAACAAGGTCGCATTATCAGAAACGGGTTTGTTACCGGCTAGCGCCTCGCATGGGCGCCGATCGGCCGAGTCGCATGGCGCACCAACGCCGCTGCCAGCAATACCAACAGCATGGCGGTGACATAGCCCGCAGCATCGAATCCTAGATCGATAACGTCGAAATGCCTGCCGGGAACAAAGATCTTATGTACCTGATCGCCAACGGAGCAGGCGGCGCAAAAGAGCAATACGGGCACGCAACGGGAGCATACGCTCCACGGACGCCTGGAAAAGCAAACCACGACCACCGAGGCGAACAACCCGACGAAGAAAAATTCTACGGTATGGGCAACGCGACGGACGTTCGTGCCCACCCACATGCGAATGGAAGCAAGTCGGCCAGACCGGGCATTCGAGGCAGCCGAATCGGTTCCCCCGGTCATTCCGTTCTCCGCCTGGGCTTCACCCGTGGCATCGGCAGCCTGAACGCCCGTGGCCTGACCCTCCACCACACGTGCGGTGGACTCGCTCAGCAACGACGTCTCCACCGCATTTTGCTCCGTCAGCGCCCATATGCCCGCCAGCGTTGCAGCGAACAGAACGATCGCGGTCCATCCGATTATTTGTTTTACGCGCGCCAAGGGCCAACCTCCTTTTTTTGAATATCAGCGAGTGTAGCCCCAAATGACATCGTCAACGTATCAAAATTTGAATCGCAACAGGAAGCGACAAAGCGACGCAAACCCCTACCCCGCCTCGCGCATCCAGCGATCGAACGTCCCCACGCACACACCCAGGCACTTTGCTGCCTGGCTGCGGGTAATATCGCCTGCCTCATAGCTATCGCGCACCAGCTCAAACTGAGGAGGGCACGGCTTGCGAGGTCGACCGAAACGGACCCCTCGCGCCCGCGCCGCCGCAATTCCCTCCGCCTGGCGCCGATGGATATTCTCGCGCTCCACCTGCGCCACGTAGCTCAGCAGTTGCAGCACAATATCGGCAATCAGGGTGTTGGTCACATCCGGCGCGCCGCTGGCCCTGACGCGCGTGTCAAGCAATGGCATGTCCAACACCACAATGGCAACCCCGAGCTCCTTGGTAATGCGTCGCCATTCCTCAAGAATCTCGGAGTAATTACGGCCAAGTCGGTCGATAGAAAGCACCACCAGCACGTCCCCGTCTCCCAGGACGTGCAGCAGCTCGCGATAACGCGGTCGATCGAAGTTCTTGCCGCTCGCATGGTCGGCATAAATATTCGCCGAGCCCACGCCATAGGCGCCCAGCGCATCCAGCTGCCGATTAAGATTCTGATCGCGCGAACTCACCCGCGCATAACCGTACACCGTCGCCATCTCATCCCCGCTTTCTTGTAAACCTGCCAAAAGGGACAGGTTTATTTTGGTAGGTTTTACCTCTCAAATAGCAGGTAAGCGGGCGGCCGAGCAGACGGCAAGGTAGTCACGATTCAAATGCGGAGGGCGGTCCCGAAAGACCGCCCTCCGCTCTCCCACCATCAGTCGGGATTTGGCTAATGGATAAGCTTAAAGTCCAAGTGCCCACGCGTGGTATTGACGCGCGAGACCTCGATAATTACGCGCTGCCCCAGCTCGTAACGGGTGCCCGTGTCGGCACCCGTGAGCGTTAGCGCGTCCTCGTCGAACTCGAACCACTCGTTGCCCAGGCTCTTGATCGAAACCAAGCCTTCGACCTGCGTTAGATCCAAGCGCACAAAGAGGCCCATGCTGCTAACCCACGAGACGGTTCCGGCATAGCGCTCGCCCAGACGGTCCTCATAGTACTGGGCAATCTTGATCTTTTGCGTCGCATGGCTGGCGGCATCTGCCGCGCGCTCGGCATCGCTACATGCGCGGCAGATCTGCGGCAGAATGCGCGGCAGCGACTCGCGCCCCTTGCCGATCAGCCGCGGCGTACGGACCAAGGCGTCCTTGCCGCCGAGCTGCTCATAGGCCAACTGCAGTTTGAGCACGCGGTGCACCACCAGATCGGGGTAGCGACGGATGGGACTCGTAAAGTGACAGTAGCACGGCGCGGCGAGCGCAAAGTGGCCCTCGTTGCGCGGCTTGTACAGCGCGCGCTGCATGCTGCGCAGAAGCAGCGTGTTAACGAGCGGTGCGTTGGCCGTACCGGCGGCAGCATCAACTGCAGCCTGCAGCTCATCGGGGCTCCCCAGGGCAATACCGGCAGCACGGCGATCGTCGATGATGCCTAGCTGCGCCAGCGCAACGGCAGCACCGTGCAGGCTATCGGGGCTCGGATCCTCATGCACGCGATAGCAGGCCTCGATATCACGGTCTGCCAGCCACTCTGCAACGCACTCGTTGGCGAGCAGCATAGCTTCCTCGATAAGCGACGTGGCACACGAACGTTCACGCGCCACAATCTGCACGGGTACTCCGTCCTCATCCAATAGAGCGCGAATCTCGGCTGTGTCAAAATCGACTGAGCCGCGGGCGCGACGAATACGACGGCGAAGTTCGGCGAGTTCGTTAGCGGCGACAAGGAAATCGTCGAGGTCGATGTTGTAGCCGCGGGCGGCCTCCTCGCACGCAAGACCGCGCTCAAGCGCTTCCTCGCGCGAGGTCTCGGCAGCCGCAACATCCTCGGCTGCACCCTCCAGCACCGAATACTCAACCGCGCCGGCACGCACCAGCAGCGCCTCGGCGCCGTCATAGTCCATACGCACACGCGAGCGAATCACGCTGGGGTACGGATCGTAATGCCGCACGCGACCCTGCGCATCGAGCTCGATATCGACGGTAAACGCAAGACGGTCCTCGTCAGGGCGAAGCGAGCACAGGTCATTGGACAGGCGTTCGGGCAGCATGGGAAGCACACGATCGGCCAGATACACCGATGTCGTACGATGGCGAGCCTCAAGATCGATATGCCCGTCCCAAGCCACATAGTGTGAAACGTCGGCGATATGCACACCCAGCTTGTAGCCACCCTCGGGCGTGCGCTCCAGCGAAATGGCATCGTCAAAGTCGCGCGCGTCGACCGGGTCGATCGTGATGACAAAGCGGTCGCGCAGATCGCGGCGGAGCGGGTCCTTAAGCGCCGCGGACACATCGAGCGAAAGCCCCTCGGCCTCGTCCAGCGCGGCCTTGGGATAGCTATCGGTATAGCCGTAACGCGCCATCACATATTGAACGCCCAAATCGGGCGCGTCATCTCCGCCAATGCGGCGTTCGATCGTCACAGTGCCCGATTCCAGGCGCGTCGGGTAGGTCAAAATGCGCGCGACAACGGCATCACCCGGGTGGACACCCAGACGATCCGCCGAGGTATCCTCGGGCAGAATGAAGAAGTCGGCCTTCAGGCGCGAATCGAGCGGCTCAATCACACCGAGCGGACCGGCGATCTGGTACGTACCCACCACGCTTATGGCTGCGCGCTCAACCACGCCTTCGATCACGGCGCGCCGCTCACCGTGCGGGCTATTCTTAATGCTCACGGCAACGGTATCGCCGTCCATGATCTCACGCTTGCCGCGACCCATGACCTTGTAGTCGCCGTTTTCGGTTATGACATAGGCACTGTGCTCATGGAGCTGCACGCGCCCGGTCAGGCTCGGACGGCGTTCGCTGCGTACCGGCCCGCGCTTATTGCGAGCTCCACGCTTATGCTTGTTATTGCGCCCCATGGCGCCTCCTAACTATCGATTGCCGTTTACATCCCAAGAGTCTACCCAAATGATCCCTAGGGGACGAAGGAAAACGGATCACATAGATAGACCAGCGCCACGATGATCCGCAATCCTGCCGTCCCATAGGGATCAAAAAACGGGCCGCCCCATAAGAGACGACCCGTTGGAAGGGATGAATTCCAGGCATGCCTACACGCGCAGGTAGCGGCGCATGGCGATGGCAGAACCAAAGAGACCGATAATCACGCCGACCAGAATCAGCGCAGCATAGGTCACCAGGTAGTACTGCATCGGCAGGGCAAACGACATCCAGCCGATGCTCTCCTGCAGACGCGGAATCATCAGATTGCGCAGCAGCTCCAGAACGCCGATGGAAAGCAGCGAGCCCAAAATGGCCTGCAGTACGCCCTCGGTGATAAACGGGCCACGAATGAAGCCATTGCTGGCGCCGACCAGACGCATAATCGCAATCTCACGACGACGCGCCGTGATGGACAGGCGAATCGTGTTGTTGATGAAGATGAATGCGATAAAGGTCAGAAGGCCAACGAGCACCACGGCGGCGATGCGGATGTAGTTGGTCACCTGGAACAGGCGGCTCACTTCCTCCTGTCCGTACAGCACGCTCGCGTTGACGTCGCCGTCATCCGCGATCTTCTGGAAATCGGCATCCTTCTTGAGCTTCTCTGCCGTGCTCTCGACCTTGGACGGATCGTCCATCTCAATTGCAAACGAAGCCGGCAGCGGGTTCTGGCCATCGAGCGCGCTCATGGTGGCGTCGGCGTTACCCGACATCTTGCTCGTATACTCGGCCAGCGCGTCGTCCTTGTCCTTGTAGGTCACGGACTTGACGTTGCTCCACGTCTTGAGCTCGGCCTCAAAAGCCTGAACATCGGCCTGATCGGCGTCATCGCTGATAAACGCGTTGATGACAACCTGATCCTCGACGGTGCCGATCACGGAGTTCAACATCGCGGAGCCCATGATGAACAGGCCGATGATAAACAGCGAAAGGAAAATCGTGATGACGGCGCCGAGCGAGGTGGTCCAGTTACGGAAGAAGTGGCTGATTGCCTCTTTGAAGGAGTAGCCCACGTTAGTTGGTGCCATAGTTGCCGTAACCTCCCCTCTCCTGGTCGCGAATAACGTGGCCGCCCTCGAGGGCGATCACGCGACGGTGCATGCTATCGACCATCTCGCGGTCGTGCGTGGCGACGATCACGGTGGTGCCGGTGCGGTTAATACGCTCGAGCAGCTTCATGATGCCCAGCGAGATCGCCGGGTCGAGGTTGCCCGTCGGCTCGTCGCAGATCAGCAGCGGCGGACGGTTGACCATAGCGCGGGCGACGGCAACGCGCTGCTGCTCGCCACCGGAAAGCTGGTCGGGCAGCGAGTCCATCTGATCGGCCAGGCCGACCAGACGCAGCACCTCGGGCACCTGGCTGCGAATGACGCCCTTGGGCTTGCCGATGCACTGCAGGGCAAACGCCACGTTTTCGTAGGCGGTCTTTTGCGGCAGAAGCTTAAAGTCCTGGAACACGGCGCCAATCTGGCGGCGCAGGAACGGAACCTTGCGGTTCTTGATCTTCATGAGGTCCTGACCGGCAACCAGGATGCGGCCGCTCGTCGGCTTGACGTCACGGTTGAGCGTCGACAGCAGCGTGGTCTTACCCGAGCCGGAGTGACCGACCAGGAAGACGAACTCGCCCGGATAGATCTCGATGTTGATGTCGTCGAGTGCAGGCTTGTTGGGCTGTGCCGGATAGATCTTGGTGACATGCTCCATAAGGATGACGGGCTCGACACCGGCCTGCTTGGCCATCTTCTTGCGGCTGGCCTGCGGATCGATGGGCGCAAACACCGACGTAAAATCGGGGTTGTTGAGCGCGTTATCGAGGCTTGCGACCTCGGCTGCCTGATCGCTCTCGACCACCGGGGCAGCAGGCTGCGTGGGGTCGGGAATAGCGGCAAAGAGACCGGACTGCGCAGGCTGAGGAGCCGGCGTCGCAGGGGCCAAGGGGTCGGGAATGCCGGCCATGGTAGGCTGCGGCGTGGCGGCACCAGCCTGAGGCTGCTCAACGCGAGCGGTCACGGCCTGAACGGGCTCAAAACCCGCCGTGCCGGAAAGCGCGACATCGCTGGTTGGATTGTAGGCAAAGGGATCGGATGCCGGCTGTGCCTGATCTGCCGGCTGAGCGGGGGCCTGAGCAACAGGCTGGCCCTCTGAATCCGGAGTGGCGAAACGACTGCCCTGGACGCCTGCCTGCGTCTTGGGGGCATCATCGCCCGCACCGGAGGTACGGAAGTGGTTACCCACTGGTGCTCCTTATCGTCGTGCGTTTAAACTACATGAGCGCTTTGTATTTTAGCAGCATTAGCTTTACTGCACATAAGAAGCATGGCGTGCTTAGGGATCCCGTCGGCCGGGTACAGGGTTACTCTCCAAATCGTCCTCGGACATGTCGGAGCCCCCGCTGCGCGCTTCGCGCGGCGGGGGCTCCTCCGTCCTGCGGAAAGATTTGGAGAGTAACCCTGTACCCGGCCTGCGGTAACTAAGGGGTCGCTGCGTTTTATTTGGGTGCAGCAGTGCTATGCTTGGGGGCTGAATTGCACTTGGCTGGGATGGGCCCGTTTCCCGGAGGAAGCCCTTGCTTGGTGCGGGCCTGTTTTGTTTGTTGCCGAAAAAACAGGGGCGCCCTCTTTGGGGACGCCCCTGTTCTGGCTTGTATGTGGTTGTTGAGGCGATACTTTGCCTCGTCTTGTCCTAGGCCAAGAACTCCTTGGTGGTCGCCACGATGTTGGCGGCGTCCAGGCCATACTTGTGCAAGAGCTCGGCACCCGGGCCAGACTCACCGAAGGTGTCGTTGACGCCGATCTTCTTGAGCGACGTCGGGCACTGCTCGCACAGGACGTCGGCAACGGCGCTGCCCAGGCCACCGATCACAGAGTGCTCCTCGACGGTCACGACGTGACCGGTCTTGGTGGCGCTCTTGACGATCAGGTCGGCATCGATGGGCTTGATGGTGTGCATGTTGATGACCTCGGCGTCGATGCCCTCGGCAGCGAGCTGCTCGGCGGCCTCGAGAGCCTCGCCGACCATCAGGCCGCAGGCAATGATGGTCACATCGGCGCCCTCGCGCATGACAATGCCCTTACCCAACTCGAACTTGTAGGTCTCGGGGTCGTTGATAACCGGCGAGGCCAAACGAGCGAAGCGCATGTACACCGGACCGTCGCACTCGTAGGCGGCGCGCGTCACGGCGCGGGCCTCGACGTCGTCGGCAGGAACGATCACAGTCATGCCAGGGATGACGCGCATCAGGGCGATATCCTCGCAGCACTGGTGTGTGGCGCCGTCCTCGCCCACCGAGATACCGGCGTGCGTGGCGCCAATCTTAACGTTGAGATGCGGGTAGCCGATGGAGTTACGGACCTGCTCAAAGGCGCGGCCGGCGGCAAACATGGCAAAGGTGCTCGCGAAGGCAACGCGGCCGGTGGTCGCGATACCGGCGGCGACGCCCATCAGGTTGCTCTCGGCAATGCCCACATCGAAGAAACGATCGGGGCAGGCGGCCTTGAACTTGCCGGTCTGCGTGGCGGCGGCCAGGTCGGCGTCGAGGACCACAAAGTCATCGTGCTCGTTGGCGAGCTCGACGAGGGCCTCGCCGTAGCTTACGCGCGTGGCGATTTTTTTGACGTCTGCCATCCTAGAGCTCCTCTCCGGCGGCCGTGAGCTCTGCCATGGCCTGCTCAAACTGTTCATCGTTGGGGGCCTTGCCGTGCCAACCAACCTGGTTCTCCATAAAGGAAACGCCCTTGCCCTTCATGGTCTCGGCGATGATGGCGGTCGGCTGACCCTTGGTGGCGCGGGCCTCGGCAAAGGCGGCGCGGATCTGATCGAAATCGTTGCCGTCGGCAAGCTCCACCACGTGGAACTTAAAGGCGCGGAACTTGTCGGCGAGCGGCATGGGGTCGTTGACCTCCTCGACGGGGCCGTCGATCTGCAGGCCGTTGTGGTCGACGATCACGCAGAGGTTATCGAGCTGCTGGTTGCCGGCAAACATGGCTGCCTCCCAGACCTGGCCCTCCTCGCTCTCGCCATCACCCAGCAGGGCGTACGTGCGGTAAGTATCGCCCCAGTGCTTGGCGGCAACCGCCATGCCCACGGCGGCGGAGATGCCCTGGCCGAGCGAGCCGGTGGACATATCGACGCCCGGGGTGTCGTTCATGTTGGGATGACCTTGCAGGTGGCTGCCGATATGGCGCAGCGTCTCGAGATCCTCCTTGGGGAAGAACCCACGCTCGGCGAGCACGGCGTACAGGCCCGGAGCGCAATGGCCCTTGGAGAGCACAAAACGGTCGCGATCGGCCTTGCGGGGATCGGCCGGGTCGACGTTCATTTCCTCAAAGTACAGATAGGTCATGATGTCGGCAGCGCCGAGCGAACCGCCCGGATGGCCGGACTTGGCAGCGTGCACGCCGGTGACGATGCCCTTCCTTACCTCGTTGGCAACCTTTTTGAGCTCTTCGTCGCTCATTGTGCCTTCCTTTCATCCTCATTAGACAAAATGCGCACGGCACGGAAAGGTAATCCCAACACAGCCGCAATGCACGTACGTCATTCATTATGCTGGAAACTGATGGCTTTACCAGAGTTTTTATCATTATTTGAACAATTTAGCAGGCAGAACCGCTGATGAAACGGTTTATCAATGTGAACGTCTTTTGGATGGAACGCGATCGACCCTACGCGCTAATGTCCTTGAATCCCTCGCCGAAGGCTTCCGTAACGTCGGCAACCGTCACGATGGCATGAGGATCGCGCTCGCGCACGATCGTCTTGAGGGTATTGAGCTCTCGACGGCTCACGATGACCATAATCACTGGCTTCTCGGCACCCGAATACATGCCAGTCGCCTTAAACTTGGTACAACCACGACCCAGGCCATACATGATATCGGCAGCGATATCAGGGAACTTGTCCGAGATGATGAGTACCATACGGCGTTTGTTGCCACCATCGACCACGGCATCGATCACGTAGCCGCTAATGACCATCGAAAGGCCTGCATACAGTGCGTTTTCGATTGAAAAGACCGGAGCCGATAGCGCGCATACGGCAACATCGATCGCCATGACGGTCGAGCCCACCGGCAGCGAGGTGTTACGCGAGATGATTTGGCCAATCGTGTCCGAGCCGCCGGTGTTGGCGCCGGCGCGCAACACCATGCCGTAACCGATGCCCGTAATAATGCCGCCCCACATGGCAGGGAGCATCAGGTCCGCATCCGCCAGAGGTGCTACAAACGGGGCGAACAGATCGGTAAAGAAGCCCAGCAGCACAAAGCCCGTCGCGGTCTGCACCACGTAGAACATGCCGCCCTCGCGCATAACGACCAACAACAGCAAGGCGTTCATCACGATCGTCTGAATACCAACGGGAAGCGATAGGCCGCGCGCCGCGCCGACCGCCTGGATAATGGTGGCAAGGCCCGTAACGCCACCGGCGGCAAGACCGTTGGGAATCAAAAACAAGTCGGTCGCGATGGCGGCCAGAGCGCACCCCAACATAATCTGGGGCAGGTCGTGAAAGAAGTTCATCGATAGAATGCGCTTGATGTCCAGACGATATGCCATGCTACCTCCCTCAAAAAAGCGCACCCAAACGGATGCGCTTCGAACTTCTTGCTGTATTCGATTCTACCGATTCGCCGAACAAAAACCACCCCTGCGCAGGGTTTGCTTTGGATACAAAACCACCCTGCTCGGAGGGTTTTATCCATTTCCACATAAACCGGGCGGTTTATGCAGATGGGATCTCTGCGTCAGCGTTGCCAGTGGCCCAGCGATGGTAGCCAATAACAAACGGGTCCAGGTCGCCATCGTCAAGAACGGCCTCGACATTGCTGGTCTCAACGCCCGTGCGTAGGTCCTTAACCATCTGGTACGGGTAGAGCACGTAGCTGCGAATCTGGTTGCCAAAACCAATCGTGGTCTTGGGTCCGCGGATCTCATCGAGCGCCTCGGCGCGCTTCTCGAGCTCAATCTCGTACAGGCGAGCCTTGAGGATCTGCATGCACGCGGCCTTGTTCTGAATCTGGCTGCGCTCGTTTTGGCAGGTGACCACAATGCCGCTGGGAAAATGCGTCACGCGCACGGCGGAGTCGGTGGTGTTGACGCCCTGACCGCCCGGGCCGCTCGCGTGGTACACGTCCACGCGGATGTCATCGGGACTGATCTCGATGTCGATATCATCGGGTAGCACGGGGATGACCTCGACGCCGGCAAACGTGGTCTGGCGGCGCTTCTTGTCGTCGGTGGGGCTAATGCGAACCAAGCGGTGGACGCCGGCCTCGGCGCGCAGCATGCCAAATGCGTCCTTGCCCTCGACGGTAAAGGTCGCACGGTCAATGCCGATGACCTCGGCCGCGGGACAGTCGTTGATGGTGACCTTCCAGCCGCGACGCTGGCAGTACTTCATGTACATCTTAAAGAGCATGAAGGTCCAGTCCTGGGCCTCCAGACCACCCTGTCCGGGCTTGATGGTCACAATGGCATCGCCGTGATCGAACTCACCGGTAAACCAGCTCGAAAGCTCAAGCTCATCGATGGCACGGGCCAGGCGCTCAGCCGTGGCTGCAGCCTCCTCGCGAAGGGCGGCGGCGTCGGGGTCATCCCCCATCTCCTCGGCAAGCTCCAGCGCGGCGCGGGCATCGGAAAGCTCGCCGCGCGCGGTGTCCACGGCAGCGATATCTTCCTTGGTGCGCGCGATCTCCTCCATGGTGGCACGGGCGGCGTCGGCGTCATCCCAAA
This sequence comes from Collinsella aerofaciens, assembly GCF_028206795.1. Taxonomy (GTDB): domain Bacteria; phylum Actinomycetota; class Coriobacteriia; order Coriobacteriales; family Coriobacteriaceae; genus Collinsella; species Collinsella aerofaciens_AX. The sequence goes on along the minus strand of NZ_JAQLFJ010000001.1, from coordinate 107,437 downwards.
AGCCAGGGGCAACACTTTTGGCCTCGAGCTCGAACACGCGGGTACGCTTCTCGTCCAGGTGGAGATACGACTCGACCTCACCGAGCCGGTCCGCAAACGCGTCCAGCTCGGCGGGCGTTACCTCTAAAGCCTCAGCCATTAACGATTCCTGCCGTGGCAGTACTTAAACTTCTTGCCGCTACCGCAGGGGCACGGGTCGTTGCGGCCCACGTTGACGTACGGATCGTCGCTCTCGGACTTGCGATAGGTGGTCACCTTGCCACCGTTGTTGACGGCAGCCGGACCACCCTGGACAGCCATGCGGGCCTGCACCTGCGCCTGCTTGCGCAGCACCGAGCCGCCGTTGTCACCATCGACCTCGGCAGGACCGGAGAAGTGCGCACCCTCGAGCGCGGGCTCCTCCTTGTGCTCCACGGCACGCGGGGCAGCCTTGATCTCGATGCGCAGAACCGTGCGCAGGTAATCCTCATACATGGTATCGACGAGTATCTGGAACGCGCCGTAGGCCTCGGTCTTGTACTCAACCAGCGGGTCGCGCTGGCCAAAGCCGCGCAGGCCGATGCCGGTCTTGAGGTAGTCCATCTCCTGCAGGTAGTTCATCCAGCGGGTATCGATGACGCGCAGCATGACCTGGGTGTTGAGCTCGCGCATCAGGTCCTCGCCCAAGCGCTCGGCCTTCATGTTGTAGCACTTCTCTACGTAAGCCAGGACATCGGCAGCCAGGGCCTCATAATCCTCGTCGGGGAACTTCGGCGTATCGATGTGGCCGGTGAGCTCCACAACCCACTTGCGCAGGCCCTCCAGGTCGCGCTCGCCATCGTGACTGTCCTTGGTGCAGAACTCCTGCACGCAGCGGTACACGGTGTCGTGCATGACCTCGGTGATGTGGTCGGTCAGGTCCTTGCCGTCCAGAATCTTATTGCGCTCGGCGTAGATGACCTGGCGCTGCTTGTTCATGACGTCGTCGTACTCAAGGACGCTCTTACGCATGGAGAAGTTGATGCTCTCGACCTTGTGCTGGGCGCTCTCGACGGCCTTGGAGATGATCTTGTGCTGGATGGGCATGTCGTCGCCCATGTCGGCCGTGACCATCATCTTGGAGACGCGGTCCATCTTGTCGCCGCCGAACAGGCGCATGAGGTCGTCCTCGAGCGACAGGTAGAACTGGGTCTCGCCCGGATCGCCCTGACGACCGGAGCGGCCGCGCAGCTGGTTGTCGATACGACGGGACTCGTGGCGCTCGGTTCCGATAACGGTCAGGCCGCCGGCGGCAAGCACGCGCTCGCGCTCGGCCTTGCAGGTCTCCTTGGCCTCGGCGTTAAACTGCTCGAGCTGCTCGGGCGTCACGTCCTCCATGGTCAGGCCCTCGTACTCCAAGCGCTCGCGCACCAGCTCGTCGGGGTTGCCGCCCAGCAGGATGTCGGTACCACGACCGGCCATGTTAGTAGCGATGGTCACGGCGCCGTAGCGTCCGGCCTGGGCAACGATATGAGCCTCGCGCTCGTGATGCTTGGCGTTGAGGACCTCGTGCGCGATGCCGCGCTTGGTAAGGGCGGCGGACAGCTTCTCGGAGCTCTCGATGGAGACGGTGCCCACCAGGACCGGTTGGCCCTTGGCGTGACGACGCTCAACGTCGTCGGCAACGGCGTTGTATTTAGCCTGAATGGTGCGGTACACCAGGTCCTCGTGGTCCACGCGCTGCACGGGCTTGTTGGAGGGGATGACCTCGACGGGCAGCTTGTAGATCTCGCGGAACTCAGCATCCTCGGTAAGTGCCGTGCCGGTCATGCCGGAGAGCTTGTCATACAGACGGAAGTAGTTCTGCAGGGTGATGGTGGCCAGGGTCTGGTTCTCCTCGCGTACGAGCACGCCCTCTTTGGCCTCAATGGCCTGGTGCAGGCCCTCGGAGTAACGGCGGCCTTCCATAATGCGGCCGGTGAACTCGTCGACGATCTTGACCTCGCCGTTGGTGACCACGTACTGCTTATCACGGTGGAACATGTACTGGGCCTTCAGCGCCTGCTGCAGGTGGTTGACCAGCTGGCCGGAGAGATCGGCATAGATGTCATCGATACCCAGGCGGCGCTCGATCTTCTTAAGACCGCGCTCGGTGGCGGCGATGGTGTGCTTGGCCTCGTCCATGACGTAGTCGCCCGTGGGTTCAACGTCCTCGGTGGCGGTGAGCATGTCGTGCGACACGTCCTCACCGCGCTCCAGGCCGCGCACGGCGCGCGCGAAGTCCTTGTAGGTGCTGGCGGACTTAGTGCCGGCGCCCGAGATAATGAGCGGCGTCCTGGCCTCATCGATCAGGATGGAGTCGACCTCGTCGACGATGGCGTAGTTGTGACCGCGCTGCACGCGCTGCTCGGGACGGGTGACCATGTTGTCGCGCAGGTAGTCGAAACCGAACTCGGAGTTGGTGCCGTAAGTGACGTCTGCCTGGTAGGCCGGGCGCTTGAGCTCGAGCGGCATGTTGTTCTGGAGCAGACCGACGGTCATGCCCAGGTACTTGTAGATGCGGCCCATCCACTCGGAGTCGCGCTTTGCCAGGTAATCGTTGACGGTAACGACATGCACGCCCTTGCCGGCGATAGCGTTGAGGTAGCCGGCCAAGGTGGAGACGAGCGTCTTGCCCTCGCCGGTCTTCATCTCGGCGATGTGGCCCTCGTGCAGTGCCATGGCGCCAATGAGCTGCACGTCAAAGTGGCGCATACCCATGGTGCGCTTGGAAGCCTCACGCACGGTGGCAAAGGCCTCGGGGAGCATGTCGTCGAGCGACTCGCCGTTGGCGTAACGCTCGCGGAACTTGTCGGTCTGGCCGCGGAGCTCCTCCTCGGTCATCTTCTCAAACTGGGGCTCAAGACCGTTGATCTGGTCAACGATCTTGTAGTAGCGCTTGAGGTCCTTATCGGATCCAAAGGACAGCAGCTTTGACATGAATCCCATATGGTTTTCCTTTTTGGCCATCGCCCGCGCCGTGCGGTTTAGGGCGAGTTAAACACAGTTGAGTTTACTTTAGCCAAACGGCGCACAGCCTATACGGACGACAGCCCAAACCACGTAATAACTACGACCGACCTGCCAAAAAGGGACAGGTATGTTTTGGCAGGTTGTTGGCTTGTATCAACAAGAAAAGGGCCACGCACCCAAAAGGATGCGCGGCCCTCATGCCATGAATGCGAGTGTGTCCTCGGCGAGCTATTTACTCAGCAGCCTCGGTGGTCTCGGCCTCGGCAGCGGCCTCCTCGACGGGAGCCTCTGCGGGAGCCTCGGCGGCCTGCTTGGCAGCCTCCTCGGCAAACTTAGCAGCACGCTTAGCCTTCTCGGCAGCCTTAGCCTCAGCGGCGGCCTTGCGAGCAGCCTCGGCCTCAGCAGCCTTGGCGGCCTTGGCAGCCTTGGCCTCCTCGGCCTTCTTGAGCTGGGCGGCAGCGGCGCCACCGAACTTGTCGGCGAAGCGCTGGACGCGTCCACCGGTGTCGACGAACTTCTGCTGGCCGGTGTAGAACGGGTGGCACTCGTTGCAAAGCTCAACCTTCATCTCGGACACGGTAGCGTGCGTCTTGAAGGTGTTGCCGCAGGAGCACGTCACCGTGCACTCGACATACTGGGGATGGATACCCTGCTTCATGGTAGGACTCCTTATTGGTCAGGCGCTGGTTACCGATCAGCGCATAAGGCGTCTTGGTTTCCGACCAAGACAACAAACTCGGCTATGGTACCACGGCGCCGCGTGTCCCACAAAAGGTTCACGGTCTTTTCGAAACGACACGAATCTGACCCATCGAAACACATCTCCACCGTTCCTTCAACTGGGAAAATGCCGTCCCCGGGGCCTGAGAAGGGCCCCGGGGACGTTCGACTGACTGCGGGAACGGCCTTTCCGCTCAATGTGTTCGGCTGAGATCGGAAATCAACCAAACTGAACTAGGTTCAGTTGACATGGTTAAAAACGAGGGGCGACGCTTTTGCGTCACCCCTCGTCCCGGCCGGTTGCTTTAGTTGTACACACGGTAGTTACACTTGAACTGGGTTATGTGTCCATAGTTGGAGCGGTACCAACCCGACGTATAGCTGATTGCCCCTGCGCCTAGATAGTCGTAGCCCTTGTTGTAGCGAAGCTAACGGTAGGTCGTGTCGTACTCTGCTACGTAAAACGTGTCTCCAGAGAAGGCTTTGTACCGGTCCTTAACCGTCGAAGCCATGTACGCGGGTTCGACATCGCCTTTCTCCCCGTTGAGCGCATAGACGGGTGCCGAGATTCCGCATAAAGCCGTTGCCACGAGGATGGCGTAGACAGCCATGCGCGACGCATTGGACTTCAGCTGTTCAAATAGTTTCATGTCATTCACCTCCCTCGTATGTATCGAGGTATTCCTGCTTGAGCGTCTGCGAGGACGACTTGATCTTTTCCACGAGCGTGCCGGCTTCGATGAAGTAGAACGAGTTGGTGAGGTCTGCCAGGTCGTCGAGCAGATGGCTTGAAATGAGCACGCTTCGTCCCCGCGCCACCTCGCTGCGCATCGCGTCGCAGGAGGTTTTCCGCTTTCCCGGATCGAGGCCGTTCAGCGGTTCATCGAGGATAAGGTACGGGCAACCGGTCGATATCGCCATGGCAAGCTTTACCTGCTGCTTCATTCCTGTCGAGAGTTTACGGGTCGGCTTGTCGAGATATGGGGAGATTCCGAGGGAGTCGCAGAGCGAGTCGATGTCGGCGGCCGATTTCCACGCCTCCCTAACGAAAGCAAGGTGCTCGATGGCCGATAGCGTGGGGTAGAGATCCGCGCTGCCCGAAGAGCTCAGGTAGACGAGTTCTGCAAATTCGGCTGATCGACGTTGGCAGATTCCGTCTGCCGCCAGGCTTCCCGAGCGGATGCGGGTGGGAAATTGGCCCGACAGCGCTTCAAGAAGGGTGGTTTTCCCCGAGCCGTTGGGAGCAATGAGGCCCGCCGCCGTTCCCGGGCTCAGGAGAAGCGATCCGATTGAAAGTATCGTCGTGCTCCCGTATCCCACGCTCACGTCCAGAAGCTCGAGCCCATGGTGCTTTTTCGCGGGTCCAGCCTGTTTGGGCGAACGTGCCGCAACGGCGCCGACCGCAAAAAGGACCGCGACGTATATCAGGGCCACGGCAAGCATCGATGCGCTGCCTGAACCGGAGCCAATGAATTCTGTCGGGAAGCATCCTACGTAGCCCGTGGCCTCGATAGGCGAGAACACGGCCAGCGGCAGGAGCCCGAGCACGGCATTATGCTCCAGCGCCGAATCGGACAGCAACGGGAATGCCGGGGCCGCGACAAGCAGCGCTGAGGTAAGGGGGCCCGCGAGGACGCGCCTCGTTGCGGTCGATAGGACGGCGGAGCAAACGGATATCAAGGTTCCGCCCGCAAGCAGCGCGAGAAGCAGGGTCGTGAAGACGTTTCCCGCGGTCGTGGTGGTAAGCGCGCCGTCATGGAAGAAGGCGATCGGGTACCCAATTTGCCCGAAGCCGTTTAGGGCCAAGGCGTAAATGCCCCCGGGTGCGAGGCCGGCGAGGAGCATCGCGGTCCCCGCGGCGATTATCGAAAACACGGTCTGGATAAGGCGCCGGAATTTGGGCACGCCCGCCTTCGCCGCCAGGGTCCCGGGCCTTGTGGCGCCGAGCACGAGTATCGACGAGAGAAGGAAGGGGATGAAGGGAAGGAAAGACGGCGCCGTGGCAATGGCGTAAGGCAGGAAGGAAAGGAATGGCAGGTCGTTTGCGGAGGCCGGGATATCCGTGATGCCGGAGCTGCTCAGGGCACGGCAATATGCGAGCGCCGCGTCATTGGTCTCTCGGTCTCCCACGATGGACCCGGATTGGAAGCCTTCGCCCATGAGCGCGTAGTAGCTCTCGGCTGAATCGAGAAAGGCGGCGTCGGTTTGAGCGGCGAGGGCGGCGTTCGCGTATCTTGCAAGCTCCGCGTCAGCTTGCTGCTCTGGCGATAGGTCTGTGCCGCTGGCCTGGGGTGCGCGCGTATTGAATGTGTCGACAAAGCCCTGCATGCCCTGCGTCATAAAGAAGGGTCCGTAAATGGGTGAATTGAACGCAATGGGGATGGAGAAGGCTGCGGCAAGAACAAGCGTAGAGATCCATACGGCCCTGTCTCTTAGGATCAGTTTGAGAAGAAGTCGACAGTACATTTAGAAGCACCTACATTTCCCAAAGCATCGTTAGATTGATAATGACAGACCGAATGAAGATGCGTGCGACGGGGGCGAGGCGAATGGCTGAGCGGTATCGATATGCGGGTTCAACGGTATCACATTGGCCACATAGATTTTTAACTTGCATTTCTACCCGCCCTTTTCGTAGAGTCGCCGATACGTGCTTAGCGCACCCTCGGCGCGTCCGGCAGGCTTTGCGAAATGGGATCCAGGAGACTTCGGCGCAGCATCATCTTGCGGAATGCTTCTAATGAGCCTCCCATCCTTCAAAAACAGAATCTCATCGCACAGCCTATCGACCGAATCCAAGATGTGGGATGACATGATGATGCACGTACCAGAATCGGCCAGCTTCCTGAGAATCTCAGAATGCAAGTCCACCCTGCTGGGGTCGAGCGCGTTCATGGGCTCATCTAATAGAAGGTACCGCGCGCCCGTCGCATACGCAATCGCCAGGGTAAGCTGCTGCTTCATGCCCTGGCTCAGAGTGCGGATCCTCATCTTCGCGAACTCGCCTATCTGCGTTTGTTCCACTATCTCTTCGATATCGCGAGCATGCGGCCACATATCGCAAACCATCTTGAGGTGATCTTCCGCACGCAATCCGGGATACAGCAGCGTCCCCTCACCAGGTGCATAGAAGATCATAGAACGGACCTCTCTCGCACCCGTACCCTGCACCTCATCCAGAACGATGCTCCCGTCCACGCGAGGACCCGGCAAACCTGCCATCGCACGCAGCAACGTCGTCTTTCCATGCCCGTTCGGAGCGACGAGACCGTAGACCGTACCCGGGGCAAACTCAGCGTTCACCGAATCTACGAGCACCTTCTTTCCATAAGAGATCGTCAGCGTTTGAAGGTCAATCATCGAGATCATCCCCTTTCGATCTTTGGAACACTCAGGCGCACCATCAACGGAGATACGGCACCCAAGACCACCAGCAGAGCGCCCGATGCGCCGACGACCTCTCCAAAAGGCATCGCGTTCGTCCCTCGCCCAAGGAACCCAATCGTCCCCACCTGGGAAGCGGGATCAAACGAGGCGAATGGAGCCAGCAGCGCGACGCCCATGCCCACGCTTTCAACATGAGCGCTCAACGAACCCAACACCAAGAGAACCGCGCAAACCATTCCGGTGACAACGGGGTTGCGGCTAATCGCTGCTGTCAACGCAGCGACGACGGAAATCACGCCGTATGCCATGACCAGCAACGGAATACTGCACAACACCGCCTCCCCCACCATGGACGTTGTCGAAGCTCCCGCCCGAATGAGAGCGACGGGATACTCCGATCCACCCGCACCGTTCTTAATCACGGACACAACGACAGCGGGAACCATCGACACCAAAAGCAGCACCAAGCCAAGCAGGAGAGCCAGCGCAACAGCCGTCAGAAAACGCACATGCGCTGTTGCGGGGATCTGGAGAACCAGAAGGGAACGACACTGCAGGTGGGTACACGCGAGCGATGTGACAACCACGGGCAACAGCAAAAATAAGGAGGGAAGCGCTGCCTGGAGATACGAAAGGAGGATTAATGGGGGCATCTTCGTACTTAACTCGTAAACCTTGGGGTCCGGCAAGCTCGCGATCGACTCAAGCAGAAGGGCGCGCGCCTCCGCACGAGAAGGAGTCTCCGGCTCGATTCCGATCGATTGCAGGAGAGTCGCATCTGCCGCGCCCAGCTCACCTCGAGCGCGCTCGTACGTCGCAAGGCTTCGAAACCCCTCCGCAGGCATAGGCGCGTACACGAAACCCGAAAGAGCATCCCGCATGTCTTCCAGGGCCGCTTTGCCCTCGACGTCCATATTCGCAGCGTTCTGCTCTAGATACCGATCTATTGAACGGAGCTCCCCATCCCTATACCGAACAGCGGAAACGTTATCAGCGTCAGGAAACATCTCGACCAGAGCCGGGGCCAGCATCGTCGTCGACATTGCAATCGCGCATACGGCGAGGGTAGGAGAACGCAGGAGCAGTTTCCCCATCGTTCTTACGTATGCAACGGCGGAGGCACAAGCGCTCGAACGAGTTGCCGTTCTCGATGCAGTGAAGGAACCTCTCTCAAGACAAATCGGGGATATCGGGCACGCGCAGCCGCTCTTTCCAGCAACGCAAAGCAGGCTAATTGCCAGCACCTCGATCCCGATTGCGCATACGAGGGCAATCGCGCCACGCTCGAAGCAAAGTCCAGGCAGATTCACTATCTGCGTTGTCGGGTACGGGCTATAGGCGCCGACGGTCAACTCAGTGTTCGCATACGTAAGGGGATTCAACAGGGCGAACTCACGTAAAGCGATGGATCTTCCGTAATACCCGGGAACCATCGTCACCCCCATCAGGGCACATACGAACACGATTCCAAGCGTAGGGTTATTGGCAATCTTCACGGCAAGGTGAACGACAAGCGAGATGAACGCTGCCACCAAGAATTGCAAGATGGCCGACTGCGCGAACACCAGCCAAGCCGGTTTGATAACCGGAGTCGCATATTGAATGTAGCCTATCGGATAGAACGGCGAGCCCGGGCCATTCTTCACAAGCGCGGCGATTATCCCTGGAAGATTGATGGCGAGGACGGCAAGCATTGCAAAAACACTCGCCCATACGCTCGATGCAACAAGTCTACCCAGCTCGCCCATCGGTGCCTGGATGATGAGCTTTTCACGTTTGTTAAGACGCGCGGCAAGGAACGAGACGGCAACGGCCGTTGCGACCCATAGCAAGTACTCCTTCGATCCGTCATAATAGGTGTACTCTCCATCCGATATCTGCAGAAACGGAAGTAGGGGAGAGAGCGGTGCCAAGATAAGACGTCCCGCGGCAAGAGGGTACAGAAGCGCGGGCATGCTTGATGAAGAGGTATAGACACCGTCCTCCCCCGCATTCACAAGCGCATCCGCATAGGATGCTGACAATTCCTGCTCAACACGGGTTATTCCCGACTCGAGGTATTCGACCCGTCCGTCGATGCCAGCCGCGCTCCTGAAGACGGGCAGAGCACAAAGAACCATCAACGCAACAACGACAACACAGAGCGACCTGGAGGAGAGAAGCGACCTAAAGATCGCCTTCGAGATTTTGAGCATATTCATCGCCAACCTTAACCTCATCCAGTCGGAACAGAGGGGCCGAACAAAATGCTCGGCCCTTCCTCGCATCTATTAGGTGCTATAGACAAATTGCCATTTATCAGTTGTGCCAAGAACACCACAGGAGCACATTGCAGCGAGGCGGGATTCCCTATGATGCGCGGATCGGCGATAGCCATTTCGGTAGGAGATCGTCTTGTAAGAGATGTTGAACATCGAGATGCTGTGCCCGCTTACGCCGCGAGGACAGCTGTAGCTCCAGTAGGTATCGACGACGTCGTCCGTATACCCGAGGGGCTCAACGAGGGCACACTGGCTGCTCTCCTGGGAAGGAGGCATCGGGGTATCCGCAAAAGCGGGGGCTCCCGGCAGCAACAGACAAAGAGCGAGGCCGAGGAAAACCAAGAGCTTACACGACTTAACAGTACTGAACATAATCCTCTCCAATCTAGAGGGGTTTCGGTTGCAGCATGCTGTGATTACTTGCCAGCAAAGTCAATTTAACATAAACTGTTAAAAAGTAACCTGAGTTTTTTAAATTCTTCGGAGGTTATTATGAGTTCCGACAATCGCACTCCCCGGCTTTATTCCTTCCGCATCGCATGTGCGATAGCCTCTGCGACCCTTTGCGCCACCGCCATCGCACAAGTGGCGTTCTCCTTAAAGCCAGCAATCGAAGTGCTCGACAACCCTGTAATTGCAGACTCCCCCGCGTATCCAGCCCTTGCGATCTCGACATTGGTCCCTGCCGTCATCGGTATCGCTACGACCATCCTCAGCGCCGTTCTCGTGTGGACGATCAAGAGCGGAGACCCCTTCAAGAAAGGGTCTGCGACATGCTTGAAGGTGCTCGGCATTCTCTTCGTTGTTCAAGCTGCCACCAGCCTCTACGCCGGCTCACTCAAAACCTCCGTTTCGATGTTTGGCGGCGAGGGGGCCGTCGGCGCCCAAGAGATCGCTTCATCATTCGATTGGACCTCTCTGGTTCTCGGCATCGTCCTGTTCATGCTTTCCCAGCTCTTCTTGTACGCCCGAGAGCTGTACCTCGACTCCGACGAGATTGCGTAAGGAAACGCCATGCCCGTAATTGTTCGCCTCGACAAGATCATGGCCGAGCGAAAGATTTCCTCGAACGAACTTGCCGAAAGGATTGGAACCACGCCCGTGAACCTGTCCCGTATTAAAAAAGGGCATATTCGCGGCATTCGCTTCAACACACTCGAGCAACTATGCCTCGCCCTTCGTTGCCAACCCGGAGACCTTCTCGAAGTCATGAGCGAAGAGGATGCCCGAAAGGAGTTCGGACTCGATTGGTCCGCCGAGGATTAGAGGGCGGTCGTACTCGCCCTGCACACGGGGATGCGAATCGGCGAGGTCTGCGGCCTTCGGTGGTGCGATGTGGATTTCGAGACGGGCCTGATCTCGATCAGACACTCGGTGGCGTACGCGAAGGGAATGGGTTCGTTCATCAAGGACACCAAGACCCATGACGCCAGGGGTATCCCCATCGACCCGGTCGGCCTACTCCCCTTCCTGAAGGAGACCCACGAGATCGACTGCGGAAAGCTGCGCTTGCGCGGCCTTACCGGGGCGGTCGAGATCGGGGACTGCTACATCCTGTCGGAGCCGGGCGCGACCTTCGCGACGACAAGCTATATCCGCAGGGCGTTCAAGACGTTCTCGGAGACCAACGGCCTCATGGGCACCAACGACGAGCTGATCACGTTCCACGGCCTTCGCCACACGTTCGCAACGCAGTGGATCCGCCAAGGCGGCGATATCAAGGCGCTCCAATCGATCCTCGGCCACAAGGACGCCATGGCGACGCTCAACGTCTACGCCGACATCGAGCCCATCTCCAAAATCCATAACATGCTGCGCGCCACGCCGTGCCTTTGGCGCGGGCACCTCGGGCCGAGGGTCGATCCGGGTCCCATGTTCCAACAGAGGATCCAGGAGTCCATCGAGACGCTCCAGGCGTTCGGCTACGGCATCACCGAGCCGGACGACCGAAATATCGCCATACGCGACGTGAAGACGAACAGTTGGCTCTAGCTCACCGAGTACGCAGCAGTGCTGGGCCCATCCCAACTGAGGTCACGGTGGTCCGATAGGGGCGCCGCCCGCGGCATGCGCCGCGGAGCGGTATCCCCTACCGAAGGGCGGGGATGCCCTCCGCTTCCAGTTCGGAATCAGCCGTCGGAGGCGTTCGGCTGACTGCGGGAACGGCCTGTCCGCTCAATGTGTTCGGCTGAGATCGGAAATCAACCCAACACGAGCCGGACACGCGCCAGACGGCTCTTCCCCGTGCGGCCTTCCCCCTTACGCTCATGTTGCAGGCATGTAACGCCGCAGCGAGCGCGCCTTTTTTGCGCCAGACAGGTACAATGATGAACACTGTACCGTAGCGGAGCGCCCCGCGCGCGCCGCAACCACGCGAAAGGGTTTCCCATGGCCGAGATCTCGTCCTCCCGTATCGTCATCACCGTCCTTGGCAAGAACCGCCCCGGCATCGTCGCCGGCGTCACCCGTGTCCTGGGCGAGGCCAACGTCGACATCCGCGACATTACGCAGTCCATTATCGAGGACATCTTCACCATGACCATGCTGGCCGACACCGCCGAGTCCAAGCTCGACTTCGCCGAGCTGCAGAAGGCGCTGGCCGAGGCCGGCGAGCTTTCGGGCGTCAACGTGTCCATCCAGCGCGAGGACGTCTTTAACTTTATGTACCGCCTGTAGCGAACAAGCCGCTCGGGGCAGCTTGACGTCATATCGTCCAAGCGCGCGGCCCCAAAGCGGACCGGAGAGGAGCGCGCATGGCCTACGACGCCAAGAAAATCTACTACCGCTTCGACGATCACCTGAGCCGCCTGGTTCTGGATTACGAGGCGAGCCGTCAGATTTCGCCCGAAAGCGAAAACCTCTACCACGGCCTGCCGACCGCCCCGTACGACGAGGACCTGTTCGTAGAGCACAACGTCAAGCGCGGCCTGCGCAATGCCGACGGCTCGGGCGTGGTCGCGGGCCTTACCCGCATCTCGGACGTGCACGGCTACAACAAGGTCGACGGCAAAGTCGTGCCCGATCAGGGCAAGCTCACGCTTCGTGGCTACAGCATCGAGGATCTGGTCAACAACGCCCAGGCCGAGAACCGCTACGGCTACGAGGAAGTCGCCTATCTGCTTATCACGGGTTCGCTGCCCAACAAGGAAGAGCTCGACGGCTTTTGCGAGCGCCTGGGTGCTTTTAGGCACCTGAGCGACGAATACGTCCGCGAGTTCCCCATGACCACGGTGTCGTCGAGCATCATGAATGTGCTTCAGCGCGCCGTGCTGCTGCTCTACGCCTTCGACGCCGAGCCCGACGTCATTACACCCGAGCACGAAATCGACGTCGCCATCTCCATGCTCGCCCGTCTCCCCCGCATCGCCGCCTTCGCGCATATGGCCTCGGTCGCCAAGCGCCGCGGCTCCGAGGTTCATGTACCGCACCCCACACCCGGCCTCTCCACCGCCGAGACCATCCTGCAGGTGTTGCGCGGCGGCATGGCATTCACCCGCGACGAGGCCATGCTGCTCGACGTGATGCTTATGCTGCATGCCGAGCACGGCGGCGGCAACAACTCCACCTTCGCCTGCCGTGTGCTGTCCTCCTCGGCCACCGACCCGTATTCCGCCTACGCCGCGGCTATCGGCTCGCTCAAGGGCCCGCGCCACGGCGGCGCCAACGCCAAGGTCGTGTCCATGCACGAGGACATCCGTGCGCATGTCTCCAATTGGGAGGACGAGGACGAGGTCGCAGCCTACCTGGGCAAGATCCTCGACAAGCAGGCCTTCGACGGCACGGGTCTCATCTACGGTATGGGCCACGCCGTCTACACGCTGAGCGACCCGCGTGCCGAGGTGTGCCGTCGTTACGCGCGCACGCTTGCCGCCAAGAAGGACCTGGGCGAGGAGTTCGCGCTCATCGAGCGCATCGAGCGCCTGGCCCCGCAAGTGATGCGCGATCACGGCATGACCAAGCCCATCTGCGCCAACATCGACCTGTACACGGGCTTTATCTACAAAATGCTCGGCGTGCCCGAGACGCTCTTTACGCCGCTGTTCGCCGTCGCCCGCATGGCCGGCTGGTCGGCGCACCGCATGGAAGAGCTCTTCTGCGCGCACCGCATCATCCGTCCCGCGTATCGCCCGGTTATCGAGCCGCTGGAGTACAAGCCGCTCGCCGATCGTTAGGACGCAGACCGTTATAGAACCCGAGCGTGGCCAGGGCATCACCGCCCTCGGCCACGCTTTTTATGCCAGTAGAAAGGATTGCAGCGAATGATTGTGTTTTCCGATATGGATGGAACGCTGCTGACGAGTGATAAGCAGATGAGCGACGCCACCTGGGCAATGCTCGACGAACTCGCTCGACGTGGGATTGAGTTTGTGCCCTGCACGGGGCGTCCGCTGTCGGGCATCTTTGAGCCCATCCTCGCCCACCCCGCCGTACACTACGCGGTCTGCGCCAACGGTGCCAGCGTCTGGCAGCTCGACGACGTTGTGCCTGCCGATGCCTCGCGTGCCACGCGCATTTTGAGCCGACCGCTCGACCGCGCCATCGCCCACCGCGTCCATAGCATTGCAGCCGGCCACGATGTGACCTTCGATATCTTCGCGGACGGGCAGTGCTTCCTCCCCCGCTCGCTCTACGCGCGCCTGGACGAATTCTGCGGCGGCGACCCCCACATCGCGGCTTCGCTTAAGCGCACACGAACACCGATCGACATGGATATCGACAGCAAGATCGACGAGGTCGAGACGCTCGAACGCATCGCCATGTACTGGCACAACCCGGCCGATCGCGACGCCATCGCGGCGGCGCTCGACACGCTCGAAGGCATTGAGGTCACGCGTTCTTACACCATGAATATCGAGGTCATGGGTAAGGGCGCCACCAAGGGAACGGCCCTCACGTGGCTATGTGAGCATCTGGGCGAGCGTCTCGCCAACGCCTGGGCGTTCGGCGACAACATCAACGACATTCCCATGCTGCAGGCAGCGGGCCACGGCATGGCCATGATCAACGCCGAGCCCGAGGACCGCGACGCCGCCGACGCCATCACCGAATACGACAACGACCACGACGGCGTCGCCCGCACCATCATGGCCGCCCTCGCCTAGTCATTGGGGACGTTCTTAAACGACTAGTCGTTGGGGACAGTCTTCGCGAAAAAGCTGCAAGGACTGTCCCCCACTGTCGGCAAAAAAGGAACGTCCCCATCTGCCGGATTAGGAGAGACTCTCCAGCACGCGACGAAGCTCCTGCTGGACGGCGTGGTCGCGGTTACGACCCACCACGCGATCGGCCACCGCCTTGAGCGCGGGGCGCGCGTTTTCCATCGCGCAGCCTGTGCCGACAAAGCGAATGATCTCGTAGTCGTTCATCGAGTCGCCAAACGCCATGACCTCGTCGCGTCCAACGCCGTAATGCTCCGCAAGCTGCGCGATGCCCGAGGCTTTCGACACACCGGGCTGCATGGCATCAATCCACGCGTTGCCCGAAGGCGCAAAAGTAAAGAGCTGACCAAGTTCGCGCTGCAGTACGTAAGCGCTGTCCATAACGGCACAGTCATCGCAAAAGATACTCGCCTTGATGATATTTACGCTGGGATCGGGCAGCTCCCAAATGCGCTCGGCATTGGGAAGGTCCTTATCGACCTCGCGCACGAACTTGCACTCATCATCGAGCAAGAAGGACTTGGTTCGGTCAAAGAGCGCAAGATGCAGATTGGGAAACGTCCTGACGGCTTGGGCGAGCCTTCGAATCGCCAGGTGCGAATACACCTCACGGTCTACCATCTTGCCGTCGGCGTAGACCTGGGCGCCGTTAGCGGCGACAAAGTCCATCTTGTCGCGAACGGGCGCAAAGAACTCGCACAGGCGATCGTAGCGACGACCTGACGATGCGGCGAAATGCACGCCATGCTCGTGTAGCGCCAGAATCAGTTCGTAGGTCTCGGGAGGCACCTGGCCGTTTTCGTCAAGCAGCGTGCCGTCCATATCGGATGCAATCAGTTTAAACATAGAAAAGCTCCCTTCGGGCTTGATGGAATCGGATGTATATCCAAAATCACCGTACCCAAAGGGAGCTCAAATAAGACTCCGCGGACGCAAACGTTACAAGGACCTGGCAAATAGCTCACGCGCGCCAGAGGCCCTACGGTCGCAGCGTCAGGCGACACGTCAAAGAGTGTCCCCAATGACTAGTCGTTTAAGAACGTCCCCAATGACTAGTCGGCGTAGGTGAAGGTGGTGACGTCGAACATGCCCTCGGGGCGGATGCGGAGCGTCGGGATGACCGGCAGGGGCAGGAAGATGATGCCCATGATGGGGTCGAGCGGCGGCTCAATACCCATAGCGCGCGCCTTGACCATAAAGTCGTCGTGCTGCGCCGCAACGTCTTCGGCAGCGCCCTCGCTCATCAGGCCGCCGAGCGCCAGCGGAATGCGCGCCACGACCTCGCCGTTGCGCACCAGCACGTGGCCGCCCTGGCCCACGGCCTCAACGGCAGCCATCATATCGGCCGCGCTGTCGCCCACCACGCACACGTTGTGCGAGTCGTGGCCGATCGTCGAGGCGATGGCACCGCCCGTGATGGTAAAGCCGCGCACCCAGCCGCGACCGATGTGCTTGCCAACAAGACCCAGGCCCGCAGGACCATCACCGTCGGCGCCCTCGGCCTGCAGCGACACGCCGCGGCCGTGGCGCTCGATCAGCATAATGCGGCGCAGGCCCTCGGCACTCTCGGGGCGAGCCATACCCGTGATGGCCTTACCCGGCACCACGTCGATCACGGCCTCGCCCGGCTTAAAGGCATAGTCGAACACATCGAGCGATAGCTTCGGCAGTTTAACGGAAGCACGCAGTTCATCGGCAAGGGCCGCAACCTCGGCCATCTCGGGTGCGATCTCGCCCACAAAGGTGCCGTCCTGCGCCACCAGAGCACCGGCGGCATATACGCGATGCGGAGCCGTGGCAAACGTCAGGTCATTGAGTACCAGCAGGTCGGCACGCTTGCCCGGGGCGATGGCGCCACGCAGTTCGTGCGGGTCGCGGCAACCGTGGTCCAAGCCAAACGCCTCGGCCGTGGAGAGGGACGCCATGGAGATAGCGACCACGGGGTCGATACCGGCCTCAATCGCCACGCGGCAGGCATTGTCGATCATGCCGGTCGCAAGCGCATCGGAAGGGGCGCGGTCGTCAGTCGCAAAGCAGCAGCGGCGGGCGCGCGCGGGATTCTCCAGCAGCATCGGGGACAAATTGGCCAGGTCGTGGCTGCACGTGCCCTCACGCAGCATCACATACATGCCGCGGGATAGCTTGTCGAGCGCCTCCTCGGGAATCGTCGACTCGTGGTCGGCGATAATGCCCGCTGCGGCATAGGCGTTGAGGTCCTTACCGGCAACGAGCGGCGCATGGCCGTCAACCTGCTTGGACGGCGTCTGGTTAGCGGCGTCGATACGAGCGCAGGTCTCGGGATCGGCCATAAAGACACCCGGCAGGTTCATCATTTCGCCCAGACCAAAGACATCGCCCGGATGCTCAGCAAAAAACGCCTGCATATCGGCAGCCGAAATAACGGCACCGGCCTGCTCGTCGGGCAGCGCGGGCACGCACGAAGGCATCATGTACTTGATGGAGATGGGTGCGCGGCGGCCGTCCTCAATCATAAAACGCAAGCCGTCGAGACCGGCAACATTGGCAATCTCGTGGCTGTCGGCAATGGCGGTGGTGGTACCGCGCGTCGCGGCCATGCGAGCATACTCGGCGGGACGGATGTTCGAAGACTCGATATGCAGATGCCCGTCAATAAAACCGGGAGCGAGATAGCGACCCTGGCAGTCGATAACCTCGGCAGCCTCGTAGGTGCCAGCGGCATCGTCGCGACCATCGTAGAGCACGCCGACGATTACACCGTCCTTGACGGCAACGCTACCGGGCGCCACACGCTGGCCATACACGTCGACAATCTGCGCATTGGTAAACAGCGTGTCGACGGGCACGCGACCCTCGGCAGCATCGATCACAGACCTCATGACCTCAACGGACATACATACTCCTTTAACCGTAGAAAAAAGCTGCGGAGCGGACAAACCTTCACCGCAGCAAACCAATAGCCATTGTATGCCCAAACGATGGGTCAACAATGCGCCTCTCCGCTTAACGGCACACGCCACTTGGTGCAATGGGGACTGCCGCTGAGCACCAATACAAGGAGTGTCCCAAAGTGCCAACAAAGGGAGCGCCGATGTTTTGGCAACGACAGCGAGCGGGCCGCATTTGAGACAAGGTGACGTGAAACGAAAGGGCGCTGACCTTCTGGTCGCGCCCTTGAAGTTGAACGTCAGATTGTCCAAATGCGGCCCGCGCAGCGTCGGCCGGTCCGCCGTTCGGTAGAACGGCGGAACTAAATCAACTTGAAGCCCTTGCGCTTGCCTACGGAGAGGGTGTCGCCCAGCTTGAGGGCGCTGGGATCGATGTTGTAGCTCTTGGGAGCCACGGCCTTGCCGTTGATCTTGACGCCGCCGCCGTCGATATCGCGACGGGCCTGGCCGGCGCTGGCAGAAAGACCCAGGTCCTTGAGGAGGCCGGCGAGGTAAATCTGGCCCTCATCGTTGACGGTCAGCTCAACGTGCTTCTCGGGGAAGTCGGCAAGCTGGCCCTCCTTGAACACGCGGTCGAACTCGGCCTGAGCCTCGTCGCCGGCGCCGGCGCCGTGGTAGGTGTCGCACAGGTCGCGGCCCAGTGCGCGCTTGAGCTCATAGGGATCGGCGGAACCATCGGCCAGAGCAGCGTCGATCTTGTCGACCTCGGCCGGGGTGAGCGAGCTGGCCAGACGATAGTACTTGCCGATCATCTCGTCGGGGATGGACATGGTCTTGCCGAACATATCCTTGGGAGCATCGGTCAGGCCGATGTAGTTGCCGTAGGACTTGGACATCTTGCGCACGCCATCGGTGCCCTCGAGCAGCGGCATGGTAAGCGCGATCTGCGGCTCCATACCCATCTTCTCCATGAGCTCGCGACCAGCGAGCAGGTTGAAGAGCTGGTCGGTGCCGCCCATCTCCACGTCGGCCTTGATCTGCACGGAGTCGAAGGCCTGCATCACGGGATACAGGAACTCATGCAGGGCGATCGGCGTCTGAGACTGGTAGCGCTTGGTAAAGTCATCGCGCTCAAGGATGCGGGCGACGGTGAACTTGGAGCACACCTGCAGCAGGCCGGCCAGGTCCATCGAAAGGATCCAGTCGCCGTTGTGCACGATGGTGGTCTTCTCGGGATCCAGGATCTTCATGGCCTGGCTCACGTAGGTCTCGGCGTTGGCCTCGATCTGCTCCTGCGAAAGCTGCGGACGGGTGGAATTCTTGCCCGAAGGGTCGCCAATCAACGCGGTACCGTTGCCGATGATGAGGGTGACGTTGTGGCCCAGGTCCTGGAACTGACGCATCTTGCGCAGCGGCACGGCGTGGCCCAGGTGCAGGTCGGGGCTGGTGGGGTCGACGCCGAGCTTGATGTTGAGGGGCTCGCCCTTCTCAAGCTTCTTGCGAAGGTCGGCCTCGGGAACGATCTGCGCGGCGCCCGAGGTGATGATACGCATTTGCTCGTCAACAGACAGCATTGGGTATCCTCCTTTTGCTATAGCACCCTCGCCGAAAACGGCGGTGCTGGAAGTCCATAAACTCTCTTATGATAACAAACTGACGCGACGCGGCACCTACGACAGGAAAATCCTCGTCCTGCCGCATGCGTCAATGGCAACTGGCAGACGTGTACCGTCACGCTCAACCAGATAGCGTACCTGCCGACGACGCAAGCAGTCGCGGCAACGGACCTGTCCCGTCGCATCGGTGGCGCAGACGCCCTCGGCGGTCAGCAGGCAGTGCTCGCACACCATAAGCTCGGGACGGTCGGCGTCGACCGGACCAAAGACGCCGGGTTCAGCAGCCAGTTCGGCAATACGCTCCGCATCATTGCCGAGCAACTCGGCCGGCAAGTACACCCGCCCCGCACCGAGTCCGCGCAGCCAGGTAAGCGTGGCCCGATTCGCGCAGAACACCGGCGCCGCCACGTCAAATGTCACGCCCAGCTCGCGAGCGATCACCACCTGTCCCAGGTTGCGGCAGACGACGCACCCGGCACGCTGCATCAGTGAGCGGGTCCGGTCAGCGTCACCCGTGCGGCACACCTCGTCAAGCACCACAACGGCGTCGGACAAATCGAGTTCTCCGCGCGGGTCGGCATCCATCAGCTGCCAAGCAAAAACCATGCGAGCGGGAACCGCGCACTCCACCAACTCCGTCGACGCACCGCCATCCACCGCAACGTCCTCAAAGGGCAGCACCTCAACGGCACGCGCAACGGGCGCAATCGCATCCGCCTCGGCCCGCATGCGCTCCAACACAGCCGCCGTCTGATCCAACACGCCGGCGCTGCGAATCAGGTATACCTCGCAGCCCGTGTCAACCTTACGCTTGCAATGCACGACAACGCGCTTCCACGCTGCGGCATCCACCGGGCAGGGCACCTGCGGCCAGCGCTTGGGCACATCGGGACGCGCGTCGACACCCGGATAGAACCGAATCTCGAGCGTGTCACCCGCCGCCACGGCGGCGTCGAGCTCAACGGTCACCTCTTCGTGGCCCACAGCGACCAAGCGCCCCACGCGCACGCCCTGGTTAATTGCGCGCTCAAAGCTCATCAGCTCGGCACCCGAACGCCCTCGCAGGTACGCATCGGTAAACCCACGGTTAAACGACCTTCCCAGCTCACGCTCAAGCTCTTCCACGGCACCGGGGTCCCACGCGCCGTCGCACAGCATATCGAGTGCCCGGCGCCACACCCGCACCACGTTGAATACGTAATCGGGGTTCTTCATGCGCCCCTCGATCTTGAGCGACGCCACGCCGGCATCTACAAGCTCGGGCAGATGCGCAATACCCAGATAGTCGCGCGGGCACAGCAGGCGATCTCCCTCGACAGCAACAACACTCTGCCCCGCCTCGTCCACTAGGTCGTACGCCAGACGGCACGGCTGTGTGCAGTCGCCGCGCATCGCCGAGCGCCCACGCCGCAGGGCCGAGAACTCGCACGCCCCCGAATAGCCGATGCAAATCGCACCGTGGCAGAATACCTCGATGGGCACGCCCGTGGCACATAGCGCCGCAATCTCGTCGACCGTCAGCTCGCGTGCCGTCGTCACGCGCTCGACCCCCAGCTCGTCGGCGGCAAGCCGCACGGCACCCTCGCTATGAGCGCCCGCCTGCGTGGACAGGTGAATCTCGACCCCGGGAATCGCCGCGCGCAGCGCGCAGGCCAACCCGGCATCGGCCACAATCAGAGCATCGGCGCCCAGCTCCAGTGCATGAGCTCCCAGCGCCACCGCGTCGGACAGCTCATCGTCAAACACGAACACGTTGAGCGTCACGTACACACGCACGCCATGAGCATGCGCCACGGCACAACCGCGCGCAAACTCGTCATCCGTAAAGCCATGAGCGCTCACACGGGCGTTAAAGCCGCCCAACCCCGCATAGATGGCATCGGCACCCGCGGCGATGGCCGCAAGCATCTGGTCGAGCCCGCCCGCCGGCGCCAGCAGCTCGGGTAGCGCCGCACCGGCAGCATCCAATCCAGTCTCGTATTGTCCGCTCGGCCCCATCGTCCGAATCGCCATCGACAAACTCCTTACCAAGGTATGCATTCACTCTGAAAAATGCCGTCTTCCAGCATACACGAGGCCTCGCGCGCCCCGTTTGGTTTATCGTGTAATAACTTATGTCCATCCTGCCCCGACGGCACATCCACCGTCCGGCACGACATACCTGGAGGTCAATATATGGGTCCTCGCCAACGACAGGGACACAGCCGTTCAAAGACGCATGCCCTGCCCATAATCCTGCTCTCGTTTTTGGGCTTTTTGCTTATCGCGGGCGTGGCATTTGGCATCGGCATGGTCGGCAACGTCAACCGCTGGCTGTCCGATCTGCCCGACTACATCGACGCCAACGCGTATCTGGTGAGCGAGCCCACCGAGATCGTCGACTGCAACGGCAACAAGATCGCGAGCTTCTACACGCAAAACCGCAAGTCCATCACCAAGGACGAGGTCTCCCCCTACGTGCTGCAGGGCACCGTTGACGTCGAGGACGAGCGCTTCTACGAGCACGGCGGTATCGACCTGTGGGGTATCGCGCGTGCTGCGGTGGCAACCCTCGGCGGCGGGCACGAAGGCGCCTCGACTATCACCCAGCAGCTGGTGCGCAACACCATCCTGCAGGAGGAGCAGTTCGACTCGACCATCGAGCGTAAGGTGCGCGAGGCCTACATCGCCGTCAAGATGGAGGACATGTACTCCAAAGACGAGATCCTCATGATGTACCTCAACACCATCTACTACGGTCACGGCGCCTACGGCATCGAGGCCGCAGCCGAAACCTATCTGTCCAAGAGCGCCGCCGACCTCACCCTGAGCGAGGCCGCGCTGCTCATCGGCCTTCCCAACTCGCCCTCGCAGTACGACCCCACGGTCAATCCCGACCTGGCACTGTCCCGCCGCAACAAGGTTCTGGACAACATGCTGCGTCTGGGCCACATCACACAGGAAGAGCACGATGCCGCACAGGCTGAGCCCATCACGCTTAACGTGACCGAGATTTCGGGCAGTGGCGTCGATGTGTACTCTCAACCCTACTTTGTCTCCTACGTTAAGCAGCTGCTTGAGCAGGAGTTCTCCACCGACGTGCTCTTTAAGGGCGGTCTGACCGTCAAGACCACCATCGACCCCACCATGCAGCAGGTGGCCGAGGAGGCTGTGCGAGCGCAGCTCGACACGCTTTCGCTCGACGGCCTGGACATGGGCATGGTCGTCGTTGACCCCAAGACCGGCTACATCAAGTGCATGGTGGGCGGCTACGACTACAACGCCGACGAGAATCACGTGAACCACGCTACGGCAAAGCGCCCCGTGGGCTCCACGTTTAAGGCCTTTACGCTGGCAACTGCCATCCAAAACGGCATGAACCCCAACGTCACCCTCAACTGCAACTCGCCTCTTACAGCCAAGGGCACCACGACCAAGGTGCAAAACTATGCCAACCAGAGCTATGGCAACATCACGCTTAAGCAGGCAACGGCATACTCATCCAACACCGGCTACATTCAGGTGGCAGAAGCCATCGGCAACAACAAGATCATGTCGCTCGTCAAAAAGCTCGGCATCGATCCCGCCAAGGACAATATCGAGGACGTTCCCGTCATGACGCTCGGCACCGGGTCCATCTCGCCGCTCGAGATGGCATCGGCCTACGCCACTTTTGCCAACGGCGGCTATTATCGCCAGCCGATCGCCATCACTGAGATCGACTCGCGTACCGGCTCGGTTCTGTACCAGCACACCGACAATCCCTCACAGGTACTTACCGAGGGCGAGGCCGCCGCGGTCACCGATGTTCTGTCCGGCGTCATGAAGGGCGGCGGTACGGGTGCTGCCGGCGCCCTGAGCGTCAACCAGCCCTATGCCGGCAAGACGGGCACCACCGACAACACCACCAACCTGTGGTTCTGCGGCTATACCCCGCAGCTGGCGTGCGCCCTGTGGACCGGCTATTCCGCGGGCGAGATTCCCATCCAAAAATACGGCACAGACCTGCTGGGCGACAGCACCAACCTGCCTGTCTTTAAGCGGTTTATGAACACCGTTCTGACCGGTACCGAGCGCGAGGAGTTTGCGACCGGAACGGCGCCCACCTACAAGAACAACAGCGTCTGGAAGTTCTACGGCACCAACAACACCAAGAAGACGGAGAACGACGACAAGGACGAGAACGAGGACGAAGAGGAAACCACAACGACGACGACAACGACGACCACGACCACCGAGACCACGGGCGGCGACACCACCGGCGGCACCGGTACGACCGGTGGCTCGACGGGCGGCTCCACTGGTGGTTCGACCGGCGGCGATGGCGGCACGCCTACGCCTACGCCTACGCCTACGCCTACGCCTACGCCCACTCCCGACCCCTCGCCCACGCCTGACGATACGGTCGGCTAGAAATTCATCCAGCCATAAGCAACAGGGCCCCCGAGCAGCTTATTAAACTGCTCGGGGGCCTTTTAGTTCGAAGCGGCCTGGTAGGCGATCTTTATACCGGCAGACAAAAAAAGGGGGGTACCGACCAACGTCGATACCCCTTACAAGCCACTATGTCAGCGCGCACAGTGCCGAGCGCACGACCCGCACGCCTACTTGCGAGAATTGCTCAGCTTATTGATCAGCGCCTCAAGACGCTCGCCGTCCTCGGCCGTCTGGGCAATAACCAAAATCGTATCGTTGCCGGCAAGCGAGCCAAGCACATCGGGCAGCTCTGCCGCATCAACAGCGGCGGCGATGC
The DNA here is from genome assembly GCF_028206795.1 of Collinsella aerofaciens. Lineage (GTDB taxonomy): Bacteria > Actinomycetota > Coriobacteriia > Coriobacteriales > Coriobacteriaceae > Collinsella > Collinsella aerofaciens_AX. The sequence goes on along the minus strand of NZ_JAQLFJ010000001.1, from coordinate 83,725 downwards.
CGGAAGCCGTGCCAGGCTGAGCCTTGATCATAACCAGATTATCGGTGCGCAGAACGCCCGTTACGAGCTCGGAAACCATACGCTGCAGGTGCAGGTCCTCTGCCAGAACATAGATGCCCTCAGGGAGCTTACGCAGCCCCATGTCGGCAATATCGCGAGAGACAGTCGCCTGCGTGCAATCAAAGCCCATAGCGCGGAGCTCATCGACCAGCACGCGCTGCGTGCGGACGTCCTTATTGCGCACAATATCTCTAATGGCATCCTGGCGCCCATTGCGTTTTTTAGCCATACAAACCCTCTCTCCAAAAGATGGCGGAGACAATCAATCAGTGATTGAATAGTTTAACGCTATTTGAAGGCTTTTGTGTATAAGAACGCATTTCGAAACAATTCTATGCAAATTTGTTTCGAAATGAGCCGTTTAGGCGGTTTTTACGCCCGTCCGGTTGAGAAAAGCTGCCAGATGCGTACACATCACGCAGCGCGCGGGCTTGGCACTGGCGATCGGCCCAAACAACAGACCGAGTCCCCGATGGTTGTCCTTGAGCGCGGCGACCATCTGACGGGTTCGAGGCGCCTCGAGCATATCACGCATGCGGGCGGAACGCTCAATTGACGACACCCCATGCGGGCTCAGACACAAATTCTCGATGCAGGCGACCAGTCCGGCAAAGTAGAACTTTTGGCTTGCCAGCTTGAGCCGACCACCGCTATCTGCTTCCGAGAGTGAGTCCGCAAGCTCGTCGAGCGCTCGAGTGTCATCGGATATCCTGGCATACATGGTGGGATCAAAGGCATCTGTAAGCTTAGGTGCCACCGCGTGGAAACAAGCGTCGCCGCAGCCGGACACGAATCGTGCCTGCGAGAGCGCATAAGCCATAAACTCAACCGTACGGTACGCCTTGCCGCGCGACAGGCATGCCTCAAACAGCGGACGGCTATACATCGCGCCAGAGGTCTGAGCGACTAGGCCGCCCAAAATCAACTGGGGCAGCCCAGTCACCATAGAAGACTCGTCTTCTATGGCAATAGAGGCAGCATCCAAGACGCGCGAATGACGCTCGCGATGCGCATCGTATCGATCGAGCGACACCGAGGGGAACACCATGTCTGCCGCAGTATCGCACGCGATATCGACCATCTTGGAAAGGGCCTGCGGAGCAAACCACTCATCGGCGTTCATGGCGATGATGTGAGAGCCGCGCGAGGCATCAAAACCGGCACGAATACAAGCGCCGCGCTTCGCGTCCTCGACGTCAATCAAATCAATATGGATGTCCCTGTCGGCAGCAACTTGAAGCGAATGGCGCACACCGGGCGCAGCATCGCGGCAAACAACGACAATCTGCAAATCGTAGAGGTCTTGGTTCTGGATACTCTCGAGCGCACGCATCGCATAGCTGGGCGAACCTTCTACCACAAGGATCACCGAAAGTCGCGGATGCGAGCCACGTCGAACCAAGTTATCCGTCCTCTCGACAGCAATGAATCAAACCGTGGTTCATGGTACACCCCGACAATAAAAGCAATTAGACACCGGTTGTATTGCACGCCAAGAACAGATGTTGCACACGCGCAGCCCACAGATGACGGGTGTCGACGCACGACGCGTCGAGCCCTCCCCTAGTCGAGCACGACGAGCTCGGCGGGATCGTAATCCACGCCCATAAACGTAAGGCCGCAGGCAGGAGCCGTGGGGCCCGCAGCGGTACGGTCGCAAGCATCGATGACCTCGCGCATCCACTCGGGTTCACGGCGATGCATGCCAATCTCGACAAGCGTGCCCACGATCGTGCGGACCATCGAATGCAGAAACGCATTGCCCTCGATGGTAAACGTCAGGATGTCCTCGCCAAACGCAACCTCATGGCCAAACTCGGCGCGCATTACGCAGCGGTGCGTAGGTTTGCCCACGGCAGAGGCAACCTTGCAAAAGCTTTTAAAGTCCTGCTCGCCCAAAAGCGCAGGGCAGGCGGCCGCCATCGCATCGACGTCGAGGGGATAGCGATGCCACCACACAGCACCGCGTGACAGCACGGGCCGCGCATCACGATCGGCAATGCGATAGGTGTAAGTGCGAGAGCGCGCGTCAAAGCGCGCAGAAAAGCCCTTACGAGCCTTGTAGACCTCGTTTATGGCGATATCTTTGGGCAGGAGGGCATCCATAGCCCGCAGCCACCTACGGCGCGTTAAAGACAGCTCAGCGTCCGTTACGGGCACGCTGATGTACTGTGCCACCGCGTGCACGCCGGCATCGGTACGCCCCGCACACGTCAGGTCGATCGGGCGGCGAAGCAGTGTCTCGATAGCACGACGAAGCTCGCCCGCAACCGTCGTCTGCCCCGGCTGCTCGGCAAATCCGCTATAGGACGAGCCGTCATAGGCCACGCGAAACACCAACGTGGCATCGAGCTCGGGAATCGAATTGAAATCAGACGGCGCGGTCATGGGCGCTCCCAACAAACAATCAACGGTATCGCGACAAAAAAAGAGGGGTACGCGAACGTACCCCTCGAATATAGCCTATGCAGACGGAATGTCTACTCAGCGGTCTCCTCAGCAGGAGCCTCCTCGGCAGCGGTCTCCTCGACAGCCTCAACCTTCTTGGGAGCAGCGGCCTTCTTGGGGGCCGGAGCAGCCTTCTTGGCCTTAGGCGTGCAAGGCTCGGTGACGAGCTCCATGATAACGATAGGAGCGTTGTCGCCCTTACGGTTACCGAGCTTCATGATGCGGGTGTAACCGCCGTTGCGGTCCTGCCACATGCCCTGGGCAGCCTTGTCGAAGATCTCGGCAACGAGCTGCTTATCGCCGAGCTTGGCGATGGCCAGACGACGAGAGTGCAGGTCGCCCTTCTTGGCCCAGGTGATGATCGGCTCGACGACCGAACGCAGCGCCTTAGCGCGGGTCTCGGTGGTCTTGATGCGGTCGTTCTCGAAGAGGGCCTTGGCCAGGCTCTTCTTCATGGCCTTGGTGTGGCTCGCATCGGTGCCGAGCTTCAGGCCCTTCTTAACGTTGTGACGCATGGTCTAGTTTCTCCTCAAATATGCGAAGCATTAAGCCTTCAGGCTCAGGCCCATGGACTCAAGCTTGTCCTTCACTTCCTCGATCGACTTAACACCGAAGTTACGGATGTTCAGCAGATCGTTCTCCGAGAACTCAACGAGCTGACGGACCGAGTGAATGCTGGCGCGCTTAAGGCAGTTGTAGGAACGGACGGAAAGGTCCAGATCCTCGATCTGCTTGTCCAGCTCGGCGTTGTCGTTGGTGACCTCGGGAGCGAAGATCGAAGCCTCCTCCTCGACCTCGGGGGTCTCGGCAAGGTTCATAAAGGCGGCCATATGCTGGTTGATGATATTGGCAGCCTGGACCACGGCGTCGCGCGGGGCGATGGAACCGTTGGTCTCGATCTCGAGGACAAGGCGGTCGTAGTCGGTGTGCTGACCGACACGGCAAGCCTCAACGAGCTTGGCGCAACGGGACACCGGCGAGTACAGCGAGTCGACGTGGATCACACCGATGGGATCGTTGTCGCGCTTGTTAGCCTCGCCAGAGACATAGCCGCGGCCATAGCCGATGCGCATGCTCATGGTGAGATGGCCACCCTCGGTGAGCGTAGCAATATGCTGCTCGGGGTTGACCAACTCAAACTCGGACGGAATAAAGAAGTCCGCACCGGTGACCTCGCAGGGGCCGTCAACCGAGATGGTGGCGGTCGCCTCGTCGGTCGTGCCGAGAGCCCTGAAGACAAGACCCTTGACATTCAGGACGATGTCGGTGACATCCTCGACCATGTTAGGGATGGTCATGAACTCGTGCTGCGCACCATCGATCTGAATAGCCTCGACGGCTGCACCCTCGAGCGAGGACAGAAGAACGCGACGAAGGGAGTTACCCAGCGTATCGCCGTAGCCACGCTCGAGCGGCTCGACGGAGACACGAGCAGACGTCTCGTTGATCTCTTCGACCTGAACCTGAGGCCTAATGAATTCTGACATGTATTACCTCCAGCCTCAGCAGCCCGGATGGACTACTTAGAGTAGAGCTCGACGATGAGCTGCTCGTTGATATCACCGCTGATCTGCTCACGCGTCGGCAGAGCGAGCACGTTACCAGACAGCTTCTCGATATCGACCTCGAGCCAGCCAGGGACCTCAAAGCGCTCGGAGGAAATCAGAGCCTCCTTGATGGGGAGGAGGTCACGGAACTTCTCGCCGACAGCGACGACGTCGCCGGCCTTGACGCGGTAGGACGGGATGTCCACGCGCTTGCCGTTCACGGTGAAGTGACCGTGACGGACGGACTGACGAGCCTCTTTGCGGGTGCGGGCGAAGCCAAGACGGAAGACGACGTTGTCGAGGCGAGACTCAAGGATGATCATGAGGTTCTCACCGGTGACGCCGTTCATCTTACGGGCCTTGTTGAAGTAGCCGTGGAACTGCTTCTCCAGAACGCCATAGATGAACTTGACCTTCTGCTTCTCACGCAGCTGCATGCCGTACTCAGATTCCTTGCGACGGCGCTTGGGCTGACGGATAGATTCCTTCTTGCTGCTGTAACCGAGCTCAGCGGGATCGATCCCGAGCTGACGGCAGCGCTTAAGAACAGGAGTCCTGTCGATTGCCATATTGATACGATCCTTTCAGTTACACGCGGCGACGCTTCTTGGGGCGGCAGCCGTTGTGCGGAATGGGGGTCTTGTCCTGGATGCTCGAGACCTCGAGGCCAGCAGCCTGGAGGGAGCGGATGGCGGTCTCACGACCGGAGCCGGGGCCCTTGACGAAGACGGAAACCTTCTTCATACCGTGCTCCATGGCCTGCTTGGCAGCAGCCTCGGCAGCCATCTGGGCAGCGAACGGCGTGGACTTACGGGAGCCCTTGAAGCCCACCTGGCCAGCCGACTTCCAGGAAATGACGTTGCCCTGGGGATCGGTGATCGAAACGATCGTGTTGTTGAACGTAGAACGAATGTGAGCCTGGCCCACGGAAATGTTCTTACGGTCCGCGCGCTTCAGACGGGCAGCGCGAACGTTCTTCTTAGCAGTAGCCATCTATCTAGCGCTCCTTATTTCTTCTTCTTAGCACCGATCTGACGCTTCGGGCCCTTGCGGGTACGAGCGTTAGTGTGGGTGCGCTGGCCGCGGACCGGGAGGCCCTTGCGGTGACGAAGGCCGCGGTTGCAGCCGATGTCCATAAGGCGCTTGACGTTCTGGTTGCGCTCACGGCGGAGGTCGCCCTCAACCATGATCTGATTCTTATCGATATAATCGCGGATGGCGTTAACCTCATCCTCGGTGAGGTCCTTAACGCGCGTATCCACGTTAACGTTGCACTCGACGCAAATCTTCGTCGCAGTGGTGCGGCCGATGCCGTAAATGTAGGTCAGACCGATCTCAACGCGCTTCTCACGCGGGAGGTCGACACCATTAATACGGGCCAACGTAGTCTCCTCTCTTAACCCTGACGCTGCTTATGACGGGGGTTCTCGCAAATGACGAGGACCTTGCCATGGCGCCTAATGATTTTGCACTTATCGCACATCTTCTTGACCGAAGGACGTACCTTCATCGTTCTTCCTTTCGGTAGCGCTCAAACTACTTCCCTACTATCTACTCGCCCAGCCGCAGGCGTTTAAAACTATGGCTGGTCTTCACACGCAAACCGACCGTAGGTTGAGCTAAGCCTGCAGTCGGAAAAGAGCGTGTATGCGTGTCGCTATTTATAGCGATAGGTGATGCGACCGCGGGTCAGGTCGTACGGGGAAAGCTCCACGACAACCCTGTCACCGGGGAGAATGCGGATGTAATTCATTCGGATCTTGCCAGAAATGTTGCACAGAACCGAATGACCGTTCTCGAGCTCGACCTTAAACATGGCGTTGGGCAGCGGCTCCTTTACCGTACCCTCGAGCTCAATTGCGTCTTCCTTCTTCACAAGCAATCATCTTTCTCTAGAAAACGACAGCGATTGAGTATTCTACAATACGCATGCACGTATCGTAATATCTTCGTAATGGCTCCACAACTACGTGGAACTTGTTACATTTCTCCGCCCTGCAAGGGACACCAAGCACCTTGGGCATCGGTGGTAAGAATCACCGGACCGTCATTGGTAATGGCGACGGTGTTCTCATAATGCGCGGCGGGCAGGTGGTCGTTGGTCGTAACGATCCAACCATCGGAGCCCGTGCTCACATGGTTGGAACCCATCGTAACCATCGGCTCGATGGCGATGACCATGCCGGCCTGGAGACGAACGCCCCTCCCCTTCTTTCCATAGTTAGGAACGTTGGGGTCCTCGTGCATCACGCGGCCAATGCCATGGCCCACATAATCACGAAGCACGCCGTAACCGTGAGACTCGGCGAGGGACTGAACGGCATAACCGACGTCCCCGATATGGTTACCGGGAACAGCCTGCTCAATGGCAGCCTTAAGGCAATCGCGCGTGACCTCGCACAAAGCCTTGGCTTCGGGCGTGGGGGTGCCGACGAAAAACGTCCAAGCGTTATCGCCGACCCAACCGTCAACGACAGCTCCCGTATCAATGGAGATGATATCGCCATCGCGCAGGATCATGTCGGGGTTGGGAATACCGTGAACCACGGCATCGTTGATCGATGCGCAGATGGTTCCCGGGAACCCGCCGTAGCCCTTAAAGGCCGGGGTGCCGCCATGCATGCGGATAATCTGCTCCGCGAGCTGATCGAGCTCAAAAGTCGAAACGCCGGGGCGCACCATGGCTCCAACGTGGCGGAGCGCCATCTTAGATAGCGCTCCTGCCTTCTTCATCTGCTCGATTTGCGTTGCAGACTTAATCTTGATCATAGACCGAGAGCCTCTTTGACATCCCCGTACACGGTCTCACGAGCCTGGTCACCGTTGACCGACTTGAGCAGACCCTGGCCACGATAGTAGTCGACGAGCGGGCTCGTGGACTTCTCGTAGACGTCGAGACGGTTCTTGATGGTCTCGGGCTTGTCGTCATCGCGCTGATACATCTCGCCTGCGCACTTGGGGCAAGTAGCATCGGCAGCGGTGCCGGTGTAACCGCAGGCGCGGCAGGTGCGACGCGAAGACAGCCGATCGATAATGACCTCGGGGGCCACATCGACCAGAAGGGCACAGTCGATCTCGCGACCCATGGCGGAGAGCTCGGAATCGAGCGTCACGGCCTGGGCGGTGTTGCGCGGGAAGCCGTCGAGGATGAAGCCCTGCTGGGCGTCATCGGCGGCAAGGCGCTCCTTGACAAGGTCGATCACGAGCTGGTCGGGAACGAGCTCGCCAGCGTCCATGTACTTCTTAGCCTGAATACCAAGCTCGGTGCCGCCCTTGACGGCAGCACGCAGCAGGTCGCCCGTGGAAATGTGAGCGACGCCAAACTCGGCGACGAGCTCCTGTGCGACGGTGCCCTTGCCGGCACCCGGAGCTCCGAGCAATACGAGGTTCATGAGCAATCCTCCTCTAGCCTATTTAAAGAATCCATCGTAATCATACATCTTGATCTGGCCTTCGAGCTTATCGACTGTGTCGAGCACGACGCCGACCATGATGAGGATGGACGTGCCGCCAAATGCCTGGATCAGATGGTTACCCGTGAAGGAGAAGATGATCGAAGGCACGATGGCGATGAGCGCCAAAAAGACAGCGCTGGGAAGCGTAATCTTGTTGAGCGCGTTCTTGATGTAGGCCGCGGTAGCCCTACCCGGACGCACGCCCGGAATAAAGCCGCCCTGCTTCTTAAGGTTGTCGGCCGTGTCATCGGGGTTGAACACCATGGAGGTGTAGAAGTACGCGAAGAACACGATGAGGACAACGTTAAGCACCCAATTGAGCCAACCGGTCGAAAGCGCGGAGGCAACTGCCTGAATCCAGCCGATGCCGGGGAAGAACACGGCAATCTGAGCCGGGAAGTACAGCAGCGCCGAAGCGAAGATGATCGGCACGACGCCCGCGGTGTTGACCTTGATGGGCAGGTAGGTGGTCTGGCCACCCATCATGCGACGGCCCACGACGCGCTTGGCGTAGGAGACCGGAATGCGGCGCTGGCCGCGCTCAAGGAAAACGATCAGCGGGATGACCAGCAGGATGATGGCGCAGATGATCACCATGGTGATGATGCCACCGGCATTGCCCTCGGTGCTGGAGAAGATTGCCTGCGGCAGACCGGCCATGATGTTCGCGAAGATGATCAGCGACATGCCATTACCGATACCGCGCTGGGTGATGAGCTCACCAATCCACATGATCAGCATGGCGCCCGCGGTGAGCGTACCGACGATCATGAGGTCGAAGATGACCTCGGGAGCGCCGGCGCCATTAAAGGTGATGCCGAAGCTCTTAAAGAGGAAGAGGTAACCCACGGAGTTGAGGATTGCCAGAGCCAGGGTGAGGTAACGCGAATACTGCGTAATCTTGGTCTGACCGACCTCGCCCTCGCGGGCAAGCTCATGCAGGGAAGGCACGACGGCCTGGAGCATCTGGAGGATGATCGAGCTGGTGATGTAAGGCATGATGCCCAGCGAAAACACCGACACATAGCTCAACGCGCCGCCAGAGAAAAGATTCAGGAGGGCCATAGCACCTGCGGCGACCGAATTGTTATCGGTCGAGAAAAGGCCCAGCATCCCCTGGAAGGGAATGCCGGGCACAGGAACGTGCGCACCAATGCGGTACACGACGAGCATAGCTATGGTAAAAAGAATCTTTTCGCGCAATTCTTTGATGCGGAAAGCATTCTTAAGACCATTTAGCACGGCAGCTCGACCTTTCCGCCGGCGGCCTCGATCTTGGCCTGCGCAGAAGCGCTGACCTTGTCGACCTTGACCGTGAACTTCTTGGTGAGCTCACCATTGCCGAGCACCTTGACGGGCTCGAACTCGCTCTTGGTGATGCGAGCGGCCTTAAGAGCGGCACCGTCGATTACAGCGCCGTCCTCGAACTTACGCTCGAGACGCTCAACGTTAACAGCGGTGTACTCGATACGACGGGGGTTGCGGAAGCCCGGAAGCTTGGGCAGGCGCATAGCCAGCGGAGTCTGGCCACCCTCGAAGCCGGCACCCTTGGTGCCACCAGAGCGGGAACCCTGGCCCTTCTGGCCGCGGCCAGAAGTGGTGCCGTGACCCGAAGAATTGCCACGGCCGACGCGCTTACGGTTCTTGGTGGAACCGGGCGCGGGAGTAAGATCGTGAAGCTGCATTTGCTACTCCTCTACAATCTCGACAAGGTGCTTGACCTTGAAGATCATGCCGCGGACGGACTCGTTGTCAGCAATCTCGCGAACCTCGCGGATCCTGTGGAGACCGAGGGCACGGACAGTACGGACCTGGTCCTGCTTGCAACCGTTGGTGCTGCGGACCTGCTTGATCTTGATGGTGTCAGCCATGCTTAGTTCTCCTTACCGACGAACATCTCGGAGACCGTCAGGCCACGGCGAGCCGCGACGTCCTCAGGGCTGGAGAGCTCCTTGAGGCCCTCGACGGCAGCCTTGATGATGTTGAGGCCGTTGTCGGTACCGAGGGACTTGGACAGGACGTTCTTGATGCCAGCAAGCTCGAAGAGGGGACGCACAGCGCCGCCGGCGATAACGCCGGTACCCTCGACAGCGGGCTTGATGATGATGCGGCCGGCACCAAAGTGGCCGAGAACCTCGTGCGGGATGGTGCCCTGCTCGGTCACCGGCACGTGGAACATGTTCTTCTTGGCATCGAGAGACGCCTTGGAGATGGCCAGGGGCACCTCAGCGGACTTGCCCATGCCAACGCCGACGTTGCCCTTGCCGTCGCCAACGACGACGAGAGCGACGAGGCTCATGCGACGACCACCCTTGACGGTCTTCGACACGCGGTTGATGTAAACGACGCGCTCCTCGAACTCGGAGGCCTCGCGCTGCTGCTTCTGATTACGAGCCATGTGCTACATACCTCCTAGAACTCGAGACCGGCGGCACGAGCACCGTCGGCGAGGGCCTTGACGCGGCCATGGTAGATACGGCCACCGCGATCGAAGGCGACCTTGGTGATGCCGGCCTCGATGGCACGCTTGCCAACGAGCTGACCGACCTTCTCCGCAGCCTCCTTGTTCGAGGTGTGGGTGCCCTTGAACTCGGCCTCGAGGGTCGAGGCAGAGACGAGCGTCAGGCTGGAGCCCTTGCTGTCGTCGATGATCTGGGCATAGATGTTGGCGTTAGTACGGGTCACGCGAAGACGCGGACGCTCGGAGGTACCCGAGACCTTGCCGCGAACACGACGCTGACGACGCTTGAGGCCTTCCAGCTTCGCCTTATGCTTGTTCATACGTAAACTCCTAAAAAGGTTGATCTTGCCAGCACCTGACGGGGTGCTGGTCTTATGCGAGTGAGTCGGTTACGACTACTTGGCGGCCTTACCCAGCTTGCGGCGGATGTGCTCGCCAACGTAGTGGATACCCTTGCCCTTGTAAGGCTCGGGAGGACGATGGCCGCGGATCTCAGCGGCGATCTGACCGACCTGCTGCTTGTTGATACCCTTGACGTTCACGTGGGTGTTGTCGGGAACCTCGAAGGTGATGCCCTCGGGAGCCTCGACGATCACGGGGTGCGAGAAGCCCAGGGAGAACTCGAGGTTCTTGCCCTTCTGCTGCACGCGGTAACCGACGCCGGCGAGCTCGAGCTTCTTCTCGAAGCCCTCAGAAACGCCAACAACCATGTTGTGGATGAGGGCGCGGGTGAGGCCGTGGCGGGCACGGGTCTCACGCTCGTCGTCGGGACGGGAAACGGTGAGGACGTTGTCCTCGACGTTGATAGCGAGCTTCTCAAAGACATCGAGCTCGAGCTGGCCCTTGGGGCCCTTGACGACAACGTTGTTGCCGTTGACTGCCACTTCGACTCCGGCGGGAATCTGGACAGGCTTATTACCGATACGAGACACGGTGATCTCCTTTCCTTCTACCTACCGAGCGAATTACCAGACGTAAGCGATGATCTCGCCGCCGACGTTGTGCTTGCGAGCATCGCGGTCGGTCATGACGCCATGGCTGGTGGAAATAATGGCGGTACCAAGGCCACCGCGGACGCGGGGCATGTCGGCAACGCCGGTGTACTTACGCAGGCCCGGCTTGGAAATGCGGCGGATGCCGTTGATGACCTTAGCCTTCTTGGGACCATACTTAAGCGTGATGTGCAGAGTCTTCTGGGGAACGGTGTCCTCGACATCGTAGCCCTCGATGTAGCCCTCCTCGTGCAGAACACGAGCGATCTCGACGAGCTTCTTGCTGCTCGGCATGGAGACCGTGGCCTTGTTCACAGAGTTAGCGTTACGGATGCGCGTAAGCATATCTGCGATCGGGTCTGTAAGGTTCATACAGATTCTCCTTCGTTCTTGATGAACACGTGCTCTTGGTTCTTCGCCGCCCTTAACGGCAAAGCCTTTTTAGCGCGTTTTCCCTGTTCCAAACTGATGCTTGAAACGCTGGTAGTGACTTACCAGCTGGCCTTCTTAACGCCGGGAAGCTCGCCCTTGAGTGCAAGCTCGCGGAAGCAGACACGGCACAGGCCGAACTTGCGGTACACAGAGTGCGGACGGCCGCAGCGCTGGCAGCGCGTGTACTCACGAGTAGAGAACTTCTGCTTGCGATTGCACTTGACGATCATCGATGTCTTAGCCACTTATATCCTCCTCACATAGAGTATTGTTCGCCCCAAGCGCCGCCCCCTTCTGGGAACGGCGCTCATAGGGCAGGTGAACCTATTTCTTGAACGGGAAACCGAAGGCGTCCAGAAGGGCCTTGGCCTCCTCATCGGTGTTAGCGGTGGTCACGAAAGTGATGTCCATACCACGCTGGTGATCGACGGAGTCGAAGTCGATCTCGGGGAAGATGAGCTGCTCGGTGACGCCCATGGAGAAGTTACCACGACCGTCGAAGCTCTTGGCGGAGATGCCGCGGAAGTCGCGGATACGGGGGATCGCGACGGAGGTCAGACGATCGAAGAACTCCCACATACGGTCGCCACGCAGGGTAACCTTGCAGCCGATCGGCATACCAGCGCGCAGGCGGAAGGTAGCGATGGACTTGCGGGCACGGGTGATCATCGGCTGCTGACCGGTGATGGCGCGCAGGTCGCGCACGGCACCGTCGATGGCCTTGGAATCGGTAGCGGCCTCGCCGACACCCATGTTCACGACGATCTTCTCAAACTTGGGGATCATCATGACGTTCTCGTACTGGAACTTGTCCTGAAGCTGCTGCTTGACCTCGTTGTTGTACTTGGTCTTCAGACGCGGCACATACTTCTCTTCTGCCATTGTTCACTCCTTCTTGGGGTTTTAAGCACGGGGCGTGGCCACGATGGGTTGTCCTCGTGCCTCCTGGCTGCATCCGCGCCGCTCATGGCATTTCGCGGTTTGGACTCGACGCAGCAGGAGCCGACAAAACAATCGGTACTATACGCGCATCGGGAGCGTATTTCCAGAAAAACCTCGTCTGCCTGCACAACTCCACAACTCCCCCGCACAAATGGGTCCCAACAAGCAGTTGCGGTGAAATAGGGACTGTTTGGCGGCCTAACAGGCTTAAACAGTCCGTATTCCACCGCAACTCATATATGGGGCGTTATTTTTGGCGCGGGAGGACCAGGTTGAGGATCACAGCAACGAGCGCGGCGACGGCAATGGAGGATCCGCCAAAAACGGTGCCAACCCATGCGGGGAATCCAGCGCCGGCAAGCGCGCCGGCCGTGCGCTCAATGCCCGTGCCAAAGGCGATAGAGAGACCCATGAGCGTGGTATCGCGCTGAGACAGGCCGTGGCGGGCAAACATGACCACACCGTTCATACCGATGGTCGCGAACACGCCAATCGTGGCGCCACCGATGACCGGCTGCGGAATAGACGTGAGCACCGCCGCACACTTGGGCAGCAGGCCCGCGATGAGCAGGATGGCAGCCGCAAGCGTAAAGACCATGCGGTTGACGACCTTGTTCTCGGCGATAATGCCCACATTCTGGCCAAAGGTTGCCGTGGGGACGCCGCCAAAAAAGCCTGACAGCATACCGACCAGGCCGTTGGCGATCAGGCCACCCGAGATCTGGCTATCGGTCGCAGGGGTATCGAGCGCAGCGGACGACACGGCGGCAAACTCGCCCATGACCTGTACTGCGTTGACAATGGCGACAACGCCCACAACGGCGCACGCGGCCGGGTCGAACACCAGGCGATGGGCGCCCAGGGCCGGCGGGGCGAACCAGCTGGCGGTCGCGATGGCCGAGAAATCGACCATGCCCAACACCGCAGCCAAAACAAAGCCCGCGCAGATACCAGCCAGGATGCTGCCCAGCCTAAGCGCGCCCTTGCCGTAGTTGCCAGCCATAAAGGTGACGACGAACGTCACAAGTGCGACGGCCCAGTTGGTGACACTGCCAAAATCGGCCGCGCCCTCCCCGCCCGCCATGGAGGCAACTGCCACTGGGCATAGCGACAGGCCAATGACAAAGATGACGGTGCCAAGCACCGGGGCCGGAAACAGAAAACTCACGCGCCTAAACAGTAGGCCGAAGAGCGCGACGAGCGCGCCGCCGATTACCTGGGCGCCCAGTACGGCCTCAAAACCAAGCTCAAGACCGACTGCCTTGAGCGCCGGCACGAAGGTAAAGCTCGCACCCATCACAATGGGCAGGCCCGAACCGACGACACCTTTTATGGGAAACTGTTGAAGGAAAATGTCAAGCGCCGAGAGGACGAGCGACGCCTGGATGACAGCGGCTTCCTCTTGAGGGGTAAAGCCACAGACCGACGCGATAATGATGGCGGGCGTGACGATACCCGCGAATGCCGCCAGCACATGCTGCAGTGCATGGGGTAATACCTGCACAAACGAAACTTTTCCCGTACGCTCGAACAGGGCATCCCCTGCTGCCGACTCTGCCATTTGCGCCTCCCATACCCTAGGCAGCGGCCCCATGCCGCTCAACGGTCGGACATTATAGGGCATATGGCACAGGTAGCATTTTGACCCGCATGCGGCAGAGAGCTGGGGCAGCTCATTTGGGATGCGACTAGCGCTTGCGGGGGACGAGTTTGGTGCGACGCAGGTGGATCATCTCGGCGGCGATGGAGATGGCGATCTCCTCGGGGTCCTCGGCCTCGATGGCGACACCAATCGGCAGGTGCAGCTCGTCGATCTGCTCCTGCGTAAAGCCCTCCTGCTCCAGGCGGGCGCGCACAAAGGCGGTCTTGCGGCGCGAGCCCAAGCAGCCCAGATAGGCGGGTTTGACGCGCATGGCCTGAATCACCACATCGATATCGGACTTGTGACCCGCCGTGGCGACGACCACCAGGTCGCGCGGGCCGATGGGGCACTGCTTGCTCAGGCTCTTGTAGTCGACCAGACGACGGTCGTAGACACCGGGCACCCAATCGGGGGTCAGCGTGCCGGGGCGGTCGTCGCAAGCCACGACGGCAAAGCCCGCCGCCGTGAGCACGCGAGCCGTCGCAGCGCCCACGTGGCCGCAGCCAAAGATATAGGTCAGGCCCTCGGGGCAGAGCGTCTCGATGTGCGCCGTGGGAATCTCGGAGGCGGCGTTGGTGTAGGTGACCTTACTCCCCTCCTCCACCAGCGAAAGCCCGGGGCAGCCCGCAATGGTGCGGCGCGATTCCTCGCCATGGTACTCGGCCACATCGCCCTCGAGCACGCTCGCGATAAACGGCTCAAAGTCGATGACGAAGTCGCCGATGCGCCGATAGGCCAAGATGTCGGCAACCGACTGGAACAACGGCGCCTGCGATACATCCAGGCGCAGATAGCACAGGCAGATGGCTCCGCCGCAGATCATGCCGGTATCGGAGTTCTCGCCGCCCATGGTGTAGCGGACCAGACGCGACTGTCCCGCGCTCAGGAGCTCGCGCGCCTCATCCAGCGCAAAGAGCTCAATCTTGCCGCCGCCGATAGTGCCCGCCTGGCTGCCATCGGCAAAGACGGCCATCCAGGCGCCCACACCGCGCGGGGACGACCCCGCCGTACCGGCCACGACCACCAGCTCGCACGTCTCGCCAGCACGCAGGGCGGCAAGCGCCGCATTCACAACATCGAGCTTTTCCATTGCCGCCTTCTATCCTCTAAAGACATCGGTGAGCATAGCGAGTGCCTCGAGCACGCCGCCGCCGACCGACGTCGCTTTGTCCGAAATGTAGTTGATATAGCTGGCATCGCCGCGCGGGTCGACATCGGCGCATTTAAAGCCCTCAGTCACCTGCACGCCGTTCGCCAAAAGCCCGCGCAGACAGCCATCGATCTGCGTGCACATGGGCGTATCGCCCGCGTAGCCAATCACGTCTCCGGCGCTCACGATGTCGCCGATTGCGCGGTCGGACCGAAACACGCCGGCGGCGGGGCTGTGGATAACACGTTCCTTGCCATAGCCGGCGATAATGCCCGGCACGCCCGTGTTGGGCTGGGGCGAACCTTGGGTAATGACACGGCCGAGAAAATGCCCGCGCATGGTCTCGACCACGGCGTCGCAGTCAACCGGCGCGGTAAAGCCCGGCCCCACAGCGATGACGGCAGGCGCCATGTCGCGCGTGGTGCCCAAGTTGCGCTTAGCCAAAATCGCGTCGACCACAGCCGCGGGTTTCAGCTCGCCGAGCATCTTGGCCTGAGGGTCCACCACAACGGCGACGTCTCCAGCCTCGGTAATCTCAAGCGCCTCAGCCGGCGTCCGTGCCAAGCGAGCGCGAATGCCTTCGACCTCGACCTCGCCCAGGCGAATGGCCTCGCAAAAACAGATTGTGCGGCGGATGCACGTGGGAACCGCGATATCGGCCATAACGACCGAAACGCCGGCGCGCACCAAGCGAGCGGCGACGCCCGTGGCGATATCGCCGGCGCCGCGAACATAAACGAGCATTCCCGGGGCACCTCCCTGTGCTACGGTTTGAGCAGAGCAAAAGCGGTTCGGCCGCTACTCTGATGATTATTTATTATCACAGTATTATACGGCGGTGAACAGATGGAAACGGTTAGCAGCAATCTTGCCTCCGCGCTCAGGATCGAGTCGGGCATTACCGCGATTATCGGCAGTGGCGGCAAGTCGACGCTGCTGAAGACGCTGGGTCTCGAGCTCATGCGCGCTGGCGGCCGCGTGCTCCTCTGTACCACCACGCACATGTTTCCCGTCGCCGGCGTGCCATGGGATGGGTCGAGCCGTCGCCTGGACGCCGCGCCTTGGAAGCCGGGGACCCTACATGTTCCCGGCTGCACCTGCGAGGCATGCGCGGGACTTGTCCGCGGAAGTATCTGCCAGGCGGGTGTTTTGAACCCGGAGACAGGCAAGCTCTCCGCCCCCGCCGAGCCGCTCAACGAGCTGGCGCAGCGCTTTGACTATGTGTTGGCCGAGGCAGATGGCAGCAAGCGACTCCCGCTCAAGGCACATGCCGCCTGGGAGCCGGTCGTTCCCGCCGGCACGGCAAACGTTGTCTGGGTCGTCGGCGCCTCGGGGCTGGGCAAGCCCGTCGCCGAGGTTGTCCACCGCCCCGAGCTCTTCTGCGAGCGCTGCGGCTGCGAGCCCACCGACGCTGCCACCCCAGAGCGCGTCGCCCAGGTGCTCAATGCCGAGCTGCAGATACTGAACCTCAGCAATGCCCGTATCATGCTCAACCAAGCCGACACGCTTGCCGACCCAACAATGGCAGATCGCTTCGAGGCAGCCCTCAACCGCCCCCTCATCGCCACCAGCCTCCAGGGGTAGCAAATTTGGGACGGGGCTCTTTTTGCTACCCCGTCCCAAAAAATCATCTCCCAAATTAGCTACCCCGGCGGTCTTCCCGTTAGCGGGGCACGTAGCGGCCGGGTTGGGCTCCGGTGGGCTCGCCGTCGCGTGCCGCCAGCACGCCGTTCACAAACACGGCCTTGGCGCGGCCATGTGCCTCAAAGCCCTCGAGCGGCGTGTAGTCCACGGCCTGATGCTGCGTCGCGGCGCTGATCGTCCAACGCGCGCACGGATCCCACACGCACACGTCGGCATCGGCGCCCTCGGCAAGACAGCCCTTGCGCGGATACATGCCAAAAACGCGCGCCGGATTCTCGCTCATCAAGCGGCACAGATCCTCGGGACCCAGCTGTCCCTCAAAGCTCGTGGCAATCGCAACGGGACGATGCTCCACGCCGGGCCCGCCGTTGGGAATCGCGCGGAAATCATCGCGTCCGCGGTCCTTTTGCCCGTGCAGGTTAAAGCTACAGTGGTCGGTCGCAATCGTATCGATCTCGCCGGCCACAAGCGCCTCGCGCAGTGCCGCACGGTCGCCGGCATGGCGCAGCGGCGGACTCATCACGTACTTGGCGCCCGCAAAGCCGTCCTCGCCCTGCTCCAGATAGCAGGTGTCGTCGAGCATCAGATACTGAGGGCAGGTCTCGACATAGATGTTCTTCTGCCCGTGCGCTTTGGCAGCGCGAATGGCCTCGAGCCCCAGCTTGGTCGAAAGGTGCACCACGTTGACCGGAGCGTCCCCGGCCAAGTGCGCCAGATACAGCAGGCGGCTCACGGCCTCGGCCTCACACACGTCCGGACGGCTGAGCGCATGGCCCTCGGGCCCGTGGATACCCTGCTCAAACACGCGCTTCTGCAGCTCATTCACCAGCGTACCGTTCTCGCAATGCACGCACAGTATCCCGCCAATACGCTTGAGCTCCTCCAGCACCTCGAGCGTCTCGGCATCGTCCAGGCGCAGATGATCGTAGGCAAAGTAGGTCTTGAACGACGATACGCCCGCCTCGCGCATGGCCGAGAGGTCGGCGCGGTTGCGCTCGTTCCACTCGGCGAGTGCCATATGAAAGGCGTAGTTGGCCGTGCAGGTTCCGTCGGCGCGGCGATGCCACTCGGCCAAGGCATCGGGCATGGTCACGCCGCGATCGGCCGTCGCGTAGTCCACGATGGTCGTCGTACCGCCGCAGGCAGCCGCACGCGTACCGGTCTCAAAGCTATCGGCCGTCCAATCCATGCCGGTCCAGCACTGCATGTGCGTGTGGCCGTCGATAAAGCCCGGGAACACCCAGCAGCCCGCAGCATCCTCGACGGTATCGCCCTCGGCCGGCTCAATCGCCGCGGCAATCCGCACGATCTTATCGCCATCCATGGCAAGATCGGCGCGGCGAAGCCCCTGGGGCGTCACGAGCGCGCCGTTTTTGATGATGATCATAATTGCTCCTTATTAATTGATGCAGTTGGCCACGCGATCAAAATACGAGCAGGCGGCGATATGCTCCGTTATGCGTCGCTGTCCCTTGACGGTATCGACGTCCCACAGCTCGTAGGCACGCGCCTCGACCAGCACCACGTCGGTACGGTCCTTGAGGATCGAACCGCCGCCGTCCTTACCCTCAAGACACATAAGTGCATCGAACAGTTCCGCCGGAAAGAGCACCGGGCTCGAAGGCTCACCGTTGCACGCAAGACGCACCGGATACTTGCGGCCACGCTCATCAAACGCGCGAACCATGGCCTCAAAAGAATCCGAACTCACGAGCGGCTGGTCGCCCGGCAAAAAGAGGCAACCCTTCCAGCCGCGGCTCGCCCCCCACGAAAGGCCCGCACGGACGCTTTCGCTTCTGAGCTTGCCATCGTGCAGCACACACGAGCAATGCTTGTCCTCGCAAATCTGGGCGACCTCGGGCCAACGCGTCGAAACCACGACGTCAAAGCCCCGGGGAACCGAATCGATGGTCCGGGCAATCAGCGGCTTGCCATAGATATCGGCAAGCATCTTGTTAGAGCCAAACCGCTTGCCCTCGCCCGAAGCCATAATGACGCAACCAAGTTTCATGGCGATACCTCCCCTGAAACCATCGTACCCATAACTCTCGTCGCGGGGCATCTACATCGAAAGAGCTTATCCCGCACGCCCACGATGCAAAAAGGGGCACCCCGCCGGTTGGCAGAGCGCCCCCTTTACATGGCTTACCTCAGCCCAGCTTTAGGCCTGGAACCAACGGGCGGTGTTGCGCTCGTCGAGGGCCTTAAGGGTAGCGGCGGGATCGGCAACCTTCTGCAGGAACATCATGGCTGCGATGGCGTACGGCTTGTAGCTGGCCTCCTTGTACATGCCCACGCGGTGCATGTCAAAGACGTCGGCGTTGACCTCGCCGTGCTCGCAGGAGACACCGGAGATGTCGGCGGGCAGCGGGTGCATAAAGATGGTGTCCTGGCCGTTGGCGGTCTTCTCCATGAGCTCGGTCGTGGAACACCAGTCCTGATGGGTGGCGTTCTGAGCGAGCAGCTCCTTCTCGAGCGCTGCGATGCCGGCGTCGTCGCCCTCCGCGTACAGGTTGGTACGCTTCTCCATGGCGGCAAACGGAGCCCAGCTCTTCGGGATCACGATGTCGGCGCCCTCGAAGGCCTCGGCCATGGTGTTGACCTGCTTAAAGGTGGTGCCGGACTCGGCGGCATAGCCCTTGGCGCGCTCGACGACCTCGGGCATGAGGTCGTAGCCCTCGGGGTGGGCCAGGGTGACGTCCATGCCAAAGCGGGGCAGCAGGCTGATCAGCGACTGCGGGCAGGACAGCGGCTTGCCGTAAGAGGGCGAATAGGCCCAGGTGACGGCAACCTTCTTGCCCTTGAGGTTCTCAAGACCGCCAAACTCGTTGATGAGGTAGAGCATGTCGGCAGAGGACTGCGTGGGGTGATCGGAGTCGGACTGCAGGGAGATGAGCGTGGGACGGTGATCCAGAACGCCGTCCTCGTAGGCCTGCTGGACAGACTCGGAGACCTCGGCCATGTAGGCGTCGCCCTTGCCGATGTACATGTCGTCGCGGATGCCGATGACGTCGGCCATGAAGGAGATCATGGTAGCGGTCTCGCGGACGGTCTCGCCGTGGGCGATCTGGGACTTCTTCTCGTCCAGATCCTGCAGCTCAAGGCCGAGCAGGTTGGCGGCCTTAGAGAAGGAGAAGCGCGTACGGGTGGAGTTGTCACGGAACAGGGAGACGGCCAGACCCGAATCGAAGATCTTGGACGAAACGTTGTTCTCGCGCAGCTCGCGCAGGGCGTCGGCGACGATGTAGAGCGCCTTGAGCTCATCGGTGGTCTTATCCCAGGTGTGCAGGAAGTCGCTGCCGTACATGCCCTTAAAATCGAGGCCGTTCAGCTGCTCGACGAGCTCGGTAAACTTGGCGTCCATGTAAATATCCTTTCCAACGATGAAACGATTGCAATGAGTAGATGTGCTCCGGCATGCGCGTGCGGCTAGAACATGCAGAGCACTATGACGAGGACCCGCTACCGTTGAGGAAGCATGGGAGATAACGACCGCGGGCCCCAAGTCAACAGGGGGTGCCGGGGACACGAGCTGTCCCCGGCTCAACAAGATCGAGGAATGGGACTAATCGATCTTGTTGTTGGTCAGACCGGCGCGGAACACGGTGGCGTCGCCATCGGCCTGGCTCGGATCGTAGAGGTTCAGGGCAGCCACATACATGGCGGCAGCGGTGACCAGGTCGTCCTTGTAGGTGACCTCGTTGGGAGCGTGAGCCTGAGACTCGGCACCCGGGCCGAAGCCGACGCAGGGGATGCCATAGCGGCCCTGGATGGAAACGCAGTTCGTGGAGAAGGTCCACTTGTCGCACAGCGGGCGACCGGTGCGCTTGTCCATGCTGGGCTCGCAGCCGATGCGCTCGTCACCGAACATGGCCTTGTGGGCGTCGACGAGGGCCTTGACGTGCGGAGCGGTCTCCTTGTTGATCCACGTGGGGAAGTAAGCCTCGGTCTCGTAGACCTCGCCGGTCCAGGACGGACGGTCGTACATGTACATGGAGACCTTCACGTCGTCGCCGTACTTCTTGGCGGCCGGCAGGTTACGGATCTCGTCCAGGCAGGACTCCCAGGTCTCGCCGGCGGTCATGCGACGGTCGATGGAGATGGCACAAGAGTCAGCGACAGCGCAGCGGCTGGGGCTGGTGTAGAAGATCTGGCTGACGGTGCAGGTGCCGCGGCCCAGGAAGCGGGCGTCCTCGAAGTGCTCGGGGTTGTACTTGGGATCGAGCATCTTGACGAGGCCCTTGATGTCGGTCGACTCGTCGCAGCCGTTGTTGTTGAGAGCGCGGACGTCGGCGATGATGTCGGCCATCTTGTAGATGGCGTTGTCGCCGCGGTCGGGAGCGGAGCCGTGGCAGGAGGTGCCGTGAACGTCGACGCGGATCTCCATGCGGCCGCGGTGACCGCGATAGATGCCGCCGTCGGTGGGCTCGGTGGAAATGACGAACTCGGGCTTAATGCCGTCCTTGTTGTAGATGTACTGCCAGCACATGCCGTCGCAGTCCTCTTCCTGGACGGTGCCGACGACCATGATCTTGTAGCCCTCGGGGATGAGGCCCATGTCCTTCATCATCTTGGCAGCGTAGGTAGCAGAAGCCATGCCACCCTCCTGGTCGGAGCCGCCGCGGCCGTAGATGATCTCGTCGGTCTCGTAGCCCTCATAGGGATCGGCGTCCCAGTTCTCGATGTTGCCGATACCAACGGTGTCGATGTGGGAGTCGATGGCGATGATCTTGTCGCCCTCGCCCATAAAGCCCATGACGTTGCCCAGGCCGTCGACCTTGACCTCGTCATAGCCAAGGCTCTCCATCTCGGCCTTGATGCAAGCGACAACCTCACCCTCCTCGCAAGACTCAGAGGGGTGCGAGATCATGGCGCGCAGGAAGCGGGTCATATCAGCACGATGAGACTCAGCCGCAGCCTTGATAGCGTCGAAATCGAGTTCTTTAGTCATAACAGTCAACCTTTCATTCGAAGGAGTCTACCTAGGAGTTGGCGGAGGAATACCTATTTACTCCGCTGCTCGAACAGTCCTGCGCAAGACGGAAAGCACATTAAGTGCTTTCCTTTGCGTGCGGAACTCGCGACGGAGCAAATAGGTATTCCTCCGCCTCCCGGGTTCATGCATCTGCAGGACATAGAGGGTCTAATAGAAATTTGGCGCGGCGCGTTGCGCCGCCCAACGATTAGCAAGTGGGGTATTCGCCCTCCCAGACGATGCGGCGATACTGGTCGGGGTCCGTGTCACCTTCCGTGGAGAAGCAGAGCACGGAGCTCGTCTTGTCCAGGCCGATGAGCTCCTTGAGCTCGGCGTACTCGGGGTCGAGCATGAGGGTCTCGACCAGACCGGTGGTCACTGCGCCGGACTCGCCGGAGATGACGCGCGGGTCGCCCTTCTCGGGAGCGCCCAGGGTGCGCATGCCGCGAGCGGTGACCCAGTCGGGGCAGGACACGAAGGCGGTGGTGTGGTTGCGCAGGATATCCCAGCCCAAGATGTTGGGCTCGCCGCAGCACAGGCCGGCCATGATGGAGGGCATGTCACCGTCTACGATGCGCGGATCTCCGTCGCCGGCGGCAGCGCCCTTGTACAGGCAGGCGGCAGGAGCGCACTCGACCACGACAAAGGTGGGCGGGTTATCGGGATACAGGTTGGTGAAGTAGCCCACCACGGCGCCAGCGAGCGAACCCACGCCAGCCTGGACAAACACGTGCGTCGGGCGGTTGATGGCCATCTCGCGCAGCTGCTCGGCAGCCTCGGAAGCCATGGTGCCGTAGCCCTCCATGATCCAAGACGGGATCTTCTCGTAGCCCTCCCAGGCGGTGTCCTGAACGATGACGCCGCGCTCGCAGGCGTCAGCCTCGGCGGCGGCCATGCGCACGCACTCGTCGTAGTTGACCTCTTCGATGGTCACCGTGGCGCCCTCGGCGGCGATGTTATCGAAGCGGGGCTTGGTGGAACCCTTGGGCATGTGCACGACGGCCTTCTGGCCCAGCTTGTTGGCAGCCCATGCCACGCCGCGGCCATGGTTGCCGTCGGTGGCGGTAAAGAAGGTGGCCTGGCCAAAGTCCTTGGCAAGCTGATCGGAGGTCAGGTAATCGAAGGTGCACTCGGCAACGTCCTTGCCGGTCTCGTCGGCAATGTAGTTGGCCATGGCAAACGAACCGCCCAGGACCTTAAAGGCGTTGAGGCCAAAGCGATAGCTCTCGTCCTTAACGCACAGGTTGGACAGGCCCAGGCGCGCGGCCTGGCCATCCAGGCGGGCAAGCGGAGTGACGGTGTACTGGGGGAACGACTGGTGGAAGGCGCGGGCCTTCTTCACGTGGTCGAGGCTCATGATTCCCAAGTGCTTGTCATCGCTCTTGGGCATCGTGTTGCCCGCCCACTGGATCTTATCGGCCATACGGCGAACTCCTTAAGTTCTCTCTTGCCGGCCCCCGCATACGCGTTTCAGCCTGATCCCATTCACACGGCTGAACTTTTATGTGGATGCCAAACAATAAGTTTGTTAGCACTGTTCTATCACACTTTTTGATTGGAAAACCTAACAAATTGTTTGTTGCCGTAATCGGTACCTTTTCGCCGCCGAACGGTCACATAACACGGCGACGCTTTCGTTATTTGCGAACAAGTGGGGTTTATGGCACAGTGAGCCCAAACTAATTTTTAGGAAGGCACCCATGACCCCCGCACAGATTGAGTTCTACAAGCGCCTTGCACACGGCCTGGCGCTCCAATTTGGCCCCAACTGCGAAGTCGTCGTCCACGACCTGGAGACCGAGGACGTGGGCCGCTCCATCGTAGTGATCGAAAACGGCCACGTCAGCGGGCGCAAACTGGGTGACGGCCCCAGCCATATTGTGCTTGAATCTATGCACGAGGGCACCGCCGACGTGCACGACCGCGAGCCGTACCTCACCAAAACCGCCGATGGCAAGCTGCTCAAATCGTCGACGATCTTTATCCGCAACGACGAGGGCAAGCCCGTCGGCATTTTGGGCATCATCTTTGACATTACGCTTATGAAGGCTTTTGAGCGTTCGCTCGACGCCTTTACCGGCACCGGCGGCACGGGCTACACCGAGCCCGAGCCCATTACCAAGAACATCGGCGACCTGCTCGAGGACCTGCTGCACGAGTGCGAGCAGTTTGTGGGCAAGCCCGCGGCGCTCATGACCAAAGATGAGCGCATTCGCGCCATTGGCTACCTCGACCGTCGCGGCGCCTTCCTCATTTCCAAGTCGAGCGAGCGCGCCTGCGAGTTCTTTGGCATCTCCAAGTACAGCTTCTATAGCTACCTCAATGAGGCCAAGGCGGCGGCCGACGACAAGTAGGCACTCGCCTAGATTGCCCCTCCCCTTTTGGGCGCGAGTTCTGGAAAGCTCGAATCCAAGACCGAGCCGCTTGGGAAGTTCCATATAATCGATGTCATTAGCATTTCGAAAGGGTGGAACAGAATGGCGTTGAGCAAGGCATCATGCACCGGTCGCGGATTGATTCCGGCAATTGGTGGACATGTGCACCGCATGTTCGATGAGGGCGAAGACGACCTGTTTTCGCTGAGCCTTGACGACGTGATGGATGATCGCCCGTGGACCGCCGACGAACTCATGGGTGGCGGGGCTCGCCCGTCAAGCCCCAATCCCGCACTTGCGCCCAAGCCCGCATCTGCGCCGACTCCTGCGCAGTCGCCTGTTTCGACGCCCGCGCCTACACCCGCACCCACTTCGGCGCCCACGACCGCTCCCCGCCCCGCAAGCGACCCGTCCGAGACGGCGGCATTTCTCGCTGCAGCGACGCAGGGCAAATCGGCCGACAGCACCGTTATGTACAACGCCCAGCAGTTGCCCGTTCCTGCGGCACGCAAGCCTCCGGTCACAAGGCTCGATGAGCCCGTTGTCCGTCAGGTTGTCCACGATTCCTGGGCTGCAGCCGATCTGGATGAAACCTCTACCGGCATGCCGGCGCTCGATGTTCCAGTTAACCCGCTTTTTGCCGCCAACACGAGCGCCGCGGACTATGAGGGCAGTGCGGCATATTCCGATTATTCCGATAGCTATACTGGCACCGGTCGCATCGAGACCGAGGATTATGGCACTGCATCGAGCGATTATCTCAACGATCCGTACGCTGCCACGCCTGCACCGGAATATGACCCGGAGGCCGCGTCCGCGCCGGCGTATACCAAAAGCACGGGCGAAGAGCGCTTTGCCGATTATTACGCCGAGGAAAAGGCGCTGCGTTTCTCGGAATTTCCGCAGGCAGTCAAGGTTGCCTTTATCGCCATTGTCATTGCCCTGCTCGGCGTCATTGCGTTTGAGGGATTCCAGCTGTTCCGCGGCCCCACCGCGTCCGAATCGGCAACGCAGCAAAAAGAGAACGACAATCAGCACCTGGACATCAACACCCTCAAGGGCGACCCCAACGACGGGGACGAGTAGCGGGGGTTAAGGCGGCCACAGGATTCCGCATCCAGCACCGGCTTCTAAGTGCTGTTTTGTCATCCAGCTACACTTTTCCGGATAATTTGCCTATCGAATTTGACACTTTTCCTTAATTTTGAGGTGCCGATTTCGACACTTTTCCGTACTTTTACACGACTGATTTCGACACTTTTTCGGATGAAAGCCGAATAATCACTTGGGAAACCAACGCCATCCGCGCGTCATTTCGCAAGCGCGCTTGATTTGTGTCCGCGCTCGCTGATAGACTCCATCGTGCCCGCAAAGAGCGGGCGCGTTTTATCCAGAGTCGGGGTAGAGAGTTGGCTCCACGATCCCGACGCCAACCGGCCAAGAGGCACGGTGGCCCTGCCAACATCGATGAAAGGAGTCCGTATGGACAATTTCTCCGTGCGCAGCGAGCGCAATTTCCACAACCTGATCGTCAAGCCAAAACAAATGCATCTTCTGGATAAGCCAAATGGCTACGCCTCGGCCATGGTCAAGAGCAGCCTCTCCCACCAGATGCGCTTCACAGTACAGAAGCTCGAGGAAGAGCTCTGCGCTGCCGGCAATCCGCACGTGCTGCAGATCAAGCTGCTTGGAGACGACTCTCGCGAGCCGTCTGGCTGGAAGCTCTTTGCCGACGGCACGTGCGTTGCGGACGGATCCGGCGCCTTTGCCCGCGAGTGCTTCTACGAGAGAGCCGAGGTATTCCTGGACCTGTGCCGCGACGCCGTCGAGGCTGCCGGGCTGCGCCAGTGGAGCGAGAGGGAGTACGAGCTGCTGAGTGCAGCGCGAGGGATTGCGGGGGGCGTAGACGAACGCAGGCGGTGCCATAGCGGCGTGCACTCGTTGCATGCCGCGCCTCAAATCACACGATGTCAAAAGACTGGCACTTGTATATGCCTTTGACAGTCCGAAAGCGCTAGCGAAGTTCATTGATGCCGCGGCTAGATACGCAGCAGTAAAGAGATGTTGAATACAAAAAGAGGCCTCCCATCTCTAACACAACCAGAAATGGGAGGCCCTTCATATCCGAAGCCGCTCTCAAGCAAGGCAATTGTAAGTCGGTCTATTCAGCATCCTTAAACTGAACTTCGTACTTTTTGCCCGTCCGATCACCAATCTTTGTGACGTACTGGCTCAAGAGAGTTTTAGCTCTTTCACGGGCGCTGCTCATCAATGCTGAATTGCCCTCGGCACTTTTTATCATTTCGTTTTGGGCTTCTTCAAGCGCAGCAGACTGGTCAACTGTCGTAATAGGAGTTAGCAACCCGGTATCGCTGTAGATATCAGAAAAGGTGCTCTCGTCGGCTTGGGGCTGGCCGAGAACCTCTGCGTCAGGAACTGTGATGGTCACGACGTTGTTCTCATCCGGATTACTGACATTTACCTTAGCGACATCAACGCCCAGCTGCACCGTCCCGTCATACTCGAACCACGCCTTTTTATATCCCACGTTTATCCCAAAGAGCATATTGGTGCCGTCGTTGTAGATTTCCGCGACATTATGAAATCTGCACTCAACGGTAGCAAGCTCGGCAATCTTCGTATAGCCAGAGAAATCGGGCTCCTCGTCTTTTTTTGCGCAACCCGAAAGCCCGGTAAACGACAGCGTCGCCACGAGGACAAAACAAACCAGCCACGGCCTACGCATTAGAATCAGCCCCCTCTTTGTACTCAGCCAACGGCTTGAATTTGAGCTCGTACTCACCGTCAATAAGCGGGAGCGTCAGCGCCTTCACGGTATCCCGCAAGCTCGTGTCCGCCTGTTTTTTAATCTCCTTTTTATCGACTTCATCTGCGGCATCTTTGCGACAAAGTGACAGAACATCTTTCATATCTGCAGTTGCGTTTTCGGGAAGGTAGCCAAACTTACTATTGTCTAGCTGAGGCTCGCCAACCTGCGCTTTGGGGAGATAGGCGGTAACGACCTTATTCTCTTTGTCAATGCCAAACTGGATGTCGCTCATCGTATACGATGCACGAATATGAGCCTCGTATTTAACGCGATAGTCCACGCGATCCATCCAGAGGAACCTGCCGTGCTTCTCGACGATGCCGTGGTAGATGTAATCAACCGTAGAAAGACTGTCGATATCTACAGCAGACTTAAGATCCGATGTCGTGAGATACTGAGTTTCATGGTTATCGGTTATCCAAGGAAGGACGCCGAGAAAAAAGACAAAGAGGACAGCCGCCACAACCACGAGAAAAACAATCTTTACCTTAAATGATAGCTTTCCGAAAAACTCGACAACCTTCTTGCCCCGCTTGTCATTCACCTCGACCGCTTCTTTTTGGATCACTTCCACACGCTCATCATGCCCGGAGGTACATTCGGGCTGAATGCCCCTCTCATGTTTGCTATGTTTCAAAACAAGCCTCACTCATACCATTGAGTAGTAATCTGCTGGTAGAATTCTACCAGCAGTTATTGAACTCATTTCTTCCAGTTCGGCAGGAGGCAAACATGAAGCGGTTGTATGCAGTTTTGGCAGTTGTGATTGCGTTGATAGCCCTCATTCTTCTCGCCAGCACCATTGGCATCATCAGCATCAGGCTTTAGCTCGCCATCAAATACCTCGCACCCATCCCTCGGCAGATTCAGCCTCAGCCTTCAAACTAGGCAACCACAACGGCATGCACAACGTCTGCGGGCTCACCGATCCCGATGAGCCCGCTTTCCGCAATCTGGTTGCCAAAAGCTCCACATTAATGATTGCCCGCATCGACATTGCAATCGATGTACGGTCAGGGAGTGTTGATAAAAAGTGACTAAACGCTTGACGTGTGAGGACGTAAAAGCCTGCATCCCAAATAAGGTGGGATCAAGCGTGTGCGTCGGCTTCTTGGCAAGCAGAGCAATGGGCGTACAAGATGTTATGCGAGAAATAGCGATGACAGAGGTGTGCAAATAAGGTCGTGGATAGCAGCTCTCAATGGTCCCAAATTGCAACTAGCTTAAGGACGCATTGAAAAACATAGCTGCACGAATGCAGTCAGGACCATAGTGAAACCCGATACCATGACTACCAAACCGCAGCAGGCTCAGCACTAGTTGACAGTCCCCTTTTTAATGTGACACTCGATGCCGTGATCAAAACAAAAATCACGAACTTCCCTTGCACTATCACGATAGAAGCGGGCGCAGTCGCCGTAGGAGCTTGTTAGCCTGTCATAGTGCGTCCTACCAAAAACAATTTTATCGACAAAAGAGATTTTGCGCAGCAGCGCATCCAAATCTTGCTCACAGATATTTGGAGTCGGATATGGCTCCATGCTAACCCAAGTCTTACAGCCAGCCTTATGGAGAGACTCGAGAGCGGCAAGCCTGACTGAGTATGCCGCTGCACCGGGTTCCATCCTTTTCCGATTGTCCTCATCAAGTGACACCAAGGTAATTCCATAGGTGTTCAACGCCGCATTAGGCAACGCCGCAAGTTCAACGGGAAGCTCTCCTTTCGTTAGAATGCTGCACGGCTTACCGTACTCGTTAATGAGCTCAATTGCACCCAAGCTCATACTGCCAACTTCTGGATATCCGAGCATAAAAGGATCGGTTGTAAAGCACAGTTGAACCTGTTTTATCTCATCACAATAACGCGGCAACTCTTTGCGCAGCAGATCCAAAGTGTTGTCGACAAGGCTCGGCCGCCGCCATTCCTCGTATGTTTTGACACGCCCAAAACGTTTTGCCATTAAATATGCATAGCATGGAAAATTGCATCCATGCGAACAGCCTTGCACATGATTCATCGCCCAATCGCCATATTCAACTTTTGTACGGTAGAGCATACTTTTTCGATATATGTGCCCAAGTTGTTCCATTGTTCTTTAATTCTCTTCTCGCTAAACTTCCTCACACCAAAGATACGACCGACCTAAGCACTCATCTTGCTCGATAAACCTCGTCTTTGAGCGCAAAGCTCTTTTTTGGCTTTCCTTTCAAAGTGAACTTGACCGCACGCTCAAGAACACCTTCCTCAATCATTGGGCCCACATAGGTCTTCAAAATAGTATTGCTTCTGTCAAAGACTCCGCACTCGGAAATCAACGTGGCAGCAATATCGCCCATTTTCATGTTTTGGTGAACGGGCATATGCTGGACAAAATCACTGGCCTTGGCCGCAATTACGGCAGTCTCAACATTGCGACCATCAACATCCACCGCAAACAATCCCAACTGCTTGCATTGCCGGTCGAGGTTGCGCTTAATCATGTTATCGTTCATCAGAACGCAACCGTCTGGGCTATTGGTCATATGGATCATTCTATATTTGACGAGCCCACCGACATTAACGCGTTTACTCATATCTTTGATAGGCATATTCGTTACATACTTATAGTAAGAACGCGCGTTGTTGCAAAAGAGTTCCGAGAGCGCATGTTCGGCCTGCCAAGCGTCGATCTTTCCAGCCTTATAACGAACGACCACTTCTTTCCAGTCACCACTTCCGATGCAGGCATTCAGACGTTCAACCCAAACGCTGGCTTTCGTGAGCTCATTAAAGTCGTCTTCCGGCAGTTCAACTTCATTTGGAAGTGACAGTGGCACTTTCATGGCAGCGCAGGCAACGCGGAATAAGCCAAAACTATTGAAGTTGACCAGGGCCTCCGTGTGAGCCATATTCGGCGAATTAGTTAGAAGATCGAGTCGTAGGTCTTTAACCCCGAATGGATCGATGTAATAGAAGACTGTTGAGGGCTTACCGCCCCCACAAACGCTAGTTTGTTGTGCCCGTCTTATAGCATCCTCGCAACTGGAAACGATAATTGGCGGCTTGATATAGCCGCTAGCTCCCTTTGCTTCGTTAAATGTCGATTCGAGATGCTTTCTAGATTCCGCGTTGGATTCACTAAGAATGAACTGGATGGGCGTCTTTGAACGATTTTTCTTTGCAATTGCAAAATACTTAGAAAGGGCAATCAAGGGAGATCCTTTACTGCCATCGGCAAATAAACCCGCACCAGCAAAAGCATCGATATAAAGAATGCCGTTCCGTGAAGGTCGATACACTTTAGTGAAAAAAGGCGTTAGATAGCATGCCAGAAGATCATCCTTAGTCTCAGACCACGGATGTTTTGCCTGAAAGTAATCTGACTGATTTTTTGCCATGCTAAGCCCACCTTGCTCTTAGTCCTCATCGTCTACTTGAACTTCTCCACCAGCAGCTGCCCGATGGCGCTCATCATGGCGCGATACTTCTCACTGTCCTCAAAGAGGCTGGTAAAGGAGTCCGTGTTCTCCACATAGGCGCGGCGAGCCTCCTCATCGAACACCTTGGGCAGCAGGCTTGATTCGAAGACTTGTCTGCCGTCGCGACGGATGGTGTCGGCGACCTGCGGGTTTTCGGCGATACGCTTCCACAGCGTGTCGATAACCACACGATCTCCCTCGGTGAAGTTGCCAGCCCACTGCTCGTTGAACTTATCCACGAGCACCTGCAGTGGGTCGCGCTTCTTGTCGGGCGTCACGGTCTTGGCCGCGCCACCGGGATCGAGCACGCCGCCGCCAGGCTCAAGCGAAATGCTGCCCTCGAACTCCTGCTTGAGCTTGTAGAAGCGCATCTCGACCTTGTCGTCCACAGCCTCGACGGGGATCTTCTCGACCTTGAGGAGGTGACGCAGATAGCTTAAATACACGTACTCCTTATGCAGGTCTCGGTCAAACATGCGCACGATCTGGGTGATGTAGGTGTACCACTTGCAGAAGCTACGCACCTTGCGACGAACCTGATAGCGTTCATCGTCGTCCAACTCGTTATAACGCGCGACCGCCGGCTTCAAGACGGCCGCGAGCTTACCCTGCACGTTGCTCTGCGATTTACCCTTGCCATCGGTGAAGATTATCTCGGCAGCGGCCTCGATGTCAGACTCGTCATAGAGCCCGTAGCCGCGAATATCGGTCTGCACCTGATAGAGGAGGTCGGTGTTAATCTGCTCGGAAAGCGACGTCTCGGTGTAGAAGCGTTCGAAAGCCTTCTGGATGTCCTCGGGCTTGTTCACGAAGTCGAGGATGTAGGTGTCCTCCTTGTCCGGGTGGATGCGGTTGACGCGGCAGAGCGTCTGGACGGCCTTCACGTCCTTGAGCTTCTTGTCCACCACCAGCGTGTGCAGCAGCGGCTCGTCGAAGCCCGTCTGGTACTTCTCGGCAACAACAAGCACGTCCCCATAGTTGTGGAACTCGGCCTTCGTTTGGCTCTCTGCGACGCGTTGCCCATCGTGGCCGACGTTGATGGCCGGCTCGGTGTACTCGGGACCGTCGGGACCGTCAGCCGGGTCGCTAATGGCACCCGAGAACGCCACCAGCACCTCGATATCATCGTAGCCCTTCTTCTGCATGTAGCGCTTGATCTCGTGGTAGTAGCGAACCGTCGCGAGGCGCGAGGCAGTGACCACCATCATCTTGCCCTTGCCGCGGATTTTGGTGTGTGTCACATTGCGGAACGTCTCCACGATGATCTCGGCTTTCTGGCCGAGGGCGTAGGGATGCAGCTCCTTATACTTGCGGAGCAGCTTGAGCGTGGAGCTGCTCGGTACGTCGGGGTTGTCGGGGACCGTGCGCGCGAGCTCGACGGCCTCCGAATAGCTCACGTAGTTGGCGAGGGGGTCCATAATGAAGCCCTCCTCTATCGCCTGGCGCATCGAGTAGACGTGGAACGGGTGGAAGGACCCGTCAGGCCACTCATCGCCGAACATCTCGAGCGTCTGCTCCTTCGGCGTGGCGGTAAAGGCAACGAAGGTCAGGTTCTTGTGACGGCCGTGGCTCGCGAGCTCGTCGGCGAGCTGGTCCTCCCAATCGGCTGCGGCCTCCTCGGCTTCCGCCTCGATCTCGGCGTACTCCTCGAGCGCGTCACGCTTGTCGGCAAGGGCGCTCTTGAGCTTGAGCGCGCTCGTTCCCGTCTGGGATGAGTGCGCCTCGTCGACGATGATGGCGAAGCGCTTGCCCTCGCTCTCGACCTGCTCGTAGATCACGGGGAACTTCTGCAGGGTCGAGACGATGAGACGAGCGCCGCCGTTGATGGCGTCCCGCAGGTCGGCCGAGGTCTTGTCCTTGCCGATGGTCACGACCGAGCCTATGGCGTGGTCGAAGCCCGAGATGGTCTCCTGCAGCTGGCTGTCGAGCACTCGGCGGTCGGTGACGACGACCACGGAGTCGAACAGCGGGGTGTCATCCACGAAGAGGGATGCCAGGCGATAGGCCGTCCAGGCGATGCTGTTCGACTTGCCCGACCCCGCCGAATGCTGCACAAGGTAGTTCTTGCCCGTCCCGTTCGCGCGCACGTCAGCGATGACCTTACGCACGGAGTCGAGCTGGTGGTAACGGGGGAAGATGATGCGCTCCTTCTTGCGCTTCACCTCGTTGCCGCGCGCATCGATCTCTGTCTCTTCCTTGACCTCCAGGTGGAGGAACTTGTTGACGATGTCGAGCAGGCTGTCCTTCTGTAGAGCGACCTCCCACAGGTGACTCGTGGCATAGCCGTCGGGGTTTGCGGGGTTGCCGGCGCCGCCGTCGTTTCCCGCCCCGGCGGAACCCTGGTTGAAGGGCAGGAAGAAGGTCTTCGCGCCCTCCAGCTTGGTAGTCATGTAGACGCTCTCGAGGTCGACGGCGAAAAACGCCACCATGCGCGTGTTGAACTTGAGACAGCGGCACCGCGGGTCTCGGTCCTCGCGCCACTGGCGCATGGCGTTCTCGACGTCCTGTCCGGTGAACTGGTCCTTGAGCTCTATGCCCACCAGGGGGATGCCGTTCACGTCCAGGACCATATCGATGGTCTGGTTACCTGTCTCGGCAAAGTGGAACTGGCGGATGCAGCGGCAGACGTTCTTGGAATAGCGGTCGGCGGCGCTTTCGTTAAGCCCGCTCTCCGGCTTGAAGAATACAACCTTGAACGGAATTCCTCGGTGCTTGAAGCCGTGTTTGAGCACCGCGACCATACCCAGGCGGTCGACGGCGTCGTTGAATACCTTGGCGAACTTCGCCGTGGAATCAGAGTTGCACATGCGCTCGAAGCGCTCCCAAGCCTTGGGCTGCGTCGTCTGAATAAAGTTGACCAGAGTCGCAGCATCGAGCGCGCGGTCGCGGTGCTCCATGTAGCCGCCGCCGACCATCTGATAGGTACCGTCCTCGACGTAGAGGAGCGAATGCTTATCGGCGCACTTGAGGAAGCCGCCAGCAGGCGAGCAGAGAAACGCTTCGATATCCTCTTCGAGGTTCTTTTCCTTGGTCTGCGCAGGCATGCTACAACCTCATCTCTCTCAACTCGCGACCAAAGAGAACGAGCCAGGGAAAGATGCTCTTGTTTAGCACCATGTACATCTTCGCGCGCTGTCTTTCTGTCGGTGCCGTTCTCTTGTTGAACATATCCACCATGAACTCGTAGTCATTCCAACCGTCGTAACCGTTGTATCTGTTAGGCGGAAAAGCACCCCTCTCATAAAGGAAGGCATAGAGTCGTCGGGAGAACAGTTCTCTGTTAATGCCGTCGAGCTGCGTGCCCGGCTTCCTCGCCTCAAGGGCTTCCAGCAGCTTGATCGCTGCCTTCCAGCCCTCAACCTCGTTCTTGAGCTCATCGTTTTCGAACTTCAGGATGCAGGTTGAGCCTATTGGCGAAAGCTCGTTCCCGTTGACGGAGTTCTTGATAGTGAACTCATACCTAATGCCCTCGTGTCCACAAAGGCAATCTCCGGAAGCATCCCCATTGTCATGGCATCCCACCACGTGCCATTCGGAGACGGCCGCATCCCACGTTTTCGACGACGACGCCTCAAGCACGATGCCCGGAAGACGATAGGAATCACCCATTGGCTACACCTCCCGCTTTCCGGTGACGGTCTCGTAGATGAGCGACTGCTTGTACGCCTTGAGATCGGCGATGATGGCTTGCTTGGTGACGATGGCGGCATCGACCTCGCCGCACTTCTCGTCCAGATAGTCCGCGATGCGGCGCTGCTCGTCGAGAGATGGAAGAGGAACTTTGCAGTTCGCAATCTGTAAATGGCTAATATGAGGAACGCTGATTCCCGTAGTGCCAGACGCCACATAGCGCTCGAGAATTCCGGAATCGAGCCCATATTTAAGATAACGAGGCTCCAAGTTATCCGGCACCCTAACGCGAACAACGCGCTGCACAAGATAACAAGGCAAGTCGGACTCAGTGATAAACGACGCCCTGAGCCCGTCCTTAATCCAAGGTCTATCCAGGCCGATAACCAAGTCCCCAGGTTCAAGAGCATAGGCTTCAAGACCGTCAAGGTCTTCCTCAGGATAATGGGCAGCATCCGCCCACCGAGTCTCTCCAACGCCGACATTGATGCCACGAAGGAGGCGCACGCCATTCCCTTGAACGAATTTCCCGCTTTCAAAGGCGTATCCAGGGAGCAAGTCACAGAGGTACTTGATGGGGATAGTAATGCATCCTGTGGGCATCTTTGTCGAAATGACCGATAGGCGATATGCCTTGTACTCCTCAACGGATCGCTCGGCGGCAAAGACGGCGCGGCCGATCTCGGCGCACTCCTCGTCCAGACAGTCCGCGATGCGGCGCTGCTCGTCGAGCGAAGGAATCGGAATCCGCGTGTTGAGAAAATCCTCAACATGAAGATCCCACTGGCCCACCCTGAGGCCAGTTGACAGTTTGTGCCACTCGTCAGCGTAAGAACGACAGCGCAGCAGATAGTGCGCATACTTCGGCAGCAACAGAGGGCTGGTGAACTTAAACACATGGTAAGCGGGACTGACTATGCCTTCGTAGGCAGACAAGGCCATAGAGCCTTGCCAACCTTTCATCTTGTTAACGACAAAGTCTCCAACCTCAACGAATTTGTACTTGCTCGTATCGAGCGACGTCACATTATGGTTATCGCTTCGACTGTCCTTTGGCACTATTCCGTAATCACGGTACAGTGACAGGACCGTCGCGTCAGGCCTGCCCGTTGTTCTCGATACTTTGAAATAGCCTTTCAGGCGACTTGTCGACCAGGATGACGGAATCATCCCAAGGTAATTGCATCCGCTGTCCTTCATCTCCCGCATCGCTAACGCACCTCTCCGAAGAGCGCTTCGAGGCTCTTCTCGAGCGTCTTCTCGTGCTCGAGGATGCGCTTGGCGATCTCATCGGCCGGTTCGAGCTCGGCGTACTTGTAGAACACGCGCGTGAACGGGATGGTGTAGCCTACCTTGGTCTTCTTCTTGTCCACCCAGGCGTACTTGTTATACGGGCGTACCTCGCGCTCGATATAGGCGTCAATGTCCTGAGTGAGCGGGATGTCCTCGGTGTCCTCCTTGGCCTTGTCCGCCTGCATTTTCCCGCGCTTGTTAAGGACGGGATCTCCATCCTCGTCGACGACGGGGCTCTCCACGGCAACGCGGTTGAAGCCGAACTCGACCGTCTCCATCAGGCGCGCCTCAACGGAGACCTCCAGTCCGTTGGACCCGGCGCCCGTCCAAGTGCCGTTGCGATACTCGGAGTACGCCTGGACGATAAGGTCGCGGCAGGACTTGGTGATGTCGTTCTTCTTGTCACCGATGCCCTTGCGGCGCTTCTCGAAGCACCGGGAGGCGTCGATGAGCAGCACGTGGTCGCGATGCTCCGGTGCCTTCGCCTTGCTGAAGAGCCAAACGTAGGTGGCGATGCCGGTGTTGTAGAACGAGTCGCAGGGCAGCTGTACGATGGCGTCGAGCCAGTCGTTCTCCAGCATGTAGCGTCGGATGCTGTCCTCACCGCTGCCGGGCTTGCCCTTGTAGAGCGGGCTGGCGTCCTGGATGATCGCCATCACGCCGTCGTCCTTGAGCTTCGACAGGCCGTTGAGCACGAAGAGCATCTGCCCGTCGCCCTTTGCCGGGAGCTTCTCGACCGGGAAGCGTCCGCCGCCGGCAGTCTTGAACTCCTTCTCCACCGCGGCTGCCTGCGGGTTCCACGGGTCACCGAAGGGCGGATTGGAAATGCAGTAGTCGAACTTGAAGCCATCGAACTTGTCGGCGGAGAGGGTATCTCCGAAGCGCATGTTGGCGTCGTCCTCGCCACGAATTAGCGCACTCGCCTTCGCGATGCCGAAAGTGAAGGGATTGAACTCCTGGCCGTAGCAGGTTACACGGGCCTCGGCGTCGAGCTGGCGCAGGCGCTCCTCGGTGCAGCCGAGCATCTGCGAGGTGCCCATGGTCTGGTCGTAGACCGTCTTGGTGATGCGGTCGCCGTCGAAGACGTGCGGGTCCGCCTGAATGAGCAGGTCGGTCATGAGGTACACGATGTCGCGGCTCGTGAAGTGGGCGCCGGCGTCCTCGTCGTAGGACTCGGAGAAGCGCTGAATGAGGTTCTCGAAGATGTAGCCCATGTCCACCGCCCTTATCTTGTCGGGAGACATGTCAGCCTGCGGCTTGCAGAAGTCGCAGACGACCTGGTAGAGCAGCGGGGCGTCTGGGTCGGAGAGGCGTTCGATCTGGTCGGCGAACTTCATGCGCGCCAGGATGTCCTGCACATTGTCCGAGAACCCGTTGATGTAGTCCTTGAAGTTGTCCTCGATGTTCTCCGGGTCGGCCTTGAGCGTCTCGAAGGTGAACTTAGAGG
The DNA here is from genome assembly GCF_028206795.1 of Collinsella aerofaciens. Classification (GTDB taxonomy): domain Bacteria; phylum Actinomycetota; class Coriobacteriia; order Coriobacteriales; family Coriobacteriaceae; genus Collinsella; species Collinsella aerofaciens_AX. The sequence goes on along the minus strand of NZ_JAQLFJ010000001.1, from coordinate 46,943 downwards.
TGTTGTAGAAGGGGTAGCCGGAGGCATCGCGCAAAAAGCCGTCCTTCACGGAAAAGGCTTTGTATTTCTCAGCTGCGGCGAGAACGGCATCGTGCGTGGGCTCAAGGCAGTCGTGGAAGCGTTTGATAACGGTCATAGGAAGGATGACCAGGCCGTACTCATGAGGCTTGTAGGGGCCACGCAGGGTATCGGCGGCACTCCAAATGAGAGATGCCTTCTCTTGAATATTGGCGCCAACGGCCTTGATGAGATCGTCGCTATCCGCCACTGCTATTTCTCCTTCTTGGTCAGGTATTCAATGAGGCTCATCTTTACCAGCGAGGTAAAGCTGATGCCAGAAAGCGCAGCGGCGTCCTTCGCCGCATCACGCATGTTTTTAGGTATGCGAATGGTCACGGCAACGTTCTCGCCGTCCACAAGAAAGCTCTTGAGCTCGCTTGTCTTGGCCTCTCCGTCGACAAGCTCGGCGTATTTCATTGGCAACCTCCGCGATTGCATGATGCAATACAAATGTGCCTATGATTCTAGCAAAGGACTGAAAACTAATTACCGTCTAGCACAGATGGATAGACAAGTAATTAACGCCAATAAGAAGGAGGAATAACATTCTGAACCGTCGTCTCCCCCGCCTGAAAGAGCTCGACGAGAACTAGTCGGCAACTCAAAAAGAAACTGAGCAAGCCGCTGACGCACTTATCACATTCCACAAAGAGATGGGTAAGCATGACGCCAGCTTGAGCGAGGGCGCTGATGGCATAGAATTGCAGCCAGACCGCCCGAACCTATTCATCACTTGATGCCGGCAAGCTGTTGAGCGGTTCGCTCTCACCGACGGCACCAAGGCGCTTCTGCATCTTCTCGATCAGCTTAAGGGATGAAACCAAATACCCAAGCCCCTTCTTCAACTGCTTAAGCAACCTGCTATCCCTGCGGTCCCCCTTTCCATTCTCCTTCCCGATATCTTCCTCAACACCAGCGATGCTGCGCCGCACGGCCTCGGCCGCCTTCCGCACCAAAATGGCCCCCTCATGCGGGCAGCGGTCAGTTGCCACATCAAGAAAAGCAAGGAGCCTCGAACATTCGACGAGCACGAACTGCGCGTAGTTCTCCCCCATCGATGCCGCCAAGGCAACGCCGCCGGAACCCAATAGACCAAGCGCGGCGCCGCCGCCCGTAATCAAAGCAGTGCCACCGGCCATGCCCATGCCGCCAGCGGCCAAGGCACCGCCGCCAGCCACAGCAAGGCTCGCATTAACAAGCGCTGCTCCGTGGAGACCGACAAACGAGCCTCCAAAGATACCGACAGCAATATCCGGAGCCAATGCCGCGGCCACTCCTCCTGTGCCCAGGGCCGTCGCCACGGCAATAGCGCCACCCACCAAGGCCTTTGGCAATGTGCCTGAAAGCTCACGGATATGCGCCCCGCATTGCTTCTCTAGGGAACGTATGGCGTCCAGATCAACCGCGTCTTGTCTCCTGGGAAATTCATCTTTAACCCAAGACCCACTCTCCTTCAAACCTTTGTATTCCTTCTTCTCTTCATCTCCCAGCTGCGAATAGGGGCAAAACTCAACTAACTCCTGTGCAACCAGCAGGGCGCGCACCTTACCGCCTCGCTGCCGCGAAATAGCCTCAAGGGCTCCGTACGCATCTTCCTCGCTCAAAAAGTAGCTGTCTGCATCTATGCCTGGGCCATCCGCGACCGAATCCCGCCACGCGCGAGCCCAGCTCCTCTTTTGCCCTTTGCGCACTTCGTTCTTCTCGTTCCCGCAGTCGTAGTTGATGGCGGCAAGCTTCAGCGAAAAGGCAATCCTCGTCGTTTCTCTATCTAGGCTATAAAAGTGGAATCCATCGAAGATATCCTGGCGGCGTCTGGCGCGCTCAGCCCAAGCCTCGGACATTTCCTCCGCCATATAGCCCCAGTCGGCATGGAGGGCAAACGCAAGGCGTCCAACTCCAACGTAGTTTATTCGCAAGAAGAACTTCTGGGCGAAAACAACCTTGTTCCCCTCGCATTCGATACCCGCCCTGACCGCCGCCGTCGCTAGATTCGCCAAAACGAACGAAGTGCTCGAAACCGTGACCATGCGAGTGAGAACCCTGCTGTTATAGGGCATAAAATGCGAAGCCTTGAGCTTGTGCAAGCCGGAAACCTTGCTCACTTCGCAACGTTCCAGCTCGGCCTTGAGCCTTGAAAGCATGTAGAGACAACGAACGATAACCTCGTTGGCCACGACTGCTGGCACCTGGCTTAAAGCTTGATCGAGCAGGCCGACTTCCGTCCGAAGGTCGAAGCGAATGGGCTTGCCGTCCTCGGTTTTGAACGCCGTTCCGTTAAACAGCTTTGAGATCCATTGCTGAATGCGAATATCCTCGCCCTTATAGGCAATCTGCATGTCTTGAAAAACAGGCAGGGAGGAGAGCTCCTTTAGCAGGGACAGCACGACGCCGGGAATGCCCGTCCCCTTACCGGGGTTTGAACTAGACCCCGCCATGTCGCTCACGAGATGCATCGCCCAGAACAGAGTGCCAAACGCGATCTTCTCTGGAACGTTCCTGCCTACAAGAGGGCAGTCGGGATCGAAGGCGGCGGCAGGCAGGTCAAAGGCGACAAACCGGCCGGCCGTATCGGTACCATAGCCTTTGCACGTGAATTGCGAGAGAATCGAACACGCAAGGCCAACCAAGCTCGGGTGGTGCGAGAAATCCCGCAGATGGTGTTGGAGCCCGCCGCCAAACTCGGCAGTCAGCTTGTCCGCGGCAAGAGAAAACTCTTTCTCTAGAAAGCGAATAGCGTCTTCTAGAGTTGCATCCGCCTTTGTCATACCCGCAGACTTGGCAATCGTAAGAACGAATTTGCCAACCTTCTCGTCGCCCCACTCTTTGGCACCCTCTAGGTTGAAGTCTTTCTGCCAAAGGATATTCAACGCACCCGTGAGGAGCCCGCTAACGGCTGCAAGTTCATAGTCGAGCTTCGTAGCCTTTTCAGCCCGAGGGTCAAAATCAAAGAGGACCTCCTCCCCATCGGGAGCGTCCTTAAAACCAACCAGCACGGCGCTACCGTTCAGCGGCACAGATGTAACTTTGGGCAGTTGAGGCATGGCGTAAACTATCTCGCCGCCACTAAAAACAAGTTCGTCTGCCATACCGGTTTCCTCCTGCAAACGCGTAAAATCAGGTTGCTCTACGCCGCCAAATCCCTCTCGTAGAAGTACTCGATAATCTCGATGATACAGTTGTTCATAACCTCGTCGGGATAGCTCGCCTCTGGCAGCCCGTATGCCTCATTGTGCACGATAACGCGCGCAGCGTCACGGGTCTATGCCTGTCCATCCAGCGAATCATGTTTGCAAGCCGTTCTTCAACAATGGATGCCATCTCGATGTCCATACTCTTGACCTGCTTGGTCTCGGCGGATGTCAGCGTGTCCTTGAATAGCATCTCAAGCACAGCCCTCTGATGCTGATTCCGGAATCCCTCGCGCAACCATTCATTCTGCTTGTCGCCAAATAAGCACCCCTACCTCCCCTCCGCTTTCAGCTTCAGTAGCAGATCGCCCAGCTCGGGGCACTTGCTGGAAAGGCGCGTCTGGGCTCGCTCGCCTATCCCCCACCGCTGGCGGATCTCCTGGGCGTGTGGACTCACGTGATAGTCCCCCTCCATCATCCGCTTGAGCAGCTTGGCGGTTACGCGCGCATCGGCCAGGGCGCTGTGGGCGTGGCCCGTCGACTCGTCGAACTCGATGCCAAACCACGTTGCCGCGTCGCCCAACGAGACGCGCCCGTGGCTTCCCACGTCCATGATCGAGGTGTAAAACGCCTGCAGGTCGGCCCAGTCCGTAGGAAATGCAAAAAGATCGATGTGCTTTGCCTGGCGCTCGGTCAAAAGCTGTCGACGATCCGTCCCACTCCAACAAACCACCTGGGCGGAGTAGCGACCGATCCAATCGCTGAGCCTTTTGATCACCACGTAGAGCGGATCGGCCATCGCGGTGTCCACAGCCGATATCCCCGTAAGCTCGCGGACGGGAAACGCAACGCCTTCGGTAAATTCCGTCTGCACAAACTGCGAGAACTCGCCCATAACGTTGCCGTGGTAATCGAGCTTGACGGCGCCGACCTCGATAATCTCGTTGCGCAGTCCACGGCGCTGGCGCTGCTTTGGCACCGGCGCAAACTCAAAGTCCAGCACAATCTGGCGCGCAAAGTTCGTCGTATCGATAGCCAAGATACCCGGCGTCTTTTCAGCTGACACGGTTAGGGCCTTTCTCCGTTGCCTGCCGCTTGCTACATAGGCGGCTACATTGCCGTAAGGATAGGCGCTCGCGCGGACATGAAAGCGGGACGCAATGCCATGCGCCAGGCACTCGCCACACAGACGGCACCAAGGGAGTCGCCCGCTCTATTCAAATGCATGAAAAAGATTTAGGCCCGGTGACTTGAATCAGCGGTCATCCCGGGCCCATCAGAGCTCGTAGAGCTCTTGGTTGCTTTGGTCTTGCTCTTCACGGCGCTTATCGAACTTTCCGAGGCACTCAAGCAGCATTCGAAGCCTAACAAGTCGCTGCCATTAAGGCACTGACCTCTTGACCAAGCAACGGCGCTGCCCAGCTCTTCACTACTTGGGCTGCCGTCGACTTTATTCTACCCGCCCAATTAAACTGAGACAAGCATCGGTAAATGGACTATACCGATATCGCAGGCCCCGAATTCTGAGGCGCGCTTTTCACTCGAAGACTCAGCCGGAAACGGCATCCCGTTCTGAGCGTCGAATCCGGGACGCAGTTTCCGTTTGGGGACCGTTCCGGAAAATGTATCCCGTTCTGGAGCCAAATACTGGGTCGTAGTTTCCGCCAAGCATGCCATCAGGAAAGCGCGTCCCGTTCTGAGCCTAAATTCTGGGATGCGGTTTCCACTGAAACTTCTACCGGAAAACGAATCCCATTCTGAGCGTCGAATCCGGGACGCATTTTCCGTCTGCAGTCCCGCTGGGGAAAGTTCATCCCACTCTGAGAGCTCGTTCCGGGATGCAATTTCCATTTGAGGGCCGATTCGGAAACGGCCTCCCACTCTGGATCCGAATTCTGGGACGCAGTTTCCGGTTGAAATCCGATCAACCGCTCACATCACACGTCCTCAAACGCGCAATCCAGAGCTGCAAAATAGCAGATAAACAACCATTTTTTTAAAAAGTACACGACCTGAAACTTACCCAGTCTTCATAACTCGCTACCGTTCACGGTCGCCGATTACCGCCCACCGATTCGGATGTAAAAATGTCGCCGAAAACAGGCCATCTACCTGCATGGTTAGATTTTGGTCAGCTTTTGGTCAGTTGAGCGGCAAGTTCCGGCTGATACGTTTTTGCTACCCAAAAGGAGGCGGTAGCTCATGACCCATTGCAATGACCAACTCATCGACCAACTGCTCACTCAGGCCGAGCAGGAGGGACGATGCCTTATTCCCCCGAGCACGGCGATCCGAAAAGCGCTCCTTCGACGCATGGGCGTCACGGTCGCCTCGCCCATGCCGGGGTTGTTTGCGCGAAAAACGCGCTGGGACGAACTCAACCGAGCGCAACGCCATTGCGAGATTATCCGCGCCCTTGCAATCATCCACCCCGATTGGACGTTCTGCTCGTTTTCGGCAGCATGCCTCCTGGGACTCGAAGTCTCGTGGCGGCACCTGAACGTCGCACACGTCTGCAGCTCGACAAAACCATCGGCTCGCCCGGGCGCGCATATTCAGCGGCATCAGATCGAGCCGGCCGGAGCAATCCGTCTATCCAGCACATCGGTAACGCCGCCCATCAAAACGGTAACGGATTGCCTGCTGCAGACCGGTTTTGCCGATGGCATGCCCATTGCCGATTCGGCGATCTCAAAGCTTGGCCTAACGCGAGAGCAGCTGATGGGAGCAGTCGAAAAACGAGCGGGCGCTCGCAACGGTCGCGCGGTGCGCACGGCCCTCACCACGCTCCAATATGCTGACGCGCGCGCCGAGAGCGGCGGGGAATCGGTCGCCCGCGCTGTCATGATCGAGACCGGCTTTGCACCCGACCAACTTCAATACGAGCTAACGGATCCCTTCGATTCGACCGAAAGCATGCGAACGGATTTTGCCTGGGAGCGTCAAGCCAGGGAGCTCACGCTGGGCGAACTCGATGGGCTCATCAAATATACCGACCAGACCATGCTGGCCGGACGCACCACCGCCGAGGCGCTCGTTGCCGAACGACAGCGCGAGGCGCATCTATCGCTTTACGGTCATCCCTTGCTGCGCTTTACCATGAACGAAGTCCGTTCGGCAGGCATGTTCGCGAAAAAGCTGCAGACGGCAGGCATCCGGCAGACCGCGCTGCCGACATGGCTCAACGAGGTAGACCTGTAGGCGCTGCTGAGCTTATGCCCGTCTGCCTGCCAAACCGGGACACACTTTCCGGTTGGCAGCACCCGCGGAAACCATGTCCCAGATTGAATGCTCAAAATGGGATGCGCTTTCCCGACGAAGCTCCTTGCGGAAAGCGTGTCCCAGAATGAAGACTCAGAATGGGATGCAATTTCCGCTTGAAGGCCGATCCGGAAACTGCATCCCATTCTGAGCGCCAATTCCGGGACGCAGTTTCCGCTCCAAGCAAAAGGCCCCGGCTCACGATGGAGCTGGGGCCAAAGGCGCAGCTTATACAGTTGATGGCAAGCGCAGACGGCAGTCAGCAATGGTCGTCCGCGCTCTACTCTACCCGCGGTGACGAGCGCGGCTGTACGGCGTATCCACCATGGGCAGATCCGGACGCAGCTTGCCGTCAAACGCGCGGTAGGCGTTCTGTACGGCGGGCGCCGTGGGGATCGTTGCGATCTCGCCGATGCCCTTGCCGCCGTATGCCACGGGCAGCAGCTCGTCCTTCTCCACGTAGATGGCGTGGATATCCGGAATCTCGGGGGCACGGAACAACCCGAGCGTACCGTACCTTGCCTGGGGTACGCAGTCCTTGAGCGGCCAGTCCTCAGTAAGCGCATAGCCCATACCCATGAGCACGCCGCCTTCGATCTGACCCTGGATGGAGATGGGGTTGACCACCTTGCCGGAATCGTGCGCGGCATAGACCTCGCTCACGCGACCGTCATCATCCAAAATGACCACATGCGTGGCAAAGCCGTAGCAGATGTGACTCTTGGGGTTGGGAACATCCGCACCCAGTTTGTCGGTCGGCTCCAGGTACACGTAGCCAAACTCGCATCCCTCGAGTGCCTTGATGGCGGCCGCGGGATCCTGAGGATGCATACCCTGGCCGGCGACGAGTTCCTGCGTGCGCAGCTGATAGGCGCGGCCGTCGTCGTACTCGATCTTGACGCCGTCGCCATGGGCGCTCACCGGGGCGGTAGGCGCAGGCTTGCCGGCCTCGATGCCAACCATGGCATCGCGCAGCAAGAAGGCGGCGCCGCGCACGGCCTCGCCGGTCACAACCGTCTGACGCGAGCCAGACGTGGTGCCGGAGTCGGGAGCGTTCTCGGTAGAGCACTCGCCGTTGGCGATGCAGCTCAGCGGCAGACCGCAGGCCTCGGCAACGTCCTGCAAAAAGACCGTGTTGCAGCCCTGGCCGATGTCGGACGTGGCGGCATAGACCACGGCCACGCCGTCCTCGACGCGAATCTTGCAGCGGCCGGCATCGGGCAGACCCACGCCCACGCCGGCGTTCTTCATGGCGCAAGCGATGCCGGCGTGTCCGGGATGCGCGTAATAGGCATCCTTGACCTCGAGCAGCGTCTCCTTAAGCGCCGTGGAGCAATCGGCGATCTGGCCGTTGGGCAAAACCTCGCCCGGCTCGATGGCGTTGCGGTAGCGAATCTCCCACGGATCCAAACCGACCTTCTCGGCCAGCAGGTCGATGAGGCTCTCGAGCGCAAACTCGGACTGGCAAACGCCAAAGCCGCGGTACGCGCCGGCAGGCGGGTTGTTAGTGTAGTAGCCGAAGCCGCGGATGTCGGTGTTCTGGTACTTGTAGGGGCCGACGGCATGCGTGCAGGCGCGCTCGAGCACCGGGCCGCACAGCGACGCGTAGGCGCCGGTGTCAAAGTTGATCTCGCAGTCCAGGCCGGTAAAGATGCCCTCGGCGTCGCAGCCCAGCGTAAAGGTGCCGTCCATCGCATGACGCTTGGGATGGAAAGCGAGCGACTCGGCACGCGTGAGCTTGCACTTCACAGGACGCTGGAACTTATATGCGGCGAGCGCGGCCAGGTGCTGGACCGAAACGTCCTCCTTGCCGCCAAAGCCGCCGCCCACGAGCATGGTCTCAACGACCACGCGCTCGGGCTCGTTATCCCAGCCAAACATATGGGCGCACTCTTTGCGCGTATCGTAGGCGCCCTGGTCGGTCGACTGCACCTTGACGCCGTTCTTGTACGGGAAGGCGACGGCGCACTCGGGCTCCAAGAAGGCATGCTCGGTAAAAGGCGTGGTAAAGCGCTGTGTCACGGTGAACGCGCTCTCCGCCAGCGCCTTGGCGGCGTCGCCGCGCGTCACGTGACGGCTCTGGCACACGTTGTCCTTGAGCTCCACCGTGTTGCCAAAGGCAAAGAAACTGTCGTGCAGGCGCGGGGCGTCGGCAGCCCTGGCCTCGACAATGTTGCGCACGGGCTCCAGCGGCTCGTAATCAATCTTTACGAGCTTCTTGGCCTTCTCGAGCGTCGCCTCGTCCTCGGCAACCACCAGCACGATGGCATCGCCCACGCAGCGGGTGATATCGCCCGCCGCGATCATGACGTCCCAATCCTGGATAAGGTGGCCGACCTGGTTGACCGGCACGTCCTCAGCGCGCAGGATGCCCACCACACCGGGCAGGGCCTCGGCCTTGGAGGTATCGATGGAGAGCACACGGGCGCGCGGATACTTGGAGCGCACGGCGCTGGCATAGGTCAGACCCGGCTGATCGAGCTCGTCGATGTCGTCGGGGTACTTGCCCTCGCCGAGCACCTTCTTGCGCACGTCGATACGGAAGGCGCGCTTGCCCACACCGTAGTCGTCGCCGCGCTCCAGGCCCTCGTCGATCCGCTTTTCGCCGCGGAGCACCGCAGCGGCCAGCGAAATGCCCTCGATAATCTTCTTGTAGCCGGTGCAGCGGCAGACGTTGCCGCGGATGGCGTACTTGATCTGCTCCTCGGTGGGCTCGGGGTCCTCGGCGATGAGCGCCGCACCCGCCATGACCATGCCGGGGATGCAAAAACCGCACTGCACGGCAGCCACGGCGCCAAAGGCGTACACAAAGGCCTCGCGCACGTCCTGGGGCAGGCCCTCGACGGTCACGATGTTGCGGCCGGCGGCAAGAGCGGTGGTCAGAACGCACGCCTTCACGGCCGCACCGTCCACATGGATGGTGCAGGTGCCGCAGGCGCCCTCGGAGCAGCCGTCCTTGGCGGAGTGGATATGCAGGTCGTCGCGCAAGTAGCGGAGCAGCGGCTTGTTCTGAGTCGTCGTGCGCTCGACGCCGTTAACGGTAAAAGTGAATTCCTGTGCCATGGTGATTCCCTTCTACACGCCGGCGGCGATGCCGGTGCGGTCGTGGATGGCGCCATGCGGGCAGACGACGGCGCACATACCGCACGACAGGCAGTCCACGCCGTCGATATGGGCACAGTTGTCCTCGATGCGAATAGCGCCGGCAGGGCACTTTTTAGCGCACATGCCGCAACCGATGCAGCTCGTGTCGCAAATCTTGCGCGCAATGGCGCCCTTATCGGTGTTGTTGCAGCGCACCAGAATGTTCTGGTAGCCGGGAACGAAGGCGATCACGCGCTGCGGGCACGCCATGCCGCACAGGCCACAGCCCGTGCACTTTGAGCGATCCACGCGGGCGATGCCATCGACCAGCGCAATGGCGCCGTGGGGGCAGGCCGTGACGCAGGCGCCACAGCCAATGCAGCCTTCGCTGCAGCGGGCGTCGCCGCCTGCGGAGGCGCAACCGCTTCCGCAGGCAACGTAGGCCACGTTATGTTGAATGGATTTGGCCATAAGAGACTCGCCTATTTCTTAAGAAGGTACGAATAGTTGTCGCGCACAGCCCTGATGGTCAGGCGGACGGCCTCGGGAAGACCGGTGTTAACGGCATCGACCGAGACGGTGCGGACCGTGCCGGCGACGCGAACCTTAAAGTGATCCTCGTCCACGGCCAGGAAGCCCTCGTTCTCGGAGTTCTCCATGTCCTGCTCGCTCCAGAACAGGGTGAGCTTGTCCTTGTAGGGACGACCCTCCTGATAGGGGCAGAACACGGCGCAGTTGCCGCACTCGTTGCACATGCCATCGACGTGAACGACCTGATGCTTGGCCAGGCCCGGCACCTTAATGGCAACGTTGGCGCGGTTGGGGCACACGTCGCAGCAGACCTCGCACACCGAGCCGCAGCCCAGGCAGCGGGTCTTGGTGCAGTTGCGCTTGTCGCGGCACAGCGACCCCTTGCGCTCGTAGCAGGTGTCCTCGCGACCGGCCTGCTCGTTGCAGTCGGCGTACTTGTTAAAGTCCACGCCGGCGATGGCGCGGGCGACTTCGGCGGCGTCGGCAATAGCCTCGACCACGGTGGCCGGACCGCGACGGCAATCGCCTGCAGCCCAGACGCCCTCGACGCCGGTGGAGGTGGCGGCAAGGCGGCCGCGACGGTCGTGCTCGACGCCCGCGGCATCGTACAGGCTGGCATCGATGCCCTCGCCCACGGCGCAGATCACCGTGGTGGCGGGAAGCTCGACGGTCTTGCCCGTGGCGACGGGGCTGCGACGGCCGCTTGCATCCGGCTCGCCAAGCTCCATAACGTCGCAGGTCAGCACGGCGCCGTTGAGTGCCTTGGGCGCCAGCAGCTCGCAGAACTCAACGCCGTCGGCAAGAGCAAGATCAAGCTCTTCCTCGTCGGCGGGCATCTGCTTCTTGGTGCGGCGATACACCAGGCGCACGTTCTTCACGCCAGCAAGGCGCTTGGCCACGCGGGCCGCGTCCATGGCGGTGTTGCCAGCGCCAATGACCACGACGTCCTCGCCCAGCTCGAGCTTCTCGCCCTTCTTGGCGGCCTCGAGGAACTCCAGCACGTCGAGCTCGGCGCCCTCGCCCAGGCCCGCAGAGCCGGGCATCCAGGCACCGGTGGCCACGACCACGTCGGTAAAGCCCTGGGCCTTGAGCTCGTCAATGGAATCCACGCGAGCGTTGAGCTGCACCTTGGCGCCAAAGGCCAAGCAGAGCTCGGCATCGTGGGAGATATCGTCGCTCGCGATACGGAACTCGGGGATCACGTGACGGACCACGCCGCCGAGCGAATCGCGGGCCTCAAAGATGGTGACGGGCACGCCGGCACGCGTCAGGAAGAACGCCGTCGCCAGGCCGGCCGGGCCGCCGCCGATAACGGCAACATTGCGCTCGCCGTCGTTTGCGATGGCCTGGGCGCGCAGCTTGGGCAGCACGGCGGTCATGGCCTCGCGGGCGGCCTTGAGCTTGCTGGCGCGGATCTGGGCGCCCTCGGGCTCGTAGAACGCACGCTCACAGGCACGACCGCAGGGATGCGGGCAGATGGTGCCGGTGATGAACGGCAGGGCGTTGCGCTCGATGATGATGTTGAGTGCGTCCTCGTAGCGGCCCTCGTCAACAGCCGCCAGGTAGGCGGGAATATCCTGCTGGATGGGGCAGCTCGTGCGGCACGGCGTGGTAAAGCAGTCGGAAAGCGGGCTCTTGCCGGCGACCTTGCGGTCGGGCAGCGGACGCAGCGGCTTCTTGTAGAGCGGGTTGGTGAGCGAGTCGGTCTGGATCGCGGTCACGGCGTCGAGAGAGACGCCCGCGAACGGCTTGCCATCGAGGTCGGCAAACTCGCCGGCCATCTGGCTAAAGCGCTCGTAGCCACCGGGCTTGAGCACGTCGGTCGCCAGGGTGACGGGCCAAATGCCGGCGTCATACAGGGCGCGGATGTTGTAGACCGTGGCACCGCCGGAGTAGCTGATACGCAGCTTGCCATCGAACTGCTCGGTAATGCGACGGGCAGCCTCGATGGTCAGCGAGAACAGTGAACGGCCCGACATGTACATCTCGGTGGAGGGCAACTCGTCCCTCGTCACGTCGACGGGGAACGTGTTGGTCAGCTTGACGCCAAACTCCAGGCCGTGCTCGGCGCATAGGGCAATCAGGCGCTCGAACATGGGCACGGCGTCGGCCCACTGCAGGTCCTCGCGGAAGTGCGTATCGTCGAAGACGATGTAGTCAAAGCCCAGCTCATTGAGGCGCTGACGTGCAAACTCATAGCCCAGCAGCGTGGGGTTGCACTTGATGTAGGTGTTGAGGCCCTTCTCGGTGATCAGATAGGTCGCGATGCGCTCGATCTCCGCCGGCGGGCAACCATGCAGCGTGGACTCGGTGATGGAGTTGGAGACGCGCGCCGGGATGGACTCGACAAACGCGGCGTCGACATGCTCAAACTTGTCCAAGTTAGCGAGCGCCCACGTGCGGCACTCGTTCCAGACGTCAGAGCCGCTGGCGTCCTTCATGCCCTCGATGTAGGCGTCGACCTTAGGGCTCTTGATGCCCTCCAGGTCATAGCCCACGGACATGTTAAAGACAAAACCGTTCGGGCTGCCCAGGCCGTACTCGCGAGCGATCAGGTGGCAGGCGAACCATGCCTTCACGTACTCGGCAAAGGCCTGCGGAACCTCGAGCTCGGTCGACCACTCGCAGTTGTAGCACTCGTCCTGCGCCACAATGCAGGGCTTGTTCACACACTTGGAGAGCTCCTCGCCGTCCATAACCTGAACGGTCTTGAGCTCAAAGAAGCGGGAGCCGGCCACGTAGGATGCCACGATGTTCTGGGCCAGCTGCGTGTTGGGGCCGGCGGCCGGGCCAAACGGAGTCTCGATGCGCTCGTCAAAAATGGGAAGCGCGCCCTCCTGGTTGGTCGTGACCATCTTACGCACGCCAAAGATGGCGTCCTGGGTCTTATGCTCCTCGATGATCCAGTTCATCAGCTGCGAAAACGGGATCGGCCTCATGATGTCGCTCATAATGAACTCCTCTCTGTAACGCCCGGCGAGACCGCGCGGCGGGCGCAAATACGGTGTAGCGCTAGCACAGCGCCGGCGACCCCGCGGAGGCCGCCTATACGCGCGTCGGATGCGGCGAAACACCCGACGCGCGTGAATCTACTTGTAATTAGTAGGAGCGATCGTTGAGCGTGCTCCAGAGCTTCTTGGACTCAGCCATGGTCCACGCGTTGATCTTGTCCTCATCAATACCGACAAACTCGCGATCCTTGTACAGGACGCGACCGTTGATGATGGTGGTGCGGCAGTTTTTGCCCATCATGCCAAAGAGCATGTGGCCGTCGATGTTCTCCTCGCTCAGCGGCGTAAAGGGCTTGTAGTCCATGACGATGACGTCGGCGGCAGCGCCGGCCTCGAGCACACCGAGCTTGCGATCGAAGTACTTGCTTGCCATCTTGGCGTTGTTCTCGAACAGCATGGTCATGGCCTCGCACCAGCCCACGTTGGGCATGGCGGCGTTGTGACGCTGAATGATCAGGAAGACCTTAAGGCTCTCGAGCATATCGTGGGTGTAGGCGTCGGTGCCCATGCACACGGGGATGCCGCGGCGGAAGAACTCGAGCACGGGGGCGCAGCCCACGGCGTTACCCATATTGGATTCGGGGTTGTTGACGAGCCAGGTGCCGGACTCCTTGACGATATCCATCTCGGCAGGCGTCACGTGGATGCAGTGGCCCAGCATGGTGTCGGGACCCAGCAGGTTGTGCTGCAGCAGGCGCTCGACGGGACTGATGCCTCCGCGGTTGAGGCGGGAATCCCACACGTCGTTCATGCCCTCGCACACGTGGATGTGGAAGCCGGTCAGGCCGTTGTTGGCCTCGGCCATCTTATCCATGGTCTCGTCCGAAAGCGTAAAGGTGGCATGTCCGCCAAACATGGCGGCGATCATGTGGTTGTCGTTATCGCGACGCTCCTTGGCGGCCCACTGGGCAAACTCGGCGTTCTCGGCAATGGCCTGGTCGCATTTTTCCTGGCCGCGGCGATCGGAGACCTCGTAGCACAGGCACGAACGCATGCCCAGCTCCTGAGCTGCATCCTTAATGGTAAAGAGGCTTCCCGGGATCTCGCAGAAGCTCGCATGGTGGTCGAAGATCGTGGTGACGCCATCGCGGATGGAGTCCAGAATCGTGGCGTAGGCGCTTGCCTTGGTGCCGTCGAGCGTCAGGTTGTCGTCGATCTTCCACCACTGCTGCTCAAGATTCTCCAGGAAGTTGGTGGGGTTGCAGCCCTTAATGGCAAGGCCGCGGGCCAGACCCGAGTAGATGTGGGTGTGGCAGTTGATGAGTCCGGGCATGATGAGGTTGCCCTGGGCGTCGACGTACTCGGCATCCGGGTACTTGGCCTTGAGCTCGCACTCGGGACCTACTTCGACGATCGTATCTCCGTCAATGGCGACCGCACCGTTTGGAATGAACGGGGTCTGAGTGTTGCGGGTAAAGACGGAACCGTTAGCGACCAGAAGCATGAATGCTCCCTTCAACATCAGGGGCGGGGTTTGACACCTCTGACATGGCGGAGTGCGAAGCGCCGGCCTACACCGGAAACGGGCCCTCTCCCGTCAACGCTTCACCAAAGGGACAAACCCTTTGAAGTGCGGCTTGGCGCCGCATGGCGTCGGCGGACGAGGCGATGCGTCCGCCGACGAATAGCACCGAATTGGTTACTTCTTGCTCTCGGGCAAGACCAGATCCACGGCAGCGTCCTTGGCAGCATCGATGTGCTGAGCCACGACCGGCGTCTGCGGAAGGATCAGGTTAAGGACAATGGCCATGATGGCGGTGGGGGTTACGGCATTGGAGCCGATGACGGTGGACACCCAGGCGGGCATACCCTCGCCGGCAAGGCAACCGCTGGCCATCCAGATACCCAGGCCAAAGACGACGGAGGTGCCGACGATGGTGGTAGTGCGCTGCGTGAGGCCCTCGCGGGTGAACATGCGCACGCCGTTCATGGTGATAGTGCCAAAGACACCGACGGTCGCGCCGCCGATGACGGGCTGCGGGATAGCGGAAAGGACGGCAGAGAGCTGCGGGAACAGGCCGGCGATGGCAAAGACGGCCGCGATGATCACAAAGACCCACTTGTTGACGACCTTGTTGGAGCAGATGATGCCCACGTTCTGGCCAAGGGCGCTGGTGGGAAGACCGCCCAGCAGGCCGCCGACCATAGAGGTGAGGCCCTGGGACACGATAGCGCCGGAGAGCTCGCGCTCGGTGGGCATACGGTCGATGGAGCCCAGGCAGGCGGCGGAGACGTCACCGATAACCTGGATGGCAACCATGGGGAACACGACGGCGAGGGTAATGCAGACCTCGGGATCAAACTCGAGCGCGTAGGGCATGAGCTTGGGAAGGGCGAAGACCTGAGCGGTGGCGACGCTGGAGAAGTCGATCATGCCAAAGGGGATGGAGACGATCATACCGACGATCATGCCAAAGAACACGGATCCCAGCTTGAGCGTGCCCTTGCCAAAGTTGGCGAGCGCAAAGACCACGGCGAAGGTGATAAGAGCGACGCACCATGCCTGCGGGGTGCCCCACAGCGGCGTGCCCATACCGCCGGCCATATACTTGACGGCCGTGGGATACAGCGAAACGCCGATGGAGAAGATGACCGTACCGGTCACGACGGGCGGGAACAGCCACTTAATCTTGCTGTAGGCCAGACCAAAGAGGGCCGCGACGGCACCGCCGACAATCTCGCCGCCCAGCAGCGCACCAAAGCTAAAGCCCGAGGCGCCCATGGCCTGAAGGGCCGGCAGGAACGCGAACGAGACGCCCATGACGATGGGCAGGCCGCCGCCGATGCGACGGAAGGGGGCGAAGGCCTGAAGGGCCGTGTCGATCGCCGAAAGGATGAGCGCGACCTGAATGATGTCGGTGCTCTGCTGGCTATTAAAGCCGTAGACGCCGGCCATGATGACCGCCGGGGTAATGATGCCGGCAAACGATGCCAGCACGTGCTGAAGGGCACACGGGATCATTTCCTTAACGGGCGGCATGCCTTCACGAGTGAACAGGGCTTCAGTGCCGTTCGTAACCGTCTCCTGGGCCATTTGACCACCAATCCTAGAAGTAGTTGTTTTCGCATCTAGCGTCCTATTGTGACGCAGTGCGGGGCTGAGGTTGTGCCTTCGTTGCATATCGTATTAAAGATGATTCTCATTCTCAATAATAATTTTTTGTTATCAGACTATTCTTAAGCTGAGACAATGCATTTCCGCAGGTCAGGAAAGTGTCCGGTCAAAATAACATCTAACTTTTCTTTTGGTCAACCGTTTACCGCCAAAATCCTACCGCTCGTCTGTATTACGCAATGTACCTGCGAATATGCGAGTCAATAGACACCGTGTTACCATGAGAAAAAATTGTTATGAACATTCCCGATTTCACCCAAAGGAGTTGCCCGTGAACGAGACCATACGCCGCTTTTTGCCGATGGTCGATTTCCTGGAGCAGATACTCGGTAAGAACAGCGAGATCGTGCTGCACGATTTCTCGGATCCCGACCACGCCATCGTCGATATTCGCAACGGCATTGTGAGCGGCCGTAAGGTCGGCGGTCCCGCCACCGATCTGGCGCTCAAGATCATGCACGACCCCAAGTATCGCGACCTGCCGTTTATTACGGGCTACGAGGGCCGCGGCGCCGGAGGCAAGACGCTGGAGTCCGCGACGTTCTTTATCCGCGAGGATGACGAGATCGTCGGTATGCTCTGCGTCAACACCGACCTCTCGACCGTACGCTCCATAAACGCCATGGCGCAGCAGCTCATGGCGTGCTTCGACGCAGCGCCGACGCGCACGGAGCCCGCCCCTATCGAGGTCGAAAGCCTTTCGGAGTCCACCCAGGAGCTCATCGACCGCAGCATTGCCGAGTTGCTGAGCGCGCGCGGGCTGGATGTAGCGTCGCTTGGTCAGAGCGACCGCGTGGACGTCATTCGCCACCTCAACGGCAACGGGGTGTTCATGCTCAAGGGCGCCGTGGCCTGCGCTGCCACCGCGTTGGGCATCTCGGAGCCCAGCGTGTACCGCTACCTGCAAAAAGTCCGCAAGGAGGGCTAAACGTGATCCCTTGGGGACGAAGGGAAACGGATCATTTTTGTCGCATCGCTTGACAAAAGACCCTGCAGCTCGCACGCGCTGCAGGGTCTTTTTGCATGTCATGTTTAGTTGTTACCAACACCTTAGAGAGCGGCGACAACCTCGATCTCGACCAGACCGCCAGCCGGAAGGGCGGCAACCTGGAAAGCGCTGCGCGCGGGGAACGGAGCCTCGAACTTGGAGGCGTAAATCTCGTTCACGGCGGCAAAGTCGGCGATGTCGGCCAGGTAGACCGTGGTCTTGACGACATCGGCAAACGTGGCGCCGGCAGCGGTCAGCAGGGCCTCGACGTTAGCAAGGGACTGCTTGGCCTGGGCCTCGACGCCCTCGGGCATCTTACCGGTTGCGGGGTCGATGCCCAGCTGGCCGGACAGGAACACCATGTTGCCAGTCTGGATACCGGGGGAATACGGGCCGATGGCTGCGGGTGCGTTATCGGAAGACACGACGGTCTTGCTCATGTTTTTCTCCTTACAAGTAAAAGGGAACGGGAGCGCGGCGTTCACACCGGGAGGCACAGTTCGGTCTGAACACCGCGCTTGATTGGGATAGTACTCAAGGTTTCCGCGCGATGCAAGATTATTATCACGTTGCGAGAATATTTTATCGTCCAACGGTTTCCCCGGACCGCTGAACGGTTCTCAT
This sequence comes from Collinsella aerofaciens, assembly GCF_028206795.1. Classification (GTDB taxonomy): domain Bacteria; phylum Actinomycetota; class Coriobacteriia; order Coriobacteriales; family Coriobacteriaceae; genus Collinsella; species Collinsella aerofaciens_AX. Next base: position 29,141 of record NZ_JAQLFJ010000001.1, on the reverse strand, counting down.
GTGAAGCAGCCAGTCCAAGCTGCTGAAGACTTTATCCCGCTTAGAGCACGGGCATCGCCTGCCGCGACGGCACCACTATACTTTTGAGTATCTGAGCATTTTGAAAGGCAGGATATGACCGCAACCGCCAGTCGAACCACCAACCGCAGACCCGAGCTTTTGGCGCCCGCCGGAGGCCCGGAGCCCTTTGCCGCCGCGCTCGCCGCCGGGGCAGACGCCATCTACTGCGGCATGGGCAGCTTCAACGCCCGCCGCAAGGCCACCAACTTTACCGACGAGGCCTTTGAGCAGGCCTGCCGCGCCGCGCATCTGGCCGGCTCGCGCGTCTACGTCACGGTCAACATCGTCATCAAGGAATCCGAGATGAGCGATGCGCTGCAGCTCATCCATCGCTGCTCCACGCTGGGCGCCGACGCCTTCATCATCCAGGACTGGGGCCTGTTCTTTGAGGTCAAGCGCACGATGCCCAGCATCGAGACGCATATCTCGACCCAGGCAAACATCCACGACGACCGCGGAACCCTTTGGTGCCGCGAGCAGGGCGCCGACCGCGTGACCCTCTCGCGCGAGCTTTCCATCGACGAGATTGCCGCCATTCACGATGCCGCGCCCGATGTGGACCTTGAGGTCTTTAGCCATGGCGCCATCTGCTTTTGCTACTCGGGTCTGTGCCTGCTGTCGAGCTTTGCCATGGCGGGCCGCTCGGCCAACCGCGGCATGTGCGCCCAGCCCTGCCGCCTGCCCTACGAGCTGATCGACGAGAACGGCCGCACGCTCTCCCCCGCCGGCCGCGAGCGCGCGCTGTGCCCGCGTGACACCAACACCTCGCAGCTTGTTCGCCGTCTGTATGACGCCGGCGCCGCGTCGCTCAAGCTCGAGGGCCGCATGAAGGCGCCCGATTACGTGTACTCCATCGTTGATGTGTATCGTCACGAAATTGACGACATGCTATCCGGAGCCACCGTTGCCAAGGACGAGGAAGCCGCCCGCCAGCGCCAGCTCAAGCGCTGCTTTAACCGCGACTTTACGCACGCCTATCAGGACGGCACCTCGGGCGACGAGATGATGAGCTATGAGCGTTCCAACAACCGCGGCCAGATCGTGGGCACGGTGCTGGGCAGCCGCCCGGCCAACCGCGATGTGCGCGGCCTCAAGCCCGACGACCGCCGTCGCCGCGCCGCCATCGCCCGCATTGAGCTGTTTGAGCCCGTGGGCAAGGGCGACCTGCTGGAGCTTCGCCACGATAACGAGTTTGACCAGTTCCTGACCACCATTGCCGCCGATGATGCCGCTGCCGGCGATGTTATCGAGTGTCGCGTGCCCCGTAGCATGCCCGAGGGCTGCCGCGTCCGCGTGATTCGCAGCCAGCGTGCCATCGACGCCGCCGGCGCCGCGCTCAAGCGCGATGTGCTGCGCCGCCGCGCTGTTGATGTGTCCGTCGTGGCGCGCCTGGGCAAGCCGTTTACTGTCACACTCACCTGCTGTGACGACCCCGCGCTCACCGCCACCGCCACAGGCTTCACCGTCGAGGCCGCCAAGACACGCGCCGTCGATGCATCCGATCTGGTTGAGCACGTCGGGCGCATGGGCTCCTCTCCCTTTGAGGCCGCGAGCTTTGACGTGGCCCTCGACGAGAGTTGCGGCATGGGCTTTTCCGCCGTGCACAAGGTGCGCGCCGCCGCTTGTAAGGCGCTGGAAGAGGCCATTCTGGCACCGTACGAGGAGCGCGCCCGCACGCTCGAGCTACCGGCGATTGTCACCAATGATTCCCGCCCCGCGCCCGAGCACTACCGCGATGAGCCGCAGATCTGCGCTACCGTCACCTCGCTCGAGGCCGCCGAGGCCGCTCGCGCCGAGGGTGCAACGCGCATCTACATGACCACCGACGCACTCGATGCGGCCGAACTCTCCCCCGCCGATACGTTTGAGCAGGGCATCGTACCCGTGCTCGATGAGGTCTGCCGCGCCGTTGACCACGTCCGCGTTGACCCATGGGTTGTTGCCGGCGCCACGGTCGCTATTGGCAACATCTCTGAGCTTGCCCTGGCCGCCCAGGTTGGCGCCACGGCCGAGATTCGCTCTTGCCTGCCGGTGCACAACACGCCCTGCATGGAGGCGCTTGCCGAGCGCGGAGCCGGTGCGTTTTGGCTCTCGCCCGAGATCACGCTCGACGAGATCGTCTCGCTCGGCGCCGCCGCGCCCGCGGCTCTGGGCATCACCGTCTTTGGCCGCCCGCGCGTCATGACAAGCGAGCATTGCATTCTGCAGGTTGCCAACGGCTGCATCCACGATTGTGCCAACTGCCGCCTGCGCGCCCGCAAGCTGTCGCTCAAGAATATCGACGGCAAGGTCATGCCGGTGCGCACCGACATCCACGGCCGCTCACGCCTGTACGACGCCTACCCCATCGACCTTACGCCCCAGGTACCACAGCTGCTCGACGCCGGCGTCCGTCGTCTCATGGTGGACGGAACGCTGCTCGAGGCCGATGAGATTGGCCGTGCCGTCGCTCGCGTCCGTCGCGCTGTCGAGGCGGCTCAAGCCGGCCGCAAGCCGGCCGCCCGCCTGCGCGGCGCCACCTCGGGCTGCATGTTTGTGGGAATTAGCTAACCGAAAGGTTTACACGTGAACGAAGAACCTCAAGTCCTCTATTGCGACGCCTGGCTCATGGCCATCGACAAGCCCGCCGGCATGATCGTCCACGGTGACGGCACCGGCGAGCGCACACTTACCGACTACGCCAGCGACCTTTTGCTGGCGATGGGCGACGGCTTTGCCGCGACCGACATGCAGCCGCTCAACCGCTTGGACCGCGACACCACCGGCGTGGTGCTGTTCTCGCTCGACAAGCAAACGCAGCCCGCCTTTGACCAGATGATCATCGACCACGCGTTCGAAAAGCACTACCTGGCGCTCGCCGAGGGAAAGATCGACTGGAACGAGAAGCTCATCGACAAGCCGATCGCCCGCGACCGCCACGATAGCCGCAAGATGCGTGTCGGCGCCAGCGGAAAGCCCTCTCAGACGCGCGTCAAGGTGCTCAAGCGTCTTAAGAGCCGCCGTGGCCTGCCCACGCGCTCGTATATCGATGTCGAGTTGCTCACCGGCCGCAAGCATCAGATTCGCGTGCACCTGGCGAGCGAGCGTCATCCCCTGGTTGGCGACGACCTGTACGGAACGCCGCGTCCCTGTGGCCTGATGCTCCACGCCCACAGCGTGTCCTTCACGCATCCCGTAACCGGCGAGCACATCCACATCGAAGCCCCCTGCCCCTGGGAGCCCTAAAACCCGCCAAATAGGGACAGGTTTATTTTGGCAGGTTTTATCCGGGCAAACGTCAAAACCGCCACGAAGGTGCCTGTCCCCTTCGTGGCGGTTTTAGCCTTAGCCCGTCCCCTGCTGTTAGACCGTGATGACGTTATCCATTGCCCGGTACTTGGCGGGCACCTCGCCTGCGGTAATAATCGTTGCGTCGCGGAAGTCCGCGAACTTGACGGGCGCCACCATGCCAAATTTACTGGCGTCCGAGATTACGAAGCGCTTGGCCGTATGGCGCATCGAGATACGCTTTACTTGCGCCTCCTCGATATCGGGCGCTGTGAAGCCCTGCTCGGCGGCAATGCCGTTAGAGCCCCAAAAGCCACAGTTGAAGTTGTAGCGGTCTAAGGTTGCCAAGGCATCGGGGCCAACGAGCGCCTCGGTCTCGGGTTTGAGCTCGCCGCCCAGCACCACGGTACGCATGCCGCGCAAAGCAAGGCGTTGAGCATGGAGCACGGAATCGGTCACATAGGTGACATCTTCAAGGTGTGGAAGATGCTCGATGAGCCTGAGCGTCGTCGAGCCCGAGTCGATGTATACAAAGCTCTCAGGCTCCACAAGCGCCGCCGCACGGGCGCAGATACGCTCCTTGTCATCGTTATGGAGGTCGCTGCGCTCATTAAGCGTTAGGTCGCGCGTCACGTGCGCGCGCTCAAGACTCGTCGCCCCACCGTGGACCTTGGCGATGCGGTGCGCTCGGTCGAGCGTCTGCAGGTCGCGCCGAATGGTAGACGCCGTCACACCCAGGGCTTCGGCAAGCTCTGGCACAGTAACCGAGCCAGCCTGCTGCACCATCGACACGATCGCGTTGAGCCTATCTTCCGCAAGCATCGCTTACTCCTCCTCAGGGTACACGACTCCCCAATCGGCGCGGAGCTTGGTCATCAGCTCCATAACATCGGAAGCATAGCCCAGAAGCTCGCGCTTGGAGTCGTCGCCGGCAACGACCTGCTCAAGATCGGCCATCTCATAGCAAAGGGCGTAAGCCTCGGTGCCGGCGTGGACCTCCTCGCGGTGGCCATCCGCAGTCCACACGATGGCCGCGTGGTCGGCACGCGGATACTCGTTGACCTCGATATAGCACTTATCGAAGCTAATGACCGAGCGCTTGGGTTGCTTGGAGTGGAGCGTAAGGCTCACAACACCCAGCTGCTGCTCTGCATTACGGCAGACGATGCCGCCCGCAACGTCAACGCCGGTCTCGCAGGTGTTGCCCAGCGAAATGACCTCAGTGGGCTGGCTTGCCATAAAGAAGCGCATGACGGACAGGGCATAGACGCCAATGTCGAGCATGGCACCACCAGCAAGGTTACGATTGTAGAAGCGGTTGGTCAGGTCGCCGTACTCCTTGTAGCTGCCAAAGTTGAGCTGAGCGAGGTTCATGCGGCCAAAGTCGCCCGCATTCATGCGACGGCGCAGCTCCTGGTACAAGGGCATGTGAAGCACCGTGGTGGCGTCCATAAGGACGACGTTGTGCTCGTCGGCGATGGCACGCGCCTCGTCGAGCTCAGCGGAATTGAGGGTAATGGCCTTCTCGCAGAGCACGTGCTTACCAGCTGCCAGAGCGGCTCGCAGGTAGGTAATATGCGTGTTGTGCGGCGTGGTGATATAGATCGCGTCGATGTTCGGATCGGCATAGAGGTCCTCGACCGTTTCATAGACCTTCTCGATGCCATACTGCTCAGCAAAAGCCTGAGCCTTGGACAGCGTACGGTTGGCGACGCCCGCAAGCTTGCGGCCGGCAAGAGCGAGAGACTGGGCCATCTGGTTGGCGATAACGCCGCACCCGATCACAGCCCAGCGAAGCTCGGGAGCCGTAAAGATATCATCAGGGAATGGCTTGTCCTGGACCGAAGCGAACGCTGCTTTTGCGGCTGCCGCGGAGTCGAGTGGAGCCTGTTTGGAATCTGCCATATGTGCCTCCTGAATCATCGGAAGTCCTTCATTTCTAATAACCCTATATTCGCACAATTGCGCGCGTATCTGCTCGTGTTTGCGTGCTTATTTGCGTATCGGTCATTATTTAGCCATAGTTGTCAGATGTTTGCGCGGCTATGCGCATTATCGCGCAAGGCATGCGCGTAAATGCGCATGCGACGATCCTTGTGAAACATAAAGGGGCGGAGCACCGAAGCCAAAAAACAGAGCCAGCTGTATTACTTCACCCCTCTGGGGGCACCAGACATCAAAGGACCGTCCCAAACTGCCGGCACATAGAGTCTGCCCCCCAACGACCGGTCATTTAAGTCTGTCCCCAATAAATGGTCCCCAATGAATGCCAAGCGACTTCCGCTCATTTAAGTCTGTCCCCAATGAGTACCCAATGAGTAGGGATAGAAAAAGGCCCGGGTGCCTTGGCATCCGGGCCTTTGCTAGCAACTTGATGTTGCGGGCAGCTTAGAACTTGTGGCCGCACTTCTTGCAGACGCGCAGCTTGTTCTTGCCGTCCTTCTCGTGACCGACGCGGGTAACCTTACCGCACTCGGGGCAGACGAGATTGACGTTGGAGGCGTCGATGGGAGCCTCCTGCGAAACGATGCCGCCCTGCTGGTTGGCAGCGTTGGGCTTGACGGCCTTCTTGACGACCGAAACGCCCTCGACAACGACCTTGTTCTCGGCGGGGAGAGCACGCAGGATAACACCCTGCTTGCCGCGATCCTTACCAGAGAGAACCTGGACCTTATCGCCCTTCTTGATATACATATATCTCCCCTAACTACAGGGTCTCGGGAGCGAGCGAGACGATCTTCATGTACTTCTTGTCACGAAGCTCGCGAGCGACGGGCCCGAAGATACGGGTGCCGACGGGCGAACCATCGTTGTTGATGACAACGCAAGCGTTCTCATCAAAGCGAATGTAGGAGCCATCCTTGCGGCGGATCTCCTTAACGGTGCGAACGACGACGCAACGGACAACGTCCTTCTTCTTGACGTTGGCGCCAGGGGTAGCCTCCTGGACAGCACCGATGAACACATCGCCGATGCCTGCATAACGACGCTTGGAACCGCCAAGCACCTTGATGCAGCGAATCTTGCGAGCGCCGGAGTTGTCGGCGACGTTCAGCATGGTTTGCATCTGAATCATGGTAGATGTTCCTCCGAACTAAGAACCGAAGAGAGGTGCGCAGCCTTTATGCGGCTCGTGGTATGCAAGCCAGGCATACGCACATCTTCGGAAACGTACAAGTCGTAAGAGCGACTGCTTATTTAGCGCGCTCGACGACCTCGATGAGGCGCCAACGCTTCATCTTGGACATAGGACGGGTCTCCATAACGCGGACGGTGTCGCCCACGCCAGCCGTGCACTCCTCGTCGTGAGCGTGCAGCTTCTTGGAGCTGGTCATCATCTTGCCGTACTTGGGGTGACGCTTGCGCTCGGTGATGGTGACAACAATGGTCTTGGCACCGGAGACGGAGGTAACGACACCCGTACGGACCTTACGCGAGTTACGCGAATCAGTCATGTTCTCTCCTTAGGTCCTACTCGGCGACAGCGGACTTCTCCGCTGCGATCTCGCGGGCGCGCTGCTCCGTGAGGACGCGAGCGATGTCCTTCTTCACGGTGTTGACGCGAGCGGTGTTGTCCAGCTGGCTGGTGGCCATCTGGAAACGAAGGTTAAAGAGCTCGGCGCGCATTTCCTTCAGCTTCTCAACGAGCTGAGCGTCCGAGAGCTCACGAATCTCTGCGGGCTTCATTAGTTCTCCTCCTTGGCGGCGGCGGCGTCCTCAGCAGCCCACTTGGCCTCGAGAGCGGCCTCCTCAGCCATCTCCTTCTCGATGCGCTGCTCAGCGTTCTTAGCAGCAACAATCTTGGTCTTGATGGGAAGCTTGTGCTGTGCAAGACGCAGAGCCTCGCGAGCGACCTCCTCGGGCACGCCCTTGACCTCGAACATGATGCGGCCGGGCTTGACGACGGCCACCCACTCCTCGGGGTTACCCTTACCAGAACCCATGCGAGTCTCGGCAGGCTTCTTGGTGATGGGCTTATCGGGGAAGATCGTGATGTAGACACGACCGCCACGCTTCATGTAGCGGGTCATTGCAATACGAGCGGCCTCGATCTGACGGTTGGTGATCCAATGGGCCTCGAGAGCCTGGATACCAAACTCGCCGAAATGCAGCTCGGTATTACCCTTGGCCTGGCCCTTCATGGAGCCACGCTGCACCTTGCGGTGAAGAATACGCTTAGGGGCAAGCACTACTGACCCCTCCTCTCGGAGTTACGACGACGAGGACGGGAAGAGCCCTCGAGTGCAGGGTTGGGAACAGGCTGGCCCGGGAGCTTCTCGCCCAGGTAGATCCAGACCTTCACGCCGCAAGCGCCCATGGTGGTGCTGGCGACGGCCGTGCCGTAGTCGATCTTGGCACGGAGGGTGTGCAGAGGCACACGACCCTCACGGTACCACTCACGACGGCCCATCTCGGCACCGCCGAGACGACCGGAGCACTGGATACGGATGCCCTTAGCGCCGGCCTTGCGGGCGGACTGGACAGCCTTGCGCATAGCGCGACGGAAGGCAACGCGGCCCTCGAGCTGCTCGGCGATAGACTGAGCAACGAGGTTGGCGTCGAGCTCGGGGCGCTTGATCTCGACAACGTCGACGGAGAGCTGGCCCTTGGAGACGCCAGCGACCTTCTCGAGCTCGGTGCGGAGGGTATCGATCTCGGCACCCTTCTTACCGATGACAACGCCGGGGCGAGCGGTGAGGATGATGACCTTCACCTTGTCGCCAGCGCGCTCGATCTCGACGCGGGAGACAGCTGCGCGGGAAAGACGCTTCTCGAGGTACTTGCGGATCTCGAGATCGTTACCGAGGGTCTTAGCGTAATCCTTCTCTGCGAACCAGCGGGAGCGCCAGTTCTCGGTGATGCCAAGACGGAAGCCGGTGGGGTAGACTTTCTGACCCATACAGCTTTACGCCTCCTTTCGAGGAGCAACGACGACGGTGATGTGGGAAGTACGCTTCAGAATGCGAGAAGCGGAACCCTTGGCGCGGGGACGGATGCGCTTAAGCGTCGGACCCTCGTCAACATAGGCAGCGGCGACAACCAGATTGTCGGCACGCAGACCGTTGTTGTTCTCGGCGTTCGCAACGGCGGAACGGAGAACCTTCTCGACATCCACGGCGACGGCGCGGTCGCAGAAGTGGAGGATGTCGAAGGCCTGAGCGACAGGCTTGCGGCGGATCAGATCGACCACCAGGCGGGCCTTGCTGGGGGAAACACGCACGTACTTAGCGACGGCGCGAACCTCGGTGGCCTCAGTTTCAATAGACTTAGTTGCCATTTACGGTTAACCCCCTATTTGGCCTTGTGGCCACGGAACGTACGAGTCGGCGCGAACTCGCCGAGCTTGTGACCAACCATGGACTCGGTAACATACACGGGCACATGCTTGCGGCCGTCGTGGACGGCGATGGTGTGACCAACCATCTCGGGGAAGATGGTGGACGCGCGGGACCAGGTCTTCACGACGTCCTTCTTGCCAGCCTCGTTCATCGCGGTGATACGCGAGAGAAGGCGAGTCTCCACGAACGGGCCCTTTTTGAGACTTCTGCTCATAAGTGCTTTCTCCTAAAACTCGGTATCCGAAATTACTTCTTACGGCGACGAATGATGTGCTGGTTCGAGACCTTCTTCTTCTTGCGCGTACGAAGGCCCTTCGTCGGCTTACCCCAGGGGGTAACAGAGGGACGACCAGAGGTGTGGTTCTTGCCCTCGCCACCGCCGTGCGGGTGGTCGACAGGGTTCATGACGGTACCGCGGACGGTCGGGCGCACGTTCATGTGACGCTTACGGCCGGCCTTGCCGATGACGATGTTGGAGTGATCGGCGTTGCCGACCTCACCGACGGTAGCGCGGCAGGTAACGAGGATGCGGCGCATCTCGGAGGAAGGCATACGGACGATAGCGTACTTGCCCTCCTTACCCATCAGCTGGCAGGAGTTACCGGCGGAACGGGCGATAGCAGCGCCCTTGCCCGGCTGGAACTCGACGGCGTGGATGAGCGTACCGACGGGGATGTCGGCGAGGGGCAGAGCGTTGCCCGGCTTGATGTCGGCGTCAGAACCGGACATGACGGTCTGACCGACCTCGAGGCCCTTGGGGGCAAGGATGTAGCGCTTCTCACCGTCAGCGTAGTGCAGCAGAGCGATGCGAGCGGAACGGTTCGGATCGTACTCGATCGTGGCAACCTTGGCGGGCACGCCGTCCTTGTTGCGCTTGAAGTCGATCACGCGGTAACGACGCTTCACGCCGCCGCCCTGGTGGCGGGTGGTGATACGGCCGTTGTTGTTACGACCGGCCTTCTTGGGCAGGGGCTCGAGAAGAGACTTCTCGGGCTTGGTGCAGGTGATCTCGGAGAAGTCGGAGATCGTCTGCCAACGCCTACCAGCGGAGGTCGGCTTAAGGTGCTTTACAGCCATTACAATCCCTTTCAATAGGAATCCGTTAGCCATCACAGACAGGGATTCGAGGTTCTGCCTCGGGTGCGATGACACCGGACGTATACACGGCTCCGGGCGTGTCCATTTTATACGCCCAAAACCTTGAGCTCCCGCCTCCCCTATTTGGGAGGCATGAGCTCACTCAACAGCAGCGAGTCTTAGGCCTGGTTGCCAAAGACCTCGATGGTGTCGCCCTCGGCCAGCGTGACGATGGCCTTCTTCCAAGAACGGGTCTTGCCGGCGACATAGCGCACGCGCTTGGTCTTGGGCTTGACCGTCAGGGTGTTCACGCGAACGACCTTGACGCCGAAGATCTCCTCGACAGCGTCCTTGATCTGATACTTATTAGCATCCTTGGCGACCTCGAACGTGTACTTGTTCAGCTCCATGCCGGAGAAGGAACGCTCGGACACGATCGGACGGATGATAATCTCGTGGGCGGTCATTTATGCAAGCACCTCCCCGAAGTGAGCGGCGATGTCGGCGGGCATCAGCACGGCGTTGTTGTTGACGAGATCGTAGGTGTTGGCCTCGTCGGCAGTGATGATGAACGTCTTGGGAATGTTGCGGAACGACAGGTAGGCGTTGACGTCCTCATCGCGAACGATGATGGTCAGACGCTTGCCCTCAAGGCCGAGAGCCTTGAGCATGGCAACGGCAGCCTTGGTGGAAGGCTTCTCGAAGCCGTAGTCGTCGACGAGCACGAGCTCGCCATCGGCCAGCTTGGCGGACAGCGCGGAGCGCATAGCCAGCTTGACCTCCTTGTTGTTCATACGCTTAGCGTAGGAACGGGGCTTGGGGGCGAAGACAACGCCACCGTGACGCCACTGGGCAGCACGGATGGAACCCTGGCGGGCACGGCCGGTGCCCTTCTGACGCCAAGGCTTCTTGCCGCCACCGGAAACCTCAGAGCGGCCCTTAGCGGACTGGGTGCCCTGACGCCAAGAGGCCATCTGGCACTTGACGATGTGGTGCATAACGTGGATGTTCGGCTCGATGCCGTACACCTCAGCGGCGAGCTCGGCCTCGGCGACCTTCTTGCCCTCGCTGTTCTTTACTTCAAACTTTGCCATTTAAGTGTTCTCCTTGGTATGACGCTGGGCTAAATGGGCTGGGCCCTTAGGCCATACGGATGGCGACGAGACCATTCTTGGCACCCGGGACAGCGCCCTTGACCAAGATGAGGTTCTGCTCGGCATCGATGCGGACAACGGAAAGGTTCTTGACGGTAACGCGCTCGTTACCCATGTGACCGGCCATCTTGACGCCCTTGAGGACGCGCGCAGGATAGGCGCACTGACCGATAGAACCGGGGTGACGCTGGAAGTGAGAACCATGCGTCATAGGACCGCGGCGCTGACCCCAGCGCTTGATGCGACCCTGGAAGCCCTTACCCTTGGAGGTACCGATGACATCGACCTTCTCGACATCAGCGAAATCAGCGACGGTGACGACCTCGCCGACCTTGTGCTCCTCGCCGTTCTCGACGCGGACCTCACGAAGGAAGCGGACAGGCTCGACGCCAGCCTTGGCGAAGTGACCAGCCATGGGCTTGTTCACGTTCTTGGCCTTGATGTCGCCGAAACCGATCTGGACGGCGTCATAGCCGTCGGTTGCCTGAGTTTTAACCTGCGAGACAGCGCAGGGGCCAGCCTGGATGACCGTGACGGGAACGACGTTATCGTCCTCGTCCCAAACCTGGGTCATGCCAATCTTGCGGCCGAGAATCATGCTGATCAAGATATGATCCCAACTCTCGCGTGGTCTTGGGACAATGCGTACACCACCGAGCGTACGCCCCTAGAGGACCACCACTTACACGACGTGCTCCCCAGCCTTGTATTTCGCCCGGACTACCTGACAACCCTATTAAGCAGGCATTTTGTCCAGCCAGAATACTCCCCTGGTTTCACACAGCTGTTTAGTATACACGGCTGCGGGCGTATCCATCGAGATTCATATTTCACTCACATTGTTTACGCAGGTAAAGTGCGTGGATGGCTCCCGAGCACGGCGGAGGGCCGGAGAAATATATTAAGGTCCCTGCTCTACAGTCCTGCGCAAGACGGAGAGCACATTAAGTGCTCTCCTTTGCGTGCGGAACTCGCGATGACCTTAATATATTTCTCCGGCCCTCCGCCGTGCTCGGGAGACGACACGTTGATGTCTGCTTAACTCTGCTCGCTCAGCTAATTACTTTGTTGAGGATCGATGATTTGCTGCAAGATGAACTTGGATTGGGGCGCGTCGCCTTCTTCTCCCGACTTTGCCTCGTCAAAATCGAAGATCATGATGGCGCAGTTGGGGAGTTTTGTTGGGAGCTCGAAGCCCCCTGGGGCTGCAGCCTTGATGAATTGGCGGCTGGCGCTGCCGTGGCTTACTGCTAGAAGGGTTTCGATGCCCTCAGCGCCCATGAGATTGGTGAGGGTACCTACCATGCGTTCTTGCAGTGCGCGACTTCCTTCTCCTCCGAAGGGGACCAGGTCCTCACCCGGGTCCCAGACGTCGGTGGGCAGGGCGTCGTGGGGGCCTTCTTCGAAGGTGCCGTAGCTGCGCTCGATGATGCCTTCGCAGGGCTCGACTGCTGCATCCCGGCCGAGGAGTTCGGTTGCGACGAGACTTGCCGTGTCCATGGCTCGGCCTAAGGGCGAAGAGACCACTTTGTCGGGAACGACGTTGTGGGCTTTGAGCCACGCGGCTGCCATCCCGGCTTGCTGACGACCCAGGTCGGTCAGCGGTGAATCGCAGCGGCCCTGGACCAGCTTTTTGACGTTGAACTCCGTCTGACCGTGGCGGAGTAGATACAGCTTCTTCATGCTCTCCCCTTCTGCATAACCTGCTTTGCCGGCACAGCCTTACTCGTGGGTATGCCCTACGTAGTCTTCGTCGATCGCGATCTTGGCAATCGACCTGGGATATTCCGATTCGACCCGTTGTGCCAGTGCGTGCTTTAAGTCTTCGGCACTCATCTGTAGATCCGAGGGACGCACGCAGTCAAAGATCACGTTGGTGTGCGTGGGGCCCGGAACACAGCGTAGGTCGTGGATCGAGAGGCGGCTATCAATCTCTTGAGCCATAGCGTTGATGCGCAGACGCATGCTCGCCACCTTTGGATCGTCGGTCACGATGGGGTCGTAATGGAGCGTGACAATCATGCCGTCTTCGTTCCTAAATGCCTGTTCAATGTTGTCGAGCGTGTCGTGACTTTCCAGCGGGCTGGCCTCAGCCGCCATCTCGGCGTGGGCACTTGCGAACTTTCTGCCTGGGCCGTAGTCGTGAACCATCAAATCGTGAACGCCCAAAACGCCGGGGTAGCTCATGATTTTGTCTCGAATGTGCTTGACCAGCTTAGGATCGGGCGCCTGGCCCAAAAGCGGGCTCACCGTATCCTGGATGAGTTCAAAGCCGCTCCAGCCAATATAGGCGCCAACGGCAAGGCCGACCCATGCATCTAGATTGATATGCGTCACCTGCGAAACAATCGCGCACGCCAACACGGCGCCCGTGGCTAGAACATCGTTCTTGGAATCCTGCGCGGTCGCATGCAGCGTCTCGGACTCAATGCGATCGCCGAGTTTTTGGTTGAGGGCCGCCATCCAAAGCTTTACGACCATCGAAAGCGCAAGGACTGCCACCAGGGCAAGCGAGAACTCGACAGGTTCGGGGTGGATGACGCGCTCAACCGAGGACTTGATAAGCTCAAGGCCGATCAGCAGCACGAGCGCCGCCACGACCAGACCCGAGAGATACTCGTAGCGGCCATGGCCGTAAGGATGCTCGGGGTCGGCCGGCTTGCCCGCCAGCTTAAAGCCAAGCACGCTCACGATGTTCGAGCTGGCATCAGACAGGTTGTTCATAGCGTCCGCCACGATTGAAACCGATCCCGACAGCACGCCAATTGCACCCTTCGCAGCGCATAGTGCCACATTGGCGAGAATACACACCATGCCCGTCAACGTTCCCACGCGTGCACGGTCGCCCTGCGCACGACGAACAATCCACTCGACCATCTGCATCCGCCCCCACGGTACTACCTATATATCTATTGCTCAAACGGATTGTAGTGTAGCTACTTTGTCCCCCAGATACAAAAAGGCCGCAACCCACACGGGCCACGGCCTTGGAATGCGACATGCGGGACCGTCCCTTTGTCGCACAGGTTTATGCGTTTGCCTCGGCCACGCTCTTCGAGGTTTCGGGCAAATCGGCTCCGTCCCCCGTCACCTGCTCCTTCGCCGGCACCACGCCAAAGCAGTAGCTCAGCGCCGCAGACACCGCAAATGCCGTGCCACCGGCAGCGCAGCACCACAGCAGGTTCGAAATGCCGCCCGTGGCAAAGCCAATGACCATAAGGACATTCGTCATGCCGATGGTATAGGCCGTAACGTGGCCCACGGCCGCAACAAGGCCTCCGACGGCGCCGCCAATGGCCATGCATGTCAGACACCTGCCATATTTAAAGCCGCAGCCGTACAGCGCCGGCTCGCTTACGCCGCCAAGCACGCCCGAGATCGAATAGCCCAGCATGAGCGCCTTCTCGTCCTTATCCGCAACGCGGAGCGACGCGCCAAAGGGCATACCCCAAACGGCGAACGTTGCCATCGTCGCGGCGATCAGGATGCACGAATCCGTTCCCACACTCATAAACTGCGCATAGGCGAGCGATAGGACAACGTTGCTGACACCCGCGATCTTAAGAAACTCCCAGCCCGCGGCAAGCCCCATGAGCGTGAGCAGCGACACGATGCCACCGGAATTGCCAAGCATAAACATAAGCTGTCCCAGCAGCATGCCCAGATAGCTGCCTGCCGGCGCCGTAACACACAGCGACACCGGAACCATGACAAGCATGGTTGCAAACGGTACAAAAGAAAACGCCACAGCCTGAGGGATAGTGCGCTTAAAGAAACGCTCCACCTGCCATAGCACGGGCACCGAGATGAGAACCGGAATAACAGTCGTCGTGTAATCGTTGACCGGCGCGGGAAGTAGACCATACACGAAAGTCATCGATGCCCCCGTCGTCGATGCGGCATCAACGAGCTTAAGCAGATCGGGCACAATCAATACGCCGCCCAGCATCATGCCCAGCTGCTCCGAGCAACCGAGCTGGCGGGCAGCGGCCCAACCAAGATAGATGGGCAAAAAGTAATAGCCAGCGTTATACAGCCAGCTGTAAAACAGGCGATAGATTTCGGAATCGGCAGGCCATAGACCAAGCATGCCTTCGCCCATAATGACGGCAACGGTGCGGAACAGCGCCGCGCAGACAATAAACGGCAACGCCGACATCATGCTTTTGGACAGATAGTCCACCACGGCCATGGCGTTTGATGAAACCGTCGTTGTAAACGAGGTGTTAGAAACTTGTGACATGGAACGCCTTTCCCAATGTGACATGCGGACTGTCCCTTTGTCACATCGTGCGGTACTGACCGATTGCGCGGTACTTTTCGTAGCGGAGGTTTGTGAGGGTCGCGTCGTCGAGCTGCCCAAGCGTATCGAAGGCATCAAATGCCGAGGACATGACGACACCGGCGATCTCCTCATGCGACAGGCCCCTATCGTCAACAATGCCGTCGATGATGCCGAGCGCCAACAGATCGGGGGCCGTGAGCTTAAGCGCCTCAGCGGCCTCATTCGCGCGCTCGGTATCCTTCCACAGGATCGACGCACAGGCCTCGGGGCTCACGACCGAATAGGCCGAGCTTGAGAGCATCAGGATGCGGTCGGCCACGGACAGCGCCAGCGCGCCACCAGAGCCGCCCTCGCCTGTCACCACCGAGACAATCGGCGTCTTAAGGCCGCTCATCTCCATGAGATTCTGGGCAATCGCCTCGCCCTGGCCGCGCTCCTCGGCACCGATGCCGCAAAACGCGCCCGAAGTATCAACCAGGCACAGAACCGGCCGACCAAACTTTTCGGCCTGGCGCATCAGACGACGCGCTTTGCGGTAACCCTCGGGATGCGCCATGCCAAAGTTGCGGCGCATACGCTCTTTGGTCGTGGTGCCGCGCTCGATGGCGATGACCGTTACGGGGCGTCCGTCTTTCCAGCCAATGCCAGCCACCACAGCGGCGTCGTCGCCAAAGTAACGGTCGCCGTGCAGCTCTACGAATCCGTCGAGGCCCAACGAGATCATCTCGCCTGCCGTGGCGCGGTTCGCCGAGCGAGTCTGTTTGACGATTTCGAGCGCGCTTTTTGGTGCGGCCGAGCGCTTAAACAAGTGTCCCAGCTTTTTGCCGCGACGACCCATATGCACGATCTCATGCGGAGCCCCTAGGCCGGGCGCGCGCCCTTCGTGCAGCGCCAGCAGCTCGCCTACCGTGAGCGCAATCTCGCCACGCAGAACAACGGCATCGCAAAAGCCGTGCTCCAGCAAAAACTCGGAGCGCTGAAATCCCTTGGGCAGGCGCTTGTGCATGTTCTGCTCGATCACGCGCGGGCCGGCAAATGCCGTCAGGGCATCGGGCTCGGCCAGGATAATGTCGCCCTCCATGGCAAAGCTCGCGGTTACGCCGCCGGTCGTGGGGTCGGTGAGCACCGTGATATACAGGCCGCCCGCCTCGCTGTGGCGCCTAACCGCCGCAGAAATCTTGGCCATCTGCATAAGCGATGTCACGCCCTCTTGCATGCGCGCACCGCCCGAAACGGTAAAGCCGACAACTGGCAATCCCAGCTCGGTCGCATGCTCAAATGTGCGACAGATCTTCTCGCCCACCACGGAGCCCATCGAGCCCATCATAAAGTTGGCATCCATAAAGAAGAGCGCGGTATCGCAACCGCAGATTTTGCCCCTGCCGCACACAACGGCATCGCGCTCGCCCGAACGCTCGCTCACGCTCTTGAGTTTGTCGGCATAACCGGGAAACGAGAGGAAGTCCTCCGACGCCAGATTAGCATCCCATTCCTCAAACGTGCCCTCGTCGACCGTCATGCGCATACGGTCGCGCCCACTCACGCGAAAGTGCTTGCCGCAACGGGGGCACACCTCGAGGTTGTCGTGCAGGCGTGCCTCATCGATCACACGGCGGCACTCCGGGCACTTGATAAACACGTGGCGCGCGGGAAACTCGGCGCATGACTCGGTCATCGGCCCCTCAAGGACGTTGACCGTCTTCGCTTTCCTATTCATCAGCATAGAGATGCCCCATCAGATCGGTGTGATACATGCCCGACAAGAACTCGTCGTTTGCCAGCACGTCGAGCTGAAGCTCGCTGTTTTCGCTCACGCCCCCAATCACGAGCTCGCCCAGGGCCGAGCGCATCTTGCGAATGGCGCCGTCACGCGTGGGCGCACACACGATGAGCTTGCCGAGCATGGAGTCGTAGTACGGCGGAACTTTCGCACCGGTAAACATGGCGGAATCCCAGCGCACGCGCGGGCCACCCGGCACACGCAACGCGGTGACCGTTCCGCACGACGACAGAAAGTCCGGCGTTTCGGCATTGATGCGGCACTCCATGGCGTGGTTGCGCACCGGCATGTCCTCCTGCTCAAAGGGCAGAGGCTGGCCGGCTGCCACGCGCAGCTGCCACTTGACCAAGTCGGTATCGGTTACAAACTCTGTAACCGGATGCTCCACCTGCAAGCGCGTGTTCATTTCCATAAAGTAGAAATTGCCGTCGTCCGAGTACAGAAACTCGATGGTGCCAGCGCCCTCATAACCGACGGCACGAGCCAAGTCGCGCGCGGCCTTGTGCATGCGCGCGCGAATATCGTCGCGTCCGTCGAGGCACGGCGCGGGGCTCTCCTCGATCAGCTTTTGGTTGCGGCGCTGCACCGAGCACTCGCGCTCGCCGAGTGAAAACACATGGCCCTGCTTATCGGCCATAATCTGTACCTCAACGTGATGCGCCGGCGCGACGAACTTCTCCATGTAGCACTCGCCGTCGCCAAAAACGGCCTCGCCCTCGGCACGCGCCTCGATGAACGCCTTTGCCGCGTCTTCCACGCGCTCGACCTTGCGAATACCGCGACCGCCACCGCCGGCACGCGCCTTGATGAGCACGGGACAGCCGATGCGCTCGGCCTCGGCCGTCGCCTCCTCGGGGCTTTTGAGCAAATCGCAGCCCGGCACGATGGGCACGCCCGCGGCAGCAGCCGTTCGGCGTGCGGCGTCCTTGTCGCCCATGCTGTCGATCACCTCGGCCGAAGGACCGACAAACGCCAGACCGTATTTGTCGCAGTCGCGCACGAAGCTCGCCTTCTCTGAGAAAAAGCCATAGCCGGGATGAATTGCCTTAGCTCCCGACTTTACGGCACAGGTGAGCACGGCATCGTCGTTGAGGTAGCTCTCGGCAAGACGCGGGCCGCCGATGCAATACGCCTCGTCGGCAAGCTGCACGTGTAGCGCGTCCGCATCGGCCGTGGAATAAACGGCGACGGTCTTGATGCCCATATCGCGGCACGCGCGGATAACACGGACCGCGACTTCGCCGCGGTTGGCGATGAGCACTTTGTCGAACATGAAGCCTTCCTTAACTTTCGTGCATGAGTGCAAAAGACATATCGGCGCGGCAGCAAACCTCACCGTTGACGCTCGCGGTACCCGTCGCAAAGCGGAACGGCCCGTGCGCACGCGTGATGGAGCACACCAGATCCACCGTGTCGCCCGGGCGCACCGGACGCTTAAAGCGCACCTTGTCCAGACTCGTGTAGAACGGCGTCGCGCCGCGCGCCTCCTCATCGCCCATCAGCAGCACGCAGCAGTTCTGGGCGAGCATCTCGCACTGAATCACGCCGGGGACGACCGGGTTTCCCGGAAAATGTCCCTGCAAAAAGTACTCGTCACCCGTAATCGTGATCTTGCCGTGGGCCTCGTCGCCCACCAGCTCGGCTTCGTCGAGCAAAAGCATCGGCTCGCGATGCGGCAACAGCTTCTTGAGCTCTTCTTTGTTCATGGATATCACCTATCCGATCCTCATGAGGCAGCTGCCAAACTCCACGAGGTCGCCATCGGCCACGCAGATCTCGAGCACCTCGCCGTCTGCCTCGGCCGTCACCTCGTTGAGAACCTTCATGGCCTCGATGATGCAAAGGGTCTCGCCGGCCTTGACCTTGGAGCCCACGCGCACAAACGGCTCGTCGCCCGGCGCAGGGGCAGCATAGAAGACGCCCACCATGGGAGCAGTCACCTCGGTGCCCTTGGGCTCCGGCGCGGCGGCAGGCCCCTGCGCGGCGGGCTCCGGCGCGGCGGCAGGCATGGCGACAGGAGCCACCGCCGGAGCGGCCACGGCACCCGGCATAGGCATGGGCACGGCAACCGGCTGCGCGGCACTCGCGCGCTCGAGTTCGACCGCGGTGCCATCGGGCTCCTCAACACGTACGCGCGTGAGGCCGCGGTCCTCCATAACATCGGCTATCTCGGCAAGTCTTTTGGAATCCATGCTCTAGCTCCTCGTATATCTACGCAGCGCGATGGCGGCGTTGTGCCCGCCAAAGCCCAGGTTGGTCGAAAGCGCCCAGGTAAGGTCGGCGCGAACCGCTCGATTAGGCGTGTAGTCAAGATCGCAGGCGGGATCGGGCGTGTGGTAGTTAATGGTCGGGGGCACCACGCCCTGCTCGAGCGCCATGGCACAGGCCATGACCTCGATGGCACCCGTAGCACCGATCATGTGGCCGGTCATCGACTTGGTCGACGAGACGTGCGCCGCGCGCGCCGCGTCCTCGCCGAGCGCACGCTTAATGCCCGCCGTCTCGGACGAATCGTTGAGTTTAGTCGAGGTGCCGTGAGCGTTGATGTAGAGGCCCTCGGAAGGCTTAACGTCGCCCTCGGCCACCGCCAGCGATATCGCACGGGCAATGCCGGCAGCCTCGGGATCGGGGCTCGTGATGTGATAGGCATCATCGGTGTTGCCGTAGCCCACGACCTCAGCATAAATGTGCACACCGCGCGCCTGCGCATGTTCCATGCTCTCGAGCACGAGCACGCAGGCGCCCTCGCCCATCACAAAGCCGTCGCGATTCGCATCGAACGGACGACAAGCCGTCGCAGGATCGGGATTGGTAGTGAGTGCACGGCAGGACGTAAAGCCCGCAACGGCATCGGGGATGATGGCCGCCTCGGCACCGCCGGCGAGAATCGCATCGGCATAGCCATGCTTGATGGCGCGGAACGCTTCGCCCACGGCATGAGCCGAGGTCGCGCACGCGGTCACCACGGGCAGGGTCGGGCCTTTTGCCTTGTGGCGGATCGCGATATCGCCCGAAGCCATATTGGGAATCATCATCGCAATCATGTAAGGCGATGCGCGGCGGGGCCCACGGTCGGCAATCGTATGGACGTTGTCGACAAGCGTCTGCATGCCGCCCACGCCTGAACCCACGTAGACGCCCAGGCGCTCGCGATCGATGGCGCCTTCGACATCAAAGCCCGCATCGTGCATGGCCTCGTCCGACGCCGCCAGTGCAAACTGAACGCAGGGGTCTAAGTGCTTGGCATCGTGCTTGCCAAAGTAGTCGTTGCCGTCAAAGCCCTTGACCTCGGCCGCCACCTTGACGGCAAACGCATCCGTATCGAAGTGCGTAATCGGGCCGATGCCACAGGTCCCGGCACACATGGCCGCCCAGGTGGCAAGCGCGGTGTTGCCAAGCGGCGACACGGCACCGATGCCGGTGATTGCAACTCTCTGTTCCATCATGCTCTCCTCATTCAAGCCGTTCTTCGGCCCTGGTTTCTACATCGCCATTCCGCCGTCGACGCGCACGACCTCACCCGTAATGTAGGCAGCCGCATCACTCGCCAAAAAGCGCACCACGCCGGCCACTTCCTCGGGGCGTGCCATGCGCTTAAGGGGAATCTGTTCCTCGGTTGCCGCACGCACCTTCTCCGAGAGCTTTGCCGTCATATCTGTTTCGACAAACCCGGGGGCGACCGCGTTCACTCGTACGCCGCGGGGCGCAAGCTCGCGCGCCACCGCCTTGGTAAGCCCTATCACGCCCGCCTTGGAGGCAGCATAGTTGGCCTGCCCGGCATTGCCCATCAGGCCCACAACCGAGCTCATGTTGATGACGCAACCGCCGCGCTGGCGCATAAAGGTCTTGGTGAGCGCGCGCGTCGTATTGAACGTGCCCTTGAGATTGACATCGAGCACGCGGTCGAAGGCATCGTCGCCCATACGCATGAGCAGGCCGTCGCGCGTGATGCCGGCGTTGTTGACGAGCGCCCAAATGGAGCCAAAGTCGTTGAGGACCGTCTCCACGCACGTGTTGACGGCGGCGGAATCGGCCACGTCACATTGATATGCGCGCGCCGTGGCGCCAGCCGCCTCGCAGGCCTCGCACGCCTCGCGCGCCGCATCGACGCTGCCGGCATAAACGACGGCGATATCGTAGCCATCCTCCGCCAGGCCCACGGCACAAGCGCGACCGATGCCGCGTGAGCCGCCCGTGACCATCGCCACGCGGCGCGATCCGTCGCGCTCGAGCGCGCCGTTGTTCAAGTTGCCCATGTCATTCCTTTCGGGTTACAGCCCTGTGAACTATGCGAGCTCGTCGGCAATAGCTGCGACCTGCTCGGCCGTTTCGCACGAATACACGCGAACGTCGCTCAGCGTACGCTTGACCAGGCCCGACAGCGTTTTGCCGGGGCCGACCTCAATAAACGTGTCGATGCCTTGATCCTGCAGAGCATGCAGCGCGTCGACCCAGCGCACGGCATGACTCACCTGGTTGGCCAGCACCTCCGATGCCGCCTGCGGGTCGGCCGGATAGGGCGCCGCCGTCATATTTGCCATGACCGGAATCAGCAAAGGGGACGGGGCGTGCCCGGCTTGGATATACGTCGCCAGCCCCTCAGTCGCCTCGGCCATATAGGGGCTATGGAATGCACCCGACACCGCGACCTTCATGGCGCGACCGCCAGCCTCTTTTACCAGGGCGTCGAGGTTCTGCAACGCATCGGGCGCTCCGGCCACAACCGTCTGCTGGGGACTGTTGTAGTTGACCGGCCAGCAGTTCTCGCCGGCCTGTTTTGCCAGGCCCTCGACTTGCGCTGCATCGAGCTTGATGACGGCGCGCATGCCGCCGGGGTGACGCTCAGCCGCCGTGGCCATCAATGCCGCGCGCTCACACACGAGCTCAAAACCCGCTCGTGTATCGAATGCCCCCGCAAAGGTGAGTGCAGCGACCTCGCCCAGCGAGAATCCCGCACAGGCGGCAGGCACCACGCCGCGCTCGCGCAGGGCGACGGCAACAGCCAAGTCGTGCACGAACACGCAAGGCTGCGTGTTCTCGGTCTGTGAGAGCTCCTCTTTCGAGGCGCTCCGGCACTGTTCGCTCGTCCCCGGACGCACCTCGTCGGCAATGGCGAACACTTCGGCAGCCGCCGGCGATGCTTCGATAAGATCGACGCCCATCGCGGGATGCTGGGCACCCTGACCGGCAAACAGAAACGCTACGCTACCCATGCGAACGCACCCTTCAGGACATGCTCGGCGCCATCGACCAGATCGTCGACGATTTCGCGTGCGCTCTGACGTTCGTTGACCATTCCGGCAATCTGTCCGCACAAATACGAACCCTCTTCGTAATTACCGTCCTTTGCGGCTTTACGAAGCGCGCCCGTGCCCATGGCCCCGAGCTCCTCGGGGCTTGCGCCAGCCGCCTCGTTCTTGGCATACGCGTTGGTGAAGGGGCTCTTGAGAGCGCGAACCGGATGTCCCGTCGAGCGACCGGTCGCACGCGTCGAGGTGTCGTTGGCCTTCAGGACCATCTCCTTGTACTGCTCCGATACGGTGCACTCATCTGCGATCAGAAAGCGCGTACCCACCTGCACGCCGGCGGCGCCCAGCATAAAGGCGGCCGCCACGCCGCGGCCATCAGCGATACCGCCAGCCGCAACCACGGGAATATCGACCGCATCGACAACCTGCGGCACCAGTGCCATCGTCGAGGTCTCGCCAATATGGCCGCCTGATTCGGTACCCTCGGCAACCACGGCAGTGGCTCCACGACGCGCCACGAGGCGCGCCAGCGCCACCGAGGCAACGACCGGGATGACCTTGATGCCCGCCTCGTTCCACGCCTTCATGTACTTGGTGGGATTGCCGGCACCCGTCACGACGACCGGCACCCGCTCGTCAATCACGACCCGCGCGACCTCGTCGGCAAACGGGCTCATGAGCATGACGTTGACGCCAAAGGGCTTATCCGTCCTGGCGCGCAGCTCATGAATCTGGTCGCGCAGCCAGTTGGCGTCGGCGTTCATGGCCGCGATAATCCCTAAGCCGCCCGCCTCGGACACTGCGGACGCCAGCGAGGCGTCGGCGATCCAGGCCATACCGCCCTGGAACACGGGCTTTTCGATGCCGAGCAGATCGCAGAGAGGAGTCTTGAGCATCTCTACTTCTCCAATGCCGCCTCGACCGTATCGGCGAACTCGCCGACCGTCTTGGGGTTCTCCTCGGTATCGAGCTGGATGCCAAACTCGTCCTCAACGGCGACGAGGATCTCGACGGTGCCCAGACTGTCGAGACCAATCTCCTCGAGCGTGGACTCGGGCTTCATCTCGACGTCGTCAAGACCGGCGGTCTCGCGGATAACATCGCAAACGCGCTCGAAGGTCTTCTGATCTGCCATGGTAGTTCTCCTTTGTTTGTGCCCTAGGGGCGTTTTTATTTCCTATGTGCGACTACTTCCAACGAAGTAGATAGCCACCTATATCCAGACCGGCGCCAAATCCAACGAGGGCGATGGTATCGCCCGCATTCAGTGCGTCGGTGCGTGCCAGCCGGTCAAGCGCAAAGGGAATGCAGGCGCTCGAAATGTTGCCGGTCTCGCGCAGCGTTCGAACCACGCGCTCGCCTGGCACGCCGAGGCGCTTGACCGCCTGACTCAGGATTCGTTCGTTAGCCTGATGGAATACAAAATGGTCGATGCCCTCGACCGAAATGCCCGCATCGCTCGCAAGCTTATGGACCGTGTCGCAGATGGCGTTGACGCCGAACTTGAACACGCGGCGGCCATTCATGGACAGCACGCTCTCGCTATCTGCGGAGGCCTTAAACGGCGAGGTGCCGACCAGACCGGGAACGCACAACGTCTCGACGTCGGGCGCCGTCGAAAGCTCAACGGCAAGGGGGCTGTCTCCCCCAGCCTCAATCACCGCGGCGCCTGCCCCATCGCCAAAGAGCACACAGGTGGCGCGGTCGGTCCAGTCGAGCGCGCGCGTCATCTGCTCGGCGGCAACGACAAGCACATGCTTGGCTCGTCCTCGGGCGATATAGCCCTCGGCAACATCGAGCGCAAATACGAAGCCGGCGCAGGCAGCCGAGACATCGAAGGCAGGGCACGTCGCGCCCAGTCGCTCAGCAACGGCACACGCCTCGGCGGGAACAAGGTGGTCACCCGTCGTCGTCGAGCAGACGATCAAATCCAGCTGGCTCGCGTCGATTCCGGACACCTGGAGTGCCCGCTCGCTCGCTGCCACGGCAAGGTCGTCGAGCGACTCGTTGGTGCACACATGACGGCTCTTGATGCCTGTGCGGGTAAAAATCCACTCATCCGAGGTATCGAGGAACTCGGACAGCTCGTCATTGGAAACACTGCGCTTGGGAAGCGCCGAGCCTGTTCCAAGAATCGTGAAACCCATCACTAACCTCCTTTGAGTTGTTGACGTGTTTACATCGACCAAGAGAGGATAGCGCATTCTTCGCCTTGTTGACGTGTTAACATTAAATTGTCCAAATGCGACAAAGGCTTCACATTGTGTCTATCTATCGACACCATTGCGCCATTCACTTATTCATTAGGGAGGTAGCAGCCGCTATGGATGCCCAATTAACGATAGTCGACGTAACCGGATCGACCAACGATGACCTGCTCGAAGCAGGAAAACAGGGAGCGCCGCACGGCACAGGACTTGCCGCCCGGACTCAGACAGCAGGACGCGGCCGACGCGGCCACAAGTGGGATTCAACCGCCGGCAATCTGTTACTCTCGATTGTCCTACGTCCTCGTGTTGATCCCGCCAAGTACTCTGGCCTTGCCGCCGTCAGCGGCCTAGCGGTGCTCGAGGCGCTCGAAAAGCAGGGTCTTGCAAACGAGATTGGCCTCAAATGGCCCAACGACCTGGTCGCGCGAGGACGCAAGCTCGGCGGCATTCTGGTCGAAGCCGCACGCGATAACGAAGGCAACCCCTTTGCGGTCTGTGGCATCGGCGTCAACGTGAACTATGTGCCCACGGAGGTGCCCGATGGCGGCCTGCCGGCAATCGGTCTCTCGGACCTTAACGAGAACGTTCCTGCTGTCGACATGCTCCTCGATGAGGTCTATCACGCAGTTATAGACGCTGTAGATGCCTGGGCAGAACGCCTCAACGCCATGGAAGAAAACACCGGATCGCTCGCGCCCGTCCACGGCGAATATGTCGCTCACCTCAATTGGATTGGAAAGCACGTTATCGCCCGCTCCCCTGCCGGTGACGAGCAGGCGCGAGGCATCTTTAAAACCGTCGATACCTTTGGACGCGCGTGCATCGAAACAGAAGACGGCTTGCGATCCTTCCATTTTGAGGAGGCGTCGCTGCGCCCCTTGGGCGAATAGGGCGCCGCAGCCACCTACTCAGCAGCATTACCAGGCGGTCAAAACCCATCATGCAAAACAAAAGAGCCCCGCTACCGTAATGGCAGCGGGGCTCTGTAAGCTATGAGCGATATCGCTTAGAGCTTGATGTCGATGTCGACGCCAGCGGGGAGGTCGAGACGCATAAGCGAATCAACGGTGCCCGAGGTGGGGTCGAGGATGTCGATGAGGCGCTTGTGGGTGCGCATCTCGAACTGCTCACGGGAGTCCTTGTTCACGTGCGGCGAGCGGATAACCGTGTACAGGTTGCGCTCGGTGGGCAGGGGGACAGGACCGGAAACGCGGGCGCCGGTCTTCTGAGCGGTCTCGACGATGAGCTTCGCGGACTGATCGACGACCTCGTGATCATAGCCCTTGAGGCGAATGCGGATCTTCTGGGTAGCCAACTTAAACCTCCAAAGAGTGCGAGAGATGTTCTCGCGGATTACGTAACAGGGAGCTCGAACTTAGGCGTTCTTGCTCATGACCTCGTCCACGATGGACTTGGGCGCGGGCTCATAAGAGTCGAACTGCATCGTGTAGGATGCACGGCCCTGGGTCTGGGAGCGAAGGTCGGTAGCGTAACCGAACATCTCGCCCAGCGGCACCTTGGCACGGATGAGCTTGCTGTTCTTGCGATCCTCCATGCCCTCGATCTTGCCGCGGCGACCGGAGAGGTTGCCCATAACGTCGCCCATGTACTGCTCGGGGGTCTCGACCTCGACAGCCATGATCGGCTCGAGCAGCTGCGGGTCGGACTTCTTGAGGGCGTCCTTGATAGCCATGGAACCGGCGATCTTGAAGGCGGCCTCGGAGGAGTCGACCTCGTGGTAAGAACCGTCGAACAGGGTGACCTTAACGTCGAGGACCGGGAAGCCGGCGATAACACCGGTGTTCAGGGCCTCCTGGATGCCCTTGTCGATGGACGGGATGTACTCCTTGGGCACGACGCCGCCGACGATAGCGTTGACGAACTCGTAGCCGAAGCCCTCCTCCATCTTCTCGAGCTTGATGACGGCGTGGCCGTACTGACCGCGACCACCGGACTGACGGACGAACTTGCCCTCAGCCTTCTCGACGTCGTGACCAGCGGTCTCGCGGTAGGCAACCTGGGGCTTACCGACGTTAGCGTCAACCTTGAACTCACGGAGCAGACGGTCGACGATGATCTCGAGGTGCAGCTCGCCCATGCCGGCGATGATGGTCTGGCCGGTCTCGTGGTTGGTGGACACCTGGAAGGTCGGGTCCTCCTCGGCGAGCTTGGTCAGAGCCAGGGACATCTTGTCCTGCTCGGCCTTGGTCTTGGGCTCGATGGCAACGTCGATAACGGGCTTGGCGAACTCGATCTTCTCGAGGACGATCTCCTTGCCCTCGGCGCACAGGGTGTCGCCGGTGGTGGAGTTCTTGAAGCCGACGCAAGCAACGATGTCGCCGGCAGCAGCGTCGTCACGGTCGATACGCTCGGCGGCGTTCATCTCGAGGATGCGGCCGAGGCGCTCGCGCTGACCGTTGGAAGCGTTGACAACGTAGGAGCCGGACTCGGCGCGGCCGGAGTAAACGCGGACGTAGGTGAGCTTACCGACGAACGGGTCGGTCATGATCTTGAAGACCAGGCCGGAGAAGGGCTCGTCGAAGGAAGGATGACGCTCGATCTCCTCGCCGGTGTCCGGATCGGTACCGGTGACGGCCTCGACGTCGAGCGGGCTGGGCAGGTAGTCGACGACAGCGTCGAGCAGCTCCTGGACGCCCTTGTTCTTGTAGGCGGAGCCCACGAAGACGAGGTTGAGCTCGTTGGCCAGAACGCCCTTGCGCAGAGCAGCCTTGAGCTCCTCGACGGTGAAGTCCTCCTCCATGAGGATCTTCTCCATGAGCTCGTCGTCAAAGCTGGCAGCAGCGTCGAGGAGCTCCTCGCGCTTGGTGGCAGCGATGTCGGCGAACTCAGCCGGGATCTCGTCCATCGGCTCGGGGTAGGTCATGCCCTTGTCGTCGGCCTTGAAGTCCCATGCGGTCATGGTGACGAGGTCGATGACGCCCCAGAAGTTGTCCTCGGCGCCCATCGGGACCTGAGCGGCCACGGCGTTAGCGTCGAGACGGTCCTTCATGGTCTCGATAGCGTTGAAGAAGTCAGCGCCCACGCGGTCATACTTGTTGATGAAGGCGATACGGGGGACGTTGAAGGTAGAAGCCTGACGCCAAACGGTCTCAGACTGGGGCTGAACGCCGGCAACGGCGTCGAAGACGGCGACAGCGCCATCGAGGACGCGCAGGCAGCGCTCGACCTCGGCGGTAAAGTCAACGTGGCCCGGGGTGTCGATGATCTGGATGCGGTAGTCCTTACCGTCCTTGTTCCAGAAGCACGTGGTAGCAGCGGAGGTAATGGTTACGCCGCGCTCCTGCTCCTGAACCATCCAGTCCATGGTGGCAGCGCCCTCATGGACCTCACCGATCTTGTGGGTCTTACCGGTGTAGTAAAGAATACGCTCGGTCGTGGTGGTCTTACCGGCATCGATGTGAGCCATGATGCCGATGTTACGGGTATCGGAAAGCTTGTACTTAGGCTTAGCCATGTTAGTTCCTTACCTTAACTTACCAACGATAGTGAGAGAACGCGCGGTTGGCCTCGGCCATCTTGAAGACGTCCTCACGCTTCTTGACGGAAGCGCCCAGGCCGTTGGAAGCGTCGAGGATCTCGTTGGCGAGACGCTCGGCCATGGTCTTCTCCTTGCGAGCGCGGGAGAAGTTGACGATCCAGCGAATGCCCAGAGCGGTGGAACGACGGGAGTTGACCTCCATCGGGACCTGATAGGTAGCGCCACCGACACGCTTGGGCTTAACCTCGAGCGTGGGCTTGACGTTGTCCATAGCCTTCTTGAAGGTAGCGAGAGCGTCGCCACCCTCGGACTTCTCGGCAACGATCTCGAAAGCGGTGTAAACGATGCGCTCAGCGGTGGCCTTCTTGCCGTCAAGAAGGACCTTGTTGATGAGCTGAGTCACCAGGCGGTTGTTGTAAACGGCGTCAGGCTGAACCTCACGACGATTAGCTGCTGCACGACGCGGCATGTGAAATCTCCTTAAGTGTCTACCGTGCGGCGCTTAGGCGGCACACGGCGAAAGTATCAAAACGTTATCTGGCTTATTTAGCCTTGGGGCGCTTAGCACCGTACTTGGAACGGGCCTGCATACGGTTCTGGACCGGAGCAGCGTCGTAGGCGCCACGGATGACGTGATAACGGACACCAGGGAGGTCACGGACACGACCGCCGCGGACGAGCACGATGGAGTGCTCCTGCAGGTTGTGGCCCTCACCCGGGATGTAAGCAGTAACTTCGATGCCGTTGACGAGGCGAACACGGGCAACCTTACGAAGAGCCGAGTTCGGCTTCTTGGGACTCGTGGTGAAGACGCGGGTGCACACGCCGCGCTTCTGGGAGTTGTGCTGCAGAGCAGCGTTCTTGGACTTCTTGGGCACGGAACGACGGCCCTGGCGAACCAGCTGGTTAATAGTAGGCAAAGCGTACTCCTTCTCGAATGATTCCAGCTTTCTGTAAAGTGCAACGGCTTGAATCGAGGGGTCAGCATCCCCCTACGAAACACGCAGTTCGATAGGATACGTGGCGTTAGCTGTGCCGTCAACAGACCACGCCGCCGGGCGTATCCCAAAATGAGCATATTTCCGCAAAGCCTACACAAAAGGAATCCCCTTCGGTGCGCGGGGGCGGATTCCCGGTCCGGGCGGCCCGCTGTTTAAGTTTGCTGCTCTACAGTCCTGCGCAAGACGGAAAGCACATTAAGTGCTTTCCTTTGCGTGCGGA
>NZ_JAQLFJ010000019.1 GCF_028206795.1 Collinsella aerofaciens | reverse complement strand
CTATACTCATGGAAAACCTCCCATTTCCCGATGTCCAAGAAATGGGAGGCAGTTCACTGTCCCCTTTGTGGTGGTTTTGGTCGGTTAGCCTTCGAGCTGCGCTACTTTGTAGCGGTAGGCGGCGGCAATAACGTCTTTGCAACCCTCGCGGCCCAGCTTGGCGCGGTTGACGACGATGTCTTTACCGCTCGTCATCTTCCACTTTCCGGCACTGTAACGCTTGTAAAATGCCTCGCGCGCCTTCTGCTGCTGCTTGACCAGCTTGGCGCCCTTCTTTTTGTTGAGGCCGCGCTTCTTGCGCACGATCTCGACGCGGTCCTCAAAGGGAGCGGTCACCAACACGGCAATGTGGTTAGGATTGTTGCGCAGCAGGTAATCCGACAGACGGCCTTCGATAATGCAGCTCTCGGTCTCACCCAGATCCAAAATCACCTGGCTCATCTTTTGGAACAACTTATCCGAGTACGAACGCGCATCGTAGCGGTCGGGCAGAAACGCCATGTTCTCCACGGCCAGACGCTCATCATAGGCGGCCATCTTATCGAGCGACTCGCCCGCGCGCAGCGACACACGTACCAGCAGCTCGTTATCGTACAGCGGAATCCCCAACTCGTCGGCAAGCATGCGGCCAATCTCGTGGCCCTCGGCGCCAAAGTCGCGCGCGATGGTAATGACCACAGGATTCTTCTTGTTCTCCAGATCGCTCATCGCGATTCCTTTCTCTATGTGACAAAGGAACAGTCCCTTTGTCACATTCTACGCTGCCACAATACGACGTTGATACGCCCTCACCAGCAGCGAGATGCCAAAGTTGAGCACAAAGTACATCGCAAACACCAGGCCGTAGAGCATAAGCACCTGCGACAGGTCGATCGCGTGGGCCATCACGACGTTTGCCGTGTACATGAGCTCGGCCACGTTAATGCCCGAAAGATACGAGCTGTCCTTGATGACAGTCGTGCACTGGCTAAACAGCGCCGGAATGATCGTCTTAAACGTCTGCGGCAGAATGATGTAGCGCATAGTGGCAAAGAAGCCAAAGCCCTGGCTCTGCGCTGCCTCAAACTGGCCGCGCGGAATCGAGTTGAGGCCGCCGCGCACAATCTCGGCCATAACAGCGCTGGTAAACAGCGTAAAGGCGATGGTCGAAATCACAATATCCAAACCCTGCACCGTAAAGTAGATAAACAGGATCCACAGCAGGTTTGGCGTGCAACGGAACAGCTCGATATAGGCGCTCACCAAAATACGGAATGGACGGGGCGCATAGCTTTTAACGAGCGCCAGCACCGTGCCAAAGATGAGCGAGAAAAAGATCGACAGCGCCGAGATCTCGATCGTCTTAACAAAGCCGCCCCAGATGTAGAGCAGGTTGGTCGCGTTGAAGATTTCCATGCGCTAGGCCTCCTCTACGTTGTCGAGCCCCAGCTCGGCCAGGCTCACGCCGCGCGGACGCTCCTTGGAGCGGCGCTCGAGCCACTGCACCAGCATGGCGAGCGGAAAGCAGATGATGAAGTACATAAGGCAGCAGACGATGTATCCCTGCAGGTAACCGTACAGACTCACAAAGTTGTCGGAACGGTACATAAGGTCGCCGCCGGCCACAAGCGCCAGCACCGACGTGTTCTTGACCAGGTTGAGCGCCTGGTTACACAGCGGCGGCAGAATGATCTTAAATGTCTGGGGCAGCACGATGTACCAGTACGCCTGCGCACGGGTGAAGCCCTGGCTCTGGGCCGCCTCCATCTGACCGCGCGGAACCGCCTCGATACCGGTGCGGATGACCTCCGAAATGTAGGCCGCGTGATACAGACCCACGCCCAAGAAGCCCAGCACGAACGGCGCGATGCGCACCGGCTGGTCGGCACCGGTTATGGCCTGCAAAAACTGCGGACCGGCCATGTACATAAAGAGCACCTGCACGGGCAACGGGGTGTTCTGGTAAAACTCCACGTACACGCGGCTTATGGCGCGCAGCACGCGCGAGCGAGTGGTAGAGAATACGCCCAGCAGCGTGCCCAGCACCAGCGACAGCAACAGACCGGCAACGACCACCTGTAGCGTCACGCCAAAGCCCTCCCAGAAGGGCCCCATGTTTTGAAATGTCGTCGACCAACGGTCGGCGTCAAATAATCCTTCGAGCATTTGATTCCTTCCTTGGACGATGCGCCTATACAAGACCCCAGGTCTTGACCTCTTGGTCGAGCCAGCCATCGGTCAAGCGATCGCAAACCACCTGATCGACCACGGCCGAAAGGTCGCAGCCCTTCTTGGTCGCCACGCCGTAGCCCTGCTCGCCAAACTTGACCTCGGGCTGCAGCAGCTCGACGGTCTCGTTCATGTAACCGGCGAGCGTGGAGCGGTCCATGGCAAAGACGTCGATATTGCCGGCGTCGAGCGAACTCTTGATGATGGGATAGCCACTAAAGGCCCTAAACTCGGGCTCGCAGCTAAAGCCGTTGTCCTTGATCATCTGCTCGATCAGGCCCTGCGTGGTAGCACCCTGGCTCACGCCAATGACCTTGCCGTCCAGATCCTCAATCGAAGTAAAGCCCGAACGCTTCTTGACCATGAGTCCCACGTAGTCGGTGCGGTACGGCGTCGAGAAATCCCAGCTCTTCTTGCGCTCGTCGGTGATGGTGTAGGTCGCCGCGACCACGTCAAGTTGGCCGTTGTCGATCAGCGGGCCGCGCGTCTTGGGCGTTACGTCGGTAAACTCGACAAGCTCTTTGGCGCGGGCCTCCTTGTAGCTCACGCCAAAGACGGCAGCGGCGATCTGGTAGCACAAATCGACTTCCATGCCCTCAAAGCGACCCTTGGCGGTGTCGTAATAGCCGTAGCCGGGAACGTCCTTCTTAACGCCGGCATTCAGATGGCCACGCGACTTGATGGCCGCAAGCTTAGACCCCTTGTCGGAGCCCTCGCCGCTGGTGGAGTTGCCGCAACCGGCAAGCGCGGTCCCCGTCAGCGCAAGCATGCCGGCGCCCGCCAGCTGCAAAAAGTGACGGCGCGACACGGCCGCCCTCGTCATATCCGTCATGTCCATCACCGCACCTAGTGCAGAATCTTGGACAGGAACTCGCGGCAGCGCGGGTTCTCGGGGTTATCGAAGAAGTGCTCGGGCGTGCCCTCCTCCAGGATGCGGCCGTCCTCCATAAAGATGACGCGGTCGGCCACCTGGCGCGCAAAGCCCATCTCGTGCGTCACGCAGATCATGGTGATGTCCTCCTGCGCGAGCTCAATCATAACGTCCAGGACTTCCTGGACCATCTCGGGGTCGAGCGCCGAAGTCGGTTCATCAAACAGGATGATGGGCTGCTTGGTGCACAGGGCACGGGCGATGGCGATGCGCTGCTGCTGACCGCCCGAGAGATTCTGCGGATACTCGCCGGCCTTATGCGCCATGCCAACGCGCTTGAGCGCGGCGATGGCGATCTCGGTCGCCTCCTCCTTGCTCTTCTTTTGCAGCTTGATGGGCGCGAGCGTCAGATTGCCGAGCACCGTCATGTTGGGATACAGGTTGAACTGCTGAAACACCATGGAACTATACTTGCGAGCCATCTCCAGGTGATTCTTTTTGGTGAGCGGCGTACCGTCGATGACGACCTCGCCCGACGTGGGCTCCTCCAGATAATCGACGCAACGGATGAGCGTCGACTTACCCGAGCCGGAAGGCCCGATCATTACGAGCTTCTCGCCGCGCTTGACGGTGAGATTGATATCTTTGAGCACATGCAGGTCGCCAAAGTACTTGTTGAGATGCTTGATCTCGATCATGTCTGCCATGAATGTCCCTTCCCTGCGTTTACACGAGTTGAACTATTGTACGGAAAGAACCACGTTTCCGCAGCCCACACTACATTCCCGTAAAGAACCCGCAACCTTCCACCCACTCATTGGGGACAGACTTAAATGAGTGCCCGCTCATGGGGTACTCATTTAAGTCTGTCCCCAATGAGTAGCGGGGGACGCCCTTCATCGCCCAGCAAAAAGGGGCGCGACCACGTGGTCGTGCCCCTCACTATCAGCTGTTTGTCGATTGCACCTTACGCTAATTTGCCGCCGACGATCTTTGCCGCGGCCGGCTTATCGAAGTTGCCGCCGGTGGCCTTGCCCAGAGCGCCCATGACCTGGCCCATCTGCTTCTTAGAGGTCGCGCCCAGCTCGGCGATGACCTGCTCGATCAGGGCCTCGAGCTCCTCGCCCGAAACCTGCGCGGGCAGCAGACTCTCCAGAATCTTGACCTGCTCGGTCAGGTTGTCGGTACGCTCCTGGTCGGTACCGGCCTTAATGGACATCTCCAGCGTCTCGCTCGTCTGCTTAATCAGACGCTTGATCATGCTGTTGACGTCTTCCTCGGTCACATCACGACGCTCGTTGACCTCGATGTTCTTCACCTCGGCCTTAACCTGGCGAATGATAGACAGGCGAACCTTGTCCTTGGCCTTCATGGCCGCGATCATTTCCTTCTGCAGCTCTTCGTTGGTCATCTGCATATCCTCCTCAATAGCGTGGGCGGCACTCACGCGGGTACCGCCCCATGATTACTTAGTCGTCGACGAATCGTCGGTCGAACTCTTGGTGACGCCCTTCAGGCTGACGTTGTACGGCACGTCCTTGGGCATGGGGTTAACGGTGATGTCGGCTTCCTTCTTGTACTGCTCCAGCCACTCGCTGTACGCGGTGCTTGCTGCCTGCGTCTTCACCACGTTGGAGACGTACTTCTTGATGTCCTTGGGCACCTGCTTAATGTCATCGACCTGATTATCGACATGGAAGTAGTCGGTGCACTTGATGATGTGGTAACCATAGGTCGACTCGACGACGTCGCTCACATCGCCCTTGTTGAGCCCCTCGAGCGCCGCCTGGTAGCTGTCGACGAAGGTGGTGAGCTTGTCCCAGCCCACATCGCCCTTCTTATCCTTGGAGCCGGTATCGTCGGAGTACTGCTTCACGGCGTCCTCAAAGCTCAGCTCGCCGGAGTTGATCTTGTCCAGGCACTCCTGCGCCTTGGCCTTGGCGGCGGCCTTGTCCTCGTCGGAAGCGTCGGAATCAACCTTGATCAGGATGTTCGACGAGCGGCGGGCGTCGTTGTAGCTGGACAGGTTCTCGTTGATGTAATCGACAATCTCGCTGTCCTTGGGCTTGCTCGTGGGCGCGACGGCATCCTTGAGTTTCTGTTGCGCCAGACTCTCCTTGAGCGAGTCCTTGTAGGTGTCCTCGGTATAGCCGTAGGTCTTGAGGGTCTTCTTAAAGGCCTTGGCACCGCCTGCGCTCTTGCACGCGTCCTTCCAAGCCTTCTCGACCTCCTCGTCCGACACCGTCACGCCGTTCTCCTTCTGTGCCTGTTGAAGCAGAATCTGCTGCGTGTAGGAGTCGATGAGTTGCTTGCGGTACTTCTTGGGTGTGAGGTCGTTGTCAACCAGATACTGCGCCCAATCCTTATCCTTGGTGTAGCCGTAGGACGTGCGCATGCTCATGATCTGCTTGGTCACGGTGTCCTCGGTGAGGTTGGTGCCGTTGATAGTTGCAGCAACACCGCCGGTCAGCTTGTAGCCCGAGGTGTCCTCGGCCTGCGACATAAGGCCGGAGCACGCCATCGCCGAGACGGAAAGCAGCATCGCCAGCACGCCGATGACCACCAGGACGATCTTGACGGTCTTAGACACGTACGTCTTGCGCTGCTTCTTGCGAGAGCTGGAGGCAGCGCGGGCCTGCTGCTCGGGCGTCGGCGCGGCCTCGGAGTTCTTTTTCTTATTTGCCATAGTTGGCCTTTCGCATAACGAATCGAACAAACGCCATTGTGTCACAACGCAGCCCCCGCGGCACGCTTGGTGCATTGGGGACAGGTTAATCTGCACCATTTTGGTGCAAAGGGGACAGCTCTGGCAGCCGGCAGTTAGGGACAGTCCCCAAGTGCCGACTCAGCCCCACCTTAGAAGTGGCGGCGGATGGCGTCGACCATGCCCTGGGGCGTGGTCTGGCCGAGCACGTCGGCTGCGGCATCGGCGCCCATAAAGATGTTCATGAGCGCCTGCAGCGCCTCGACCTGGCCACCCGGCTCGGCAATACCCAAATTGATGACGATCTGCGCCGGCACCGGAGCGCCCATGCCAGCCATAGCGTTAAATGTCACGGGCGCGGCGGGCTTCACCACCGCGATATAGGGCTTGGCCACAAACCCCGGATCGGTATGCGGAATGGCAATGTTTGCCGCCGGCATGGCAAGACCCGTGGGATAGGCATCCTCGCGCGTGCGAACGGCGTCGAGCCAACCGGACGCAATGTAGCCACGCGGTGCAAGCTCGCCCTCGAGCCGCGCAAACACCTCATCCGGCGTCGCACACTCCCAATCAAAAAACACCAGCTCAGGCGTAAACAGCGCTTCGTTATCCGCCATGCGCTCACCTCTCTCATCTAGTCACCTGCGACGTTCTTGAATGACCAGTCGTTAAAGACCGTTCCCGATGACTACCCAAAACAAAAGGTGGCCACGCGCGCCTTGGCGCCAATGACCACCCTGACTACTCGGCTAAATTGTACTGTGCACCGCTAGCCGCGAGGCGCGTCAATTGCGACCTTGCCGCTCTCCAGCACGTGGACGCGGCCGTCGGCGAGCATTTGCACGACCTCGGGGTACAGCACGTGCTCGATCGCGTGGATGTGCTCCTCGAGCGTGTCGACATCCCAGCCCTCCTCAACAGCCAGCGCACGCTGGGCGATGATGGGACCGTTGTCGTAGATCTCGTTGGCAAAATGCACAGTCACGCCAGTAACCTTGACGCCGCGCGCAAAGGCGTCGTCAATCGCATGCGCACCGGTAAAGCTCGGCAGCAGCGCCGGATGCAAGTTAACCACGCGGTTGGGAAACGCCGCCAGCAGAGGCGTGTGCACCATGCGCATGTAGCCGGCCATGACCACATACTCGCAGCCGCGCTCCAGCAGCTCGTGCGCGATGATCTCGTCGGCGGCAATAGGGTCGGCATAGACATCCTTGGACAGCGTGAGCGTCTGGATGCCCGCACGCTCGGCACGTTGCAAGCCCTTGGCCGAAGGACGGCTCGACACCACGAGTTCAATCGAAGCGTTGAGCTTGCCGGCGGCGATCAAATCGATCAGCGCCTGCAGGTTGGTACCCGAACCGCTGATGAGCACACCGATCTTGAGCGGCTCGGCCGTATCGGTGCCGGACGGACGGGTATAGGGCACAAAGCCCAGACCCTCGGCGGCAGCCATCTGCTCGTTAGCGCTCATCGGAGTACACGACCTTACCGGAACCCTCGGCGCACTCGCCCACGCGGAACGGCTTCTCGCCCAGCGCAACCAGGGCCTCGGTCACGGCAGCCTCGTCCTCGGGGGCGACGATCAGGCACAGGCCGACGCCCATGTTGAAGGTCTTGCACGCCTCGTTGGGCGCAAGCTCGGCCTGGCGCGACACGTAGGTGATAACGGGCGGAACGTCCCAACCCATCTCGGCGCCGTTGCGGGTGACCACGGCATCGACGTCGTCGGCAAGCGCGCGGTTGAGGTTCTCGGTAATACCGCCGCCAGTGATGTGGGCGATGGCGTGCACGTTGGCGCCGCCGCGCAGCAGCTCAAGAATCGGCTTCACATAGATGCGCGTAGGGGCCAGCAGGGCGTCGGCCAGCGAAGCACCGCCGAGCTCCTCGAGCGGACGGCTCAGCTCCTCGGCCTTAGCGGCGGCCTCGGGCGTGCCCGGCTTAATGCCGTCGACGCCAATGACCTTGCGCACGAGCGAGTAGCCGTTGGAATGCACGCCGGTGGAGGGCAGGCCCAGGATCACATCGCCCGGGCGGACGTTTGCGGGATCGAGCATCTTGGGACGGTCGACGACGCCCACGGTAAAGCCGGCAAGGTCGTAGTCGGCCGGAGCCATGACGCCCGGGTGCTCAGCCATCTCGCCGCCCACGAGCGCGCAGCCCGCGAGCTTGCAGCCATCGGCCACACCCTTGATGATCTTTGCCATGTGCTCGGCCTCAATGTGGCCGATGGCAACGTAGTCCAGGAAGAACAGCGGCTCGGCGCCCGAAGCCAGAATATCGTTGACGCACATGGCGACCAGGTCCTGGCCCACCGTCTCGTGACGGTCCATGATCTGAGCGAGCACGAGTTTGGTGCCCACGCCGTCGGTACCGCTGATCAGAATCGGGTCTTCCATATCCTTAAGCGCGGCGGCCGAGAACAGGCCACCGAAGCCGCCGATACCGCCGATGACCTCGGGGCGGTTGGTGTCCTTGACCATCTGCTTAATGGCGTCGACGGCACGGCCGCCCTCGGCGGTATCGACGCCGGCATCCTCATACGTCACATGCTTGCTGTCGCTCATCTGAGCCTTCCTCTCCCACTACCGTCCGCCGCGCGGGCGCCAAACGGTGCTCATAGTTGCGTTCATTTCGGCGTGTGCCATAACAGCACACGCCGTCATATCAACAAAACAGCAGGTAAAGCCTACCAAAATAAACCTGTCCCTACATGGCAGGTTTTAGGCCTCGCCGTGCTCCTCTTCCCAGCTGCGGTCGTCGTATTTCTCGACCACGGCGTCGTCGTCAACGTGCAGCGGTTTGTCCAGGTTGCGAGGCTTAAAGCCCTCCATGAACTTGTCGCGGCCAAAGCTCTCGGGAATCGCCACGGGGTAGCGGCCGGTAAAGCACGCATCGCAGTAACCGCCCTTGGGCATGACCTTAAGCAGGCCCTCGACCGAAAGGAAAGCCAGCGAATCGGCGCCAATGTACTCGCAAATCTCGTCGACCGTTTTGTTGGCGCTGATAAGCTGCGACTGCACGTCAGTATCGATACCGTAGAAGCACGGCCAGATGACCTCGGGCGAGTTGATGCGGATATGAATCTCCTTGGCGCCAGCGTTGCGCAGCATCTTGACGAGCTGCACCATGGTGGTGCCGCGCACGATGGAGTCGTCGATGACGACCAGGCGCTTGCCCTCGATGTTGTCGCGCAGCGGGTTAAGCTTCATGCGCACGCCCATGGCGCGCAACTCCTGCGTAGGCTCGATAAACGTACGGCCCACGTAACGGTTCTTGATGAGGCCCTCGCCAAAGGGAATGCCGCTCTCGTGCGAATAGCCCTCCGCAGGCGGCAGGCCGGAGTCGGGCACGCCGATGACCAGGTCGGCCTCGACGGGCTCTTCGTGTGCCAGCTGACGACCCATGTCGTAACGGCAGGCATAGACGCTCTTGCCGTTCATGATGGAGTCGGGGCGGGCAAAGTAGACCTGCTCAAAGATGCAGTTTGCGGGCTCTTCGGCTGCAGGCACGCCCTGCTCGGATACCAGACCCTCGGCGCTGATGCGCAAGATCTCGCCGGGACGGACGTCACGAACGTACTCGGCACCCACGATGTCGAGTGCGCAGGTCTCGGAAGCAACGACCCAGCCGCCGGCGCGCGTGACATGGACGGCGGAGTCGACCGTCGTGGCGCCGTCTTGCGAGGGCAGCTGCGAAACGGATGCGGCATCGGCCTGGTCCAGACCCTCGTCCACCAGCTTGCCCAGCACGAGCGGGCGAATGCCGTGCGGATCGCGGAATGCGTAGAGCGCCTGTTCGTTGATGAGCGTCATGGCGTAGCCGCCGCGCACGAGCTCCATGGTCTTGCGAATGCCCTCGCGCAGATGGCCTGTACGCTGAGTAAAGTAGCCGATGAGCTTGGTCGCGACCTCGGAATCCGAATTGGAGAGGAACGGCACGCCCAGCTCGATCAGCTGGCGGCGCAGCTCGTCGGTGTTGACCAGAGTGCCGTTGTGAGCGAGCGCGATAATGACGCTGTTGATGGTGGAGAGGTGCGGCTGCGAGGCTTCCCAGCTCTTGGCGCCGGCGGTGCCATAGCGCACGTGGCCCACGGCCAGCTGGCCGGAGAGCGTCGACAGGTCGGCGTTGGAGAACACGCGGTCGAGCAGCCCCAGATCCTTGCGGACCATAACCGTGCCGCCATCACCCACGGCGATTCCCGCCGATTCCTGGCCGCGATGCTGCAGCGCGCGCAGACCAAAGTACGTCAGTCGAGCCACATCGCGATCGGGTGCCCACACACCAAAAATGCCGCATTCCTCATGCAGCTGGTCGGAGTCCGGATCATACGTCGACATGGTCTTCACCTGTCCCGCGGCACGCTCGGCCGCGCGGATGGTTTCTTGAGACATGGCATCCCCTCAGAGCCTCGTTATTTGGCGTTACCTGCCCTATTATACGCACGGCAAGACAAGCACTCCCGCGCATGAACAGCGCTTTTTAAAAGCCCACCGAGCTTATAATCCGTTTTGCAGCCAAACATTTTATTGGGCAACCGCCTCGGGGCCGACGATCCCGCATACTTCCGTTGCGACACGTCTCGCCCGCCGTTGGGGCTTGCATTGTTGCAATTGGGACGTTCGTCCTGTCTTTTGGCAGGTCGGCGGCGTATCCTTGTACCTACAGCAAAACGAGAAAGGTTATGTATGGATCGAAACGAACTCGACCCCAG
This sequence comes from Collinsella aerofaciens, assembly GCF_028206795.1. Classification (GTDB taxonomy): domain Bacteria; phylum Actinomycetota; class Coriobacteriia; order Coriobacteriales; family Coriobacteriaceae; genus Collinsella; species Collinsella aerofaciens_AX. The sequence continues at coordinate 21,521 of NZ_JAQLFJ010000019.1, read as the reverse complement.
CGTCCCCAGCGCCATGGAGGTCAAGAAGATCCCCCTCATCATTAAGGTGTACGCCGTCCTATGCATCCTGTCCGGCGTGGGCACGCTCCCTTCGGTCGGCGCCTTTATGTGGCAGGTCATCACCGCGCTCATCAACGGCAACGCCGCCGCCAAGCTCGGCGACAACACGCTCGTCGCGGTCGGCCTTATCGTCGCCGGCATCATGCTCTCTGCGGCAAGCGCCGTCATCCTGATCATCTTTGGCCTGGACCTTATCAAAAACCAGCGCCGCAACGCCGCTCGCCTGTCCTACATCCTTATTGCATTCACCGTCGTCGAGCTTTTGGTTGACGTGATGCTCCAGGGCATCGGGCCCTTCTTGCTTCGCCCTGCCATCCAGCTCGGCATCCTCGTCGCGCTTTCGGCCACCGTCGACCCCACGCTGCGCCAGGAGCGCGAGCTGCAGCGCCGCCTGCAGGAGATGCTCGATCGCGACGCCGCAGCCGAGGGCATGCTCGGGCGCGATGAAACCGGCGAAGGCTACATCAAGCTCAACTACTTCAACCTGTTCTGGGTATTCTTTGTCTGCTGCATACTCGGCCTGATCGCCGAGGACATCTGGCACATGACGGTCGACGACCCGGGCGTCTTCCAGAACCGCGCCGGCATGCTGTTTGGCCCCTTCAGCCCCATCTACGGATTTGGCGCCGTACTCATGACCATGGTGCTCAACCGCTTCTACAAAAAGAACCCCATCATTATCTTTTTGGTGAGCGCGCTGCTCGGTGCAAGCTTTGAGGTGTTCGTGGGCTGGTTTATGCAGACCTCGTTTGGCGTGGTCTCGTGGAGCTACTCGCATATGAAGCTCTTTGGCATGCCCGATCCGCTCGCCGTCCTTACCGGCGGACGTACCTGCACGGGCTTCGCCTGCCTGTGGGGCCTGGGTGGCCTCATCTGGATCAAGCTGCTGCTGCCGAGGCTGCTCAAGCTCATCAACATGATTCCGTGGAAGAGTCGCTACTCGGCTACCGTCATCTTCACCATCATTATGCTGGTCGACGGCGTCATGACGCTGCAATCGCTCGATTATTGGTACCAGCGCGTCAACGGCACGGAGCCGGATATTCCCGTCGCGCAGTTCTACGGCAAGTATTTCGATAACGACTACATGGAGAACCGCTTCCAGAGCATGACCATGAGCCCCAAGGATGCGACGCGCGTGTAGCGTCCACCGCACCCAAAACGCAAAATGCCCCCCGGTATCACACGTACCGGCGGGCATTTTTATAAACGAGTCTTCTATCGACGCAAGCCTCTACGCCTCGTGCTCGACCTCACTCACGCATTCGTTCTTGATGGTGCCAACGAGCGCCTGCAGCGCATCGACCACGTGCGGGCGAATGTCCCCGCCGATGAGCACGAGCATGATGTCGTCGCCTACGGCAAGCTCACCGCTCGCCAGCCACACGCGCACATAGCCGATACCCGGCATCGCGCGCGTGGCCTCGATAGCAGCCTGCACCTTGCTGGCGTCGTAGTCAAACACCATGCCGCCCACCTTGTGGCCCGGCGCCACGCCATCGGTCTCGACACCGCGCGCCTCGGCCTTGGGCGTCGCGCGCACCACACCGTTATGTGTCAGATACATACCGCACGCAGGTGCCGACGAATCGGCCTTGGCCTCGCGCAGCCAAGCATCAATCGAAGGCATCGTTTTGCCATTCTCGAGCATCATTTCCCCTTTCACCGTCATTGAGTAGCCAATTTGGGACGTGGCTTTTTAGCTATTCTCGAACAACTTATTCCTCGACCGGCGTGAGCACCATGACGGCACGCGTGTTGCTCAGCGATAACGAACGACAGGTCACAAGCGTTACGACCTTGGTTGCCGAAGCGGCACGATCGGTGGCATCGCTCGCCACGGCAGAGGCACCGTCGAGCATCTCGGACAGGTAGTTCTTGAGCCCGTCGTCGCCCTCAAAATTGGGCGTGCGCGCCTTGGCATACGTGTCCTCAACGACCTTGGTCGCCAGTGGTCGCAGCTTATACGCAGCATCCCGTGTGATGTAGTACACATGTTCAATGCTATCGAACGTTGCCTGGTCAGTCGTATCCGAAATCACGTTGAACATCGACCCATCGTTCATATGGTGTCCGTAGATCGTGGTCTGCTGGTCAACCATTCCCGGCGCGGTGTCATCGCTATCCAGGAAAATGGCCCCAGATGCATTGGCCGTACCGTCGAACAGCGTGTTGAGGTATTTGGAGTTGTTGTTGGTCTGCACCACGGGATAGTTGATGTTGGTTCCCGGCACATAAATCCAACCCACAATCTCGGGGTTTGTCTGAGCAAGCGCATCGAAGTCGATAGTCGGCACGCCGCTGGCGTCCTTATCGCTTACATATTGCTTCTCGATTTTCTGATACGACTCGCTCGCCTGCTTGTAGCCAATCTGTGCATTGATAAAGATAGCGGCGGCGGCGACAATCAGACCGATGCCCACGATAATAAGCAGAATAGGAATGATGGAGCGGCGCTTTTTACGTGGCGGCTCGGTGTAATCCGACGGCGTGGCACGCGATGAAGACCGGGGCGGCTTCTTAGCGGTGCTATAAGATGAAGGTCGATATGCGGCCGGTGCGTCCTGTCGACGATGCGTCGCCGGTGTCACGGAGCGCGGCGCGCGCGGCTGCTGAGGAGAGGATGCCCGACCCTGCTGCGCCGCATGGGCAGCACCCGGCTTCGATGGATCGGGAATCTGAGAAGCCTTGAATCGTTTTCCCTGATAGTCGGACATGGCTCTCCTTATACTGCGATGAAACGGCGGAACGCCTAGGCGTCGGCCATCTCCTGCTTCATCTTCTCGATAACCTTGCGGTACTCGGGGTCGCAAGCGCCCAGAATCTGCGTGGCGTAGATGGCGGCATTCTTGGCGCCGTTGATGGCAACGCAGGCCACGGGTACGCCCGAAGGCATCTGCACCATCGACAGCAGCGAATCCATGCCGCCCAGGTCACTCGTCTTCATAGGCACACCGATAACCGGCAGCGGCGTAAAGGCAGCCACGACACCACCCAAGTGAGCGGCCTTGCCGGCGGCGGCGATAATCACTTTGATGCCGCGATCGGCGGCAGTCGAAGCCCACTCATGGACCTTCGCCGGCGTGCGGTGCGCGCTTGCAATCACGAGCTCATAGGGCACGCCCAGCGCCTCGAGCTCGGCGGTGCAACCTTCCATAACGCCCAGATCGGACTTGGAGCCCATGATGATCCCGACAACCGGCTTCTGATCTGCCATAAACAAAGACCTCCTGTTGAGAGCGGTGACGCGGCGGATCCGCGACCCTTAACTACTGAGAGTAGTATAGCTGCTCCCGTCCCTGCGGTCTGCGGGTGCCCCGCGGCGGTCTGGTGTTTTCATCTTCACTCCGGTTGCTTCGCAAAGTCGTTCAGATGAAAACACCAGACCGCCGCGGGGCACCCTCGACCTACCGGGAATTGCTATGACGTACGTTTGCTGAATTATTAGTGTGGGCCCTGTCGTTCGAACGAACGGCAGGGCCCACACTCACTTTTTATTCAGCCCTAGTCATCGCGCAAAGCTCCTTCGGCAGCACACGGTGCACCCGAGTCACCGCAGGCCGGGGCGGGAGGCGGTCCTTTCTCTCGGAAAACTTCGCGAAGCCCAGTTTCCGAGAGAAAGTGTCCGGCTGCCGCCCCGGCCGGACAGGTCACACTACACCGTGTGCTGCGGCAGGTCCTGCAGGGCGATGACGTCCATGCCCATGTCGTTGGCACTGCCGTGACCCTGCTGGTCCTCGCGCACGGCCTCGATGGCACTCACATACGTGTTGGCCGCGGACATCGCGGTCACGCAGGTCACGCCGCGACGCACCGCCTCGGTACGCAACAGGTAGCCATCGCCACGCGAGCCCGGACCGTACGGCGTGTTGATGATTACCGCAATCTTGCCATCGGCGATGAGGTCGCCGATGTTGGGACGCTCGCCGTCGTGCGGGCCGCTAATCTTCTCCACGACCTCGCAGGTCACGTTGCCGCCGCGCAGCACGCGCGCCGTGCCCTCGGTGGAGCAGATATCAAAGCCCAGGTAGCGCAGGATACGCGCGACCGAAAGGATGTGGCGCTTGTCACGGTCGCACACGCTGATGAACACCTTGCCGGCGCTCGGGTCGGGCAGCTTGTAGTCGATCGCCAGCTGCGTCTTGGCGTATGCCTCGGGATAGCTCTTGGCGATACCCATGACCTCGCCCGTCGACTTCATCTCGGGCCCCAGGATAACGTCGGTGCCCGGGAAACGGCCCCAGGGCATAACGGCTTCCTTCATGCAGAACCAGTCCAGCTGACGCTCGTCGCTCGGCAGGCCCAAGCTCGCGATGGAATCGCCCGCCATGATACGCGCCGCGCACTTGGCCAGCGGCACGCCGGTGGCCTTGGAGATGAACGGCACGGTACGGCTGGCACGCGGGTTGGCCTCGATCACGTAAACGGTCTCGCCCTTAATGGCGTACTGCACGTTAACCAGGCCGCGGACTCCCAGCGCCATCGCGATGCGGCGCGTGGTCTCGCGAAGCTTTGCCTGCAGGCTCTCGCTAAAGCTGAACGGCGGGATGCAGGTCGCAGAGTCGCCGGAGTGAATACCGGCCTCCTCGATATGCTCCAGAATGCCGCCGATGTAGACCTCTTCGCCATCGCACAGGGCGTCGACATCGGACTCGATCGCACCCTCCAAGAAGCGATCCAGATACACCGGGTAGTCGGGGCTAATGCGTGCAGCCTCGGCCATGTAATCGCGCAGATGCTCGGCATCGTAGGCGATCATCATGCCGCGGCCGCCCAGCACGTAGCTCGGACGCACCAGCAGCGGGTAGCCGATATGCGCGGCCACGGCCTCGGCCTCCTCAAACGAGGTTGCCTGGCCCGCCGGCGGATACATAATGCCCAGCTTGTCGAGCAGGGCGGCAAAGCGCTCGCGGTCCTCGGCAAAGTCGATGGCATCGGGCTTGGTGCCCATGATGTTCACGCCGCTTTCCTCGAGCATGCGCGCCAGCTTAAGCGGAGTCTGGCCGCCGAGCGTCACCACGACGCCGTCGGGTCGCTCAACATCGATGACATCCATGACGTCCTCGTAGGTGAGCGGCTCAAAGTAAAGGCGGTCGGACGTGTCGTAGTCGGTCGAAACGGTCTCGGGGTTGCAGTTGACCATGATGGTCTCGAAGCCGCGGGCTGCCAGCGCGTAGCTCGCGTGCACGCAGCAGTAATCGAACTCGATACCCTGGCCGATACGGTTGGGGCCGGCGCCCAGGATCATCGCCTTGGGCTTGTCCGCCGGCGTGGTCTCGTCGGGAGCCACGCACTTCTTGGCATCCGGGCTCGTGCGGTAGATGTTCTCGTACGTCTTGTAGTGGTACTCCGTGGCACTCGAGAACTCCGCAGCGCAGGTATCGACCGTCTTCATGCTGGGAACCACGCCCAGACCCTTACGATAGGCGCGCACAAAGCGCTCGTCCGAGCCGGTCAGCGCGGCGATCTCGGCGTCGCTCGTACCGTACTGCTTAAGCAGACGCATCGCGTCGGCGTCGATATCCTCCACACGCAGGCCGCGGATGCTCTGCTGGACCTGCACCATATCGTTGATACGGTTGAGGTACCACGGATCGATACCGCAGATGGCATGGATGCGAGCGATGTCCCAGCCACGGCGCAGGGCCTCGACCACAAAGAAGATGCGATGCTCGGTCGGGGTTGCCACGGCCTGAGCAAGCTCGTCGTCGCTCAGCTTATCGGCACCCTCTTTGCTACCGGCGCAAATACCCTGGTGGCCGTCCTCCAGCGAGCGCATAGCCTTGCCAAAGGCCTCCTCAAAGGTGCGGCCGATCGCCATGATCTCGCCCACGGCCTTCATGCGCGTAGTGAGCGTGGGGTCGGTACCCTTGAACTTCTCGAAGGCAAAGCGCGGCACCTTGACCACACAGTAGTCGATCGTGGGCTCAAAGCAGGCGGGCGTAGCCTTGGTGATGTCGTTGACGATCTCGTCGAGCGTGTAGCCCACGGCCAGGCGCGCGGCGGCCTTAGCGATGGGGAAACCTGTGGCCTTAGAAGCGAGGGCGGACGAGCGGCTCACGCGCGGGTTCATCTCGATGACGATCAGGCGGCCGGTGTTGGGGTTCACGGCAAACTGCACGTTGGAGCCACCGGTCTCGACGCCGATCTTCTCCAGAATGGCGAGCGAGGCCACGCGCATGCGCTGATACTCAAGGTCGGAGAGCGTCTGCGCCGGCGCGACGGTGATGGAGTCGCCGGTATGCACGCCCATGGGGTCGAGGTTCTCGATGGAGCACACGATGATGCCGTTGCCGGCGTGGTCACGCATGACCTCCATCTCGTACTCTTTCCAACCCTCGATGGACTCCTCGACCAGCACCTCATGGGCAGGCGAGAGCTCGAGGCCCTGGCTCACGATGGAGACGAGCTCCTCGTGGGTGTGCGCGATGCCGCCGCCGGCGCCACCGAGGGTAAAGCTCGGACGCAGCACGCAGGGATAGCCCACGCGCTCGGCGATGGCCTCGGCGTCAGCCACGCTGTAGGCATAGCCCGAGCGCGCGACCTCCAGGCCGATCTCGGCCATAGCCTCGTTAAAGAGCTTGCGGTCCTCGCCGCGCTCGATGGCGGCCAGGTCGCAGCCGATCATCTCGACGCCGTACTTGTCGAGCGTACCGTCTTTCGCCAGCTCGACGGCGGCGTTCAGACCGGTCTGGCCGCCCAGCGTGGGCAGCAGCGCGTCCGGGCGCTCTTTCTTGATCACGCGCTCGATAAACTCGGCGGTGATGGGCTCGACATAGGTGCGGTCGGCAAGACCCGGGTCGGTCATGATGGTCGCCGGGTTGGAGTTGACCAGGATGACCTCAAAGCCATCCTCCTTAAGCACCTTGCAGGCCTGGGCGCCGGAGTAATCGAACTCGCAAGCCTGACCAATGACGATGGGGCCCGAACCAATGACGAGGATGCGCTTGATGTCAGTACGTTTCGGCATGTTAGTTCTCCTCGGTCTCGGTCGCGGCGGTCTCGGCGAAATTCCAGCCAGCCAGGCGGTCCTTCGCGGTGTCGATGTCCAGGTAGTTCTCCTCGCCATCCATGAGTCGCGTAAAGGCGGTAAAGAGATAGTGGGCATCGGTGGGACCAGGCGAGGCCTCGGGGTGATACTGGACCGAGAAGCACGGGGCGTCGAGCAGCTGGATGCCCTCGGCGGTGCCGTCGTTGAGGTTCACATGTGTTAGGCGAATGCGGCCAAAGCGCTTGTTCATCACGACCGGCGCGATTCCGCGGCGCACCCAGACCCGCAGATCTCCATCGGCCGCATGCTCGGTCTCGCCGCCGGAAAGCTCGGGGACAAGCTTGCCCAAGCTGGGGAACAGCAGGCCAAAGCCATGGTTTTGCGCGGTGATCTCCACGCGACGGCTTACCAGGTTCATGACCGGCTGGTTGCCACCGCGGTGACCGAACTTAAGCTTTTCCATCTGGGCACCGCAGGCCAGGCTGATCATCTGGTGACCAAGACAAATACCAAAGACCGGAACCTTGCAGATCAGCTGCTGCACCTGCTCGTAGGTCTCCACCACGGCGTCAGGGTCGCCGGGGCCGTTGGACAAAAAGACGCCATCAGGATTCATGTCGAGCACCTGCTGGGCAGGCGTATCCCACGGCACGACAGTAAGGTCGCAGCCGGCGCGGACGAGGCCCTCCAGAATGCCGCGCTTGACGCCGCAGTCGTAGGCGACCACTTTGTGACGGGCAGGAGCGGCAACCGCAAGTGCAAAGTCATGCGTGGCAGGCAGGTCGGCGGCCACAAACTCGTGAGGCGCGGGGCAACTTACGGTCTTCACCAGGTTCTCGCCTACCAGCGTGGGCGCTGCGGCCAGACGCTCGGCAAGCTCGTCGACGTCGAAGATCTCGGTCGAGATAATGCCCATCTTGGAACCATTGTCGCGCAGATGGCGTACCAGAGCGCGGGTGTCGACACCCTCGATAGCGACGATGCCGTGAGCGCGCAGGTACTCCGGCACGCTGACGGCCGAGCGCCAGTTAGAAGGCGTGGCACACATGTCGCGAACGATCATGCCGCGCATAGCCGGAGCGCTCGTAGGGCGCACGTCGTCGCCGGGGAAGGCCGACTGGACGTCGGTCTCGTCGATACCGTAGTTGCCGATCTGCGGATAGGTCATGGTTACGATTTGGCCGGCATAACTCGGGTCGGTCATGACCTCAAAGTAGCCCTCGAGCGAGGTGTTGAAGCAGACTTCGCCGGTCGCGGTGCCCTCGGCGCCGCATGCACGTCCATAAAAAATGGTCCCATCCTCAAGATACAGGATGCAGGGACCGCAGGTGCCCTTGCTGGTTTTGGCCAGCATGCGCTGGCAAAGCTCGCTGGGCGCGAAGGTGCGGGCGGCAGCGCCCGCGGTATGGTTGTTCGCCATAATTCTCCTTCCCGGTCTCACAGGACCGGCTTAAAGGTGTGTAGTTAGGCCTCGCGGTATTGTAACCGCAAGCATGCCTCATGGCGTTAATTTCATCGAAATGTTTACGAAATGATAATTATGACTTTCTATGCATAATGATTTTTTAATCCCCGTCCCAGAAAAATCATCCCGCGTGGGCTTGTGGCTCACGCGGGATGATGGCCTCTTACTTTTTCTTGTCCTGTTCCAGCAGATCGGACGGCGTTCGGTCGGGCTTGCCGCCGCGGAAAATTTCGCGGCCATGCAGACGATGCTCCAGGTCACGTTCGGCCTTTTCCTCGTCAATCTTGGTCTGGCTCACCACCGGGTCCTCAATCAACGAGGACACCGAGTTCACCTGCTTCTGAATGCGCTCGGCGATGGTGTCATCCATACTCACGATGCGCATCTTCCAGTCGATATTCGTGGCGTTGGATGAGCTCTTGGTCCACACGAACGTCAGGATGGCGCTCTGGTGGCCGCGGGCGGGAAACATGCCAAAGAAGGAATCGTGCTGAATGTTGCTATCCTCGTCGATATAGGCGTGAACGTTATACACCACGCGGTCGATCTTATCGTTGAGCAGCGCGTTGGTCGCAAGCGCCGCGGCCTGAATCTGCCCGTTGGACAGCAGCTCGAGCTCGTTGGCAGACGATGTGTCCAACACCGTCACCTCGACCGTGCCCGTACGCTCATCGGCTTCATCGACGGTAAAGTCGAGCGGGAACTGCGTAAAGCCGTTGCCCCACTCAAGGCCGCCCTTGAGCGCGGTCGAGACAGTATCTACCGAAACGCTCTCGGAGAGGTTCGCGGTGTTCAGGCGTCGCATCACGCCGTAGCCAATCTGCATGCCCACGATCAGCACCAAAATACCAATGACCACGGCCATCGCGGTCTTCGTAATGGTATGGCTCACCTGCGAGCCCGAAGGATCGTCCTCGGACAGCGGGTCGATATGTTTTGCCTGGCTCGCGCGGTCCTCGCTGCGCAGCTGCGCTAGCGCCGCTTTGTCACCGCGCTTGGCCGCCGCCTCCTTCTCGCGCATACGCTCGGTTCGCTTTTTGGCAAGCGTGGGATCCAAGACACCGGATGCATCGATTTCGGAGAATAACTCCGTCACTTCTTCCGGAGTCAAAGGGTTCTTGTCAGCCATAAACTTCCTGTCATATCAATCAGTCGAGCTCGTGCGCACGCGCACCTTCGAACTGCATTCGATAGTAACGGGCATAGGTGCCGCCACGGGCGAGAAGCTCCTCGTGCGTGCCACGCTCCACAACGCGACCATGCTCAACGGTCGCAATCTCATCGGCATGCTTAATGGTCGAAAGACGGTGGGCGATGATAATCGTGGTGCGGCCGCGTGCCAGCTCTTCGAGCGACTCCTGGACCGCCTCCTCGCTCTCGTTATCCAAAGCGCTCGTCGCCTCGTCCAGAATCAGGATCTTGGGGTTCTTGAGAAACACGCGCGCGATGGCAACGCGCTGCTTCTGTCCGCCCGAAAGACGGCTGCCGCGCTCGCCCACCACGGTGTCGTAGCCCTGTGGAAGCGACTCGATAAAGGCGTCGATGTTGGCGCGACGGGCGGCCTCGGCGATCTCTTCCGCCGTAGCGCCCGGCTTGCCGTAGGCGATGTTCTCGCCAATCGTACCGTCAAACAGATAGACATCCTGCTGCACCAAGCCGATAGCACGACGCAGGCTCTGCTGCGTCACATCGCGCACATCCTGGCCGTCGATGCTAATGGAGCCGGCAGCCACATCATAAAAGCGCGGCAGCAGCGAACAGGTCGTGGACTTGCCGCCGCCCGAAGGGCCAACCAAAGCGATGGTCTGCCCGGGCTTGATGGACAGATCCATATGGTCGATAACGGGACGCTCGTCGGCATCGCCCTCGCCCAGCTCGACATCCTCGTAGTTAAAGCACACGTCGTGATACTCCACGGCGCCGGCAGTCACCTGCAGATCCGTAGCGCCCAGCTTGTCCTGGATATCCGGCGCGGTCGAGAGCACCTCGTCCATACGCTTAAAGCCGGCGATAGCCTTCTGATACGTTTCGGCCGAATTGACGAGTGTCTCGAGCGGCGTGCAGAACAGCGAAATATAGAGTGCAAAGGTCGCCATATCGACCGCCTGCAGCTGTCCCTGGGCGACCAGCCAGCCGCCCAGCAGCACCACGATCACATAGAGCACACCCGAGAGCAGGCCATACGTCGCGGTATAGACGCCCATGGCGTGATACATGTTCTCCTTGGACGAAAGATAGCGATTGTTTGAGGCGCGGAACTTGAAGCGTTCGGTCTCCTCATTGGCAAAGCTCTTGACCACGCGCATGCCCGCCAGCGAATCCTGCAGCTGCGCATTGATGCCGCTGATTTTTTTGCGGTTGTCGCTAAAGACCTCGCGCATGCGCATGTTCTGCCAAAACATGATGACCGCAAACGCCGCCGTCACCACGGCCATGGCGAGCGCCAGCACCGGGGCGATGGTAAAGAGAATCACAAACGAGCCGATAATCTCGATGCCGCAGATGATGATCCACTCGGGCACGTGGTGCGCCGCCTCGCAGATATCGAACAGGTCGTTGACCACGCGGCTCATCATGTCGCCCGAGCTGTTGCGGTCGAAGTACGCAAAGCTAAAGCGCTCATACTGGTCGAACAGGTCCTCGCGCATCTTGGACTCCATGCGCGCGCCCATCACGTGACCCCAATAGCTCACAAAGTAGCGGCAGGCGCAGCGGACGGCATACATCAACACCAAGCCCACCGCGATCATGCCGAGCGCCTGCATAATGGCAGCCTGACCCTGAGTAAACAGCCCACCGGTCAAATTGCGCAGAATAATGGGGAACGCCAGGTCAATGGCGGCAAGCACCAGAGCACAAACAGTATCAGCAACAAAAAGCCCCATCTGGGGCTTGTAATAAGACAAAAACCTTTTCAGCATGTGATCCTCAAAGAAATATCAGCAACGTAAGGCCCTGGGACAAAGCAATCAGTAGTACTTGTCCCAGGGCTATCCCCACTCGTTACAGTTCGGCTCCGCCCAACCTATGTGCGATGCTATCGCAGGCCAAGGCGCCTACGACGGTCTTGGCATCTTCGATCTTGCCGTCGAGCACGGCGTCGATCAGCTCGTGCAGTGGCACCAGGTCCACGTTGACAAACTCATCATCATCGGGGTTGGGCGCATCAAACTCGAGCTTGGTAGCCAAGTAGATGTGGATAATCTCATCGCAAAAACCGCAGGACGTGACAATCGACGTCAAAAAGCGAATACGACCAGCCCTAAAGCCCGTCTCCTCATGCAGTTCGCGCTTGGCGCAATCGAGCGGGTCCTCGCCTGGATCGAGCTTGCCGGCGGGAATCTCGACCGTCACGCGGTCGATGGCGGTGCGGTACTGACGCACCAGTACGATCTTGCCGCTCTCGGTCAGTGCCACAACGGCCGCCGCACCCGGATGGCGAACGATATCGCGGGCGCTGCGGTGACCGTTGGGCAGCTCAACCTCAAGACGGTGGACGTCGAGGATCTTGCCCTTCCAGGCGCACTCCTCCGAAATAATCTTCTCGTGCAGCTCGGCATCGTGCGGGTCGTCGTCGCCCAGCACCAGTGCCGGCTCGTCAGCGACCTCGCCACCAGGCTCGCCCTCGGCGTGCCCATACATGCGGCTGTCCTCTTCGACGATCTGCGCGTCCACGAGCTCTTCGTTCTTCTCGTCCATCCGTCTCATTCCTCTCGGATTTTAGGCATCCCAGGCGTCGCGGCCGCGCAGCGCGCGCAGGCCGATGTCGTGACGCAAGGTCTTGCCCTCAAAATCAATCTTCTCGCAGGCCTCGTAGGCAAGGTTGCGAGCGTTCTCGAACGTGTCGCCCAGAGCGGTCACGGCAAGCACGCGGCCACCGTTGGTCACGAGCTGGCCGTCCACCACGGCAGTGCCCGCGTGGTACACGGTCACGTTCTCCATGGCCTCGGCATCCTCAATACCGGTGATGACCTTGCCCCTCTCGTAGCTGCCGGGATAGCCCGCGCTCGTCAGGACAACGGCCACGGCCCACTCGTCACGCCAGTCGAGCTCAATCTGATCGAGCTCGCAGTTGGCGCAGGCGAGCATGACCTCAACCAGGTCGTTCTTAAGGCGCGGCAGCACGACCTGAGTCTCGGGATCACCAAAGCGGGCGTTGAACTCCAGTACCTTGGGGCCGGCGGGGGTGAGCATAAAGCCGCCATACAGGCAGCCGCGGTAGTCGATGCCCTCGGCAGCAAGCTCGGCAACGGTCTGCTCCATGACCTTCACCATCATGGCGTGCTCCTCGTCGGTCACGATGGGCACCGGGCTGTAGACGCCCATGCCGCCGGTGTTGGGACCCTTGTCGCCCTCGAGCGCGCGCTTGTGGTCCTGCGAGGTGGCCATGGGGCGCACGGTCTTGCCGTCGGTAAAGGCCAGCAGCGAGCACTCGGGACCAACGAGCATCTCCTCGATAACCACGGTGTTGCCGGCATCGCCAAAGGTGCCGCCAAAGCACTCGCGCACGGCCTCCTCGGCCTGCTCAAGTTCGGTCGCCACGATAACGCCCTTGCCTGCGGCAAGGCCGTCGGCCTTGACGACCAGCGGGGCGCCTTGCTCGCGTACGTAGGCGAGAGCCGAAGCCTCGTCGGTAAACGAGCCGTAGGCTGCCGTCGGAATGCCCGCACGCTCCATGAGCTGCTTGGAGAACAGCTTGGAGCCCTCCATCTGGGCGCCCTCGGCACCCGGGCCAAAGCAGGGAATACCCGCCGCGCGCACGGCGTCGGCCACGCCCGCCACGAGCGGAGCCTCGGGGCCAATTACCACGAGTCCGCATCCGTGGCTCTGCGCAAACGCCGCCACGGCCGCAGGATCGCAGTCGTCGAGAACAACGTTCTCGCCGCAGCTCGCGGTGCCGCCGTTGCCCGGCGCGATGTAGAGCTTGCCGGCGCGCGGTGATGCTGCGAGCTTGGCTGCCAAAGCATGCTCACGGCCGCCGCTGCCCAACAACAGGATGTCGATGGTTTGAGTGTCCGCCTTCAAGGGTGCCTCCTCTATGGATGAATGGCCCGCTCCGCGCGAGCCCCTTGCAAGCAAATATACCCCTCGGCCGCCCGTCCGGGCTGCAAAGGGGTATATCGCAATAACCAAATAGTCCCGATTACTTCCAGAATCGGTTGATGATCTGCTCGCGACCAGCGCCAACGCCAATGAACGTCACGCGGGTGTGTGCCAGATCCTCGATAAACGCCACGTAGTCCTGAGCCTCCTGCGGCAGCTCGTCAAAGCTGCGACAACCGGTGATGTCGCACTTCCAGCCAGGGAGCTCCTCGTAGATGGGCTTGGCATGCTCAAAGCGCACCTGATGCTCGGGCACGCTGGTGTAGCGCTCGCCATCGACGTCGTAGGCCACGCACACCTTGATGGTGTCGAAGGCCGAAAGCACGTCGAGCTTGGTCACGGCGATGTCGGTGAGGCCGTTGACGCGCGAGGCATAGTTGGCGATAGGGCCGTCAAACCAGCCGCAACGACGACGGCGACCGGTGGTCACGCCGTACTCATAGCCCTCCTCGGTCAGCGTGTGGCCAGCCTCGGACTCATAGGAAAGCTCGGTGGGCATGGGGCCCGAACCGACGCGGGTGATATAGGCCTTCATGACGCCCAGCACGCGGTCGACATTCTTCATACCGACGCCGGAGCCGGTAATGGCGCCGCCGGCGGTGCAGTTGGAAGACGTCACGTACGGATAGGTGCCGTGGTCGATGTCGAGCAGCGTCGCCTGGGCGCCCTCAAACAGCAGGTCCTTGCCCTCGTCGATCATGTTGTTGAGCAGCAGACTCGTCTCAGTGATGTAGGGACGCAGGCGCTCGGCCATCGGCAGGTACTCGTCGCAAATCTGGTCCACGGTGTAGGTGGGCAGGTTGTAGATGAGCTCGAGCTCGGGGTTCACGCGGGCGAGAGCGGTCTCCAACTTGTCGCGGAACAGCGTCTCGTCCAGCATGTCCTGCATGCGCAGGCCAATGCGGGCCATCTTATCCTGATAGCACGGACCAATGCCGCGCTTGGTGGTACCGATGTTCTTCTTGCCGAGCTTCTGCTCAAAGGCGCCATCCAGATCGATGTGGTACGGCATGATGACATGCGCGTTACCGCTAATCTTGAGGTTCTTGGTGGTGATGCCGTCGGCCTCGAACATGTCGATCTCCTCAAGGACAACCTTGGGGTTGACGACGCAGCCGTTACCGATCACCGACACGTGGTCGGAATACATGATGCCGGAAGGCACCTGGTGCAGGCCGTACTTCTTGCCGTTGACGACGATGGTGTGACCGGCGTTGTTGCCGCCCGAGTAGCGCACGACGGCATCGAAGTCGCCGGCGACCAGGTCGCAAATCTTACCCTTGCCCTCATCGCCCCACTGGGCACCGACCAAAACGGTTGACGGCATGTTTACTCCTTACATTCATGGCCTGTCTACGCGCCATGCCGGCACGCAGAAGCACAAAACATTCCTAGTATACCCGTGCAACGGGCGCCTGTCCTACTCCTCGGCATGTGCCCCATCAAGCTCATAGAACTTGGTGGATGCCGGCAGGAACATCAGGTCGACGTCGCCGATCGGGCCCGAACGGTTCTTGGCCACGACGATACGCGTAACGCCCTCGTCGGGTCGATCGTCGCGCGAGGCTTCGGCCTCGTCGGCGGAGCGGTCCAAGAACATAACAATATCGGCGTCCTGCTCGATGGAGCCCGATTCACGAAGGTCGGAAAGCTGCGGGCGCTTGCCGGTACGGGATTCGACCTGACGCGAGAGCTGCGAGAGCGCGATGAGCGGGATCTTGAGCTCCTTGGCCATGATCTTCAGACCACGCGACATCTCCGAAACCTCGACGGTACGGCTCTCGGAGCGGCGTCCCGGCGGAGGACTCACCAGCTGCAGGTAGTCCAGGATGATGATTGCCTTCTCCTTGTTATGGAGCATGCGGCGGCTCTTGGCGCGAATCTCGGTCACTGTGGTGCCGGGCGTATCGTCAATCAGAATATCGAGCTTGGACAAGGTCTGCGTAGCCTCGTTGATATTGGCCCACTGCTCGGGGCTAATGCGGCCCATGCGGAAGTCACTGATCGAGATCATGGCGTAGGCGCAAATCAGACGCTGGGCAATTTCCTTGCCCGACATCTCCAGCGAGAAGAAGCCGACGGTATAACCAGCAGCGGCAGCGTTAAGTGCCAGGTTCAGAGCGAACGACGTCTTACCTACAGCAGGACGGGCGCCGATAATGATGAGCTGACCCTCGCGGAAGCCCATGAGCATGCGGTCGAGCGACGGGAAGCCCGTGGGCACGCCCGCAGCCTGGCCACCGGCCTGGCACACTTCCTCGGCCTCGTTATAGGCCTCGACCATAAACTCGGTCAGCGTCTTGTAGCTCGACTTGACCTCGCGCGCCGTAACCTTGAGCAGCTTGCTCTCGGCCAGCTCCACGACCTCTTTGGTGTCGGTAGGGGCGTTATAGGCCAGCGCGTTGATCTCGTTGGTGGCGCCGATCAGCTCGCGCAGCATCGAATCGCGACGAACGATGGCGGCATGGTGCTGCCAGTTCACGAGTGACAGGGTCTGACCCATCAGCTCCAAAATGTACGCCTCGCCGCCCACGGCATCGAGCTTGTTGATGCTTCGCAGGTAATCGATCAGCGAGATTGAGTCGATGGGAATGCGGCTGTTGTACATATCGACCATCGCGGTATAGATGGTCTTATGAATGGGCCGGTAGAAGTCATCGGGCTGCAGCTCGACCTGGGCCTCCTCGACCACCTCGGGTGACAGCAGCATGGCGGCCAGTACATTGGCCTCTGCGTCTTGGTTTTGAGGGAGACCCAACTTGGAGCCACGGTCCTCGACCGTCAGCCCCGTCTCCCTTTCGTCATATGCCATGAGCATCCTCATTCATATCGCTTGCGAGCATCCATAGTATCAGCCACAGTCCCAAAACGGGCCGCGCCCCGGCAATCATCACCGAACGAAACGGACGAACGGTCGCGCATTTGAAACCTCACCGCAACGCCTGCCATGGCGCTCACTGAGCGTAGAAAATAAAAGGGCGCCCCGGTCTCCCAGAGCGCCCTTCTTAGAACAAGATTGTTGCGTTGCAGCAAATGCTACTCGGCAGCAGCCTCAGTCTCGACCTCGGCGGTCTCGGCCTCGGCGACCTCAGCGGCCTCCTCGACCTCAGCCTCGGCAGCGAGCTCCTCGGCGGTAACGCCGACGAGAACGACAACCTCGGCCTTGATCTCGCGGTACAGCGAGATGGCAACGGTGTGGGCACCGGCAACCTTGATGGGCTTACCGAGCTCGACGCGCTTGCGGTCGATGTCCATACCGAGCTGAGCCTTGATGGCGTCAGCGATCATAGCGGCGGTAACGGAGCCAAAGAGGATGCCCTCGTCGCCGACCTTGACGTCAACGGTGACCGTCTTGCCCTCGAAGGCAGCCTTGGTCTCGTTGGCGGTAGCCAGACGGACGGCCTCGCGCT
Source organism: Collinsella aerofaciens (assembly GCF_028206795.1). Taxonomy (GTDB): domain Bacteria; phylum Actinomycetota; class Coriobacteriia; order Coriobacteriales; family Coriobacteriaceae; genus Collinsella; species Collinsella aerofaciens_AX. The sequence goes on along the minus strand of NZ_JAQLFJ010000019.1, from coordinate 4,492 downwards.
TGGCGATGTTGTTGCGACGCTCGTCAAGCTGCTTGAGGTTGCCCTTGGTGGCGGCAACAGCGAGCTTCTTGGGGAACAGGAAGTTCTCAGCGTAACCCTGAGCGACCTCTACGACGTCACCCTCGCCGCCCTTGCCCTTAATCTCATCGAGAAGAATAACCTTCATGATGCGTCTCCCTTCTTAGCCGCGATCGCGGTTGCCACGAGAGGAAACCACGGGGACGGTGTACGGCAGGAGAGCCATCTCGCGGGCGCGCTTGATGGCGTTGGCGATGTCATGCTGATGCTGCGTGCAAGCGCCAGTGACGCGACGGGGCTTGATCTTGCCACGGTCGGTCATGTACTTACGGAGAAGCTGAGTGTCCTTATAGTCGATGAACTCAGTGTTCTCCTTGCAGAACTGGCAGTACTTACGACGCGGCTGACGTGCAGAAAAATCATTAGCCATGTCAAAATACCTTTCATTTGGCAACTTCGGCGAACCGAAGCCGCCTCTCACTCAAAAATAGGTGAACAACCCTTAGAACGGGATGTCCTCATCGTAGACGTCGACCGCGGGCGGCGTAGCCACCGGTGCGGCAGGACGTGCTGCGGGCGCGGGAGCTGCGGGGGCGTAACCGCCCTGATCGTAGCCACCCTGGCCACCACGGGAGCTCATAAACTCGATCTCATCGACGATGACCTCAAGCTTGCTCCGGCGCTGGCCGTCGCGCTCCCAAGAGCTGTAGCGCAGCTTGCCCTCGATCGCGACCTTGTTTCCCTTTGCCAGGAAACGGCTCACGGCCTCGGCGCGGGTGCCGAACATGGTGCAGTCGACAAAGTTGGGATAGTCCTCCCACTCGCCAGTCTGCGCGTTGCGGCGACGATCGTTCACGGCGACGCCAAAGGACAGAACCTGGGTTCCGCCGGCGGTGGCGCGCAGCTCGGGATCGCGGGTGAGGTTACCGGTGATGTTCACTCGATTGATGCTCATAACTCACTACTTCCTCTTGGGGCACAAGCCCAGTCCAAAACGACAGTCTTACTCCTGGTCGTCGCGACGGACGATCATGTGGCGGACCACAGCGTCGGTGATGCGCAGGACGCGATCAAGCTCGGCGATCTGGGTAGGATCTGCGTGGAAGTTGATGAGGGTGTAGTCACCATCGGTGAGGTCGTTGATCTCGTAGGCGAGCTTGCGCTTGCCCCACTCGTCAACGGAGTCGACCTTGCCAGCGCCCTCAGCGATCGTGGTATCGATACGCTTCATAACAGCGAGACGAGTCTCGGGGTCGAGCGACGGGTCAACAAAGAACAGCAGTTCATAAGCCTTCATATTGTCACCTCCTCTGGGCAAATGTGGCTTCAGGTCGTGAAGGTGCGCCTGAAGCAGGAAAAGACTTGGTAATAATATCTTTCAACCTCCCAGGCCGCAAGAATATGCAGCTACAACCTCATGACCTCCACATATGTCCATGCTCGCACCACGTTTCATGCGCATTCCAACCAAATGCCGACCAAGAGCTTGACGGATTTGTGGACAAGATACGGTGCTGCTGGGACAAGCAAAGCCAATCCGCAGGTCAACGGGCACAAGGTTGTGGTCGCAAAATGCATACCAGTGGTCCACAGCACCACCCAAAGATTTTTAAATTCATTGCCAAGTCGCTTATGAATACCCCTTTTGAACAATTGAGTTGATCAACCACGCTGGTCGGAAGCCGTTTTTTGGCACCTCAAACCCCACTGCAACGCCAAACGTGGCAAAGCGTTTTAAAAAATGCCAACTTTTCTGTTTGCACTTTGCGATTCCTCGTGTATACTGACTTTCGCATTTAACGGAGAGTTGTCCGAGTGGCCGAAGGAGCACGATTGGAAATCGTGTAGGCGTCAAAAGCGTCTCCAGGGTTCAAATCCCTGACTCTCCGCCAGTTAATTCCAAAGCAGGCCTTCGAGCCTGCTTTGTTTTTACCCCACGCGGAGGGGTGGCAGAGTGGTTGAATGCGGCGGTCTCGAAAACCGTTTGGCCTGTATAAGGTCACGAGGGTTCGAATCCCTCCTCCTCCGCCATTTTGGTTGAGAAAGCTCCCAATTACGGGAGCTTTTTTGTTTTGAGTCCCTTACAAGCATATACGGCGGAGGAGGAGGGATTCGAACCCGCCAGGGCGCAAAGCGTAAAGAAAACGCGCCAGTGGCGCGTTTTTAGCGCAGCGCGGTCGGCGTAAACCGACCGGATAAATTTTGAGCGCTGCTCAAAATTTGGACATCCCTCCTATTCAGCCACGCCCCCATCGCGTTCAGCATCAACCCAGATCCCCAAACATGGTACCTACGCCCCCACCCAGTCCCAACCGTTTACCGAGCAATAGGGTCGCCACGCCCGCCAACCATGTACTATGTACGGGCATTGTCTAAACCCACAATCCAAAGGACCCCATCTTGCCCGTCGTCGCCGCTATGACCGTTACCCCACATGCTTCGGATGCCATGGTCGCTATTCCGTTTTGGCTCGAAATGTTCGCCGTCGTCGCGGCTTCAATCTCGGGCGTGTTGGTCGCGCGCGAGCACAAACTCGACCTGGTGGGTGCAGTTGCACTCGCCGTGGTCTGTGGCTTGGGCGGCGGTCTTTTACGCGACATGACGCTGCAGGTGGGCAACGTCTACATCCTCAACCAGCCAATGGCGCTGCCGCTTTCCATTGCCACGGCAGCCATCATCTATATTTTCCCGGCAATCGTCGACAAACCCGAAAAACTCATTCCCCTGCTCGACATCATCTCGGTCGGTATCTACGCCGCCACTGGAGCAGACAAGGCGCTAGTCTATGGCTTTGCGCCGGCGGTGTGCATCATGATGGGCTTTTTCACCGCGGTGGGCGGCGGCATGTTGCGCGACGGCTTTATGGGCGTGGTTCCGGGCATTTTCCAACGTACTAACTTTTATGCCATCGCTGCCATCGCCGGATCGACAAGCTACGTGTGTCTCGTTATGAGCGGCATCATGAGCAATGTCGCCGCGCTGGTCGTATGCGTTGTCGTGACTATGGGCCTGCGCTGGCTCTCGCTGCGCTTTGACATCAAAAGCCCCACCGAGGAAGACATCGCACGCTTTTTGCACCGTAAAAAGTAGACTGCACGGCACGACCCTTCGAAATGCAACCGAGAGGTTCTTTTAGAGCGCTCGTACGTTGGGTACCCTGTTAGGTATATGCCGAACACCTAACAAAAGGATCAACCATGGCTTTCAATCAAACCGCGGCGGCGCCGTCACACAAGATGCGTCGGTGCCTGCTTATGGCATTCGCGCTCATCGCGCTGGCGATCACCGTGCTTCCCACGGCGTCGTTCGCCGGCACGGACACCGCAGGCAACGTACTTGCGACCGACAATGACGCCAATCCGTCCGGCGTCGAAGGCGACCTGTACTGGGCCGGTCAGGCCCTCAACTTGGACGATACGTCCATCGACCGCGATATCATCGCCGCGGGCGATACCCTCTCAATTCGCGACTGCACAGTGGGCGGCGCCGTCCGCCTGGCGGCGCGTACCATCGACATTGCCAAGACCACGGTTGATGGCAGCGTGACCGTTGCTGGCCAGCATGTCGTTCTCAATTCCGACAGCACCGCTAACTGTTTCTACGCGATAGGCGAAACGGTTGCCTTGCGAGGCTCCACCAAGTCGGCAGCGCTCGCGAGCGATACGGTAACCATCGACGGCACCGTCGATGGCGATGTCGAGGTTTGGGCCGACAAGCTCATCCTGGGCAAGAACGCCCACATCACCGGCACCGTGAACGCGCACGTCTCCGAGGACCCCGAGCGCGCCGCGGGAGCCGAGGTCGGCGCACTCAAGATCGACCGCACCGAGAACGAGGATACTTCCACCGTTAACGATGTCATCGGCGGTATCGTCGCCGCGGCACTCTCGACCTGCTTTGTCGCTCTGCTGCTCGAGCTCGTCTTTCCGCGTGCGACTGCCAGCGCCGCCGGTATGCTCCACCAGCGCCCCATGCCCCTGTGGGTGAGCGGTCTTCTGGGCACGATTGCTATCGTCCCCGCCGTCCTACTGCTAATTATCTCTATCGCTGGTCTGTCGCTTGCCGGAGCCCTCATGTGCGGTGTCATTGGCATCGCATTGGTGTCGAGTGCCTTTGCGGGGTGCGCGATCGTCCGCATGGTCGGACACAGCCAAAACCGCTACGCCATGGCAGCCGTGGGTGGCATCGCCGCGGGCGCGCTTACGGCAATCCCCCTCGTAGGTGACTTCATCAGCGGTGTAGCCTTTGTCTTTATGCTCGGCTACATCATCCAAATCATCTGGCGCAACGCCCACCTCAAGCCGCAGCAGCCGGCTAACACGCCGGGACTCCCCACCGCTTAGCAGCTATCCGCCACAAAGATGCCAAGCACCTTTGTGGCGGCGCAAACGAACCTGCCCATTACAGTCAGAAATGAGCTATTCGATACCCCGTTGATGTATTTCCCCGGTGTCGGATACGATTCAAGCAAGCC
>NZ_JAQLFJ010000018.1:29237-34528 GCF_028206795.1 Collinsella aerofaciens | reverse complement strand
CGCGTAGAGGCGCTCCAGGTCCGCGTCCTCGCGAAGGGCTCGGCGGCCCCGGGCCCGACGGACGGCGCGTACAGGGACCGCCCATTGCATCCGAATTCGGTTGTTCTCAACGTCCCTTGTACAATGCAGAACCCCGAGCTTCCGACTGGCTGCGAGTCCGTTGCATTGACCAATGCGCTTAACTATTACGGATTTGGTTTGGGTAAAACCGTCATTGCAGACGCGTATATGCCTAGGAGCAGTTGGGATTTTGTTACGGCGTTTTGGGGCAATCCTCATAGCGCTTCGAATGGAAACTGCATATCTGCTCCCGGACTGACCAACACCGCGAATTCTTTCTTGATTAGCAGTGGTAGTAGTTTGCGAGCCTACGATGTGACCGGTACTGGTTTCTATGACCTTTATTCGTACTTGGAAGCTGGACATCCCGTTATTATTTGGTCAACGATAGGTATGCAAAACCTGGGAAGTTGCTATGCGACTCAGGCTTACGGCGGAAGGGTTTATAGAACCTATACCAACTCTCACACCGTTGTCTTAAGAGGCTTTAATCGCTCCCTAGGTACCGTTTACATTGCTGATTCACTCGCTGGCTATGTCTCTAACTCAGCTCAGCGCATTGCTTCGCTATACTCGCAAAGAGGAGCTCAGGCGGTCGTCATTAAATAGGCGCCGTCGAAGTCGAAGGAAGGTGGAATCGTGAAGCGTCTCTTAGATGTGTCCGTTTCTATACTTGTGGTTATCGCGCTGTTCATGAGTCAATCATGGGCCGTGACTGCTGCATATGCCGATTATTCAATTGACGGATCTGATGATTCAAACAGCTTTCATCTTGAAGGCTCTACTTCCAATCAAGCTGAGCCTATCTCTGGGGGGCAAGAATCGGATGCTGGCTCCGTAGATAGCGAGCCTCAAGACGCGCAGCAGGTCTTATCGGGGGAGACTAACGAAGCCGCTGCCGCTGATTCTGCCTCCAACGATCAGCTCACCGTCAAAAACGTTAGTGTTTCTGCCCATGTGCAGAATATTGGCTGGATGGATCCGGTTAGTTCGGGTAAGGTTGCCGGAACCACGGGTAGGGGCTTGAATCTTGAGGCACTAAAAATCTCACTTGAAGTGGATGGAGCCACCTCTCAAGAACAGATTGCAAATGCCATATCCGTCGAGGCCCACGTCTCCAACGTCGGCTGGCAGGCCGCCGTCGGCAACGGCGGCACCGCCGGCACGACCGGCCAGTCCCGCGCCGTCGAGGCCCTGAGGGTCAGGCTGTCCGGGGAGCTGTCGGCCCGCTACACCGTCTGGTACCGCGTCCACTCCGCCGAGTTCGGCTGGCTGGGCTGGGCGTGCGACGGCGCCGACGCCGGCTCGGCGGGCTACGGCCGCGCCGTCCAGGCCGTCCAGGTCGCGGTCCTGCCCAAGGGCGACCCCGCCCCGGGCGACACCGCCTGTCCTTTTAAGAGCCGTAGCGATGAACCTGCCTCAATCACTGTTCGCTCACATACGTCGAATATTGGTTGGATGTCGCCCGTAGGCGGCGGATCTGTTGCCGGGACAACTGGTAGGGGCCTCCCCATGGAGGCGCTTGAGGCTCAGCTTGGCTGGTATGGTCACTCGGGCTCCATTGAGCTTCGTGGCCATGTTTCTAATGTCGGCTGGCAACAGTGGTCTGAGGGGCACTGTGGAACGACTGGTAAGTCTCAGCGTCTCGAAGCCGTTCAGATTCGTCTAACCGGTGAGGCAGCTGAAAAATATGACATTTGGTACTGTGCTCATGTCTCGGGTATAGGCTGGCTCGATTGGGCTTGTAATGGAGCTGCCGCTGGTTCTGCCGGTAAAGGCAAGGCTATCGAAGCGGTAAAGGTAATCCTTGTGGAGAAAGGCGGAGCAGCGCCTGGCTCTTCGAGCAAGGTCTTTATCGGCGATCTAGATGCTGTTGCGGTTTCCGGATCCGCCGTTTCTGGGGAGAGTCTTGGCTTATCTTCTGGTCAAAAGGCTACGATTGGAGGCAAAGGCGCCAAACTGCTGAACTCCATTGCCTTAAGCGTTGCAGGCCAAACTGATGACGGGTCAATTTCCTATGCCGTTATGGATGCATATTCAGGCTGGGGTGCTTCCGAATCGGATGGCGGCGCCGCCAAGGTGGTATCCGGCGCACCCATTAAAGCGATAAAAATGTCGCTGAGCGGCCAGTTTGCTGCCAATTATGACATTTGGTATCGAGTATACGATTCCGGTAATGGCTGGACGGGCTGGACGTCAAATGGTCAGGCATGTGGCGTTTCTGGTGGTTCTTCCGGTTTGTGCGGCATAGATGTTGCACTTGTTCGTAAGGGTCAACCTGCCCCTGGTTCTACCGGTAATGCATTTACCGAAACGTCGGGAATCGGTCTTGTATCCCAGGCGCACGTTGCTTCTGCGGGCTGGTTGGCTCCCGTTGGCAATGGCGAAACTGCCGGCCAGACGGGCATGTCTCGTTCTCTGCAGGCGTTGTATATTTCGACGCAGGGCATCGATGCCTCCGTTGAAGTGTCAGCACACGTTGCGAATATCGGTTGGCAGCCATACGTTTCGGGTGCTTCCTATGCTGGCACTGTTGGCAAGGGCCTCGCAATTCAGGCGGTTAAATTAAGGCTCACTGGCAACGACTCGTCAAAATACAATATTTACTACCGTATTCATGCGGCGGATTATGGTTGGCTTGGTTGGGCTAAAAATGACGCCGCAGCTGGCACCGTTGGGCTGTCTAAGCAGGCCGAGGCAATTCAAATTAAGTTGGTTGCCAAGGGTTCGTCCGACGCTCCCGTTCAAGATCATGCTGCGTTGATCCAGCTTCCTGGGCTATCCGCTAAGGCAAATTGCTCCGGTCTTGGCTGGCAAGCGTCTGTTGGCAATGGCGGTGTTGCCGGAACGGTTGGGCAGAACCGTGCCATGGAGGCAATGCAACTGTCCCTTTCCGATAGTTCCATGAACGGTGGCATTTCGTATTCCGCCCACGTATCCAATATCGGCTGGCAATCTGCTGTCTCAGATGGAGCCACAGCGGGAACCATTGGACAGGGACAACAAATCCAAGCTGTGAAGATTAATTTGACTGGTGACGTTTCGAATTACTTTGATGTCTGGTATCGCGTCCACGTGTCAAATTACGGATGGCTTGGCTGGACCAAAAATGGATCACCGGCGGGCACCACGAAGCTTGGCATTCCTGTTCAGGCATTACAGGTAAAGATTGTTCCCAAGGGCGCTTCCGCACCAGGCTCTACGTCTGATTCGTATTTTGAGACCTATCGTTATATGGGGTATCAGACCCCGGGATCTTATCCAAAGGTTAGTTGCAATAGCGTGCAGCTTCCTTCGTATTGCACCGGTTACTTTACGTATGTCACGCCTTCTCGAATTCCTTACAACGCTTCGCGACAGGATTGCATCAACGCATTCGTCCAGCGTGCTCGTGAATATATCGGGACGCGTTATATCGAGCCTTGGTCTTCTTGGCCGGGGGATGCGGTTGATTGTTCGGGCTTAGTGCTGCAATGTCTGTATGCGACTGGCATGGATATGGGTTGGTATAACCCGTATAACCATCGTTGGTTGCCCGAGCAAACCTACAACTCCATGAATTGGTATCGCAACAACACGTTTATGCCGGTTAGCACTTCTGCTATGCAGAGGGGAGATGTGGTCTACTACCAGGGCCATATTGGAATCTATATCGGAAACGGTCGAATCATTGATTCGTGGCCTGGGATCGGTGTGACCGAGCGCTCGGTCAATGCTCCAGGTCGTGTAATCGGTGCCGCTAGGCCTTTCGCATAGAGTCTGTTGAGGCGCTCCGTTGCAGGAGCGCCTCTTTTTGACTGTGTGCTAACTGGTGCTTTCCTAAGCTTTAAATGCCTGTATGGAAGTGCGGTAATATAGCTAGTATTCGTTTCTTTATCTGTGGTTACTGTCTCGGGGGATATGCATGAAACGTCTTAAAGCGTCTGCTGCTTTGGTTTGTACGCTATTGATGGGCTGGTCGCAAATCATTCAGCCTTACAGCGCGTATGCGCTGTCGGTCCAGGCCGCCGCTGCTTCGCAGTCGGTCTCGCAAACATCGAACGAGTACGAATCTCAAGGTGCAAGCTCTCAGGGAGCGCAGGACGATGCCTCGGGTTCTCAGGGTGTAACCGAATGGTATGGTGACGATGCAAATGCTGCTCGTCCTGATGGGGGTGCAGACTCTGATTCAGGCGAACAGCCTGGAATTGGCATCGAAGAGTCTCGTGTTGACGAGTCAAACGGTGAAGCCCCAACCGATGATTCCACTGAAATGAATTCCTGCGAAGCCGACTCTTTGGAACCGAACTCTTGGCGTTTCGAAAACGGCGTGCTTATCGATTCTGACAATGGCGACATCGATGCGCAGTCTTTAACTGACGATCCTTTGCCCAATGGCGCTGTTGCGCGCGGCATCGATGTCAGCAATCATCAAGGAACTGTTGATTGGAATAAGGTTAAGGCCGCGGGGATTGATTTTGCCATTCTCAAGGTCGGTCCGGTTTACGGAAAACCTGACGATTCTTTTGAAAGGAACGCTGCTGAATGTGAACGCCTCGGCATTCCTTATGGCGTGTATTACTACTCCTACGCCCGTTCTGTAGAGGATGCCAATAAAGAGGCCGACAGGACACTTGCTTGGCTCGGCGGCCATCATCCGTCGCTTCCCGTTTATTATGATCTTGAGGATAGCTATATCTTGCAAGATCCGGATTTCAGCAAGGATAAGCTTACCCAGATTGCGCAGGCTTTTTGCAACCGTATGGAGGCCGTTGGCTTTAAGTCGGGTATCTATGCGAACCTTAACTGGCTTAACAACTACCTGAATTCTCCGTCGTTGAGCGGTTATGACCATTGGGTCGCTCAATATAATTGGCGTTGCGATTATGCTGGCAGCTACAGTTTCTGGCAGTATTCAAGCAGTGGCAATGTCCCGGGCGTCAACGGACGCTGTGACATGAACTACTGCTTCAACGGTTCTCTTCTCAACGTAGATGACAGCAAGATGCATATTCAGTATGAGGCGCATGTCTCGAATATTGGCTGGATGAGCAGCAAGCGCGACGGATCTACGGCTGGCACAACGGGGCAGTCTAAATCAGTGGAGGATCTTAAGGTCAGCATCTTGAATCCCGTTGAAGATGGCTCTGTGCAAATTAACGCCAATGTAAGTGGCGTCGGCTGGCAGGGCTGGGACACCCCCTCGGCCTCCGAGGGCGGCACCACCGGCCAGGGCCGCGCCGTCGAGGCCG
>NZ_JAQLFJ010000018.1:0-29140 GCF_028206795.1 Collinsella aerofaciens | reverse complement strand
TGGCGTCGGCTGGCAGGGCTGGGACACCCCCTCGGCCTCCGAGGGCGGCACCACCGGCCAGGGCCGCGCCGTCGAGGCCGTGCGCCTGAGGCTCACGGGCTCCCTCGCCAAGGACTACGACGTCTACTACCGCGTGCACGCCTCCAACATCGGCTGGATGGCCTGGGCCAAGGACGGCGAGGAGGCCGGCACCACCGGCTTCGGCAGGAGCGTCGAGGCCGTCCAGATCAGGCTCGTCAAGAAGGGCGACGCCGCCCCCTCGTCCGACGGGGCCAACGTCGACTACGCCTTCAAGAAGAAGCCCATGTCCCTGACCTACCGCGCCCACGTCTCCAACGTTGGCTGGCAGGGCGCCGTGTCCGACGGGGCGACCGCCGGCACCACAGGCCGCGGCCTCGCCCTCGAGGACCTCAAGCTCTCGCTCGACAGTTCCGACTACTCAGACGGCTCGTGCGTCCAGATCGACGCCCACGTCTCGGGCGTCGGCTGGCAGGGCTGGGACACCCCCTCGGCCTCCGAGGGCGGCACCACCGGCCAGGGCCGCGCCGTCGAGGCCGTGCGCCTGAGGCTCACGGGCTCCCTCGCCAAGGACTACGACGTCTACTACCGCGTGCACGCCTCCAACATCGGCTGGATGGCCTGGGCCAAGGACGGCGAGGAGGCCGGCACCACCGGTATGTCATGCTCTCTCGAGGCTGTTCAGATTAAGCTCATTAAGAAGGGTACCTCCCATCCTGATACATCGGGCTATCCCCATCTTGAAATACCTACGGTGACATATTCCGCTCAGGTGAAAGGTGCTTGGCAGAATTATGTCCCTGCCGGAGAGGTGTCCGGTACGACCGGTCAGGGAATTCCCATCACCGGGTTTTCGGCTAAAACTACTTCATCTGTTGCCGGCGGGATTGCTTATCAACTGCATCTTTCGAATGTAGGCTGGACTTCTGGCAAGACAAACGGGGAGCAGCTTTCGTCTACCGCTGAATCTAATTCGGTTGAGGCTATTAAAATTTCTCTTTCTGGTGACTTAGCAACCTATTTTGATGTTTGGTATAGGGTCCATGTCGATAATGTCGGCTGGCTTGGTTGGACTAAAAATGGTGCCGTTGCCGGTAGCACTGGCTATGGGACGCATGTCCAAGCTGTTCAAGTTCGACTTACAAGGAAGGGCGCCAATGCCCCCGGGAGCACCGTTTCGCCATGTTTGCTTGGGCAGCCTTCTGCGTTTGCAAATCCTATGCAGAAGAAGATTGTTGATCTTGCCCGACAGGTACCGTCTCCTGGCCCGGGATTGTGCTCCGAGTGGATTGCAGATATCTACGAGCGTGCCGGATTTAGGAACGTCCATACAGATGCCTGCGATTACTACTGGGATTATTGTAAATTCACCGATTATTCTCAGCTGAAAGTTGGAATGGTCATTGCCGTTCCTTCGCATACGCATACCCGCATGGGCAGCATTTACGGTCACGTTTGTCTCTATATTGGCAATAACCAGGTTATGGATAATGTCGGTCAGATCAGGACGCTCGATATGGCGTACTGGTTGGATTATTATTCCACCTCATATAAGCCAAAGTGGGGTTGGTATGACAACGTGCCGCTTGCATAGCTGATCGAAAGTCATGCCTTCGCACAGGTTCTAGCAGTTACTCTGGTTAAAAACGAACGGGTCGTTTTGCAACGGTCCGTTCGTTTCTATTTAAGTGCCATTCACGTTTTCGGTATTTAAGCAATTGCCGAAACGATAAATAATGATGCTAAAGATGGTCGATTGATGGGGAAGTCGAATGAAAAAGACGCAACGACTGCTAGCAACGGCAATGACGCCATTACTGATTCTTCATTGTCTTCTGACGCCCCTTTCTGTCTGGGCTGATTCTTTACCGGTGCAGCCGGAGTCTACTGATTATTCCAATAGCGACGCCAGCAGCTCGGAAGACGAGAGTTTCGTCCTAAATGATGAACAGCAGGGGGTTGAAGTCGAGCAGCCGACTGTGTCAGACAATGATTCTCCCTCATCCGTTTCTAGCGAGTCTGCTTCCAATGCGACTGATTCGCCGAAACCCGAAAATGATGTATCCGCTGTCTTTGGTTCTGTTTCATACCAGACTCATGTACAGGATATTGGCTGGCAGGCTCCCGTTTCAAATGGAATGACGGCTGGCACAACAGGTCGTGCTAAGCGCGTTGAAGCCCTCAAGATCAATCTGCTTTCACAAGATGGCACCCCTTTGGGGAATGACAGCATTTCGGTCCAATCACACATTTCCGGGATCGGCTGGGAGCCTCAGCCGGTGGGTAACGGGCAGACATCTGGAACAGTTGGACAGTCGCGAGCCATCGAAGCGATCAAGCTATCTTTGTCGGGCGGTCTTTCTGACTCGTATGACATTTGGTATCGCGTTCATTCTGCAAATGTTGGTTGGCTTGGCTGGGCCTCAAATGGTGAGCCTGCTGGAACACAGGGCTATGCTTATCAGATCGAAGCTATTCAGATAAAGGTGCTTCCAAAAAATGCTCAAGATGCGCCAGCGCGAGGCGATGCCTTTAGGGACCATTCCCAGGAACCGCCTACTGTTTCCTATCGATCTCATATCTCCAATGTTGGATGGATGGGTGTTGTCGCGGACGGAAAGACATCGGGGGTCATTGACTCAAGAAATGCAATCGAGGCACTGTCGCTTAGTGTTAATTGGTATGGCCACGGAGGCTCTATTTCCTCTCGCGCGCACGTCTCTGGCATTGGTTGGCAAAGCTGGTCTTCAGGTACTGTTGGCACGACCGGGCAGTCTCGGTCAGTTGAGTCCGTTCAGTTTAAGCTCAATGACGAGATATCTGCAACTTACGACATTTGGTACCGTGTGTATGCTTCCAAATTGGGCGGATGGTTGGGCTGGACGTCCAACGGGTCTCCTGCGGGCTCGGTGGGGAAGGGTGCCGCCATTCAGGGTATTCAGGTTATGTTGGTCGAAAAGGGCTGCTCTGCTCCTGGAGATACAGCGAATCATTTTATTGGAGCTACGGATGTTCTGAGTGGCAGTTCGTATGGCCTTAATGGCAATAGCTTGGGCACTGTGCAGGGTAAAACGATTTTAATGGGTTCCGAGAGCGGCTCTGAGCCTTTAACATCGCTTTCTATTTCGTTTGATAATCAAGAGACTTCAGGTTCAATCGGTTATTCAGGCTGCTATGAATTTAGTGGATGGAGCGGAGTTGTTTCTGACGGTGCCGCGCTCAATTCTAAAAATGATGGCCGTACTTTGAAGGCCGTGAGATTGACTCTTACTGGTGATTTGTCTAATGCCTATGACGTTTGGTACCGGTGTTTTGACTCCAAAAAAGGATGGCTTGGCTGGGCGTGTAATGGCGCGGATGCGGGGGCAACGATACCGGGTTCATTCCTTAAGGCTGTCGAAGTAAGGATTATCAGTAAAGGCAGTGGCGCTCCCGGAGTAACGGACGGAGCATTTGTTTCCGATACTTCCGCCGATTGCGCTCATGTTGTTTATCAGGCCCATTCCGCTAGCCGTGGGTGGTTTCCATCTGTTTTAGATGGGCAGGATGCCGGCACAACGGGAAAATCGCTTTCGCTTCAAGCTCTGAATGTGGTGCTGGCCGGTGTGGATGATGATTCTCTGGTTGAGGCACGAGCTCATGTTGCCAATATTGGTTGGCGGGAATGGCGGTCTGCCGGTTATGTTGGGACCGTTGGACAAGGATTGGCCATTCAGGCTCTTGAGCTGCGCATTAATGGTCCCCTCGCGAATCAGTATGACATCTACTATCGAGTTCATTCGGCTGGTTATGGTTGGTTGGGTTGGGCCAAAAACGGCGATTCCGCTGGAACTACCGGGTTAAATATCCAGATAGAAGCTGTCCAAATTAAGCTTGTCGCGAAGGGCGGGAATCCTGGCTCATCGTCTGCGCCCGCATTTATCTCTGCTCCAGCTCTAACGCTCCAGGCGCATGTCGCCACGCTTGGTTGGATGAATCCCGTTGGCAACGGTGGTGTTGCGGGCACAACCGGCAGATCGCTTGCTATTGAGGCGCTGAAGTTGAATGTCTCCAGTAGCGTATCAGGCGGTATTGAGTACTCCGCCCATGTACAGGATGTGGGCTGGCAAGGTTGGACTTCCAATGGGAATGTCGCTGGCACAGTAGGCTGCGCAAAGCGTATCGAGGCTCTTAAGATTAAGTTGACCGGTGATTTATCGAACTACTTTGATGTTTGGTATCGAGCATATTGCCAAGGCTTTGGGTGGCTCGACTGGACCTCAAATGGGCAGCCTGCGGGTACGTCTAGGATAGGCTGCAGAGTCGAGTCTGTTCAAGTGAAGATTGTTCCCAAGGGCGCTGGTGCTCCCGGTTCTACTGCGCGTCCGTTTACTGACCAGCCCTTGTTGCCGGCAGATATGATGACTATGCTTAATCGAGCTAATAGATATTCGAGCAGCACAAGCTGGCTCATTATGGTTGACAGGCAAGCATGCCGCCTTGGAGTTTTTCGTGGACAGCGCGGGTCGTGGAGTTACGCTCAATACTGGACTTGCTCTACCGTCGCCCCTAGTACTCCAACGCCTACGGGTGAGTATACCGTCACCGGCAAGGGCTACTCGTTTGGACATGGGTATACCTGCTACTACTACACGCAGTTTTACGGTGACTATCTGTTCCATTCAATACCGTACTACCAGGGAACTTTTAATCCCATGGACAGCCGAATGGGAATGCATGTTTCACAAGGCTGCGTGCGTTTGCCCATTGATCGCGCTAAATGGATTTGGGATAACGTGCCCCTTGCTACCAAGGTGGTAATCTACTAACTATTCCCGTAAGCGGTGAGAGCTTGTTAGAGGGCCCTTTCCTGTTGCCGTAGTCTTGGCAACAGGAAAGGGCCCTTGCCGTTGGATTAGGCTCCTTTTTCTTCGTTCACCTAATTGGTGACATTAATGAAGCTAACTCCCGATAGTATGGTTATTGACGACCGTCTATCTAGGAGGCGATTCTTTTGAAAAGGCAATTTAGAGCATTTATTGTTCTGATTTCCTGCTTCATGACGATGCTGCTTTTGAGCCCTTTGGCTTGTTGGGCAGATCAAAATGTTGGTTCCAACGAATATGAATCCGTTCCAGAGACCCAATCCGACCCCTCGGATCAAACTGCTGCTGTAGCCGATGAAACGGCGCCTTCGATTGATGCTACCGTGGAGCCCAAAGAGGCGGCCCCGGACGTCAGCTATAAATCTCACATTTCAGGCATTGGTTGGGAGCCGACGTTTACATCGAATGGCTCGACCTCTGGCACAACAGGCCAGTCCCGTAGGCTTGAAGCACTCAGGGTTTCCCTCCCTAATTCAGAAGACCTTGGTATCGAATACCGCTCTCATGTTCAAAATGAAGGCTGGCAGGATTGGGTTTCTAATGGAGCCGTCTCCGGCACAACGGGAAAGGGCCTTCAGATTGAAGCCGTCGAGCTCAAGCTGACGGGCAACAGGGCGGCTTCTTATGACCTGTATTATCGCGTTCATGCTTCTAATTTCGGCTGGCTTGGATGGACTTCAAATGGGTCGACTGCGGGAACCACCGGTTGGTCTTATGCCGTTGAAGCAATACAGATCGTCATTGTAAAAAAGGGTGACGCGGCGCCCGGCGATACTGCTGGTGCCTATGTCCCATATGTCTTTAATTGCTCTCTTTCTCAGGTTGGGGAGACGACTAAAGTAACCCTGAATATTCCGCAGGTTGAGGATATAAAACGACTCGGTATCGCTGATTCGATAAGGGTGGCGGGCTCCATGTCGTATGGAGGGAAGGTTACCCGTTCTGTTTCCAGCACGATCGCACTCGGAGATTTGGATTCCAGCTCCAGTGAAATTGAATTTAGCGATTATGGTCCGTTTGACGTTTCGTTGCAGTATTTGAAGAACGGAAACATCGTTCATGAGGACCATCAGTCAATCGGCATTTCTGCGAGTGAATACAACCTTGCCCCTTTGAGTGCTTCTTTCCCTGTTGTTCTCTATTCGCTATCTTTCTGGGATATCAGCACCTCTTCTGCCGGAACGACCATTCCGTCGATTGTAATGCTCGATCGTCCAAGTGCTTATAACTGGAACTCGCTTCCGTCCGGGATGTATGGCCTTCCGTATCTGACTCGTGAGGAGAATGCTTCTGGTTCGAGCTATCAGGCGTTCGCGGATTATGTCGCTGCTCTCTACAAGATCAACCCCAATGCAAAGTTCAATCTGTATATCAATGACATTACCTGTTCGTTGATTCATAGGATGATTTACGCCAATAAAATTCCCACTGGTCAATACTCCATTCGGCTGTTGTCCGATGGCTCTGCCACGTATGTATTTACCAACGAGGCCTTTGACGTCAAGGATCCAGATTCTAAGCAAGCTGAGCTGATTGCTTTATGGAACGCTGCTAAGAATAAGGAATACGAAACCGGTGAGGTCTCAAAGTCGTATAGCGATTATCACGATCACTGGGATTCTATGTATGCCGTGCTGAGTATTGAGCCCGGTACTCAGTGGTGGATGACTCGCACCAATTTGTTTACAAGCGGTGACGATAATGCTTTTGCCAATAGAATAGCCTCAGACCCCAACGTTAAGAAAGTAAACGTTTCGAGCATGCTTACGAGCTTGCAAAATAGGGGAGAGGATACGGTCCAAGCGTTTAAGGCACTGTACAACTTTAACGATGGTTATTTTGATGCGGCGACTCAACAGGGCAAAAAGGTAATGATGCTGCTTGGAACGTATGTTTCTTACGAGCAGAATTTTGACGACTATGCCAACTTGACGGAAGTCATCTATGGCGATGACTACTTGTATTATTACAAGGGGCATCCGAACACACCGACGGGCATGTATCCCCAAAAGCAGGAGCAGCTTGACCGTCTTGGTATTACCGATGTTGATTCTTCCGTTGCTGCGGAACTGATTCTTTTCTTTAATCCGGAGATTGGGCTGTCGGGCTACGGGTCTAGTACATACAACTCGGCTAGCGCCGATGCCGCCGGTGGACTTTGGAATTCTACGAAGTCCGAAGCGTTGAAGCCCGGCGCTGCTATCGATTATTCGATTATGGATTGGTTTGCTTCGCCTATTACTGAGGACTCAGACGCGGCTATCAGGTCCCTTTGCAAGCAAGATGACTCCTGCTATCTCGTGGAATTTTCGGATGCCATACTTGCTACGACCAATTACGACTTCGCTATCTATTCGCACGATAGCGGTGCTTTGACTTATTTCAAAAAAGGTGAGTCTGGCTACGACGTCGTCAAGGTGTCAAGAGGCTCTCTTGACGTCTTGGCAACTTCGCATGTTTCGAATGACGGCTGGCAGTCGGCTTCCAAGGGAGGAAATACTTCCGGGACCGTCGGTCAGTCAAAAGCTGTCGAGGCTATTACTCTCAACCTGCAGAATGCTCCCTACGATGGCAGCTTGGAATACAGGACGCATGTTTCCGATTACGGTTGGCAAGACTATGTGAAAGAGGGAGAAGTCTCCGGTACTACGGGTCAGAGCAAGTCTGTCCAGGCTATCCAAATTCGACTTACTGGTGAGATGGCCAATCGTTATGACGTTTATTATCGAGCTCACGTTCAGGATAAGGGATGGCTCGGTTGGGCCTGCAATGATCAAGTTGCCGGAACGACCGGTTTCGTTTTGAGGCTAGAGGCATTTCAGGTCGTTTTGGTCGAAAAGGGTTCGCCCGCTCCTGGGGATACGAGTCAGCCCTCTATTCAGAGAGCGTTTTCAATCAAGGCACATGTTTCAAACCTTGGTTGGCAGTCGCCTGTTTACGAAGGCATGACCGTTGGCACAACTGGCCGAAATCTTGCTGTTGAGGCGTTGACGATTAGCAAGCCTGACCTAGGGTATTCCGGCGGCATCGAGTATCGAGCTCACGTTCAAAATATCGGCTGGCAAAAGTGGGTCAAAAATGGAAAGGTTGCCGGTACTACGGGGAAGTCTCTTGCTGTTGAGGCTGTTGAAATAAAACTGACGGGAGATCTTGCCAAGCATTATGACGTTGTCTATAGGGCACACG
The DNA here is from genome assembly GCF_028206795.1 of Collinsella aerofaciens. Lineage (GTDB taxonomy): Bacteria > Actinomycetota > Coriobacteriia > Coriobacteriales > Coriobacteriaceae > Collinsella > Collinsella aerofaciens_AX. The sequence continues at coordinate 21,071 of NZ_JAQLFJ010000018.1, read as the reverse complement.
TTCAAAGCAAAGGTTGGCTAGACTGGGTTAAATCGGGCGAGTGTGCCGGTACAACTGGTGAGGCTCTGCATCTAGAAGCGCTTGAGGTTAGGCTGGTTGAGAAAAGCTAAATATAGATCCAATTTGCCTATATACCAACGCTAATGAAGTGGGGGTGAATTGATGGGGTTGTAGTCCCCTCAATTCACCCTCCTTAGTTGCAAGTTATTTGAAAGAGACAAACCGTGCTAGACTTTATCCTTTGTGTAAGGATTTCGTTTCGGCCTCTTTCATTAAGTCGTCATCATTAATTTCTATTGGGTGAATTAAGGTGAAGTTTGGTAATCATGAATTTGCTTTATACGGTTGATAACAATTTTGTCCCACAGTTGGCCGCCAATATTTGTTCGGTTGTTTCAAATCATTCCGGTATTCAAGACATTACTTTTCATGTCTTCTCTAATGGCATTACAGAGGATAACCAGCGTTTGCTCCAGGAGATGGTGACCGAATACAACCAAAACCTTGTATTTTATGATATTTCGAACTTCAAAGATGCTCTCGGGTTTGATTTTGATACATCGGGATGGAATGAAATAGTTCTTGCTAGGCTTTTGATGGCACATTTTCTACCTAATGAGATCGAAAGAGTTATTTACCTCGATGGCGATACGATTGTTCTTGGGGATATTGCTCTTCTTTGGAATCAAGATCTTAAGGGTTGCGTGGTTGGAATGGTTCCCGAGCCAACGGTCGGCCCATCTCGACTTAATGATTTAGACTTAAATGGCTGTCTGTACCACAATGCTGGCGTGTTGCTCGTTGATTTAAAGCAATGGAGATCAACTTGTTGCGAAGACCAATTATTGGATTATTGCGAGCGCCGCTCAGGACGCTTGTTTGCGAATGATCAAGATGCTCTAAATGCAGTACTTAAAGATAAGATTTGCAGTTTATCCCCTGCGTTCAATTATTCCAATATCTTTGACTACTATCCGTTTATATTCTTAAACTCGTTAATGCCGGGCTTTTCGGATGAAAACAGTTTTAATACCGCAAGATCGAAGCCCATCGTTGTCCATTATCTCGGCGAAGAGAGGCCATGGCGGCGGGGGAATACTCATCGCTTCAATAATGAGTATCACTTTTATTTATCAGAAACGTTCTGGAAGGACGCGAAAGATGAAGATGGTTGGGGCGCTTATTTTCTTGCTTGGCGGACTTTTAATTTCCTAACCAGGCCTTTTCCTCAGCTTCGTTATAAAGTGATCAGCGGGTTGATTCCCGCATTTCTTAAATATCGTGCCTCGCAAAGAAATAAATAGGATTATGGATAAAATCAAAGACAAGTCTGTTTGCATTGTTTTACCCACATATAACGGCGGAAAGTATTTGGCCAAACAGCTTGATAGTATCTTGGAGCAAACTTGGCCTAATTGCTCCGTCTATATTCGTGATGATGGTTCAACGGATGAAACTGTTGAAATTGCACAATGGTACTGTCGGTCAAACTCCAGCATTCATTTAATTCAAGATTCAATCGGTAATCTTGGGTGCCCAAATAGTTTTTATGAAATTATCAAACGGGTTCCCGAATATGACTACTATGCATTTGCCGATCAGGATGATATTTGGAAGACCGATAAAATTGAACGGGCAGTCAGGGCAATTGAAAATAGTGGAGACAAGGTGCCGACTGTCTACTTTTCTTCCTTTTCATATGTAAACGAAGATGGCGAGACGATACGCGAGTCGGCTCCGCAGGACAAGTACCTCTCTTTTCATAACACCTTGTTTTATACTCCCGGACTAGGCTTCACGATAGTATTTAATCGCCTTGCCTGCAGGGCCTTTATTCTTGAGGTAGATCCAGGGAATGAAATGCATGATCGCTGGCTGATTCGGTGTGCTTCGGCATTTGGAAAGGTATTGTTTGATTCCGTCTGTACGGCTTCACATGTTCGTCATTCCTCTGCGGTCACGTCTGGAGATAATCGTTATTTTGATCTTTTAAAGACCTATTTTAAGGACGAGCTATTTGGTGATAGATCGAAAGATGAGAGTAAAAAGTTAAGCCATTTTTCTGCGGTGTTTTATGATGAGCTTAGTTTTGAGCAGAAACATGAGCTTGATATTTTCACCAATGATGATGGGATTATTTCAAGACTTAGGAAAGCATTTTTCCCAAAGCGTCTGCGACCTACTTTGATTTCTGATTTACTTCTTCGCGTTTTGTTTTTATTCAACAAGGCCTGATGATCCACTGCTGGAGTGATTGTGTCTAATAGAAAAACGAAAGAACTCTCTGTTGAGCAGAGTCTTGTTTGGAACAGCGTCGGCTCGATGGCGTATTTGATTTGCAACTGGCTGATTACTGTTCTTGTGGTGACACTTGGTTCCGACATTAGCATGTCTGGTAGCCTTGCTGTGGCTATGTCTGTTGGTAATATTTTTGCGACCATTGTTTTGCTTAGAGCGCGCCCCGTTCAGGTTTCTGAGAGCTATTCTGATTTTACGACTGGGAATTTTATCGCTCATAGAATCGTTGCAACAATACTTGCCTGTGTAATTTGCTTCTTCTATTGTTTAGTCTCTGTTGCATTCAACGATTGGGCAGTTGTTGCTGTTTATTGCCTATTTAAAGCTGGTGATTCATTTGTCGATGTTCTTCACGGTGTGGATCAGGTAAACAACAGATTGGACATTGCGGCTATCTCTCAAATAGTTCGTGGCGTAGGAGTTCTAGTCTCCTTTTCGTTGTGCTTGTTGCTATTTGATAACTTGGTAATAGCCGTTGCTTCAATGGCTTTTGTTACCATAGCTGTTGTGCTTACATATGATTTTAGAATGACAAAACGGTTTTGTGCCGTTATACCTGATTTTGATTTTACTTCCCTTATCAAATTGTCGCGTATCTGCTTTCCCGGTTTTGTTGCATCTCTTGCGTGCACGGCTGTTGTTAGCGTAACAAGACAGTTCTATGGCCTTTCCTATGGAAATGAGGCGTTGGGTTTTTATGCCGCCGTTGCCACTCCGACTGCCGTAATTCAGGCTCTCGTATCTTATCTATATGCCCCCCTGCTTGGACCTATTTCGGCAATGTGGCGAGAAAACGAAACTCACCGATTACGCTTAGTATTTATTAAGATGCTCGTTTCCGTATTCGTTTTGACGGCGATGTGTGCCATGGCTAGTGCTTTCATAGGCGAACCTGTGCTTACTGCTATTTATGGCAAAGAAGTTGGCCTTCACTCAGATTATCTTCCGTTGGCACTCGTTGCTACCGCATTCACTGGTTTGAACTTTTTCACTATTGATGTCTTTATTGCATTTGGGAAACCGATTATTGGCACGATTTCTGGTGCCGCTTCGTTAGCGTTGGCCGTGTTTCTTTCTCGTTATTGTTTTGTGAATCCGGTATTTGTTTCTGATGCAAATGTCATCAATATCATTATCTTGGTGGCATACGGTTTTGGATTATTTTTTTCCTTCCTTTGTATAATTAACCTATTAAATCGGAAGGCGAAGCAATCTGTCACATCCGAACTGTAAATTCGCTCTCCTTGTTTCGATAGGGTTTTTCAGTTCGACTTGGGCTGTTTGATTGATATTCTGTACTGAGGATTCAGATGATGCATGAATTAAGAGCGCTGGTTATCATCCCAGCTTTTAATGAAGAGGCGAACATTTTAGATACGGTTTCTTCTGTGGAGGAAGCTGGATACGATTATGTAGTTATTAACGATGGCTCCACTGATGACACTTTGCGTGTTTGTCGCGATGCGGGGGTTAATGTCCTGGATTTACCGCAGAATCTTGGCATTGGAGGCGCGGTTCAAGCCGGACACAAATATGCCAAACGCTTTGGCTATGATGTAGACATCCAAGTTGATGGTGATGGGCAGCATGACGCCCATTACATATCGCGCTTGCTTGATGAAATAAATAATGGGTCTGATTTAGTTATCGGATCGCGATTTCTTGAGGAATCTGAAGGCTTCAAGTCAACCTTCTTGAGGCGTCTTGGAATTAGATGGCTCTCTGCGGTAATTCATCTTACAACTCACGTTCGTGTTAGCGACCCCACTTCTGGTTTTCGCGCATGTGGATCTAAGGCCATAGATCTGTTCTGTAAAAAATATCCCGTAGACTATCCGGAGCCGGATTCTGCTGTTGCGGCTATGGTTAAGGGCCTTCGCGTTACAGAAGTGCCTGTCGTAATGAAAGAACGACAGGGGGGAAAGTCGTCAATTTCTGGTTTTAGTAGCATTTATTACATGATAAAGGTTACTTTGGCGATTATCATCTCTTCATTCTCGAATTAGGACGGGTTGTTATGCATATTTCCTTACAGTTTGGTGTCATTACTGCTTGTTTAGTTTTGCTTTGTTTTGTGCTGCGTCTTGTATTAAAGGATAGCCTTCAGCTCAAGTATTCACTTCTTTGGATTGTTCTTGCATTGGTTTTGTTGGTATGCGGCCTCTTTCCGCAACCTCTTTACTTCATTTCAATTTTATTTGGTTTTCAGACTCCAGCCAATTTTGTTTTTGTCTTAGGGTTTTTATTTTTGATATGCATTGTTCTTTCTATGGCATGTCTGTCAAGTAAACAATCTTCTGCAATTGCTAACTTAACTCAACGAATTGCATTGCTTGAAAAAGAGCTTGAATCAAAAAATAGGGAGTAATGCCATGTGCTTGGCAAAAGATCATACATTTGTATTGTGCGCATACGGCGAGTCTCCGTACTTGTCTGACTGTTTAGATTCTTTAGTGAACCAAAGCACCCGAAGTAATATCCTTATATCGACGTCAACTCCTAATTCCTATATTGATCGTATAGCGTCTAATTATTCGATTCCGGTAATTGTTAACGAGGGGTCGCCTAGCATATCTCATGACTGGAATTGTGCTATTGCGAATTCAAATACAAAGCTTGTGACTATAGCTCATCAGGATGATATCTATAGCTCTAGTTATACGGAAACTATGCTGCGGGCTATGAAAGAAGCGGATCGACCTTTAATCTTCTTTTCTAATTATGGTGAGATAAGAAATGGCGTATATGAAGAAAACCTCCTTATTCTGAAAATTAAGAGAATTTTACTTCGTAAGTTTGCTCGCCACGGCGCTCTTTCATCGGTTAAGGATAAAAGGGATATCCTGAGGTTCGGTTCCGCCATCTGCTGTCCTTCTGTGACATTTAATCTAAGCATCTTACAGACACCGTTATTTATGACAGACATGAAATGTGACTTGGACTGGGAGGCATGGGAAAGATTCTCGAAAATCGACGGATCTTTCGTTTATTCTCCCGAGGTTTTAATGTTTCATCGAATTCATGAAGGCTCTGAGACCACGGCGTTGATTAAAGATGATACAAGGAGGTCGGAGGATGAAACTATGCTTCAAAAATTCTGGCCCAAGTGGTTTGCTCCAATAGTCTGTAGCCTGTATTCGCTTAGCATGAGAAGCAATTCTTTATGACGCTGCAACAATGCCGGCGTAAGTTGAACATTTATCGAGACGGAGTTGTAGAGTTATGAATCTAGATACCTTTACTGGTCATCTGAAACTATCTGATAGTTATCGAAAAGCTCTGACGTTTATCGTTTATCCACTTATAGCTGCACTCTCTCTTTGCTTGGGATTTTTCTACTATTGCGCCTTTAAAGCCAGCGCTATCGGATTGCCTGGGCTATGGCTCTCGGCTCTGCCCTTAATCGCCTGCTTGTTCGTTGGTGTCCTATTATTAATTAAAGAGCAGCACAATCCCGCAATTTGCTTTGTGGTGATTGGTGTGCCCGCTGTAACTGCTTTTGGCCTTTTCATGCTGCCCGCTAATGTTCCAGACGAGGCTTCTCATATTTGGCAGGCGGCCGCCTTATTGTCTCGTAACGGCAATGGCTTTGATGTTGTCTCTTGCTTCCAATTGGGTCAGTTTCCTTCATCGTACGCAGATTATTTTAATGCAATGACTCAGCCTACCGATTGGTCTAGCGTCTTTGTGTGCCATACGTATTTGGGGAGCTATTACCCTCATCTTTATTTAATTCCGGGAGTAATTCTAGGATTTGCGCAGCAAACGGGTTTCAATGCCTTTGTGGCCCTTTCAGTTTCGCGCGTGTGCGCTGGATTAATATATTGCTTCGCGGCTTATTGGATAATCAAACTGATGCCAGTTGGTAAAAATGCTGTTTTGATTTTTTTACTAAATCCCATTTTATTGCAGCAGGAAGCGTCTGTTTCGGCTGATTCTGTCGCAAACATTGTTGCCATTTTGTACGTTGCTGTAGTTGTTAAGATTTATGCGGACTCGTTGTACTCATATCGATCTCTGCTGGCGTTAATACTGCTATCCGTTTTACTGCTTCTTTCAAAGATAATGTTTTTCCCGTTGGTACTCTTGAATCTTATTCACTGGAAAAAACTTAAAGGAACAGACAGCTATATAAAGTTCATCTTTTCCTTCTTTGCGATAGCTTTTGTTGCGAGCTGTGCGTTCGTGTCTCTTTATCATGGTAGTTTCATGCCAGATTCTTTTGATTTGATGCGAGCGCCGCTGCATTGCGCAAAGGTCTTTATTAAGTCTATTTGGGAGATGGGGCCATTCTGGTTTCAATCCTATGCAGGTTACAATCTTGGCGCTCTTTCGATTAATGTTTGGCCATTTTGTTTTTGGCTTTACATCATTCTTCAGTCCGTTGTTCTGTTTTATAACGATGAGAATAATAAAAAATTATTCTGCAGTACGGATCGCTTTGTAATGATTGCTGTTGTATTCGTCAATTTCTTCCTGATTGTTATGACGATGAGGAACTGGACTCTTACTGTTGATAAGCGTGAAGATATTATCATGGGGGTCCAAGGACGATATTTATTCCCACTGGTCCTTCCGGTTCTGTTGAATATCTTGCGACCGATAAAATCAAGTTCTGAAGGACATGTCTTGCTTGGTTCTTCATTGATAATGAGTACTATTCTATTTGTTGACTTTATTTCAATTCTTTCTGCGTTTTAGGAGTTAGTGTTTCATGTTGAACCTTCTTGAGGGCATTGGTTACACCGTTAAAGAAGAGGGCTTTTATAACGTCCCCAAGAAGGTCTCCCATGTACTCTCAATGCATAGGCCTCGATTTGATTTTGGCTCTCGCCAAGACAATTCTTTTTTTGATGTTATTTTTATTAATGGATGTGATTATTCCGTTCCGCATCCTATTAGGTACCGTGTCGATCATCAGATTGAGGAACTTGAGGCTGCCGGCTTAACGGTCCAAAAGGTTAATGCCTGGGAGATGGAAAAGGATATTCTTAGGCATGCGCGTACTTTTATTATTTTCCGTTGTCCCCTAAGTGATGAAGTTGAATCTTTAATTAGGCAGGCAAAAAAACTCAATAAGCGTGTTATTTATGACATTGATGATTTGGTTATCGACACTGCTTATACCGATTCTATTCCGTTCGTTAATGCAATGACTGCTCATGATAAGTCTTGCTATGACGATGGAGTCAGGCGAATGGGTGAAACACTGAAGCTTTGCGATTGCGCTATCACTACTACTGAGGGTATGGCGGAAGAACTAAAAAAATATGTTCCCAGGGTCTATATAAATAGAAATGTAGCATCTGAATCGATGATTGATTATTCGAATATTGCTATCTATCGTCGAGATGTACTCCCCAGCTTGCAAAGCTCAAGCGTCTTGCCCGAGGATAGGGTTCCCTATAAGCGAGCGGTTGAGCGAAGGGATGAAAAACAGAAAACTCAGGAAATCAGAATCGGCTATTTTAGCGGAAGCATTACCCATAATGCAGATTTCAATTCAGTGCTCCCAGCATTATCTAAGGTAATGGAGACTCATCACAACGTCACCCTGATGGTGGGCGGGGAACTCGATGTTCCTGATGACTTGATGCCATTTTCTGAACGTATTGTCACGTTCCCATTTTGCGATTGGCGTCGGCTTCCAAATTATATAGCTTCCTGTGATATCAATATCGCTCCTTTGGAGAATACTCTATTCAATCGAGCTAAATCCGAGAATAAATGGATTGAATCATCGCTTGTTAAGGTTCCTACGGTTGCTAGCAATGTTGGCGCCTTTAAGAAGATGATTCAGGATGGCGTTACTGGATTTCTCTGCGATTGTGTTGAGGACTGGTGCGCTGCCCTCAATCGTCTGATATTAGATTCTGATCTTAGGAAGAGCGTCGGCGAATCTGCATATTTATACTGCCATGAGCACTGCACTACTGTTTCGGCTGCTAAAGCAATCCGAGATATTATTGTAAAAGAACAATCTCCCAATCTCGCAATGGTCATGCCGAGCGTGAATACTAGCGGTGGTGTCTTAGTCGTCCTTAGGCATCTGTGCATTCTTCAAGACGCTGGCGTTGATGTATTGTTGCTTAATACTGATGATTCAACAAAGTGGCTTGAAGTTTTCGGACATCGTATTCCTGTTCTTAATCGTGTCGTTCCTAGCGGTAAGCTCGATAAATGTCCTTTGTCGGGTGCAATTGATACCGCAGTTGCAACCCTTTGGGACACTCTTGATTTTGTTAGGCGCTATCCACGTATTGGTAAGAAAAAGTACTTGGTCCAGAATCTGGAGACCGATTTTTATCTTCCAGGAGATAGACTGCGCCTTCAAGCAAATGCCACGTATTTGAATAATGATATTGACTATTTGACAATTTCGCCTTGGTGTGAGGAATGGCTTCAGGACAGGTTCGGTCAGGATTGTAAGTCTGTGCCAAACGGACTTGACCTTGCTGCGTTCCCTCATTCTGTGCGCGATTTTTCTTTGCCCAAAATTAGGATTCTAATTGAGGGGGATTGCGGTTCTGATTATAAAAATGTTGATGAAGCTTTCAGGGTAGTGGAAAGGCTTGACTCTGAAAGATATGAGATTTGGTACATGAACTACACTGGTAAAAAGAAGCCTTGGTACCGTATTGATAATTTCCTCGGTAGAGTACCGCATGATCAAATATCAGACATCTATAACCAGTGTCATATTTTATTGAAGACAAGCATTCTCGAAAGTTTTTCATATCCCCCGCTGGAGATGATGGCGACCGGCGGCTTTGTTGTTGCTGTTCCCAATGGAGGTAATGCAGAGTTCCTTCGCGACGGATTGAATTGCTTGCTTTATGACCGGGGAGATATTGATGCTGCGGTGAGCTGCATTAATCGCATCGTTAATGATCACGGTCTTCGTAAGACGCTGTATGACGGGGGATTGAAGACTGCGGAGGAGAGGGACTGGTCAAAACTGACGGATAGAGTCGTTCGCCTATATGACTGATACTATAGTTTTAATGTGATGGATGCATACTTGCGGCAACGTAGACCTTTAAGTTAACGTTGCCGCAAGCATGCAATGTCTGGCTGCTTTATTTTTTAAGGAGTTATGTTATGAAAGGCATCATCCTCGCCGGCGGGTCCGGCACGCGCCTGTACCCGCTCACGCTCGTGACCTCCAAGCAGCTGCTGCCGGTCTACGACAAGCCCATGATCTACTACCCGCTGTCCACCCTCATGCTGGCGGGCATCCGGGACATCCTGGTCATCTCCACGCCGACGGACCTGCCCAACTTCGAGCGCCTGCTCGGGGACGGCTCGCGCTACGGCGTGAACCTCTCCTACGCCGAGCAGCCCTCGCCGGACGGCCTGGCCCAGGCCTTCACCATCGGCGAGGAGTTCATCGCCGGCGAGCCGTGCGCCCTGGTGCTCGGCGACAACATCTTCTACGGCAACGGCCTGTCCCGCCACCTGACGCGCGCCGTCCAGAACGCCGAGTCGGGCCGCGCCACGGTCTTCGGCTACCACGTGGACGACCCCGAGCGCTTCGGCGTCGTGGAGTTCGACGGCGAGGGGAGGGCCGTCTCCATCGAGGAGAAGCCCGAGCGCCCCAAGAGCTCCTACGCCGTCACCGGCCTGTACTTCTACCCGGGCGACGTGGCCGCCAAGGCGCATAGGGTGGAGCCCTCGGCCCGCGGCGAGCTCGAGATCACCACGCTCAACCAGATGTACCTGGAGGAGGGGACGCTGTCCGTGGTCACCCTCGGCCGCGGCTACGCGTGGCTGGACACCGGCACCATGGAGAGCCTGCACGAGGCGGCGGAGTTCGTCCGCGCCGTGGAGCACTCCCAGGACCTGCCCGTGTCCGTGCCCGAGGAGATCGCCTGGGAGAACGGCTGGATCACGACCGCCGAGCTGGAGGAAGCCGCCAAGGCCTACGGCAAGTCGGTCTACGGGCAGCACCTGAAGAAGGTCGCCGCCGGCGAGATCGTCAACAGCCCGCGCGAGTACTAGCGCCAGCTTGTTTTCTTTTAGGGGTCACCGTTTATCTGGTGGCCCCTTTCGTTATGATTACGTTGACCATAAAGATAATATGATTGGGAGTGGATGTGTTAAGCGTCTACTTTGGCGATATGCCAGAAGCGATTTACAACACAGCGACATATTTCAAAAACTCTTACCGGTCTACTTGGATTACGGATCCCTATGCAGTCTCGATAATTAAAGATGTCGATCGATCGGATGTTGTCTCCGAAAACGTCATCGAAAGCCCCGTGCTTGGATCCATCTCCCCACTCCAGCTTTCTGGTGGCGTGAAAACGCTGCTGCTTATGAGATTTGATCGTAAGCATATTTTTAACGCCTCTACCTGTGGTGACAACTGTGCCAAGTGGATTCTTGACATGGCGAAAGACCGCAAGCTCGTTGTGAATCTCTATCATGTGATGGACTTTGGTCGCGAGGATTTTAAAATTAAAGTCGTGAATAGCGGCCGAATCGTTCACAACATGGCCGAATTGATTCACGAGTCGATTCCGTATCTGTAGGTACTGCTTATGAACGGTTCGCATCTCGTTAAGATTTCCCGCCGCAGGGGAACTAAGTACACATTTACCATCAAGCGGAACATCACTATTGTGCGTGGCGATAGTGGCACGGGTAAGACGACACTGTTTGACATGGTCGCAGACTACATGCGAACGGGCGAGCAGTCGGGTGTTTCCTTGCAGTGCGATTGTCCCTGTGTCGCCCTGACCGATTATGATTGGCGAAACCAGCTTTCGTCCGTTCATGACTCGATTGTATTTGTCGATGAGGGCTTAAAAGAGATCCATTCTGATGAGTTTGCCCATCATGTGCTGTATTCCTCGAATTATTTCGTGCTGATCTCAAGGGCTGATTTCCCCAATCTTCCGTATAGCGTGGATGAGATTTACAAGATTAAGACGAGCGGAAAATACCATTCCTTCGTCCCTGTTTATCAAGATCGCGGAAATCATCGTTATGCTATTTCCCGATCGGCGCCAAAACAGGACTTTTCTATCCTTCTATGCGAGGACAGTAAGTCTGGTTTCCAGTTCTTTGAACGGCATTTCGCTGATAGTGAGCTTACCTGTGCTTCGGCCATGACGAACAGCGCGATTTTGGGCTGGTTGGATCAGCATTTCGACGATCGCGTGTTTGTTGTCGCGGACGGAGCGGCATTTGGGTGCTATGCGGACCGCGTCCTTAAGCTGCAAGACATTCATCGCGATACTGTTACGGTTTGTCTTCCCGAGTCATTCGAGTGGCTTCTGCTGAGCTCTGGCGTAATTTCAGGGTTAGATGTTAAGGCGGTTTTGGAAACCCCAGAAGCCTTTGTAAACAGTGAGAAGTTTAAAAGCTGGGAAGACTTCTTCTATAAGTACTTACGCGATAAAACTGGGAATTCGGTCTTCCGGTACGACAAAGACTGCATTCCGGAGGCGTTTTGTAGGGGAAGTAATTCTGCGAAGGTCATGGCTCTTATCGCATGCCGAAATGTCCGATAGTTTTGTTGAATAGTGTCGCGGCGTCACTTCCTGCGGCATACTAAAGAAGCTGTACTTGCTTCAGATTGGATTTTCATGTCTGAGATTTTTGAACCTAAGAACATCATCGTCACGGGCGGTTGCGGCTTCATCGGCAGCAACTTCGTGCACTACGTGGTGAAGAACCACCCGGGCGTCCACGTGACCGTCCTGGACAAGCTGACCTACGCCGGCAACCCCGAGAACATCGCGGGGCTGCCCGAGGACAGGGTCGAGCTCGTCGTCGGTGACATCTGCGACGCGGAGCTGCTCGATAGGATCGTCCCCGGCCACGACGCGATCGTGCACTACGCCGCAGAGAGCCACAACGACAACTCCATCGCCGACCCGGAGCCGTTCTTGCGCACCAACGTGGAGGGCACCTTCCGCCTGCTGGAGGCCGTCCGCAAATATGGCGTCCGCTACCACCACGTCTCCACCGACGAGGTCTACGGCGACCTGGCGCTCGACGACCCCGCCAAGTTCACCGAGGAGACGCCGTATAAGCCCTCGAGCCCCTATAGCTCCACCAAGGCGAGCTCCGACATGCTCGTGCGCGCATGGACCCGCACCTACGGGCTTCGCACCACGATCTCCAACTGCTCCAACAACTACGGCCCCTACCAGCACGTTGAGAAGTTCATCCCCAGGCAGATCACCAACATCGTCGACGGCGTCCGCCCCAAGCTCTACGGGAAGGGCGAGAACGTCCGCGACTGGATCCACACCGAGGACCACAGCTCCGCGGTGTGGGACATCCTCACCAAGGGCCGCATGGGGGAGACCTACCTCATCGGCGCCAATGGGGAGAAGAACAACATCACCGTCCTGCGCATGATCCTGGAGGCCATGGGCCGCGACCCCGAGGACTTCGACTGGGTCGCCGACCGCCCCGGCCACGACCGCCGCTACGCCATCGACTCGACCAAGCTCCAGCGCGAGCTGGGCTGGAGGCCGGCCCACACCGACTTCGCCGAGGGCCTGAAGGCCACCATCGACTGGTACGTGGCCAACGAGTCTTGGTGGCGCCCGGCCAAGGAGGCCACCGAGGCCCGCTACCGCGCGCAGGGGCAGTAAGGAGAGCAGAGACATGGCAGACATCGCATTCGAGAAGGACCTCTCCGTCACCGAGACCGGCATCGGGGGCCTCATGGTCGTCGACCTCGCCGTCCACGGCGACTCGCGCGGCTGGTTCAAGGAGAACTGGCAGCGCGCCAAGATGACCGCGCTGGGCATCCCGGACCTCAGGGTCGTCCAGAACAACGTCTCCTACAACGACAGCCGCGGCGTCACCCGCGGCATCCACGCGGAGCCCTGGGACAAGTTCATCTCCGTGGCCCGCGGTTCCGTCTTCGGCGCCTGGGTGGACCTGCGCGAGGGCAGCGAGACCTTCGGCAAGGTGTTCACGACCGTTTTGGATCCCAGCAAGGCCATCTACGTCCCGCGCGGCGTGGGCAACTCCTTCCAGGCCCTGGAGGACGGCACCGCCTACACCTACCTGGTGGACGCCCACTGGTCGCTCGAGCTGAAGAGGACCTACACCTTCGTGAACCTCGCCGACCCCGAGCTCGCCATCGAGTGGCCGATCCCGCTCGACCAGGCCACCGTCTCCGAGGCGGACCTCAACCACCCGATGCTGAGGGACGTCGTCCCCATGGCGCCGAAGCGCACCCTCGTCACCGGCTGCAACGGCCAGCTGGGCCATGCGGTGCGCGCGCTCGCTGAGGAGCGCGGCGTCGCCAAGGACTTCGACTTCTGCGACATCGACACCTTCGACATGTCCGACCCGGACGCCTACGCGCAGTACGACTGGTCGCTCTACGGCACCGTGATCAACTGCGGTGCCTACACGGCGGTCGATAAAGCGGAGGCCCCCGAGGGCCGCGTGACCGCCTGGAAGGCCAACGCCACCGGCCCGGCCCTGCTCGCCCGCACCTGCGCCGGGCACGGGATCACCCTCGTGCACGTGTCCTCCGACTACGTCTTCGACGGCACGGCCGAGGTCCATACCGAGGACGAGCCCTTCTCCCCGCTGTCCGTCTACGGCCAGACCAAGGCCGCGGGCGACATTGCCGTGGCCGGCTGCCCCCGCCACTACATCATGCGCAGCTCCTGGGTCATCGGCGAGGGCCACAACTTCGTCAAGACCATGAGGGGGCTCTCCGACCGCGTCGCCGACCCCGAGGACAAGCTGGACCAGGTCACCGTCGTGGACGACCAGCTGGGCCGCCTGACCTTCACGCGCGACATGGCGCGGGCCATCTTCCATGTGCTGGGGACGCACGCCCCCTACGGCACCTACGACTGCACCGGCTCCGGCGCCGTGAAGTCCTGGGCCGACATCGCCCGCGCCGTCTTCGAGGCCGCCAACGGCAACGGGGACAAGGTCGTGCCGGTCAGCACCGCCGACTACTACGGCGGCGCCGAGGGCCCCATCGCCCCGCGCCCGGTCCACTCCGCGCTCGACCTGTCCAGGCTCGAGGCTGCCGGCTTCCGCATGCCCGACTGGGAGAAAGAGCTGGGGGAGTACCTCAAGACGCTCTAGCCGCTATTAACTTTTCGAGAGTAAAAGCCGCCGCTTGTTAACGGCGGCTTTTCTTATGCCTGGCGTATAGCCCCGCTGCAGCAAGGGCGGCGGCGGTCGCCAGACTCACTGCAAGCCCAGAAAGGGCGCCCGGAGTCTTGTAGGTCATCACGATCCTATTCGCGCCTTTCTGCATGTTCAGGGATGACAAGCCCTTATCGGCGGCGGGCGTTAGTTCTGCGGCGGTTCCGTTTACCGTTACGTTCCAGCCCTCATCGTACGGAACGCTCAGCAGCAGGTTGCCGTCATCCTTGGCAGTATATTTGCCTTCGATTCTTCCGTCCTCAAAAACCGTCGGAACAAATTCGCTCGTCTTAAGCTCGTTAATAATCTGCTCGAAAACGTCCAGATTGAGGGCGTAAAAGACCGGCTCATTGTCTTGGGGCATGTCTGTATAGCCCTCTGCGACTCCGATTGACACCGTATGCTGGCTCGGGGCGTCCGATGCATCCGCAATCTGACGGATATTATTGTCGAATCTCCAGGCCTCGTTTTCGATCGTTCGCTGGTCGATGGTAAGGGTGACGGGCCAATAACTGCCGGCGGTCGTATCTTTGTTGATGTAGAGATACCCGATGGAGCTTGCCGGAAGAGTAACGCTCCATTGCTTTAAGCTATCGCTATTCTCCGTGCTCGCGGCCTCGATCTTGGTATAGAGCTCGACCTTGCGGCCTAGGATTTTGCTGTAGAGGTCGTTCTGCTTTTCGAAGGGGTTCTCGCTCTTCAGCGTGCTGTTTTGTATATCGCTTGAGGCCGCGACGCCAATGCTGAGCGCATAGGGGTTCTCGTACACCGCGCTTGTGGAGTCGGCCTGATTCGTCTTGGCTAAAACGTATCCTGCAGGCGCGTTTTCAGGAATGGCGTACTTGACTCCCAACAGGGCATCGACGGCGAGAATGGGCTCGGCATAACGGGTTGAGAATTCGCCAACGCTGCTGTATCCAAGGGAGTTGAGCAGTGCGATGGCCTGCGGGTTGTTGGCAGACGAATACGAAGACAACTGGTTGTACCCAAGCGCCAGGCCTTCGTTGAGGGCGGCGCTGTCGACGCGCGTGGTCGTGCGGTCAATGCGATAGAACGACGCCGAAGTCTGTTCTTGAATGGCCGTGATCGTGCCGGCTGCGGTGGCGACATAGGCGCTGTTGGCTTCTTCAGAATAGCCTGTGTACAGTTGGTTCCACATAACATGGGCGTTGGCAAATAGTTCAATTGCCGTGAGTGCCAGGAGTGGCATGATGATGGCCGGACGATGGGCTCGACTTAGTGTTGGCCACTCTTTGAGTTTCTGCAGCGCGTATCCTGCGGCCCACAGCGCAAAGAAACTCAGCAAATAAGCCGTGCGCGAGTAGAAGCCGTTGGGGACGCGCATGCCGCACCAGATGTACTCGAGCGGGCTAAAAACGGAGCTTGCGACCAGGATTATCGTGACGACGAGTGTTGCGATGCGCGTCTTGATTGAAACCGTCCGGTTAACCAGCAGGCTTACCGCGAGCAGCATCATGATGATGCCGCAATAGAACTGCGGTGTGTTTTCGTTGTTTACCCACATGCAGGGAAGAAAGCCCCTGATGAGCGACTTGAGGCTGGTTTTAAGTAGGGGGCCGAGTGCCAGAACGGGTCCGCCCTTGGACATGGCAAGGATGGTCGGCAAAAAGGTCCAGGCGGACAGAAGTAGTCCAAGCGCGATAGCCCCGGCGAATCGCAGGGCCCGATCGAGCATGAGCTTCCAGCTAAATCCTTTTTCTGCAACATAATCGACAAATTCGACCAATACGAAGATGCAGAGGAACAGGATGCTGATGTAGGCCGTATACCAGCAGAACATGACATTGAGCGCCGTTGCGATGACGAGGCGGATCATACGCTGCTTGCGAATGAGCTCGTAGCATCCGTAGGCGCAGATGGGCAGCAGGATGAGGCAATCGAACCAGAGCGGGTTGCGTAGGTTGCTGATGGTCCAGCTGCAAAACGTGAACGAGAGGGAAAGCAGGAATGCTGCGGGCTTGGGTAGGTCAAAGCGCTTTTGCACATACCAAGCGCTGCTGATGTGGATGCAGCCCAGTTTGAGCGCGGTTATGGCAAATACGAAGAGTGTCAGCTTGTCTGCGGGAAACAGCACGCAGAGCAGGTTGAAGGGGCTGGCGAGGTAGTAGCTATAGAGCCCCCATGTGTTCATGCCGAGTCCCTGTGAGAAGGAATAGCGAAGATTTGCCTCGCTCAAAAGGACGCGCCGGAACCAAGCAAAGAAGTCGACGTACTGGTACTTGAGATCGTTAGTGAGAAACGAGTTGTCGCCAAAGGGGTAGACATGCCCCGCCACGGCAAGCGAAACAAAGAGAACAACGGAAAACGCAAAACAGGCAGCGTAGAATGCTGTGTTCTTGAACGTGCACTTATTAGACCGTGTCATTAGATTCCTCGTTGGACTCTCGAATGATATAGATGGGGCGTTGCTTGGTTTCCAAGTAGGCTTTTGCCAAGTACTCGCCAATGATTCCCAGGCACAGAAGTTGCATACCGCCAAACATCGTTATGAGGCAGGCGAGGGACGGCCATCCACCGACGGGATCACCCCAAACAAGCGTTTTGACCAAGATGACGATAAATCCCAAGATGGCGATGAGACAGAAGACGATACCCGTGAGGGCGGCGAGGGAGAGCGGCGCCGTGGAAAACGCGACGATGCCGTCGATGGAATAGAGGAGCAGCGACCAAAAGCTCCATTTGGTCTCGCCGGCCACGCGGTTGACGTTTACGTAGGGGAGCCATTTGGTCTTGAAGCCGACCCAGCCGTAAATGCCCTTGGAGAATCGGTTGTATTCGCCCATGGAGATGATGGCGTTGACCATAGGTCGCTTCATGAGCCTAAAATCGCGTGCTCCGTCGACGATGTCGGCCTTGGAAATGCGGTTGATGATCTTGTAGAACATGCGGGCGCAGAACGACCTGATGGGAGGCTCGCCTTCGCGGGTGGTCCTGCGTGTGGCGACGTTATCGTAGTCTTCAGTCTGCAAGATCTCGTACATCTGAGGCAGGAGTGAGGGCGGGTCCTGCATGTCGGCATCCATGGTGGCGACATAGTCGCCCTTTGCGTGTTGGAGTCCGGCGAGTAGTGCCGCCTCCTTGCCAAAGTTGCGCGAGAAAGAGTGCCAGCGGATGGCGTATGGATGCGCCGCCGCGGCTTCTGCCTTCATGACGGCGAGCGTTTTGTCTGCCGAGCCATCGTCGATGAGGACTGCCTCAAAGGAGATGCCGGGGTCTTGCTGGGTCATGATGCGAACGACGCCATCGAGCTCTTTGAGAAAGATCGGAAGTGATTCCTGCTCGTTGTAGCACGGAACGACGATGGAGATGAGCGGCATGGCGATTTACCTCGCGTTCGTTTCGTCGCTGCGATAGTCATCGAAAGCGTATTTGCTGTACACGTTGACTTCCCACTGCTTTTTTTCGACCTTTGCCACGGAATCGAGGATGAATCCGGTCGCAAGGCTCAGGCCGCACAGGAACATAAACGATGCAGCAAGCATGGCGGTGGGGAAGCGCGGAACGAGGCCGGTCTGGAAATACTCGACAACGATGGGCATGCCCAGGGCGAGGCCAATCACCGCAAACAGAAGCGCGACGAGGCTGAAGAACTTTAGCGGGCGGTAGTCCTTGAACAGCGTACCGATCATCGCGACGACTTTAATGCCGTCACTTACGGTATTGAGCTTGGACTCGGAGCCTTCCGGACGGTCGCGGTACTCGATGGGCACATCTTTGATGCGCCAGCGGTGGTCGACGGCGTGGATCGAGAGCTCGGTTTCGATTTGGAAGCCCTCGGAAAGCACAGGGAAGGTTTTAACGAACGGGCGGCTCATGGCGCGGTAGCCGGTCATGACGTCATCGAAGCTGTAGCCATAAATCCACTTGATCATGGCGCGGACCAGATTGTTGCCAAAGCCGTGGAAAGCACGCTTGTTTTCCTCGGCGTAGGTGCCGTTGGAAAGGCGGTCGCCTACGGTCATATCGGCCGTGCCGTTGAGGATAGGCTCGCAGAGGGTCTTGGCGGCCTCGGCGGGGTAGGTGTCGTCTCCGTCGACCATCAGGTAGCAATCGGCGTCGATATCGCGAAACATCTGGCGGCACACGTTGCCCTTTCCCTGACGGGGTTCAAAGCGGACCGTGGCGCCGTGCTCGGTGGCGATGCGTGAGGTATCGTCCGACGAGTTGTTGTCATAGACATAGACCGTCGCTTGCGGAAGCTCGCGGTGAAAGTCGTCGATGACCTTACCGATCGTGAGGGCTTCGTTGTAACAGGGGATGATGACAGCGATGGATTTAGAATACATTCAATGCTCCTTATACATTCAATCTTTGAAAGTATAGCCGTTTGGGCTTGGCATCCTAAGATGTGGGTTAGTTCTCCAGTTTTGTTGCGCGAATCGTTTGCATGGCCGTCGGGTCTATACTGTTCGTTTGTCAACGATTACGAGTAAAGGAGTTGCATCCGTGTCGGATCAGACAAAGCAACAAGAAACTCGCAGTCTGCCTGCGACGTTTGCTAAGAATGAATTTGAGAAGGACGCGTTTATCCTTCGTCAGCTGGTTACCAAGGATTTTAAGATCAAGTATCGCCGCAGCGTTCTGGGCGTCGCATGGTCGGTGCTCAACCCGCTGCTAATGATGATCGTCATGGCCATCGTGTTCTCGACGATTTTTGCCCAGGGCCGCAATGGCTCGATTACGCCTGAGATGTACCCGCTGTACTTGATCGTGGGTAACGTCACCTTTGCCGTGATGTCCGAGTCCACGAACCAGGCCCTGACGTCGATCGTGGGTGCGGCTCCGCTGCTCAAGAAGGTTAAGGTGCACCGCTGGGTCTTCCCAGTACAGAAGGTGCTCTTCTCGCTGGTTAACTTTGCCTTCTCGCTGGTCGCCGTTGCCATCGTTATGCTGTGGTTCCGCGTTATGCCTTCTTGGCACCTGATTCTGCTGCCGGTCTGCCTGCTGCTGCTTATGTGCTTCTGCATGGGCCTGGGCATGATGCTCTCGGCCCTTACGGTCTTCTTCCGCGACGTTATGCATCTGTGGAGTGTTGTTATCACGGCTTGGACCTATATCACGCCTATTTTCTGGACGACCGACTTCGTTGTGAAGATGCCTCATATCGTGCGGATTTTGGTTTATGCGAACCCCATGTACAACTATCTGCAGTTTATGCGCGATATTTTCTTGTTCCAGACAACGCCTTCGCTTATGACGTTTGGTATGTGCGTCGCTTGGGCGGTTCTTGCGCTTGTTATCGGCTACACCGTGTTCCATAAGTCCGAGCGCAAATTTATCCTCTACATCTAAGGAGTGCTGTGATGACTGAATCTGTTGTTGATTACAGCGAGCAGCCTCTGGCTGTCGAGGTCGATGACGTCACCATGATCTTTAACATGGCGTCCGAGTCGCTGACCAACCTCAAGGAGTACTTCATTAAGCTTGCCAAGCACGAGCTGTTCTTTGAGGAGTTTAGGGCGCTTAAGCACATCTCGTTCGATATTCATCGCGGCGAGGTCGTGGGTCTGGTCGGCACCAATGGTTCCGGTAAGTCTACGATGCTCAAGATTATCGCTGGCGTGCTTGAGCCTAGCGAGGGCAGCGTTAAGGTGCACGGTAACATCGCGCCGCTGATTGAGCTTGGTGCCGGCTTTGACCCCGAGCTGACCGCCCGCGAGAACATCTATCTGAACGGCGCCCTGCTCGGCTATACCAAGGAGTTCATTGACGCCAACTTTGACGGCATTATTGAGTTCGCTGAGCTTCAGAACTTTGTTGACATGCCGCTTAAGAACTTCTCTTCGGGCATGGTGGCGCGTATCGCCTTTGCCATCGCGACGATTACCGAGCCCGATATTCTGATCGTTGACGAGACGCTGTCCGTTGGTGACGTGTTCTTCCAGCAAAAGTGTGAGGCACGCATTCAGCACTTTATCCAGAGCGGTGACGTGACGGTTCTGTTCGTTTCGCACTCTATGGAGCAGGTTGAGCGCATCTGCCAGCGTGCCGTTTGGATTGAGAAAGGTGACCTTCGCATGGACGGCCCGGTCGATGAGGTCTGCAAGGCGTACCGCGAGCAGTTCAACTAGGTTATAATTACTTGCGCCTGACAGGCTTGCGCTTGCTTGGGCGTGCGGTTATTTGCTCCATTAGCTCAGTTGGATAGAGCAGGGGACTTCTAATCCCAAGGTCGACGGTTCGAATCCGCCATGGAGCACCATCGTTTATTGAGCCCGGACGCTTGGTGGTCCGGGCTTTTTTCATCTTGTGTACTGCGGTTTTGAAGGGTTCGCCATGGGAAGCAAAAGGCTCGACTGGATCGATATTGCAAAGGGGATTGCAATGATTCTGGTCATTGTGGGGCACACCGTCCCAAATCCTTCTCCCTTGCGGCACGCGATCTTCTCGTTTCACATGCCGGTGTTCTTTATTCTTGCCGGGTATACGTTTAGGCCGAAGCCGTGGCGCGAGCTGCTGAGTGGTTCGGTGTCGCGCCTGCTGGTGCCGTATGTGGTTCTTGCACTGGCATGGCAGGTGCCGACGTTCTTGGGTACCGTCAAGATTCTTTCGCAAATTGATCGAGGCGGCCTCGGCCCCGCCTTGCTCTAGCCCTCCGCCTTCTTGCT
>NZ_JAQLFJ010000017.1 GCF_028206795.1 Collinsella aerofaciens | reverse complement strand
GATTCGCGCCTCAGGACTCAGCGCAACGCGTTGCGCTGAGTCCTGAGGCTGTTGCAATGAAAATGATAATCAAGGCCCATTTGAAACAAACGCAGAAAAGTACTTGCAAAGACGCGTTCCGACATATAAGTTGATAAAAGACCGCCGTTGCGGTTTTAAGTAGATCGAGCATATGAAGTTTGAGTTTTAGCGTGTAAGAGAAGGAAGATCGGCAAAGTACAACCCCAAACGCAATGACAACTTAATGAGGTAACTGCCACATGTGAGGTACCCCGGGCATTGCTGTCTCGATTTTGAGCACGATGCCTTCCGCCTTGCATGGGCCGTCCTATCCCGCCCCTGCAGCAACTGCCTCACGGGCACATTGAAAACCGCATAGCACCCCAACGTCAGCACATCACCCACGGCAAGCACATCATTCACGACAACCAACACATCAACAAACAGCACGAACATCAACCGATTGGAGAAGCTATGACAAACCACCACGCTGAAGACGGCGATAAGAAAAGCATTCTGGATGCCCGCATTGAGAGAGCATATGCAAACGAATATGACGCCGCCTTTGCCGCCGCGACCATCAAGAACTACGCGTCGCTACCGCTCGCGACGATCTTGGCCGGCAAGCCTCAACTGCTGAAGCGCTGCACAAAGATCATGGGCGACCCCGACATTCGCAAGCTGACGGACCCCTATGCCCCAAAACGCGACAACGATTCGTACGTTCTTACCGTAGGCTGCCTAGCCCATATGCTTACGGCGCTCGACACGAAACTCAAGCTCGAATGGGAACCCGACGAGCGTCATGAACTCGAAAGCAAGCGGAACACCCTGCGCACCGCACTGTTCCTTCCGTTGGACGGCCTCAAGCGCTGCAACGTCGAGCTCAATACACAGGCGCGGCAAAAGCCCGGGACCACAGGGCAGAAAACTCCAAGACCCCATGCGGCCATCGTCGACCGCAACCGATATAACCGCATGACCGCGCACTTTTCCGCCGAGGGAGCAGCCATAAGGACGCTGATCGACCTGCTGTGCCTCCTGAGCATCAACGAGCTATTTGAGGGCTATCTCGCCCTTGTTCCCGCGACGGCACCCAAGTCGGTAGCAAAGATCATCGAGACCTGCAGACGCCAGTTTGAGCGCCATCGCAATGGCAGCGAGATGAACGCCAGCATCGCGCAGTACTACGCGGCTCATTACAAAAATGACGGATGTGCCCCTGTCGAGTATCAGCTTCGGCTCGCCTACACCACGCCTGCCGCAACGCTCTATCGCTTTGGAGCCCTTGGCGCTTGCGAGCCGCACGAACAGGCAGCCTGCCCCACAACCGAGCTCGATCTCAGGCTCGGACGAACCCTGTAGCCCGCCAGCCCCTCCGCGGGCAACAATCCTATTCCTCCACAACACAACCAACAGGAAGGAGTCCTCATGGACACCAATCATTCCCCCATCATCAGCCCCCTCACCATGCGTGAATCCGCCCGAGGCATCACGCTCACCAGCATTTACGATGAGATGCTCGCCCGTCGCGAGCTCTCCGTCATGGGAAACATCGAAACCCCGATGGCCCACGACCTATGCCAGCAGATCCGCCTGCTCGATGCCACCGACCCCAGCCGCCCCATCACCATATTTGTCGCCAGCGCCGGCGGAAGCGTGCGATCGGGTCTTGCGATCTATGACGCCATGCGCCTCGCATCGTGCCCCATCCGCACCGTCTGCCTGGAATTCGCCGCGTCCATGGGCGCCGTGATCTTTATGGGCGGCGACGATCGCCGTATGGCGCCCCATGCAGAGCTCATGATTCACGACCCGCTGATCCCCCAGGGGGCAGGCGGCTCGGCACTTGCGCTGCAGGAAACCAGCCGACGTCTCATGCAGACCCGCAAGACCCTCACGCAAATCCTCTCGGACCGCAGCGGCCTCACGCCCAAGCGCATCCAGTCCCTCACTGCAAAAGACACCTACCTTTCGGCCGAGCGCGCCGTCGAGCTCGGCTTTGCCCACGAAATCCTCTCGACCACCAAGGAGGTCGCTCATGTCTAACCTCGCCAGCCGCCTCGCCGCATCTGAGTCCGCATCGTCCACCATCCTCGCGAAAGATCGGACGCTTTCCTGCGACACCCGCCAAACGGGACTCAACAACAACGCGCTTGTGATCGGCCCCTCGGGAGCCGGCAAGACCCGAAACGTCCTCAAGCCCAACCTGCTGCAAATGAACGCAAGCTACATCGTGCTCGACACCAAAGGCACGCTCTGTCACGAAGTGGGACCCGTGCTGGCAGCCCACGGTTACCGCGTGCAATGTCTCAACTTCGCTGACCTCAACACCGTCCCGGCCCTTGCGCCCGGCATCGAGCGCTGCGGCTACAACCCCCTGAGGCACATTCGCCGCAAGGCGGACGGCAGGCCCAACCAGCAGGACATCCTCTCGGTGGCAAAGGCCATCTGCCCCATCGAGGACAACAACCAGCCTTTTTGGGATCATGCGGCGGCAAACCTGCTGTCGTGTCTTATCGCCTACGTCACCGAACAGCTACCCGCCGACGAGCAGACGATCAGCTCGGTCATCAAGCTGATCGAGCACCTGCAGGACGGTGCCACGGGTCGATTGTTTGACGACCTGATCACGACCGACCCCCAAAGCTATGCCCTCTCGCTATGGCGGCGCTACGCCATTACGCAAAATGCCGAGCGCATGCACGCGAGCATCGTCGGCATCCTTGCCGAAAAGGTCATGTGTCTGGGATTCGACGGTGCGGCACAGCTCTATCGTGAGTGCCATCAGGTGGACTTCGCTTCCATGGGACACACCCCCTGCGCCCTGTTTGTAACCGTGAGCGATATTGACCGCAATCTCGATCCGCTGACCGGCCTCTTTATTTCGCAGGCGTTTATGGGCCTCATTCGTGAGGCCGATAGGCAGCCCGACGGCAGCCTGCCCGTGCCCGTGCGCTTTATGCTCGATGACTTCGCAAATCTGCAGATCCCCCAGATCGACAACGTGCTCTCGATTATCCGAAGCCGCAACATCTGGGCAACGCTGCTGCTGCAGTCGACCAACCAGCTCGATGCGCTCTATGGCGAGGCACGCGCACGCTCCATCATGGGCAACTGCGACACGCATCTGGTGCTGGCGTTCCAGGATCCCGAGAGCGCCCGGGTGTTTTCCGACCGCGCCGACGCGCTGCCCAGCACGCTCATGGCGACGCCGATCGATCGCTCGTGGCTCTTTGTGCGCGGCTGCACTCCCGAACAGGTCGAGCGCTTTAGGCTCGAAGACCATCCGCTCTACGGGGAGCTGCCCGAGGCGCAGCGAGGCCATGCGGAGGCCGAGCTCTAGACGCAGGGCCCTCGCAGCACGCGACGCTCCGGCGAAGATCCTTAAAGGCCGTGCGCCCCGGGGCCACGGCAAAGCAAAGGGGCCCGCATCCGATGGGATACGGGCCCCTGACTATAAGGCGCGATGCGTTAACAGCAGCGACTACTTGCGGTGAGCGCGGTAGAACTCGATGAGCGCCTGGGTCGAAGCGTCCTGCTCGGCCTTGGCGGCGTCGTCATGGAAGGCTGGAGTGATCTGCTTGGCAAGCTGCTTGCCCAGCTCGACGCCCCACTGGTCGTAGGAGTCGATGCCCCAGACCGTGCCCTCGACAAACGTGATGTGCTCGTACAGGGCGATGAGCTCGCCGAGTGCGAACGGGGTCAACGTGTCGCCAAAGATCGAGGTCGTCGGACGGTTGCCCTCAAAGCAGCGGGCCGGGACGATCTGCTCGGGCGTGCCCTCGGCGCGCACCTCATCGGCCGTCTTACCAAAGGCGAGCGCCTTGGTCTGGGCCAGGAAGTTGCCCAGGAACAGCTCGTGCACGTCCTGGCCGCTGTCGGTCGCAGGGTTGGCGGTATTGGCGAAGGCAATGAAATCGGCCGGGACCACCACGGTGCCCTGGTGCAGCAGCTGGTAGAAGGCGTGCTGACCGTTGGTGCCGGGCTCGCCCCAGAAGATCTCACCGGTGTCGGAGGTCACGGCGCTGCCGTCCCAGCGGACATGCTTGCCGTTGGACTCCATGGTGAGCTGCTGCAGGTAGGCCGGGAAACGATGCAGGTACTGGCAGTACGGCAGCACGGCGTGGCTCTTGGAACCGAAGAAGTTGACGTACCAGACGTTGAGCAGGCCCATCAGCGCAACGGCATTGTTCTCGAGCGGCGTGTTGCAGAAGTACTCGTCGATAGCGTGGAAGCCCTCGAGGAACTGCTGGAAGCGCTCGGGACCGAGCACGACGATCAGCGACAGGCCCACGGCGGAGTCGACGGAGTAGCGGCCGCCGACCCAGTTCCAGAAGCCGAAGGCGTTGGCGGGGTCGATACCGAAGGCCTCAACCTTCTCGAGTGCGGTGGAAACGGCGACGAAGTGCTTTGCCACGGCCTCGGCGTTCTGCTCATCGGAGCCGTCGATGGCGCCCTGGGCCTTGAGCTGCTCGAGCATCCAGGTCTTGACCTCGCGGGCGTTGGTGAGGGTCTCGAGCGTGGTGAAGGTCTTGGAGACGATGATCACGAGCGTGGTCTCGGGATCCAGGCCCTTAAGCTTCTCGGCCTGGTCGTTGGGGTCGATGTTGGAGATATAGCGGCAGTCGATACCGGCGTCGGCATAGGGACGCAGAGCCTCGTAGGCCATGACCGGGCCCAGATCGGAGCCGCCGATGCCGATGGACACCAGGCGCTCGATCTTCTTGCCGGTAACGCCCTTCCACTCACCGGAGCGCACGCGCTCGGCGAAGGCATACATGCGGTCGAGGACCTCGTGCACGTCGGCGACGACATCCTGGCCGTCGACGATGAGCTGGCCCCTCTCGGTTGCGGGGCGGCGAAGCGCGGTGTGCAGGACGGCGCGGTCCTCGGTGGTGTTAATGTGCTCGCCGGAGAACATGGCGTCGCGGCGCTCCTCGAGCTTCATCTCGCGGGCAAGATCGCACAGCAGCTTGACGGTCTCATCGGTCACCAGGTTCTTCGACAGATCGAAGTGCAGGTCACCGGCGTCAAAGCTCAGCTTGTTCACGCGCTCGGCATCGGCAGCGAACCAGGCCTTGAGGTCGATACCATCGGCCTCGAGCTTCTCCTGATGAGCCTCGAGTGCCTTCCAAGCGGCAGTCGACGTAGCATCGATAGGTGCGGCAACAGTTGCCATAGAGTCCTCCTCAGCATACGGGCGCACGCCTCCATGCGCCCGGACATTCAGATGCCACTATTCTAGCGCAGGTCAAGACTACAATCAGCGAGCGTTGCCAATCGGCCCCCAAACGGCAACCGATCAAAAAGGGACAGGCTTATTTTGGCAGGTCAAACGCTTTACCAACCAAAAATAACCCGTCCTTTTATGGCAAATATTAGGCCGCGGCGCAGACGCTACCGAGTAACTCACGCAGAGGAGACCCGATGCCCTCCAGCAGTTCGGGCGCGATAATGGCAAAAACGGGAACCTCGCCGGTGCCCACGACAGCAGGCACCTTGCCCTCCGAGACAATGCATCCATAAGGCACAAAGCCGTCTTCGCCGGCATCGAGCGCCGCCATGCGACGCGCGAGCTCGCGCGCAAAGCCGGCAGTATCGGCATCGCCAATCGCCAGGACAAAGTCCACGCCTTCGTCGGTCGCCAGGGCTACGGCCTCATCGACCAAATCGTCTCCCCCATCGCCCCCGACCAAGCCGCAGCGAAAAAGCACGCGTTCGAGTAGAGCTCGATCAAGCGAGCCGAGCGCCGCCGAGACGAGCTCATCGTGCGTATGTTTGTCACCGCCCAACACGACCAGCGCCTTGGTGCCACCGTAGTGAGCGACCAATCGTCCGCACCAGCGAGCCACGTCTCCATCCGCAACAAGGCGCGTCGGCATACCAAACCCATAATTGACCATCTTTTCCACAACCCTTCCGTGCGTATAGGCGGTATCAATCGTTAGGCTCATGCTACGAAGCGAGGTTTTCCGAGCTGTTTCGCACTCTTTAGAGCTGCGTTAAAACCCGATCCAACCGCACGACCATACCTACCAAAACAAACCAGTCCCTTTTTGACAGGTTTTGACGACGTCCGGACGAGCGGGTATTATCGAACAGGTATTCGATAAGAACATGTGTTTGATGAAAGGACACGGATGGCGCACGAGCAGCACACCTATATCTGCATCGACCTCAAGACGTTTTATGCCAGCGTCGAGTGCGTCGACCGTGGGCTCGATCCGCTCACCACCAACCTGGTCGTTGCCGACGAATCGCGCGGGCGCACGACCATCTGCCTCGCCATCACGCAGGCCATGAAGGACTTAGGGATTCACAATCGCTGCCGCCTATTCGAGATTCCCGATGGTATCGACTACATCACGGCCGTACCGCGCATGCAGCACTATATGGAGGTGTCGGCGCAAATCTACGGCATCTATCTGGAATACGTAAGTCCGCAAGACATTCACGTCTATTCAATCGATGAATGCTTTATCGACGTGACGCCCTATCTGGACCTCTATCACACAGATGCGGAAGGGTTCGCCTGCACGCTGCGCGACGAGGTCCTCGCGCGCACCGGCATCACGGCGACGGTCGGCATCGGCCCCAACCTATTCCAGGCCAAGGTAGCGCTCGACATTACCGCCAAGCACGTACCCAGCCGCATCGGCATACTCGACGACGAGACCTTTCGCAAGGAGATCTGGCCCCATCGTCCCATCACCGATATCTGGGGCATCGGTCCCGGCGTGGCAGCCCGCCTCGAGAAATACGGCGTCTACGATCTGATGGGCGTCGCGGCGCTCGACGAAAACCTGCTTTACGACGAGCTCGGCGTCAATGCCGAATATCTCATCGACCATGCCTTCGGGCGCGAGCCGACAACCATCGCCGATATCCAAGCCTATCGCCCGCAAGCAACTTCGACCACCACAGGACAGGTGCTCTCGAAGGGTTATGCCTACGAACAGGCCTATACCGTCTTGCGCGAGATGGTCGACAACGCCGTTTTAGACTTGGTCGATAAGCACGTGGTCTGCGACAGCATCTCGCTCTTTGTGGGCTACGCGAGCGAACGCGCCGACATACGCCGCCTCGACGCCAGCGGTACAGCGCAGTATGTGGACGGATGCGGACACCTGCGCTCGAGCACCTCGGGCATCGAGCCCGCAACGACCGATGGCCCCGAGCTCGCGCCCCGTGCTCCCAAGCCCGTCCAGCGCGATGACGAAAGGCGTCGCCTGGTGCGCGAAGCGCAGGCAATCGATGGCATCTTTGTGGGAGAGCATGGCGGCAAACCGCGTGGTGGCTATGCCGCACTCTTTGCGCACTCCAACGCCTCGCGCAAGCTGCCCGAGCGCACTAACTCGTTTAAGAAGATCATGGGCTATTTTGATGAGCTCTGGGCGCAGACTGTCGATCCCAAACGACCGGTCAAGCGCATCAACCTTGGATTTGGCAACCTCATGCCCGAGGAATTTACCACCATCGATCTGTTCAGCGATATCGAGGCCGATGAGCGCGAGCGCGACCTGGCGCGCGCCGTCCTGGCCGTGAAAGGCAAGTACGGCGAGAACGCGCTCGTCAAGGGATTAAGCTTTACCGCCGGCGCCACCGCACGCGAACGCAACGGCCAAGTTGGAGGACATCGTGCCTAAACCCAAGCAGCAGCCCGTGCGCCCGCCGACCGCCTTCGAGCGCCTGGCGGACCCCGAGGGCAGACGCCGCGCCGCCGACCCCAACCTCACTGCCAACGGTGCCGTGCGCGCCAACCGCGCCGCACAGTTTATGCCCTTTGCCGCCCTCACGGGATACTACGAACTCGTGCGCAAGCAGGAAATCACCGTCGAGCCAAAACGTGAGCTCACGGAAGAAAAAGCCCTCGCGCTTTCTAAAAAGCTCGAGGGTCTCAAACGTGGCGACTTGATTCGTGTCACCTATTACGATACATACGGCTATCGCAGCCGCACCGGCATCCTCGACGAGGCGCTCCCCGCCTTCAAGCTCCTCAAACTCCGAGACATCGCCATCGACTTCGACGACATCCAAGACATCGAACTGCGCGGACGAGCCTAGCCAAGGAAGCGCATCCAGGGCGGCGCTTACAGAGTCATGACGTAGTAGCCCGCGTCTTTCACGGCCGTCTCGAGGACACCACGATCAACCGGCTGCTTAGAGCGCACGCGTGCCGTGTGGTCCGCATACGTCACCGTTGCCCACACGCCATCCAGCGCATTGAGGGCATTGGCTACGTTCTGAGCGCAGCCGTCACAGTTCATGCCGCCGATGAGCAGCTCATCGCTATAGGGATAGTGTGACGCATCGGTATCCACCACAACAACCTTTTTGGCCTTCTTGCCGCTCGTACCATCGCTGCAGCAACTCTTCCCGTGTGTCGAAGCGGCAATGCGACGCAGTCCAAAAAACATGCCGACGGCAATGACGGCCAGCACGATGAGATTCGCAGGGTTGAGCAAGTCACTCATGCGCTCCCCTTTCAAGTAGCACTATCTAGATACCCCCATGGGGTGCCCCCATCTTAACCCAAAATCATGTCTGTTCGGTCAATTAGTTTCCCTCTTCAAACTTTTTTGTTGACCATGGCTTACTTTCGTGTATAAGTTTTCCTAGGCTAACAGTTTAGATCCGTAAGGAGCGCCGTGACTCGAACCATAGACATCCCAACGTTTCAGGCGGCAGTCGTGCGCAACTGCTCTCCCACGCTCGCGGGCATCAAGCCGGCATCGCTCTTTACCTATCCAGGCACCTACGCCCACGGGGACGGCTCGACCACAACCGAAACCATTGCAGAACGCCGAGCACGCCTGCTCAACGTTATCGCCCAGTGCAATCGCGAGCTTGACCCGCTCGGCATCCACCTGAGTGTTTTGGTCTGGCGGCCCTGCGGAGCGCTCGTGTACGCGTACCAAGCCAAAAACCTCACCACCTATTTCGCAGACCCTCGCGTCCAAACGGCGCTCACCTCGGAAGGCTACGACACGAGAGACCTTTCGGCATGCCTTGTGCATTTGGCATCACGCATCACGCTCGCGAGCAATAACGTCGCGGAATGCGCCTGCAGCCAGACTCGATGCGCACTACCCCAGCAAGCTAGCTGCAGCAAAGACTGCACCTGCGAGTTTCCGCACGAAATAGGCTACTTCCTTGGATATCCCTACGACGACGTGCACGAGTTTATCGTCCAGCGCGGCGAGAACTACAAGGTCTTTGGGGCCTGGAAGGTCTACGCAAATGTCGAGCAGGCGCTTGCGACGTTTGATGCCTACCGTGCCTGCACCCAATACTTCACTTTTATCTATCAGCAGGGCTGCAGCCTGGCGCAACTTGCCCAGGCAACCCGATAGAACGTACAAGCCGCGGCAAGCGCCGCACGACCGAAAGGACAAAACATGAGCAAGATCGCCGTCGTCTACTGGAGCGGCACGGGCAATACCGAGGCCATGGCAAACCTCGTCGCCGAAAGCGCCACGTCCGCGGGGGCCGAGACTGAGGTCATCCCCTGCGCCGACTTCTCTGCCGACAAGGCCGCCGAATATGATGCCTTCGCCTTCGGCTGCCCCGCCATGGGCTCCGAGGAGCTTGAGTATGACGAGTTTCAGCCTATGTGGGACGAGGTCAAGGAGACCCTCGGCGACAAGAAGGTCGTCCTCTTTGGCTCCTATTCGTGGGCCGAGGGCGAGTGGATGGACAACTGGAAGGCCGACGCCGACGAGGCCGGCGTCAACGTCGTGGACTCCGTCATTTGCTACGATGCGCCCGACGATGAGGGCGAGGCGGCCTGCAAGGCCCTCGGAGCCGAGCTCGCGTAACGAAACCAGGCCTCCAAAAGAGCCTGTATCACAGCGCATCCCCATCCCTACAAAAGAGCGGGGGCTGGATTCAAGTCCAGCCCCCGCTCTTTTGTAACGGCAGTTACATCAACCGGCTACGAGATATTTCCCAAGAACGCCTTGGTGCGCTCGCTCTTGGGGTGGTCGAAGACCTCGCTCGGCGTACCCTCTTCCACAATGACGCCGCCGTCCATAAAGACGACGCGGTCGGCGACATCGCGGGCAAAGCCCATCTCGTGCGTCACGACGATCATGGTCATGCCGTCGCGTGCCAGGTCGCGCATGACACCCAGGACGTCGCGCACGAGCTCGGGGTCGAGCGCCGAGGTGGCCTCGTCAAAGAGCATGACGTGCGGGTTCATCGACAGGGCGCGGGCGATGGCAACGCGCTGCTGCTGACCGCCCGAGAGCTGGCTCGGCATAAAGTCGATACGCTCGGCAAGACCGACCTTGGTCAGCTCCTCGACGGCAATCTTCTCGGCCTCTTCCTTGCTGCGCTTGAGTACCTTTTGCTGTGCGAGCATGACGTTCTTTTTGACTGACAGGTGCGGGAACAAATTGAACTGCTGGAACACCATACCCAGATGCGTGCGCACCTTGTTAAGGTCGACGCCCTTGGCGCACACGTCCACACCCTCAACGACAATCGAGCCACTCGTGGGATGTTCAAGACGGTTGATGCAGCGAAGCATCGTCGACTTACCCGAGCCCGAGGGACCCAGAACTACGACGACCTCGCCCTTATGCACATCCAGATCGATATCTCGCAGAACGACGTTATCGCCAAAGGCTTTCTGGAGGTTCTTGATACTGACGACAACCTCGTTCGAGTTATTGGTTTCGCTCATGATAGGACCTCCTTACAGACCGGCGATGTGATCGGCGGGCGTCGCGACAACCTGTCCGGCGCTCTTGGCGGGACGCTTCTTCTTGGTCTCGGCCGTGCCTAAAAGCCTTGCCTCAAGACCGCTCACCAAGCGAGCGAGCGGCAGGGTGATGACCAGATAGAACAGGGCGGCAACCACGTACGGTGTAAT
Source organism: Collinsella aerofaciens (assembly GCF_028206795.1). GTDB lineage: Bacteria > Actinomycetota > Coriobacteriia > Coriobacteriales > Coriobacteriaceae > Collinsella > Collinsella aerofaciens_AX. The sequence goes on along the minus strand of NZ_JAQLFJ010000017.1, from coordinate 23,863 downwards.
GGAGCCCGTCGTGGCCACGATGGTGCGGGCGTTCATGACGATCTCGACCACGCCCACAGCCGCGAGCAGCGACGTATCCTTGTAAAGCAGGATAAATTCACTGGTCAGCGTAGGCAGGACATTACGGAACGTCTGCGGAATCATGACATAGAGCAGCGTCTGGAACGCGTTCATGCCCAGCGAACGCGCAGCCTCGTTCTGGCCCTTGGGGATCGACTGAATACCGGCGCGGAAGATCTCACACAGATACGCAGACGAGTTCATGGCCATGACGATGACGCCGAGCACGTAGTCGTCCACCTTGACGCCGGCCAACGGCAGACCGAAGAACGCGATATAGATCTGCAGGAACGCCGGCGTACCGCGAATGATATTCACATAGATACCGGCAAGGCAACGCAGGATGCGCGACTTGGAGATGCGCATGAGCGACAGGGCGAAACCAAAGGGAATTGCCAGCGGAAACGCCACGAGCACGATCGAGAGCGACATGAGGAAGCCTTTGAAGACGATCGGCAGGCTCTGGACCAAAATGACCGGGTTCAGGAACAGGCGAAGGAACATGTTGGAATTCCATGCCTCGACCCACGGCTGCTCCTTAAGGTCGGCCAGGAAGTTATCGAATGCCGTCACGCCCTTGATCTCCACCGACGGAATCTTGGAGATCTTCTTGGTCGAACCATCGGCCAAAGTGTAGGTGCCGCTAAAGGCCTCGTCGCCGCCCTCGACGGGGAAGGTCACGCCGTAGACCTCGACACGGAAATAACCGCCGGCGGGCGCCATCTCACCAAAATCGATCTTGAGCGTCTGACCATCGACCTTGCACGTGGGCTTCATGGGCGTACGGTCCATAAGGTCATCGCCCGAGAGCATCGTCAGACGCGTGTCGTCCGCACCAAAGGTCGTGCCATCGACAAACGTCAGCGAAAGACCGCTCAGCTCCTCATCGGCATCGGCCTGGACCTCCCAGGTGATACGAGTCTCGGTGCCACCGACCACGTCGCTACCCGAACCGGTATTGGGTCGGGCGGTGATCTTTGCGGTCTCAAGTGCCTGAGCAGTCGAGGGCACGCAGGCCCCCGCGCATACCAGGGCGAGCGCCACAGCCAGGGCACAGGCCAGCTTTTGGAGCATCGAGGGCAGTGGATGGCTCTTGCCCATGGCTCCTTGGTTCAATCGAGACAAGGTGGCTCCTAACGTTTAAGTTGCCGACATAACGGGGCGGGATGACGCCCATTCAAGAAACGCAAAGGCCCTCTCCGCCAAAACGGAAAGGGCCCGCGTGCAATCAAGTAGCTATTTTACTTGATGTTGTACTTAGCCATAAGGGCGTCAACGGTACCGTCATCGGTCAGGTCCTTGATGGCCTGGTTGACGTCGTCCTTGAGCTTAGTGTTGCCCTGGTTGATGGCGATGGCGTACTCCTCGCCGGTGCTGATCTGCTTGATGGTCTGGCAGGTGTTGAACTGCTCGGCGGTCAGCTGGCTGGCGACGGAGCGGTTGGTCACCACGGCGTCACCCTTATCGGACTGCAGGGCGCTGAAGCACTCGGTGGCGTCCTTGTAGGGAACAATCTTGGCCTTGGGGAAGTTCTCCTGGGCAAAGGCCTCGGCGGTCGAGCCAGACTGGACGATGATGGTAGCGTCGGCGTTGTTGAGCTTCTCGCTGTAGTTGTCGGCCGTGATGTCGGTGTTATCGACCTTGGTCACGATAGCCTGATCGTCCATGTAGTAGGAATCAGAGAAAGTGACTTCCTTCTCACGCTCGGGCGTGTCGGTGATAGCCGCGATGGAAACATCATACTTGGCGCCCGAAGCGACGCCCGGAACCAGCGTGTCAAAGTCATTGTTGACATACTCGACATCCAGGCCCAGCTTGTCGCCGATAGCCTTGATGAGCTCAAGGTCAAAGCCCTGATAATCGCCGTTGTCATCCTTGTACTCAAACGGAGCGTACTCGGCAGAGGTGCCGACGGTGAGCGTACCGTCCTTGACGAGTGCATACTCCTTGGAGCCGTCGACCTTCTCGACCTTCGCGTTGTCAGAGCTGCTGGAACCGGCATCGGAACCAGAGGTGGCGTTGGACGAACCACAGCCCGTCAGTGCAAGAGCGAGCGCCATGGCGCCCGTGGCTGCAAACGCGCCAAGCTTCTTGAGCTTCATAATCAGTCTCCTTCCAGTGACCCCGTTTGATTCAGAGGTCTGCAAAAACTGTTGGCTATTATGCACCCGGAATTACGAATCTGCAATGAGAAAACTGATTGAAACAAACCCATAACGTGAATGGAATACTCCACTTAGCAACAGTCATTACTGCTGCAATGACCTTAGCAGTTTGATTTCAGCTACATAACCTGCAAGTTCGTTCGGCGTCTCCAAAATAAATGGAAGTGCACGCAAGCGGCTATTCGATACAATATTCTGCATAACCTGCATACCGCCGCCAAACTCTTCACTACCCAGGTAGCCCTTGCCGATGCACTCGTGGCGATCCTTATGGGCGCCGCAGGGGTTCTTGGAGTCATTGATATGCACGGCGCGCAAGCGCTCGATACCCACCACGCGGTCGAACTCGTCGAGTACGCCGTCCAGGTCATGGATGATGTCGTAGCCAGCATCGCTCACATGGCAGGTGTCCAAACAAACGCCCAGCTTATCGGACAGCTCCGGGCACTTGGCGGCAACGCCCTCGATAATGCGCGCCAGCTCTTCAAAGCTACGGCCCACCTCGGTGCCCTTGCCCGCCATGGTCTCAAGCAATACCGTCGTCTGCTGTCCCTCAAACATCACCTGGCACAGCGTGTCGACAATCATCTGAATGCCGGCGTCTGCCCCCTGTCCCACATGCGCACCGGGATGGAAGTTGTAGTAGTTGCCGGGCAGTGCTTCCAGACGCTGCAAATCTTCCGCCATAGCCTCCAAGGCAAACTCCCGCGCCCGCTCCTTAGCGGAGCAGGGGTTATAGGTATACGGGGCATGCGCCACTAGCGGTCCAAAGTCGTTTTGCGCCATAAGCTCGCGCAGAGCCGCCACGTCATCCATGTCAAGGTCTTTTGCCTTGCCACCGCGCGGGTTGCGCGTAAAGAACGCAAAGGTATTGGCACCAATGGACAACGCCGTCTCCCCCATTGCCCGATAGCCCTTCGTCGTCGAAAGATGACACCCGATCGTTAGCATCTCCAACTCCCCCTCATCAGTTGCGGTGAAATACGGTCTATTGGTGCCTTATTTTGGCGCAAACAGACCGTATTCCACCGCAAGATATAAAAGGGGCATCAGGGGCAAGGTCCGCCGAGCCCCCTTGAGCACCAGCACCGCAGCCTAGAGCGTCAAGCGAATCGCATCGATAATCTGCGCGCAGCGCTGCGTGGCGGCAAGAGGCATAACGGGGCTTTCAAGCTCTCCCGTCTGGACGAGCTGCGTCGCATGCTGAATTTCGCCGTAGAAATCATCGACCTCAAACGGGGCATTAATTTCGAGCATTCGTCCGTCGGAGTACTTCACATGGGCGAGCTCGGGGCGATGGAGGCGCTCGATTTCCACCGAACCCCGTTCGCAGGCAATCATTAAGCGGCTTTCATATGCTGCTTTGCCGTCGCACACCATATGAATGGGTATACCGCCGACACTCATATGGATCTCATCGGCCCAATCCACGCGGCCACCCGATACGTCACGCCAGCGAACTTCACGAGACGAAACATCGCACGCACCCGCAAGAAGATCCTCAAACCACCCGACCGCGTAGCAGCCCATGTCATATAGACAGCCACCCTGCAACGGATCGAGCAGATAACTCGAAGGCGGCTGACCATAATCGAGTTTTTGCACGCTTTCGATCGAGACGATACGGCCAAGCTCGCCCGACGTAAGCAAACCCTTCACGCGAGTATGCATCGGACAAAACCGATTCTTCATCGCCTCCATAAACAGTACGCCGCGCTCGCGAGAGGTGGAGGCAATCGATAGAGCCTCTTCCTCACTCAAAACGGCCGGTTTTTCGCACAGCACGGCCTTTCCCGCGCGCAGTGCCCGACAGACCCAATGCGCATGCATGCCATGTGGAAGAGCCAAGTAGATTGCGTCGACATCGGGGTCGGCAATCAGCGCATCATAAGCCGCATCGCCGCTATCGTCAGTCGTGGCATAGCTGTGCGCGGCATCAATCGAAAACGCCCTGCAAAACTCCTCAACATGCGAAGGGGCGCGACCGGCGGCAGCCACAAGCCGCGCCCCGTCCACCTCCTTGAGCGACGATGCAAATCGATGCGAAATGTGCCCAGCGCCCAAAACGCCCCAACGAACCTCGCGCAAATCATCACATGAATCCCGATGGCCCACGACAGCCCCCTTCAGTTGCGACGAAATAGTTCCTGCTATCGCCCTATTCTGCCGCAAACAGGAACTATTCCATCACAAGATATAAAAGGGTCATGAGGAGCGAGTTTTGCTGAAGACTTTAAGCGCGGCCGTTACGGGGCCAGGCTGGAAACGTCGGCGCGCGTCGTCGAGACGCTCGGGGATATCGATGTGTTGCGGGCAGTGACGCGCACATTTGCCGCACTTGACGCAATTGCTCACGAGCTTGGGCTCGCTCGTGCGCACCGCGCTCGCCGTAAAGTATTGCGACAGCCCCGTAAACCAGCTGTGCGCATAGCTCGCGTTGTAAGCGGCAAAGCAGCCGGGAATGTTAATACCCTTGGGACATGGCATGCAGTAGCCGCATCCCGTGCAGGGCACGCGATTCGATTTTTCAAACTCCGCCAGCACGCGTGCGATGGTATCGAGCTGAGCGGCTGTCATCGAATCCGGCAGGGCCCGATCGGCCAGCACCGCGTTCTCGTCCACCTGCGCGGTATCGGTCATGCCCGAAAGCAGCATCGTGACTTGAGGATGGTTCCACACCCACGAAAGGCCCCAAGCAGCCGGCGTCTTCAGGTACGGATCGCGTACGTCATCGAGCACGGCGCGGGCCCGCGGAGGCAGCTTGCCCGCCAGGCGTCCGCCCAAAAGCGGTTCCATCACAAACACCGCGAGCCCGCGCTCGGCGGCTGCTATAAGTCCCGCCGTTCCCGCTTGGTAGCGCTCTCCAGCGTAGTTGTACTGAATCTGGCAAAAATCCCAGTCATACGCGTCGAGCATCGTCAGGAAGTCCGCCGCACTGCCGTGATACGAAAAACCTATCTGGCGAATACGCCCCGCAGCCTTTTGGTGCGCAATCCAGTCTTCGATGCCCAACGCCACCACGCGCTCCCACTGGGCGGGCGAGGTGATGTTGTGCATGAGGTAATAGTCGATATGATCGGTTCGCAGGCGGCGCAGTTGTTCGTCGAAAAACCGGTCGAAATCCTCCGCACACTTGCACGAAGCATGCGGCAGTTTGGTCGCCAGCAACACCCGGTCGCGTAGCCCCAAGCGCTCAAGTGAGGCGCCCACGCACACCTCGTTACCGGGATAGAGATACGCGGTATCCAGATAATTAATCCCCTGTTCCACCGCACGGGAAATGATGGCATCGGCTGTCTTCGCATCCGGATGGCCCGGCGCACCGGGAAATCTCATGCAGCCCAGACCCAGAGCGGATATTCGGTTACCACTTTTGGGGTCAACGCGGTATTGCACGGCCCCTCCTTTCGCCATCAGCACCCCGGCAAGACGAAACACAATGGTCACGCGGCCGAAACATCGTGGAATCGCAATCGAGAACGTATCGTAACGCAGCAGAAATCGAGCTGTCACGGCACCGCTTTAACATCAGCAAAAAGCCCGATGAAAGGAGCCGCCCATGCCCGCGCTCGACCTTTGGAACCTCGCCTCCCAGCTCAAAAGCAACGATTATCGCTGGGTCGACCTCACCCACACGCTCTCATGCGACACCCCGCACTGGTTTGGCTTTAAGCCATTTGAGTCCACCAAGCTCTTCGACTACCTGCCCGGCACGCCCGAGGACATGCTCGCGCCCATGCGTTGCTTCCAGTATTCGGTCGCCTCGCAGTACGGCACCCACGTCGACGCGCCGCGCCACTTCCATGTCGAGGGTCGTTCCCTTGGAGAGATTGAACCCATCGAGTTTATGCATCCGCTCTGCGTGATCGACAAGCATGAGGAGTGCGCCGCGAATCCCGACTTTATCCTGACCATCGAGGACCTCAAAGCCTGGGAGGATGAGCACGGTCGCATTCCCGAGGACGCTTTCGTCGCCTTCCGCTCCGACTGGTCCAAGCTCGCCGACCTCGAGAACAAGGACGAGGACGGCCAGCCCCACTACCCCGGCTGGGACCTCGGCGCCATCAAGTGGCTTGTTGAAGAGCGCGACATCGGCGCCATCGGCCACGAGCCGGCTGACACCGACCCGGCGAGCGTGACCACGCGTGAGGACGCCTACCCCTACCCCGGCGAACAGTACATCCTCTCGGTCGACCGCTATCAGATCGAGGTCATGGACCATCTAGACGAGCTTCCCGCCACGGGCGCCGTCATCTTCTGCACCTTCCCCAAGGTGCGTGATGGCGTCGGATATCCCGCACGTGTCTTTGCGGTCTGCCCCGCGTCATAAGTTCCCATGCGTTTGTTCTTCTAAATACGGCCATCCGGTGCACGCGACATGGCCCGGCGGCATACAATCCATCAGGCGCCCCATACGCGGGCGCCTTTTTATGGGGAGATGATTCACATGCAGATCAACAAGGTCGCCTTCATCGGCAAGGGCGGCGTGGGCCTGCTCTACGGCAGCATGATCGCCCAAGCGCTCGGCAACGACGCCGTCGAATACGTTATGGACGACGCGCGCTTTGAGCGCCACGCGGGTGATGCGCTCACCGTCAACGGCAAGCCCTGCGCGCTCAAGTCCGTCCGCGCGAGCGAGGCGACGCCCGTCGACCTGGTCATCCTCACGGTCAAGACAACCGGGCTCGATGTGGCGCTCAAAACCCTGGAAAGCGTCGTGGGACCCGACACGCTGATCGCGTCGCTGTGCAACGGCATCACGAGCGAGCAGAAGATTGCCGAGCGCTTTGGCTGGGAGCACACCGTCCTTGGTATCTGCCAGGGCATGGACGCCGTATTCCTCAACGGGGAGCTCACCTATACCAATGCCGGCGAGATCCGCTTTGGTGCGGCAGCGGGCACCGACCCCGCAACCGTTATCGCCATCGACGAGCTCTACACGCGTTGCGGCATCGCCCATACCGTCGAGCACGACATCGCACATCGCATGTGGGCCAAACTCATGCTCAACGACGGCATCAACCAGACCTGTATGGCCTACGGCGGCACCTACGGAAGCGCTACGGAGCAGGGCTCCGAGCAGCTCCGCAGTTTTGTCTCCGCCATGCGCGAGACGCTTGCAGTCGCCAATGCCGAGGGCATCGAGCTCACCGAGGCAGACCTAACGCAGATGGTGCGTCTCATAAAAGGGCTCGATCCCGCCGGCATGCCCTCGATGGCGCAAGACCGCATCGCTCAACGCAGAACCGAGGTCGAGGAATTTGCGGGTACCATCTGCCGCCTCGCGGCCAAGCACGGTATCCAGGTGCCGCAAAACGAATGGCTCTATTCGCGCATCCGCGAAATCGAGGCCAGCTGGTAACGCCGCCGTACCGCATCCAACAGTCTCAATAGCAAAAACCGCCGCAAAGGGCACTCCCCTTGCGGCGGCTTCCTTCTTCATCTATGGGCAAAACCAGCTTCACAACGGCTAGCGCCGCACCTGCGGCGTCTCGTCCTCGTCATCGCGGCAAAGGGTCACGCCCGCACTTCCCAGCAGCGCGGCTGCGATGAGCGCGCCGACCACAATAGGAGCAGCCCCACAAGACCCCTGCATGCCCGCGACGAGCGCGGCCGTAGGACCAAGGCAACCAAGCGTCAATGCAACGGCGGCAACGGCGATATCTCGAGCATTCACAAGACCACTTCCTCCAAGAGAAAGACCCTATTTCTCATGAACTAGTGTGCCCCGCATGCATACGCCCAGCGTACCGCCACGGTAAGGGCTCTGTTAACTCAAACGCACATAAAGAAAGGGCGGCTTTACGTTGCCTAAAAGCTCAGCAAAGACGCCCGCCCATCAAGTGCCTATTTTGCTCTGATGGCAGATTACCAACCGGTATAGTAGTCGGTGGTTCCGGCAGCACAGCCGGAGTCATAGACCTTGCACTCGCCCTTGGAACCGGTAAACGTGGAGCCTTGGGCCTTATCGCCCGCGGCAACGACGTAGTAGCCATCGGAATCGCGCCAAAAGCCCTCGGAATCCTGCGTCCATTCGCCCGTGCGGTGGTGATACAACACGTTGCTGCTGTAATAAGTCTCGCGGCGGCCGTTATAGTTATTGACGCCGCTCGAGCGCGTCAGACCCGAGCCGTTCGCGTAATACGCAGCAGACGTGTAAGACAAGCCGGAGCCGGCGTTGTAATACGAAGCCTGAACGGCCTCGGCGGCCTCGGCCTCGGCTGCGGCGGCCTCGAGCGCTTCGCGCTTGGCATTCTCAAGCGCAGTGCGCAGCTCATCGAGCTCGGTCGACTTCGTGTCGACCTCCCCCATCGTCAACAGACTACCCGCACCGTCGATACAACCCTGCAGCACAGCGCGCTCGTCATCGGTAGCATAGTCGCCATACATATTCATAATGATCTGAGCGCGCATCTCAAGGGAATCGCGCTTGGCCTCCATCGAGGCGTTCCACTCCTGCATGGAACCATAACCATCGCCGCGATAATCAACGGGCTGTACCAGCGTCGCCTCGGACGGCGTAGATCCAACCGTATCGGACAGTGTTGCCGCGTGGGCATCAGTTGCGCCGGCGCCTGCCAAAAGTGCCACGGTCAGAGCGGCGGAAAGGGCAGCGGCTTTCGGTTTTCGTGAATCGATCCTCATGTAGCTGGAAACCTCCGTAGTGCGTTTTTGCTGCGTTTGAGCTGCGTGTGATTCGATCGCGCTGCATAGTACCTCGAGCAAATCGCGACCTGCGGTTTTACTCAAAAGGCGCACGTCAATTGCGTAAAACTCACATCCTCTCAACAGGAGTTTTCCACAACTCAAATGCATAAAGCATGCCAAAAACCCTGTAATAGCGCCCTTCCTATGCAAAAAAGACGCCTGCGCAACCATTGCTTGCGTAGGCGTCTTGAGCAGGCATTTATGCAGTTATACCTATCGAGTCGCAAGGGGTCCTTGCACAAGTCGCCTTACTCGTCCAGCACGGCGAAGGCCTGCTTCAGATCCCAAATGATGTCCTCGGCGTTCTCGGTACCGATGGAAAGACGGATCGTGGAGGGCGTGATGTTCTGCTCGGCGAGCTCCTCGGCAGAGAGCTGGGAGTGCGTGGTAGTGGCCGGGTGCACGACGAGCGACTTGACGTCGGCCACGTTGGCGAGCAGCGAGAACACCTGCAGATGATCGATGAACTTCCAGGCAGCCTCTTGGCCACCCTTAATCTCAAAGGTGAAGATCGAAGCGCCGCCGTTGGGGAAGTACTTCTGATAGAGCTCGTGATCGGGGTGCTCAGGCAGGCTCGGGTGGTTCACCTTGGCAACGTGGCTGTCGCCGGCAAGGAACTCAACGACCTTCTTGGTGTTCTCGACATGACGGTCAACGCGCAGCGACAGGGTCTCGGTGCCCTGGAGCAGGACCCAGGCGTTGAACGGGCTGATGCAGGCACCCTCGTCACGCAGCAAGATGGCGCGGACATAGGTCGCGAAGGCGGCGGGACTGGCAGCCTCGGCAAACGAGACGCCGTGGTAGGAGGGGTTGGGCTCAGCGATCTGGGCGTACTTTCCGCTCGCCTTCCAATCGAAGTTACCGCCGTCGACGATCACACCGCCCAGCGAGGTGCCGTGGCCGCCGATGAACTTGGTTGCGGAGTGGACAACGATGTTGGCGCCATGCTCCAGCGGACGGAACAGATACGGGGTGCCGAAAGTGTTGTCGACGACAACCGGCAGACCGTGCTTCTTGGCGATCTCGGAGATGGCGTCGATGTTGGGGATGTCAGAGTTGGGGTTGCCGAGCGTCTCGAGATAGATGACCGTGGTGTTGTCCTTGATGGCACCCTCAACCTCTTCCAGGTTGTGGGCATCGACAAACGTGGTCTCGACGCCAAACTGGGAGAGCGTATGCTCGAGCAGGTTGTAGGAACCGCCGTAGATGGTCTTCTGAGCCACCACGTGGTCACCAGCCTGGGCAAGAGCCTGCAGGGTATAGGTGATGGCAGCGGCACCGGAGGCGACGGCAAGACCGGCCACGCCACCCTCGAGCGCGGCGATACGGTCCTCAAAGACGCCCTGGGTGGAGTTGGTCAGACGGCCGTAGATGTTACCGGCGTCGGCAAGACCAAAGCGATCGGCGGCGTGCTGGGAGTTGCGGAACACATAGCTCGTGGTCTGGTAGATAGGCACGGCGCGGGAGTCGGATGCGGGGTCGGCGCTCTCCTGGCCAACATGAAGCTGCAGGGTATCGAAACCAAAGGTGTGCTCGGGGTTGTTGATGAACTGGCTCATGATGATCTCCTTGATCGAACGAAAGTAAATAAATAAGAGAGAAGTAAGTCGCTGTCTCCTGATCACGCCGACGGGCGCAAACAGGAGCCCGGCATTCGTCTTGGTAAGCAGTTCATATGCGGTCCTCCTTTTGACATCCCGGTTCCGTGGTCGGCTTAATTACCTACCGCCTTTGTGTGTTTTGAATAGTACGAGCATTGTTTCGCTCGGTCAATCACTTAAAAGCGCTAACCTGTTATCGGTTTTTTAGATAGCTATCGAAAGGACGGGCACCGATGACACTCCAGCAGCTTCGTTTTCTTATCGCCGTGGCAGAGTCCGGCTCAATCAACGCCGCAGCTCAGCGCCTCTATACCGCTCAGTCCAACATCTCAAACGCCGTCAAAAGCCTAGAACAAGAGCTCCATCTGGAGATCTTTACGCGCTCCAGCCGCGGCGTCACGCTCACCAACGACGGCACCGAGCTTTTGGGCTATGCGCGCCAGGTCGTAGAGCAGGCCGACATGCTCGAGGCACGCTACGAGGACGGTGGCACCCCGCAAGCCCGCCTCGCCATTTCCGCCCAGCACTACGCCTTTTCGGTCGAGGCCTTTGTCAACGTAGTCGAGCGCTGCCGCGACAGCAAGTTCGAGTTCATCATGCGCGAGACCACCACATCGCAGATCATCGATGACGTCCGTGCGTTTCGCAGCGATATCGGCATTCTGTATCTGGATGACTTTAACGCCCGCGTTCTGCAGAAGGCCTTCGCCGATGCCCGCGCAAGCTTCCATCCCCTATTCGACGCGACGGTCCACGTCTTCGTTAGCGAGCGCCACCCGCTCGCACGCCGCCCGCAGCTGTCCCTTGCCGACCTCACGCCCTATACGCGCTACAGCTTTGAGCAGGGAACCTCAAACTCCTTCTATTACGCCGAGGAACCTTTTAGCTATATCCCTTGCGACCGCAACATACGAATCTCGGACCGCGGAACACTTACTAACTTACTTATCACGTCGAACGGTTACACCCTGTCGACCGGTGTCCTCTCCAATGAAATGCAATGGGGCATGGCATCGATCCCGCTAGCAGACGCCCCAACGATGCACGTTGGCTACATCATGCACGACGAGCGCAAGCCCTCTCTCCTCTTGCAGCAATACCTCGACGAGCTCAACCGCATCATCCATGCCAACTAACAGTCGGAAGACGGGGTAGAAATCGTAGATTGCTGGCCCCCGGCGGGCATGGCGCTACAATGGTCACTCACACGAAATGCACTCAACGAAAGGAAGCCCGTGAAGGTCATCATCTATACCGACGGCTCGGCCCGATCAAATCCGGGACGCGGCGGCTACGGCGCCGTGCTCAAATACACCAACCCCGCCGGCAAGACCTTCACCTCCGAGCTTTCGCGCGGCTATGCCAAGACCACCAACAACCGCATGGAACTCATGGCGGTCATCGTGGCGCTCGAGGCGCTCAACCGCCCTTGCGAGGTCGAAGTCCATTCCGATTCGCAGTATGTCGTCAACGCCTTTAACAAGCACTGGATCGACGGCTGGAAAAAGCGCGGATGGAAAACCGCCAACAAGCAACCCGTCAAGAACCGCGACCTGTGGGAGCGCCTACTCACCGCCAAAAGCAAGCACAAGGTTGATTTCATCTGGGTTAAGGGTCACGCCGGTCACGAGCTCAACGAGCGCTGCGATGAGCTCGCCACCACGGCGGCCGACGGCAGCAACCTCGATATCGACGCCGGCTTTAACGAGAGCGACCTGTAATAGCGTTTTCGCGCAGCTTTATATCCCCACGCGCTACACTCATCCTGTAGACCAAACAACGCAAGGGGGACGTATGCTGCGCATCGCGACCATCGGCACATCCATGATCACCGACGACTTTATCCAAGTCGTCAACGCCAACGACCAAGCCGCGTTTGTGGGCACGCTTTCACGCGATGCCAATCGCGGTGCCGCCTTTACCGCCGAGCGCGGTGGCGAGCGAAACTTTACTTCACTCGATGAGCTTGCGGCAGCCGCCGACGTCGATGCCGTCTACATCGGCAGCCCCAATGCGCTCCACTACGAGCAGGCGCTCGCCTGTATCGCAGGCGGCAAGCACGTCATCGTCGAAAAGCCTTTTTGTGCCACCGAGGCGCAGGCGTTCGAGGTCTTTCGCGCAGCCGAGGCGGCGGGCGTCGTAGCCCTCGAGGCCATGCGCCCGCTCCATGACCCCGCCTTCCACGCCATCGAGGACGCCCTGGGCGAGATTGCGCCCATTCGTCGTGCATCGTTGCGCTTTGGCAAGTATTCTTCGCGCTACAACGAGGTTCTCGCGGGGCGCGCCACCAATATCTTCGACTGCCACATGGCCTCGGGCTCCCTCATGGACATCGGCGTCTACACCGTCGAGCCCATGGTCGAGATCTTCGGCATGCCCTCCGGTCTCACCAGCATGACCACGCTGCTTGACCCCTCAACGCAAGAGCTCACGCACGGCCCCATCGACGGCTGCGGTTCCATCCTCGCCAGCTACGGCGGTGGCCGTATCTCCGTCGAGCTTGCGCACTCCAAAATTACGAATGACCTGCTGCCCTCGCAGATCGAAGGCGAGCGTGGCACTATCCAGATCGACCATCTGTCCACGCCCCGCAACGTCCGCATCGACTATCGCGGCGACGTCGTACGCGGCTCGGCGACCGAGGCACCGCGCGAACAGGGCGACAACAGCCGCGTGCTCGACCTTCCCAAATCGAGCAACACTATGGAATACGAACTCACAGACTTTATCAGCGCCATCGGCGGCATCGATAACGTTAAGGAAGAGATTTGGGAGACCCCGGCGGGACGCCACGAGCTCGGCCACTACCGCGATGTCACGCTCGTGTCGCTGCGTATCATGGATGCCGTGCGTCAGCAGGCGGGTATCGCCTTCCCGGCCGACGCAGGCAAGCAGGCATAGCGATGGGTTTTTTCGACAAGCTTTTCTCGGGCGTCGCCGGCGGCAGCCGCGAACCCCAAAAGCCTTCTGGCGTCGAGCTCGAGCTGCGCCGTAGGCTCACCGTGCTCGCAAGTGACGAGGCCACTCAAGACGCCCCGCAGCGCTATTTCCTGCGGTGGGAAGGGCAGGTCCAGGGCGTCGGTTTCCGCTTCACCAACACCAACCTCGCGCAGGCGCGCTCCCTCACCGGCTGGGTGCGCAATATGGAAGACGGCTCGGTTGAGATGGAGCTACAAGGCACGCCGACAAACATCGTGTCTCAACTCGAGGCGCTTCATGCCTCCTACGAGCGCATGGGGACACGTTTTCGCCTTGTAGACGCCCAAGCCCAAGCCCCACTTACGAATGAAGACGGTTTCATTCCTCGTTATTAGTATTGTGTGCTAAATACGGTATCATTTATCTACGACCGTTGATAGAAAAGAGGCGAGGCGCATGGCGGTGCAAAGAAGGAATACCAGGCAGCGAAAGCTGGTTCTTGACGCTGTGCGCCAAAGCTATAACCATCCCACCGCCGACGAAGTCTACAACGCCGTACGCGAACAGGATGACAAGATCAGCCGCGGCACGGTCTACCGCAACCTCAATCTCTTAGCCGACGCAGGGGAGATTCTCTCTATTAAGACGCCGGGCGGCAGCCGCTTCGATCGCACCATCGAGCCGCACGCACATATCATCTGCACCTCGTGCAGCCGCGTCATCGACGTACCGCTCCCCTTCGATGCCCAGCTCGACGCCAGGGCGTCCGAGCAAATCGGATGGAGCGTCAGCTCGCACTACACCATCTTTGAAGGACTCTGCCCCGACTGCCAGTAGCCTTTGGGACATGCCTACAAATCTACTTGCCCATCCGCTACAGCAAACAGTACATTTCTAGGCATGTCCCGAAAACCTACTCGGCGAGCAGGCGGCGCAGTTCCTCTTCGACCGTGCGCACGTAATGGACGCGGTCGTTGATGTCACGCATAGAGGGATTGCAGCTCTCCATCAGATAGGGATGGCCCACGACGTTGAGCATGTCGCGGTCGTTTTCGTTATCGCCAAACGCCATCATCTCATCGGGCGAAATACCCAGGGCACGACCGTAATCGGCAAGCGCGGAACCCTTACCCGAACCAAAGCCAATAAAGTCCGTCCACTCGGTTCCCGACGTCATCACGTCGACACGGTCGCTAAAGAGGCGCTCGAAATACTCCAAGGCCGCCGGCTGCTCCACCTCGGGCGTCTGGAAGGCAATCTTAATGACGTCCTCGTCAATGTCCTCGGGACGGTTGACCACCGCCACATCGCAGTGGACCTCATAACGCAGGTGGTCAACAAACGCATCGTTGCCGCTCATGGTGTAGAGGTGTCCCTCGCACGAAAGGGTCACGTCGGCATGGGGGTACGCAGCCACGGCATTCGCGATATCCATGGCCAGGCCACGCTCCATAGAACGCTTGACCACGGCACGCCCCTCGCTCATGACCAGGGCACCGTTCTCGCATACATAGGCGAGCTCATCGGCCACCGGCGCAAAGAGGTAACGCAAGCTCGCGTATTGGCGACCGCTCGCCGGCATAAACACAACACCACGGCGGTGCAGCTCGCGAATGAGTTCAAATGCCTCGGAACGTGGCTCGCGCTCCCCCGGATGCAACAGCGTTCCATCCAAATCGCATGCAATCAGCTTGATTCCCTCAAGACCCATATGCTTTCCCCAAAGCCTCCTATCAACAGCAAGACGGACCTTGATTGGTCGCCCCTCAAAGCCCGTCTTACACATACGCGCGCTTAGCCGCGCGTCTTTTTTACGATGGTAAAGCCGGGAGCCATGCTCACGACGACCTCCGCCGCACTCGACGCAAAGCGCCGGGCCGCATCGAGTCCACGGGTAACCACCGAGAGCCGAACACCCTCGACACCCCGGAGCATGCGGCCCAAAACAGGCTGCACCGGCGTATACATGCGCACGGTATGCTCGTCCGAGTCGCCTCGGAAAATCGGCGCGTGCATATTGCCGATCTCCCAGCACGCATGCGCGAGCGCAATCGGGTCCATACGGTCAACTTCGACCAAATAAACCTCGGCACTGCGCAGGCGCACGACAACCGCCACGGGCGCCATGCCCGAACGGTCGATGGCGAGCACGTCACCATCGGCAAGACGACCGTCGTCGGCAGCATCCAGCCGAACATCGACTGTGCGCCCCAGCTCCGTCACGCCCACAAACGCGCATACATCAGCCTGGTCCCAATCGAGCAGCAGCTCGTCAACTTCAAAGACACCACCCAGCTCCCGGCGAAGCAGGAGTTCATAGGACGGATCGTTGAGATTTCCCAAGCATGTCGTCGAAACCAAGCGTTCAGGCATACTCTAACCCTCGACCTCGACGAGCTCGATATCAAAGTTGAGATCCTTGCCGGCCAGCTCGTGGTTGGCGTCGAGCGTCACGGCCTCGGGCGTTACATCGATGACCACGGCGGGGACGGGCATACCGCTCGGCGTGGACAGGAAGAGCTTCATGCCCGTCTCGATCTGCTCGATGTTGGGAACCTGTTCGGCCGGGAAGGTCAGGACCATCTCGGGGTTGTGCTCGCCGTAGGCATCGGCAGCAGGAATGTGCACGGTCTTCTTCTCGCCCACCTGCATGTCGACAACAGCGGCATCGAAGCCCTTGATCATCTGACCGGCGCCGCAGGTGAACTCCAGCGGCTCGCCGCGATCGTAGGAGCTATCGAACTGCGTGCCGTCGTCGAGCGTGCCGCGATAATGAGTCTTGACCTTCTTGCCCTGGTTGGACATGGAAACCTCCGTGATAAGGGCGGCGCACAACGCGGGCCGCCATGAACATATGGCGCTAACTATACCCTAGTCATACAATTCAAAGACAGTTTGCAAAGAAACGCTGCAACCGGAGGAACCATGGCATATCCCGTATTTGACCTACACTGCGACACCGCCGACCGCATCGGCTGGGCCACGCTCGATCTCGACCTGCGCTTTACCGCCGGCACCGACGGTTATTTCCCCGGCGACGAAACGCATCCGCAAGATTTCGACCTCATCGAGGGCAACGCCTGCGCCATCTCGCTCGCAAAGATCGGCAACACGCCGTGGGCACAGTGCTTCGCCACGTTTGTCCCCGACGAGATTCCCACCGCCCACGCCGCGCGCTTCCAGGCGCAGATCATGGCGCATATGAGCGGCCAGGCAATGCTCAACCACGACCGCATGGTCAACGTACGCAGCGCCGCTGACATTCGCCCTGCGCTCAAGGACGGCAAGGTCGCCTGCATCCATACCATCGAAAACGCCACGTTCTTTGCCGAGGACCCCGCGCTGATCGAAGTGCTCAAGAGCTTGGGCGTGCTTATGTCGTCACTCAGCTGGAATGCGCAGGGGCCGCTCGCGAGCGGACACGATACCCACGCCAGCCTCACCGCCGCCGGCATTGAGGCACTTACGCAGATGGAGCACGCCGGCATGGTGCTTGACGTCTCCCATCTCAACGATGAGTGCTTTGACGAGGTTGTCGCCCACGCCACGCGCCCCTTCGTCGCCAGCCACTCCAACTCCCGTGCGGTTTGCGGCGTCAAACGCAACCTCACCGACGACCAGTTCCGCACCATTCGCGACATGGGTGGCATCGTCGGCCTCAACTACTGCAGCGAGTTCCTTTCCAACGACGCAACCGACAAGACCGCCGCAGACGTCACCTTCGACCAGCTGGCGGCACATATCGAGCACTGGCTCGACCTGGGCGGCGAGGACGTCATCGCGCTCGGCGGCGACTGGGACGGCGCCACGGTGCCGGCTTTCCTCTCCGATGCCAGCATGATGCCCGAGTTCCAGAACATGCTCTCCAAGCACTTTGGCAAGACCGTGATGCAAAAGCTCTGCAGCGACAACGCGCTCGCCTTCTTTGAGCGTTATTAATTTCACATCCCTTGAGCGGGCCGGCATGCCGAACGGTCGACATGCCGGCCCGTCCCCAATCCAAAGGACCGCTTTTGACGCAGCAGTTTACGATTTCCGCATCCCGACCGGATGGGACGCCCATCCCCGTCGTCGTTACCAAAAAGTGCGTCAAGAACTTCAACCTACGCGTCACTTCGAGCGGTGAGGTCCACGCCAGCGCACCGCTCGGCGCCACCCGCGAGCGTATCGAAGCGTTTGTGAAGCGCAACAGCGCCTGGATTACCAGCCGACTTGCCCAGCGCGAGCAGCGTCAGGCGACGGCACGAGAGCCGCTCAGCCCCTCGTCCATCATTGCACTTTGGGGCAAGCCCATCACGGTACAGGATGCACTCGATCACAACTTTGCATCACCCGCACCGCGACCCAAACAGGCCACCTTCGCAAGTTTTATGGGTACCGATGAATCGGACGAAGGCCCACAGGCCAAGCGGCACGCAATCCTCGACGGCCTAACGTCCGATGAGCTCCAAGCCCACATCGACCAGCTCTATGCGTCCGAGGTCACATCGGCGCTGCGCGACATCGTGCACGCGTACGAAGTCGCAATGGGCGTCACCGTGGCCCGCATCTCCGTGCGCAGCATGAAAACGCGCTGGGGATCATGCACGCCCAAATCCGGCGCCATTCGCATCGCGCGCGAGCTCGCCGCCTACCCCGTCGAATGCCTCGACATGGTTGTCGCCCACGAGTTCGTCCACTTGCTCGAGCCAAGCCACAATCAGCGTTTTCACGCCCTGCTCGACACGTACTGTCCCAACAATAGAGCTCTGTCGCAGCGGCTCAAGCAGCCACCCATAGAGACGTATTAGAACCGGTTACCGCACGCGCTCGATCTCGACACCGCAGCTTGCCAGGGGCAGGCCAACAGGAGCCCACGGCTTATCGAGCTTTATGCGCACACCAAGCAGCAGGGGGTAACGACGCAGCAGCATCTGGGCCACACCCTCGGCTGCCGCCTCGATGAGCTTAAACGTGTGCTCGCGCAGATAGCCATCGACATCGTGGCACACCGAGCCGTAGTCAATCGAGGCGTCCAGGTTATCGTGCTCCCCCGCCGCGCGCAGGTCGGCATAGAGCACCAGAGAAACGATGAACTTCTGACCCAGCGCGTTCTCCTCGGGATACACGCCATGGTTGGCAAAAACCTCAAGGCCGTCAATGACAATACGATCGGCATGGCGCAGATCGTCATAGCTCACGTGAGGCACCGCCGTTGCGGTGGATATTTCGCCCCTTCCACGGCGGGCGAGCTCAGCACCTTCAGTCTTGGTTGCATTCTCGGGCAGTTTTTTGTTACTCAACGCGATCGTCTCCTTCGTTTAGAACCCCGACCGCGCAAACTAACTACACGCGAATCGACAGGTTCTTTTTATCATCGCTCCAGTTGCAAGCATTGCGCGCGGGGCATGCAAAGCAGGCGCGCGACGCTTTGTCGGCTGCATAGAGCAGACGCTCGAGCGGTTGGCTGTTCACGCGCAGCTTTCGATGGCCCAGAATGGCCGTCTTAATGGCTGCGGCATCGGCCGGCTCAAACGCCACGTCATCGGGCATGCCGCCGAGAATCGCATCAGCGACGCGTTCGCTTGCAACATCATGGGATATACCCGATTCATACTGTTCATCTTTGCCGATATCGTGAAGAAGTGCCGTGGCGTAGATGACCTCGCGGTCAAATTCGAGCTGTTCCTCGAGATTCTTGATCCACATAATGCGAGCGACATCGAGCAGATGGTCAATACCGTGGCGGCAGAAGATGCGTCCCGATTCCAACTGCGCAATGTTGCCCAGGTGCCGCCGGAACAGCCCGTTGGCACAAATGTAATCAATGCGAGGCATAGCGCCAAAGGGGGTCAGGCCCGAAGCCATAAAGCCGCGACGCGACGTCCCCTCATCGGTCTTCGATGTAAAGTCGTTGACGACCCTCATGGTTAGCGGCCCAGCATCCTAAAGAATCGCTCCTCGAGCGACGGGTCGGTCTCAAAGACGCCGCGGCGAGCGAGCGTCACGGTCTTGGTGCCGGGCTTTTGCACGCCGCGCATGGTCATGCACATATGCTCAGCCTCCATGAGCACAATCGCTCCCTGGGGAGCGAGATAATCCATGAGGGCATCGGCAACCTGTGCACACAGCTGCTCCTGTAGCTGCAGACGACGGGCATAAACCTCAACCGTGCGAGCAAGCTTAGACAGACCCGCCACGCGACCGTTAGGGATATAGCCGATCGCGGCCTTGCCATAAAACGGCAGCAGATGGTGCTCGCACAGCGAGTAAAACGTGATGTCGCGCTCGATAACCAAATCGTTCGAAGCGACGGCAAAGGTTTTGGACAGGTGCTCCTCGGCACTCTGGTCCATGCCGCCGGCGATCTCACCATACATACGGGCAACGCGCGCCGGGGTCTCCAGCAGGCCCTCACGAGTTGGGTCCTCGCCTATGCCCTCAAGCAACAGCTTAATGGCGGCCTCGACTTTTTCCTGATCGACCATCTGGGCCTCACTTTTCCGATTTCACGTTCGCGCTATGGTACCACACCCTCCGGCATCGACCACAAGCTACATAGTATGGGTCGAATAGACTGGATCGTCCCGCCAAAGCTGCACAGCGTCGCAAAGCGCAACGCCCTCACGCACAGCGCGGTCGCGCGTAGCGTTCATATCGATCACACGCTGGTTACTCGAGCCCCTAAAGCGCAACGAGATATCATAAAGATCCTGAACAAACGGGCCATCCACCAACATGTCGAGGCAGGCAAGGATACGGTCCGTCACCTCAGTATGGTGACGACCACCCGGCATAAGCTCCTCGAGCACGTCACCGGTAAAGCACCAAATAGTCTTCCCCGACTCCACCGGGTAAGCCGCGCGCACGCGCTCAATGAAATCAACGAGCCCCGCCTGATTCTCGGGCTCCATAGGCTCGCCGCCCAGAATCGTCAGACCATCGATAAAGGGATGATCGAGGCTCTCGATAATCTTGTCCTCGACGGCACGATCGAACGGCTCACCCGCAGCAAAGTCCCACGCAACAGAGTTAAAGCAATTCTTGCACCCACGACGGCACCCGCTCACAAACAGAGAAGTACGAACGCCTTCCCCATCAGCAATGTCGAAATACTTAATGTTCGCGTAGTTCATAAGTAACCTTCCTGGGGGTCTGGAGCATATCATCCCGTCCTCAAACATTCTCGGCCTGCGGCCTGCGAAACTGCGGGCGGGACGATATGTCCCGGCCTCATGCAAAAGGCAACTCAATGAACGAAGCGAACATCGAGTATAGGGTTCGAGGTCCAATAAAAACTGGGTTGCGGCTCAACCGCTATCGCAAGTAAATCGCAGCTGCAGCTCGAATTATTTCCGCTAAGAACTTCGAGGAGTGAGCAGACCGCATACTGCATCTCAGCTACATCAACTTGGCCGCCCCGTAGCGAGGCCCCGGACCTTTGCTCGATATGAGTTCCGCACGAACAGGAGGCGCCAGTGGCGCCTCCGTCGTGAGCCAGGACTGTCCGAAATAGCGAGTAAAGGTCCGGGGCCTCGCTACGGGGCGGCCTGGGATGACTATTAGAGATGCAGCACGCGGTCGCGGATCTCCTCGGTTCGGCCCTGGTTCCAGAACTGGGTACCGATGTAGCCGCACGTGCGACGGGCGACATTCATCTTCTCCTGGTCGCGGTTGCCGCAGCTGGGGCACTCCCACACCAGCTTGCCGTCATCCTCGACAATCTTGATCTCGCCATCGTAGCCGCACACCTGGCAGTAGTCGCTCTTGGTGTTGAGCTCGGCGTACATGATGTTGTCGTAGATGTACTGCATCACGCGGATGACAGCCTTGAGGTTGTCCTGCATGTTGGGAACCTCGACGTAGGAAATGGCACCGCCCGGCGAAAGCTGCTGGAACATGCCCTCGAACTTGAGCTTGTCGAATGCGTCGATCTCCTCGGACACGTGGACGTGGTAGCTGTTGGTGATGTAGCCCTTGTCCGTCACGCCCGGGATGATGCCAAAACGACGCTGCAGGCACTTGGCGAACTTGTAGGTCGTCGACTCAAGCGGGGTACCGTACAGCGAGAAGTCAATATCGCTTTCGGCCTTCCACTCGGCGCACTTGTCGTTCATGCGCTGCATGACGGCCATGGCAAAGGGCGTGCCCTCCTTCTCGGTGTGGCTGTGGCCCGTCATGTACTTGACGCACTCATACAGGCCGGCATACCCCAGGCTGATGGTGGAATAGCCGCCCACGAGCAGCTTATCGATCGTCTCGCCCTTCTTCAGACGCGCCAGGGCGCCGTACTGCCACAGAATCGGTGCGGCATCCGAAAGCGTGCCCATCAGGCGCTCATGACGGCACAGCAGGGCACGATGGCACAGCTCAAGGCGCTCATCGAAGATCTTCCAGAACTTGTCCATGTCCTGATGCGAGCTCAGCGCGACATCGGGCAGGTTGATGGTCACAACACCCTGGTTAAAGCGACCATAGTACTTAGGCTTGGTCGGGTCATAGTTCAGCGCGTTGGCGACATTGTTAAAGCCGTTGCCCGAACGGTCGGGCGTCAAGAAGCTGCGGCAACCCATGCAGGTGTAGCAATCGCCGTTACCGGCGGTCTCGCCCTTCGACAGCTTGAGCTCGCGCATCTTCTTCTCGGAGATGTAGTCGGGCACCATGCGCTTGGCGGTGCACTTGGCAGCAAGCTGGGTCAGGTAGAAGTACGGGGAATTCTCGTGAACGTTATCGTCCTCGAGTACATAGATAAGCTTGGGGAATGCCGGGGTAATCCACACACCGGCTTCGTTCTTAACGCCCTCATAGCGTTGACGAAGTGTCTCCTCCACGATCATGGCAAGGTCGTGCTTCTCCTGGGGCGTACGGGCCTCATTGAGATACATAAAGACCGTCACGAACGGCGCCTGGCCATTGGTGGTCATAAGGGTCACGACCTGATACTGAATCGTCTGGACGCCGCGACGGATCTCATCGCGCAGGCGATCCTCAACGACCTCGCGCACCTTCTCGGCAGACGCCGAGACACAGAGCTCCTCAAGCTCGCGAGCGACCTCGCCGCGAATCTTTTGACGGCTCACCTCAACGAACGGGGCGAGATGGGTCAGCGAAATAGACTGGCCGCCGTACTGGGAGGAAGCAACCTGGGCGATGATCTGCGTCGCGATGTTGCAAGCGGTCGAGAAGCTATGCGGCTTCTCGATCAGCGTGCCCGAGATAACGGTGCCGTTCTGGAGCATATCCTCCAGGTTCACCAGGTCGCAGTTATGCATGTGCTGGGCAAAGTAGTCGGAATCGTGGAAGTGGATCAGGCCCTCGTTGTGGGCATCCACGATCTCCTGGGGCAGCAGCACGCGCTGAGTCAGGTCCTTGGAAATCTCGCCGGCCATGTAGTCGCGCTGAACGGAGTTGACGGTCGGGTTCTTGTTAGAGTTCTCCTGCTTGACCTCTTCGTTATTGCACTCGATCAACGACAGGATCTTGTCATCGGTCGTGTTCTTCTGGCGCTTCAGGCTCTGAACATAGCGATAGATGATGTAGTGGCGGGCGACCTCGTAGCAGTCGAGACGCATGATCTCGTCCTCGACCAAATCCTGGATCTCCTCGACCGAAACGGTGTGGCCCGCGTTCTCGCATGCCTCGGCGACGTTTTGCGCCGCATAAACCACCTGGCGGTCGGTTAGACGAGAGCTCTCCTCGACCTCCAAGTTTGCGGCGCGAATCGCATTGACGATCTTATCGATGTCAAAGACAACCTCGGTGCCGCTGCGCTTGATGATCTTCATCCTCTTGCCTCTTTCGCGTCGTAGTCTCATTGCGCTTCAGAGCCAAACGATGCCCGGCAGGGCTTGCCCCTGTCTTGCGGCGCCGTCGCGCAATCTGTGTTCTCGATAAACCATAGGTCCTCATGCGGACAATCCTCGCGGCCGATCAAGCGGCTCAAAGATCTATCCAAATGGGGCAAATAAGGTCCTCGTTCTCTGTCCGCCATCTATCATACGACAAAGAGGCATCTATATCCTGTATTCTTTTTTTAGTTCAAACACAACATATAGTGTTTCAGCAGGTCAAAGCAATTGGTCATTTTGCAGACGCATTAATTATGAGGGGTTCTTGGCAAGTCGGTAAAACGTTACCAACACGGCTACCTGCATGGCAGTTATAAAACCCCCTTAGTCAAGCCGCTGACAAATCCTACCAAAACCAAGCCGCTCACGCCAAAAGAATCCAAAAGATTATGCTTGACCAACATGTTGCGGTCGTGCCTTGCCGAGCCCCATGTAACCGCGGCACGAATCCTTGAAAGATATGTGTATGCAAACAGAGAAGATGAGAGTTTTCTCGGATGACTACTGGTGACGCATAATTTCTTTCGCAAATTGACAACCGCATAGCGGAACACGGCCCGCGCCCCGTCATATGATTTCTAGC
>NZ_JAQLFJ010000016.1 GCF_028206795.1 Collinsella aerofaciens | reverse complement strand
GCCAGAGCATGGGGGGCACGCCCGGTCCCGTTCCGAACCCGGAAGCTAAGCCCCATCGCGCCGAGAGTACTGCGGGGCCAGCCCGTGGGAGGCCAGGGCGCCGCTGACCGGTGGACGGCACCGAGCCGTACGCTTGAACTGAGAAGGGGGAGGCCTCGCGGCCTCCCCCTTTCTTGCGTTTACGGGCAATTTGTCTCACATAGTAGCTGTGTTTTATAACCCTCGTTTGTCGCATCTTCTGTGAACGGGCTACAATAACTTAGTCTGTGCGATATGGAGGTGAACATGGCTGAAGCTGGTATCGGCGTTGATATCGTCGAGATTTCCCGCATGAAATCAATTCTTGAAAAGACGCCGTCGTTTGCTCGGCGTGTGTTTACCGAAGAAGAGCGTGCGTATTGCGATGCATCATCGCGTCCCGCTGCTCACTATGCGAGCCGCTTTGCTTCGCGCGAGGCGGTGCTTAAAGCTCTCGGCACGGGTTTTAGTCAAGGCGTGGGTCGCAAGGATGTTTCGGTGACGCGTGATAAACTCGGCAAACCGAGGGCGCTGCTTTCGGGCCGTGCTCTCGAGATCGCTCAAGAACTGGGTGTTGTTGAGGTCGCTCTTTCCATTACGATTACGGGAGACTTGGCCGTTGCGAATGCCATCGCGATTACCGAAGATGCTCGGCCTAAGCCAAAAGATGAAAAGGTGAGCACCAAGAAACGCGTTGCGCAGACATTTAAAGAGGCTCGCTCTGTATTAGATGAGCTCGAGCAGCTGCAGAATTCAGCATTGACGGAGCACCTGGGCGATGCTTCGCAAGATACGCTAGGAGCATAGATGAAACCGGTTTTGAGTACCGAAGAAGTCGTTCGTCTCGAGGATATCATCGAACGCGAAGGAACTTCGAAGGCCGAGCTTATGGAGCTAGCGGGTGAGTTTGCCGCTAACGAGGTCTTGAAGCTCAATCCCGATCGGGTTCTCGTTTTGGTCGGTTTTGGTAATAATGGCGGCGACGGTTGGGTTGCCGCCGATATCCTGAGCCATAAGGGTGTGGACGTGGATATCGTTTCTCCGGTTGAACCGGATGAGATTCCTGCTGCTCTGGCACGTCACGTTGCTCGTCGTACTGCCGGCCGCGATGTGCACGTTTGCGTCGGCCCCTCGCGTGATGAACTCGAGGTTTTGATCGATAAGGCCGATGTTGTTGTCGATGCCATTTTTGGTACCGGTTTCCACGGGAATCTGCGTGCGCCGTTCTCCATTTGGATTCCTACGGTCAATGAATGCGCCGATTGTGTCGTATCCATTGATGTCCCCTCGGGCCTGAATGCCGAGACGGGCGTTGTTGATGACGACTGCATTCGTGCCGAGCGCACGGTGACGATGATTGCGCCCAAGATTGGTCTGTATAGCGCTGATGGTCCTGAGTATGCCGGCGATTTGATCTGCGGCAATCTTTACGACCGTCTTGACGAGGTCATCGATGATGTCGACCACGCCGCCGAGATTGTCGAGCCCGGTGACTTAGTTGATTACTTTGCTCCGCTACCATCGAATATCGATAAGTATTCCCGTGGCTCCGTGCTTATTGTCGCCGGATCAGCGCAATATCCTGGTGCTGCCATTATGGCGGCCAAGTCTGCAGCTCGCGCGGGTGCTGGTTACGTGGCAGTCGCGGCTCCTGACGCCTGCGCCAATCTCATTCGCATGGCACTTCCTTCGATTCCGGTCTTTGCTATTCCGTCTGATTCCCGCGGCTCCTTTGGCGCCGCTGCGCGCATGACGGTGTGCGAGATCGCAAAGAAGTACAGCTGCGTGCTGTGCGGTCCCGGTATGATGACGTCTGCCGGCGCTATGCAGGTGGTTTCGGGCTTGCTCGAGCTTGATGTACCGCTAATTTTGGACGCCGATGCACTCAACTGCCTTGCTAAGATTGCCATTGACGGTATTGATAGTAACCCCGAGATGTATCGTCGCGAGCAGCCGTTGGTTATGACACCGCACTATCGTGAGCTTTCGCGTCTGGTTGCCGGTGACGAGGTGAACGACCTTGGTACCGCGATTGCGGCCGCGCAGAAGGTTGTCTGGGCTGCAGGCTCCGACAATCTGGTGGTCATTGCCAAGGGGCCGACGACGGCTATCTGTGGCGTTGAGCGTGTGCTGCTGCCGCTCTCGGGTCCGGCTTCTCTGGCAACTGCCGGTTCGGGTGATGTTCTCGCGGGTATTTTGGCCGGCACGCTTGCCACCATGCGCGACGAGATGGATCGTTGGGAGTTGCTGTATTCGTACGCCGTCGCACTTCACAGCTACGCCGGTTTTGCCGCGGCGACGGAGTATGGTGAGAAGAGCGTCATCGCGACCGATCTTATCGACTTGATCGGTCCTGCCATGGAGCTGGCGGCAAAGGATGCGCTCGAAGATCTGGGAATCATGGACGAAGGGTCGGATGACTAATCATGAATAAAGCCGATTTGACGCGCTGGTCCTGGGTCGAGATCGACCGCGGGGCGCTCCGTCGCAACACGAGGGCCTATAAGAACTTGCTGAATCCGCGTCAGCGCCTGTGCTGCGTGGTCAAGGCCGATGCTTATGGTCATGGAGCTGTTGAGTGCGCCAAGATCATGTATTCGGCCGGTGCCGACATGTTTGCCGTGGCGACGGTTAACGAGGGCGTTGAGCTCCGACAGGGCGGGATTACGAAACCCGTCCTCATCCTAAGCGAGCCGCCTATCGAGGCTATTCCGACGTTGCTCGAGTTTGATATCATGCCCTCGGTCTATACGTCTGACTTTGCTCTTGCGTATGGCGAATGTGCCGTCGCGGCGGGCAAGGTGGGCAAGTACCATCTTGCCATCGAGACGGGCATGAATCGTATCGGCGTTCACTACACACAGGTGCTCGACTTTGTCCGCGGCATCAGCTTCCATCGCGGTATTCAGTGCGACGGCGTATTTACGCACTTTGCCACGGCCGATGAACCTTCGGGTTGGGACTACAAGCTGCAGTGCCAGCGTTTTACCGAGGCCGTTCAGGCCATTAAGGACGCAGGTTTTGAATGCGGTATCGTGCATTGTGCCAATACGCCGTCCTCGATGCTCGATTCTTCAATGCACTTTGACATGATTCGTGCCGGCATCGGTTTGTATGGTCTGCAGCCATGTGAGCTGAGTGGTCGTGTGATGCAGCTTGATCCCGTCATGAGCGTCCACGCGCGTGTGACGCGCGTGGCGCATCCTGCGATGGGCGAGGGCGTGGGCTACGGCTTTACCTACCGCGTACCGCGCACGCGCGTTCAGATCTGCACCCTTCCGATCGGTTATGCCGATGGCCTTTCGCGTACGCTTTCCAATCGTATGGATGTGCTGTATCGCGGCGAGCGCGTGCATCAGGTTGGCAATATCTGCATGGATCAGTTTATGGTCGCCATTCAGTCCAACCCGGCGCATGAGATTCCCGAGGCCGAGTATGGTGACGAGATGATCATTGTCGGCTGCGATGGAGATGCCGAGATTACCATGGACGAGATGGCGCGCCTACGCGGCACGATTAACTACGAGGTCGCTTGCGGCTTTGGTATGCGTCTCGACAAGGTCTACGTGTAGGAGTCGCTATGGGCGTCATGCACATTCCCGGCCATAGCCATCAGGCGCCGCGTGAGGTCGCACTCGAGGAGATCGAGGCCGTTCTGGGCGATTGTCACCTTTGCCAGCTTTACCAGTCGCGCCACAACATCGTGTTTGGCGTGGGAAACCCCCGCGCTCGCGTGATGTTTATTGGCGAGGCGCCGGGCCGTAATGAGGATTTGCAGGGCGAGCCCTTTGTGGGGGCGGCAGGCGAGGACCTCAACGGCATTTTGTCGCTGGCGGGGCTCAAACGCGAAGACGTCTACATTGCCAACGTGCTTAAGTGCCGCCCGCCGGGAAACCGCAATCCGCGCCCCGAGGAAGTGCTGGCTTGCTCACCGTTTTTGCGCGAGCAGATTCGAAGCATCTGGCCCGATATCATCGTGACGCTCGGCAACCCCGCAACGCACTTTGTGCTCAAGACCGAGATCGGCATTACCAAGCTGCGCGGCAGGTTCCATCAGATGGGGCACTTTGTGGTGATGCCCACTTTCCATCCGGCAGCAGCGCTACGCAATCCAGCGTGGCAGGAGCTGCTGGAGGAAGACTTTAAGATGCTGGGCGACTATCTGGGGCGACATCCCGCACCAGAGGACGCCTCGGAATAATAAGGAGCATATATGTCCCTGGAGCGCCTGGGGGTAGGTACTTACAAAACGACTTGCGCTGCCGATACGGAGTACTTTGGCGAGCTAATTGCACCGTGCCTTGAGGACGGAGATGTGCTCATCCTGACCGGTGGCCTGGGAGTGGGCAAAACTCACTTTACCAAGGGCGTCTCGCGCGGGCTGGGCGATGGGCATATGGTTACGAGTCCTACGTTTGCGCTCATGGCCGTTCACGATCAAGGTCGTATTCCGCTGTTTCACTTTGATCTATACCGCCTGGAGCATGCCTACGAGCTCGAGGATACGGGCATTTTCGATGTGCTGGGCTATGAGGGTGCTTGCCTGCTGGAATGGGGCGAACAATTCCAGGACGAGCTGACGGATGAGTATCTTTCGGTGACGCTCAGGCGTGATGAGGGCGACAGCGATGTGCGAACGATAACGCTTGAGGCGCACGGTGACCGCGCAATGGAGCTTTCCCATTTGATTGATAAGGCTGTACAAGATGAGCTTGCATAACGACAACGCGCTGGTGGTGGCGCTCGATACCTCGACCGACATGCTTGCCTGCGCGGCAAGCTGGATTGATGGGCAGACGGGTGAGACGAAGCTCGTGAGTGGCGACCACATGTGTCGCCGTCACGCCAACGTTGAGCTCGTGAATACCGTTGATGGCGTGCTGGCTCAAGCCGGTCTGGATCGCAGCGATGTTGGTTGCTATGTGGTCGGCCGCGGCCCGGGGTCCTTTACGGGTGTGCGCATCGGCATCTCCACTGCCAAGGGCCTCGCGCGTGGTGCCAATGTTCCGCTGCTGGGCGTGTCGACGCTCGACGCTTGCGCTTGGACGGCGTGGAAGGCTGGCGTGCGCGGCAAGCTTGGTATCTTGGCCGATGCTATGCGCGGTGAGGTATATCCGGCGCTGTATATGCTGGTCGATGAGGGTCCCGAGCGTCAATTTGAGCGCGAACACGTGGTCAAGGCCGCCGTGGCGCTTGATGAGTGGCGCCAAGCAGCGGACTGGGGCCAGGTTCAGCTGACCGGTGACGGTCTCGTGCGCTATGGCAAGCTGCTGGGTGAGGACGAGGCCGCCCGCTGCGTGGAGCGCGACCTGTGGTGGCCTTCGGGCGAGGGCTTGCTGCTCGCGCACGCTGCGGGTGACGGCGATCCGGCCCGCGTCCTGCCGATTTACACGCGCCTTTCGGATGCCGAGGAAAACGAGCGCAAGCGTCTTGGTCTTGCCGAGAGTGCGCAGAGCGAAATTACGGGTGTTGCCGATGAGCTCGCCGGTCGTCATCTGCAGTTCCGTCCCATGGGCGCGGCGGATGCCGAGGGCGCGAGCGCGCTGGAGGCTGCCTGCTTTGAAGGTGCCGGACACGAGACATGGACGCCGGGCATGTTCCTGTCCGAACTGGGCGAGGACGTCGCTGCGCCGCGTAGTTGGTGGGTGGCACACGACGACGGCAAGCTGCTGGGCCTTGCCGGCGGTATGGTCGTGGACGGTGATGTGCAGATTCTGGATGTCGCCGTCGACCCGGCACATCGCCGTGAGGGCATTGCCCGCAAGCTGCTGTCGCACGTGAGCTATGATGCCCAGATGCTCGGCTGCACCACGGCTTCGCTCGAGGTCGAGGACGGTAACGAGGGAGCGATCGCGCTTTATAACGCTCTGGGCTTTACCGAGGCTGGCCGTCGCCGCGGCTACTATGGTGCCGGCAAGGACGCCATCGTCATGACGGCTCCGCTGCCCCTGGTGCTTCCGGTCGACAATGCTTCGCCCGAGCCGACGGCGGCAGAGCAGCGCGTATGGCCGCTGCCTGCGCCTGGGCGCTCCGAGGGGGAGCGTGCCGAAATTGAGCGCCGCCGCCTAGTGCTCGCTATCGAGAGTTCCTGCGACGAGACGGCCGTGGCGATTATCGATGCGGATGGCAATATGCTGGCCAACCAGGTGTCGACACAGATTGATTTTCATGCCCGCTTTGGCGGCGTGGTGCCCGAGATCGCCTCGCGCAAACACGTTGAGGTGATTGTGAGTGTCGTGGATGCGGCGCTCGAGGATGCCGCAGCATCGCTTGGTCTTGAGGGTGGAGCCATCGCGCCGAGCGAACTCGCCGCTGTTGGCGTGACACAGGGTCCGGGCCTGGTGGGTGCTCTGGTAGTGGGCGTCGCCTTCGCCAAGGGCTTTGCCTATGCCGCCGGTAAACCGCTCGTGTGCGTCAACCATCTGGAGGGCCATCTGTTCGCCAATCTGCTGGCGCAGCCCGATCTCAGGCCGCCGTTTATCTTCACGCTCGTCTCGGGCGGTCATACCATGCTCGTGCACGTGAAGGCATGGGGCGACTACGAGGTACTTGGTGAGACACTCGACGATGCTGTGGGCGAGGCCTTCGACAAGGTAGCCAAGGCGTTGGGTCTGGGCTATCCCGGTGGCCCCATCATCTCCAAGCTGGCCGAGACGGGCAACCCCAAGGCGATCGATTTTCCTCGCGCGCTTAACAGCAGGGGAGACTATCGTTTCTCGCTTTCGGGTCTTAAAACGGCCGTGACGCTCTACATCGAGCAGGAGACCAAGGCCGGGCGCACGATTCACCTGCCCGATCTGGCGGCTTCGTTTGAGGCAGCCGTCTTTGACGTTCAGTACAAGAAGGCCAAAAACGCCCTGCATGCCACCGGATGCAAGGAATACTGCATCGGCGGCGGCGTCTCGGCTAATCCGCATCTGCGCGAGATGATGATCAAGAAGCTTGGGCGTCAGGGGATCCGCGTGACGGTACCGCCGCTTTCGGCGTGCACCGATAACGCTGCCATGATCGCGGAGGTCGCCCGCCGTAAATTCGACCGAGGTGAAATCTCGCCGTTCGACGTCGACGCCGATCCAAACATGACGCTGTAGTCGTATGGGTGCGGTCCCCGACCGGAGGGGCCGGATATAAGGTTTCCTGCTCTACAGTCCTGCGCAAGAAGAAGGCCACATTAAGTGGCCTTCTTTGCGTGCGGAACTCGCGATAAACCTTATATCCGGCCCCTCCGTCCGGGGACCTTTCTGTATCGATATAGCTTCTGGGCTGGTTTGGCGTCGACAACGTCCAGCAAGGTTAACAAGCCAGCGTCGAATTTCCGGCGTTCTTTAGCTGAAAGAAAAAGATGGTGTGCGGAGCTTTGCTCCGCATTTGGGATGGGAGCTCCCGCGGCTCCCGAGGGGCATCTCTCATGCAAAAACTTTTGTTGGGTAAAGTCCGAGGTCAGTGGCGTTTTATACCGAGAATTTCAAAAAAAGTTGAAAATTCATTACAAATTTGCGTTGACTTTAGGTAACTAAAGTTTCATACTGCTTTTCATCCACTGGGGGATGTGAACACGCACGGATCGTTCGCATCATGATTGAAGAGGATTTCTTAGACATGTTCACGCATCAGCTAAACATTATCAGCGTAGTAATTATCTGATGCGGGTTAGCACATACAGCTAGCCCGTACGATAACGGGCGGCTGATGAAGATGAGGGCCGTCGAGCGCAACCGACGGCCCTCATTTTTTATGTCTAGGAAGTTCTTTTTAGAGGAGGAAATGTAATGAACGGAGTTTTGCTCATGGTTGTGGCCGCGGCGGTGCTCGCCTGCGGCTATCTGGGCTACGGCCGCTGGCTGGCCAACAAGTGGGGCGTTGACAAAGAGGCCCTCACGCCGGCCAAGCGCATGAAGGACGGCAAGAGCTTCTCACCCGTCTCCGCCTTTACCGCGTTCTCGCACCAGTTCAGCTCGATCTGCGGTGCTGGCCCTGTCACGGGTACGATCGTCGCCATGGCCTTTGGCTGGCTGCCCGTCGTGCTCTGGGTCCTCGTCGGCGGCATCTTCTTTGGCGCCGTCCACGACTTTGGTGCTCTGTATGCTTCGATGAAGAACAACGGCAAGTCCCTGGCTCAGCTCATCGAGAAGTACATCGGCAAGACCGGCCGTCGCCTGTTCCTGCTGTTCTGCTGGCTGTTCTGCATCATCGTCATCGCCGCCTTCACCGACATGGTCTGCAAGACGTTCATGTTCACCCCGGCCGTTGACGCTTCTGGTGCTGCTACCGGTGCCATCGACTTCACCAAGTCCTATGCCGCCGGCTGCGCTGGTACCATCTCCATCCTGTTCACCTTCGTCGCTATCGCCTTTGGTTGGGCCCAGAAGAAGTTCAACCTCACCGGTGCTACCGAGTTCGTCACCGGCGTGGTCCTCATGGTTCTCATGTTTGCCGTCGGTATGCAGTTCCCGGTCTACCTGGATAAGTTCCAGTGGTTCGCCGTCGTCATGGTCTACCTGGTCTTCGCTGGCGCTATGCCCATCCAGATGCTCAAGACCCCGCGTGACTACCTCACTTCCATCATGATGATCGTCATGATCGTTTGCGCTGTCCTCGGTATCGTCGTCCTGGGTGTTAACGGCCAGGCCACCATCACCGCTCCGGCCTTTACCGGCTTCTCCAGCGCTTCTGGCATGATGTTCCCGGTCCTGTTTGTTTCCGTTGCCTGCGGTGCCCTCTCCGGCTTCCACAGCCTCGTTTCTTCTGGTACCTCCTCCAAGCAGGTCGAGAAGGAGCAGGACGCCGTCAAGGTCGGTTATGGCGCCATGATCGTCGAGTCCTTCGTCGGCATCCTTGCCATCATCGTCGCCGGCATCATGTTCTCCGACATGAACACCGCCGGTACCGGCGCCCTCAACGCCGGCGTCGCTTCCACCCCGTTCCAGATCTTCGCCGCTGGTATCTCCCGCGGTATGCAGGCCTTCGGTGTTGACGGTACGTTCGCTACCGTCTTCATGACCATGAACGTTTCCGCTCTGGCCCTGACCTCGCTCGACGCCGTCGCCCGCATCGCCCGCACCTCGTTCTCCGAGTTCTTTGCCCAGACCAACGACGCCCTGGCCATCGAGTCCAAGGCCGGCTACATGAAGGTTCTCGGCAACCCCTGGTTCGCTACGGTCGTCACCCTGCTTCCCGGTCTCGCCCTCGCCTTTGGCGGCTATGCCAACATCTGGCCGCTCTTTGGTGCTTCCAACCAGCTGCTCGGCGGTATGACCATGATTACCCTCGCCGTGTTCTGCAAGTGCACCGGCCGCAAGGGCTGGATGCTCTACGTGCCCGTCGCCTTCCTGCTCTGCTGCACCTTCACCTCGCTGGTCCAGAGCGCCATGGGCTGCATGACCGCTGTCCAGGCTTACGGCTTCTTCGGCACCATCCCGGCTACCGCCACCACGGCCGCCGTCTCCGTCGCCGCCACCAAGGGCCTGCAGCTCGTTTTCGCCGTCCTGCTGATGGTCCTGGGCCTCATCGTTGCCGTCAACTGTCTCAAGGAGTTCTTCGGCAAGGAGGCCGGCTCCATGCCCGACGAGGAGCCCGAGTGGTCCGAGATGGGCAAGGCCGAGTACGGTCGCGCCGCTGCCGCTGAAGCTCCTGCCGACGCCGAGGCCGCCAAGGCCTAGTCGGTCGGACGGGTTGAATCTCCCATCTATTTGACTCGGAAAGACTGGGTCCGCAATCAAGCGGACCCGGTCTTTTTTCTTGTGAGAACAGGTGGTGCAAGGGCGTTCTCGCAGATGTTTTGCGTGGATAGGCTCGTGCGTTGTACCATATGGACGTATATGTGTGCATATGAAAGGGGCCCCGTGGCCAAGACGGTATATTCCGATAATCAAAACAATGTCGATGCTCTGGCTGAGCGTCTGAGCAGCCAGACATCGCTTTCTGCCGAGCGCGCCAAGCTGGTTGCCTACGACCTGCTCTGCCGCAAGGCGCTCAAGATTAAGTCGAGCGCGCTGGCGCAGATTTTCCGCTCCGTCGATAAGGAATGCGACACCAAGGCGATGCGCGATGAGCTTATCGCGGCAAATATCGTGACCAAGATCGAGGGCAGCGGCATTAACGGGCGCCCGGCGTTCTATACCATCAATGTCGAGATCCGCGATGCCCAGGAGCAGCCTGCCGAGTCCGTCGAAGATTTTGTCGTCGAGGATTCCGCTGACGTGCCTGCTGTGGAAGAAGCTGCTCCGCGTGAGCATGTCGATACCGATGAGTTGCTCGATGAGAACGTCGTGCGTGCCTTTACGGCCAAGGCGGGACGCGGCGGTTTTGGCGGGGGTGGCAAGCGCGATGCGCAGCGCCGCGCCCAGCAGGAGCGCTTCCGTCGTGCCGTTGCTCAAAAGGGTGAGACGGATGCCGAGGCTGTTGAGAACGAGGTTGCTGCCGAGTCGCAGAGGCCCGCGAAGGAGCAAAAGCCCGTGGAGGCCCAGGAGCCCCAGCGTCGCCGTGGTGCCCACTTTAAGGCTGCGCAGCAGGATGTCGCGCATGAGGTTGAAGAGCCTTCCGAGGCTGCAGACGATGTTGAGGAGTCTGCCAAGAAGGCTCCGGGTTCATGCCGTCCCGGGCGTGGTTTTGCGAGGCGCGCGTATCCCGTAAGGCGTCAGGAGAAGGGCGAGCCGGCTTCGACCGCTCAGGCCGAGAAGGCCGAACAAACCGAGAAAACCGTTGAGCCGGCGACTCGCGAGCAGCAACCTTCCGAGTCGCAGCCTGCGGCTGACGCTGAGGTCAAAGCTCAACAGACCGCTGATAAGCAGGCGGGGGAGAGCACCTCAGGCAAGCCCCGTCGTCGTCGTCACCGCGGCGGTCGTGGCTCAAATGCCGAGGCCGCGGCCGAGAAGGCAGCGACACAAAACGGAGATGAGAAGGCCGAGACTCCGGTGGATCAGGTCAAGCGCCAGCCGGCGAAGGAGGCCAAGTCCGATCGTCCGCAAAAGCGCTCGTCTGCGCCCAAGCAGAAATGTAATACCCGGGCAGATTCCAAGCGTAAGCCTCATGCACAGGCTGAGCCTGCCGCGGCTGATAGTGCTACCCAGCAGCCCGAGTCGGCCGTCCACGGCGAGGTATCGGCGTTTGCCCTTGCCCGCGTTTTGGGCAGGCAGCTGCTCAAAGTTGTCCCTACGCCTACGGCGCTCTCTAAGATCAAGGAGCAGCAGACTCAAATTGTTAAGGCCGAGGGCAAGGACGGCAAAAAGGCGCCGCAGCGCACTCAGCACAACGAGATGTCCAACCGCAAGATTGCCGAGGAAATCGCAATCATCCAGGCTTGGATCGAGCAAAACCGAGGTGCCGATACGCCGGTTGCCTCGCGCCGCCAGCGTGCCTACCAGATTTTTAACGACGAGAAGGCTTTTGACGGCAAGCACGGTGAGCGCCTGATAAGGCGCATGACCGAAAAGGGCATCAGCATGCAGGCGATCAAGGTCGCCCCCAACCGCCCCGTGCACTTTACGGGTTTCTTTACGCTGGGCGCCGATAAGCCGTTCATTATGGTCGAGAACCTGGACACCTACGACGAGATCGTCAGGCTGCTGCGTGGCCGCAAGCACGCCAAGCTCTTTGGCATCAAGGTGGGCGGCGTGATTTTTGGCGGCGGATGCAAGGCGAGCGTCTCGCATGCCCTGGACGATTATCTGGCTGAGATCGGCTATCGCTTTAACTACGTCTACTACGTGGGCGATATCGACCGCGAGGGCGCGCGCATCGTCGAGCAGGCTCGCAATGCCAATGTGGTTGAGATTCGCCTGCATGCCGGCATGTACCGCGCCATGCTCGCCGAGCATAAGCGTCGCGTGAAGGCCGGCGGCGAGTGCGAGCCCGCGGCTGCCAACCAGGGCGTGCCGCAGAACTTGGCGGCGACGATCAAGGATCTGCCCATGGTCACGCGCGTGCAGTTCCGCAATGTGCTGCGCGAGGGCGGGCGCATTCCGCAGGAGATTCTGATGACCGCCGACTATCGGGATGGCGACTCGGGAAGCTTCGACCGCATGCTTAACAACTAAATTCCGCCGGCCCCGGGAGAGCGGGGACACCGGCTTAGGTTTCCTGCTCTACAGTCCTGCTCACGACGGAGGCCACATTAAGTGGCCTCCTGTTCGTGCGGAACTCGCGATAAACCTAAGCCGGTGTCCCCGCTCTCCCGGGGCCTGTCGTGGCTTGGCCGTTGCATGCGGCTCGCTTTTCGGAACGGGGCTGACGGACACGTTCCGAAATCTACCACCGTCGCTGTGCAGGGTGTCTATAAAGAGCCGTGGCCAAAAAACATCAAATATGAGTACTGATACTCTTTTAGTAGCAGTAATTTTGACCACATTTAAGGTGATTTGACGTGTCGATCGAGCAGATAAGCTGCCGTATCTCCTCAAGTGTTCATTAAAGGAAGACCTTGATGCGAATAAATCTCATTAAGATCTTCTTTTATTAACGAAAATAATGTAGCTACAACGGTAACAGTACTCATATTTGCCGTTTTTTGGCCACAGTCCTTCGGAGGGTCCTCGAAAATAGTCCCGAGCCGGCACTTGGGGACGTTCCTATAATGCCGGCACTTAGGAGCGTCCCCAAGTGCCGGCACCGCGTCTGCCTGCGGCGGCCGCGCCCCGCTGCGTCGCTCCGCATCCTTGCGGGTTCGGATTCCTCCGCTTGGCGGCGTTGGCTCGATTTGCTTGACGTGAGGGGCTCTTGGC
This sequence comes from Collinsella aerofaciens, assembly GCF_028206795.1. Lineage (GTDB taxonomy): Bacteria > Actinomycetota > Coriobacteriia > Coriobacteriales > Coriobacteriaceae > Collinsella > Collinsella aerofaciens_AX. The sequence goes on along the minus strand of NZ_JAQLFJ010000016.1, from coordinate 22,764 downwards.
TGGTGTGGGACGGAGGGATTCCGCGTCCGCCTGGTCGGCGGCCGCGCCCCGCTGCGTCGCTTCGCTCCTTGCGTGCTGCGCTGGAAAACGCTTCGCGTTTCCTCAGCTCCGCACCCTTGTGGGTTCGAATTCCTCCGCTTGCCCACAAGAAAGCGCCCTGGGCCGTTATGGGCTTAGGGCGCTCAGTTTTAATGGCTGGGACGGAGGGATTCGAACCCCCAACAGCCGGCACCAAAAACCGGAGTTCTACCGTTGAACTACGTCCCAATGTGTGGTGTTGCCCAAAAGCAACTCGTTTAGTTTACCTAATCTGCGAGGGCATCGCAAACGCCATCGAGCAGGCGTACGGCGAGTGTCTGCGCGTCGCTGGCCGTGAAGGTGCCGTTGTAGCGCGTCATGCCCGTGAGCTCAATGCGAATGCGAGCCGGCTTCTGCTGCGCGGCGACATTGGCAGTGCGGATGCGCTGGGCCAGGTTGTGGCACTCGGCGAGGGCGATCGTGGCGCGCGGCGCTGCATCTGCGGGCAGCTCATCGCTTGCGATCTCGAGCACCAGGTCAACGTCGGTTGGGACCTCGGAGTCGCAGAGCATCATGCCGCTGTTGTCGGTCGTTGCCGTGGCGATATTCCACATGCGCGACGCAACGCTGCGTGCGATGGGGTCCTCGCCGATAACGGCAATCTGGAAGCGCTCGAGCACGTTGGCGGCGCGAGCAAAACCGATACGGGACTCGGCTTCGGTGACCGAGGGCTTGCCCTCCCACACATGGTGCAGGCGGTTGATGTAGGCGTAGGTGTCCTGGAAGGCCATGCCGTCGGCAAACAGGCCGACATTTTCCTGGAACTGCTGCAGGGCGGCCTCGGTATGCGGACCAAAGTAGCCGTCGTCTTCGCCACAGGCAAAGCCCAAAACGTTGAGAGCGCGCTGCAGGGCCTGCACATCGGCGCCATGGAAATTGGGCATGCGCAGATAGAGAGTGCGGTCGCCCAGCTTATACGAAGCGTCTACAAGGGCGCTCCAGCAGGGGATATCGACGGCATGACCGGCAGCAAGGCCGCTGTCGAGCCTGAAGGTGCTGACGGCCTGCTCAGTGGTGGCTCCAAAGTACTTGTCGGTGACTTCGGCGGCATCAATCGTGTAGCCGAGCTGCAGGAGACGAGACTGCACGTCTTCGACGGCTGCTCCTTGCATGCCCGTTGTAATAGGTTCCATGAACGAACCCCTTTCGGCGTACCATTCGTACTATTTGAGCGTCTGTCGGATAGACAACGCAAAGGGATGCATAAACATTCACTTAACAGTGTAGCAAGTTGTGCCTAAATACGCTGCTGACAGGTTTTATAACCCCCGTTAGTTAAGGCGCTCCACAAAGAAATCTGCCATGGAGAGGAACAGCTCGCGTGCGTGCGGATCAAGCTCAACGTTCTCGATGGCCGCTTTGGCCTTAGCGGTCAGGTCGAGCGCGTAAGTGTGGGCGTAATCGATGGAGCCGGTCTCCTGGAAGATCTCCACGGCGCGTGCGAGCTGCGCGGGATCATCGGTGCCCGAGGAAAGAATCGCCTCGACCTCGTCGTGGTGGCGCTCATCAGAGAGGGCGTGTACGGCGACAAGCGTGCGCTTGCCCTCGGTGATGTCGGTGCGGAAGTCCTTGTTGGCGGCTTCCTTAGTGCCGACAAGGTTGAGCAGGTCGTCCTGAATCTGAAAGGCAAGGCCCGTGTGCAGGCCAAAGGCGCGCAGCGCTTCGATTTGCTCATCGCTGCCGCCGCCGATAATGGCTCCGGCGGCAAGCGGCGTGGCTCCGCTGTAAAACGCGGTCTTGTGCGTCGCCATGTCCAGGTAGTCATCAACCGAGATATCAAAGCGCCCGTCACGGACCCAACCCAGGTCGAGCGCTTGACCCTCGATGGTGCGGACGATCATCTCGGTAAGCTCGTGGAGCACACGCAGCTTCACGTCGGACTCCAGCGTGGGGTCGTCGAGAACCGTCTTGGTGACCATGGTGAGCGCCAGGTCGCCACAATTGATGGCAAGGCCCGTGCCCTCGGTAAGGTGCATGCAGGGTTTGCCTCGACGAAGCTGTCCGTTGTCGGCGATGTCGTCGTGGATCAGCGCGCCCGACTGGAAATGCTCGATAGCTGCCGCGGCGCTGCGGGCGCTCTCAAAGCTACCGCCCACTGCGGTTGCGGCGAGCATGCAGATAAGCGGGCGGTGGCGCTTGCCGGCGTTGGCCGTAAAAGCCGAGAGCGGCGCGTACAGGTAGCGCTCGATATCGGCAGAGGTCGCCTGTCCGTCAAAGAACGTGGCCAGATAGTCGTTAATCTGGTCAAAGTGCTGGGCTAAAAAGCTGGTAAACGGACTGGACACGGGTTCTCGCATTCTTTCTGAGGTTGCATTGGTGCAATATGCAGACAACATATTGCCACATCAGGGCGTTTGGCGCGGCAGTTTTGGCGATTTAGGACAACAGGCGTGCGTTTGATGGAGCGCGCCTAAATCAGCCTAAAATGCTCGAGCGCCGCAACGACACCGTCATGATCGACGGTGTCGGTCACGTAATCGGCCTTATCCTTGAGATAGTCCGGTGCGTTGCCCATCGCAATGCCGACATCGACGGCGTTCATCAGTGAGACGTCATTGCTGGCGTCGCCAATGCCGTATACGGTTCCGTGGTGGGGGTCGAGGGCGTCGAGTACAGACTGGATGCCCCCGCGCTTCGTGCATTCGCGGGGCGAGATTTCGGTTACCTCGAGTTCGAGCTCATTAAAGCACAGCAGCGGCTCAAGTGCCTTATCTTGAGCGATGTGGTTGGCGAGCGATGTAGACATCAAGATCTTGTAGACACTGTAATGTTGCAGCTGCGTGACTGCGTCGCCCAGGGTGCGCGCGTATCCGGGAGCATCGGGCGCATCGGCACTCATGCGCACGACGCCGTTGAGGCCCTCAAAGCGGATGACCTCGCCCGATTGCTCAAGGTAGGGGGCAAGACGCTGCAGCATACTGGGCGTCATCGACAGATCGCGAATTGCGTGTCCGTTGATCTCGGCGTAACCGCCCGCAAGACAGACGATGCCGGTCCAAGGCAGCTCAAGAAGTTTGGGGTGGATGCAGCTCAGGGTGCGTCCCGTGCAGATAAAGGCCATGTTGCCGTTGGCGACAAACTCGCGGATTGCCTGCGAAACCGCCTCGTTGGGATAGGGGGAGAGGTCCCGCTCGTCTTCGGGAAGGTCTTGGGCGAGCCTGGGGTCTTGCCAGGCGAGCGTTCCGTCGATATCGAAGAAGCAAATAGCGCCGCGCTTATGGGCTGCGCTGGCGGCAGGGGAGGCCGAGGTGGTGGGCACAAATTCCGGCTCGAGGCCCATGATCTGGTCAAAATGCTCTTTAACGCGGGGAACGGAGATGCCGATGACCACCTGGGCGGTCTTGCCCGTAATGATGAGGCCCTTGGCGCCCACCGCGACAAACGACGCGTTATCTGCAACGATGGAAGGGTCTGCGACCTCGACGCGCAGGCGCGTGGCGCAGTTGGTTGCGCCCACGATATTGCCAACGCCACCTAAAAGCTGAATTACCCGCTCAGCGAGGACGTGATCTTGATCGGATCGACTATCGACCTCGTCATTGGGGGATTGCTCTTTGGCAAAGTCGCTTCCCGTTAAACAATCGATTGCCGCGCGATTGGCAACATGATCCTCGCGGCCCGGTGTCTTAAGGTCATAGACCAAGATGAGTGCTCGAAAACTAACAAAAAAGATGAGGCTAAAGGCAAGGCCGATACCGAGCGCCAAAAGATAGGCACCGGCATGCGTGCGCATGAGCGGAATAAAGTTGAAGGCTGCCATCTCCATCAGGCCGCCCGAGAAGATGCCGACGATGCCAAAGAGATTCATGGTTGTGGCAAGGCAAGACGATAAGACGGCGTAGAGCAAAAAGAGCCCGGGGTGGGTGAACATAAAGAGAAACTCGAGTGGCTCGGTAACGCCGCAAACCACCGAGGCGATGATGGTGGGAACAAGGATGACCCTGAGGCCGGCGCGGCGCTCGGGTTTTGCGGTGGAGTAGAACGCAGCTGCGATGGCAGGAAGGCCAAAGAGCTTGACCCAGCCGGTGGCGGTAAAACCGGCCCACGGCGCAAGCTCATTAAGGGGGCGCGTGCTATGGGAGAGGATGGGGAGCAAACTGCTCCACGTGGCGTAGATGCCGTCGTTAATGACCAGGTTGTCGTAGTAGATCGGCATGTAGAGCAGGTGGTGCAGGCCAAAGGGCTCGAGTGCTCGTTCTAAAAAGACAAAGATGCCCACGCCAAAGGGACCGACGCCTGCAAGCGCGTGACGCAGCGTATCGGTTACATCGTATACGTAGGGCACGATGGCGGCCGAGATAGCAGCAAGGGCAAACACGGCAAAAAAGCTGATGAGGTAGACCAGCGAGGAACCCGAGAAGGTGCCGAGCCAATCGGGAACCTTGGCATCGTAGAAGCGGTCATGGATGGCAACGACGGTTGCCGATACCGCCAGCGGGCCGATAATGCCGGTGTCGAGCGTCTTGATGCCGTCGATGACGGTGATACCGCTGGCGGAGGTCAAAGATGACGGGTACTCAAGTCCAAGGTTGTCTCCGCTCAGCTTAATGATCTCGCTCAAAAAGAAGCAGTAGGCAAAATAGGCGACGAGAGCCTCGAGGCAGCAACGAGCCGGTTGTTTTTGGGCAAGACCGATGGGCAGCGCTACGGCAAAAAGGAGCGGGAGGCGTTTAAAGACCGTCCACGAGCCGCGCTGGATGATAGCCCAGAAAACGTACCAAGGGGTTCCGTATACGGCGAGATCGCCGACGATGTCCGCAGTCGTTGCGAGAGCGGAGACGCCGACCATGAGGCCTGATATAGAAAACAGCATGGCGGGCGCGAACATTGCCCCGCCAAAGCGTTGGATTTTTTGCAGCATGTTCTGCCTTCCGAATATCGAGGCGCGTTGCGCGTGGGGAAACGTTTAAACAATGGATTCATTGTAGAGGACCAGACGATTGTCGTACCGGCAGTTTTGAGCGAAACCGATTTGGGCATGACAAAAACCGTCAACGGTTAAATCCTGTCGCTTTACCGATATTCGGTTTAAACAACTTTAAGAAATGCTATCGTGCCTAGCCGGAAATGAATAATGTAGAGGTGAAACAATGCCAAAAGCGATATACGAAGGAATCTACCGAGAAATACGCTCGCGCATCATTAATGGGACCTATGCGTTTCAGGAGATGCTGCCAACCGAAGCCGAGCTGACCGCGGAATTTGGCTGCACGCGCAATACCGTCCGCCGCGCTTTGAGCATGCTGGCCGACGGGATGTTTGTGCAGCCCATACACGGCAAGGGCGTGCGCGTTATTTGGCTTAAGGGCGAAACCGACATGTTGGGCGCACTCGAAGAGGTTGAGTCGTTTGGCGAGTTTGCAAAGCGCAACAATGCCGTTGCATCGACGGACGTTAAGTCTTTTGAACATCTGGTCTGCACCGAGCAACTCTCTCGTCGCCTGGGCTTTAAGGTGGGCGAGAAGTTGATTCGCGTGGTGCGCGTCCGTAGCCTCAACGGCAGCGCGCGCCAGGTGGACCACGGCTATTTTCTGGAGTCGATCGCCAAAGGCCTGACACCCGAGATCGCCGCAAGGTCAATTTACGACTATCTGGAGCACAAGCGCGGCGTCAAAGTGATGGCGAGTCGTCGTACGGTGAGTGTCGAGCTCGCCAACGATGAGGACTGCAGCTACTTGGACCTTGGTAAGTACAACTGCGTCGCCGTTATGGAGAGCCAATCGTACACCTCGGACGGCATCTTGTTCGAGGTCACGCACGCCCGTACGCACCCCGAGATCTTCCACTACCGCGTCAACTCCAAGCGATAGCCGGCTAGCTCGCAGCCTGACGAGACTCATGCCCTCAAAGCGAAAACGCCCGGTCAAACCGACGATGCATCGGCTTGACCGGGCGTTTTCTCTATATTCGATAACAAATAATTGTTTATACAAAACTTGTCAAGTATCAAGTTGAAATTACCGTTCACCGATGTTTTTCTACCGCTCTAGTAATACTTGTTCAAACAACTAGCCAAATAGCGTATTGTACAAATCAGCAAAAGGGGCAAAGTCCCCGAGCCAATCTCCGAAGGCGGCGGCAAAGGGTGCCGCCACGGTGTGAAAGGGTGGATTGTAATGAAGAACGAAATGAGCAGAAGGCAGTTCTTGGGCTTTGCTGGTTCCGCGGCTGCGGTGCTTGGTCTGGGTCTCGTGGGCTGCGGTGGTTCTGCCGGCTCCGGCTCCTCTGCTTCTGGTGACGCTGCCGAGGTCTACTTCCTCCAATTCAAGCCCGAGGTCGACAAGGAGTGGAAGGAGATCGCCAAGGCCTATAAGAAGGAGAAGGGCGTCGAGGTCAAGATCGTGACCGCCGCCTCCAACACTTACGAGGAGAAGCTCAAGTCCGAGATGTCCAAGAGCTCCGCTCCGACCCTGTTCCAGGTCAACGGCCCCACCGGTCTTAAGAACTGGAAGGATTACTGCGCCGACCTGTCCGATACCAAGCTCCGCGGTGAGCTCATTGACGACTCCCTGGCTCTGCAGTCCGATGGCAAGGATCTGGGTATCGACTGGGTCCAGGAGAGCTACGGCATCATCTACAACAAGCAGCTGCTCGAGAAGGCTGGCTACAAGGCCGAGGACATCAACTCCTTCGACAAGCTGAAGGCTTGTGCCGACGACATCCAGGCCCGCAAGGACGAGCTCGGCATTGAGGGTGCCTTCACTTCTGCTGGCATGGATGACTCCTCCAGCTGGCGCTACACCACCCACCTCGCCAACCTCCCGCTCTACTACGAGTTCGAGAAGGAGCACAACCAGGAGGACGACGAGATCAAGGGCGAGTATCTCGACAACTTCAAGCAGATTTTCGACCTGTATATCACCGACTCCACCTGCGATCCTTCGCAGCTTGCTTCCAAGACTGGCGACGACGCCACCAACGAGTTCGCAACCGGCAAGGCCGTCTTCTATCAGAACGGCTCCTGGGCTTACGCTGACCTCACCAAGGCCGGCATGACCGACGATCAGATTGGCATGATGCCCATCTACATCGGTGTCGACGGCGAAGAGAACCAGGGCCTGTGCTCCGGCGGCGAGAACTACTGGTGCGTCAGCTCCCAGGCTTCCGAGGATGCCCAGAAGGCCACCGAGGACTTCATGTATTGGTGCGTCACTTCTGACACCGCCACCAGCATCATCGCTGACAAGATGGGTCTGACCGCCCCGTTCAAGAGCGCCAAGGAAACCACCAACGTCTTCTCGCAGCAGGCCGTTGCCATGGCCAAGGACGGCAAGAAGACCGTCGCTTGGGACTTCGTCTACATCCCCTCTGAGGAGTGGAAGAAGAACCTCAAGCAGGCTCTGATTGCCTATGCTGCCGACAACAGCAAGTGGGACGGCGTCAAGAACGCCTTCGTCGATGGCTGGAAGACCGAGAAGGCTGCTTCCGAGTAAGTAGTTGCTGCCCAAGCTATCTGATTAGCGACAGGGGGCGGGCAGACGTTGGTTTGCCCGCCCCCTGCATATTGAAAGGACCCTTCTATGGGCAAAGCACTCAAGCGCTGGTGGCCGCTCTTTATGCTGCCCACGTGCCTGGCGTTTATGATCGGGTTCGTGATTCCCTTTATCCAGGGCTTCTATCTCTCGTTCTGCCAGTTTATTACCATCAACAATACGCACTTTGTCGGTATCGAGAACTACGTGCGCGCACTGTCCGATCCGCAGTTTGCCACGTCGTTCTTCTTTACCGTGGCGTTTGCCTTCCTGTCGACGGTGCTCATCAACGTGATCGCCCTGGCCATTGCGCAGGCGCTCACCCGCAAGGCGCTCAAAGGCACCAACATCTTCCGTACGATCTTCTTTATGCCTAACCTGATCGGCGGCATCGTGCTGGGCTACATTTGGCAGATTCTGATCAACTGCCTGCTCTCCAACGTGGGCGCCCAGCTCATCGCTCTTAACTCTGCTGCTGGCTTCTGGGGCCTTATCATCCTGACCCTGTGGCAGCAGGTCGGCTACATGATGATCATCTACATCGCTGGTCTGCAGTCCATTCCGTCCGATTACATCGAGGCCGCCAAGGTCGACGGCGCTACGGCATGGCAGACGTTTTGGAAGGTTAAGATCCCTAACCTGATGCCGACCATCACCATCTGCCTGTTCCTGTCCATCACCAACGGCTTTAAGCTGTTCGACCAGAACCTCGCCCTTACCGGCGGCGCCCCCGCGCACTCCACCGAGATGCTCGCCCTGAACATCTACAACACGTTCTATTCGCGTGCCGGTATCGCATGGCAGGGCATTGGTCAGGCCAAGGCGGTTATCTTCTGCATCCTGGTCGTGGCCATCTCCATGATCCAGCTTAAGGCCACGAGGTCCAAGGAGGTGCAGCAGTAATGAAACGCGATAAGGTTATCAACCGCGCGCTCTCGATTTTCTTTACGATCCTGTCGCTCGCGTGGATCTACCCCGTGTTCATGATTGCGCTTAATTCTTTTAAGAAAGCGACCGCAATCAGCACCACCACGGCATTCGATCTGCTCACGCCCGAGACGTTCAACGGCCTCGCAAACTACATGCACGCCCTTAACGAGCAGGGCTTTGCCTCGGCATTTATGTACTCGCTCATCATCACGGTCACGTCGGTCGTGCTGATCTTGGTGTGCTGCTCCATGTGCGCTTGGTACGTGGTTCGTGTCAACAACAAGATCTCGAACTTCTTCTATTACCTGTTCGTGTTCTCGATGGTCGTGCCGTTCCAGATGCTCATGTTCACGCTGTCCAATTTGGCGGACCGCATCGGCTTCAACACGCCGTTCAACATCTGCTTTATCTACCTCGGCTTTGGCGCGGGCCTGGCGGTCTTTATGTTCGCCGGTTTTGTAAAGAACATCCCGCTCGAGATCGAGGAGGCGGCCATGATTGATGGCTGCAACCCGGTCCAGGTGTTCTTTAAGATCGTCCTTCCCATCATGAAGCCCACCTATCTTTCGGTCGGCATCCTCGAGACCATGTGGGTCTGGAACGACTATCTGCTGCCCTACCTTACGCTCGACTCCACCAAGTACAAGACCATTCCTATCTTGATCCAGTACTTCCGCGGCGGCTACGGCCACGTCGAGCTCGGCCCCATGATGGCCTGCATCATGATGGTCGTTATCCCCATCGTTATCATGTACATCCTCTGTCAGAAGTACATCATCGACGGCGTGGTGGCAGGTGCCGTCAAGGGCTGATGCCGTAACTGTTTTGCAAGTTTCTGCGGCGCCCCTCAGCGCGGCGCCGCATATCGAAAGGTAGAGACATGGCCGAGATCGTTCTCAAACATGTTCAGAAGGTGTATCCCAACAACGAGTCAAAAAAGAAGGGCTTCTTTGGCAAAAAGAAGAAGACCGAGGAGAAGAAGCACAACCTCAAGGTTACCGAGGACGGTGTGCTCGCTGTAGAGGACTTCAACCTCACCGTTCACGACCAGGAGTTCGTCGTCCTCGTTGGCCCCTCTGGCTGCGGTAAGTCCACGACGATGCGCATGGTCGCCGGCCTGGAGGACATTACCTCGGGCGATGTGCTCATCGACGGCAAGCGTGTCAACGACGTGGCGCCCAAGGACCGCGACATCGCCATGGTGTTCCAGAGCTACGCTCTGTACCCCAATATGACGGTGTACGAGAACATGGCATTTACGCTCGAGCTCAAGAAGGTTCCCAAGGACGAGATCGATCGCAAGGTTCGCTCTGCTGCCGAGATTCTGGGCATTACCGAGTACCTCGACCGTAAGCCCAAGGCACTCTCCGGCGGCCAGCGCCAGCGTGTCGCTATCGGCCGCGCCATCGTGCGTGACCCCAAGGTCTTCCTGATGGACGAGCCGCTGTCCAACCTGGACGCCAAGCTTCGTAACCAGATGCGTGCCGAGCTCATTAAGCTGCGCCACGAGATCAAGGGCACGTTCATTTATGTTACTCACGACCAGACCGAGGCCATGACCCTTGGCGACCGTATCGTGGTCATGAAGGACGGCGTCGTCCAGCAGATCGCCACGCCGCAGGAGGTCTTCAACCATCCCGCGAACATCTTCGTCGCCGGCTTCATCGGCGTGCCGCAGATGAACTTCTTCGATGCCCAGCTGGTGCGCTCGGGCAACGGCTTTACCGTCAAGACCGAGGATATGAACGTGGCACTCGCCCCCGAGACTTGCGCTCAACTTGCCCTCAACTGGGACGGCGGCGACGTGAAGGAGATTACGGCCGGCGTGCGTCCCGAGCAGATCCTGCTTGCTGACAAGGGCGAGGAGGGCGCGCTCCAGGGTACCGTCGAGGTGACCGAGCTCATGGGCTCGACCGAGCATGTCCACGTGACCGCTCCCGACGGCCAGTTTGTTCTGATTATCCCCGTCGTCGACCTCGAGGCCAAGGGCGCGCTCAAGGCTGGCGACACCATCTGGTTCAAGTTCGAGAAGAACGCGACCCACCTCTTCGATAAGGTCTCTGGCAAGAACCTTATCTAGGCCCGGTGCATCCAGGCCCTCCCTTTGGGCGACTGCGGTATTGCCATCCTTTTGCCGCGGTCACATATAAGGCTCCCCTCCCGTCCACTGGGCGAGAGGGGAGCCTTTCTTTGTGTTGGGGTTGTCTGGCCGGTCGTTTGTCTCGATCTGTAACGGGTAGGGCCGTTTTGATTGAGTAGTTGTTATAGATTGAGATTGTTTGGTCGAGTCGGGTCACAGGGTAACGTGCGGGCACAAAAAACGGAGCCGTGTTGCCACGACTCCGTTTCTCAGGAGGATGGGTAAGGGAAGCGAAATTAGCTCAGGTGCCAAATCTCGTCGTTGTACTGGGAGATGGTGCGGTCGGACGAGAAGGTGCCGGCGTTGGCGATATTGATGAGCGCCTTGCGCATCCAGGCGTCCTGGTCCTCATAGTCGGCCAGCACGCGCTCCTTGGTCTGGATATACTCCTCAATGTCGAGCAGGGCCATAAACCAGTCCTTGCCCTTAATGTCGTCGTGCAGGCGCTGCAGGCGCTCGGCATTGCCGGTCGCCATAAAGGCCGGGTTGGTGATGAAGTCCACCAGCAGTTTAATGCCGGGCTTGCGGTAGAGCACACCGGCGTCATAGGTGCCGTTGGCATAGAGCTGCTCGACCTGTTTGGAAGAGGCGCCAAAGGTATAGATGTTCTCGTCGCCCACGAGCTCGGCAATCTCCACGTTGGCACCGTCGAGCGTGCACAGGGTTAGGGCGCCGTTGAGCATGAACTTCATGTTGGAGGTGCCGCTCGCCTCCTTGGAGGCCAGGCTGATCTGCTCGGAGATGTCAGCGGCGGGGATCACGCGCTCGGCGGCGGTGACGTTGTAGTTCTCGATCATGACAATCTGCAGGTAGGGAGCCACGTCGGGGTCGTTTGTAATCCACTGCGACAGCGTCAAGATCAGATGGATGATGTCCTGCGCGATAGTGTAGGCAGGCGCCGCCTTGCCGCCAAAGATGATGGTGACGGGGTGCTTAGGTCTGTTGCCGTTCTTGATATCGAGGTACTTCCAGATGATGTAGAGCGCGAGCATCTGCTGGCGCTTGTACTCGTGGATGCGCTTGACCTGGACGTCGATGATGGCGTTGGAGGGAATGGTCACGCCCTGCTCGAGCGCCATGAACTGGCGCATGATGGCCTTGGCCTCGACCTTGGTGGCGGCCAGGCGCTCAAGAACGTCCTTGTCGTCGGCGAACTTGGCGAGTTTGCTCAGATCGCCGGTGCTGCGCCAGTCGTTGCCGATCACATCGTCGAGCAGGCTAGCGAGCGCGGGGTTGGCCCCATGGATCCAGCGGCGGAAGGTGATGCCGTTGGTCTTGTTGGAGAACTTCTCGGGATAGATTTCGTAGAACGGATGAAGCTCGGTGTCCTCCAGGATCTTGGTGTGGAGGGCGGCTACGCCGTTGATGGAGAAGCCAAAGTGGATGTCCATGTGGGCCATGTGGACGGTATCGTGTTTGTCGATGATGGCGACGCGCGGGTCATCGTGCTCGGCCTTCGCGATCTCATCGAGCTTGACGATAATGTCGGCGATGGCAGGGGAGACCTTCTGTAGGCTGGCGAGCGGCCACTTCTCGAGCGCCTCGGCAAGAATCGTGTGGTTAGTGTAGGCGATCATGGAGCGTACGATGGTCACGGCCTCGTCAAACTCGATGCCATGCTCGGTGGTGAGCAAGCGAATGAGCTCGGGAATGACCATGGTGGGGTGCGTGTCGTTGATCTGGACAACGGCGTAATCGGCCAGATCGTGCAGGTTGCTGCCGCGCTCGACGGCCTCGTCGATCAGGAGCTGGGCGGCGTTGCTCACCATGAAGTACTCCTGATAGATGCGAAGTAGGCGGCCCTGCTCGTCGGAATCGTCGGGGTAGAGGAACAAGGTGAGGTTCTTGGCGATCTCGGTCTTGTCGAAGTCGATGGAGCTGCCGGGGACCAGGCCGTCGTCGACGCTCGCCAGGTCGAACAGGCGCAGGCGGTTCTTGGTGGACTGACCGTAACCGGGCACATCGATGTTGGCGAGCTTGGAGGTAACGGCAAAATCGCCGAACTCGACGGTGTAGGAGCGGTCATCGTCGACTAGGATGTCCTGCTCACCGAGCCACTCGTCGGGGACGGCCTTCTGCTGGTTGTCGACAAAGCGCTGACGGAACAGGCCGTAGTGATAGTTGAGGCCCACGCCATCGCCGGTCAAGCCCAGCGTGGCGATGGAATCCAGGAAGCACGCGGCCAGGCGGCCCAGGCCGCCGTTGCCGAGCGACGGCTCGACCTCGAACTCCTCGATCTTGTTGAGGTTGTGGCCTGCGGCGGTGAGCTGGTCCTTAACCTCGTCGTAGATGCCGAGGTCGATCATGTTGTTGATGAGCAGCTTGCCGATCAAAAATTCGGCGGAAATGTAATAGAGCTTTTTCTTGCCGTTGTTGAGCGGGCGGGCGGCGGAGCGCTCCTGCACGAGTTTGACCAGCAGCTTGTAAATGCGACGGTCGTCGAGCTGCTCGAGCGAGGTGCCAAAAGACTGCTCGGCGAGTTCCATGAGGTTAATTCGGGGCATGTTTTCTCCTGTGATGGGTTGTTTCATGTCTGCAATTCATAAGAAGCCCGCGCGAGGGGATTGGGGTGGCCTCGCGCGGGAAAAGCAAGCGCGTCCGCACGGTGGGGAGGGGCCGGGCGCGGTAACTCCTATTGAGGAAGCTCGATTTCGGCTTCCGACGGGATGCGGAAGTAGGTCTCGGTCCAGTCGGTGAGTTTGTGCTCGAGCTCGCGGGTGATGGCGCCGTCGAGCATGCGCCAGGTCCAGTTGCCGCCCAGCGTGGCAGGGGTGTTGATGCGCGCCTCGTTGCCCAAGTTGAGCAGGTCTTGCATGGTGTAGATGCACGTGTCACTCACGCTGGCGGCGATGGTGCGATTGAGTGCATCTGCCATGGGTTCGCCGGCCTGCTGATGGGTGTACAGGGCTGCCTGCTCGCGTTGACGCGGGGTGGCCGTTCCCTCAAACCAACCGCGCGCCGTCTCGTTGTCGTGGGTGCCCACATAGGCGACGGTGTTGGCGATGTAGTTATGCGGCAGGTAGTACGAGTTGGTGCCCTCAAAGGCAAACTGCAGGATCTTCATGCCGGGGAAGCCCGAGTTGTCGCGCATGTCGATGACGCCGGGGGTGAGGAAGCCCAGGTCCTCGGCGATGATGGGCAGCGTGCCGAGCTTTTCCTCGAGCGTCTTGAAGAACTTGAGGCCGGGCCCCTGCGTCCACGAACCGTAGGACGAATCGGGCGAGGAGAACGGCACCTCCCAATAGGCCTCGAAGCCGCGGAAGTGATCCAGGCGGATGACGTCGTACATGTCGAGGGCGGCGCGAATGCGGCCCTCCCACCAGGAAAAGCCGTCGGACTCCATGGCGTCCCAGTCGTAGATGGGGTTGCCCCAGTACTGGCCGGTGGCCGAGAACTGGTCGGGCGGCGTGCCGGCGACGCTCACGGGATTGCCGGCGGCATCGATCTTAAAGAGCTCAGGCGTCGCCCACATCTCGACGGAGTCACGCGAGACATAGATGGGCAGGTCGCCGATGATGAGAATGTCGTGCTCGTTGGCATAGGCCTTGAGGCGGCTCCATTGGCGATCGAAGAAGTACTGCGTCATCTGGTGGTAGAGCATACGCGCCGGATGGTCGGCGCAGACCTTGGCGGAAGCTTCGCCACGGGTGCGGAGTTCCGCGGGCCACTCCCAAAACGCCTTGAGACCGCACTCCTCTTTGACGGTCATGAACTCACAGTAGGGGATGAGCCAGTCCTCGTTGGCCTGGATAAAGTCATCGAAATCGGCCGGCTTGTCGGCAGCAAAGCGCTCGGCGGCGCGGTCGAGAATCTGACGGCGGCCGCCAAAGATGGCACCGTAGTCGACATTGCTGGGGTCGGATCCCAGATACACGCCATCGATATCGCGCTGCTCCAGATACCCTGCCTCGATAAGCTCGGCAAAGTCGATAAAGTTGGGGTTGCCTGCGCGGGCCGAGAACGACTGATAGGGCGAATCGCCATAGCTGGTCGTCGTAAGGGGCAGAATCTGCCAGTAATGTTGTTTGCACGAGGCGAGAAAATCGACGAAGTCGTAGGCATTCCAGCCAAAGCCGCCGATTCCGTATGGTCCGGGCAGAGATGAGACGGGCATGAGGACGCCGCTTGCACGCTCCATGAGTGCGCTCACCAACCTTCTTGTTGTGGGGTCGGCCTGCCGATGGGTGTGCAGTCCGCCTCCGATGTTCTGATTCGATACGCCTATTGTAAAACATGTTGTTTAAACATGTACAGGCAAGATAAAAAAGTTGGTCGATTTTCGGCGAATGGCTACACACCATGAAAAAGCCCCGACCTCACAACGTGAGATCGGGGCAAGAGCGGTATGTAGGTTTTTGCTACTCGGCGTCGGCGAAGCCGTTGGGGTTGTGGCTCTGCCAGTTCCAGCTATCGCGGCACATGTCCGCGATGTCGTACTGGGCCTTCCAGCCCATCATGCGCTCGGCCTTGGAGGCATCGCACCAGTTGGCAGCGATGTCGCCGGCGCGGCGCTCGCGGATCACGTAGGGCAGCTCCTTGCCACAAGCCTTGGAGAAGGCGGCGACGACCTCGAGTACCGAGGTGCCGGTGCCGGTGCCCAAGTTAAAGATCTCGACGCCGGTCTTGCCGTTCATCCAGTTAAGGGCGGCAACGTGACCAGAGGCCAGATCGCACACGTGGATGTAGTCGCGCACGCCGGTGCCGTCGGGGGTGGGGTAGTCGTTGCCAAAGACCTGAACGGCCTCGAGCTTGCCCACGGCGACCTGGGCGACATAGGGCACCAAGTTGTTGGGGATGCCCTTGGGGTCCTCGCCGATCAGGCCCGACGGATGAGCGCCGATGGGGTTGAAGTAACGGAGCAGCACGACGTCCCACTCGGGGTCGGCGGTGTGGACGTCCATAAGGATCTGCTCGATCATCCACTTGGTCCAACCATAGGGGTTGGTCGCGGGCTTCTTAGGATCCTCCTCGGTGACGGGCGGGTTGTCCGGGTCGCCATAGACGGTCGAGGAGCTCGAGAAGATGATGGACTTGCAGCCATGGTTGCGCATGACGTCGATGAGCACCAGGGTGTTCTCGATGTTGTTGTGGTAGTACTCGACGGGCTTGCTCACCGACTCGCCGACGGCCTTAAAGCCGGCAAAGTGGATGACGCGGTCGATCTGATGGGTATCAAAGATCTTGTTCATCGCATCGCGGTCGAGCACGTTGGCCTCGTAGAAGGTGAGGTTCTTGGCGGCCTCGTCGCCCACGATGGTCTTGACGCGGTCGACGGCGACGGCGCTGGAGTTGGAGAGATCATCGACGATGACGACCTGGTAGCCACCCTCGAGCAGCTGAACGACGGTGTGCGAGCCGATAAAGCCGGCGCCACCGGTAACGAGGACGCAGGTGTCTTTGGGGTCGAGTGCTTTGGACATGTAGTCTCCTATCGAATCAGGAACACTTCTTCAGGGGAGTATAGCGCAGGCAGGGACGCCCAAATCGTGCGCTGTAGGAAAAGCAGAGGACTGTGTTAACGTACTCATAAAAGAGCTTGCGTACGCATAACCTGATCTTTGGCATTTGCATACGAGCCGCTGACCTTGTAGTTTCCTGCCGTTCGTGGAAATCGTTGGGACGCGCCATATGTACGCTAATATGTATGAGTTGAGCGACATATAAATAAGCATGTAACGGAGTACATATGTCACGAAACAGCGATTCCATCCTTTCCCAGGAGCTCTCGCGCCGCACTGCCCTCAAGGCCCTGTTCGGCGCCGCTTCTGCGGCAGTTCTTTTTGGCCTGCCCGCTCGCGCCCATGCGGCGGAGGCTTCCAAAGAAACCACCGATAAACTGAATGCTGCCCAGGCCCAGCTCGACGAGGTTCAGGCCCAGCTCGACAGCATCGCAAATGAGTATGCGGCGCTGGCCAACAAGAATGCCCAGACCCTCAACGACATCGAGAATGTCCAGGGCAAGATTGACGACACGCAGGCCCAGATCGATGAAAAGAAGGCCGAGCTCAAGAAGAAGCGCAACGACCTTTCCGATCGCGTGGCCGCCAGCTACAAGTCCGGCGGCACGAACATCCTGTCGCTGCTGCTGGCCTCTGGCTCGTTTGAGGAACTCGTCGCCAACGCGCATTACGTTGAGAAGATCAACAAGAGCGACCGCGACGCCATCGAGGACATTCAGACCATCCAGGAAGAGCTCGATGCGCAAAAGACCGAGCTCGAGTCGCAGAAGGCCGACTTAGAGAAGCTCAAGGACCAGCAGACTGCCCAGATGCAGGACATGCAGGCCAAGCAGCAGGAAGTCCAGACGGTTCTGAACGGCCTCTCTGACGATGTCAAGGAGCTCATGGCTCAGCGTGATTCCGAGATTCTCGCTGCCGCCCAGGCCGAGGAGGCCGCTAGGAAGGCCGCCGCTGCCGCGGCCGCCGCGAACAAGAACAATTCCTACTCGGGTGGTTCGAGCTCGGGTGGCGGATCGTATGCGCCCGGAACTCCGCAGCAGAATGCCGGCTCGGGCAAGCAACAGGCCGTCGTCAACGCGTGCTACTCTACGCCTTCGCCGGGTCAGAACTGGTGCGCGGCGTGGGTTACCAATGTCTTCCGTAACGCCGGCGTTGGCTACTTTGGCGGCAATGCGTGCGACATGTTTAACGCCTGGTGCTATAGCTCCGACCGCTCGGCGCTGCAGGTGGGCATGATCGTGGCCGACTCATCGCATAGCGGCACGGGTGCTCCGGGCCTTATCTACGGTCATGTGGGTATCTACGTTGGCGGCGGTATCGTTATGAGCAACGAGGGTGCCATTACGTCTAAGTCGCTTGATTCGTTTATTAGCTTCTATGGCACTGGCTCTGGCGTGCGTTGGGGCTGGCTCGGCGGTATTGCGCTGTCGTAAAGCCGACGGGGCCGCGTGCCCGCCCGCAATATATTTGATTGCCTGCTCGGGCAGTCCTGCGCAAGACGAAGGCCACATTAAGTGGCCTTCTTTGCGTGCGGAACTCGCGATCAATCAAATATAATGCGGGCGGGCACGCGGCCCTCTCGGGTTTGGGGCGCGACACACCGGACTGGGTTATCTGAATGAATATGGTGAAGGCCCCTTTCGGGGCCTTCTTTTTATAAAAATTCGCCTACTCGGTGGACTTCGGGTTCTAGGTCTACGTCGAATTGGCCTTTGACGGTTGTTTGGATGTGGCGGATGAGTTCGTCAACGTCGGCGGCGGTGGCGTGGTTGGCGTTGACGATAAAACCGCAGTGCTTTTCGCTTACCTGCGCGCCGCCAACGGCGTGTCCTCGCAGGCCGGCATCCATGATGAGTTTGCCGGCAAAGTAACCCTCGGGGCGCTTGAAAGTGGAGCCGGCGCTCGGCATGTCGAGCGGCTGCTTGTCCTCGCGGCGCTGGCGGTAGTCGTCCATGTCGGCCTTGATCATCGCGGCGTTGCCCGGGGCGAGATTGAAGGTGGCCGAAAGCACGATAAAGCCGTCATCGGCGATGCGGCTCTTTCGATAACCCAGGTTGAGCTCGTCGACATCGAACTCGATGATATTGCCGCTGCCGCGGGTGCCGTCGTCGAGCTGGCGAGCGGGTTTGTAGACACGCACGGACTCCAGCACATCGGCCATGCAAGCACCATAGGCACCGGCGTTCATGTAGCAGGCGCCGCCGACCGATCCGGGGATGCCCGAGATGGGCTCCATGCCGGTGAGGCCGGCCTCGGCTGCTGCCGCGGCGACATCGGAAAGCAGGGCGCCGGCTGCGGCCGTGACGTGCGTGCCGTCGACCGTAATATCGGAGAGGCCCTCACCCAGCGCCACGACGACGCCGCGGATGCCCTTGTCGCCGACGAGCAGGTCGGAGCCGTTGCCCACGATGGTGAGCGGCAGGTCGCAGCGATAGCAGGTATCGAGCGTGGCGACGAGGCCCTGCTCGGTATCGGGCGTGACAAAGACGTCGGCCGGACCGCCGATCTTAAACGTGGTGTGCTCGCGCATGGGCTCGCTCATCAACACGTTGTCCTCGCCGGCAACGCCAGCGAGCGCGCACAGCAGGTCCTCGTTAAAAAAGTCGTTCTCGTGCATGCGAATATCCGCCTTTTGGTGGTCGTTGTCATCAATCGATTGCAATATACCCCACCCAGATGCATTTGGTGCGCTGGCGGCGATAAAACTGCCGTCCACCGGATTGATAAAGTGTTTATCATCGAGGTAGAGGGGCAGTCGCTATACTTTCAAGAGATTGCGCGTAAACCCGGAAGGAGCGAGATGGCCAACAAAGTCACCCTCAAGCAGATCGCCCAGGAGGTGGGGCTTTCCCCCTCGTCGGTCTCGCTTGTTCTCAACAATCGGCCTTGTCGCATCTCGGAAGAAAACCGCAAACTCATCAAGGAGGTTGCCGCGCGCAACCATTATGTTCCCAACCAGATCGCGCGCAGCCTGGTCATGCGTGAGTCGCGTACGCTGGGCCTTATCGTCCCCAACATCGAGAGCCGCTTTTTTGCCTCGCTCGCCGGCAGCCTGGAAAAGCGTTGCCGTGAGGATGGCTACGCACTCTTTATCACCAGCTCGGGCGGAAGCGCCGATGACGATCTGGAACTGCTGCGCCAGCTGGTGACGCGCGGCGTCGATGGCGTCTTTTTGGTGGTGGGCGACGAGTTCTCCGACGACCGCGCCCTGCGCGAAGAAGTCAGCCATCTTCCCATCCCGGCCGTAATGGTCGACCGTGCCATTGAGGGGCTCGAGTGCGACAAGGTGATGTTCGACCACGAGATGGGCGGCTACATGGCAACGCGCTATCTGATTGAACAGGGTCATCGTCGCATCGCCTGCTTGGTTAACGCGCGCCGTTCCAATACGGGCCGCAAACGACTTGCCGGCTATGAGCGCGCGCTGCGCGAGGTTGGCCTGCCTATCGATGCACGCTTGGAGTTTGAGAGCGAGTATTACATTCCGAGCGCCTACGAGGCCTCGGAGGCGGTGCTCGCAACCGACGCCACTGCCGTGTTCGCAAGCTCGGACAATATCGCCCTCGGTCTGCTCAAGCGCCTGCACGAGATGGGGAAGAGCATTCCGGGCGATATCTCGGTGGTGAGCTATGACAACTCGGCGGCCGACGTTCTCTTTGAGCCGGCACTGACCGCGATCGAGCAGGATCCGGGCGTTCTCGCGGAGCATGCCTTTGGCTGCATGTCCAAACGCCTTGCCGGCAGGGGCGGCAGGCGTGCCGAAGAAGTGGTTTTGGAGCCCGCTCTCATTGTAAAGGACAGTGTGCTCGAGCTTACTAAACACAACTAAACACGTTTACCAATTCGTAGAAATCGAATGTGGAGTACCTGTGACAGACAATGCCGCAGGTGAATGTTGCGTTTTGCCAATCTGCGCGATCAATACGGATGCTAAAACGTTTTTTCACCGTGATAAAACGTTTTAGCAAATATACTGGTCCCAACGAATGGTTGCCGTATCGGAGGGTGACCGCGCAGCGAAGGGACATAAACAATGGCTAAAACACTGGGAACGCCGTGGCAAAAGCTGGGCCACGAGGTGCCGGCTTCCGAACTCGAGGGCGTCGACCTGTATTGGCGCGCATCGAACTATCTGTCCGTCGGCCAGATCTACCTTCGTTCTAACCCGCTGATGCGCCCCGACTTTGTCGACGAGAAGACCGGCGAGACGCGCGACTTTGGCCGTCCGGACGTTAAGCACCGTCTGGTGGGTCACTGGGGCACCACGCCCGGCATCAACTTCCTGTTCGGCCACGTCAACCGCCTCATTGCCGACCACGACCAGAATGCCATCTTCTTGATGGGCCCGGGCCACGGTGGCCCTGCCGGCACCGCCCAGTCGCTGCTCGATGGCACCTATCGTGAGATCCGCCCCGATATCACCAATGACGAGGCTGGCCTGCAGAAGTTCTTCCGCCAGTTCTCCTACCCCGGCGGCATTCCGAGCCACTTTGCGCCCGAGACGCCCGGCTCCATCCACGAGGGCGGCGAGCTTGGCTACACGCTCAGCCACGCCTACGGTGCCGTCATGGACAATCCGAGCCTGCTGGCCGTGGCCGTGGTGGGCGACGGCGAGTCCGAGACCGGTCCGCTCGCGACCTCTTGGCAGTCCAACAAGCTCGTGAACCCGGCAACCGACGGTATCGTTCTTCCGATCCTGCACCTCAACGGCTACAAGATCGCCAACCCCACCATCCTTGCCCGCGTGTCCGATGAGGAACTCACCAAGTTCTTCGAGGGCATGGGCTACAAGCCGCACTTCTTTGTCGCCGGCTTTGACGACGAGAGCCACGCAAGCATCCACGAGCGCTTCGCTGCCCTGTTTGAGCAGGTCTTTGACGAGATTTGCGACATCAAGGCCACCGCACAGGCCCAGGCTGCCGCGGGCGAGACCGTGGTCCGTCCGGCCTACCCCATGATCGTGTTCCGCACGCCCAAGGGCTGGACCTGCCCCAAGCAGATCGACGGCAAGAAGACCGAGGACTCCTGGCGCGCCCATCAGGTGCCGCTGGCGAGCGCCAAGGACACCCACGAGCACTTCCGCGTGCTGCGCGAGTGGCTGCGCTCCTACAAGCCCGAGGAGCTCTTTACGCCCGAGGGCCAGGTGCGTCCCGAGGTGACGGCCTTTATGCCGACCGGCGAGCTGCGCATTGGCGCTAACCCCAACGCGAACGGCGGCAAGGTGCGCCGCGAGCTCGAGCTGCCCGATATCCACGCCCACGAGATTCCCGTCGCCGAGAAGGGCCACGGCTGGGGCTCCACCGAGGCTGCCCGTGTCTTTGGTGAGTACACCGCCGACGTTTTGGCCAAGAACATGGACGACTTCCGCATCTTCGGTCCCGATGAGACCGCGTCCAACCGCCTGCAGGCTGCCTACAAGGTGACCAAGAAGCAGTGGGATGCCGGCTTCTACGAGGATGATGCCAACGACGAGCTGCTGGCCGGCTCCGGTAAGGTTGTCGAGCAGCTGTCCGAGCACCAGTGCGAGGGTTTCCTCGAGGCCTACGTGCTCACCGGCCGCTCCGGCGTGTGGAGCTCCTACGAGAGCTTTGTCCACGTCGTCGATTCCATGGTCAACCAGCACTGCAAGTGGCTCGAGGCCACCAAGCGCGAGATTCCGTGGCGTGCGCCCATCAGCGGCCTCAACATTTTGCTGTCGAGCCATGTCTGGCGTCAGGACCACAACGGTTTCTCTCACCAGGACCCTGGCTTTATCGACCTGCTGCTCAACAAGGCTAACGATACGCATATCGTGAATGCTTACTATCCGGCCGACGCCAACATGGCGCTTGCCGTGGCCGAGCGTGTCTACCAGTCCACCGACTGCGTCAACGCCATCTTCTGTGGCAAGCAGCCCGCCCCGACCTTCCAGACGGTCGACGAGGCCTGCGTCGAGCTTGCCGAGGGTGTCGCGACGTGGGAGTGGGCATCGACCGCCGACTCGCTCGCCGAGGCCGACGTCGTGGTCGCCACGTGCGGTGACGTGCCGACGCTCGAGGCCCTGGCCGCAACCGATATGCTGCGCGAGCTGGGCGTTAAGGTGTGGTTCGTCAACGTGGTCGATCTGCTCAAGATCCAAAACGTCTGCGAGAACGACCAAGCTATCAGCGATGAGCGCTGGTCCGAGCTGTTTGGCTGCGGCGAGAAGCCCGTGCTCTTCGCCTTCCACGCCTATGCCGGCACGATTCGTCGCCTGATCTGGAACCGCCCCGGCCACGACGCCTTCCGCGTTCACGGCTACGAGGAGAAGGGCTCCACGACCACGCCGTTTGACATGCTGCGCCTGAACAACATGGATCGCTGGGCGCTGGCCGCCGACGTGCTGCGCATGGTCGACGCCGACAAGTTTGCCGAGCAGATTGACGAGTGGGAGGCCTTCCGCACCGAGGCCTTTGAGTTCGCATGCGACGAGGGCTACGATCACCCGGCCTTTACCGACTGGGTCTGGCCCGACGCCGCAGCCGCAACTGCAGCCGACGGTGCGCTTTCCGCAACGCAGCTTACTGCCGGCGACAACGAATAGCATCCGGGACGGTCTCGCGCTGGGGCCTTGCCCGGCGGGGCGGCCTTGCTCCGGGAAGTGGGCTTCGCGAACTTCTCGGAGCAAGGCCGCCCAGCCGGGCAAGGCCCTCTCGACCGTTTCGAT
>NZ_JAQLFJ010000015.1 GCF_028206795.1 Collinsella aerofaciens | reverse complement strand
GCTAGAAATCATATGACGGGGCGCGGGCCGTGTTCCGCTATGCGGTTGTCAATTTGCGAAAGAAATTATGCGTCACCCGTTCTTGATGAGCGGCGCTCCTTTGACGAGCGGTACGCTGGTTGCGGGGCTTAAGACGCTTGTGTTTGCCTCGGGCGTTGATGTGCCTGGGCTTGGCGTTACCGCCGTTGGCATGGCATGGTTTTTGGCGGCGCTGTTTACGTCGCGCCTGTTGTTTAATGCGCTTGTGCGGCTGTTTGATCGCGGCGGGATTGGGGTTGTTTGGCAGGGCGTTGTCTGTGCCGCGATTGCCTTTTGCGGTTTGAGCGTGTCTCGCTATTTTGGTGTTTACCTGCCACTCGATTTGGATCTGAGCTGCTACATCGTCTTGCTGATGTGGATTGGCTATACGGCGCGCCAAAGGGGGCTCGAGCCGAGCGTGAGCAAGCCCCTGCTGTTTATTGGAGCCGGTGTCGCTTGGCTTGTCCTTGCCGCGCTGAGTGGGCTTGAGCTTTCGAGCCGCCGCGTGGATGGGTTTGTGGTTGCGACAGTTGCCGCTCTTGCCGGCAGCTATTTCGTGTGCTGGGTTTCCATGGCGCTGGAGAAGTTGAAAGACGTGCCGGTTTTGGGGTCCTTTGAACAAGCGCTCGTGTTCTGCGGACAGGCCAGTCTTGCCATCTTTGCAATCCATGCGGTCGATTGGTTTATTCCTTGGCAGACGATGCCGCTGCTTATGACGCTGCCAGTGCCATGGCTCTTTGCGTCGATTGTGCGCTGCGGGTGCGACATAGGGTTGGCGTACGTGATCAAGAAGGCGTAATTAAAAGCGGGGAGGACCAAGTTGGTTCTCCCCGCTGTCATTTATTCGGTAGTGTTGCAGGCTTACTTTTCGAGATGCTTTTTCAGCAGCTCCAACGCGTGGGCGTAGCCTTGGAGGCCTTCGCCGGTGATGGTGGCGAAGCAGGCTAGGCGTGCATAGCTCACCTGGCGGAAGTCCTCGCGTGTCTCGACGGCACTGATGTGGACCTCGACGGCAGGGATGGCGACGGCCTTGAGGGCGTCGAGGATCGCGACGCTCGTGTGCGTGTAAGCCGCCGGGTTGATGACGATACCGTCGACCTTGCCGTAGGCCTCCTGGATCTTGTCAACGATGCTGCCCTCGTGGTTGGACTGGAAAACCTCGACCTCGTCGAAGCCCTGTGCGGTGCCCGCTTCCTGGCAGATCTGCACTAAGCGGTCGTAGTTGTCACTACCATAGATGCCCGGCTCGCGAATGCCGAGCATGTTGAGGTTGGGGCCGTTGATGACGAGTACTTTCATGGTTGCTTCCTTTGCGGTTGGGCGGGCGGAGAGGCGGAACGGAAAACCACCACAAAGGTACCTGTCCCCTTTGTGGTGGTTTTTGCTAGAGGGCTGGTGGAAGGGCGTCGAGGACGGCGGCCGCGGTGTTGGCGGCGCAGTCGCGTGAGTCGATGATGTAGTCGGCCCAGGCGCGGTAGTGTGGCATGCGCTGTTCAGCCAGCTTATCGATGCCGTCGCGTGCGGTGATGGGGCGGCCCTTGTGTGCGAGCTCATCGAGCTTACGGTTGAGCATCACGATCTGGCTGTTCTGGTGCAGCAGCGGGTAGTTCTCGTCGCGCGTTACCACGCCGCCGCCGGTGGAGAGCACCAGGCCGCTGCGCTTGGAGATGTCGGACAGAGCCGCCGTCTCCTGCTTGCGGAAGGCCACCTCGCCGCGCTCGACGATAAAGTCGGCACAGGGCATGCCCAGACGCTCCTCGAGCGCGTGATCCAAGTCGATGTGCTCGCGACCCGTGAGCAGGGCGATCTGCTCGCCCACGCGGGTCTTGCCCGAACCCGGCATGCCGATCAGGGCAATGTTTTGCTCGCGGCGGGACAGACGCTCCGTTATGTCCAAGATGCGCTTGCGTGGGGTGACCTGGCCGGTATAGCGCTCAACGGCCTGCGCCGCCTGTGCCACAAGCATGAGCAGACCACCGATGCAGGGGATGCCGCGGCGCTCGGCCTCGAGCATCAGGCCCGTGCGAGCGGGGTTGTAGACAATGTCGATAACGCCTTCGAGCGCATCTAGCCCTTCGAGCGTACAAGGCGCGTCGGGGCAGTGGGGGAACATGCCGGCGGGTGTGCAGTTGACGAGCAGTGCCGCATAAGATTGCTGCGCGATGTTGTCGTAATTGACCTCGCTCGTACGACCCACGGGTACGACGACGGCGCCCAGGTCACCGAGTACCATGCTCGCCGTGGTGCCGGCGCCACCGGTGGCACCGAGCACGAGGACCTTCTTGCCGGCAACCTCTACGCCCAGCTCCTCGACAAGGCACTGAAAACCGAAGTAGTCGGTGTTGTCGCCGCGTAGGCGGCCGTCGGGCAGGCGCGTGATGGTGTTGACGTTGCCCATGCGCTCGGCGAGCGGGCTCAGCTCGTCCAGGTATTCCATGACGGCGCGTTTGTAGGGGATGGTCACGTTGGTGCCTTCCCATTCGTTACCCGTCATAAAAGCCTCAAGATCCTCGGGCTCGCGCTCAAATCGCACGTAATCGAGCCCAGCGACCTCTTTGTAGATGGTCGGGGTGTAGCTGTGGCCCAGCACGCGGCCCAGCACTCCGTAGGGGCGGGTTGCGGCGGTATCGGTCATCTAGAGCACCTCCGTGTAGCTGCCAAAGTAGGTGAAGCTCTCGCACACGTCGTCGATAGAATCGAGCAGGTCGTCGAGGGCCTTGCTGCCAAAGGGGCAGTCCAGATCAAAGTAGAACATAAACTCAAAGTCGCGGCTGGGGATGGGGCGGCTCTCGAGCTTGATGAGATTGATGTTGAGTGCGTAGAAGCGCTCGAGCACGCGGTAGAGGGCGCCCGGCTCGTTGGCCGTGGTGATCATGAGCGAGGTACGGTTGGCGCCGGGGTAGACACGGGGCTCGCGACTGATGACGACGAAGCGCGTGTAGTTGTTGTCCGAGTCCTGAATGTTGGGCTCCAGCACCTCCAGGCCGTAGAGCGTCGCGCAACTGCGCGAGGCGATGGCGGCGACGTCGGTGCGCTCGGAGTTGGCGACCATCTCGGCCGACATAGCCGTGTTGAGATACTTGGTGGCGTGCAGGCCGTGCGCATCGATAAAGCCGGCGCATTGCGCGATGGCCTGACCGTGGCTGTAGACCTCACGAACATCCTGCAGCTTGGTGCCGGGTTTGACGAGCAGGTTGTGATCGATCTTGAGGCGCAGCGAGCGCACGATGTGGAAGTCGAACTGCGCGAGCAGGTCGTAGACGGCGTTGACCGAGCCTGCGGTGGAGTTTTCGATGGGCAGTACGCCAAACTCGCAGAATCCGTCGCGCACAGCGCGCATGACACCTTCGAAGGTCTCGAAGAATGCGATATCGGGCACGTCGAAGAGCTTGCACGCGGCGATCTGGCTGTAGGCGCCCTCAACGCCCTGGCAGGCGACGCTGGCAGTCTGGGGGAAGGGCGTATCGAAGGCTTCGGCAGTGGCATGGGCCTTTTGCGAGACCGTGATGCCCTTGAGTTCGTTGATATAGCGCTGCTGCTCGGCCTTGCTCATGCTCATGAGGAGGCGGAACAGCGTGATGGTCTGCGCCTCGTAGCGCTCGGGCGCGCGGCCGGCAAGGTTGTTGAGTTTGGAGCGCTCGCGGGCGGGGTCGAAGACGGTCTTGCCCATCTCGATTTTTGACTTGGCGACCTCGGTGGCAATGTCCATGCGTTCGACAAAACTGTTGAGGAGCGTGGTGTCGATGCCATCGATGGTCTGGCGGATGTCAGCAAGGTCCATTGGGACCCCTTTCACTGGGTGGGCGTGGGGGCCGGAGTTGGCCCCCGGAGATTTTTAGCGCTGGCCTGCGTCTTCGAGGAGGGAGTCCCAAATCGCGAGGGCGGCGGCTGCCTCGGCTACGGGGACGGCGCGCGGGACGATGCAGGGATCGTGACGGCCGTGGACCGAGAGCTCGGCATTTTCCATGACGTCCATGTCCACGGTCTGCTGCTCGCGGCCAATGGAGGGAGTCGGCTTTACGGCCATGCGCCACATGACGGGCGCGCCGGTCGAAATACCGCCTAGGATGCCGCCGGCGTTATTGGACTCGACCTCGATCTCGCCGGTCTCGACATCGATGCGATACGGATCGTTGTTCTCGCTGCCGCGCATGGCGGCCACGGCAAAGCCCATGCCAAACTCCACGCCCTTTACGGCGGGAATGCCAAACGCGATCTGCGCGATGCGGTTCTCGATGCCATCGAACATGGGGTCGCCGATGCCCGTGGGAAGCCCGTAAATGCCGCACTCCACGATGCCGCCGATGCTGTCGAGTTCGTCGCGCGCGGCTAGGATTTCCTCGCGCATGCGGCCGGCTGCGGCGGCGTCAATGCACGGCAGATCGTTCGTAAGGATCGCCTTGCGGTCGGCCTCGCGGTAGACCATGTCGTCCATGGGCAGGTCGGAGATGCCGCCGATCTGCGCCACGTGCGCCATGACCTTAATGCCGCGGGCCTCTAGTGCCTGCAGCGCGATGCCGCCGGCGATGCACAAGGGGGCCGTCAGGCGGCCGGAGAAATGCCCCCCACCGGCGACATCGTGCATGTTGTGATACTTCACGCGCGCAGGGAAGTCCGCATGTCCCGGACGGGGTTTGCGGCGCAGCTCGGAATAGTCCTTGGAGCGCGTGTTGGTGTTCTCGATAATCGCGGCGATGGGTGCGCCGGTGGTGTGTCCATCGACCACACCGGCAATGATATGCGCAGTATCGGCCTCGCGGCGCTTGGTCGCGGTCTCGTCGCGGCCGGGTGCACGACGGTCCAAAAAGGCCTGCAGTTGCTCCTGGTCAACAGCGATACCGGCGGGGATGCCGTCGAGCGAGCAGCCGATGGCGGGGGAATGTGACTGGCCAAAGATGCTTACGTGCAAAACGTTGCCAAAGGTCGAGGACATGCTATTCCTCCTCGAGCGTGACCTTGCCGCCCAGCAGGCGGTAGTGGTCAAAGAAATCGGGATAGGACTTGTTGACCGCCTCGGCGCCGTGAATCACGACCTCGCCGGTGGCACGGCTCGCGGCAATGGCGGCCATCATGGCGATACGGTGGTCGTTGTGCGAATCGACCTCGCCGCCGGTGAAGGCATCGACACCCTTGATGATGAGGTCGTCACCGGCAATGCGCACCTGCGCGCCCAGCGCAGTGAGCTCACGGGTGGTGGTGACCAAGCGATCGGATTCCTTGATGCGTAGGCGTGCGCAATCGCGGATAAAGGTGCGGCCCTGCGCCAGCGAGGCCACGGCAGAGATAACGGGCACCAGGTCGGGAATGTCGTGGGCACTCATCTCAAAGCCGGCGAGCTTGTCGGACTGCACCGTGGCGGCGTTGGTGGAGCGCACGATGCGGGCGCCAAAGCGCGAGAGCGCGGCAAGCACGTTGCGGTCGCCCTGTGCGGAGCTCAGCGACACGCCCTCGACGGTGATGGGGTCGTTGCCGATGGCACCGGCGCACAGCCAAAAGGCGGCGTTGGACCAGTCGCCCTCGACGGCTACGCTGCCGGGCGTGCGGTACGAGCCACTGTTTACGCGGAAGTTCGTGACCTCGGGCTGGCCGTCCTTGGCCGGAATACGCTCGACGTTGACCTCGACGCCAAAGGCCTTCATGGCCTGGATCGTCAGGTTGATGTAGGGGCGGCTCTCGATAAGGCCGCATACCTGCACGCAGGAGGGCTGGGCCAGCAGCGGGGCTGCCAGCAGCAGGCCGGAGATATACTGCGAGCTCACGTTGCCCGGAAGCACAAAGGTGCCCGGGCGCATGCGTCCGCTCGTCTTGAGCGGAAAATCGCCCAGACCCTGCAGGTCGCAGCCGGCGGCGATGATCTCGTCCGAGAGCGGGGAGAGCGGGCGAGCGCCCAAGCGTCCCTGGCCCACAAAAGTTGCTTCTGCGCCCAGCGCGCAGGCGACGGGCAACATAAAGCGCAGCGTGGAGCCGCTCTCGCCGCAGTCGAGCGTACCGCCGGCAAGCGCCTTGAGCAGGCCAAACTCAATACTCTTCATGGTGGGGTGGACCTGGAAGCCGTCCTCGACGGTCTCGATGCGAGCACCCAGGGCCGTAAGGCAACGCACCGTAGCCTCGATGTCGGCGCAGGTGGTGTTGCAGGTGACGTGTGTCTCGCCGTTGGCGAGCGCGGCGCAGATGATGAGGCGATGCGCCATCGACTTGGACGCGATGGCGGGAACGGTGCCCTTGAGCGGGGACGGGGTGATGCGGGCTAGCATGCGGATGCGTCTCCCTTCTGGCCGAGGCCCTCGGCAATGAGTTCGTGGAAAGTGGAAAGCGGCGTGCGGTCGATGCTGCAGCGGCCAATGCCGTGCGGAATCACTAGATCGATGGTGTCGCCCGCGCGCTTCTTGTCGTGGAGCGCCTCGGCAAAGACGGCATCGGCATCTAGGTCGCAGCGGGTCTTGAGGCCATGGCGGGCGCAGAGCTCCTCAATACGACCGGGCAGCGCAGTATCGCAGACGCCGTGCAGGGCCGCGGCGCGCGTGATGATACCCATGCCGATCGACACGCAGTTGCCGTGTCCCAGCTCAAAGTGCTCGCAGGCCTCGACGGCGTGTCCGGCGCTGTGTCCAAAGTTGAGGAGCTTGCGCTGGTTGGTTTCGCACTCGTCGGCGACGACCACGGCGCGCTTGATGTCGATATTGCGGGCGATGATGAGCGCCACACGGGCCACGTCGCGGTTCAGCAGCTCAAGCGTGAGCGGGGTCTTCTCTAGCTCGGCGAAGAGCTCTGGGTCGGCGATCACGGCGTGCTTGACGACCTCGCCGCAGCCGTCGGCGAACTGCTCGGGCGTAAGGGTGGCCAGGCACCCCACGTCGGCGATAACCACATTCGGCTGCCAAAAGGCGCCAGCCAGGTTCTTGCCGGCGGCTAGGTCGATGGCGGTCTTGCCGCCCACCGACGAATCTACCATGGCGAGCAGACTCGTGGGGATCTGCACAAACTTGCAGCCGCGCATGTAGGTGGCGGCCACAAAGCCCGCCACGTCGCCCACGACGCCGCCGCCGAGTGCCACGATCACATCGGAGCGCGAAAGCTCATGCTCGGCTACAAACTCCAGGATGCTGATGTAGGTCTCGGCGCGCTTGTGTGCCTCGCCGGCTTCGAAGGTGCAGATGCTCACCTCGTAGCCTGACGCCTCCAGGCTCTGCTTAACGGGCATCTGGTAGAGCGGGCCCACGTTGGTGTCCGTCACGATGACGGCCTTGGTGCCGCCGGCAGTGGCGCGCACGAGCGGCCCCGCCTGCTCCAGCAAAAACGTGCCAACATGCACCTGGTAGGGGCGTGCGGTGTCGATATCGATGGTAATCGCCATAAGCTTCGGTCCTTTCGACCTGGCGTGATAGGTGGTCTAGTGGGAGGCCTCGTCGTCGAGTGCGCGCTTAATGCGGTCGCCCTCGGCAAGGAGATTCTCCAGATAGCGCTGGTCGCGGTCCTTAAGGGCGCGGCTGTATGCGCCGAGCGATTCGATCAGATGGTCGATCTCGAAGGCGAGCGCATCGGCGTCATCGATCATGAGCTCTGACCACATTTGCGGGTTGAGGTGCGCCACGCGGGTGAGGTCGCGGTAGCTGCCGGCCGAAAAGCCGTGGTGGACCTGAGCGGTCGGGCTCTTAACATAGGCGTTGGAGACGACGTGCGCGAGCTGGCTCGTAAAGGCGATGACGCGGTCGTGCTCGGTGGCGCTCGTTACGCTGAACTTGCCAAAGCCCAAGGGACGTACCATCTCGCGCACCTGGCCCAAAAGCTCCAGCTTAAGGGCGTCGTCCACTGCGGGCGGTACAAGCACGAGCGGTGCGCCCTGGAACAGGTCGGAGCGGGAATGCGCGTAGCCCGAGAACTGCGTGCCCGCCATGGGGTGCGCGCCCACAAAGTAAAAACCGTGCTCGCGGGCAAGCTTAAAGGCGCGCTCGCACACGATGTTCTTGACGCCCACGGTGTCGATCACCACGGGGCCCATGATGGCCTCGGTGTCGGTGGCGTCGGCGAGTGCCTGAGCGTGCGCTTCGAGCCACTCGATGCAGGCCTCGGGATAGCAGGCAAGGACGATGATGTCGCACTCGCCGAGCGTCTCGTCGTTGAGCTCGCCGGCAACGGTGCCCATGCTGGCGGCCGTCATCACGTCATCGTCGGGGTCCCAGGCCAGCACGCGAACGCCCGCCTGCGCATAGCCGCGGGCAAAGCTGCCGCCGATGAGGCCCAGGCCCACGATGCCGGCGCACTTGGGGCCACCCTGGTTAACGCGTGCGTTTCTCACCGTACCCATGGGCTACTCCTGAACGGGTTCTTGGCAGACGACCTCGCGGATGGCGCGGATGCGGCGCATGGTGTCGTCGAACTGGTCGGGCGTGAGGGCCTGGGCGCCGTCGGACCAAGCGTGGCTCGGGTCGTCGTGGACCTCGATCTCCAGGCCGTTGGCGCCGCAGGCGGTCGCCGCGAGCGCCATGGGCTCAACGTAGCGGGTGTAGCCGGTGGCGTGGCTGGGGTCGGCGACGACGGGCAGGTGCGACAGGTGGTGCAGCACCGGCACGGCGTTGAGGTCGAATGTGTTGCGGGTGCGGGTCTCGAAGGTGCGGATGCCGCGCTCGCACAGGATGACGTTGTCGTTGCCCTCGCTCATGATGTACTCGGCGGCCATGAGCAGCTCGTCGACGGTGCCGGACATGCCGCGCTTGAGCAGAACCGGGGTCTGCGTCTTGCCGACCTCCTTGAGCAGGGGGAAATTCTGGGCGTTGCGAGCGCCAATCTGCATGACGTCAATCTTCTTGTCGAGGAAGACCTGCACGTCGCGCGGGTCCATGATCTCGGTGACGATCGGCATGTCGAGCTCGGCGGATGCCTCGCACAGCAGGTCCAGACCGGCGGGGCCCATGCCCTGGTAGGCGTACGGGGAAGTGCGGGGCTTGTAGGCGCCGCCGCGCAGCATCGTGGCGCCGGCTGCCTTCACGCGGCGGGCGATGCGGATGAGGTTCTCGCCCTCGACGGAGCACGGGCCGGCGATGACCTGGAACTGGTCGCCGCCGATCTTGACGCCGTGGCCGCAGTCGATGACGGAGTCCTCGGGGTGGAACTTGCGGTTGGCGCGCTTGAACGGCTCGGAGACGCGCTGCACGCGCTCGACGACGTCCATGGACTCGAGCAGGAATGGGTCGATCTTGGTCGTATCGCCCACCAGGCCGATGATCGTCTCGTTCTCGCCGCGCGAGACGTCGGTCTTCAGGCCCTTTTTCTCAATCCAGCTGACGATATGGCTGACGGCCTCGTCGCTGGCGCTCTGCTTTAAAATTGCAATCATGGTGTGCCTCTCACCTCGATGGATAACCCTTGCAAAAACGGCCCGCATCGCGAGCCGTGTATATATGGTGCATGAGAGTTTATACTATCTGATTCGCTTTTGCCTTCTAAAGTGAGCCGTTGCGCCGCGTCTTCCCCGGAATTGCAAAGCTTTTTCTTTTATTTTGATAGCCCGTGGTGCACTTGGGTATAATGCCAAACGTTGGCCCTATTAGCTCAGGGGATTAGAGCGTCTGCCTCCGGAGCAGAAGGCCGTTGGTTCGAATCCAACATGGGGCACCATCGAACGTGAGACCGTCCGAACCTCGCATGGTCCGGGCGGTTTTTCTTATACCGACGCGACGTGATGGGACGTGGTATGGCAGCAACGGATATCGAGCGCGGACTCTCGACCGCCGAGGTCGAGGAGCGCATCGCCGCCGGTAAGATCAACCGCAACATGGAGCTCAAGACCAAGTCGGTCAAAGAGCTCATCATCGAGAACCTCTGCACGCTGTTCAATTTGATCAACGTGATTTTGGCGTTCCTAGTCATTTTGACCGGTTCGTTTAAGAATCTGACGTTCCTGTTCGTAGTGTTCCTCAATACTGCTATTGGCGTCATCCAGTCCATGCGTTCCAAGAAGATGGTCGATAAGCTCACGCTGCTGACCTCCAAGAAGGCCATTGCGGTGCGCGACGGCGCCGAGGTGGAGCTCGACCTGGACCAGATCGTGCTCGACGATATCATCCGCCTGGGGCGCGGCGACCAGATTCCCGCTGACGCCGTGGTGGTTTCGGGCGAGGCGCTCGTGAACGAGAGCCTGCTGACGGGTGAGAGCGACCTCATTAAGAAACAGCCCGGTTCCGAGCTCATGAGCGGCAGCTTTATCGACTCGGGCTTGCTGCGCGCCCGCGTGATCCATGTCGGCGCCGACAACTACGTGGCCAAAATTAATAACGAGGCGAAGTACGTCAAAAAGGTCAATTCCGAGATCATGAACGCGCTTAACGCCATCGTGCGCTTTGCGAGCATCATCATGATCCCGCTCGGTTTGGCGTTGTTTGCCTCGAGTGTGAGCGAGCTGTGGGATGCCGCGGGAACCCCGGGCGATAGCGCGCTTTCGTGGTGCTTCTCCGAGCTGTTGGCTGGTCATGTGCCTTCGTCGGCGCTGCTGTCCACGGTGGGCGCCCTGCTGGGCATGATCCCGCAAGGCCTGGTGCTGCTGACCTCGTCGGTGCTCGCCATCGCCACGGTGCGCCTGGCCCGCCGCAAGGTGCTGGCGCAGCAGCTTTACTGCATCGAGACGCTCGCTCGCGTCGACGTGCTGTGCCTGGACAAGACGGGCACCATCACGTCGGGTCGCATGGAGGTCGAGGGTACCTATCCGCTACCGGTCGAGGGTATGGGTGTGGGGGAGAGCGACGCCGCCGTTCCCGTCGATAGCACGGTGCTCGATTTTGCGCTGGCTAACGTGGCGCGTGCGACCTCGGCCGATGCCAACGAGACCTGCCAGGCGCTGCTCAACTATTACGCCGATCGCCCGGTCGAGGTGTCTGAGCCGCTGTCGGTCATTCCGTTCTCGTCCTCCAAAAAGTGGAGTGGTGCCTCGTTTGCGCAGGGCTCCTATGTGATGGGTGCGGCGCAGTTTGTGCTCTCTGATCGTGCGTTTGCCCAGGTCGAGAACCGTGTCGCCGAGCTTGCCGATACCTGCCGCGTGCTCGTGGTGGCGCGCGTGGACGGCTTTACGCCCGATGGCGATATGGTGGGCGAGGCCGAGCCCGTGGGCTTTGTGACCATCCGCGACGAGATTCGTACCTCGGCGGCCGAGACCATCGGCTACTTTAACGAGCAGGGCGTGACCCTTAACGTGATCAGTGGCGACGACCCGCGTACGGTGTCGTCGATCGCGCGCGTGGTGGGCGTGCCGGGGGCGGACGCTTATGTGGACGCCACGACGCTCGATACGCCGGCCAAGCTCGATGCCGCAGTGGACCGCTACCATGTTTTTGGTCGTGTGACCCCGCAGCAGAAGCGCGAGCTCGTGCAGGCACTCAAGCGCCGCGAGCACACCGTGGCCATGACGGGCGACGGCGTCAACGACGTGCTGGCGCTCAAGGAGGCCGACTGCTCCGTCGCCATGGCGGCCGGCTCCGATGCCGCGCGCAACGTGGCCGAGATCGTGCTCGTCGACAACGACTTTGCCTCGATGCCTGCTGTGGTGGCCGAGGGCCGTCGCTCCATCAACAACCTGCAGCGTTCGGCTTCGCTGTTCTTGACCAAGACGCTGTTCTCGATGGGCCTGGCGGCGCTGTGCATCGCACTGCCGCCGTACCCTTTCGAGCCGATTCAGATGACGCTCATCAACTTCTTCTGCATTGGCGCGCCGGGCTTTGTGTTGGGCCTGGAGCCCAACAATGCTCGCGTGAAGGGGTCGTTCCTGACGAACGTGCTCAAGCGGACACTGCCGGCGTCGCTTGCGGTCATTTTGGCCGCGGCGCTCGATATCTTTGTGGCGCGCGTGTTTGGCTTTAACCAGCTCACGCTGTCTACGATGTGCCTACTTACGTCGTGCGCGGCGAGTGTCAGCCTGATCTGGCGTATCTCGCAGCCCCTCACGCCCTTACGTGTGGCGCTCTTTGTGTTTGTAGTTGCCGGCATCCTGACGGGCGTTATCGGATTCCCGAAGCTGCTGTCTATTGCCAACCTGTCGATGGGCCAGATGGTTATCTTGGCTGTCATCGTGGTCATCACCTGCTCGGTGTTCTTTAAGCTCGCCACGATGATGGATTCGCTCAAGCCGCGTCGTCGTCATGCCGCAACTGGTTTTGGCCGCGGTGTGCGCGTCCGCTTGGGTCGCGGTGGCGGCAAGGTGAGCTCGACGGGTTCGACGGCCGAGCGTTTTGCCAAGCGCGTCGCCGCCGACATGGCGCAGCGCCGCGAAGCTCGCACCGTTCGTGAGGCCGAGGCCCGCGCACTCGAGGGCGTGGCCCAGGCCCAGCCCAAGAAAAAGAAGGGTACCGGAGTCAAGCGCTCCCGCGTGACCAAGTCCGCCCAAGGCATCAAAGTCTCGATGCCAAGCAAAAAGAAGAAGTAACTACGCGCCCTGGCGATGTTGAATTGGTGCCTTGCTCCTGTGGGGCCGTGGCGATGTTATGCTCTAACCTCGATTGTTTGAATTGCTTCGAAAAGAGGATGCCGTGATCTGCCCGCATTGCCTTAAGACTATCGAGGACGGCGCCTCGTTCTGTCCCTACTGCAACGCCTATGTGGGTCCGGGCGATGGTCCGGAGCACACCGAGTTCGTGTTCTGTGAGGGCTGCGGTGCCCGTCTTTCTCCGCATGATCGCACGTGCCCCAAATGCGGACGCCCCGCTCCGGGTATCCTCTCCGAGGACGCGGCCGCATCCGACCTGGCAGCGGGCCGCACGGCGGGCTTTCCGCGCCTAACGCAAGAGCAGATCGATACCGAGGTGCCGCATGCGCCGGCCTCTGCCGCTGCGGTGCTTTCGGACGCCGCCGACCCCAATGAGACCTGCGTGCTGCCGGCTTTCGATAAGGATTTCGGTATCCCCAAGGTCGATATTCCCACGCCCGTTTCCCTGCATGACGATGCTCAAAAACCCAAGCGCAAGGTGCATCCCGACGAGGACGCCTATCACAAGCACAAGCGTCATATCCCCAAGCCGCTCATTATCATCGCGGTCCTTGCCGTCGTTTGCGGCGGTGCCTATTGGTTCGTGACGGCCGATCCTATGGGTGTCATGCCTGGCTTCTACGACCAGTTTGGCCAGGCCGCGCAGACGACCTTCCCCACGCGTCAAAAGGGCGAGGCCACTGAGGACGATACCAAGCAGGACGATTCTGCCGAGGTGGTCCAGGAAGAAACCGTGCTCACCGATGATCAGCTCTATACCAGGCTCGACGGTCTGTATCAGACCATCGTGTCCTATGCTGACGAGGATCAGATCGGCGAGGTCATCGATTCCTTTAACAACGGCTATCTCCGAACGCCGCTGTCCACTCGTCAGGAGCTGTCGCAGAGTGCCTACGCCCTGCGTGACCAGATAAAAAAGACGCAAGATGAGCTTAACAACCTGAAAGTACAGGACGATACGGTCTATGCGGATGACATCGCCCACTTAAAGCAGCTTGCCGAGTGGATGTATGAGCGCGTCGACGTGATCTGCCAGAGCTGGGATATCTCGCTGGCCATTCCCGATGGCGAGTCGATGAGTTCCCACCAAAGCGAGATCCTGGCGCCCATCGCGCAGGGCGGCAACAGCGCGCTGAACCAGTACGACGCCAATGTGGGTTCCTGGAAGCCGCAGCAGCGTTCCTAAAATTAGTTCGCCATAGTCGGCATAACCTACGTGCGCAATTGATGTAAGCCCGTGCTTATTGCTACAATTCGTACAAATATGCTTTAAACGCACGAGGAAGGAACCACATGTTTGGTTTTAAGAAAGAGCTCTACACGCCCGAGTATCAGCTTGTCGGCGACGAGTGCGCCGTAATCGAGACGTCGAAGGGTACCATCAAGGTCAAGTTTGACGGCGAGGGCGCTCCCATTCATGTCGCGAACTTCTGCGAGCTTTCCACGATGGGCTTCTATGATGGCCTTAAGTTCCATCGCTATGTGCCCGGTTTTGTTATCCAGGGCGGCGACCCCAATACCCGCGACATGTCCGGCGCCGACGTCGCTGCCGGTCTTGAGGGCCCCGACGGTATGCCCGGTACCGGTGGCCCCGGCTACTGCATCAAGGGCGAGTTTGCCACCAATCCGCGCAACAGCCATGTCGATGGCGCCCTTGCCATGGCACGCTCCATGGACCCCGATTCCGCGGGTTCGCAGTTCTACTTCTGTCTGGGTGCCCAGCATAACCTCGATTCCGGTTACACCGTCTTTGGTACCACGGTCGAGGGTCTCGATGTGATTTCGCAGCTGCGTGCCGGCGACGAGATCGTCCATGTCGAGATCGTTCACGAGTAAAGGGGACTTCCTTGAATAGCCAGCTGATCCAACAGGGCCGCGCCGCTTACCGCGCGGGTGATTTTTCTGCTGCAGCCCAGATGCTTGGGGCGGCAAAGACTCCCGATGAGATTATGGGCGAGGCCGATCACCTTCGTGGCAACGCCTTGATGCACCTGGGCATGTATGCCGAGGCCGCCGAGGCCTATGCCGCCGCCCTCAACGACGGTACCTACGGCAAGCGCGGCGCGCTGCTCACCAACCGCGGCAAGGCGCTCGCCGCCGTGGGCGACTACACGACGGCCGCTCAGGCTTTCTCTGCCGCTACGCAGGATGCTTCCTATGCCACGCCGTTCAAGGCCTATCTGGGCCTGGGCAATGCGCTGTTCCAGTCGGGCGACTATGCCAACGCGGGAACCGCCTTCCGTCAGGCTGCCATCGACGGCGCCAATCCGGCTCCTGCCGCCGCACTCGGCGAGCTCGGTCGTTGCTTCATTAAGCTCGGCCGTCCGGCGGATGCCGTGGAGACTTACCGCACGGCTATCGACTTTGCCGGCCCCCGCGACGACACGCGTGCGCTCAACGCCGGCATGGGTCAGGCGCTTTCTGCCGCCGGCCGTCCCTCCGACGCACTCGACGCCTTTAATGCCGCTACTGCCGATGGCATCTACCAGCTCACCTCCGAGCAGGCCGATGAGCTTGCCCGCGTGCAGGATTCGCTTGCCGCGCTGTCTGCCCAGACGGCTATGGCCACGGCTCCGGCGCCCGCGATGGACGCTCCTGCCGTCGATCCGCTCGATCCTACGGGCGCGACCGGTCAGTTTATGCCTGATCCCTCGGACACCGGCTTCTTTACGCTGTCCGAGTCTGAGATGGTCCAGCAGGACCGTCAGGATCGTAAGCAGGCCAAGGTCCGTCGTCGCCATCGCCATATGGGTCTCAAAGTCTTCATCGTGCTGCTTCTGCTTATTTTGATCGCCGCGGGCGGTCTGGGCTTTGCCTACACGCGCGGCTTTGGCTTCCCGTCTCAGGAGTCTGTCGTTACCGATCTGTTCCAGGCTGCCGGCGACGGTGACGCCGCAAAGGCCGAGTCTTGCCTGGCCTCGAGCCTGTCCGAGGACGCTAAGTCGATGATCATCTCCTCGATTCCGCAGGGTGCCACCGTGTCCGTCGAGGGCATGGATCAGTCCATGACCGAGACGACCGCCAAGGTGAAGGCATCGCTGTCCAAGGGCGGCGAGCAGGAGTACACCGTCAAATTCGTGCGCTCCGACAACCATATCGGCTGGGCCGTTTCTTCGCTCGATATGGATTTCTCGGCTGCTGACAACCAGTAGTGACCTTATGGGATTTAGCTTTGCCCGGCGCTTCACCGCAAGTGAGGTGCCGGGCTTGCGCTAGTATGATGAGCTAGTAGTTTTCCAGCAATCATCCAACACATCAGGAGTTGCGTTGTTTTCTTTGATGGATATGTTCTTCGGTAGCTATGCGGGCGATCTTGCCATCGACCTCGGCACCGCAAATACGCTTGTCTCCGTGCGCGGTAAGGGCATCGTCATTCGCGAGCCCTCTGTTGTCGCCATCGACAAGAACGACGAGCGCATCCTGGCGGTCGGTATCGAGGCAAAGCGCATGCTCGGCCGTACGCCCGGCAACATCGTGGCCGTTCGTCCCCTGAAGGACGGCGTCATCGCCGACTTCGATGTTACCGAGGCCATGCTTCGCTACTTTATCGACAAGGCGTCCGAGAAGCGCTATCCGTGGACTCCGCGTCCGCGTGTCGTCGTCTGCGTTCCCTCCGGTGTCACGTCGGTCGAGAAGCGCGCTGTCTTTGAGGCCACGATCCAGGCCGGTGCCCGCCAGGCCTATCTGATCGAAGAGCCTATGGCAGCCGCTATCGGCGCCGACCTGCCCGTCGAGGAACCCACCGGCTCCATGGTCATCGACATCGGCGGCGGTACCACCGAGGTTGCCGTTATCGCTATGGGCGGCATCGTCGTCTCGCAGTCCATCCGTATTGCCGGCGACGAGTTCGATCAGGCCATCCTCACGCACGTTCGTGATGCCTACAACCTGGCCATCGGCGAGCGTACGGCAGAGGACATCAAGATCAAGGTCGGCTCCGCCGTGCCGCTTAAGGACGAGCTCGACGTCGAGGTCAACGGCCGCGACGTGATTACCGGTCTGCCCAAGACCGTGCGCATCGAGAGCGAGGAGATTCGTCGCGCGCTCAACAAGCCGCTCGACGAGATGGCCAAGGCCGTCAAGGACGCACTCGACGCTACGCCTCCCGATCTTGCCTCGGACCTTATGTACTACGGCATTTTGCTGACCGGTGGCGGCGCGCTGCTGCGTGGTCTCGACGTGCGCCTGCGCGATGAGACCGGCGTTTCGGTCAACGTCAGCCCCACGGCGCTCGATAACGTTGTTAACGGCTGTGCCCGCGTGCTCGAGGCCAATGCGTTTGATGGCGGCTTCGTCCAGACCAATGCTTAATTTCCAAAAGGTGGATTCCATTTGGCACGATCTTCGGGTTTCTCCACAAATCTGAATACCAAGCGACAATCAACGGGTATGCGCCCGTTGATTGTTTTCAGCCTGATTTCGGTGTTGCTGCTCACGTTTTATATTCGTGAGGGCGAGACGGGGCCGATTCATGCCGTGCGTTCGGGCGTGACGACGATTACCTCGCCGGTACGTTTTGTGGGCTCGGCTGTGGCGGCTCCCTTCAATGCGATCGGCAACGTGTTCTCTAACCTTACGGCGTCGCAGGACACGCTTGACGAGCTTAAGAAGCAAAACGAGGAACTGACCTCTAAGGTCGCCGAGCTCTCCGAGGCTCAAAAGACCGCCGAGCGACTGGAGGGTCTGGTCGGCCTGCAGTCGACCTATAACCTCAAATCGACCGCTGCTCGTATCGTTGGTGCCTCCGGCGATGCCTGGACCTCGACCGTCACCATCGATAAGGGTTCTGCCGACGGTCTTACCATCAACATGCCTGTGACGAGTTCTGCCGGTGTCATAGGCCAGATTATTGAGGTTTCGGCCAAGACGTCCACCGTGCGCCTGATTGGCGACGAGAACTCGGGCGTGTCCGCTATGGTGCAGGACACGCGCGCCCAGGGCATGCTGCAGGGTCAGGCTGACGGCACGCTGCGTCTTGAGTACGTGAGCGTCGACTCCGACGTTAAGGTTGGCGACATCATCGTGACCTCGGGCATTGGCGGTGTGTTCCCCAAGGGCCTTCCGCTCGGCACCGTCTCGTCGGTTGAGAAATCGGCAAACGACGTGTACTACACCATTGTGGTGCGCGCTCAGACCACGGCCGAGAACAACGAGGAAGTGCTGGTCATTACCTCGCTGACCGACGAACAGTCGGCCTCGGATGAGGACGTGAACACGGCCAACAGCACGCCGCAGGGAACGTCGCGCGATGCTGCGACCAAGACGAAGGACGAGAGCCCGGATGACAGTTCCGACACGTCCGAGACGACCGATTCCGGCTCGAGCGAATAGGGGGCATGTCCATGGATCTACACGAGCAGGGGATGAGCTCCCGCACGTTTGTAATCGCCGCCATTGTGTGCGTGCTGCTGCAGGCAGGCCTGGCACCGCAGATCTCCATTGCGGGCGGTCGCGTCAACTTTATGATTATCCTGGTGTGCCTAAGCGTGTTCTCGGGCGACCCGACCCGTGCCGTCGTGTGCGGTTTTTGCAGCGGCTTGTTCTATGACCTTTCCGCTGCCGTGCCGGTGGGCGTTATGTCGCTCCTGCTGACCGTGGGTTCTTTTGCCCTGGTGCATAGCGCTGCCGGTCAGACGGGCGGTACCCCGAGTGCGCGCGGCATCACTGTGGGCGCCTTCGCGCTCGTTATTAATGTGATCTACAGCATCATCTTGCTGTTTATGGGTTTGGAGACGAGCTTTGTCGTGGCGATCTTTGGCCATGCGCTGCCGTCTTCGATCCTGACGGGTCTGGTTGCCATTCCGTTTTTGATGTCCGGCGTCGTGCCGCAGTCCGGTTATGGATTCTCCGCACGTGGCGGACGCCAGACGGGCATGCGCTTTAAGCCCAAGACCCGCAAGCTCAAATAGGGGAGGCCTGTAGATGTCTTCCCAGATGACGGTTATTATCGCCGGTATCGTGCTGGTTGTGGCCATCGTGGTCGCACTGGTCATCATGCGTCGCGGCGATTCTCGTTTTACCTACGATACGCAGCATGGAACGGCCCCGCGCGCCACCGAGGGCGAGGGCAATACCGCGGCGACCGCCTTTAAGGGCCGCTTCTCCATCCTCACCACGGGTGTGGGCGCGATGTTCGCGGCGCTTGCCGTCAAGCTGTGGGGCATGCAGATGGTCTCGTCGGACTATTACGAAAAGCAGGCTAATAGCAATCAGACGCGCACCGTTACCACACCCGCTGTGCGTGGCCGCATCCTCGACCGCAATGGCGTGGCGCTTGTCCAGAACCGTCCCTCACTTGCTGTCGTGGCCTACCGCGACCTTGCCGAGGATGAGGTTCTGGTTCGCCATCTTGCCAACGTGCTCGGTATGCCCTACGTGGCGGTTCTGCGCAATATTCAGGACAATTCCGAGGGCGCCCAGAGCCTGCATACCATCGCGACGGACGTCCGTCGCTCCACGGTTGCCTATATTCAGGAGCACGCCGGCGAGTTCCCGGGCGTCAAGATTGCCGAGCGTACCGAGCGCCAGTATCCATATGGCGAGACGGCATGCCATATCTTGGGCTATACCGGCACCATTACCTCCGAGCAGCTCGAGGCCCAGAATAAGAAAACCTCTGGCGATGATGATGCTTCTGCTGGCCGGATTACGTACCAGTCGGGCGATATCGTGGGCCAGGCGGGTGTTGAGAGCTACTACGAAAACCTGCTGCAGGGTATTCGTGGCGAGCAGACCGTCAAGGTCGATGCCTCGGGCAATGTGACCGGTCAGGCCGGCGCCGTGCCCGCCAAGGCCGGCTCCGACATTAAGCTCACGCTCGACCTCAAGA
The DNA here is from genome assembly GCF_028206795.1 of Collinsella aerofaciens. GTDB lineage: Bacteria > Actinomycetota > Coriobacteriia > Coriobacteriales > Coriobacteriaceae > Collinsella > Collinsella aerofaciens_AX. The sequence continues at coordinate 21,341 of NZ_JAQLFJ010000015.1, read as the reverse complement.
TCCAACAGGCCTGTGAGACGGCGCTGGCGAGCGCCATCGAGCTTGCCAAGACCACTGGCTACAGCAATGCCGGCAACGGCGCTGTGGTGTGTCTCGATCCCAACAACGGCGAGATCCTGGGCATGGCGAGCGAGCCCAAGTTCGATCCGTCCGTCTTTATCGGCGGCGTCTCAAATGACGTGTGGACCGAGCTCAATGATGACAAGGGTTCGCACCCGCTGCTCAACCGCGCCATTAGCGGACAGTACATGTCGGCCTCGACCATCAAGCCGCTCTCGGCACTGGCCGGTCTTGAGTTTGGAACCTACACTTCAACGCAGACAACCAACTGCACGGGCTATTGGACGGGCTTGGGCAAGGCTTGGGGCAAGCGCTGCTGGCTGACGTCTGGACACGGCACCATGACGCTGCAGTCGGGTATTGCCAACTCGTGCGACCCCGTCTTCTACGATATGGGCAAGGCGTTCTTTTATGACGAGCAACATTCCGAGGGCCTGCAGGAGGTCTTTCGTCGCTGGGGCCTAGGCAAGACCTGCGGTATCGATTTGCCGAGTGAGGGGGCGGGCCGTATTCCCGATGCCGAGTGGAAAGAGTCGTACTTTACCGACGCCTCTGCCGAGGACCGCAAGTGGAATGCCGGCGATATGACCAACATTGCCATCGGCCAGGGCGACATTTTGGTGACGCCTCTGCAGATGGCATGCGCCTACATGGGCCTTGCCAACGGCGGTAAGCAGTACGTGCCTCACGTGTTTTTGTCTGCCGTGTCGCGCGATGGCGACGGCGATGCCTATAAGTACAACGGCAAAGGCAAGAAGAAGCGCTTGGAGGCCAAGATCAACAGCGATTCGGATTTGGCTCTTGTTCGCAACGGCATGCACGACGTGATTTACACGGCATCGACGTCCCTGGCGGCTCACTTTGGCACCCTGACGCCGCAGGTATACGGCAAGTCGGGCACGGGCGAGAAAAGCGGCGAGGACGAATACGCGTGGTTCTGCGCCTATGCGCCGGCCGATGATCCCAAGTATGTCATCGCTACTGTCCTGGAGCAGGGCGGCGGTGGCTCAGATACCGCGATGCATGTCGTGCGCGACGTGCTCGGCGCGATTTATGACGAGCCCGATACCTCTTCGGCCTCGGGCGATTCTTCGGTTCGATAGGAGGTTGCGATGGATTTTTCTCCGGCGGATCTGTTCCGTTCAACCAAGACCGGCTCTCGCAGCAGCCTGGACCGCGTCAACAAGCAACTTTCGGCCTCGCGCGGTACGTTTCGCCAAAAGGTGCATATCGGTGTGCTGCTGGCTACCGTCGCGCTCGTTGCCTATGGCGCCATCATTATTTGGTCGGCGTCACAGTTTAAGGCCGACGCCTCATTCTCGCGCCACCTGCTGGGCATTGGCATTGGCGCGGTGCTTGCGGTGCTCGTCTGGCGTACCGATCTGCGCGGCATCTCTAACTTCTCGACGGCGCTGCTCGTCATCGACCTGATCGTGATCTTCTCGCCCAAGATTCCGGGCCTGTCCTATACGGGCGGTCTGGGCATGACGGGCTGGATCAAGATTCCCGGTATCGGCTTGACATTCCAGCCGGTTGAGCTTGCCAAGCTCATCACCATCTTCTTTATCGCCACGCTTGGCTCGCAGTATAACGGCCGCATCGATACCGTTCGCGACTACGTCAAGCTCTGCGGCATGCTGTCCATTCCGTTTTTGGCCGTCGTCGCCATGGGCGACCTGGGCTCGGGCCTGGTCGTGCTGGTCTCGGGCGCCATCGTCATCTGCATGAGCGGTGCACGCCGCGAATGGGTGCTGTCGACCCTGGCCCTGCTCGTGGGCCTGGTGGCCCTCGTCCTGGCGCTCGATTCGGTCTTTGATTCGTTGCTCGGCCACGATGTGCTCATCAAGCAGTATCAGATGAACCGCCTGACGGTCTTTATCGACCCCGATAATGCCGATTCGGACGATGCCTACAACCTGCAGCAGTCGCTTATCGCCGTTGGCTCGGGTGGCTTCTTTGGTAAGGGTTTGGGCCATGCGACGCAGTCGGCCGGCGGCTTTCTGCCTGAGTTCCACACCGACTTCGTCTTCGCCTTCCTGTCCGAGACCTTTGGCTTTTGCGGTTCCTTTTTGCTCCTGTGCCTCTACGTGCTGCTGATCTTTTCGACGATTCGCGTCGCCTTTAAGTGTGAGTCGCTGTTCTTGCGCCTATCGTGTGTGGGCATCGTTGGCATGTGGGCGTTCCAGACCTTCGAAAACATCGGCATGTGCATCGGCATGATGCCGATTACCGGTATTCCGCTACCGTTTATTAGCTTCGGTTCGTCTTCGATGATGATTCAGCTGCTGACGGTGGGTATCGTACAATCCATATGGCGGCATCGTTCGGGCGCCGCGTAACCGCTGGAGGGGTTTGCTATGAAAATTCCCGTAGATAAGCTGACGCGCGCTTTTAAGATGGGCGCGTCCGTTAAAAAGGATTCCGATACGCCGGTGCGCGTCTCGGTCTATTTGGATTCGTCCGCCTCGCGCTTTCTGGCCGAGACGGTGCGTGACGCCTTTGTACCGCAGACGACCTCGGGCATTGTGCGCGTCGAGCGTCTGGGGGAGGAGCGAATTGCTCCAAAGACCGATACCGATGTGGTGCTGGTGCTCTCGTGCGGCTCCGACCGCTTGGAGAGTGCCGTGCAGGAGCTCGTGATCGCCGGCGCCCCCGTGTGCGTGCTTGCCGAGTCTGCTGTGGAGGTGCCGTTTATCGAGGAGTCCACGCCTGTGCTCGGCGTGGTAGCGGCAACCGATAAGACGTATCTGCTCGAGACGCTTGCCCGCTGGATTCTCGATCGCACCGAAAAGGAAACGGCTTTTGCGGCGAACTTTGCCTTCATGCGCATCGCGGCGGCCAATCGTATCATCACCTCGTGCGCGCTCACCAATATGGCGACCGGTGCGCTGGTGTTTTTGCCGGGCGCCGATTATCCCGTTATGGCGCTGGCGCAGGTGGGCATGCTCTTTGAGCTCGCTGCCGTCTTTGGACGCGGCATTAAGCCTGAGCGCGGCTACGAGGTCGCGGGCGTGCTTGTCGGCGGTCTTGTGATCCGCGCGGTCACCCGCGCGCTCGTCAAGCAGACGCCGCATATTGGGTTTGCCGTCAAGGCGCTCACTGCTGCCGCGGGCACCTATGGCATGGGCCGTGCGCTCGTTTCGCTCTACGAGCGCGATGTCGACTACAGCCGTGCCAACGAGGTGGTTACTGCCACGTTCTCCCGCGTTCGCGATCTGGTGACCACGGTCGCGGGCGCTACCCGTCCTATGGCGTCCTATCAGGACGCATCCGATCTCGCTGCTTAGGGGTTTTCCGTTGCGCGTTCCGTATCAAGACTGTTTTCATTTAATTGAGCCGTTGCTCGCCAAGGTCGAAAAGCCGAGCCGCTATATCGATCACGAGTGGGGCACGCTTTCCAAGGCCGATGCCGACTACCGTTGCTGCCTGATCTACCCGGATGTGTACGAGGTTGGTCTGCCCAACCAGGGTATCGCCATCCTCTACAACATCCTTAACCAGGCCGAGGGCATCTCCTGCGAGCGTGGCTATGTGCCGTGGCCCGATATGGGTGACGCTATGCGCGAGGCAGGCATTCCGCTGCTCTCGCTCGAGGGTGCAGCGCCGGTCGCTTCGTTTGATATCGTCGGCCTGCATGTGCCGCACGAGATGGCGGTGACGAACTTCCTTGAGGCACTCGATCTCGCTGGCATTCCGCTGTTAGCGGCCGACCGAGGTGAAGACGACCCCATCATCATCGCCGGCGGCCCCTCGGTGTACAACCCCGAGCCGTACGCGGCCTTCTTCGATGCCATCCTCATCGGCGAGGGCGAGGAATCGCTGCTCGAGACCTGCCAGCTGCATCGCCGCCTGCGCGACGAAGGAGTCCCGCGCGCGCAGATTGTTGAGCAGCTTGCATCCATTGCCGGCAACTACGTGCCGTCGCTCTATGAGGTTCGTCACGACGAGCCCTGCTCGCCGCACGGCTACACCGTGCCGCGCGAGGGCAAGGATGCGCCGACCGTGGTCTACAAACGCGTCGTCGAGGATTTCGGCGCCACGAATCCGCTGTCGCAGTCGTGCGTGCCCTATGCGCAGCTGGTTCACGACCGCCTGTCTATCGAGATTCTGCGCGGCTGCGCTCGCGGCTGTCGTTTTTGCCAGGCCGGCATGACGTATCGCCCGGTGCGTGAGCGTTCGGCCGACCAGATCGTCTCGTCGGTGATTCAGGGTCTGGAAAAGACCGGCTATGACGAGGTGTCGCTGACCTCGCTCTCCACGACCGACCACTCCTGCATTCGTGACGTGCTTGACAGGCTCAACCGTCGCCTGGAAGATACGGGTATTCGCGTGTCTATTCCGTCGCAGCGCTTGGATTCGTTTGGCGTGGATATGGCCGAGTCGGTCGCCGGCGAAAAGAAGGGCGGCCTGACGTTCGCGCCCGAGGCCGGCAGCCAGCGCATGCGCGACATCATTAACAAGAACGTGACCGAGGAGGACCTGGACCGTGCGGCCAAGGCGGCCTTCGAGGCCGGCTGGAACCGCATGAAGCTCTACTTTATGATGGGCCTTCCCGGCGAGCGCGACGAGGACATCGTGGCCATCGCCAATCTGGCCGATCACGTGCTGGAGCTCGGTCGTTCCGTGGTGCCCAAGGCTCGTCGCGGCTCGATCTCGGTGTCGATCTCGGTTTCGGTCTTTATCCCCAAGGCTGCCACGCCGTTCCAGTGGTGCCCGCAGCTCGACTACGACGACGTCAAGCGTCGCCAGAAGCTGCTCATCACGAGCGTTCGCAACCGTGCCGTCCGCGTTCATTACCACGATGCCGAGACCTCGCTCATCGAGGCCGCGCTGTCCCGCGCCGGTCGTGACATGACGCCCGTCATCATCGACGCTTGGCGCTCGGGCTCTCGCTTTGACGCCTGGGTAGAGCATTTCTCGCTCGATAACTGGAAGGAGGCTGCTGCCAAAAACGGCATCGACCTCAATGAGCTCGTGCACCTGCCCTACGAGTTGGACTGGCGCCTGCCGTGGGAGCATGTGAGCCCCGGCTGCACGCGTGGCTTCCTCGAGCGCGAGTACCGTCGCTCGCTCGAGGGTGTCACGACTCCCGACTGCACCCGCACGTCGTGCACCGGCTGCGGAATCTGCCCCACGCTCCACGTCAAGAATGTATTGATGGGTGATCGCGCATGAGTGAGCGCCTGACCGACAACCCCACGCTCTTTAGGCTTCGTGTTCGCTATGGCAAGCGCGATCGCCTTAAGTACCTGGGCCATCTCGAAGTAATCCATACCATTGAGCGCATCGTGCGCCGTGCGGGACTTCCCTATGCCGTCACGCAGGGCTTCTCTCCGCACATGCGCGTGGGCTTCTCTTCGGCGCTACCGGTGGGTACGTCGTCGACCTGCGAGTGGTATGACCTGTTTATGACCGAGTTCGTGGCGCTCGACGAGGTGTTTGGGCGCCTGGCTGCGGCGTCACCGGCCGATCTGGCGCCCATCGAGGCGGCGTATATCGACGTGCGCACGCCGGCGTTGACGGCGCAGCTCACGCGTCTGTCGTATCGCATCGACCTGCACTTGGATCCCGAGGCGCCCGTAAGCGCCGACGAGGTGCGTCGTGCGATCGACACGCTGCGCGCCGACCATGGCATCGACTACGCGCGCGGCAAAAAGAGCAAGCGCTTGGATTTGGATCACACGCTCGTGGGCTATGAGCTCACGGCTGGGGAGCGTCCGGACCATCTGGTGCTCATGCTCGACACCCATGCCGACAACGAGGGCTCCATGCGTCCGGAAATTTTGCTTTCCGCTGCTGATGTTTTGTTGCAGGGCTTGACCCCGGGCGTGGATGCACCTATTGTTTCCACCGGTATGCAAGACCTCGTGACCATCTGCTCCTACGATGTCGAGCGTCAGAATCAAGCATGCGAGGACGACGAGGGCCGACTCGTCAGCCCCATACCTGTGCGAACTTGTGGATTTGCTCCACATACTCGTTGACGGGGGTATTTTCGCCTGCTACTATATTCGGCTGTTGCACTAACTGATGCATGAAGGGCAAGTAAACATGTACGCAATCGTTAACACGGGCGGCAAGCAGTACAAGGTCGCCACCGACGATGTCATCACCGTCGAGAAGATCGAGGGCAATGAGGGCGACAAGGTCACCCTGCCGGTCATCTTCCTCAACGATGGTAAGAAGATCGTCACCGATCCCGACAAGCTGGCCAAGGCCAAGGTTACCGCTCAGATCGTTGAGCAGTTCAAGGGCGAGAAGCAGCTGGTCTTCAAGTTCCACAAGCGTAAGCGCTATCGTCGTCTGAAGGGTCACCGTCAGCAGCTCACCAAGCTGAAGATCGTGAAGGTCCAGGCTACGTCCCGCGCCAAGAAGGCTGTCAAGGCAGAGGCCGAGGCTGTTGCCGAGGCTCCCGTCGCCGAGTAGATTACACTCGTAACGAAAGAGTAGGTATACACAATGGCACACAAAAAAGGACTCGGTTCCTCCCGTAATGGCCGTGACTCCCGCGGTCAGCGCCTTGGCACGAAGCGCTATGCCGGCCAGACGGTAACCACGGGCACGATTCTCGTCCGTCAGCACGGCACTCACATCCACCCGGGTGAGAACGTTGGCCGTGGCAAGGACGATACGCTGTTCGCGCTGGTCGACGGTACCGTTGAGTTCCACAAGGGTATCAAGCACAGGGTCAGCGTACGCCCGCTCGCGAACGCGTAATTCACCCTTCATAGAGCACATATGTGGGAGGCACTTGAGTTTTAGGATTCAAGGGTCTCCCTCTTTTTGTAGGAGGCGATTCTGTTGTCACAGTTCACCGATATCAGCCGCATTAACGTGTGCGGCGGCGACGGCGGAGCCGGATGCATGTCGTTTAGGCGCGAGGCATTTGTCCCCAAGGGCGGCCCCGATGGCGGCGACGGCGGTCGTGGCGGCAATGTCGTCATCCAGGCTGATGCTCAGCTGTCTTCGCTGATCGATTACCGCTTTAAGCATCACTTCCGCGCCGAACGCGGCACGCACGGGCAGGGTGCCCGTCGTAACGGCAAGAGCGGCGAGGACCTGATCCTGAAGGTTCCCATGGGCACCGTGGTGCGCGAGCTCGACCCCGAGACGCAGACCCCGATGTTCGAGATTGCCGATCTGGTGCACGATGGCGAGCGCGTTGTCGTGGCGCCCGGCGGTGCCGGTGGCCTGGGCAACACGCACTTTGTGACGTCGGTGCGCCGCGCGCCCGCGTTCGCTCAGCTGGGCGAACCGGCCGAGGAGCACTGGATTGAGCTTGAGATGAAGCTTATGGCCGATGCCGCACTCGTGGGCTTCCCCTCGGTGGGCAAGTCCTCGCTTATCGCGCGCATGAGTGCCGCCCGTCCCAAGATCGCCGACTATCCGTTTACAACGCTCGTGCCGAACCTCGGCATGGTGCGTGCCGGTGAGTATTCTTACGTCGTTGCCGACGTTCCTGGTTTGATCGAGGGCGCGAGCGAGGGCAAGGGCCTAGGCCACCAGTTCCTGCGCCACATTGAGCGTACGGCCCTTATCATGCATGTCGTCGACATGACGGGCGGTTTTGAGGATCGCGACCCGGTTGAGGATTACCGTATCATCAACCGTGAGCTCGAGCAGTATGGCGCAGAGCTCTCGGAGCGCCCGCAGATCGTTGTCGCCAACAAGTGCGATGCGCCGGGCACGGCCGACAAGATTGCCGACCTCAAGCGCGCCGCGCTCGACGATGGACATATGTTCTTTGCCGTGTCCGCCGTGACGGGCGCCGGGCTCAATACGCTGATGCTTGCCGTGGGCGAGCAGGTGGCTAAGCTTCGCGCCGAGCTGGCGGTTTCCGATGAGCCGGTCGATCTTCGCGACGAGGAGTGGGAGCGCCGCCGTCTGCAGCGCGAGAAGCGGTTCCGCATTGTCCAGGAGGAGCCCGGTGCCTTCCGTGTGGTTGGTCGTGCCATCGAGCGCATGGTCATCCAGACCGACTGGGAAAACGAGGAAGCCGTCATTTACCTGCAGCATAAGTTTGCACGTATGGGTGTTGACGACGCGCTCGAGAAGGCCGGTTGCCGTGCGGGCGACGAGGTCCGCATTTGCCAGCGTGCCTTTGACTTTGAGGGCGCTGAGGACTTCTCGGAGTACGAGGAGCTCGAGGACGCTGGCGAGGACGTTGCCGTTGAGGCCATTGACGTGGCCGATGCTGCGGATGAGGGCGTCGAGGTTGTCGATGCGGCGGATGCCGCGGACGATGCCGAGACCTCGGAGGGCGAGTAAGCCATGTCGCTGCGCGGTGGAATCGGTTTGCCCGAGCTGCCCATAAAAGAGGGCAAGGAGTTTCGGCTTGGCATTATGGGCGGCACATTCGACCCGATTCATTACGGGCACCTGGTGACTGCCGAGCAGGCGCGCGAGTCGCTCGACTTGGACGCTGTGCTCTTTATGCCGGCGGGCTCTCCCGCCTTTAAGCTTGACAAGCCGGTTACGCCTGCCGAGGACCGTTATGCCATGACGGTCCTCGCCACCGCCGCGAACCCGGCCTTTTTGGCGAGCCGGTTCGAGATTGACCGTCCGGGTGTAACCTATACGGCCGATACGCTTCATGCCCTTCGCGATTTTTACCCGCCGCAGGTAAAGCTCTACTTTATTACGGGCGCCGATGCGATTATCGATATTGTGACCTGGCATGATGCCGAACGAATCGCTGAGCTTGCTACCTTTATTGCGGCGACGCGACCGGGCTTTGATATCGATACGGCGCGTGCCCGAATCAAAGAGTCGGGGCTGCCGTTCGACGTGCGCTATATTCAGATTCCGGCGCTGGCGATCAGCTCGACGAACATTCGTAAGCGAGTTGCCCGCGGCATGAGCGTGCGCTATCTTACGAGCGAGTCCGTGCTCGGCTACATTCGCAAGCGCAGGCTATATGCCGATTTGGGCCAAGAAGATTTTGAGTGATGGGGGCTACGTTGTCGGTAGAGGATCAGTTTGAGGGCGATGAGCGCGCGCTGCTCAAGCGCATTCAAGAACTGCTCGATGTTCGCATGAAAGATAAGCGCAAGCGCTATGTGCATTCGCTGGGTGTTGCCGAGACCGCACTTCATCTGGCCGAGGTCTACGGCGTTGACCGCTTTGATGCGGCTGCCGCCGGCTTAATTCACGATTGGGACAAGGTTCTTTCCGATGACGAGCTCGTGGCCCGCGCGCTTCACTATGGCATCAAGGTTGCCGGCTCTCCTTCCGCTGCGACGCCGCTTTTGCATGGCCCTGTTGCCGCCTATGAGCTTCCGCAGCTTTTTCCCGAGCTGTCACCGGCCGTTTTCCAGGCTGTCGACCGTCACACCGTGGGTGCCTGCGACATGACGCCGCTCGATATGGTGGTCTTTGTGGCAGATGCCATCGAGCCCAACCGTCACGGCGACTATGCCCATGCGCTGCGCAAGATGGTGGGGAAGTCCTCGCTCGATGAGTTGTTCTTCTCCTGTTTTGCGCAGGGTCTGGTCTTTGTGATCCAGTCCGGGCGCTATCTTTATCCCACGGCTATTACGATTTACAACCATTACGCCCAGCTGCGCTAGCTCGGGTGTGTCTAGAAAGAGGTATTCCATGGCCGACGAGACCATGACTGACGAGCAGATTCTTGAAGGTGTGGAGCACAAGAGTTTCGTTGCCACGTCCGACCGCACCGCCGCCTCGCTGTCCGCGAGCGGTGTCGCCGCCGAGGATGTCGCCCGCGCCGCCGCGCAGGCCGCCTACGACAAGAAGGGCGAGGACGTGCAGGTGCTCGACCTGACCGAGCTTTCCGACGTGTGCGACTACTTTGTGCTTGCCACCGGTACCAACAACCGCCAGGTCGATTCGATTGTCGAAGAGATCGAGGAGAAGGTTGCCGAGGCTTGCGGCGAGCATCCGTTCTCCATCGAGGGCCGCGAGCAGAAGACCTGGATGCTCATGGACTACGGCTCGGTTGTCGTCCACGTCTTCACTCCCGAAGCCCGCGACTTTTACCGCCTAGAAAAGCTCTGGGGTGACGCCCCCCAGCTCCCCCTCGACCTCCTCTAGTGGCTCATTTGATATGGGGCTTTTAGCTAGCCTCGCGCATTTCGCCGGGCAGTTGCGGTTTTCCGCACCTGCCCGGCTTTCTATTTTTACAAAGGCGGTTAATCATTGAAGCGGGATTGGCGGCCGAAAGATAGGGCGGTGTCGCCGAACTTGTCTCGGACGGCATCGATCGCGACTGAGAGGTCGCGACGGTCGCTTGATTGGGCTCCGCGGTCGTCGACTTCGCAGAACAGGTCGGTCTGGATGCCGCCCTGATGGTCAAAGTCGCTCATCCCGATACCCGCCAGACGCACATGCATGCCTTCCTGCCAGATGTTGTCGAGCAGTTCGAGCGCAACCGCCACAAAGATGTTCTCATCGTCGGTGGGGTGGGGAAGCCGCCGCTGCGCCGTGCGTCCGCTGCCATACGAATACTTAAGCTTGAGCGTTACCGTGCCGCCCGTCAGTCCCTGACGGCGCAGGCGGCGTCCAACCGACTCTCCCAACAGCGCAATCGCCGCTTCGATGTCCCCACGCTCAGTCAAATCTTTCGCAAAGGTGCGCTCATTGCTCACGGATTTAACCTCGCGTTCCTCATCGAGGCTTGTTACTTCGGATATTTCGAGTCCCAGCGCACGCTGGCGCATGCGTTCGCCGTTGACGCCAAAAATAGAGGCCAAGGTTGATTCCGGTGAACGTGACAGCTCGCCGAGCGTGTAGATGCGCATGCGGCGCAGTCGCTCCTCGGCCGAGCGCCCGATGCCGCTCATGGCAGATACCGGCAGCGCGGCCAAAAAGCGCTGCTCGGTTCCGGGGCGCACGATGGTCAGCCCAAACGGCTTATCCCGCTCGCTTGCGATCTTTGCGACCGTCTTGTTGCAGCCCACGCCAATGGAGCAGGTCACTCCCAGCGCTGCCACGCGGTCGCTTATACGCCGCGCAACCAGTAGCGGGTCTTCGGGCGCAAAGCGACCCGGTGTGATATCGATAAAGGCTTCGTCGATGGATACGCGCTCAACGCGCGGCGTCTCCTCGGCAAGAATCGCCATGACCTGCGCGCTCACCTCGCGGTAGCGATCAAAGTGCCCGTGCGTCCAAATGGCTTGCGGGCACAAGCGCCGCGCCTCGGCCGAGGCCATGGCAGAGTGCACGCCAAAGCGACGTGCCTCATACGAACACGTGGACACGACGCCACGCGAATCGGCGTCTCCGCCCACGATGAGCGGCTTTCCGAGCCATTCGGGATGATCGAGCATCTCCACGCTCGCAAAAAACGCATCGAGGTCCATGAGGCCCACCGCCGGACCCGTCCAGGGCGGCGGCGTGACGCCCATGGCATCCTCATAACCGTATGTATGTTCGCGTCTTTCCATGTCATGAGTATACCGCGCAGCTCATGTGGGGTGCGTGTATGTGCTTGCAAATCCCGAATTCTTGTCTAAGATATGGATTTGCCCTCGACTACACCGAAGAAGTTGGTCTCACGGACTTCACCTGCCCGCGTCGATGGCGTATTATGTTCAACTGTTTGTTTGTAGTTGCAGCCTAAAGCTGCTTGGTTGGAGGAGTTTCCTTTGGCAGTCAAGATTCGCCTTGCTCGTCACGGCGCTAAGAAGCGTCCGTACTACCGTGTCGTCGTCGCCGATTCCCGCGCCCCGCGTGACGGTCGTATCATCGAGGAGGTTGGCCGCTACAACCCGATGACCGCCCCCAAGACCATCAACCTCGACCTCGAGAAGATCGCCGACTGGCAGTCCAAGGGCGCTCAGCTCACCGACGCCGTCGCCGCTCTGGTCAAGGCCGCCAACGAGGGCGAGAAGACCGAGACCGTCGTCAAGAAGTCCAAGAAGCAGCTCGCCAAAGAGGCCGAGGCCGCTAAGGCTGCCGCTGAGGCCGCTGAGGGCGCCGAGGAGTAAATCGTGCCTGAGGTTGACGCTGCACAGCTCGAGGGTGAGGCAATGCTCTCAGATCGCATCGCCGATCTCGTCGAATATCTCGTTGTTCAGATCGTCGACGACCCGGATTCCGTGAGCCTTGAGGTCATTGATGGTGATGACGCCTCTACGATTGAGGTTTCTGTCGCCGAGGATGACGTCGCTAAGGTCATCGGCCGTCGTGGCCGTACCATCAAGGCCATTCGCACGCTCGCCCGTGCACTGGCCGCTCGCCTCGACACTGCTGTCGAGGTAGAGGTTCTGGGCTAGGACCTTGAGGTCCCAGTACAAAAACATCGCCCGTGTGGTCAAGCCGCACGGAAGGAAGGGGGAGGTCCTCGCGCAGCCGCTGCGGGGGCTTCCTTCTGTATTAGAGCCGGGTATGCGCGTCGCCCTGACGCCGCCGGCGCTCAAGCGCGACCGCTTTTGCACGGTCGTGTCCGTCACCGATACGGGCGATGGCGATCTGGTCTCGTTTGAGGGCATTGACGACTTGACGGCCGCCGAGGGCATCACGGGATGCTATGTGCTGGCAAATCGTGACGACTTTGAGCTCGATTCGCTCGACGCCGCCTATACCGACCTGATGGGTCGCGAGGTGGTCGACGAGCGCTTCGGTTCGCTCGGCACGATTGTCGAGATCATGTCGACGCCTGCCAACGATGTTTGGGTTGTCGAAGGCGATCGGTACGGCGAGGTACTGATTCCCGTGATCGAGCAGGTCGTGCTCGATCTTCCCGATGCAGGAACAATTTCCGTCCACGTGATGGATGGCTTGATCGATATGGACAAGTAGGGAGGACAACATGCTGATTGAGACCCTTTCGGTCTTTCCCGAGATGTTTGAGCCCGTTATGTCCACGTCGATCTTGGGCCGCGCCCGCAAGGCCGGTCTTTTTGATTTTAAGGCGTATAACCTGCGTGACTGGACGCACGACCGCCATCGTACCGTCGATGACGAGCCGTACGGCGGCGGGCAGGGCATGCTCATGAAGGTCGAGCCTATCGCCGAGGCCATCGAGGCCATTAGCGCGGAGGGCCCCAAGCCCACGGTGGTGTTCTTCACTCCCTGCGGCGAACCCTTTACGCAGCATGTGGCCGAGCGCCTGCTCAAAAGTGAGCGTCTGCTGTTTGTTTGCAGCCGTTACGAGGGTGTCGACGAGCGTGCCTATGCGTATGCCGACGAGCGTCTGTCGATCGGCGATTACGTGCTCACGGGCGGCGAGCTTCCCGCTATGGTCGTTGCCGATGCCGTCGTACGCCTCATTCCCGGCGCCCTTGGTGACGAGATGAGCAACGTGGACGAGTCATTCTCGACTGCCGAGGACGGTGGTCTGCTCGAGTACGCGCAGTACACCCGTCCTGCCGAGTTCAACGGCGAGGGCGTGCCTCCAGTGCTCGTGAGCGGCGATCACGCCAAGGTCGATGCCTGGCGTCGCAAGAACGCCATCGAGCGTACCTGCCGCTGGCGCCCCGACCTGATCGAGACGGCGCGGCTTACGCCCGAGGAGCGCGCTTACGCTCAGGAGATCCTTGACGCTTCGTATTCGCAGAGCGAGGAGTGAATATGGTTCCTACGCAACAGTCCGCGTTGAGGGGCGCTTTTGAGTGGATCGCGGTCATCGCGATCGCACTGGTCGCCACCTTCTTGATTCGCTCATTTGTGGTTGAACCCTTTGTGGTGCCTACCGGCTCCATGGAGTCCACGATCGAGATTGGCGATCAGATCCTGGCGCAAAAGGTGAGCCTCGAGCTCGGTCAGCCCGTTAAACAGGGCGATATTGTGGTATTCCACAACCCCGATGGCACCTCCGAGCACGATGTTCTCGTCAAGCGAGTTATTGCCACGGCCGGCCAGACGGTCGACCTTCAGGACGGCAAGGTCGTCGTCGACGGCCAGGCGCTCGATGAGGACTATACGACCGGCATGAGCTGGCCGCTTTCGGTCCAGGCCCCTGGCGCTCAGGTGAGCTATCCCTACACCGTTCCCGACGGGTGCGTGTGGGTGATGGGCGACAACCGCGAGAACTCTGCTGACTCGCGCTACTTTGGTCCCGTCGATCGCTCTGATTTGATCGCTGTGGCGCTTGTGCGCTACTGGCCGCTCAACCGTATCGGCGCTATCGACTAAAAACCGCTATAGTACAGTACCTAACCGTGTAATCGTTTCGACGAGGGGATATTAGAGGCATGAACGCTTCATCGCTTTCCTTCCAAGACATCATCCTGCGCCTCCAGCAGTACTGGGGCGAGCAGGGCTGCGTCATTATGCAGCCCTATGACTCCGAGGTCGGTGCCGGTACCTTCCATACCGCGACCACGCTGCGCTCGCTCGGTCCCGCCGAGTGGCGCACCTGCTATGCGCAGCCCTGCCGCCGTCCCGCCGACGGCCGCTACGGCGAGAACCCCAACCGCATGCAGCACTACTATCAGTTCCAGGTGCTCATCAAGCCCTCGCCGGTCAACGCCCAGGAGCTCTACCTGGGGTCTCTTGCCGCTATCGGTCTGGACCCCAACGACCATGACGTCCGTTTTGTCGAGGACGACTGGGAGAGCCCGACCCTGGGCGCCTGGGGCCTTGGCTGGGAGGTCTGGCTCAACGGCATGGAGGTCACGCAGTTTACGTACTTCCAGCAGGTGGGCGGCATCGAGGTCGATCCCGTGCCCGTCGAGATCACCTATGGCCTGGAGCGTATCGCCATGTACGCCCAGGGTGTCAACTCCGTCTACGACCTGGTGTGGAGCTATCTGCCCGACGGCACGCCCATGACCTATGGTGACGTGTTCCTCGAGAACGAGCGCGAGTTCAGTGCCTATAACTTTGAGGTCGCCAACGTCGAGATGATGCGTCAGAAGTTTGACGACTACGAGGCCGAGTGCCACTCCTGCCTGGAGCGCAAACTGCCGCTGCCGGCGTACGACTGCGTCATGAAGTGCAGCCATGCCTTCAACCTGCTCGATGCCCGTGGCGCCCTGTCCGCAGTCGAGCGTGCCAACTACATCCTGCGCGTCCGCGCCGTCGCCAAGGCGTGCTGCGAGGCCTACATGGCCGAGGTCGCCGGAGTCAACGAGAATGCCGATCAGGAAGGCGAGGTGGCGTAAGCCATGGCAGACGCTAAGGATTTCCTGTTTGAGATCGGTACGGAGGAGATGCCCTCCGCGCCGCTGAACAATGCCGTCAAGCAGCTCGGCACCATGATCGTCAAGGGTTTGGACGATGCCGGCCTGGCCCACGGCGAGGTCCGTGTGATCTCGAGCCCGCGTCGCCTGGCTGTGCTCGTTGCCGACGTCGCCACCGCGACCGATGAGGTTCACGAGGTCAAGCGTGGCCCCGCGGCCAACATTGCCTTCGACGCTGACGGTAACGCCACCAAGGCCGCCCAGGGCTTCGCTCGCAAGTGCGGTGTGGCTGCCGAGGATCTGGTCCGTCGCGAGGACACCGACGGCCGTGAGTACGTCTTTGCTGAGAAGAACATTCCCTCCGCACCGGCAACCCCGATCCTGACGGCCCTGTGCGAGAAGACCATTGCCGGCCTGCAGTGGCCCAACTACCGCTCCCAGCGCTGGGGCCACGAGCACGCCACCTTCGTGCGCCCGGTCCGCTGGATTTGCTGCCTTCTGGGCGAGGATGTTGTGCCCGTGTCATTTGCCGACGTGACGAGCGGCAACACCACGCGCGGCCATCGCGTGCTCGGCCCCGGTGACCACGTTGTCGCCAGCCCCGCCGCCTACGAGCAGGTACTCGAGGACGCCGGCGTGCTTTCTACCGAGCGCCGTCGCGAGGCCATCCTTGCCGGTATCTCCGAGGTCGAGGCCGCTCGCCCCGGCTGCCATGTCGATACGCCCAAGAAGGTCTTTGAGGAGGTCATTAACCTCTGCGAGTGGCCGACGGTGCTCGTCGGTACTTTCGACGAGGAGTTCCTCAAGGTCCCGCACGAGATTATCTGCGAGTCCATGCTCACCAACCAGCGCTACTTCCCGATCTATGACGGCGAGGGCAAGCTGACGCGTGAGTTCGTGGTCGTCTCCAACAGCAAGCCCGAGAACGCCGAGCGAGTGATCGACGGTAACGAGCGCGTCGTGCGCGCCCGTCTGGACGACGCTAAGTTCTTCTACGAGGAGGACCTGAAGATCTCCCTCGACGAGTTCCGTGAGCGTCTGTCCAAGGTTGCCTTCCAGGAGAAGCTCGGTAGCGTGCTCGCCAAGTCCGAGCGCATCGAGCAGCTCGCGCTCGCTATCGCCCGCGAGGCTCACCTGGGCGCCCATCTTGCCGCCGACGCTGCTCGCGCCGCACACCTGTGCAAGGCCGACCTGGTGTCCAACGCCGTCGTCGAGTTCACGAGCCAGCAGGGCGTGATGGGCGGTTATTACGCGACCGCGATGGGGGAGAACGACGAGGTCGCCCATGCTATTCGCGATCACTATCGTCCCCGTTTTGCCGGTGACGAGCTGCCCGAGGGCACCGCTGGCTGCATCGTGGCCTGCGCCGACAAGCTCGATACCATCGCCGGTATCTTTGCCATCGGCGAGCCCCCGACCGGCTCCTCCGACCCCTACGCGCTGCGTCGTGCCGCTATCGGCATTATCAACATCCAGCGCGACCGTCTGCCGATCGACCCCACGTCGCTCATCGACTTTGCCCTCGAACTCTACAGTGAGCAGGGCATTGAGTTCGACGCCGCCGAGGTCGCCCAGCAGGTTCGTGACTTCTTCCATGGCCGCCTGGTGAGCATGGCCCGCGACGAAAAGATTCCGGCCGATACCGTCGCCGCCGTCTCCGCGGTGCACATCATCGCCCCGTCCGTCTTCTTCGCCCGCTGCGCCGCCCTCGACGAGGCCCGCAAGAACGACGCTGAGACGTTCGACAACCTGGCGACCGCCTATGCCCGCGCCGCGCATATCTCCAAGCCCGAGCTGGGTGCGGAGTATGACCGCAGCCTGATGGGCGAGGTCGAGCTTGCGCTCGCCGACGCCTCCGAGGCTGCTCAGACCGCCGTCGATGCCGCCCTTGCTGCCGAGGACTACCCGACCGCATTTGCCGCCCTCGCCGCCCTGCGCGCGCCCATCGACCGTTTCTTCGATGAGGTCATGGTCATGGACAAGGACGAGCAGCTTCGCGATAATCGCCTTAAGCTGCTCAACCGCTTCGAGGCCGTTTTCTCCGGCATTGCCAACATCGGTGAGCTTGCCCGCAAAAAGTAAGCCAGCCTGCGCATAAGCGCAAAAGGAGCCCCGCATGGATTGCCCGGTCACCGCTCGTCCCACCGTTATCGTTATCTCCGACTCGCTCGGCGATACCGCTTGTGAGGTGGTGCTTGCGGCGTCCGGGCAATTTGATGAAGGGGCTTTTCGCGTTTTGCGCCTGCCCAAGGTGACCTCCGTGGAGCAGGTCAAGTCATTTGTGGGGCCGCGCGTTGATGCCGACCATCGCGATGTCGCCGTGTTCCATACCATTGTCGATCCGGCGCTTCGCGCCCGCGTGCTCGATTACCTGGGTATGCTGCATATCCGTTCGGTCGACCTGATCGGCCCGACGCTTGCCGTGCTGTCGTCGCTCATCGGTGTGCCGCCCAAGTGCGTTGCGGGCGTGATTCACAAGACCGATGACCGCTATTTCCATCGTATCGAGGCCATGGAGTATTTCGTTGAGCACGATGACGGGCGCGGTTGCGACGATCTGTCGGGTGCCGATATCGTGCTGCTGGGTGTGTCGCGTACATCCAAGACGCCGCTGTCGATGTATTTAGCCTATCAGGGCTACAAGGTCGCCAATGTCCCACTGGCGCATGGCATGGAGCCGCCGAAGTCGATTTACGAGGTTGACCCGATGCGGTTGTTTGGTCTGATCTCGACCGTCGATGTGATTTCCGAAATTCGCGATAGCCGCTTGGGCGATGACTACGCCCGTGCCGTTGCCGGCTCCTATGCCGAGCCCGAGAGTGTGCGCAGCGAGCTTGAGGAAGCCCGTGCCCTCATGAAGCGCCTAGGCTGCTTTGTGGTGCGTACCGATGGCAAGGCCATCGAGGAAAGCGCTGCCGAGATCATTAGCCACTTGGAGGAAATCCAAGATGCCCGTGCCCGCCGCGCCGCCCGCCGAGCCCAGCAAAGCTAGCTTATTGGGGTAGCTAAAAATGCCCGTCTCTAAAAGACTACCTAAAAATAATGCACGATATTGGTAAAGCGATTTAGCAATAAACTAGCATTTGACCTGCAAGCATCTTGCATTGGTATCTTCATAAGGTAACCAACTTTACCTACCGTTTACCGCCAAATTTACCACGTTTACCAACCCCCGCGCCCTCTGCGCAATCCCGCCCAAAACCCGCCGTATAGTACCCTCACGGCTCGCATTCGGCGGGTCGATTCGTTACCACGGTCGTGCGCGTAAGTGCATGGAAGGGGAAGTATCGTGAGCGATTGCAAGAGGGTTTACCGTTTTGGAACCGACGCCCAGGGCACCTGTGTCACTGAGGGCGACAAGTCCATGAACTTCGTGCTTGGCGGCAAGGGCGCAAACCTTGCCGAGATGAGCCGCATCGGCCTGCCGGTTCCCGGTGGCTTTACCATTACCTGCCAGACCTGTGTCGAGTACTCCGGTGCCGGCAACGTCTGGCCCGAAGGCGCACTCGATGAGATCGTTGCCGCCGAGGCGGACCTCGAGGCCCGTTGCGGCAAGAAACTCGGCGATGCCTCCGATCCGCTGCTCGTGTCGGTTCGCTCGGGCGCTCCGTTCTCCATGCCCGGCATGATGGACACGGTCCTCAACCTGGGCCTCAACGACGATTCCGTCCAGGGTCTTATCGCGCAGACGCAGAACCCGCGCTTTGCCTGGGACAGCTACCGTCGCTTTATCCAGATGTTCTCCAACGTCGTCATGGGCGTCGACGCCGACCTATTCGAGAACGCCCTGACCCAGGCCCGCCTGGTCGCCGGCGTTCGTGTCGATTCCGAGCTTTCGGCCGAGGACCTGCAGGAGCTCGTCGAGACCTTTAAGGGCATCTTCTCCGAGAACGTCGAGGCTGCCCTGTATCCCGAGCTCGAGGTCGCTGACGGCAAGCCCGTCTTCCCGCACGACCCGGAGCTTCAGCTGCGCCTTGCCATCCAGGCCGTCTTTGGCAGCTGGATGAACGAGCGCGCCTGCATCTACCGCAAGCAGCATGGCATTTCCGATGAGCTCGGCACCGCCGTCAACGTCCAGGCCATGGCCTTTGGCAACAAGGGCGAGACCTCGGCGACCGGCGTCGCCTTTACGCGCAACCCGGCCGACGGAACCAAGGAGTTCTATGGCGACTTTTTGGTGAATGCCCAGGGCGAGGACGTCGTCGCCGGCATCCGAAACACCGAGCCCATCGCCGACCTCAAGACCACCTCGGGCCTCGAGTCCGCAGGCGAGGAGCTCGAGCGCGTGTTCCTGACGCTCGAGGATCATTACCGCGATATGTGCGATATCGAGTTTACCATCGAGCAGGGCAAGCTCTGGATGCTCCAGACCCGCGTGGGCAAGCGCACCGCCACTGCCGCCCTGCGCATTGCTATCGAAATGGTCGAGGAGGGCCTCATCACCCGCGAGGAGGCTGTGAGCCGCATCGATCCCGCGCAGCTCGACCAGCTCCTGCACCCGCAGTTCGACGCCTCCAAGAAGTACGAGGCCCTGGCCAGCGGCCTTAACGCCAGCCCTGGTGCCGCCGTGGGCGAGGTCGTGTTCTCGAGTGATGACGCCGTCGCGCGCGCCAACGAGGGCTACAAGGTCATTCTGGTTCGCTGGGAGACCAACCCCGACGACCTGAAGGGCATGGTCGCCGCCGAGGGCATCCTGACCAGCCACGGTGGCAAGACGAGCCATGCCGCCGTTATCGCCCGCGGCATGGGTACGCCCTGCGTTTGCGGCGTTGAGCGCTTCCACATTGACGCGGCAGAGAAGGTCGTGCGCATCGAGGGCAGCGACCGCGTGCTGCGCGAGGGCGATGTCATCTCCATCGACGGCACCCAGGGTATCGTCGTCGACGGCGCGGTCGACCTGGTCTCTGCAGAGCTCACCGGCGACCTGGACACCATCCTGTCTTGGGCTGATGAGATCCGTTTGGACGAGACCTGCGGCCACGCCAACCACGTGCGCGTTAACGCCGACAACCCCGAGGATGCTGCACTCGCGCTCGAGTTTGGCGCCGAGGCCATCGGTCTGTGCCGCACCGAGCACATGTTCCTGGGCGATCGCAAGAACATCATCCAGAGCTTTATCCTGTCTGACGATGAGGCCGTGAAGCAGCAGGCCCTGGCCGACCTGCTCAAGGTTCAGACCGAGGACTTCCTGGCGATGTTCAAGACCATGTCCGGTCGCGATGTGGTCGTCCGCCTGCTCGATCCGCCGCTTCATGAGTTCCTGGATAATCCTCGCGAGCTCGAGGTCGCCATCACCAAGAAGGAGGCCGCCGGCGCTCCCGAGGAGGAGCTCGCTGCCCTGCGCGCCCGCCTGCGTCGCATTGACAGCATGGTCGAGTCCAACCCCATGCTGGGCCTGCGTGGTGTGCGCCTGTCCGTCGTCTTTAGCGATCTGCCTCTCATGCAGGTTCGCGCCGTTGCCACGGCTGCTGCTCGCCTTATCAAGGAGGGCGTCGACCCACGCCCCGAGATCATGGTGCCGCTCGTCTCCATCACGGCCGAGCATGTCCAGACCCGCGAGGTCATCGAGCGCGTGATCGCCGAGGTTTCCGCCGAGGAGGGCGTCGAACTCAACATTCCCGTGGGTACCATGCTCGAGCTGCCGCGCGCCTGCATGGTCGCCGACGAAATCGCCCATCACGCAGATTTCTTCTGCTTTGGCACCAACGACCTCACCCAGACGACCTTCGGCTTCTCCCGCGACGATGCCGAGGCCAAGTTCATTCCGCTGTACCTGCACAAGAAGATCCTGAAGGACAATCCCTTCGAGACCATCGACACGGCTGTGCTGGAGCTCGTGCGCTTGGCCGTCGAGAAGGGCCGCGCCACCAATCCCGGCATGCACTTTGGCGTGTGCGGTGAGCACGGCGGCGACCCCAAGTCCATCAAGGACCTGTTTAACGTGGCCGACGTGGACTACGTGTCCTGCTCGCCCTACCGCGTGCCCCTCGCACGCCTGGCTGCCGCTCAGGCCAAGCTCGAGGCCAAGCGTTCCGCCTAACGTTTTGGGTGTAGACGCCTAGTGTAGCCCCCTTCATGCCGCCCGTCTCATTCGTGAGGCGGGCGGTTATCATGTGCGGGTTGATTTTCAATCTCAACGCAACAGCTTGAACGGACCCCGCGTTTCCGCAGCTAGCGCAACGCGGAACTAGCTCC
>NZ_JAQLFJ010000014.1 GCF_028206795.1 Collinsella aerofaciens | reverse complement strand
TTTCTCGGGGCCGCCTCTCGGCGGCCTTGCGAAAAACAAATCCAAGTTAGACCATTTCAAATGGTTCGATGTCTGCCTGGATGCGACACTTGAAGTGTCCATCCTCGCAGTATCCGGTTCTCAAGGTGCACGCTTTGCGGCTCATCCGGTTCCACCGGGCCGCGCGGCAAGGAGATATATTGCCAGACCGGAGGGGCCCCGCGGGCGGGAATCGCGCACTCCATAATTTGTTCACAAACGAATATGTCCCTCAGTCGCGTCCCTGAGGTTATAACTGAAGCATTGGCTTCTGATATTGGCGATGACCAGCTGGTTTATAGGTGTTAAGGCATCGGTCATCTCTGGAGCGCCACTTTACTCCAAAAGCATCAGCTATTTGTTTCCCGTCGGTAAAAGGCAGGTTTTGTTCGCCAAGCGTTCTTATATATAGAGAAGTTCGGGTTCGAACCCATGCACCGGCAACAAAAAAGCGATCAACCGGAGTTGACCGTCTCAACAATCTTTGGGTGGGCCGTCAGGGGTTCAGCCTGCTTCGCAGGCGGCCGCTGCGGCGCTTTCGCGCCTTGCGCGCTGCGCTGGCAAACGCTCACGCGTTTACTCAGCTCCGCGCCCCGACGGGTTCGAACCCATGAAAGGGCGACAAAAAAGACGGCCAACCGAAGTTGACCGTCTCAACAATCTTTGGGTGGGCCGTCAGGGGTTCAGCCTGCTTCGCAGGCGGCCGCTGCGGCGCTTTCGCGCCTTGCGCGCTGCGCTGGCAAACGCTCACGCGTTTACTCAGCTCCGCGCCCCGACGGGTTCGAACCCATGAAAGGGCGACAAAAAAGACGGCCAACCGAAGTTGACCGTCTCAACAATCTTTGGGTGGGCCGTCAGGGGTTCGAACCCTGGACCTTGGGATTAAAAGTCCCCTGCTCTGCCAGCTGAGCTAACGGCCCGCGGGTGGCATTGTACCACGGTCTGGGACTATTCCCAACTCCATTGGCCGTTCTGGAAAATCACAACTTCACGTCCATCAGGCGTAATGCCCGCAATATCGATGTCGTCCGTGCCGATCATAAAATCGACGTGCGTGCTCGAGACGTTAACGCCATGCTCCAGGAGCTCCTCCTTGGACATGTCATACCCACCCTCGATGCATTCGGGGAAACCGACACCTAGCGCGAGATGGCAGCTAGCGTTCTCGTCATAGAGCGTATCGTAGAACAGAACACCACTTTCGCGGATCGGCGTGTTCTTGGAAATGAGCGCGACCTCTCCCAGGTGAGCAGCGCCCTCGTCAGTATCGATGATACTTGCGAGCGTTGCCTTGCCCACGCGGGCGTCGTAGTCCACCACGCGGCCGCCCTCGAACTTAATCCAAAAATCGTCGACTTTATTGCCGTGGTGGATGAGCGGCATGGCCGAGTACACGATACCGTCGGCGCGCATGCGATCGGGCGAAGTGAAGACTTCCTCGGTGGGAATGTTGGGGAAGAAGGGGTGCCCATCGGGCGTCTTGCCCTTGCCGCCGGCCCACTCGTGACCTTTCGTCATGCCAATCGTCAGATCGGTTCCATTTGCCGCGGTGTAATGCAGGCAGTCGAAACGATTGTCGTTCAGGAAACGCAGGTTCTTTTCGAATGCGGCGTCATGGAGTTCCCAGTCGCTCTCTGGGTCCTGGCCATCGGCGCGCGCGGTGTGCAGAATCGCATTCCACAGCTTATAGATTGCAACCTCATCGGCGTCTCCCGGGAACACCTCGTGCGCCCAAGCCACGACCGGAGCGCCGGCGATGCACCACGGATTGATGTTGTAATCCAGTCCACGGCGGAAAACTTTGCACTGCGTATTCCTCGCCTTTGATGCCGCGGCCGGCTTGGCTGGATCGATGCCCTTGAGGGCCGCGGGATCCGCACCCTCGATAAAGACAAAGCAGGCACCATCCTGAGCCAAGGAATCCAGCTGCATGCGCTTCCACTCGGGTGTCTGCTCAAAATAGCTTTTCTCGACATGCTCGTACGTGAGCCTCGTCACGGCATCATCGGCCCAAATGACCGTCACGTGGCCAGCGCCGGCGGCATAGGCCTCCGCAACCACCACGCGGGCAAAGGGCGCGCACTCGACCGGAGACTGAACGACGACCTCCTGGCCGGGTTTGACGTTCACGCCCTTGCGGACGACCAGGCGCGCGTAGTTTTTAATCTTGGGCTCCAGGGCCTTCATGCCCTCCAGAGCCTCTTCGACCGTCAGGGCAGCTCGAATCATGTGCCACTCCATCTATCTATAGAACAGTAAAAAGGCGCGCCGCGAAAACGACGCGCCTTATATCTTAGCGATAAGTATGGATACAAACGCTACTTCTTCTTGGAGTCCTTTTTGTCCTCCTCGGCAGCCGCGCGCTCAATAAGAGCGTTGAGCTTGTTCTCGGACATGCCCTCGGCCTGCGTGCGGTACATGTTGCGCAAGGGACGAATGCGAACGAAGTCGTAGATAAAGTCACCCAGAATGATGACATAGGACAAAACGATGCCGACCATCTGGACGGGACTGGACACCGTGCCGCCGGGAGCGAAGTAGAGCGAAGCCCAAATTGCCACGACGAGCACCATGCCGATGGCGAGCACGGCCCACCAGATACGACGGCGCTTGGTGTAGTCCTCATCCTGCTTGAGGAGAATATTCGACACCGTGTAGATACGATCCTCGCGAGCACGCTGCTTGGCCTTGCGGGCGCGCTTCTCCTCCTTGGAAAGGCCGTCCAGGTTTTCACCCTTCTCAAGCTCTTTGCGGCGAGCTTTAGACGAAGCCGGCACGACGCGAACGGAGCTCGCTGCCTGGCGGGCGGGCTTAGCAGATGCGGCGGACTTGCGCGCAACCCCGGTAACTTCGTGGGATTGCGTGCGCTTGTTCGTGGCGCTACGGGTACTCACTTATGCGTTCTCCTTCATGCTTGTGAACTGGGAGCCCGTGATGATCTGGAAGGCTTCGCGATAGCGCTCGGACGTGCCATCGATGACCTCGGCGGGCAGGTGCGGGGTCTCCCCCGTCATATCCCAGTTGGCTTTGAGCCAATTGCGGACGAATTGCTTGTCGTAGCTGGGCTGAATCTTGCCCTCCTCGTAGCTGGCGGCAGGCCAGAAACGGCTGGAGTCGGGCGTGAGGCACTCGTCGATCAGCGTGACCTTGCCATCGATGACACCAAACTCAAACTTAGTGTCGGCAATGATGATGCCACGGGTCGCTGCATACTCGGCGGCAGCCTTGTAGATCTTAAGAGACAGATCGCGGATCTGCGTGGCGATGTCCTCGCCAACGATCTCGCAGCAACGCTCAAACGAGATATTCTCGTCGTGATCACCGATCTCGGCCTTCGTGGACGGGGTGAACAGCGGCTCGGGGAGCTTGGAGGCCTCGGTTAGGCCCTCAGGCAGCTGGATGCCGCAGACGGTGCCGTTCTCGTCATAGGTCTTCTTGCCCGAACCGGTCAGATAGCCGCGGACGATGCACTCGATAGGAATCGTCTGGGCCTTCTTGACCAGCATGGCGCGGCCTGCGAGGTAGTCACGATACTCGGCAAACTCCTCGGGGAAATCCGCCGGGTCGATGGAAACGAGATGGTTGGGGACGATGTCGGCAAACTTATCGAACCAGAATGCCGAGATGCGGTTGAGCACCTCTCCCTTAAACGGAATCTCGTCGGGAAGAATGAAGTCGAACGCAGAAATGCGGTCGGTGGCGACCATCAGCAGGTTTTCACCGGCATCATAGATATCACGAACCTTGCCACGGGAATCCGGACGACGCTCCATCGTTGTCACGTGAGTCACTCCTTACCAAAATACGACAGTAATGCGGGTTCTTTCCCGCACGTTTTCGCAAACTCGGAGCGGCAGGGACGAAACCCCTCCTTCACCGAATAGCGAAAAGCTAGTGCTCCATTGTAGTAGATGCCGCGTCCGCCGTGTGCTCGCGAGGCAGATGAATCGTAAAAGTCGTACCCTTTCCAAGCTCCGACTCCACGGATATGTAGCCGTGATGACGCTCGACAATCTGCTTGGTCACGGCGAGGCCCACGCCCAGGCCACCCGCCTCGCGGGCGCGACTGGCGTCGGCGCGCCAAAAACGACCGAAGATGCGCGACAAATCATCCTTGGCGATACCGATGCCCGTATCCGAAACCGCGATATCGACGTGCTTGCGGTCGCTGAGTACCGACACCACGACCCAACCCCCCTCGGGGGTATAGCGCATGGCGTTACTCAAAAGGTTGATGACGCATTGCGTGATCATGTCGGGATCTGCCTCGACAACGTCATCGTGGCCCTGCGTCTCATCTGCAAAACGCAGGCGCAGATCGCGGTCGACAAACAGGCGCTCCTGGGCATTGACGATGGAACGCACGAACGGAACCATGTCCACCGGTTCGAGATTGAGCGGAGCCGTGCTGTTTTCCATACGCGATAGGTCGAGCATCTGCTGCACCAGACGAGCCAGGCGACGCGTCTCGGAAGCGACCGTCTCCAGGTGTTCGTCGTCGGTGGGATACACACCGTCCTGCATGGCCTCGACCGTTGCAAGCATGGCCATGAGCGGCGTGCGCAGCTCGTGGGCAACATCAGAGGTCAGGCGCTTCTCGTGCTTCATATCTTTCTCGAGTGAGGTGGCCATCTCGTCGAAGGTCTCTCCCAGCTGATCGATTTCGTCATCGCCGCGCAAGCCCGTACGAGCGGACAAATCGCCGTCGCGAATCTGCTTGGCGGTACTGGTAATACGATGAATCGGCTTGGTGAGCATGCGCGACACGAACGATCCGATAACAACCGAGATGCAGACCGCAACAACCGCGGCAAGGGCCATGGCGTTAAAGGTCTTCTCCCTAAACGCAGAGTCCGCCTTGGTGAGCAGAGCGTCGGAGCCGATAGCCCACAGCTTTACCTGTCCGACGTGCTCGCCGGAAGACGTTACGATCTCGACGTTAGCAACGCTATCGGAGTCGGTTGGAGCAGACGAGACCGGGCTATGCGACGCCCTCTTGCCGCTCGTGTCGTCGGTCGTAGCCTGGTTTTCGCGTACATCGGCGGTGGCGCTTGCCGAGGGCCAGGAATCGTCATAAACGATCACACCCTTTTTATTGACGACCTGCATGCCCAGATCGTCGGAAACCAAACTCGACGTTGCGACCGTGCGCAGTTCTCCCGCGGTCCAAGAGCCGTTTTCCTCATATGAGGTCGCCAACTTCTCGGCAGCGGAATTTGCGATTTCGACGATATTGGAGCGTGTGTAATCCGAAAAGACCGTGCCCCACACAACAGAGACAACGCCCACCAGCACCAATACCGTCATGAGCGATGTCAGAGCAAAAGCAAGTGCCATGCGCGAGGGATAGCTCATCGTTGGCCGTGAATCGGAACGAGGCGTGTTCCAACTAGCCTTGGAACCCGCCTCGCTCTCCTGCTTGTGCTTTTGTCCGATTTCAAAGCGCGCAGGTGTCATATGTGATTTCCCTATTTCTCGTCCGACTTATCGGTCTTGGCCGGAGCCTCGAAGCGATAGCCGACACCATGGACGGTGTAGAGCCACTTGGGCTTCTTGGGATCATCGCCCAGCTTGGCGCGAAGATTCTTCACGTGGCTATCGATGGTGCGCTCATAGCCCTCAAAGTCATACCCGAGCACTTTCTCGACCAGCTCCATGCGGTTATACACACGGCCGGGATGACGGGCAAGTGTGGTGAGCAGCTTGAACTCGGAAGCCGTCAGATCGACTTCCTTGCCCTCGACCAAGATCTTGTGGCCCGAGATATCGATGACCAGATCGCCGAAGTCGAGTACCTCGACGGCGGGCTCGTCGGCCTGATGGGCACGGCGGAACAGAGCGCGAACGCGGGCGACGAGCTCGCGCGGCGAGAACGGCTTAATCAGATAGTCGTCGGCGCCGAGCTCAAGACCGATAATACGGTCCTCGATCTCGCCCTTAGCCGTCAGCATGATGATGGGGACATCCGAGGTATCGCGAATGGTGCGGCAAACGCGCTCGCCGGGGATCTTGGGGAGCATAAGGTCGAGCACGACCAGGTCGAACTGATGCTTCTCGAACTCCTCGATCGCGGACTGGCCGTCGCCGACGCCCACAACCCAGTAGCCTTCGCGCTCGAGATAGGCAGCGACGGCGTCACGGATTGCCTTCTCATCCTCGACCAGCAGAATCTTTTTTGCATCTGAAGCCATAACACGGCCCCCCTGTCTCAATTAGCTAAGAACAAGCCCATTTTAACGCACCTGAGCCCGCCAGATGCCGCTATGACGCGGCAGCTCGGCGGGCGGTACTCACAATTACAACGCGTTTATTCCCCTGTTGGCGCCTTTTTAACCCCTCTAAGCTTAAAGAGAGAATAGGCGTGCAGTGACCGTCTCTGGTATACCCTGGCTGTTGCGCACCGTGGCGTACGTAAGGAATGAGTCCGATTTTCCCGCCGTAGCTGGATAATCGCCATACTCCAAAGCGCGGTCGGGCGACAGCAGCGAGCCATAGGTCTTGGCAGAGGTGTCGATCAGGAAATGCGACGCCTGTACCTTAACAAGGTATTTATTCTTCTTGCCAGCCGCACATGCGAGCGGCTCGCGTGACAGGAAGAGGTACGGCCCTCCTTCATTACCGATATACGTGCCCATATTGCCCAGGCTGCCCACGCCACTATAGGCCGCCTCGATAGAAAACACGAAGGTATCGCCCATATATACGGCCTCGAAAGGCAAAACTGACGAAGGAAGGACCAACTGGGCACGCTTGGTGTTGTTGCCGTCGGTCAGATCGATTGCCGTTATGCCGTAGTAGACGCCCTCGTCGTTGCGGACACGCGGCGAGATGGTCAAAATGCCGTCGCTCGCGCGCGGGGCCGATGCAAAGCGGCCCGTCGATTTCCAAATTGTCTCGGCCTTGGATTCATCAAGTGAGCGACGATAGCAAAACGAATCGCTACTCGTTTTATTGCCACCTGCCGAGGGCATTTTATACCAGATGACTGATGACCCGAACGCCGTAAACAGCGGCGGATCATAGTCCTTGCCACCTCGATCGAGCTCAACCACGTCGCCAGAGAGCGAAGCGCCCGACAGATTTTGACCGTAGAGCTTCCACGATGAATTGGCAAAGTTCATCTCAACCCACGCGAATACGCTGTCGCCGGCACGGACATCGTAGAATGCATATCCCGTGCCCTCGATAGGATCCTCGATTAATGTGGTAAGCGAGCCATCGCCCAGGTTGAGCACACCGAGTGTGTTGGCGTGCAGTGCCGATGCGGGCGCCATCATCGCCGCGGCGTAATCGCCGTCGCAGTAGTACAGCAGCGTACCCAGAGGCAGCGTCCATGACGCCGCCGGCTCAAGATCGATGTCGACTGCCTCGTACTCATCCGTAATCGAGATGATTTTGGAATCATCCTTGATAACCTGCGGCTCGCCGGCGGCATCATCGCTGGTGCCCGTTTTTTTCGAGCATCCGGCAAGCACCGTGGCAGCGCCCGCGGCAGCCCCACCGAGTACAAAGCCGCGACGCGATATTCCGTTCTTGATGTGATCGGCGATACCCATTAGGCGATCTCGGTGCGAGCGGCCTCGATAGCGCGTGTAAGCTGGTCGGCGCAGGAGGTCTTTTTCATACCGCAGGTATTACCGGCGAGAACCTCGATTACGCGATCGGCAGGAGCGCCCTCGACCAGCTTGGAGATAGCCTTGAGATTGCCGTCGCAGCCGCCGGTAAACTCAACGCCCATCACCTTGTTGCCGTCATCGGAAAGATCAAGGTGAATATTGCGAGCACACACGCCCTGAGGCTTGTAATCAAACGAAATCATGCGATCCCCTCTCAGAATGTTATTCGAGACGACTATTATCCCCGTCTTTCCCTAAATGCAACGAGGCGCTTTGCCGGCAACACACATTACCAGCAAAGCGCCCTAAAAAGCTAACGTTATGCCCGAACCTACTCGAAGCTCAGCTGCTCCAGACGATCAAAGACCGTGTCGATACGGGTGAGGAAGTCCCACGGATCAAAGATCTCGTCGAGCTTCTCCTGACTGACGGTGCAGCGCGGGTCGGCCTCGAGACGCTCCTTAAAGGTGGGGCCGGAGACACAATCCTGTACCTCGTGCCAGGTTGCCATAGCGTTCTCCTGCACAATGGCGTACGCGTCCTCGCGGGTGATGCCCGTGTCGACGAGGGCGAGCAGTACCTTGGAAGAGAAGATGAGGCCGCGGGTCTTATTGAGGTTGGCCATCATGCGGGCGGGATACAGCTGCAGGCCGTCGATAACGCGGATGAGGCACTGGAACATGTGGTCGAGGGCGATGAAGCTATCGGCCTGGGCGACGCGCTCGGCAGAGGAGTGCGAAATGTCACGCTCGTGCCACAGGGCGACGTTATCGAAGGCAACCTGGGCGTTGGACTTCACGACGCGCGACAGACCGCAGACTTTCTCCATGGTGATGGGGTTGCGCTTGTGCGGCATGGCTGAGCTGCCCTTTTGGCCCTTACGGAACGGCTCCTCGGCCTCGAGCGTATCAGTCTTCTGCAGATTGCGGACCTCGGTAGCGATGCGCTCACAGGTGGCCGCTGTAGTGGCAAGCACGCCGGCAAGGTAGGCATGGTGATCGCGGCTGATGACCTGCGTGGACAGAGGATCGTGGACCAGGCCCAGGTGCTCGCAGACGTACTCCTCGACGAACGGCTCGATGGAGCTGTACGTGCCGACAGCGCCCGAGATGGCACCGAAGGCAACATTCTTGCGGGCGTCCTCAAGACGATCCAGATCGCGCTTGAGCTCCCAGGCCCAAGAGCCAAACTTCATGCCGAAGGTCATCGGCTCGGCGTGGATGCCATGAGTGCGGCCGGCACAGAGCGTGTTGCGCTCCTCAAAGGCGCGACGCTTGCAAATCTCGCCGAGCTTCTTGACGTCCTCGATGATCAGGTCGCAGGCCTGGGTGAGCTGGTAGCACAGGGCCGTGTCGCCCAGATCCGAGCTGGTCATGCCATAGTGAACCCAGCGGCTGGGCTTGGGGTCGCCCTCGGGAACATCGGCATCGATGTATTCCTTCATGTTGGTCAGGAAGGCAATGACGTCGTGGCGCGTGACTTCCTCGATCTCATCGACCTTCGCCTTCTCAAAGTTGGCATGGTCGCGGATCCACTGGGCCTCGTCTTTGGAAATACCGATCTTGCCGAGCTCCGCCTGGGCCTCGCAGGCCAGAACCTCGATCTCCTGCCAAATGGCGTACTTGTTCTCGAGGGAGAAGATGTGTCCCATCTCCGGGCGGGTATAGCGATCGATCATAGCGGCTCCTTTTTGGTTATTGGCACGTTGGTCGTAACCCAACCATTGTACCGTGCGCAGGTGCAAGTATGGGCAGCAGGCATTAACCTAACATTTTGGAATTGGAGCGGGCATGGGGACGTCCGCGTATTTGCTTCGCAAATACGCACCGGCTTCAGTGGCATACCGAGATCCGGGGAAGTGTGGGAGCAAAGCAGGCTGAATCTACCATTCCCGAAATCTTCCTTGCTCCATGGAGCGGGCAACGGGACGTCTGCGTATTTGCTTCGCAAATACGCACCGGCTGCGGTCGCCTATCGGCGACCTTGCCTGCTCGCTATAAACGCTTCGCGTTTATTTAACGCTCGCACCCTGTCGGGTTCGAGTCCCGGCACTTTATTGAAAAAGGCACGGTAACGAAACGTTACCGTGCCTGAAATTCGAATGGAGCGGGCAACGGGACTCGAACCCGCGAGTGTCAGCTTGGGAAGCTGATGCCTTACCACTTGGCGATGCCCGCATATGTGGGGGATAGTATAACGCGGTTGTCTTGTTCGATACAAGGGTGTCGATGCTTGTTTTAGCTGTGGAGAATCGTTTGAAAATCGCGCCAATTGTGGAGATGAGGACCTTTGTCTTTCTTTTCTTACCATCTTCTACCTGCACTTTTATCTGATTGTTGTATTTGAGCTCGATTTGTCAGAAATCGGGCAAGCTTTTGGTCAGGCTCCGGTACTTACCCGCATGAACCTCGGGGGTAGCCTCATCCTACGCGTCGCAACCTCCCCATGCGGCGCACGAGGGATAAGGAGCAGCCATGTCCAACGCACCCACGCACTCTGTCCACAGCGCAATCGCAACAGGTCCGCTGCTCCTGCTCCTCTTCCTGCTTTTCGGCTGCCTGGCACCAGGAGCCGCATTTGCCGTCGATGGCTACGACCAGCTCGGCTTCCGCACTATTAGCGATGATTGTGGGCCCTTCTTCATCGGCAAGTATGAAGCTCAAGACACCTCGATTGCCTACTGCATGAACCAGGAGCGCCCCGGCCCCACCAAACCGGGCGGCCCATGGCTCAACTTTGATCAAGGCTGGGTGTGGCTCGACGACGAGTTCGCGGCAATCGTTTGTCACGGATATCCCACCACCACGTCGTTTGGCGGTTACCATCTTTCACCCGATCGCGCCCGCGCCGCCACCCAGCTTGCCGTATGGATGCTCAACGGCACTACCCATGTCGACGGCACCTACTCCTACACGACCGCTCAGGGTAAAACCAAGAGCGGACACTTTACCGCCGACAATGAAGTCGTGGCGGCTGCGCGGTGGCTCCACGACAGCGCAAAATCAGGAAGCATCAAAGCCGCTCCGCACCGCGCGCGACGCTATCTAGGGGCCGTATCGGGCGGCAGCAAACGTCAAGACATGCTCTATGTACTGCCGGCGGTCTCTGTTTCCTTCCAAAAGCAGTCTGCTGACACCGTTATTACCAGCGGAAACAATACCTATCAGTTTACCGGGGCAACATTCGATATTTTTGAGAGCGCCAGCGGCGCGCGTGTCGGCACCATCAAGATGGACAGCAACGGTCGAGCGCAAGCAACACTTCTGCCCGACACGGCATACTACCTAGTTGAAACGAAGGCGCCGGCCGGCTATGTCCCCCGCCACGATCGTATTGCCTTTACCACGGGGAATGACGGCGGGCGGGTCGCCATTGATGAACAGCCCGGCACCATCAACCTGCGTATCGTAAAACTCGATGCCGCGACGAATGCCGGCCCCCAGGTGGGATCTTCACTCGCAGGAGCAGAGTTCACGTGTGTGTCGCAATCAACCCCTGGATGGGCGCAAATTCTCACGACTGACGAAAGCGGTCGGGCTACCCTCGTCGATGTCCCCTTAGGAACCTTTACCATCTACGAATCAAAAGCCCCCGAGGGCTACCTGCCATCCAACGACAGCTGGACCTATACCGTTGGAGCCGACCAGCTCGGCGATTCAGGCGTAGTCGAGATCGAATCTCGCATTTCCGATATCCCCATTGCGTTTGACCTTGAGATTTCCAAATTCAAGGATTACGGCAATAGCGACCAATCCGGCCTGGAGCAGCCGGCGGGTGGTGTTGTCTTTGAAGTTGTCAGCAACAGCTCTCAGCAGGTTGTTGGCACATTGACCACAAACATCTATGGCTTTGCCTCCACCAAAGATCAGCCCGAAGCATGGTTCGGCACAGGCAAGCGACCCGCCGGTGTCCACGGAGCCGTCCCATACGACCGTGCCGGCTACACGATTCGCGAGGTTCCGGAAACCGTCCCCGAGGGTTTTAAACGTGCAGGGGAATGGACCGTCGGGGCCAATCAGATTTCCAACGGCGCCGAGCTTCAATATATCGTGGACAACCACGCTCTGTCGACGCATCTCCAGATTGTAAAACGCGATGCCCAAACAGGCGCTTCTGTTCCACTAGCCGGATTCACCTTCCAACTCCTCGACAGCAATCACGAACCTGTCTCACAAACTTGCTGGTATCCAGCACATAACGTAATGGACACCTTTACGACTGACGCGACCGGGACCGTCACACTGCCAGAATCGCTCGTGCCGGGCACCTATTATGTACGCGAAGCCTCGGCCAAAGAGCCCTATCTTGTCGGCGAAGAGATCGAGGTAAACATACCCGCCGACATGAACCTAACGCCCGTTGTAATCGCCTCGTATTATGACCACGCCGCGACCGGAAACATCAGGATCGTTAAAACCGATGCCGTAGACGGCAGCAGCCTCGCGGGCGCCGTCTTTGAGATCCGTGCCTCGGGTGATATCGTGCGCCCCGACGGTAGCATTGCCGCGCTCGACGGTGAGACTGTCGCTGCCGTCACGACGGATGAAACTGGAGAAGCACGCGCGGACGACCTCCCGCTGGGATCTGGCACCGCACGCTACGAGGTTGTCGAGACTCAAGCGCCGGCAGGCTTCTTACTCGATCGGACATCCCATATTGTCGACCTTACTTATGCCGACCAGAAAACACCCGTTGTAGAAGCACGGCTTAACGTATCCGACGATTACACCAAGGTAGATATCTCCAAGGTCGATGCAAGCGGCGAGCAGGAAGTGGAAGGCGCACAGCTCACCTTATATGGTCCCGATAAAACCGAAATAGACTCCTGGACCTCATCCGACAAGCCACACCGCGTCGAACATCTTGCACCCGGCACCTACTCGTTGCGCGAAATGATGTCTCCGCGGACCTATGACCTTGCCGAGGAGATAACGTTTGAAATAAAAGATACGGGAGAAGTCCAATCCGTCGCGATGAAGGATGCGCCCATCGAGATCAAGGGGCAGGTCGACAAGCGTCAGGAACTTGTCCAGCCTATCGAAAAGGGCCTGTTGGCTAACGGCGATGGTAAAAACCGCGCCACGACGCAAACCAATAGTGATGGGCTTTTCTCCTATACCATCGATGCTCGAAACGATTCCGCTACTTGGGTTGATGAGTTTACGATTACCGATGATCTTGAGTGCGCCAAAGACGGCACGGCGAGATTCATCTCAATCGAAACCCCCGTCGCCATCGGCGACCTCAATGGTCTGTGCAACGTGTGGTATCGCACGACGCCGTTGGACTCGACAGACGTCGATGAGCCGGCAAACGCGACACTTGACGATGGGCACGAAAATCCTTGGCTTGAGTCCGACGAAGTAAGGGAAAGTCTGGGTGAGGATTGCCGCCTCGTCGATTACGACGGCTGGCACCTCTGGAAGGCGGATGTCTCGACCACGGAATCCACCACACTCGAGGCGAAAGAACTCGACCTTGCGTCCAATACCGTCGTAACGGGCATTCGCATTGAATACGGTGCGGTAGCCGCCGGCTTTACGACTCGAAGCGATGCGGATTCTTGGACCCGCGATGATCTCAAAGATGAGCACGACGACCTTGACGATGCCAAAGCAATCCTTGGCACAGACGCTCGGGGCGCAATCGTGCACATGCAGGCGACGTCGGCTTATACGCCCCAAACCGCACTCACCAACAGCGCACGCGTCGATCTTTGCCGCAACGGCGGCGGCGATAAACTTGAGTCACATGACGAGGACCGTGTCATTCAACGCTGTACCCTACCGCAGGACCTACCGGCAACAGGATCAGTTCCCATCGCCGCTTGCATCACCGCGCTCCTGACCTCGGGTGCCGCAGCCCTATGGTTCGCTCGCCTTAGGTCGACCCCAAAGAAGCGCTAGCGCGATGAAAAAGCGGGCGAGCCAGTCCCCCTGGCTCGCCCGCTTTCAATCATGTAAATCGCCGTATCTACTCTGCAGACGAAGATCCACCATCAACGATTGCCTGCTCGGACTCAGGAATCCCATCGGCACCCGTACTCTGTTCTTGCTCCACCTCTTCGCTGATTGCGGAGGCGGGGGTCGAGCCCTTTGCACCCACGATGTAGGCAGCCCCAAATCCTAACGCAATGGCAATCAAGGTCAAAATCACGTAGACAGGCCAATGGCGCTTAATATACGAAAACACGTTGACTCCTTAGAGCTCCGTCTACGAACGGCGGATAACCTCGGTCACGACCTCGGATACCGTGGCAATGTTCGTCGGGTTGACATTGTGGGGCAGGTCGTCCTCGGTACGAGCGCAAGCCAGACGCGTGCCGTCCACGCCGGCGATGGTGAGGGCTCGGCGGCTCGCCTCGAGCGCGGCATAGGCATCGGTCTTGGCATAGGGCATCTCGAGCGCGCCACAATCGACATGGAACGACTTGCACACCTTGCTGACCAGGTTCATGATGCGGCGATCGCCCTTGAGCAGCTGCTGTTCGCCCTCGACCGTCACCACCGAAAGCCTACCGGCGCCGACGGATTCAAGATTGATGAAGAATACGCCGCGGAGCTTATCGCGATGCGAAGCCAAGAAGGCCTTCATGCCGGCGCCATCACAATCCGAGGCGCCCGTTGCCACAAACCAGATATCGTGACCGAGCAGCTCATCATCGCCCATAGAAGCGACAGCCGAGAGCATATCTTCGGAAGAAGCGCCATCGGAAGACGTAGCGCCGCCCTTCCAGCCATCGTTATCGTCCTCGAAGTTATCCCACGAACCGATACCGCGACCGGACTTCTTGGCATCGTAATCGTCTTCGACGCCCAGCCAATCACTCATGCTGTCCTGCTCGTTTTTCCTTTTACGACCGAACAGGCCACCCAGGCCGCGTTTGCGAGACTTGGGTGCCGCTGGGGCGGGAGCCGAAATGGTCTCGATCGGCTGCGCGCCCGACGCAACGGGCATAGAAGGCGCAACGGGTGCCGATGTGGGTTCGGGACCCTGGGCAGTAGCAAAGGGGTCGTTGACCTGGGCAGAGGGATCGGGAAGGTCGAACAGCGACGTGCGAGACGCAACGTTTGCCTGCTTCATCGACGGTAGCGACGGATCGGGAACCGAAGCCAGCGGAGACGAGGAAGGTGCGGGCAACGGAGCCGACGCCGGATCGGGAACATTCATCTGCGGACGCGGTGATGCCTGGGAGGAAATCTGGGCCATAAGGGAATCGACCGTTTCGTCCTGGGTGGGAGCAGCATCGGCAACCGTGGCACCGGAACCGCTCGGGGTCGGCATGGTGAAAATCTGCGTGGAGTAAGGCCTCGACTCATCCGTCTCGGGAGTCTCGGAAACCGCAGGCACTTCCTCCTGCTCGACCTCGGTCGAATCATCTTGCTCGGCTGCCGCGTATTGCTCTTCGTCAGAGTTGGCCTCGACGGACTCGTCCTCGGCAGCATCCTGAATTTCGGCAGCATCAATGGGCTCGTCATCGTCTGCCGCGCCGCCCTGCTCATCGGAAACAGGAAGGGGCTCGGCAATCGCGGTGCCTTGCTTTTCAAACGTTATCGTGGAATCGAACTTCGCGGCATCAAACGACATGGTGCTATCGACGTGCTGCTGGGGCTCGAAAGACGTCGTCGCCTCAACAACATCCGCGGACGCCGGTTGCTGGGACTCAAAGGACGTTGTGGCTTCGGCGACGTCGACGGGCACGGACTGCATAGCCTCGTTCTGCTCGAACTCTTGCGCCGCGAGCTCACGTGCCGCCTCAGCTGCCTGCTGCTGAGCGATAGCCTCCTGCTCGGCAGCCTCGCGTGCGGCAGCGCGCTTCTCTTCGAAATCGTCGACAAATTTCTTGCCCTTTGCAAGCGCGCCCTTAAAGAAGTTGGAAGCGCTGGCGCCAATCGAAGAGAACGCGGATGCAATATCGGCATGAGGCGTTGCCGCGGGAATCTCGGCCGAGAAATCAGTATCGCTCTCGTAAGACACGCGCCTCGGCTGTTCAACGTAATCGTCGTCAGACTCGTCCGCAACGTCTTGCGCCGGCGCGGCGGGAGCCAAAATGTCCAGTCCTGCCGCGGGATCGATCGCAGACACCGCCTCGGGCTCGGCAACGGCAGCGGTAACCGCGGCAGACTCATCATCCGCAGCGACAACGGGCGCAGGCTCGGGCTCAAACGTCGGCTCCTCGCCCTCCTCGTAATCGAGCGTGCAGGACTCGGGAAGCATTCCGAGCGCACGGATGGCATCCGAACCAAAGCGGATGTTGCCGGCGGCGTTGCGATAGAGCTTGGGCTCGGGCTCGGCCGCGGCAGGCTCCTCCGCCGGCTCAGCAGCGGGAACCTCCTCATTGAACTCTTCGGCCTGGACAGCCTGATTCTGATCCTCGGGCACGATGGCGCCAATCAGCGTCTCGTCGGCAGACGCACCCTCAAAGCCCTCGATCTGCTCGTCAAAAGCCTCGCCCTGTTCGGGCTCGGTTTGAGCGTCGGGAGCAATCGGCTGACCGAACTCGTCCTCGGCGTAGGTAGGCTCTTCGTACTCGATGGTGTTGCCGTAGTCGTTTTGCTGCTGGGCCGCGGCATACTCCGCCGCCGCGCGCGCCATTTCCTCGGCACGACGTTTCTGCTCCCCAAAATAGGTATCGAACGGAACATCGTCGGGAAACTCGTTCTCGCCCTGGAAGGGAGCAACGTTGTCCATAACGCCGAGCATAGCGGCGACAGAAGACTTGTTGCACACCGCGCCGGACGTATAGGGAAGAATGTGGCGGTTAGAGATGATGTTTGCCGCGTTGGCAAGTGCAACGAGGGAAGCGAGGATCGCGACAATCCACAGCAGAACCTTGAGCGCGCCGGGGAGCGGCAGGATACGCAGGATGGCAACGGCAGCAGGGGCAACCGTGGCAACGGGCAACAGCTTGGCGATGAGCGCACGATACGAAGCATAGGGCTCGCGGGCGAGCAGCTCAGCACGGGGAGAGTCGTAGTGTGCGACAACGACCACCGGGCGGTTGCGCGGAGACGCGAGCGGGCCCGAGGCCTTGTGGTAGGCGATGACATTTTGGCTCACGCCCGTTTTGCCCAGGCGCGAAACCACGGGGTGGCCCGTGCGCTCGAGCACGTAAAGAACGGCGCCGACAATGGCCAGCAAGGTGCCGACCAAGCCGATACCGCCGCCGATGCCCATCAGCAGGGCGCCGGCAAACGCAAGAATACCGGTAACGGCAAATGCCAATCTACTGGGCGCCGGGGCATTGAACTCCTGAACCTCGGGGTCAAAGCCGTGGTTGCGGAAGATCTGAGCGATATCCTCGGCAGCCAAGCGCTCTTCTTCGCTGCATGCCGGCGTAATGCCGGTGTTCTGCAGCAGGTGGTTAATATAGTTCTGGGTGTTCGCCATGTGCGCTCCACATCCATAATCCGACAAATAGGCCCAATGCATGCACATTAGAACCGTATATAGTCGAAAGTATACCCCGAGCGAGCGCAAACGACCGAATTCGGGCCATCTTAACGCCTCGAGCGGACAAGGATATAGCCTAATCTCCATATCGGACTAAAATCATGGCAGCAAACCACCTTCTCATGCGAGGACTCTATGACGGCAAGCGACGCGACCGCAACAATTAAAAAGGGGAATTCGGAGCCCGGTTTCGATAAAACGGCTCAGCGCATCCTCAATCTTTTCTTTGTGCTCAACAGCTCCCCCGAACCGCTGACGACCGAGCAGATCGTCTTGGATTCTGACCTGGGATATGGCTCGGGCAATATCGACTCGGATAAGCGCAAGTTTCGGCGCGATCGTGACAAACTGCTCGAGCGTGGCATCTTAATCAAGGAGGTTCGCCCCGCCGGTGCGCAGGAGACCGAGGAAAGCTCGTGGACAATCGACCGCGAGCACACGTTTGCTGCAGGCGGCCTCATCACCGCAGACGACGCCGATATCCTACTCAACGCCATCGACCAGACGCTAGCGGCCGGCTCTTCCACCTTTGCCGCGCCGCTTGCCGATATTCGCTCCAAAATTGCCTACCTCACCGGCATGTCGGCGGTGGACGAAGTACCGATCCGCCGCTCTCCCACCGTCGATGCGGTATGGAGCGCCTTTGCCGAGCGATGCGCGCTGCGATTTTTATATCAGAACGGACGCGGCGAGCAGAAAGAACGTACCGTCTGCGTATACGGCATGTTCGAGCGCGAGGGCGTGGCGTACTTCTGCGGCCTCGACAACGTCACCGACGACATCAGGACATTCCGCTGCGACCGTATCGTTCGCGCTTGGCGTCCTTCGAAGGCCTACGTCACCCCCGCGGACTTCAATCTCAACGACTATCTGTTCTTTGAATTCGATTTTGCCGACCGACCGACCGTTGCAGCCACGTTCTCGTTCGCCCCTCAGACGCAGATCGATATGATCAACGGCCTCACGCGCGGGCGAGGCCAACTCACGCACGCCGAAGAAGGATGGACTTGGACCGTTGACGTGCGCAATCTTGAAGCCGCCGCCTCATTTTGCATGGCCCACGCCATGGACGGCATGAGGCCCATGGCCCCCAAATCGCTCAAGCAGGCGTGGAACCACCTCATTGAAAGGACGGTGCACGAGCATGCCCGTGCGTAAACTCACCAGCGAGCAGAGACTCTCGCGCGCCATCGACATCATGGAGGCCCTCTACGCCGCCGGCGAGAGCGGCATGACACGAACCGAAATTTGCGGCCGCTTTGACATCACGGGAGTATCGCTCGACGAGATTCTCGAGATCGTCTCGACGCTCGCGGACCGAGAATCGGGTGCGCGCATCATCTGCGAATGCCACGGCGAGCGTGTGGTCCTCACCGGTGACGCCGGACGTGTGCTACCGCTGCGCCTGAGTGCCGCCGAAGGCGCTGTGCTCAACCATGAACTTGAATCGTTGGGGATCGAGCCGCAGACGGCAGCTCGGATTCGACATGCCCTTCTGCCCGAAGAGCTCGGCTATAACCAGCGCGTCTTTGACACCGTCAACCACGGGTCGCACTGGCAGCAGCTGAGCTGCGCCATTCAGGATGGCGTTCGCTGCCGCATCTCGTATCGCTCGATGGACGATGCACGGCCACGCGAGCGTCTGGTCGACCCCTTGCGCATTACGGCAAACGGCGACCAAACATACTTGATTGCCTGGGACATCGCAGTCGATGAGCAGCGCATCTATCGCATGGATAAAATCGAGGGACTCACCTTGACGGAAGAATCCGTCGTGTCTCACGCACCGGACGTCGCATCCCTCCACGATTCCCTTGCCCGGACGCAGCGTAGCGCAAAGCTCTTGATGCCATTCGATATGGCGGAGCATCTGGACTGGGCCGGCATCACCCTAATCGAGCACAGCGGGGCAGACATGGCAACGGTAACCGTGCATTATGGCTCCGAGCGTTGGCTACTGAGCCAGATAATCGCAGCGGGCGGAGCCATCCGCATCTTGGATGACCCCGCCCTGTCAAAGCGTCTGTGCGATATGGCAAAAACCCTCGTCTGTCCGCTTTAGCGCCGCCGCTCGTGGTGTGCGCGCCACAGTTGCAGATAGTGACCGATCTGCGCCGATTCGATGCGCTGGTAGGAGCTCGTGGGCAGCGACGTTAAGAACTTCTTCCCGTAGCCCTTCGTCACCAGGCGCGGGTCGGCCAGAATCAGCACGCCGCAATCGGTCGACGAGCGGATAAGGCGGCCGGCCGCCTGCTTGACCTCGAGCACCGCCTCGGGCAGCGAATAGCGCGCCCAAGCGCGGTCCTCGCGCAGGTTGCGCTCGCACGAGAGCGGGTCCGTGGGGCTCGAGAACGGCAGCTTGGGAATGATGACGCAACGCAGCGTCTCGCCGCCGGCGTCAAACCCCTCCCAGAAGGCCTTAAGCGCAAAAAGCGACGAGGTCGGCTCATTGATAAACCGGTCGCGCAGGCGACGAGGAGATGAGTTGCGCTGCTGGCAGTTGAGCTCCAGACCCGCACGGGCCATCTTGGGCTCAACGCGGGCGTACAGGTCTTCCATGTCGCGCCGATTGGTGAACAACGTGAGCACCGATCCGCCCATGGCAAGATGGGCGTCGACCAGCACGCGCTCGAGCGCCGTAAGATAGCTCTCACGATCGCGCGGATCGGGGATATCGCCCGCAACGACTACAGCCATGTTCGAATCGAAGTCGTAGCTCGAGTCCAAGTGCAACGATGAGGATGTTGAAGCACCGATGCGATCGAGGCCGACCGCGTGGTTAAAGTGTTCAAAGCTTTTGGACACCGTCATGGTCGCCGAGGCAAAGATAGCCGTGTGAACCTCGGGCAGCCACTCGGTCGCCAAGGCCTCGCCAATGTCGATGCGCTCTGCGGTCATCGACTCTCCGCCGGCACGCAGCCTGCGATTGACCTGCAGCGAATACACGTAGTGTTCATCGGTGCCATCAATGATGAGTTTGAGGTTCTCGGCCAGCTCGTGCAGGCGGCGCGAGATATCACCCAGGTCGACAACAACCTCGGGCTTGTCGGCGGCGACGGCTTGCACCAGCGCTTCGACGCTCTTGTCAGCCTGTTCCAATGCGTCGATGGCAGCGTAGGCCGACTGTAAGAAATCATGCCAGTCGTCAGATTCGCGCAGCTCGGGGCCAATCCATAGATTGGCATTGTCATAGCCCCCACGGGCACGGCGACCGAGCTCGCGAACGCCATCGAACACGTCGGCGATTGCCATGCTCGCGCGCGCAACCATCGACGTTGCCTTGGCAGTAAGGCCCAGATAGAGCGTAGAGCCCTCGGAGGTTGCCAAATCACGGGAAACCTGGCTTAGCGCGCCGGTGCTCGAGCCACCCAGGCGCTCAAACAGAACGCGTGATTCGTCCGCCGACACCACGCGCGCCCACTGGCGGCGCGCCTCGCGCTCGATGGAATGGGCCTCGTCGATTACCCAATGACGAATCGGAGGTAAAATCCTACCCTCAGCCGCGACGTTGCGGAACAGCAGGGAATGGTTGGTGACCACCACATCGGCATGCGCCGCACGACGGCGAGCGCCGTGGACCAAACATTTATCAGGGAAAAACGGGCAGAGGCGACGAGCACACTCGCGCGAGGCCGTCGTAAAGTCGGGGCGGTTGACGCTGCGCCACCGAATGCCGAGCGAGTCGAGGTCGCCATCGGCTGATTGGCAGACGTACGCCATAATGACCGCGACCGCTGTGAGCGTGTCCGCCGGATCGCGCTTGGTGGTAATCTCGACCTGGCTGCGGCTCATGCGCTCAAGCTTGCGCAGACACGGATAGTGGTCATATCCCTTAAGAGCGCAAAATGACAGGCCACCGTCCAGTTGCTCGGCAAGTTTTGGCAGCTCATGGTACATGAGCTGGTCGGCAAGATTGTTCGATTTGGTCGCAATACCAACCGTGATGTTGTTACGGCGTGCTGCCTCGGCAAAAGGCACCAGATAGGCCATCGATTTGCCGACGCCCGTGCCCGCCTCAATTACGCGATGTGTGCCCGTGACCAGCGCATCGCGGACCTCGAGCGCCATCGCGATCTGCTCATCACGCGGCTCGTAAGTGGGATACATGCGATTGACCAGGCCACCCGGCGCATAGTCTGCCTCAATCTCCTCACGACTCGGCATCTTGAGGACCGGCAGTTCGTCGGCGTCCACCCGATCGTCGGCGCGATCGGCCTTGAGAACGTCAGCACGAGCGGCGCTGAGAGAGAAGATAGAACCAGGGTTCTGCCCCGCCAAGAATGAGAAGATAGGACGATAGGACCAAGGCACATCCGGATGCATGTCGGCTAGGCGCGCCATGAGGCCCTGGGGCAAGTCGGTGAGCGCCACGAGCAACACACGCCATACGCCACACAGGGCGTCGACGTCGGCATTGGCACGGTGTGATACCGAGTCACAGCCAAACAGATCGGCCATAAAAGACAGCTTGTGCGAGGCCAGGCGCGGAAGCGCGATGCGCGACAGCGCCAGCGAATCGATCCAAATATCGCTCACGTTGACGCCGCCTTTGACCGACTCGATAAACGAGCGATCGAACGTGGCGTTATGTGCGATCACCGGGCAACCACCGACAAAATCGGCGAGAGCGGCGACGGCCTCAACGGCCGACGGGGCATCTGCCACATCGGCATTTGTAATGCTCGTGAGCTCGGTAATCTCGGCGGGAATCAGTTGCTTGGGATGCACGAAGGTATCGAAGCGGTCAACGACCTCGCGGCCCGAAAGGCGGGCCGCCGAGATCTCGATCAGCTCATTGTCCTGCACCGAAAGACCCGTGGTCTCGGTATCGAGGACGATCACATCTTCCTCGATAAGGCCGAAGGACTGCGTTTTGGCGCGCTCGGCAAGCGTGGCATAGGAGTCGATGACAAACTGCGGCGTTCCTGACGAAACCGCGTCCTCGATTAGCATGCAATGCCCGCTCGACGAAGACCCATACGGATCAGGCTGTCACAGACCTGCGGGAACGTCATGTCGTCGGTGTGGCGGATCTCATCCGGATACAGCGACGTATCGGTCATGCCGGGAATGGTATTGGTCTCGAGGATAACGGGGCCATCCTCGCTCACGATAAAATCGCTGCGCGAGATGCCCAGGCAACCGAGGGCCTTGTGAGCGGCACAGGCAAGCTCCTGGGCACGAGCATAGTTCTCGGGTGAAATCTGCGCCGGAATGCGATGGATGTCCGTAGGGTCGACATATTTCACGTCCAGATCGTAGAACTCGCAGTCCTCGGGCTTACGGATCTCGACAATCGGCAGGGCGCGCACGTCGTTCTCGCCGTACACGCCGACGGTGATCTCGGTACCCTCGATGCACTTCTCGACCAGCACTTTGTCGCCGTACTCAAACGCCTTGGCGATTGCCGCGGGCAGCTCGGAGGGCTCATGGACCAGGGAAATGCCATAGCTGGAACCGTTGACGGCCGGCTTCACAAAGCAGCGCTCGCCACAAACCTCGACGATATGATCGATATCGACTTCATCGCCCACCTCGAGCGCAAGGCCGGGGGCAATGGGAATGCCCGCCTTGGCGTACAGGAGCTTAGAGACCTCTTTGTCGGCACCGCAGGCGCTAGCAAGCACGCCCGAGGCCGTGTAGGGGATACCCAGGGTCTCCATGGCGCCCTGCATGGCACCATCCTCGCCGCCGGCACCGTGCATGGCGATAAACGCCACGTCAAAGCCGCCGGTTGCCATGGTTACCATAAAGTCATCAGCGGCCGTATCGAGCAGCTCCACCGAGGTGTAGCCGGCTTCCTTCAGTGCCACCACAACGTTCTTTCCCGAATTGAGCGAGATCTCGCGCTCAGCGGAATGACCGCCCGCCAAGACCGCTACGTGCATGTTCTCTAGGCTTTTACCCGGCATGGGCAGACTCCTCCTCTATAATTTCTGCAGCTGATACCATATTGTAGCGATACCCTCTACGTTTCCCCAAAATCGAAAGGCTTCCATGAATCCCAGGACTAAATCTCAGGACATTCGCGACTTGAGCCAAAACGATATTCGCGAGCTCGTGGCCGAACTTGGCCAGCCCGCGTTCCGCGCGAAGCAGCTCATTGAATGGGTCTTCGAGAAGAACGTTTGTTCGTTTGACGATATGACCAACCTTCCCAAGGCTTTCCGCGAGCAACTTAAAGAGGCTTTTGCCTTTGACACGCCCACTGAACTCACCAAGCAGGTTTCCAAAGATGGCTCGCGCAAGTATCTGCTCGAGTACCACGACGGCGTTTCCGTCGAGACCGTCGGTA
Source organism: Collinsella aerofaciens (assembly GCF_028206795.1). GTDB lineage: Bacteria > Actinomycetota > Coriobacteriia > Coriobacteriales > Coriobacteriaceae > Collinsella > Collinsella aerofaciens_AX. The sequence goes on along the minus strand of NZ_JAQLFJ010000014.1, from coordinate 21,561 downwards.
TGCCCCGTCGCAACAAGCTTTCCGTCTGCGTGTCCACCCAGGCAGGCTGTGGCATGGGCTGCGCCTTTTGCGCTACCGGCCTCAACGGCCTCAAGCGTTCTCTGACCGCTCAAGAGATCGTCGACCAGGTACTTCATGTATCCAACGACTTTGGTGAGCGCGCCACGAGCGTTGTCTTTATGGGCCAGGGCGAGCCGTTTGCCAACTACGACGAGGTTCTCAAGGCGCTGCGAATCCTCAACGACTCCGACGGCATCGGTATCGGCGCTCGTCACCTCACCGTCTCTACCAGCGGCGTTATTCCCGGTATTCGCAAATTTGCCGACATCCCCGAGCAATTCACGCTTGCCGTTTCCCTGCATTCCGCCATCCAGTCGACGCGCAATAAGCTCATGCCCGGTGTTAAGAAGTACACGCTGCTTCGCCTTCACGAAGCGCTTCAGCTCTACACCGAGAAGACCGGCCGCCGCCCAACCTATGAGTATGCCATGATCGAAGGCGTCAACGATACGAATCCCGAGATGCAGGCGCTCTGCGACTTCTGCGAGGGAACGCTGTGCCACGTTAACCTCATTCAGCTTAACGACATCGAGGGCAGCCCGCTCAAGCCGTCGCCGATTCATAAGGTTGAGGATCTTCAGCGTCGTCTAGAGTCCCGTGGCATCGAGACCACGATTCGTAACTCCCGTGGTAACGATATTGACGCCGCTTGCGGACAGCTGAAGCAGCGCTTCAAAGTTCAGAAGAACGCATAGGGGAGTCGCACCCCAAAACGTTTCATGTGAAACATCGAACGGCCCCGGTTACAGGAGATGCAACCGGGGCCGTTTTATTTATTGTCCTTAATTTTGAATATGCTGCTACCTGTCCCATGTTTTACGGCCAAAATAAGAGGCCCTTGTCTCATGAATTAGACAAGGGCCTCTCAAAATATGCTGAGTAATTGTTAGGTACCTAATAGCCTACATTTTCCCATTGGTTGCTAACCCAACCTTGATTAATCTTGGGATTCTTCGTTACCTGAGCAGTACGTATGGCAACATCTTCGGTCATGACATCCATTTTCTTTTTGGAAGTATCGACGATATCTTGCGCACCACGAAGCAAACGACCTCGAAGTTCATCGTCTGTCGCGATCTTATAGCCGGCAAAGGCACCAGCTGCGACAGTCGTCGCCAATGCAATCGCTGTTAAAATCTTATTCCTCATCCTGGCCTCCTTGATCAAACTGAATCATTTCGCCAAGAATACGAGAGAGCTCTTCCTCGTCTTTAAACTCAATCTCAATCTTATTCTTTCCACGCGAGCTCTTCACACGCACGTTGGTATTAAATACCTGACGAAGCACACGGGCAGCCTTTTTAAAAGACTGAGGCGTTGCAGGTCTAGGCGTTTTAGGTGTCTCTCCGGCAGAAAACAACGGAGCAAGATTTTCTGTCGCTCTTACGGAAAGGCCCTCCGCAACAACTTTCTCTGCTAGTCGAATTCGTGCATCCTCATAGGGAACTGCAAGAATCGCACGTGCATGACCAGCAGTAAGTTTGCCCTCAAAAATCATCTGCTGAACAACTTCGGGGAGATCGAGAAGGCGTAGCGAGTTTGTAATTGCAGAGCGTGACTTGCTTACTGCCTTCGACAATGCCTCCTGGGTCATACCGCTGGCATCGATGAGCTGTCGATAGCCCTTAGCCTCTTCGACGGGATTCAGATCAGAACGCTGAAGGTTTTCGATAAGAGCAAGAGCCAGCATCTCTTCATCATTAACGTCTTTAATGATGACAGGCAGTTCCTCAAGACCAGCAAGCTTTGACGCCTGGTAACGACGCTCGCCAGCGATGATCTCATAGCCGTTTCCATGTTTGCGAACCAAAAGCGGCTGCAAAACGCCATGTTCTTGGATTGACTCGCTCAACTCACGAAGTTCAGTTTCGTTAAAGTGAATTCGCGGCTGATTAGGATTGGGAACGATATCCTCAATTGGTAGTTTTGTTTCAGATGCGGCATTTGAAGCCGATGTAGCCGAACTACCGGTCTCATACTCGGCCTCTGAGACCAAAGCATTGAGTCCACGTCCCAATCCGCCACGTTTCTTTGCACTAGGCACGCTTGATCACCTCTTTTGCAAGGTTCATATACGCTTTTGCACCCTTATTCTGAGGTGCATAGGTAATTACCGGTTCTCCAAAAGACGGAGCTTCGGAGATTTTAACCGTACGGGGGATCAGCGTCTTAAACGCCTTGTCACCAAAGTACGATTGAACCTCCTCAACAACCTGATTCGATAGAGAAGTTCGCGAGTCATACATGGTCATAAGCACACCATAGGTGTCCAAGCCCTTGTTCAGACGTGATTTAACCATCTTCATTGACTCAAGCAGCTTCGTTACGCCTTCGAGTGCGTAATACTCGCACTGGATCGGAATCAAAACGCTGTCTGCTGCGGTCAAGGCGTTGATAGTAAGCAGGCCGAGCGAAGGGGGACAGTCAATGAAAATAAAATCGAACTCGTCCTGAATCGGCTCAAGCAAATCTTTGAGGCGGGTTTCACGAGCAATTGCGCTTACGAGCTCAATTTCGGCACCTGCAAGCTGAATCGTAGCCGGAATAACGAATACCTTTTTGCAATTTGTATCAAGAACAAGTGATTCTGCCGGCACGTCATTCAACAATGCATCATAGATGCAGTGATCAAGGTCTTCTTTTTCAATTCCAAATCCACTGGTGCTATTTCCCTGCGGATCAAAATCGACAATCAGTGTCTTACGACCCTGCTCACCCAACGCTGCTGCAAGGTTTACAGCCGTCGTTGACTTACCAACGCCGCCTTTTTGATTGATGATTGCAATGATACGCGTGTCTTTTGCGCTCTTAGAACGCTTAACGTCGCGAAATCCCACGGTCCCTCCTGGTGTGTATTAAAGCTGTCAAACGGAGGATGTTTCACGTGAAACATTCCGAATCGATATCAACCGCCATGTTTCACGTGAAACACTGCAAGTTGTTAGTATCCATTATGTTTCACGTGAAACATCTAGGCAAGCGGATTCTTCTTTGCCATGCCATTTGCACGAGGTAATGAAACAGATGCTGGATGACTCTTCTTAAGAACAATGAACTCCCTGTGGCCCAAGCCCTCAGGCAAATCGATTGCGTCATTCAGAAGCGAAGTGAAGCCGCAAATCTTAGCTGCTGACATGCCGGAAGCAAGCTCCTCAGCCGAAGGATTGCCCTTGGTGATAACAAATAGACCTCCATCCTTGAGGAACGGAGCCGCATACTCAACAAGAATCGGTAGAGGGGCCAGTGCGCGGGCGGTTACGACAGAGAACTGCTTCTTATGGCTTCGAGCATATTCTTCAAGACGATCATGAACCGCATGAGCATGTTTTAATCCAAGAGCATGGACAAAGGAATTGACAGCATCAACCTTCTTGCCAACAGAGTCAATATAAGTAGCTTTACGATGCGTGGCTAGCGTTAACGGAATACCAGGGAAGCCCGCACCTGTACCCATATCGAGTAAAGCTCCCTCAGGAGCCTTATTGATATAGGGGAGCAAAACAAGTGAGTCGAGGATATGAAGTACGGCAGCATCTTCTACGTTAAGAATACGGGTGAGATTGGTTGTCTTATTTGTTTCCAGAACCAAATCCAAATGATGAATACATTTCCTCAGCTCAACATCAGTTACGCTCAAGGAATACTCTTTGCAATAGGAAGTTAGGCGACTCAACATCTCGTCAGCCTGCTGATCAGTAAGTACTAACAACGAAAGCTCCTTTCTGACAAAAATCAGTGTATCGAGAACTTTTGACAAAAAAAGGGGACGTGGAAACCACGTCCCCTTAGCATAAGCTCGAGTAGATTATCGAGCAACAATCACCACATGGCGATCAGGGTCAGAACCCTCAGAATGAGTATCGACGGCATCATTACCACGAAGTGCAATGTGAACCAGTCGGCGCTCATAGGCATTCATGGGCGGAAGCGAAACACTCTTATGAGTGCGGATGGCACGCTCAGCAGCAGACTGAGCCATGGAGGCAACCTTGTCCTGACGACGGCTCTTGTATCCCTCGACGTCCACTACAACCGGATACCTAAAGCCAAGCTTGCGGCTCACCAGCAAAGAGAACATAACCTGAAGGGCATCAAGGGTGCGACCATGACGGCCAATGAGAACGGCAAGATCGGGAGCCGTTACATCCAAAATCAGCTCACCCTCGTCACCCTCATACTCATCGATAGGAGAGTTGGCGGCATCGAAGTGCGAAAGGATGGAACGCAGGATGGAAATCGCAACATCGGCAATGGTGTCGAGCTCCTCATCGGTCAGCTCTTCACCAGCCTTGTAGCGCTGTGCAATCTCGGGATAATCGCCCGCGACCTGCGGGGCAACCTCCTCAAGCATATCCTCGATGATCTCTTCAGACATAACGTACTCCAAAAGTTAGGTACCTAAATAAGATTGATATCCCGCTACTTCTTCTTGTGCGGGCGCGGCTTCTTCTCGCGACGAGTGACCTCAACCTGCAGCGGCGCGTTCTTAAGACGCTCCTCCTCATCGGCCTTCGCCTTGTCGATGACCTTCTGCGTCACAAAAATCTGCTGGATAACCTGCCAAGCAGACGAGACGTCGTAGTACAGCAGAACACCAACGGGAAGGCTCCAGCCCATCCAAAGCATCATGACCGTCATGACAACGGCCATCATACGCATGCTCTGAGCCTGCTGGCCGGTCTGGTTGCGCGACATATAGAGCTGCGGAATCAGGGTCAGAACGGCGAACAGGATCAGGCAGACCAGCGCAGGCAGTGCAACCATAAAGCCATCGGCAAAGGAAGCGCTCGGCGTGGTGGTCAGATCGGGCAGGATGTTGAAGAACGAGAACGTGCCCTCGTTAAAGTACTGCGGCAGGTTACGCAGCAGCGTAAACAGGGCAAACAGGATAGGCATCTGAATCAGGAGCGGTAGGCAGCCGGACAGCGGATTAAACTTGTTCTCGCTGTAGAACTTCTGCATCTCCTCGGCCTGACGCTGAGGATCGTCGGCATAGCGCTCCTGGATCTCGAGCATCTTGGGCTGCAGCACCTGCATGCGAGCCGTCGACTTGGTCGACTTGAGCATGAGCGGCGTCAGCAGCAGACGGATGATGACCACCAGGATGATGATGGACAGGCCCCAGTCGACCGCAAAGGTCTGGATGAGCTTGAGCAGCTCGAAAAGGATGTTAACGATCCAATCCCACATGTAAGTTTTCCTCCGATAGCGAGTGCCCGCTAGGGCACAGGGTCATAACCGCCGACGTGCAGGGGATTGCAGCGAGCGATGCGCCTCACGGCAAGCCAGCAGCCTCTCAAAACACCGTACTTCTCAATCGCCTGGACGGCGTATTGCGAGCACGTTGGGTAATAAATGCAGGCGTCAGGCAATAAGGGCGAAATAACCTGTTGATATATGCGAATAGGAGCGATGGCAACACGTCGCAAAACGTGATTGCTCATCGCTCCTCCCCGGCAACGCCGGCGCGTTTCATAAGCGAACGCAACGCCTTGTCCATCTCCTGCGGCGAGGAAACCCTCGTCTTGGGAGTTGCGAACAAGATGATGTCATAACCCGCAACGGGAAATCCACAGCTGCGGGCGGCCTCGCGCATCACACGCTTAGAACGGTTGCGCACGACAGCACAACCGAGCCGTTTAGCACCAACGAAGGCGACCCTTCCGGAGTCGCCTTCGCCAACCGATTCACATATGGTCATTCGAATCAGAGGGTGATTGAAACGACGCCCCTGACTGAACACATGCTCGAAATCTTGCCGAGACTTAATAGTCTTCATGCGAGATGTGTGTATCGCTGCTAGACAGTGAGACGCTTGCGGCCCTTGGCGCGACGACGGGCGAGCACGGCACGACCACCCTTAGTGGCCATACGGGCACGGAAGCCATGGGTCTTGGCACGCTTACGCTTATTAGGCTGATACGTACGCTTCATCTTAAGTTCCTCCTGCTGCATTTCGAGTGTCCGCGGGGGCGCGGACGCAGATATAGACACGTGAGCTTGAAGATTGTAGGGAAATCAATGTTCAAATGTCAAGAAATCAAAGGTAAAAGGTTGCGCAGTTCACACGGTTCCCCCATAAGCCAAGCTCGATTTAGCGGTGCATGGCAACTTTTCATGATATTTCATCGAGTTTTCAACAGGTCATGTTGGCAATGTTGATAACTTTTCGTCCGTTTTCCAAAGTTTTCAACAGGTTTTGAAAAGTTGTCGAAAGATGAGAAACATTGCACAGTGAGCTACTATTTGTTCGAAACCTTTTGAAAGATTGCGAGCGGCATGTCTGACGACTTTTACACCATGGTCGATTCCGGAGACCCGGCACCCGACAACGAGCACATCACCGGCGTGCGCGAAGAGCGTGAGGAAGGCGAGCAGACGACCACGCAGGCGCCAAAAGCCATGTACGCCGCGCGCATCGCCGTCTACGACGATATGCTGTCGACACCGCGTGTGATCGTCATTGATCCGCAAGATGTCCGCACGTATTTGGAAGAGACGACCAACACCGTCTACCAGTGCATGAAAGAACAAGGTGGCCATATCTCGCTCATGGTCATCCGCGAGATTGTCGAAAACTTTATCCACGCGCACTTTGCCGAGCCCATCATCTCGATTCTGGACGGCGGAGACACCATCCGCTTTGCTGATCAAGGACCAGGCATCGACGACAAGGAGCGCGCTTTCGACTTTGGCGTTACCAGCGCAAACAGCAAGATGAAGCGCTATATCCGTGGAACCGGAGCGGGGTTTCCCATGGTGCAGGAGTATTTGGAAAACGCCGGCGGTGCCGTATCCATCGAGGACAACATGGGCAACGGCACCGTGGTTACGGTAAGCCTGAACCCTAAACGCGTGCAGGAAATCGAGCGTGCCGGCGGACGCGGCGCTGCCGTGCGGCCCGAGACGGAACAGCCCACATATCCCCTGCCGGGAGCTTTTGCGCAGCAGCCCATGGCAACGCAGCAGATGCAGCCCCACGTGGGACAGATGCAGCAGCCCGGAATGCTACCTACACAAGAGCCCCGGGCGGCATCGATGTCGATGCCGCCAAACACGCCAGAGGTCATGCCGCTGGCGGATCAGGATGCAGCAGCAATGCAGCAGGCGACGGGGGCACCGGGTGGCCAACAAATGGGCTATCAGCCGTACCAACAGGGATATCCATATCAGCAGATGCCGCCACTGGGGTACGGCCAACCGTTCCCGCAGCAGTACCAGCAGGGATATCAGCAGCCGTACCAGCAGATGCCGCAGCAGCAGTACAACCCCTGGGCCCAGCAGATGCCTCCGCAGCCTTACCAACAGTGGCCTCAAAGTTTTCAACAGCAAATGCCGCCGATGCAGAGTTCTCAACAACCAGCAGCTCAAATGATGTATCCTAATGCATCAAATCAGTATGCACAGCCACAACCGGACGTGTTCGTAAGCGATCGCGGCAACGCCGCGCTGGGCTATCTGGCGCAAAATCAAGCGTGCGGTGCAACCGATCTGGCGAGGGCGTTTGGAAACTCGGCCCCCACTTGGTCACGCACGCTCAATGACTTGGCGCAGGCCGGCTTGGTCATCAAGCATGGCCAGAAATACCACCTGACCGAACTCGGCGCCGCTCGCGTGCGAGCTCAGAGCTAAAGAACGGGAGAGACAGTGGACGAGGAAGCAAGCATCATCCTGGGGGATGCCATCGCCTTTTGCCAGCGCGACGGCCAAGATGCACGCCTCATCAACATGCTGGGGCAATCGCGCGCCATAAGCCTGACCGAAGATACGCTCACGATCGAGGCCCCCTCGCGCTTTGCCATCGCGCAGCTCAAAAAGCATCAGCCGACTATTGAGGCCTATCTGGAAGAAATCGCCTTTGCACCGATTGCTCTCGACATCGTGGCACCGCAAGGCGCCGCAGCGGAATCCGCTGCCACGACGGCGCCCGCCACGGCTCCCGCCGCTTCCCCGGCGATGCCGGCCTCCGCAGGCGACGTACCGACGATCGAGCACCAGCACAGCGATGTTTCCCGTGAAACCATGGCACCGTTGCCGACCGCGGCGACGACGTCAACGAACGTACCCGTCACGCACATGCCCATCGCTCACGACGCAGCGGCGGGCGCTGATTCGGGCATTGCAATCAAGAACACGCTCTCGGCCGATGATTTTCGTCGCATGATGAACCAGATGAATGGCGGAGCGCCGACTAAACCCACGCAAGCTGCGCCCCCCACTTCACCCATGCCTGCACCGACCGTGCCGGCCGAGCAGAATACGGATGGAGCCCCGCTCGCCGCGAACTCAAAATTTACCTTTGAGAACTTTGTCTACGGCCCCGAGAACAGCCATGCCTATCGCTCGGCACTCAAGTTTGCCGCCCTCGCTGACGAGCGCGGCACGTGCACATCACTGTTCATCTACGGCAAATCGGGCCTGGGCAAGACGCACCTGCTACTTGCCATCAAAAACGAGCTCGCCGAGAAGTCGCCCGAGATCAAGGTCAAGTATGCCAACTCCCAGGCATATCTGGACGACCTGATGACCGAGTTCGACCGCCAAAAGAAGAGCAACGCCCCCATCATGCAGGCGTACCACGGCGTGGACGTGCTCATCATCGATGACATCCAAAACATCATCGGCAAGCGCGCGAGCGTGGACTACTTTTTCCAGCTCATGGACGAGTTCATCCGCAACGACAAGAAGGTCGTCATCGCGGCAGACCGCGCCCCCAAGGACCTGAGCATGGACGAGCGTCTGACCAGCCGCTTCAACGCCGGCATGCTCTGCCTGGTCGCAGAGCCCAGCTACGAGATGAAATACAAGATCTTGCAGCGCTATTACGAAAACACCATCGTCGCCGCTCCCGAGGCAGGCGACGACTCGCTGCTGGCGGCCTATGGGGGCGACGGCGGACACCTGACCGACGAGCACTTTAAACACATGGCCGAGGTCTCGGGCACCAACATCCGCGAACTCGAGAGCTTTTGCGAGCGCTGCGCCGGCGAGGCGGGCGACCGCGAGCGCGAGGGCGGAGAGCTCACCTTTGACGATATCGACGCCATCGCCGGCCAGTACTTCGACACATCGGCCAAAAAGATCAACGTGCAAACGGTTCAGTCCGTCATTGAAGAGCAGTACGGCGTGACGCACGAGGAGCTCATCGGCCCGCGACGCAACGCCAATATCGCCAAGGCACGCCACATTGCCATCTATCTGGCCATCGAGATGTGCGAGATGACGACCACGGCGGTGGGCGCCGAATTTGGCAACCGCAACCACTCGACCGTCAGCACGAGCTACAAAAAGGTCCAGAAGATGATCCAGGAAGACCGCACCGTCACCGAAGACCTCAAATCGTTGCGCGATAAAATTACACTGCGCTCGTAGGGAAATAGAGACACCTGTTGAAAACTTGTCGAAACCACGGGCATAAGGTGTCTAAAACCCAGACCGCGGTGATGAAAAGTTTTGCGCAGGTTTTGAACGTGGAAAACCACCCCTGTTGCACACAGGTTGCTGTCGATTCTCTTTCTGGGTCTGACCTGCGTCTTTGGGAGTAATCAACAGTTTCGTCAGTGCTATTACTATTATTAAGATATTTATATCTATAGAAAGGTATTAAAAGATGAAGTTCACCGTCAGCCAGAGCTCGCTTACACAAGCCATCGGCGTCGTTATGAAGGGTGTCGCTTCGGCATCCACCCTTCCCATCCTGTCGGGCGTGCTCGTCAAGGCGCAAGACGGCATCTTGGAATTCCAGACCTCTAACTACACCATCTCGATCCGTCATCGCATTGCGGCGCATGTCGAAGAAGAGGGCGAGATGGTCATCCCCTGTAAGATGCTCTCCAATATCACCAAGACCCTCCCCGATGCCCCGGTCACCTTTGAGCTGTCCGAGCGCCAGGTGTTGATTAGTTGCGAGAAGAGCTCATTCCGCCTGAACACGCTCGATGCCAATGACTTCCCCGAGTTTCCGGCCTATGCCATCGAGAGTGCCGTGGAGCTGCCGACCGATATCTTGTCCGAAATGGTCGGCCGCGTGTGGCGCGTCACCTCGACCGACAAGGCCCGCCCCATCCTGGGCGGCGTGCACATGAAGGTCGAGAACAACACCGTGCGCCTGGTGGCGACCGATTCCTTCCGCTTGGCCGTGTGCGATACGCAGGTCGAGACCTCGACCCTCGAGGGCTCCTTTGAGCTTAACGTTCCGGCCGACGCCTTTAACGACGCGCTGAACATCATGGCCAGCCAGGCGACCATCATGATCGGGGCTACCGACACCCAGGTCGTCTTTGAGGCCGGCAACACCACCTACGTGTCGCGCCGCATCGAGGGCGTGTACCCCAACTACAAGCAGCTCATCCCCGATTCGTGCGTGACGAGCGTCAAGATCGACGTCGCCGCCTTTAACGCCGCCCTCAAGCGCGTGGCCGTTATCGCGAGCGCCAACCCCGCCGTCAAGTTCGAGATCGATGTCGAGAACGGGCAGATGGGTCTGTCCTCCATTTCCAATGACCAGGACCTTGCGCAGGAGACAATCGATGTCGAGGCCGAGGGCGAGTCGGGCACCATCGCCTTCAACTACCACTACATCTTCGGGTGCCTCAATGCCCTGTCCAAGGAGAAGGAGATCACGCTGGAGCTCAAGAGCTACTCGCAGGCGGGCATCTTCAAGTCCTACGACAAGATCAACTACCTGTACCTGGTCATGCCGGTCCGCATCTAGCGCTGCGCCATGACCATGTTCGCCCGCGATCTTTCCGTCGCGCACTACCGCAGCTTCGATAGTTATCGCCTTGCCCTGGACGAGGGCGTGACGATACTTGCGGGACCCAACGCGGCGGGAAAGACCAATCTCATAGAGGCGCTGCAGCTGCTGACGAGCGGCGCCTCGTTTAGGCATCCGACCGCAGCCGAGCTCGTCCATGACGGCGTGGGCTCGTGCAAGGCCGAGCTGAGGCTCGAGGGCGACGGCCGCGTGCTTGATATGGGATTGAGCGCGGAGGACGGTAAACGCTCGTTTAGCCGCAACGGCAAGAGATGCTCCGCCGCCGGTGTGCGCGGGGTTCTGCCGAGCGTGCTGTTTTGCCCCGACCATCTGGACATGGTTAAGCGAGGCGCCAGTGTGCGCCGCGCCGCCCTCGATGAGTTTGGCATGCAACTGAGCGCACGCTATGCCGATCTTGCGAGCACCTATGGGCGCTGCGTGACTCAGCGTAACGCCTTGCTCAAGGAGACCTGGTGCTGCCGCGAGATGCTCGGCGCGTGGAACGATTCGATTGCCCGCGCGGGCTCGGCCCTGCTCGTGCACCGGTTGGCCCTGCTCGACCGGCTGGCGGGCCATGTGCGCACTGCCTACGGGCAAGTGGCGTCCGGCGAGGCTGCCAACGTGGCCTATGCGTCTACGCTGGGGGATTTGCCCCAGGTCGAGGATCGCGAAGAGCTGAAGGGCTGGGCGTACGAGCGCATGCTGGCCGCGCTTGACGAGCACGCCGACGAGGAAATTCGCCGCGGCGTGACGTTGGTGGGACCGCATCGCGATGAGATTGAGTTTACCGTGGCGGGTCGTTCCGCTCGTTCGTTTGCCAGCCAAGGTCAGCAGCGAACGTTGGTGCTGGCCTGGAAGGTGGCGGAGGTGGCCGTGGCTCGCGATGTCCTGGGCACCGCCCCACTGCTGCTTTTAGACGACGTGATGAGCGAGCTCGACGGCGAGCGTCGCGGCGCTTTTCTGCGGCTGATCGGCGATGATATCCAGGCGGTCATAACCACGACCAACCTGGGGTACTTTACCGATGACCTGCTTGATCGAGCCAAGGTGGTGAGCATGGGTGAGACGTGCTAATTACGAGCGCGAGAGCGAAACGGTTGCCTTCAGTGGATTTTTGAACGCAGAGCGCCAGCGCATCCTGGCGGCCGCGACACCTGAGCGCCGCGCGCAGATGGAGGCTGCCGAGGAGTCGCGCGCGGTCTATCGCGCGTGGAACGCGGTGTGCTCGGGCACGCGCGAGGGGCGGCATGTGACGGGTCTGCGCTACCTGCCCGAGTCCAATGAGCTGCTGGTATATCTCGATTCGCCCTCGTGGACGCAGGAAATGACGCTGTTGCGCGAGATCATCCGTGCGCGCATGGAGCGCGCCGGTGCGCATGTGGACGGCCTGGTGTTCAAAACCACCGCGCCCGGTCACACGCCGCCCGCCGCCAAGGAGCGCCTGCGCCCGGCGACGACCGAGCGCCCGTCGGCCCCGCACACCGACCTAAGTGAGGCCGAGCGCACCGAGATTGAGCGCCAAGTGGCGCCCATCGAAGACCAAAAACTGCGCGAGGCCCTCGAGAATGCCATGAGAGCCAGTGCCGAGTGGGCCAAGGGCGTGCAAAGCAAAAAAGAGCCTTAAATCGCATCTGGTGGCCTTGTAGAGCCAAATACCCTCGTTCCCGAGGGTATTTTTTTACGATAAACTAGTAAGGCTGTACACATTTTCTTGACTGAAGGAGGACGTGTGGCAAACGAAAACGATTACGATGGCGGCGAGATTAAGATTCTCGAAGGTCTCGAGGCCGTTCGTAAGCGCCCGGGCATGTATATCGGCTCGACGAGCGCCAGCGGTCTGCATCACCTGGTGTGGGAGATCGTTGACAACTCCGTCGACGAGGCCATGGCCGGTTTCTGCACCGAGATCCAGGTGACGGTCCACGCCGACAACTCCATCACGGTCGTCGACAACGGGCGCGGCATCCCCGTCGACGAGCACCCTGTTAAAAAGATCCCGACGCTCGAGGTCGTCATGACGATCTTGCACGCCGGCGGTAAGTTCGATAACTCGGCCTATAAGGTTTCGGGCGGCCTGCACGGCGTTGGTATCTCCGTCGTCAACGCACTGTCCAAGCGCGTGGTCGTTCAGGTTCGTCGCGACGGCAACACCTACGAGATGGAGTTCTCGCGCGGCAAGACCGTCAAGAAGATGGAGGTCGTGGGCACCTCGGATTCGACGGGCACCACCGTCACCTTCTGGCCCGACGACGAGATCTTCGAGACATGCATCTACGATTTCGATACGCTGCACAACCGTCTGCAGGAGACGGCGTTCCTCAATAAGAACCTCAAAATCGTGCTGACCGACGAGCGCGAGGCGACTCCCCATGTGGAGGAGTTTTGCTACGAGGGCGGCATCATCGACTTCGTCAAGTTCCTCAACGAGGGCAAGGACGTCCCCGAGGCCTTTAAGGAGCCCATCTACATCGAGGGCAAATCGGACCCGGACGCGCCTGTGACCAAGATGGGCGAGGTTGAGGTTTCCCTGCAGTGGAATAGCGGTTACGGCGAGAACGTCATGTCGTTTGCCAACGACATCTACACCCCCGAGGGCGGCATGCACCTTGAGGGCTTCCGCACCGCGCTCACCCGTGTGATCAACGACTACGCGCGCAAACAGAACCTGCTCAAGGAAAAAGACGCCAACCTGACCGGCGACGATGTGCGCGAGGGCCTTTCGGCCGTTATTTCGGTCAAGCTGCCCGACCCGCAATTTGAGGGCCAGACCAAGGCCAAGCTCGGCAGCTCCTATATGCGCGCGCTGACGCTCAAGATCGTGACCGACGGCCTCGCCGATTACCTCGAGGAGCATCCCAAGCCCGCTCGCGAGATCGTCAAGAAGGCCCAGCAGGCATGCAAGGCCCGCAACGCCGCCCGCAAGGCGCGCGAAGCGACCCGTCGCAAGAGCCTGCTCGAGACGGCGTCCCTGCCCGGTAAGCTCGCCGACTGCTCGGTGCGCGATGCCGAGCTGACCGAGCTCTTCATCGTAGAGGGTGACTCGGCAGGCGGTTCAGCCAAGGACGGCCGTCGCCGAGACATCCAGGCGATTCTGCCCCTGCGCGGCAAGATTTTGAACGTCGAACGCGTTGGTGACCATCGCGCGTTCTCGAGTGACACCATCCAGTCATTGATTACCGCGATCGGCTGCGGCGTCACGACGAGTGCCGGCGACGGCGGCGACTTCGATATCACCAAGGCGCGCTACCACAAGATCATCATCATGACCGATGCAGACGTCGACGGCGCGCATATCCGCATTCTGCTGCTGACGTTCTTCTACAAGTACATGCGTCCGCTGATCGATGCCGGCTACGTCTATGTTGCCTGCCCGCCCATCTTTGGCATCAAGGTGCGCAACAAGATCCACTACGTGTATCCCAACGGCCGCCAGCCCGAAGACGAGATCCTGCGCGACACCATCCAGAGCCTGGGCCTGAACCCCGACGATAACGACGAGGATGGCAAGGCCAAGGACGGCAAGATCACCAAAAAGCGCAAGGGCTATACCGTCCAGCGCTACAAGGGCCTGGGCGAGATGGACCCCAAGCAGCTTGCCTCGACGACGATGGACCCCAAGACCCGCATCCTACAGCGTGTGTCGATCGAGGACGCCGTGGTGGCGGACCGTGCCGTGCGCGAGCTGATGGGTTCCGAGGTCGGCTATCGCCGCGAGTACATTGAAAAACATGCGCATGACGCGCGTTTCCTTGACGCTTAAGAGGAGGTAACGTGGCAGACGATATCAATAATAACGGGGGTATGGACGAGGCCGGCGATGCCGGCATGCCCGACGATCTGAAGCGCCTCCTCGCCCGTGCTGAGCAGGGCGAGGACGGCGACCCGGACGCCTATAACCCCGATGCCGATGATGATGAGGAAGAGGACGACGACGGCGAGCTCGAGGAGAGCTTTGGCGAAGTCGATCGCGGCGCCTCGGCCGGCGAGGATATCAATGGCGGCCAGCTCCAGATTTCGGAGTTCGGTCGCGAGATGAAGCAGTCGTTTATCGAGTATTCGATGTCGGTTATCACGGCGCGCGCCCTGCCGGACGTGCGCGACGGCTTAAAGCCGGTGCACCGCCGCATTCTGTACGCGATGAACGAGAGCGGCATCTACCCTAACCGCCCGCACAAGAAGTCGGCCTGGACGGTCGGCGAAGTTATCGGTAAGTACCACCCGCATGGTGACTCTGCGGTCTACGAGGCCATGGTCCGCCTGGCACAGTGGTTCTCCATGCGCACGCCGCTCATCGATGGTCATGGCAACTTCGGCAACATCGACGGCGACGGCGCGGCAGCCATGCGTTACACCGAGAGTCGCCT
Source organism: Collinsella aerofaciens (assembly GCF_028206795.1). Classification (GTDB taxonomy): domain Bacteria; phylum Actinomycetota; class Coriobacteriia; order Coriobacteriales; family Coriobacteriaceae; genus Collinsella; species Collinsella aerofaciens_AX. Next base: position 6,381 of record NZ_JAQLFJ010000014.1, on the reverse strand, counting down.
GGCCAAGCCCGCCATGGAACTGCTGCGTGACTTGCAGAAGGATACCGTCGACTGGCAGCCCAACTACGACGAATCGCTCGCCGAGCCCGTGGCGCTGCCTGCGCGCTTCCCCAACCTGCTGGTCAACGGCAGCCAGGGCATCGCCGTCGGCATGGCCACCAACATCGCCCCGCATAACCTCACCGAGGCGATTGAGGCTACCTGCTACCTGATCGACAACCCCGACGCCACCGTCGACGAGCTCATGCAGATCATGCCCGGTCCGGACTTCCCCACCGGCGCCATCATCATGGGCAGCGCCGGCATTAAGCAGAGCTACGAGACCGGCCGCGGCTCCATTACCGTGCGTGCCAAGGCGCATGTGGAGTCCACCAAGACCGGCCGCAGCCGCCTGGTCTTTACCGAGATTCCCTACATGGTCAACAAGGGCACCCTGCAGGAGAAGATCGCCCAGCTCGTCAACGACAAGCGCATCGAGGGCATCTCGGATATGCGCGATGAGTCCAACCAGAAGGGTATCCGCCTGGTCATCGAGCTCAAGAAGGGCGTCATTCCGCAGGTCGTGCTCAACAATCTGTATAAGTACACCTCGCTGCAGACGACCTTTGGCGCCAACAACCTGGCACTCGTCAACGGCGTTCCCAAATGCCTGAGCCTGCGCGAGATGCTGCAGCACTACATTGACCACCAGGTCGACGTGGTCACCCGCCGTACCCGCTTCGACCTTAAGAAGGCCCAGGCCCGCGCGCATATCCTTGAGGGCTACTTGATGGCTCTCGACCATATCGACGAGGTCATTAGCATCATCCGCTCCTCGCAGACCGACTCCGAGGCCAGCAGCCGCTTGATCGAGCGCTTTGGCTTTACGCCCGAGCAGACCACGGCCATCCTCGAGATGAAGCTGCGTCGCCTGACCGGCCTGGAGCGCGACAAGATTCAGGAAGAGCTGGACGGCCTGCGCCGCGCCATCGCCTACTACGAGGACCTGCTGGCGCATGAGGAGAAGATCCTGGGCGTCATCAAGGAAGAGATGCGCGAGATCTCCAAGAAGTTCGGCGACAAGCGCCGCACCGAGATCAGCCAGGTTGAGAAGGACCTGGATGTCGAGGACCTCATCGCCGACGAGGATATGGTCGTGACTATCACCCACACCGGCTATGTCAAGCGCATTCCGGTGGCCGCCTACCGTGCCCAGAAGCGCGGCGGCAAGGGCGTGTCGGGCGTCAACCTCAAAGAGGACGACGTTATTGATGAGATGTTCATCGCGTCCACGCACGAGTACGTGCTGTTCTTCTCGAGCAAGGGCAAGGTCTATCGCCTGAAGGTGCACGAGCTGCCGGTGGGTACGCGCCAGGCGCGCGGTACCGCGATCGTCAACCTGCTGCCCTTCGAGGAGGGCGAGAAGATCGCGAGCGTCATCAGCTGCCGCGAGTTCCCGGCCGACGAGTACCTGATGTTTGCCACCAAGAGCGGCATGGTCAAGAAGACCGTGATGAGTGCATACGACCGCAGCCGTCGCGACGGCCTGATCGCTATCAACCTGCGTGACGACGACGCGCTGCTGAACGTGCGCCGCGTGCGCGAGGGCGACAAGATTATCCTAGCCACCACCGCGGGCAAGGCGATCATGTTCTCCGAGGAGCAGGTGCGCGCTACCGGCCGCGACACCAGCGGCGTTCGCGGTATCGGCATGAAGGACGGCGTGAGCGTTCTGGGCATGGAAGTCACTAACGGCAACGGCGATCTGTTCGTCATCACCGAGCGCGGCTACGGCAAGCGCACGCCGGTTGCGGACTACCCGGAGCAGAATCGCGGCGGCCAGGGCGTCTACACCATCCAAATGACCGAGCGTAAGGGTAACCTCGCGGCCATGAAGACGGTGGGCCCGCAGCACGAGCTGTTCATCGTGACGGAGGGCGCGACGGTCATTCGCGTCAAGACCGATGAGATCAGCCAGACTGGCCGCGCCACCCAGGGCGTCAAGATGATGACCGTCGACGACAACGACCGCATATGCGCCGTGGCCCGCATGACAGCCGCCAAAGAGAAGCCCGAAGGTGAAACCACGGAAAACGGCTCTGCCCCCGAAGAAACCCCTGTCGATCTAGGCGACGGCAACGACATGCCAGAAGATCTCCTAGACGAGTAAGAGGCCCTAGCTGGTAAAAATTATCAGACCCCATATATCGGCGGTCGGCGCACTGCGCGTCGACCGCTTTTTTGAAAACCTTGGGACTCGCGTTCGCGCCGGCCGCCCGGCGGCATGTGAAGTCGATCGCGAGTTCCGCACGAGCCAGAGAGCACTTAATGTGCTCTCCGTGCGAGCCAGGACTGTCCGAGCAGGCGACTTCATGTGCCGCCATGCGGCCGGGGCGAACCCCTCCCAAAGATTTTCAAAAAAGTTGTTGACGTGCGCGTAACGACTCGTCTAATATATCCCTTGCGCGATGGACCTGTAGCTCAGTTGGTTAGAGCGTCCGGCTGATAACCGGGAGGTCACAAGTTCGAATCTTGTCAGGTCCACCACTTTCTTTCGCAATAAACACCCCAGCGAGAGCCGAGTCGCCGCTGGGGTGTTTATTACTGTCTCCGTGGGGGTTTAGCTCAGCTGGGAGAGCGCGGGCTTTGCAAGCCTGAGGTCAGGGGTTCGATCCCCCTAACCTCCACCATGATGGACCTGTAGCTCAGTTGGTTAGAGCGTCCGGCTGATAACCGGGAGGTCACAAGTTCGAATCTTGTCAGGTCCACCATCAAAACTGTGAAGAGCCCTGGGGCGTTGCCTCGGGGCTTTTTTCTTGTCTGCGATAAATCTCATTTTGGTTTTGTGTGCCGTGCGAAAGATTGGGTAGTATAGCTATTCAATGCGGCGGTGCCGCCGCGTGTTAACCGCTACGTACCGGAGGTGTTCCATGGTTCGTGTCGACATAGAGACCATCGTCATGGCCGCCGGTCCCGTGCCATCGCTTATCGTGCTTCGCGAGCGCTGCAGCAAATCGGACTCGCCCGCGCCACTGCGTTCCCTTTCCATTCAGACTGGTTCGTTTGAGGCTGCTGCCATTAGCCGCGGCATCGATAGCGGCCGCGCCGAGCGCCCGATTACCCATGACCTGTTGCTCGATACTGTTGGCGCCCTGGGCGCCAAGCTCGAGCGCATCGAGATCGTTCGCGCCGAGCCGCCGGTGTTCTACGCGACGATCGTCGTACTGGCCGATGGTGACGAGCGCAAGATCGACGCCCGCCCCAGTGATGCCATTGCCCTTGCCGTGCGCAGCAATGCCCCCATGTTTGTGGAGGACGACATCATGAATCGCCTGGGCACCGTTTCTGCCCATGCCGAGGAAGTCGACGACGAGCAGGAGTTCGAGAAGTTCGACGAGTTCGTCCATACGCTCTCCCCCGATGACTTCTAAATGCTCGACAAACACGCGACGGAGTGCGCTCTCATGAGCGCCGGAGTTTCTGCCGAGGCGGCTGCGATCGCCCGCGAGGCCCAGATGCGCTCGGAGGCTTCTGAGGCGGCTCGCATTGCCTATGTGACGCAGGCCCGCACGCTTCGCGAGCGCCGCGGCTCGTTTATCAAGATGGTTGTCGTCTCCGCCCTTGTCGCGGCAATCTGCTCGCGCCTTCGTGGTACAGTTGGTGCGCTTGGGTTTTCGATCTCTACGGGCTTGGTGATCTGGGGCGTGGTCGATGCGGTAATGCTGACAAACCAGATCAAGGTGCTCGACAAGCGCGCGGCGGACATGATGCGCGCCCGCGACGCTGCCGCCAAGATTGCCGCCGAGGCACAAGAACTGTAATGACACCAGACTCGATGGGAAGGTCTAAAGATGGCACAGGATATGCAGGACGCCGGTAACGTCTCCGCCGAGCTCGACGCCATGGTGTGTGACCTGATTGGTGCGTTCTTGGACGACCTTGCCGCCGGCGAGAATCCGGGCGTAGTTGTGGCGATCGAGGACGTTGCTTCCAACCGATATCTGGCCGCGCTCGACGAGGACGGCGAAGAGGCGTGCCTGGAGGCGGCCACCAACTTTATCTCCGAGCACAAGATGGGTCTTAAGGACGAGGGCCTGGGCCGTATCGCCCGATATGCCATCGGCTACACCGGCTGCGTCGAGATTGACGGCGGCTATCACGACGCTCTGCTCGTGAGCTTCTTCGAAACCACGCTCGAGAGCGGTTTTTCGGCATATGTGCTGTATGAGGGCATGGGCGCCGGCGATGGTTTTATGTGGAGCGACCCTGAACCTGCAGGTGAGGAAACCCCTCTCATCTAAAATCGCTAAAATAAACGAGTTTTCGGTAAAAGGCTCAATATTCCCGCCGAGCGTTGCATTGCTGGGTGGGTCGCATACGCGTGCCGGTTGTATATGGATAGAAGATAGGGGAACTACATGCGCGTAGACAATCTGAGGAACATCGCCATCATCGCCCACGTCGACCACGGCAAGACGACGATGGTCGACAAGCTCCTGCGTGCCACGGACGCTTTCCGTGCCAACCAGCAGGTCGAGGACCGCGTCCTGGACTCTAACGACCAGGAGCGCGAACGCGGCATTACGATTCTCGCCAAGAACATCTCTATCGAGTACAAGGACGTTAAGATCAACGTCATCGACACCCCGGGCCACGCCGACTTTGGCGGCGAGGTCGAGCGCGTGCTGCGTATGGCCGACGGCGCCCTGCTGCTGGTCGACGCTTTTGAGGGCCCCATGCCCCAGACCCGCTTCGTCCTGCGTCACGCTATCGACACCGGCCTCAAGATCATGATCGTCATCAACAAGATCGATCGTCCGGGCGCCAACCCCGAGAAGGCCTACAACGACTGCCTGGACCTCATGGCCGACCTGGGCGCCACCGACGACCAGCTTGAGTTCGCCATGGAGCATGTGGTCTACGCTAGCGCCATGAATGGCTTTGCCCGCCTTGACCCCAACGACGGCAACATGGACATGTATCCGCTGCTCGATATGATCATCGACGACATGCCCGCGCCCGAGGTCGACGAGAACGTCCCGCTGGCCATGCAGTGCGTGACCATCGACCATTCCAACTTCGTTGGCCGTATCGGCATCGGTCGCGTGTATTCCGGCGCCATCCATCAGGGCGACCAGATTCTGGTTGTGAAGAACGACGGCTCCAGCGCCACCGCTACCGTCAAGCAGCTCTTTACCTTCGACTACCTGGGCCGCACCGAGTGCCAGGAAGTCGGCGCCGGTGACATCGCCGCCGTCGTGGGCATCGACCGCACCGATATCGGCGATGTCTACACCGATCCCGAGAACCCCGTCGAGCTCGAGCCCATCGAGATTGACCCGCCGACCCTGTCCATCGTCTTTGAGGCTTCGACCTCCCCGCTCGTCGGCCGCGATGGCGACATCGTGGGCGCCCGTCAGCTCAAGGAGCGCCTGTTCAACGAGGCCGAGAACAACGTGACCATGAAGATCGAGGAGCTCGAGGACAAGAGCGGCGTCGAGGTCTCGGGTCGCGGCATTCTGCACCTGTCCGTTCTGATGGAGTCCATGCGCCGCGAGGGCTTTGAGTTCCAGGTCGGCCGCCCCCGCGTTCTGTTTAAGAAGGACGAGAACGGCAACAAGATGGAGCCTGTCGAGCAGGCCGTCGTCGAGTGCCCGGACGAGTACTCGGGCAAGGTCGTTGAGGTCTTCGGTACCTCCGGCGGCATCATGACGAGCATGGATACCTCGGGCATCGTGACGCACCTCGAGTTTAAGATCCCGACCCGCGGCATCATGGGTCTTAAGAACCGCATCATGAATGTCACCCACGGCGAGTGCGTGTTCTACCACACCTTCTTGGAGTACGGCCCCTACGCCGGCGAGATCGGCAACCGCCAGAACGGCGCCATGATTTCCATGACCACCGAGAAGGCCGTTGCCTATGCTCTGGGTACGCTGCAGGAGCGCGGCCAGCTGTTTGTTGAGCCGGGCACCGAGTGCTACGAGGGCATGATCGTGGGCGAGCGCAGCAAGGCCGGCGACATGGTCGTCAACATCGCGCGTACCAAGAACCTGGGCAACCAGCGTTCCTCGACCTCCGATATCTCCGTCCAGCTGGTGCCGCCCCGCACCTTCTCGCTGGAGGAGGCGCTGGAGTACATCGCCGACGACGAGCTGGTAGAGATCACTCCCAAGAACATCCGCCTGCGCAAGCGTCTGCTCAACGCCACCGACCGCAAGAAGGCCGCCGTCCGCGCCGGTCAGGTCAACAAATAAGCACTGGGCTTTATAGCGACTAACAATAAAGGGCGTCGACCGCGATGGTCGGCGCCCTTTTTGGTGCAGGGGGTGTTCCTATAGTTTTGTCAACGGTTTTCTCCGTTGAGCTACCTAGATTCTCTCCATGCTGGCGCCAGCCCAT
>NZ_JAQLFJ010000013.1:448-48673 GCF_028206795.1 Collinsella aerofaciens | reverse complement strand
GCCAGAGCATGGGGGGCACGCCCGGTCCCGTTCCGAACCCGGAAGCTAAGCCCCATCGCGCCGAGAGTACTGCGGGGCCAGCCCGTGGGAGGCCAGGGCGCCGCTGACCGGTGGACGGCACCGAGCCGTCGGATGACTTGAAGAAGGGGGAGGCCTCGCGGCCTCCCCCTTTTTTGCGTTTTATAAAGAGCTGTAATACAAGAACTCGCCTTCTTTTAGCTTGTCTTACTGTTTGGCTGTATTTTGAGTCCTTCTTTTGTATTTGCGCGATAATAACTCCCATTGGCGTTAGGGAGGACTTGATGTTTACCGTATTTGTCTTGGGCAATATTGCTTCGGGTAAGTCGACTGCCTGCCGCTATTTCGAATCTCGTGGCGCTATGCTTATCGATCTGGATGAGCTTGCAAAATCGCTGTATGTACCGGGCTCTGATATCGTCAATGCTCTCGCGGATGAATTCGGTTGGGACATTTTGGATGAGGAAGGCGGCATTCGCCGCAGCATCCTCGCTTCTCGAGCTTTCGCTTCTCCTGATTCGGTCGCACGGCTCAATGGCCTTGTGCATCCCGTTCTCATTGAACAGCTTTCGCTTAGGATTCTCGATCCGGTTTGTTGTACGGTTTCGTCTCCCCGTTACCCCTTTGCGGTGGTCGAGGTTTCTGCCCCGACTGGTTTTGAGGATGCATTTGGCTTGGCTGATGAAATTCTGGTCATCAGCGCCCCTTTGTCAGTTCGTCGCAAGCGTGCTATTCAGCGTGGCATGGAGCTATCTGATTTCGATGCCCGTTCTGCTTGCCAGCCCGATGAGTCTGAGCTGTGCAATCTCGCTACAACGGTGATTGATAATACCGCAGGTGATAATTCGCTCTTTGAGCAGCTTGACTCATGGCTTGCATGCCATGGGTTTATAGACACTGCGAATAAGGAGGATGCCGATGCCTAAGACACGTTTCTTTGCGTGGTATCGCCTTATACCGCTGGCTGCCGTTTTTGCCTTCGGCCTTATTTCGCTCGTCTACTCGTATGCTCCTGCCGCCTTCTTTAAGCCTTTGTATCCAATTGACTACGAGGCGTATGTAAAGCAATCGAGTATTTCGCATAATCTGGATCCGTATCTGGTGTGCGCTGTCATTAAGTCGGAATCGAATTGGGATCCCGAGGCTGAGTCGAATCAGGGTGCTCAGGGATTGATGCAGCTGATGCCCGAGACTGCCCAGGATATGATCGCCAAGGGTCTTGTCGACGGTGGGGAGTATTCGGCCGACAACCTTAACGATCCGGCTACGAATATCGAGTTTGGCTGTGCGTACCTCTCGTATCTCTTAACGTATTTCAACGGGTCGACGGATAGCGCTATTGCCGCCTATAACGCCGGCATGGGCAATGTCGACGGATGGGCGCAGCAAAGTACGTCGCTGCACAATGCAATCACCTTTCCCGAGACGCAGGCGTATCTGATTCGCGTCAATAATGCCTGGGTTCGCTACAAGACCCTCTACCCCGATCGGTTCGTATAGGACTATGTCTGCCGCCTGCGTATACTGCAGATATATGAGTTAGGAGTATCCATGGCGGATTTTGAAGTTGAGCGTGTTGGCGGAGAGCTCAAACGCTTTGGCGTTGAGGGCTCTGAGGTGCCGTTTGAGGTCGTGTCTCCCTATGAGCCTGCAGGTTCCCAGCCAAAGGCCATTGAGTCGCTTGTGCAGGGTGTGAGGGACGGAGACCGCTATCAGGTTTTGCTGGGCGTAACCGGCTCGGGCAAGACCTTTACCATGGCCAAGACCATCGAAGCTCTCGGTAAGCCAACGCTGGTCATGGCCCCCAACAAAACCCTCGCCGCCCAGCTCGCGAGCGAGCTCAAAGAATTCTTTCCCAACAACGCCGTGGTCTACTTCGTCTCGTACTACGACTACTATCAGCCCGAGGCATATGTACCGCAGAGTGATACGTATATCGAGAAAGACTCCTCGATTAACGAGGAGGTCGAGATGCTGCGCCATCAGGCGACGGCATCGCTGCTTTCTCGACGGGATGTGATTGTCGTCGCATCGGTCTCGTGCATCTATGGCATCGGTTCTCCCGAGGACTATGCGGGCCTGGCGCCGAACGTCGATAAGAAGGTGCCGCTCGAGCGCGACGACTTCATCCATGCGCTCATTGACATTCAATACGACCGCAATGACTATGACCTGGCACGTGGCACCTTCCGCGTGCGCGGCGATGTTGTCGACGTATATCCGCCCTATGCCGAGCATCCGTTGCGCTTTGAGTTCTTTGGCGACGAGGTCGAGCTGATTGCCGAGATCGATGAGGTCACCGGCGAAATGCTACGTGAGTACGAAGCGATTCCCGTGTGGCCGGCTTCGCACTACGTGACCGAGAAGCCAAAGGTCAAGGCGGCCCTGAAATCAATCAGCGAAGAGTGCGAGAAGCGCGTGGCGGAGCTCAAGGCGACCGACAAGTTGCTCGAGGCGCAACGTCTGCAGCAGCGGACCGATTATGACCTCGAGATGCTCGAGACGATGGGCTTTTGCAACGGCATCGAAAACTACTCGCGCCATCTGGATGGACGTAAGCCGGGTGAACCGCCGTTTACCTTGATTGACTACTTCCCCAAGGATATGCTTTGCATCATCGACGAGAGCCATGTGACGGTGCCGCAGATTCGCGGTATGCACGAAGGCGACCGTTCGCGCAAAGTTACGCTTGTTGAGCATGGTTTTCGTCTTCCGTCGGCGCTCGATAACCGCCCGCTTCGTTTCGATGAGTTTGAGGCGAGGATTCCGCAGTTCATTTACGTCTCGGCCACGCCAGGCGACTATGAGTTGCGTGTGAGTCAAAACGATGTTGAACAGATCATTCGACCGACCGGCCTGCTCGATCCCAAAATCGACGTTCGTCCGGTCCGAGGCCAGATTGACGATCTTGAGGACGAGATTCGCGAGCGCGTGGCCCGTAAGGAGCGCGTGCTGGTGACCACGCTGACCAAGCGCATGGCCGAGGATCTGACCGATCACCTGCTCGATGCCGGCATTAAGGTCAACTACATGCACTCCGATACAGCGACGATGGACCGTGTCGAGATCCTGCGAACGCTGCGCGAGGGAAAGATTGATGTTCTCGTTGGCATCAACCTGCTCCGCGAGGGTCTGGATCTCCCCGAGGTCTCGCTGGTGGCAATTCTCGACGCTGACAAGGAAGGCTTCTTGCGCAATCGCCGTTCGTTGATTCAGACGATTGGCCGTGCGGCCCGTAATGCCGACGGCGAGGTCATCATGTATGCAGACGTTGTGACCGATTCGATGAAAGAAGCCATCGAGGAGACGCAGCGCCGTCGCGAGATTCAGATGGCATATAACGAAGAGCATGGCATTGTGCCCAAGACGGTCCGCAAGGCCATTAACGACATTTCGAGCTTTATTGCCGAGGCCGAAAAGACTGTGGGTTCCAAGGGGCGCTCGAAGGGCGACTCCCTTGGCCATGGCGCATTCTATACGCCCGATGAGTCGGGCGAGGGCGGCGTGCCGGAAACGGTGGCACCCGAGCAGACACTTGCGGAGCAGTTGGAAGAACTGCCGCATGACGAGCTTGTGCGGATCGTCGAAACCATGGAAGAGGATATGCGCAACGCTTCTGCCGCCATGGACTTTGAGGAGGCGGCGCGCCTGCGCGATGCTGTCGTTCAGATTCGGGCGATGCTCGAGGGTGCGTCTGAGGACGAGACGATCGAGCGCTTACGTTCGCAGGCCCGCAAGGGTTCCACGTTCGCATCGGGCAGAAAACGCCAGGGTGCACGGTTTAAGAAATAGCGAACAGGCCCCGAGTTCCCTGTGGAGCTCGGGGCCTGTGTCTTTTGCGTGCTGGAATTCGTGCGCTAGAGGTCTGCGATCAGGGCTTCGGCGCAACGGATGCCATCGGTAGCTGCGCTCATGATTCCTCCGGCATATCCGGCCCCCTCGCCGCAAGGGTAGAGCCCCGGGGTCGATACAGCGTGGCATTGACGGTCTCGAGTAACGGTGACCGGAGAGCTCGAGCGTGTCTCAACACCGGTGAGGACGGCATCGGGATGGTCGTAGCCACGCAGTTTTTTGCCGAGTAAGGGAATTCCCAGACGAAGCGACTCGATGATATGTTGCGGCAATGACTCATCGATTGCTGTCCAAGTCACGCCGAGCGGATAGGTGGGCTTTACCTTGCCGCATGTCGTGCTGGCGCGTTCTGCAAGGAAATCGCCGACGAGCTGTGCCGGTGCGTTCCAGTTGGAGCCGCCAAGGCGATAGGCAGCCCGCTCGCAAATGCGCTGGAGTTCTACGCCTGCAAGAGGATCGTCGCTGGGGAGATCGTCGGGCGTGACGTTAACGAGGAGAGCGGCGTTTGCGTTGCGGCCGGCGCGGGCGTTGAGACTGGCGCCGTTGACGCACAGATGGCCGGGCTCTGAAGAGGCTGCGACAACCTGTCCGCCAGGACACATGCAGAATGAGAATACGCTGCGGCCGTTGGGAAGATGGGTAACGAGCTTATAGGGGGCTGCTCCGAGCGCGGGATGACCCGCCGCGGGGCCATATTGCGCCCGATCGATATCACACTGCGGGTGTTCGATGCGAACGCCCATGGCAAACGTCTTTTGAGCGAGGGCGACATCATGGGTTTTGAGAACCTCGAATACGTCGCGGGCAGAATGACCGCAAGCAAGGATGAGATGCTTTGTGTTGATTGACTCGCTTGTCGCGTCGTGGGACGACTGGATGTCGATACCGACAATGGCGCCAGATGTGTCAGTGTGAATGTCAACGAGTTTCGTTCGATAGCGAACGGTTCCTCCGAGCTGTTCAATGCGCTGGGAGATGCTGGTAACGACGGCGGGGAGGATGTCGGAGCCAATATGCGGTTTTGCATCCCATAGAATATCGCGGGGAGCGCCCGCTTCGACGAAGGTCTCGAGGATAAGGCGATGGGCGGGATTTTTGGTTCCCGTATTGAGCTTGCCGTCCGAGAAGGTCCCCGCGCCGCCCAGACCAAACTGGATATTGCTCTCGGGGTCGAGGATGCGCTCCTTTAGAAAGAGGTCGATCGCATGTGAGCGGCGAAATGCCGGGTCGCCGCGCTCGATGAGCAGGGGTTTAAGGCCCGCTTCGGCAAGGGTCAGGGCGGCGAAGAGACCGGCGCAACCGGCGCCGACAACGACGGGACGCCCCTTGGGTGCATTCGGGACGGGGTTGGGGAATGAAGGAGCCTCGCCGTCAACCATGCGGATGCGCGAGCGGTTGCGCTCGGCGACGCGGTCGACCACTTCCTGTTCGAGTCGGGAGCTTGTCAGCTCAACTCGAAAGCTCAAAATAAAATGAACATCTCGCTTTTTACGGGCGTCGATTGACTTGCGATGGAGCTCAATGGCTTTAATCTGGGAATCCTCGCATCGCAGGGCTCGTTTGACGGCGCGTCTGCCAATAGCAAGGCAGGCGTTTTCGTCGCCGGCCTCATCGAGCGTCGCGTTGACTTGGGTGATTTCGATCATCGAGGTCTCCTTAGAGGCAAGAAAGAGGCCGTCCGGTATCCCAGACGGCCCGAATGCGTTTTTGATTATAGACTGCGCGGCTACAGGCTGCTTGCAGCGCGAATACCCGAGATCCAGGCCCACGCAAGGTTAAAGCCTCCGCAATCGGCGTCGATGTCGAGCGCTTCTCCGCAGACGTAAAGCGGGGCGCCTGTGGTGCTGTTCACGTAAAGATTGGGTGTCGAGACGCACTCGATAGATATGCCGCCACGCGTGACCTGTGCTGAGCGCTCCTCTGCCGTCCCTTCGACGGACAGTTTAAAGTGCTTGAGGATTGAGACCAGGTGGATGACATCGCGCGAGCCGGGATGGCACCGCTCGAATGCCGTACAGACGACGTGTGAGAGCTGCGGGGCGAGCATGCCGTCAAGCCAACGGGGATCACGGGGCGAAAAGCCGCCGAGCAGCTCAACACGCCGGTTGAGCATATCGAGCAACTCGTCTTTGGAGAGGTCGGGGAAAACGTCGAGCAGGATCGTATCGCCGTGCTGGATACGACGAGAGAGGTTGAAGACAGCGACGCCCGAGATACCGAAGGTTCGAAACAGCACTTCACCGTCTTCGTGCCAGAGCTCATTATGATTGCGGGCGAGCGTCAAGCGGGCGCGGACGCGCAGGCCATCCAACGTCTTGAGCGCTGCCCGATCGCCAACGACCGTTGCCGATACGGGGCAGAGGACGGGGCGTAGCGAAGTGAGGGGGAAGCGAAACATATCGGCGATACCGGTGGGGTTGCCGCCCGTGGCGATAATTACGGCATGTGCCTGCAGGGCCTCGTTCTTGCGAGGGACATCGGCGAGCGCCTTCCGAAGCGAGCGGAGCTCCGATTTTCGGTCGTCGTGCTTTTTTGCCTTGAGCGCCCGCGCTGGACGGTCTATTTGGAGTGCCCAGCCTTCGGAAGCTTTGCGCGCCGAGGCAACGTTGGCTCCGCAGATTAAGGTGATACCTAGGCGGTCGCAAGCGTTGAGAAGTGCGTCGCGCACCGATTCGGCGCGAAGGGAGCGCGGGTACAGCCGGCCTTCCTCGGAGGTTGTCATGATGCCCAGCGAGGAGAAGAAACCCATAAGCTCTTGTTCGGGCTGGGGGACCATGACGGATTCGACGAATGCGGGGTGGTTATACCGCTGAGGATCAATCGATTCGTTGGAGAGGTTGCAACGGCCGTTACCGGTCGCAAGGAGCTTGAGGCCGCAGGCGACATCGCGCTCAACGATGCAGACGCTTTTGCCGGCGCGTGCGGCCGTAATGGCGGCGGCGAGGCCTGAAGCCCCGCCGCCGATTACCAAGACGTCATAGAGGGCGCTCGCGTTCACTTAGGCCTCGTCGGTCTCGTGCGGGGTAATAGCCTCGACGGCAGAGACTGCCTTGGGCAACATGCCATCGGGCAGCGCGGTCTCGACCTCGCCCTTATCGCAGGCCTCGGCGAGTGCCGGATTAATGGGAAGCTGGCCCAAGATGTCGAGGTTATAGCGCTCTGCGACCTCGGGGAGCTTGCTCTTGCCAAAGACCTCGATCTTCTTGCCGCAGTCGGGGCACTCAATATAGCTCATGTTCTCGACAATGCCCAGAATGGGGACGTTCATCTTCTCGGCCATGTTGACCGCCTTGGCGACGATCATCGAGACCAGATCCTGCGGGCTCGTGACGATGACGATGCCGTCGACCGGCAGCGACTGGAAGACGGTGAGCGCGACGTCGCCTGTTCCCGGAGGCATGTCGACCAGCAGGTAGTCGATGGGGCCCCACGAGGTCTCGCTCCAGAACTGCCTAATGGCGCCTGCGATGACCGGACCGCGCCAAAGGACGGGGTCGGTCTCGTTTTGGAGCAGCAGGTTGGAGCTCATGACCTTGACGCCGTGCTCGGAGATTTCGGGCAGCATAAGGTTGCCAAGGGCATGGACGTGGCGTCCACTCATACCGAACATCTTGGGGATAGAGGGACCGGTGATGTCGGCATCGAGGACGCCGACCTTGTGGCCGTGACGGGCAAGCTCGGTGGCGATGGCACCGGTGACAAATGACTTGCCGACACCGCCCTTGCCGGAAAGCACGGCGATGACGCGCTTGACCTCGGACAGCGTGTTCTCCTCAAATTGCGACGGCGACGTTTGTCCGCCGGCGGCCTGTGCGTGTTCGCAACCCATGTATGACTCCTTTGTATATGCTGGGGCCGGGGCCCCGCGATGTGACACGAGCGTCATTGTACCCTCGTTTGCGAGCGGGAGTCATTTGCGATGCGTTTGGGCCGAGCGTGCTTGCAATACGATGGGCCCAAGCGAATGGGCGGGCTTACTGAACTTTGCTGGCGAACTCGAGGTATTGCATGCGCTGCAGCTTGTCGATCGTCGAGGCGTAGGGGCTGTCTTCCGATTCCAAGTCGTAGCGCAGCCCGTCGGCACCGAGATAGCCGGCGACATTGATGGTGGGCACATCTGACCTTGTCGCAAGCAGGGCCTTTTGGTAATTGGTGAGCGGGGCGCCGATCTTATTAAGGGTAATGGCTGCAATCTCGTTTGCCCCGACGGTGTCGTAGACGTTGAGCTCGGTATTGCCGGCGATCTCATAGTTAGCCCAGACGAGATATGTCGACTGATAGATACGGAAAGCGTGGCTTGCCGTATCTTCCTGAGGGTACAGCTCGTCGTTGAGAGTCGTTGCGGCGCTCGGCTGATGGTCGCCAAAAAAGACAAGAACAACCGGTCTGCCGATATTGCGGAGCTCGTTGATAAAGTACTCGAGGTCCCGGTCGGATGCGTTGATGCAGGTGAGATAGGTGTTGAGCGCGCTGTTGGCGCCCTCGCTGGCTCCCTCGACCCAATAGTTTGTCAGCTCTTCGGCGGGAACGGTGCCATAGTCGTAGCCGCCGTGATTTTGCATCGTGACGTCAAAGATGAACTGCGGCGCTTCGTCGGTTCTAAGCAGGTCGAGTATCTTGTCGTAGGTGGCGTAGTCGCATACGCCGGCATGGTAATAGGGCGCACCTTCGAAATCGCCGATTGAAAGAAAGTCTCCAAAGCCCAGCTGCTGATAGATTTTATCTCGATGGTAGTTGACGGGGTTTTGCGGGTGCATAGCGGTAGCGGTATACCCAAGCTCTTTAAGGTCCTTTGCCAGGCTGTTGACGCCATTCATCTGATACAGTTGATAGGGAATTTTGCCTAATCCGACAAAGGCCGTTGTCGCTCCGGTCAAAAATTCGAATTCGGAGTTCGCCGTTCCGCCACCGGCGACCGAAGCGAGCATGGTGCCGCGAACAAGTGTGTCGGGAAGCGAGTTGTAGAATGCGGGACCGGTGTACCCGGCCGCCTGGAGCTGCTCAAAGCACGAAAGGTCGCTAAAACTCTCGTTCATGACGGCAACAATCGTCGGCTTGATTTCATTGAACTGGGCAACGGCCGCCGCGCGCTGTTCGCTCGAGCCATATGTGCTGTCGTAGACGGTGGCGAGCTCCTGCTCGATGCTCTGCGCCTCATCGGGCGTATAGTCTTCGGGCTTCTCAATGGGCAACTCGTTGACCATTTCGGTGAACGAAGTGATAAAACCCTGAGACGCATACGTGGTGATGGGCTGCCAACGGTCAAATCCAAAATCCAGCGCCTGCTCCAAGTCGATGTTGGAAAAGCCTGAGAGCCCCACAACGGTCACGAGCAGAAAGGCACAGAGGTTAGCGGCGATAGCGGGGAAGACATGGGTGGGCGTACGGAGCTTTCGCGGTCGGATGAGCGAAAGAAGCCCCAGGGAAATCTCCAGCAGGGCGAGAGAGGTTACGATTCCGGCGGTAAAGGTAAACTCGTATCCCTCGCTCACTTCCATTGCGGTGCCAAGGGCCAAGATATCGCTTGGCAGGATGGCTTCGCCTTTAAACGTTATGACGAAGTGCTCGGCAATGCCAAGGATGCAACAGACGACGGGCACGAGGGCCATGACGCCTCCATGACGCTGCCCCACCAAATAAAGGGAGAGCAGAACCGTCGCGAGCAGCCCGACGGAAAACCCGAATGAGTTGGCGGGAATGCGATAGAACGTTTCGTTGCAGGCAATTTCGAGTGAAACGAACGAGAGCGCTGAAACAGCGGCGATGACAAGGATGTCACGGCAAATACAGGCAACCGTTCCCGTCGCAAGGTCGGTTTGGTCGATAAGTCCCGAAACCAAGGGCTCGACAAGAAGCATGACGGCGGCAGCACCGAGCGCCGAATAAGAAAGGACCCATAGGGAGCTGCCCTCATTTACGAGCAATTGATTCGTAACCCATGCAGCTACCACGCCGAGCGGGATGAGGAGCGTCGCGCACCAAAAGACGCGGGCAATGGGTGGCTTTTCGTTGCGTTTGATTGAAAAATACACGCGCACGACGACGGCGGCCACGATAAGGACGGCGATGAATATGGGCAGATTGGCCATGTCGCTCGAAGTGATTTCAAGGGGGATATCTTCGGTCATGGACGTTCCTCTGGTACAGCAAATTAAGTTCAGCATTAGATTACTGTAACCTTTCCACGGCATTTCGAGAAACAAAGCGCCCGATACGCAAAGCTAAAGGTCTGCGAATCTTGTATTACGAACATCTGTGCGCGTCGAGTGCGCTAAACTCATCGGCAGTATGATTCGATGCAATAGGAGGCAAGGAGCTTCCATGTCTGATTCTTCTATCGTTATTCGCGGCGCTCGTGAGCACAACCTCCGTGATATCGATGTTTCCATTCCGCGTGACCAACTCGTGGTCATTACCGGTCTTTCTGGCTCGGGCAAGAGTTCGCTGGCATTCGACACTATCTATGCCGAGGGCCAGCGTCGATACGTCGAGAGCCTTTCGAGTTATGCGCGCCAGTTCTTGGGCCAGATGGACAAACCCGACTTGGATTCAATCGACGGCCTTTCGCCGGCTGTCTCAATTGATCAAAAGACGACATCCAAGAACCCGCGCTCGACGGTGGGCACCGTAACCGAGATTTATGACTACCTGCGACTGCTGTTTGCTCGCGTCGGTACGCCGCACTGCCCCGAGTGCGGTCGGGTCATCGAGCGTCAGACGACCGATCAGGTTGCCGACAAGGTCTTGGCGGCGGGAGAGGGCCGCCGCGCGTTTGTGCTGGCACCGGTGGTGCGCGGGCGAAAAGGCGAGTACACCAAACTGTTTGAGGACCTTCGCGCCGAGGGCTTTAGCCGCGTGCGTGTCGACGGCGAGGTTCGCTCGCTTGATGACTCTATCGATTTGGATAAGAAATTCAAACACGATATCGAGGTCGTGGTCGACCGCATCGTGATCCGTGAGAACTCTCTGGGCCGTATTGCCGAGTCCGTTGAACAGGCGACTGCGTTGGCGCACGGCAATGTGAACGTATACTTGCTGCCCGACCGCGACGCTCCCGAGGGGACCGAAGGCGAGTTGCTGGAGTATTCGCTGGCGTTAGCGTGCCCGAAGCATGGGCACTCCATCGATGACCTGCAGCCGCGTGATTTCTCGTTCAACGCGCCCTATGGCGCGTGCCCCGAGTGCGATGGCCTGGGCTTTAAGAAGACGGTCGATGCCGAGGCCCTAATCGAAGACCCCTCGAAGTCGATCGCCGACGGGGTTTTTGGCAGCCTGTTTGGCAACTCTAACTACTATCCGCAGATTTTCGCTGCGGTCTGCAAACACTTTAAGGTGAGCGTCGATACGCCGTGGGAGGATCTGCCTCCGCGGGTGCGTCGCGCGTTTTTAGACGGCATGGGCGACCAGAAGATTTCGGTCGACTATCAAAAGCTCGATGGGCGCCGTAGCCAGTGGGACACCAAGTTCTCGGGCGTGCGCAATATCCTGTACGAGCGCTATACCGAGACGACGAATGAGAACACCAAGGCGCGCTTGGAGAAGTACATCCGCGAGGAGCCGTGCTCGAGTTGCCATGGTGCTCGTCTGCGCCCCGAGATGCTCGCCGTTACCGTAGGCGGTAAGTCCATTTACGAGGTCTGCTGCCTATCGTGCCGCGAGTCGCTCGAGTTTTTTGAGGGCTTGGAGCTTACCGAGCGCCAACAATTTATCGGCGGGCGCATCGTTAAGGAAATTCTGGAGCGCCTGCGCTTTCTGGTCGATGTTGGACTCGACTATCTGACCCTCGACCGTGCCTCGGCGACGCTTTCCGGAGGCGAGGCCCAGCGCATTCGCCTGGCAACGCAGATCGGCGCCGGCCTCATGGGTGTCCTGTACATTTTGGACGAGCCATCGATCGGCCTCCATCAGCGCGATAACGAGCGCCTGATCAAGACGCTTGAGCGCCTACGCGATATCGGCAATACCGTCATCGTCGTCGAGCATGATGAGGATACGATTCGTGCTGCCGACTATGTGATCGACATGGGCCCCGGTGCGGGCGTGAACGGCGGACACGTGGTCGCCGCGGGAACGCCTGCCGATATCATGGCGTGCCCCGATTCGATGACGGGTGCCTACCTGACCGGCAAGCGAATGATTCGGGTTCCCGATGAACGCCGCAAGCCCGGTCGCGGCTGCCTTAAGATCACGGGCGCCCGCGCCAACAACCTCAAAAACGTTACCGCCAAGATCGAGTTTGGTACGCTTACGGTTGTTACCGGCGTGTCGGGATCGGGCAAGAGCTCCCTGGTTACCGACACCATTGCGCCTGCCCTTACGAATGCCATTCACCGTTCGACGCGCCCTGTGGGCCCGTACAAAAAGCTCGAGGGTATCGAGTGCATCAATAAGGTGATCGACATTGACCAGTCGCCGATCGGCCGTACACCGCGTTCCAATCCCGCTACGTACATTGGCCTGTGGGATGATCTGCGCGCGCTGTTTGCGAGCACACCGGAGTCGAAGGCACGCGGCTACTCGCCGGGACGTTTCTCCTTCAACGTGAGTGGCGGGCGCTGTGAGGCGTGCAAGGGCGACGGACAGATCAAGATCGAGATGCACTTCCTTCCCGATATCTACGTTCCCTGCGAAGTTTGCGGCGGTAAACGCTACAACCGCGAGACACTCGAGGTCACCTACCGTGGCAAGACCATCTCGGACGTGCTCGACATGAGCGTCACCGAGGCGCTGGCCTTCTTTGGGAATATCCCGCAGATTAAGCGCAAGCTCCAGACGCTGTACGATGTAGGCTTGGGCTACGTGAGCCTGGGCCAGCCCGCCACGACGCTCTCGGGCGGCGAGGCGCAGCGTGTGAAGCTCGCCAAGGAGCTTCATCGACGCCAGACGGGCAAGACGTTCTATATTTTGGACGAGCCGACGACCGGCCTTCATTTTGAGGACGTCCGCCAACTGCTCGATGTGCTGCAGCGCTTGGTCGATGCGGGCAACACGGTGCTGGTGATTGAACACAACCTTGATGTCATCAAGGTTGCCGACCGCCTGATCGATATGGGCCCCGAGGGCGGTAACGGCGGCGGAACCGTCGTGGTTTCGGGCACACCGGAGCAGGTTGCGGACTGTCCGCAGAGTTATACGGGCAAGTTTTTGGCGCCGTTGCTCAGGCGTGACCGGGAGCGTCAGGCTCAACTTGATGCTCAATAAATAGGCGATTCAGTTTATGGGCGTCATCGACTCCTTGTGATTCGATGGCGCTTGCTGTGTCGAAGTGACGTATGCAGCCGAATTGGACATATACTTAATCCTTGCGTCCGAATGCGAGGGAAAGGATATGCCATGGCAAAGGCTGTAAAGACGCCAAAAACCAATGCGATGCGCGAGCTGGAAAGCGCTGGCATTTCCTATGTTCTACATACGTACGAAGACGATGGTGATGAGTCGGCGGGCCTGGGGGTCGCGATTTCGGAGCAGCTTGGCGAGGAGCCCGGTCAAGGATTTAAGACCTTGGTCTGCGTGACGCCGTCCAACGACCACGTCGTGTGCTGCATCCCTGTTGCCGACGAGCTCGATCTAAAGTCCGCCGCGCGTGCCGCGGGGGAGAAGTCCTTGGCCATGATGCATGTGAAGGACTTGCTTGCGACGACTGGCTACGTTCGCGGCGGCTGCAGTCCGGTCGGTATGAAAAAACGCTACCGGACGCTCATTGATGAGACATGTGTCCTTTGGGATACCATTTTTATTTCGGGAGGCAAGCGTGGTTATCAGCTCGAGCTTGCACCCGATGATTTAATTGCATTTTGCGGGGCGACGGTTGCCGCGATTACGAGAGAGGACTGAGCGATGCCGCAGGAAGAATTGAAGTGCGGAGCTCATTTTGCAAAAGAATCTGCGCCTCAGACACCCTCATCCGAAGCTTCTTCGTCGCGAGACGACACTGACGACATGGGCTCGTCGGACTACTCCACGGTTGGTCGTTCCGCCGGGCTTATGACCATCCTGACCATCGTGTCTCGCGTCACCGGTTTTATCCGCACGTGGGCAATGGCGGCCGCTATCGGCATGTCGCTACTCTCGTCTTCCTATCAGGTCGCCAACAACCTGCCCAATATGCTCTACGAACTCGTGATGGGCGGCATGCTCGTGACGGCGTTTTTGCCCGTGTACATGGGCGTGAGACGTGAGCGGGGTCGCGAGGCCTCGAACGAGTACGTGGGCAACCTGCTCGGCATTCTGCTTTTGGTGCTGGGTGGCATTTCGTTGCTGGGGACCGTGTTCGCCCCGGGCTTTATCTGGACGCAATCGTTTCTTTCGGGTGACGGCGGCAGCATGGATACCGCTGCGTTCATGTTCCGTTTCTTTGCCATCCAGATTCTGTTTTATGGTTTGGGCTCGGTGTTTTCGGGCGTCCTCAACGCACACCGCGACTACTTCTGGTCGACGTTTGCCCCGGTCCTCAACAATGTGATCGTCATTGCGAGCTTTATGGGCTTTGCGCCCGTGTCCGCACAGTTTGGCGAACGTGCCGGCATCATCTTGATTGCGGCCGGTACGACCCTCGGTGTCTTTGTTCAGATGGCATGTCAGATCCCCGCGCTTGGCAAGCACGGCGTGCATCCCCATATCCATATCGACTTTAAGGACCCCGCACTGCGCCAGACGATTGCGCTCGGTATCCCGACGCTGCTCGCCACGGTGTGCATGTTTGTCTCGACTTCTATCACCAACGCTGCTGCGCTGGTGGTCCAGCCCGAGACTGGTCCTTCCGTCATCGCCTATGCGCGCCTGTGGTACACGCTGCCCTACGCGCTGATTGCCGCCTCGCTTTCGACGGCGCTCTATACCGAGCTCTCTCACGACGCACAGGAGAAGGATTACGACAGCGTCCGCACGGGCATTTCGCGTGGCGTCGCCCAGATGCTGTTCTTCCTGATTCCATTCGCGCTGTACCTGATTGTCTTCGCGCGTCCGCTCAACATGATTTACTGCGCTGGCAAGTTCGATGAGTCCGGTGTGGCGCTGGTGTCGGAGTTCCTTATCTACCTGGCACTTTCCCTGCCGCTCTACGGCGTGGTCGTGCTGATGCAGAAGAGCTTCTCTGCCTTGCTCGACATGAAGCCCTATAGCCGCTATTGTCTGTATTCCGCCATCGGCCAGGCGGGCTCGGTTTTGCTGTTTGGCGTTGTGCTGGGCTTCGGTATGCCGGCAATCGCGCTTTCGTATGTCGTCGACTACGTGATCTTGGTCGGTTGCTCGCTGTGGTGGCTGCGTCGTCGCCTGCGTGGTCTTCAGGTTAAATCTATCCTGCATGGCGGGTTCTCTGGCCTTTTGCTCGGTGGCCTGGGTGCTGCCGCAGGCGCCGGCGTCATGTGGGCGCTTGAGCACTTTGTCGGGGCACTTGGCGGCTCGATTCTGATTACTCTTGGCTACGTTTGCGTTGCGGGTGTCGTCTCGCTTGCTGTTACCTTTGGCCTTGCCGTCGTCCTTAAGATGCCCGAGGTCTCGGCGCTGATTCGTCGCAAGTAGGTGCGCGTGGCCGGTCACGACAACATTCCAACGCTTGCCGAGCAGGTTTCGCGCGTTCCCACGCAGCCCGGCTGCTACCTTTGGAAAGACGCCAAGGGCGATGTCATCTACGTGGGCAAGGCGAAAAACCTGCGCGCCCGTATGCGTCAGTACGTGACGCTGCAGGACGAGCGCCAGAAGATCCCGCTGATGATGCAGCTGGTGGCGAGCTTTGACTATATCGTGGTGGAGACCGAGCACGAGGCGTTGGTGCTCGAGCGCAATTTGATTGGTCAGTACCATCCGTACTTTAATGTCGACCTCAAGGATGACAAGAGCTACCCCTTTATCGCCATTACAAAGGGCGACCTATATCCCGCTATCAAATATACGCGTGAGCGCCATAAGCCGGGAACGCGTTATTTTGGTCCCTATACTGACAGCCGCGCGGCGCGTGAGACCATTGACACGCTGCGCAAGGTGATTCCGATCTGCTCGGCTTCTTGTGCGGAGTGGCGTCGTTGTCGCCGTATCGTCGAGTCCCACAAGGGCGAGGAAGACATCGTCAATATGATTTGCGCGCAAAACGGGCGTCCCTGCTTTGACTACCATGTCGGTCGTGGCCCGGGTGCATGCGTCGGCGCGATTTCTCCTACGGACTATGCCAAGAACGTCAAGCGTGTCGAACGCTTTTTGTCGGGCCATCGCAAGGATGTCGTCGATGAGCTGACCTCCGAGATGACGGATGCCGCCGAGGCGCTCGACTTTGAGCGCGCGGCACGCGTCAAACGTCGTTTGGAGGTCATCAGGGGTCTGGACGATCGCCAACAGGTTGTTTTTCCATCGAGCGTCGATATCGATGTCATCGGCTTCTATCGCGAGGAGACCATCTCTGCCGCTTGCGTCTTCGTCGTTCGCGAGGGCCGAACAGTTCGCACCTGCGAGTTCATTCTCGACAAGGGCCTTGATGTTGACGAGGAAGAGCTCCAGTCGGGCTTTCTTAAGCGCTATTACGACGAGACGGCTGATATTCCAGCTGAGGTCAACCTTTCCGTCGAGCTTGAGGATGCGGAGGCGCTGGGGGAGTGGCTTGCAGGCAAGCGCGAGCGTTCCTGCCATCTCCATAGGCCGCAGCGTGGCGAAAAGCACCGTTTGCTCGATATGGCATCCAAAAATGCGCGCCATGCCCTCATGCGCTACATGATGCGAACGGGGTACGCTGACGACCGCACCAATCAAGCGCTCCTGGAGCTCGAAAGTGCGTTGGCGCTGCCATCGCCGCCGTTGCGTATCGAGTGCTTCGATATCTCTACACTGCATGGCACCTTTACGGTCGCCTCGATGGTGGTGTTTACCAACGGGCGCGCCGACAAGAGCCAGTATCGTCGTTTTAAAATCCAGGCCGAATTGGATGAGGCAAACGACTTCGTGTCGATGTCCGAGGTTTTGGGACGACGCTATGCTCCCGAGCGCATGGCCGACGAGCGCTTTGGCTCGTGCCCCGATCTGCTCGTTGTCGATGGCGGTAAGCCGCAATTGACCGCTGCGATCAAGCAACTTGAGGCTCTTGGGCTCGATATACCAGTTTGTGGCTTGGCGAAGGCCGATGAGGAAGTTTTTGTGCCTTGGGACGAGACTCCCGTCGTGCTGCCGACCGGGTCTGCCTCGCTCTATCTAATTAAACAGGTGCGCGATGAGTCCCACCGATTTGCTATCACGTTCCATCGTGAATTGCGCGACAAGGCCATGACAGTTTCGGTACTCGATGACGTTCCTGGCGTGGGGCCCACCAGAAAACGTGCCCTTATGCGCCATTTTGGCTCGATGAAGCGTTTGCGCGCGGCGAGCGAGCAGGAGATTGCAGAAGTTCGAGGCGTTCCGGCCGATGTCGCCAAAGCGGTCCACGAGGCACTTGTTGCGTGGAATGCCGAGCGCTCCGAGATGGCGGCAAAGCAATCCGAAAACTAAACACGCCTCTAAACAACTGATATACATGATTGCGTGATTTTCAATCATGTATTTCACGGCGATTACCAGCCGATTTCGGGTTTAATTAACGCTAAAACGTTTGACTAGCCATGGTGAACAACCCTGCTATCCTGCGGGTTGACGAAGACTGATATCTCACCTCGTCGATACATACTGTCTGGCGAATCGTTTGTCAATGAATTCGGTGAACGGTAGTAAATACCGTTCAAGCGTATGTATGTATCGGTCGCCGAGCGCGGCACCTCAGTTGGGTTCGTCGGTAGGTAAGGTATATATCGTCCGCAAGTTGCGCGGGGGCGCGTCTAGGTGCTCCCGGGTAAGATTCTCTATTGATAGGAGAAGACATGGCCATCATCAACAAGGGTATGTCCAGGCGTTCGTTCCTCGGCCTCACCGGCAGCGTCGCTGCTGTCGCAGGGCTTGGTCTCACCGGCTGCGGTGGCAGCTCTAGCGACGAGGGTTCCGCTTCCGGTTCCACCGATTCCGCCAACCGTGGCGGCGGCGTGATCACCGCTGGTTCCGCTTACGCTCCGTCCAGCTTCGATCCCGCCAGCACCGGCTCCGCTGTGGGCCTGGGTGCTAACTGGCACGTCGTCGAGGGCCTCTACGGCATCGATTACCACGACTACAGTACCTTCAACGAGCTCGCCACCGACGATCCCAAGTCTGTGGACGACACCACTTTCGAGGTCACCATCCGCAAGGGCGCCAAGTTCTCCGATGGCACCGAGGTCACCGCTGACGATGTCGTTGCCTCCTACACCGCTTGCGCCGCTTCCGCTACCTATGCTCCGTTCTTCCAGCCCTTCGAGTCCATCGAGGCTAAGGACGCCAGCACCGTGACGGTCAAGACCAAGGTCCCCAACTTCTCTCTGCTCAAGGATCGTCTTGCCATCATCCGCGTTACCCCGGCCACCCAGACCGAGGAGGATCGCGCCAAGCAGCCGATCGGCTCCGGCCCCTGGATGTACGACTCTATCTCCGATACCGAGATCACTCTGGTTCCCAACCCCGAGTACAACGGTGAGTATGCTGCCGAGGATAAGAAGATCCAGTACAGCATCCTGACCGACCCCACCGCTCGCGTTACCGCTCAGCAGGAGGGCTCCACGCTCGTTATGGAGCTCGTTACCGCTGACGCCGTCGACCAGCTCGAGAGCGCCGGCTGCAAGATCGATAACGTTCAGGGTTTCGGCACCCGCTTCATCATGTTCAACGTCGCCAAGGAGCCTTGGAACAACGTCAAGGTCCGTCAGGCTGTCATGTATGCGCTCGACACCGAGAAGATGGTCAGCAACACCTTTGCCGGCCTTGCCACCGCTGCCAGCTGCTACCTGCCCAAGAGCTTCACCAATTATCATGAGGCTTCCACGGTGTACAAGACCGACGCCAAGAAGGCTAAGAAGCTCATCGAGGAGTCCGGCATCACCCCGGGTGCCATCACCCTGCGCACCACCGACAACGAGCAGATCAAGGGCATGGCCGCCCAGGTCAAGAACGACCTCGACGCTCTCGGCTTTGAGGTGACCATCCAGACCGATACCTCGCCGGCCACCTACGCTGCCATCGACGGCGGCGAGGCCTACGATATCCTCCTTGCCCCTGGCGATCCTTCCTGCTTCGGCGCTGACCCCGACCTGCTGCTCAACTGGTGGTATGGCGACAACGTCTGGATGCAGACCCGTTGCCCGTGGAAGGAGTCCGCTGAGTGGCAGAAGCTTCACGGTCTCATGGACGAGGCTCTTGCCGCCGAGGGCGACGAGCAGCAGAAGAAGTGGAACGAGTGCTTCGACATCATCGCCGACAACGCCGTTCTGTACCCCGTTGTCCACGTCAAGACCGTCTCCGCTTCCTGGGACGATCCGTCCACCGCGCCCAACGGCGAGGCTCTCGACGGCTTCAAGGGCATCGGCACGACGAGCATGTCCTTCAGGGGCGTTGCGACCGTCAAGGCATAAGACTCGCTTGAGTCTGTATGCAGGATGTCGGCCGTTGGGACCGTATCCTCATAGTTGAAACAAAGACCCGGGCGGCAACGATGTCGCTCGGGTCTTGTAATGAGTATCCGTACTCATATACCAGTTGGTCCTACCGACAAAAGAAAGGGGAGAGAACGTGAACAACTTGCTACGTTTGATTGGAAGGCGTCTTGTGGCGCTGCCGATCATGGCATTGGGCGTCACCGTCCTGGTGTTCTTCCTTATGTCGTTCTCCAAGACCGACCCCGCCTACACGGCGTTGGGTGACGGTGCCTCGCCCGAGGCGGTTGCCGAGTACCATGAGAAGTATGGTCTGGACGACCCCTGGCCTGTGCGCTACGTGCGCTATATGGGCGATTTGATTCATGGCGACATGGGTACCTACGGCGCTGCCCGCAACTCCGTTGCCAAGCGCATCTCCACGGCCCTGCCCGTCACGATGCAGCTGACCTTCATCGGTCTTGCCATCGGTGCGGTCGTTTCGTTTTTGCTCGGCGTCATCGCGGCACTGTATCGCGACAAATGGCCGGACCAAGTGATCCGCGTCTTTTCCATCGCCGGCTTGGCAACCCCGTCGTTCTGGCTTGCCGTTCTGTTGATCCTGCTGTTCTCTTCCTACCTTAAGGTGCTCCCGGCATCGGGTGCTCTGCCTCACTTCACCACGAATCCGGTTGGCTATCTGGGACGTATGATCATGCCCGCTATCGCCTTGGCATTTCCGCTGACGGGCCAGATGACTCGTATCGTGCGTACCGCCATGGTCGAGGAGCTCGACAAGGACTATGTCCGTATGGCTCGTGGCGCCGGCGTTCCCGAGAAGGTCGTCGTCGGCATCAACGTTCTTCGCAATGCGCTGATCACCCCGGTCACCACCCTCGGTCTTAAGATCGGCTACCTCATGGGCGGCGCCGTCGTCATCGAGGTTATCTTCAACCTCCCCGGCATGGGCACTGCGATTCTGCAGGGCGTTCAGGGCAACGAGGCGAACCTGGTTCAGGGCGTCGTTATCGTCGTTGCTCTTGCCTTCATCATCATCAACATCGTGGTTGACATGCTCTACCTGCTCATCAACCCGCGCATCAGGACGGTGTAGATTATGGTAAGGATTCGAGAGAAGCAAACCGAGCAGCTCGAGAAGGCTGCCTCCAAGGGGCTCAAGCTCGGTGGCTGGAAGAAGATGACGCTGTCTTCTAAGATTGCCGCCGTCGTGCTGGTGCTGGTCGCCCTGACTGCGATTTTGGCGCCCCTTCTTGCCCCCTATAGCCCGGTCGAGATCTTTACGGCTCGCCAGGCTCCCGGCAACGGATTTATCTTCGGTACCGACGATAAGGGTCGCGACATTCTGTCGCGCATGCTCTACGGCGGACGTTACTCGCTGATTATCGGCTTTGGTGCTACCGCCATGGCTTTGGTCTGTGGTTCCGTTGTCGGCGCTCTTGCAGCGGTTTCGCGCAAGTCTATCTCTGAGGCGATCATGCGTATCCTGGACATCATCATGTCCATCCCGGGTATCGCCCTCGCAGCCGTTTTCGTTTCCATCCTGGGCAATTCCGTGCCGTCGATCATCTTTGCGATCGGCTTTATGTACACCCCGCAGATCGCCCGTATCGTGCGCGCCAACATCGTGTCCGAGTACGGTGAGGACTATGTCCGCGCGGTCATCGTGTCCGGCGCCAAGGCTCCGTGGATTCTGATCAAGCATGTTCTGCGTAACTGCATCGCTCCGATTATGGTCTTCACCGTTACCCTGGTCGCCGACGCCATTATCTTCGAGGCCTCGCTGACCTTCATCGGCGCCGGCATCCAGGAGCCCACCGCTACCTGGGGCAACATTCTCGCCGACGCACGCGGTGGCGTGCTCGCTGGCCGTTGGTGGCAGGCACTGTTCCCGGGCCTGGCCATCATGATCACCTGCCTGGCGCTCAACATCCTCTCCGAGGGCATTACCGACGCCATGGCCGCTGCTCCCTCCGCCGCCCTGGATCCGACCGATTCCTCCAAGCGCCGCGAGGCCGACCTGCTGGTTTCCGACCCCGTTCGTGCCTACAAGGAGCAGGCTCAGTCCCTGTCCGCCCGTCTTGGCGCACTGCGCGATGTCGAGCTCAAGCGTAACGACCGCCATGTGCCCGATGAGTCCGTTGAGCCGATCCTTTCGGTCCGCGATTTCTGCATCCAGTTTGAGCACCACGGTGATATCAACGTCGTCGACCACGTTAACTTTGACGTCCGTCCCGGCCAGACCATGGGCCTGGTAGGCGAGTCCGGCTGCGGTAAGTCCATCACCACGCTGGCCATCATGGGCCTGACCGACGATGACGAGCATCTTTCCGGCGAGGTTCTCTGGGAGGGCCGCGACCTGCTCAAGATGAGCAAGAAGGAGTGGTTCGGCCTGCGCGGTACCGATATCGCCATGGTCTATCAGGACGCCCTGTCCTCGCTCAACCCCTCCATGCTCATCTCTGCCCAGATGAAGCAGCTCACCAAGCGCGGCGGCACCCGTAGCGCCGAGGAACTCCTGGAGCTCGTGGGCCTCGACCCCAAGCGTACGCTCGAGAGCTATCCGCACGAGCTTTCCGGTGGTCAGCGTCAGCGCGTTCTGATCGCTATGGCCCTTACCCGCGACCCCAAGCTGGTTATCTGCGACGAGCCCACGACCGCTCTGGACGTTACGGTCCAGAAGCAGGTCATCAAGCTGCTCAACGACCTTCAGGCCAAGCTCGGCTTTGCCATGATCTTCGTTTCGCACGACCTGGCGCTGGTCGCCGAGGTCGCCCACAACATCACGGTTATGTACGCCGGCCAGGTTATTGAGCAGGCGCCCACCAAGGAGCTGCTCACCAACCCGATTCACGAGTACACCCGCGGCCTTCTGGGTTCCGTCCTGTCCATCGAGAGCGGTTCGGGCCGCCTGCACCAGGTGCCCGGCGCCGTTCCGAGCCCGCGCGATTTCCCCAAGGGCGATCGCTTCGCGCCCCGCTCGAGCCATCCGCGCATTGGCCTGGACACCCGTCCGGTCTTCAAGCGCGTGCCCGGCACCGAGCACTTCTATTCCGAGCTCCCCGACGAGGTGCTCAAGGCAAATGGTTTGACCCCTCACGCGGAGGTGATGTAGATGAGCGAGACCGCAGTCAACGGCGTCGAGCCGATCATCTTCCTTGATGACGTCCACGTCACCTTTAGGACCCGTACCGGCTCGATTCTGCACCCCAACCTGGTTCACGCCGTCCAGGGTGTAACGATTAAGCTCATGCCCGGACAGACCATCGGCATCGTCGGCGAGTCCGGTTGCGGAAAGTCCACCACGGCTAACGTCATGTGCGGCCTGCAGGCCCCCACGAGCGGCAAGGTCTACTTTAAGGGCAAGGACGTCACCAAGCGTACCGCCGAGGACCGTCGCCACATGGGTCGCGTCATCTCGGTCGTGTTCCAGAACCCGGCCACGGCGCTCAACCCCCGCATGGTCGTTCGCGAGCAACTGCTCGACCCCATGCGCGTCCACAACCTGGCTACCGAGGCCGAGCAGGAGAAGCGCGTCAAGGAGCTCTTGGAGCTCACCGGTCTGCCCTCCTCCGCCGCCGAGGTTCTTCCCGGCCAGCTTTCGGGCGGCCAGCGCCAGCGCGTCGCAATTGCCCGTGCCCTGTCGCTGAACCCCGATGCCATCATCGCCGACGAGCCTACCTCGGCTCTGGACGTTTCGGTCCGCGCGCAGATTCTCAACCTGCTGACCGACCTTAAGAAGGAACTCGGCCTGGCTATGGTGTTCATCAGCCATGACATCCAGACGGTCCGCTATATTTCCGACGACATCATCGTCATGAATGGCGGCAAGATCGTCGAGCAGGGCGAGGCCAAGCAGGTTTTCCAGCATCCTCGAGACCCCTACACTAAGATGCTGCTCGGCGCTGCGCCGTCGCTGCTGCATCCCAAGCTCGGCGAGTAACTTCGCTTTCCCTCCCGTGCGCCCGGTTCCCTTGCCGGGCGCACCTCCGTTGCGATTTCGAAAGGTTGGGTTCACGAGCCATGCCAAGTGCTCAGGAGCTACAACATCAATTTGGTGAATATCGAGGCGCTATGTCCCGTCCATCAGATTTCGATCTCTTTTGGAAGGATCGCATGGCCGAGGCTGACGCCGTCGGGCTTGACTATGCGATCGAGGCGGCATCGGTCACCGATGCCGTGACCTGCCAGCTTTTCGATCTCTGGTATACCGGCATGTGCGGCGCTCGCCTGCACGCCAAGTACCTTAAACCTGTCTCGGACGAGCCCGTGCCATTGGTACTTCAGTTCCATGGGTATCCGGGTGCAAGCCGCAGCTGGTTTGAGCAGGCGTCGTTTGCGGGCATGGGCATGGCACTCATCGCCCTCGACTGCCCCGGCCAAGGAGGTCCCTCCGAGGACATTGGTGGATTTGAGGGAACGACGGTCGCGGGCCATATCGTCGCCGGTATCGACGGCGACCCGGCCAACCTCTACTATGTCCGCTTGCACCAAGATATCCGCATTCTTTGCCGTATTGTTCGTGAGCTCGAGGGCATCGATCTTGCCCGTGTATTTGTGAACGGCGCATCGCAGGGCGGCGGTTTGGGCATTGCGACCTGTGCGCTTAACAGCGAGCTTATCAATCGCGCCGCCATCCTCTATCCCTTCCTGTCGGATTTCCGCCTGGTCTGGGATTTGGATGCCGACGACATTGCCTACGAGGGTCTGCGCTATTGGTCTCGCTGGTTTGACGAGGACTCGACTCGTATTGACGAGGCCTATGCCAAGCTGGCGTACTTCGATTCCAAGAACTTTGCCCCCATAGTCAAATGCCCCGTGCTGTTTGGCACGGGCACAGCCGATATCGTCTGTCCTCCGGCGACGCAGTTTGCAGTCTACAACAACCTGACCTGTGAAAAGCGTCATGAGTTCTTTGAAGGCTTCGGTCACGAGGAGATTCAGGATTTTGACGATCTGATCATTCCATTTTTCTGCAAGGGAGGGGAGGCTCATGTCTAAGTGCGAGAGCAATATCGATGAGCTGATTGTCCCCGAGCTTGCGGGAATTGCTGGGACGGTTTCGTCAAGGCTCTCTGATTTCCGGGATTGGCGCGGCGATGCTTCTGCGGATGTTTCCGAGTTGGAGACAGCCGCTTCGGACCTTGAGGTTTGCGGGCTGACCGTTACGGCGATTGATTTCGCCAATCCGTGCGCGCGCTACTCCGAGGTTTCCTTTGAGCTCGGCGGGTATGTCGTGCACGGCCGTTTGATTGAGCCCTCTGGTTGCGCCCGAAGATCCGAGCTTGTTCCGCTGTGTCTGATGTTCCATGACATCGACCGACCCGTGCGGGGATGGCATCACATGACGCGGTTTGCCGCCATGGGATATGCCGTGCTTGCGCTGGACGATGAGACTATTGGATCCAGCGATCTGCAGCAGGGGATTACCTCGCCTGCTTTTGTCGAGCGTGTCCGTTGGGGCTGCGCGTTGGCGAAGGTGGCGCGCAACCTTGATGGCATGGATCCCGACCGCATCTTTGCATGGGGCGAGGGCCTTGGCGGCGGTGTCGCGCTGGCGGTTTCTGCTCTGGACGAGCGGGGCCTTGCCTGCACGGCGCTTGCCAATCCGCTTCCCAGCGGTCTCGAGACGCTGTCGCCTCGGGTTCGTGGCTCGGTGCTCATGGGCACATCGCTCATGGATACCGTGAGTGATCCCAAGGGCCAGTTTGCCGTATTCAACGGTCTTGAGTGTGACCGGAGGCATATCATCTATGCCAAATACGCTCACGAGCGCATCAATGCGTTCGAAAACGAAGTCGTCGACTTCTTTAACCAAACGTTCTATTCGTGTTCTTTGGCCTAGACGGCCTGGACACCGCCAACAAGAGTGGGCGGCATAGGGCTGCCCGCCAGACAACTAAGGAGATTCTTGTGGCAACTCAGAAATTCACCGGCGTTATCCCTCCCGTCGTTGTTCCCGATACCGAAGACCACCAGCTCGACGTTGCCTCCTTTGAGCGCAGCATCAACCGCATGATCGATGCCGGCGTCGATGGCCTGTTCTTCCTGGGCTCCTCGGGCGAGGTCGTCTTCTCCACCGACGAGCGCCGTCGCCAGATTGTCGCAGAGGCCGTCCGTATCGTCGACCACCGCGTTCCCGTTCTGGTCGGCATCATCGACACCGAGACCGAGCGCATGATCGAGCACGGCAAGGTCGCTCAGGAGCTGGGCGCCGATGCGCTCGTCGCCACCTGCCCGTTCTATGCCCTGCAGGGCATGACCGAGGTCGAGGAGCACTTCCGCATCCTTCACGAGGAACTCGACCTGCCCATCTTCGCCTACGACATCCCCGTGTGCGTCCACACCAAGCTCCCCTGGAAGCTCCTTGCTAAGCTCGGCGCCGAGGGCGTCCTGGCTGGCGTCAAGGATTCCTCGGGCGATGACATCTCGTTCCGCTACCTCATTCAGGAGAACGAGAAGAACGGCCATCCGATGAGCATCCTTACCGGCCATGAGGTCGTCGTCGACGGTGCCTATCTCGGTGGCGCCGACGGTTCCGTTCCGGGCCTCGCCAACGTTGAGCCCGAGGGCTACGTTCGTCAGTGGAAGGCCGCTCAGGCTGGTGACTGGGCTACCGTCAAGGCCGAGCAGGATCGCCTCAATGAGATTTCGCACATCTGGGATGTCACCTCGGGCGTCCAGGGCTATGCCGGTGGCGTCGGCGCCTTCAAGACCGCTATGAACCTCATGGGCATCTTCGACAGCCCGACCATGCCGCGCCCGGTGAAGGCCATGACCGGTGAGAACGTCGAGGCGATTCGCAAGGTCCTCCAGGACAACGGTCTCCTTTAAAGCTTTCCCAGGCACCCGACCTCGCCGTTCAACCGTGCGGCCATGACCCATTAGGCCAATGGCCGCACGGTTTCTCGGCGATCTCGGGCACCTGGAAAACCTTTACCGCGCTGTGATGGCTAGCCTGACGGCGCATTTCCTGTAGTTGTTTTGTCTCCGAAGGAGAACGACATGGAGAACAAGTACGTCTGCTCTGTCGATATCGGCGGAACTAAGATCGCGACTGCCATCATGGAGTACCCGGCTGACGGCGGTGTGCCCCATCCCGTTTTTGAGGCTGAGGTTCCCACCGAGGCCCAGGAGGGTGGTGAAGCGGTCTTCCAGCGCATCGAGGCGTCTATCAAGGCAGCTCTTGAGGCAAATCCCGATGTCGAGGTCCTCGGAGTTGGCATCGGCGCTGCCGGTGTCGTCGACCCCAAGACGGGCGCCATCGCGTATGCCAATGAGATTATGCCCGGCTGGTCCGGCGTTCAGTTGGGGCCGCGTCTGCGCGAGGACCTCGGCCTTCCCGTTGCCGTTGTAGGCGACGTGCAGGCTCATGCTCTGGGCGAGGCCCACTGGGGCGTCGGCAAGGGCAAGTTCTCCGTCTTGTGTTTGGGCATCGGTACGGGCATCGGCGGCGCATATGTCGAGAACGGCCGCGTGATGCAGGGCTTCCATGGTGCTGCCGGCCATATGGGCCACATCGAGTGCTCGGCTGCCGCCGGCATTCCCTGCGCCTGCGGGCGTTCCGGCCATCTGGAGTCGGTTGCTTCCGGAACATCAATCGGGCGCATGTACGATGAGCGTTTTGGCCGCGTCGACCCCAGCCGTCCTTCGGTCGGCCGTGACGTGAACGACCTGTGCCGCGCAGGCGACGCAAAGGCGACCGAGGTCATTCATGACGCCGGCTTTGCGCTGGGCGCCAGCCTGGGCTCGCTCGCTAACATCCTGGACCCTGAGGTCATCGTGCTTTCGGGCGGCGTGATTCACCAAGGTCCCGATTGGCGTTCACAGACGTGGAAGGACTCGGTGCACGAGGGCTATGCCAGCCAGGCGCTCGACCCGCTTCAGGACACGCCGATTCTCATCGGCTCTCTGGAGGGCGACGCGCCGCTCATCGGTGCCGCCGAACACCTTCTTGCATCGTTGAAGTAAACATAACTACCAAGTGCGCCTTCTGAGGTGCCGCAGATTGACGTGAAAGAGGAGCGAAGCGTACTTCGGTACGCGAGCGACGGTTTGAACGTCAAGGTGCGGTGTCTCAGAAGGCTGTTTTGAGAAAGGTTGAGTCGAACATGACCGTTGATCCTTTGATCCAGTCCCTGAAGGGCAAACTCGTCGTGAGCGTTCAGGCGTATATGGGCGAGCCGCTTCGTACGCCCGAGACCATGGCTCAAATGTCTCGCGCTTGCGAGCTTGGCGGCGCCGCCGCCATTCGCTGCCAGGGCCTTGCCGACATTGCCGCCATTAAGGGTCGCTGTGAGGTTCCCGTCATCGGTCTGTGGAAGGACGGGCACGAGGGCGTTTACATCACGCCGACGCTGCGTCACGCTCGTGCCTGCGTTGCTGCGGGTGCCGATATCGTGGCGATCGACGCCACCGATCGTCCGCGTCCCGATGGCAAGTCGGTCGAGGATACCTTCCGCCCGCTGCACGAGGAGGGTGTGCTCCTGATGGCGGATTGTGCCACCATCGAGGACATTCGCCGTGCGGTTGATATGGGCTTCGACCTGGTATCCACCACACTCTCTCACGGTGTCGCCGCCATCGACTGCACCATGGCCGATGGCCCCGACCTGCCGCTCCTGCGTCAGGCGACCGAGGAATTTCCCGGCCTTCCCATCATTTGCGAGGGTCGCGTGCATACGCCCGAGAAGGCTCGCGCTGCAATCGACGCCGGCGCGTGGGCCGTTGTCGTCGGCACCGCTATCACGCACCCCACGAGTATTACAAGTTGGTTCAAGGCTGCGCTTGAGGCGTAAGACGGGCCTTGTATCCGCTTGGGGCGGTATACTCAATAAAGGCAATTGATCGCGCGGGATCCGCTGGCCGGGTCCCGCGCTTATTTTAGGAGGCACACATGCAAAAGGGAGATGCCATGGATGCGGCGGAGCGCTCGGAGCGTATCCCCGATATCGTTATCATCACCGGAATGTCCGGCTCGGGCCGAACGCAAGCCATGCATGTGTTTGAGGACATGGGCTATTTTTGTATCGACAACCTGCCCCCACGCCTGATTGCCCAGCTTGCTGAGCTCGTTGGCATCAATACGGGCGTGGGCAGGCACCTTGCCGTTACCTGCGACCTGCGTAGCCAGGGCTTGTTCGATGAACTGCTCGATGCTGTTGCCGCACTGGAAGAGCGCGAGATGAGCTGCGACATTGTGTTTCTCGAGGCGTCTGACGAGGTGCTGATTCGCCGGTATAGCGAAAACCGTCGTCGCCATCCCATTGCAAAGCCGGGGGAGACCACGGCCGACGCTATTCAGCGTGAACGTCTGCAGCTGCAGGGCGTTCGCGATCGAGCCGATATGATTATCGACACGAGCCGCTTGCGCACTTCTGCCTTGCGCAACAAGCTGCGCATGGCTTTTTCCGAGCTGTCCGACCAGCAGCTTATGGATGTCCACGTGTTCTCGTTTGGCTTTAAGCATGGCATGCCCATCGAGGCGGATATCATGATCGATGTTCGCTTCTTGCCCAATCCTTTCTACGATCCCGAGATGCGCACCATGACCGGTCTCGATAAGAAGGTCTCCGATTTTGTCTTGGACCACCCCAAGACCCAGGAGTTCTGGAAGGCCTGGACTCAGCTGCTCGATACGGTCATGCCGGGTTATATCGCAGAGGGCAAGCCGCAGCTTTCCATTGCTATCGGCTGCACAGGCGGACAGCACCGTAGCGTCGCCATTGCCGAGGCCACGGCCCGCTACCTGGAGGGTGCTCAGTATCATGTGAGCATCTCCCACCGTGACCTGTCGCGTGCCAACACGAAGGCATAGGTTTACATGTCGTTTACCGCTGAGGTGCGTGACGAGCTTGCGCGCTGCGAACCAGAATGCGAATACTGCGATTTGTCGACGCTTGCTGCGCTAACGCGTGTGAGCGGCACGCTTTCGCTGGCGGGCTCGGGACGGTACCGCTTGACGGTCGCGACCGAGACGGGTGCTGTGGCGCGCACGATGATTGCGCTGACGCATCGTATCCTTAAGCTCAAGACCGAATTCACGGTTCGTAAGTCGGTCCTGCACAAGGTACGAAACTATCTCATCACCTTGCCCGATCAGCCCGATTTGGATAAGGCTCTGGTGCTGCTGGGCATTCTCGACCGTAGGGGAGGGCTCGTCGCGGGTGTGCCGCGCCACATCGTCGCCCGTCCTTGCTGCAGGCTCGCCTATATTCGCGGTGCGCTGATTGCCGGAGGCTTTGTTGCCGACCCGCGTGGCGATTTTCATTTGGAGATCGCGGTTCAGGGCGAGGAGTATGCAAAGGGACTTTGCGACCTTCTGGAGCAGATTGGAGTTCACGCCCGCGTCAATGCGCGTCGCGGCTCGTATGCCGTGTACATCAAGAGTGCCGAGGAGATTAAACGTCTGTTACAGCTGATTGGCGCCAAGCGCAGCGTTGCCGAGATTGAAGAGGCCCGCGCGGTTAAGCTGGTGAAGAACGACGTGAATCGTCGCGTGAACGCAGAGCTTGCCAACCAGACCAGAAGTGCCGGTGCCGCCCAACATCAGCTTGCGCTCATCGATGAGCTTGATCGGCGCGGTTTGCGCGAAACGCTGCCGGACGCTCTGGCAGTTTTTTGTGACTTACGCGAGCGTTACCCCGATCTCTCACTGCGAGATTTGGGGGAAATGGCCGACCCTCCTTTGTCGAAGTCGGCCTTGTATCACCGTGTTTTGCGCCTTGAAAAGCTCATTGAAGCAAGCGGGTAGTTTAACGCAATAGCTTTTATGGTGGTTTAACTGCTGTTTTATACGTTAAAGCGTTTTAACGCAAATTTGATTTTCAATTTCGAGCATTCTCGTGAAATTCAAGCCAAAAAAAAGGTATATTAGGCGAGTGGTTAGTTTGTGGGCCTCAACGGCAGGCGCTGTAGCTTGCGGGGGCCTTACGAAAGGAGACACAATGGCAGTAAAGGTTGCTATTAACGGCTTCGGTCGCATCGGTCGTCTGGCCTTCCGCCAGATGTTCGGTCATGAGGGCTCCGAGATCGTCGCTATCAACGACCTCACCTCTCCCGATATGCTCGCTTACCTGCTGAAGTACGACTCCACGCAGGGCAACTATGCTCGCGATCACGAGGTCGTCGCTGGCGAGGATTCCATCACCGTTGACGGCAAGGAGATCAAGATCTACAAGGAGGCCGACGCCAACAACCTGCCTTGGGGCGACCTCGACGTCGACGTCGTTCTCGAGTGCACCGGCTTCTACACCAGCAAGGCTAAGGCTCAGGCCCACATCAACGCTGGCGCCAAGAAGGTCGTCATCTCCGCTCCGGCCGGCAGCGATCTGCCCACCATCGTGTACAACGTCAACCATGAGACGCTGACCGCTGAGGACAACATCATCTCCGCTGCTTCCTGCACCACCAACTGCCTCGCCCCGATGGCCAAGGGCCTGAACGACTTCGCTCCCATCGTCTCCGGCATCATGACCACCATCCACGCCTTCACCGGCGACCAGATGCCGCTCGACGGCCCGCAGCGCAAGGGCAACTTCCGTCGCTCCCGCGCCTGCTCCGAGAACATCGTCCCGAACACCACGGGCGCTGCCAAGGCCATCGGCCTGGTTCTCCCCGAGCTCAACGGCAAGCTCATCGGTGCCGCCCAGCGCGTCCCGACGCCGACCGGCTCGCTGACCAACCTCTACGCCGTCGTTGACAAGAAGGTCACCGTCGACGAGGTCAACGCTGCCATGAAGGCCTACGCCGAGACCATCCCCGATACCTTCGCCTACAACGAGGACCAGATCGTCTCCCGCGACATCGTCGGCGAGACCCACGGCTCCATCTTCGACGCCACTCAGACCATGTGCTCTGATCTCGGCAACGGCCAGACCCTCGTTCAGGTCACCTCTTGGTACGACAACGAGAACTCCTACACCTCTCAGATGGTCCGCACCATCAAGTACTTCGAGAAGTTCGTTGCTTAATTTAGCTTTTAGCGAATAGCTCGTTGAGCGTCTAAAGAAGGGCGCGGCCTCATAGGGCTTACACCCTAGGGTCGCGCCCTTTTTATAGGAAATCGTCTGCCGTAATGGGAGGCAGACACGTACGAAAGGTAGAAGCAAACATGGCCTTTACCAAGAAGACCGTCCGCGACATCGATGTCGACGGCAAGCGCGTTCTCGTCCGCGTTGACTTCAACGTGCCTATCAAGGATGGCGTCGTTGGCGACACCACCCGTATCAAGGCTGCCCTGCCCACCATCAACTACCTCGTTGAGCACAACGCTCGCGTCATCCTCATGAGCCACCTCGGCCGTCCTGAGGGCACTGGCTTCCAGCCCGAGCTTTCCCTCGAGCCTGTCGCCAAGAAGCTCGCTGAGCTCTCTGGCCTTGACGTTGCTTTTGTTGCCGACACGTATGGCGAGAAGGCCGCCGAGGCTGTCGCCGCCGTCGAGCCGGGCAAGGTCCTCGTTCTCGAGAACGTCCGTTTTGACAAGCGTGAGAAGAAGAACGATCCCGAGATCGCCAAGAAGCTCGCTTCCTATGGTGACGTCTTCGTTCTCGATGCCTTCGGCACCGCACACCGCGCCCAGGGTTCCGTCGTGGGCCCCGCCGCTTACCTGCCTGCTGTCGCCGGCTTCCTGCTCGAGAAGGAGGTCGACACGCTGACCGGCATCTTCGCCGAGCCCGAGCGCCCCTTCGTCGCCATCGTCGGCGGTTCCAAGGTTTCCTCCAAGATCGGCGTTCTCGATCACCTCATCGACTCCGCTGATACCCTGATCATCGGTGGCGGCATGGCCTACACCTTCTTCCTGGCTCAGGGCCTGTCCGTCGGTCAGTCCCTCAAGGAAGAGGACTGGGTCGAGCGCGCCGGTGAGATGCTCAAGAAGGCCGAGGAGAAGGGCGTCAAGATCCTGCTCCCCATCGACAACCGCGTTGCTGATCACTTTGGCGAGGATGCTGTCCCCGAGGTTGTCGCTTCCGACGCTATCCCCGACGACCGTGAGGGTATGGACATCGGCCCCAAGACCGAGGAGCTCTACGCCGAGGCTGTCAAGGGTGCCAAGACTGTGTTCTGGAATGGCCCCATGGGCGTCTTCGAGTTCGATAACTTCGCTCACGGCACCCAGGCTATCGCCGAGGCTGTCGCCGAGGCTGATTGCACCTCGATCATCGGTGGTGGCGACTCTGTCGCAGCCGTCAACAAGTTCAACCTGGCCGACAAGATGAGCTGGATCTCTACCGGTGGTGGCGCTTCCATGGAGCTCGTCGAGGGTAAGGCCCTGCCCGGAGTGGAGGCGCTTCTCGATGCCTAATCGCACCCTTCTTATCGCTGGTAACTGGAAGATGAACAACGACGTCGCCGAGGCCGCCAAGCTCGCCGACGAGCTGGCTCAGGCTCTGCCCGAGGTTCCGGCTGGCGTCGAGGTGCTCGTCTGCCCTCCGACCATCGACATCACCACGGTTCATGACCGTATTCAGGCTGCCCCCATCGCCCTCGGTGCACAGAACGTGTACTGGGAGGCCAAGGGTGCCTTCACCGGTGAGTCTTCTTGCGACATGCTCAAGTCCGCTGGCTGCACCTACTGCATCATCGGTCACTCCGAGCGTCGTGATTACTTCCACGAGACCGACGAGGATCAGAACAAGAAGGCCAAGGCCCTCGTTGCCGCCGGTCTTGTTCCTGTCTTCTGCTGCGGCGAGTCCCTTGAGGTCCGCGAGGCCGGCACCTATGTCGAGCACGTCGTGAACCAGGTCAAGGCTGGTCTCGAGGGTCTCGAGATCACTTGCCCCAAGCAGGTCGTCGTCGCCTACGAGCCCATCTGGGCCATCGGCACCGGCAAGACCGCTACCGCCGAGGACGCTCAGGAGGTCTGCGGCGCTATCCGTGAGACCCTCAAGGAGATGTTCGGTGAGGAGCTCGCCGACGGCATCCGCGTTCTCTATGGTGGCTCTGCCAAGCCCGGCAACATCGCCGAGCTCGTCGCCAAGCCCGACGTCGACGGCGCCCTCGTGGGCGGCGCTTCGCTCAAGGCTGCCGACTTCGCCTCTATGGTCGTCAAGGCAGGCGAGTAGGACATATGGCACAGCGTCATCTTCCTGCACTCCTGATCATCATGGATGGTTGCGGCCTGGCTCCGGCCGATGGCGAGAACGCCGTCGCCGCTGCCAAGACGCCCTTCCTCGATAGCCTGTACGAGAAGTACCCCCACACCACGCTCGGCGCTTCGGGCGAGGACGTGGGTCTTCCCGATGGCCAGATGGGCAACTCCGAGGTGGGTCACCTCAACATCGGTGCCGGCCGCATCGTGTTCCAGGAGCTTTCGCGCATCAACAATGCCATCAAGGACGGCTCCATCGCCAAGAACGAGGTCTTCGTCAAGGCTATGGACGACGTCAAGGCTGACGGCAAGACTCTCCACCTCATGGGCCTTATGAGCCCTGGCGGTGTTCATTCTCATATGAGCCACGTCGAGGCTCTGGTCAAGATGGCTGCCGAGCACGGTGTCAAGACCGTTCGCGTCCACGCCTTCATGGATGGTCGCGACGTTGACCCGCAGTCCGGTGCCGGTTACATGAGTGAGTTCTGCGCCTTCCTGGCTAAGATCTCCGAGGAGACCGGTTGCGACGCTCGCGTTGCCACCGTCTCGGGCCGTTATTGGGCCATGGACCGTGACAACCGTTGGGAGCGCATCCAGCGCGCCTACGATGTCATGGTCAACGCATCCGATGCCGATACCGACCCTGTTGCCGGTATCAAGGCCTACTACGAGAAGGATCCGCGCGGCGACGAGTTCGTCGAGCCCTTCGCTGCCCACAACGAGGGCATCCACGAGGGCGACGCGGCCATCTTCTTCAACTTCCGTCCCGACCGCGCTCGTCAGATGACTCGCGTGTTCACGGACAAGGAGTTCGACGGCTTTGAGCGCGAGCAGATCAAGCTTTCGCACTTTGTGACGATGACCGAGTACGACCCGACGTTTGACGTCGAGGTCGCCTTCCCCAAGACGTTCCCCGAGAACGTTCTGGCCGACGTTATCGCCGCCAATGGCCTGAAGCAGCTGCACACCGCCGAGACCGAGAAGTACGCCCACGTGACGTTCTTCCTCAACGGCGGCATCGAGGAGCCCAAGGAGGGCGAGGAGCGCGTGCTCGTCGCTTCTCCCAAGGTCGCTACCTACGACCTGCAACCTGAGATGAGCGCTCCCGAGGTTACCGAGAAGCTTGTCGCCGCCATCAACGAGGATCGCGCTGATTTCTACATCGTGAACTTCGCAAACTGCGACATGGTTGGTCACACCGGTGTCTTCGACGCTGCCGTTAAGGCCGTCGAGGCTGTTGACGATGCCCTGTCCAAGGTTGTCCCGGCGATTCTCGCTAAGGGCGGCTTTGCGCTGATTACCGCCGATCACGGCAACGCCGATCACATGTTTGACGTTGCTTCCGACGGTTCCAAGCATCCGTTCACGGCTCACACCACCAACCGCGTGCCGTTCATCATCGTTGATGAGAAGGCACAGCTCACCGGTATCGAGGACGGCCGTCTTTCCGATATCGCTCCGACCATGCTCACCATGGCTGGTATTGAGCCTTCCGCCGAGATGACGGGTCGCGTACTCGCCACCGAGGCCTAATAGAAAACAAATACCGTTTTCTAGTAAGGGGGTTGTCCACAACCGGACAACCCTCTTTTTTTGCGCTATTTCTACCTCGTCACCAAATGGCTGATGGGGGAGTGCTGGGGGTTGTGGTACAGTACTGGAGTTTGAATTGTTCTATTAAGGAGCTTATCTATGGGTCCGTTTCAGATTCTTCTGTTTGTCGTTTGGGCTGTCTCTGCCGTGGCGCTGACGATTCTCGTCCTGATGCACTCTGGTAAGGGCACCGGCGTTTCGGATATGATCGCTAGCTCGCTGTATAACTCCAGCTCTGCCACGGGCGTCATGGAGCAGAACCTCGATCGCCTGACGGTAATTATGGCCGTCGTTTTTGCCGTGTGTGTCGTCCTGTGCATGTTCTTCTTCCCGCAGGGTATCGTCGGCTACTAAGCACGAGCCACATAAATACTTGAAAAGGGTTCCGCAAGTGCGGGACCCTTTTTGTTTACATATTTGTAACAGAGCCAAAATATCCCCACATACTTCGCCCAACTAAAGAAATTCTCGACCGTTGACCGGAATTAGCCCCAAATCGTGCATAAAATGCGCTACTGTATTGAGAAACGTTGGTTCGTTGTGCATAACCAGCCATAGCAACGGGCGGCGTTTTGATGGTTCGGATCGGATTGTCTCGACATGTGTCCGACTGAACATTTCTTTGTCCTATCTCATAAGGAGGATGGCATGGCTGATTCTATGTTCCACCAGCCCGTTATGGGTCGTCGCGCCTTTGTCGGCGGTACCCTTGCTGCGAGCTCCATGGCTTTTCTTGCCGCATGCGGCAAGAAGGGCGGCGACGCTTCCGGTTCTGAGTCCGGTTCGAAGCTGAACTTCTACATCAACAACCCGGTCTGCATCGACCCCTACAATGTCCAGGAGGACCAGGGCACTCAGGTCGAGTACCAGCTCTTTGATGCTCTGACCTCTTATGACGCCGAGAAGGGCGAGATCGTTCCGCTGGCTTGCGAGTCCTTCGAGGCCAACGACGACGCCACCGAGTTCACCTTCAAGATCAAGAAGGCCAAGTTCCACAACGGTGACGACGTTACCTCCAAGTCCTTCAAGCTCGGTTGGGAGCGTCTGGTCAACACCAAGTCGGCTGTCGCTACCGAGTACGGCCCTTCCGAGGTCTCCTATCACCTTTCCATGGTCGAGGGCTATGACGATCTGCTTGCCGGTAACGCTACCGAGCTCAGCGGTGTTACCTGCCCCGACGATGAGACCCTCGTCGTCAAGCTGGCTTCCGCTTACGCCGACTTCCCCTTCGTCGCCTCTCACCCGGCTCTGGCCCCGGTTCCCGAGTGCGCCGAGTCCGATGTCAAGAGCTTCTACCTCGCCCCGGTCGGTAACGGCCCGTTCATGATGGACGGCAAGTGGGAGGATGGCCAGGAGATCAACGTCAAGAAGTTCGACGATTACTATGGCGACAAGGCCAAGATCGATGGCATCCACTTCCAGGTCATCAAGGACATGGAGACCGCCTACAAGGAGTTCCAGGCCGGTAACCTCGATGTCTGCGACGTTCCCGTCGCTCAGATCGACGCCGCCAAGAAGGATCGCGGCGTGTCCAAGGACGGCTACACCATGGGTGACGGCGAGCGCATGCTGCTCGGCGCCGAGCCTTCCACGTACTATCTGACCTGCAACACCACGGCCGAGCCGTTCAGCAACGCCGACCTGCGCAGGGGTATCTCCCTGGCCATCAACCGTGAGGCCATCTGCAAGACCATCTACAAGGGTACCCGTACTCCTGCCGACGGCATTGTTCCTCCGGGCATCGATGGCTACAAGGAGGGCGCATGGGAGTTCTGCGCCTACGATGTCGACAAGGCTAACGAGTACCTCGACAAGGTTGCTCCCGCTGGCGCTAACGGGGATCGTGGCATTAGCGTGACCCTGTCCTACAACCAGGACGGCGGTCACAAGGAGATCATGGAGTCCATCATCGGTGACCTCGCCAAGGTTGGCGTTACCGCTGTCTCCGATACCCCTGAGTGGTCTGCCCTGCTCGAGCAGTATCAGAACTTTAACTATCAGTTCGGTCGTCTGGGTTGGATTGCCGACTACCCGATCATGGACAACTTCCTGTATCCGCTGTTCCACTCCGACTCCCTCGGTGGCGACAACCGCTCCGGTTACAACAACCCCGAGTTCGACGCCAAGGTCGACGAGGCTCGTACTATTGTTGACGACGAGGAGCGCGTCGCTAAGATGCAGGAGGCCGACGCAATGGTCGCTGCCGACTGCCCGGTCATCCCGATTATGTTCTACACGCACACCATCGCCGGCTCCGATCGCATTAAGCACCTCTATGTCGATCCGCAGAAGCACGCCGATCTGGGTACCGCTGAGCTCGCCTAAGAGTTTGCAGCTTCCGTGAGGGTCAAGTATTTACGTAGACCTCATGGGAAACATACAGTTCTCCCTAACCTGGGGTAAACTGGCTGATGGTAATTTTGGGATGCCGGTCTGGCGATCGGCATCCCATTTAGGTTAATCCCTAGATAGGGGAGTGGTATGGGTAAGTACATCGTTAAACGTGTGCTTCAGTTCATCCCGGTGTTTTTGGGCGTTACGCTGATTCTGTTCGCCCTCCAGAATATCGTGCCGGGAGATCCGATCAAGCTGATCGGTGGAGACAAGGCTCTGTCCCCCGAGGTGGAGCTTCAGCTTCGCGTTCGCTATCACCTGGTCCAGACGAACGATGACGGCAACGCGATCCTTGACGAGAACGGCGACCCCGTTCAAACGTCGCTCGTGGACCGTTACTTGTATTACATGAACGGCCTGCTTCATGGCGATCTGGGCAATTCGTATCAGCGCAAGCTGCCGGTTACGGAAATCTTTGCCCAGAAGTATCCGTATACGGTCAAACTTGCCGCGTGCGCCATCGTGCTCGAGGCAATTATGGGTATCGGTGCGGGTATCATTTCGG
Organism: Collinsella aerofaciens; assembly: GCF_028206795.1. Classification (GTDB taxonomy): domain Bacteria; phylum Actinomycetota; class Coriobacteriia; order Coriobacteriales; family Coriobacteriaceae; genus Collinsella; species Collinsella aerofaciens_AX. Next base: position 10,758 of record NZ_JAQLFJ010000013.1, on the reverse strand, counting down.
CGGTAAAGCGTTATTCCTTCTGGGATATTTTGGTAACGCTCACCACGTCGATCCTCGTTGCGGTCCCGGCCTTCTGGCTCGGTATGTTGCTGCAGCTGTTCTTTGGCGTCATCCTCAAGGACGCCACGGGCGGTGCAATCTCCATGCCGATCTCGGGTGCCGGCGGTTCCAGCTCTCAGTATCAGGATTGGATGCACTATGTGCTTCCGACCATTACGCTGGCTTCGGTTTCGACCGCTTATGCTGCGCGCATTATGCGCTCGCAGCTGCTTGACGTCATGAACCAGGATTACATCCGTACGGCAAAGGCCAAGGGTCTCTCCAATCGTGCGATCATCGTCAAGCATGCGCTTAAGAATGCACTCATCCCCGTCGTTACCTATATTGGTGTCGACTTTGGCGGCATGCTTTCGGGCGCCATCCTGACCGAGACGGTCTTCAACTGGCCCGGTATCGGCTATGAGGTCTATCGCGCCATTAGCATGCGTGACTGGCCCATCGTTATGGGCGGCGTTACGCTCATCGTTGTCGTCGTCATGGTGATCAACCTGCTCGTCGACATTAGCTATGCATTCCTCGACCCGCGCATCCGCCTTGGCGGTCCGTCGGATAAGGCCTAAGGGAGGTACGTCTCATGCAGGAAACTGATTCTCAGTCTCAGGAGCAGGCTACCGCCACCAAGGTCGCATCTGCTCCCGCCAAGTCCCGCACGCTGTGGGGCGACGCTTTTAAGCGTCTTCGTAAGAACAAGCTCGCCGTTATCGGTGTCTGCTGGATCATCATCGTCGTTGTGGTTGCCCTGACCGCAGATCTGTGGGCTAAGCCCTGGCTCGGTTCGCCGACGGCTTCCGATTCGACCACCATGGCCGAGACATCGCTACTGGCTCCGTGTGCCGAGCACCCGTTTGGCACCGATGCCCTCGGTCGCGACATTCTCGTCCGCGTTATCTACGGTGCACGCGTTTCGCTTTCTGTCGGTATCATGGCCACCGCCATCTCCACATTGATCGGCCTGGTCATGGGCGCCCTGGCCGGTTTCTACGGCGGCATTTGGGATACGATCATCATGCGCTGTGCGGACATCTTCCTGGCGTTCCCGTACGTGCTGTTCGTTGTCGCCATGATCGCCGTTATCGGCCGTGGTCTTCAGAACGTCTTTATCGCCATCGGCATTCTTGGCTGGCCTTCGATTGCGCGCGTCTTCCGCTCTGCAATCTTGACGGTCAAGGAAAACGACTATGTTGATGCAGCGCGCGCGATGGGTGCATCTGATGCTCGTATCGTCGTGCGTCACATCTTCCCGAACTCCGTCGCCTCCATCGTGGTCTACGCGACCATGAACATTGGTGGCGCCATTCTGACCGAGTCCGCTCTGTCCTTCCTCGGCATGGGCGTTATTCCGCCTACGCCTTCGTGGGGCTCCATGATTCAGGACGGTCAGCAGTATCTTCTGACCGCTCCCTGGATGATGATCATGCCCGGTCTGGCAATTCTCTCGACGGTGCTCGCCTTCACCCTGCTGGGTGACGGTCTGCGCGACGCCCTCGACGTCAAGATGAAGGACGCATAAGGATGAAGAAGAACAAGAACTATGTGGACCTGAAGGATCAGCCGGTTCCTGAGGGCCAGCATCTGCTCGAGGTCGATGACCTTAAGATGTATTTCCACACCGAGGATGGCGTCGTTCGCGCTGTCGACGGTGTTTCCTACACGCTCGATCGCGGCGAGACCCTGGGTGTCGTCGGTGAGTCCGGCTCCGGTAAGTCCGTGACCGCCATGACCATCATGGGTCTTATCTCGATGCCTCCGGGAAAGATTGAGGGCGGCGACGTTCGCTATCGCGGTCGTTCTATCCTCGAGATGACCGAGGAAGAGATGCAGCACATTCGCGGTAACGATATCGCGATGATCTTCCAGGATCCTATGACCTCCTTGAACCCGGTCTATAAGATCGGCAAGCAGGTGGGCGAGGGCCTTCGTCTGCACCGTGGCTACTCCAAGCAGGAGGCGCTCAAGCGCGCCACCGAGCTTTTGGACCTCGTGGGTATCCCCGAGCCCGAGAAGCGCGTCAATGAGTATCCGCACCAGTTCTCCGGCGGTATGCGTCAGCGCGTCATGATTGCTATGGCCCTTGCCTGCGATCCCGATATCCTGATTGCCGACGAGCCCACGACGGCTCTGGACGTTACCATTCAGGCTCAGATTATCGAGCTCATGCAGGAGATGCAGCAGAAGAACGGCAACGCCATTATCATGATTACCCATGACCTGGGCGTTGTCGCCGATATGGCCGACAAAATCATGGTTATGTACGCCGGCCGTCCCGTCGAGTTCGGTACTGCCGAGGAAATCTTCTACGAGAGCCGCCACCCCTACACCTGGGGCCTTATCCGCTCCATCCCGGAGCAGGCCATCGAGGAGAAGAAGCCGCTAACGCCGATTCACGGCAACCCGCCTTCGCTCATGAACTTGCCTGAGGGCTGCGTATTCTCTCCTCGTTGCCCCTATGCGACGGACAAGTGCCGCAAGCAGCGCCCCGAGCGCGTTGTCACCGAGTCCGGTCACTATTCTGCGTGCCATTATTCCGGTGACCCCGAGTTCCTCAAGAACGCCCCCGAGACGTCCCGCACGCGCAAAGATTCCAAGAAGGGAGGCGAGGCGTAAATGGCAGACAATAACGAGCGCACTCCGCTGCTGAAGGTCGAGCACCTTTCTAAGGAGTTCCCCGCAGAGTCCGGCATGTTCGCCAAGCGCTTCTCTAAGCGTGTCGTCTCTGCTGTGAATGACATTTCGTTCGAGATTTATCCGGGCGAGACCTTTGGCCTGGTCGGCGAGTCTGGTTGCGGTAAGTCCACCACGGGCCGCACCATCATGCGTCTGACCAAGCCGACGGCAGGTAAGGTGTTCTTCCAGGGCAAAGATGTTGCCGAGATGAGCAAGCATGAGATCAAGGACATGCGTCGTGAGATGCAGTTTATCTTCCAGGATCCTTATGCTTCGCTCAACCCTCGTATGACGATTGGTGAGATCGTCTCCGAGCCCATGACCATTCATGGTGTGGGCACCAAGGAAGAGCGTATCGAGCGCGTCCGTGAGCTGCTGGATGTCGTCGGTCTGAACCCCGAGCACATCAACCGCTATCCGCATGAGTTCTCGGGCGGCCAGCGTCAGCGTGTCGGCATCGCCCGCGCTTTTGCGCTGAAGCCCAAGCTGATTATCTGTGACGAGCCGGTATCCGCTCTGGATGTTTCCATTCAGGCCCAGGTTCTGAACCTGCTTAAGGAACTGCAGGACAAGTTTGGTACGGCGTATCTCTTTATCGCCCACGACCTGTCCGTCGTGCAGCACATCTCCGATCGCGTTGCCGTTATGTATCTGGGTAAGATGGTCGAGGTTTCGGATTGGAAGACGCTCTATAGCGAGCCTCACCATCCGTACACGCAGTCGCTGCTGTCTGCCGTGCCGGTGCCCGATCCGGATATCCAGAAGACCCGCAAACGCATCATCCTCGCTGGCGACCCGCCGTCGCCGCTGGATCCGCCGACCGGCTGCCGTTTCCACACGCGCTGCCCGATCGCGCAGGGCATCTGCTCCGAGAAGCTTCCTGAGTTTAAGGAAGTTGCCCCGGGCCACTGCTGCGCCTGTCACTTCGCGGAGCCGTTCCCGATCAAGGAATCGCACATCGACCTGTAGCCGGTTGTTATCGTCCGGGCCCGTGCTGGACTTAGTTTTTAGAACGTCCTCGACCATGGAAACCCCCTTATCCTGCTCCTTCGGAGCTGCGGATAAGGGGGTTTCCTGGTCTGCGGAATGTTCTGAAAACTAAGTCCAGCACGGGCCCTGTGTTACCACTGTAGAGGGGTGAGATTCCTTGATCGCTCACTTAATCTAATAGGAAATTGAGCGAGGCCGGAGCTTTAGCTCCGGCCTCCCCATATAAGGGCTCGGCTTTGCCGAGCCACCAAATTTGCATCAGCCCCAGAACATGTTTGAGAACTGTGCTTGGAGTATGTGTTGGTAGGCCCCGAATCGTTGCTGCCTCCCGGCGCATTCCGCAGGGGGAGCGATATTTTGCAGCACGAAGTGCGCAGCAAAATATCGCTCATGCCCGAGGACGCGCCGGGAGGCAGCACCGATTCGGGGCCGGACATGCGGATCTACCTGCGCAATTACAAATTCGTAAACTTTTTTGAAAAAAGTGCTTGCACAGTTCTCGAATCATAGGTTATTATCTTCCTCGTTGAACGCGCGGGTCCAACAAAACGAAGCGCGAATCAACAACATAGCATGTCGGAGTGGCGGAATTGGCAGACGCGCTAGCTTGAGGTGCTAGTGACCGCTTTTTGGTCATGCGGGTTCAAGTCCCGCCTCCGACACCATCGCATTTGAGAAGCCTCTTCGGAGGCTTTTTTGTTACCGATAGACGGTGGGGTCCACGATGGAAACGCTTGAACGCAACGAGTGGGCAGACGTTGCCCAACTAGTCGAGATCACGAGCGATGCTGTCATCATCTGCGAGCTCGACGGAACCATTCTGCATGTGAATAATCGCTTACTTGGTTTGATGTGCGAGGAACGCGCCGACGTCATCGGTGGAGATGTTAAAGACGTCCTGTACTCGTCCTCTTTTGAACGTGCGACGGAACATCGTCTGCCATTTGAAACTGATGGCTCCGAGAACGAACTGATGCTCAAACTGAGTGACGGCTCTTTTATTCCCGTCTTGGTTCGTGCGGGCTCCGTAACGCCTCCACGCATCTTTGGGCGCCGCGCACCACGTGTCCTGGTGGCGCTTCACAGTATCGAGGAACAGTATTCTCACGACCGGCAACTCAAGCGTGCGTTATCGGAGCTTAGAGTGGCGAACAAGCGTCTCTCTGGCACGCTCTCGGTCATTATGAGCACTGTGGGCTCCGATGAGTTACCCAGCCTGCTTGATACCGTTTTGAACCAGCTTGTAGGAACGCTCGATGCTTCGGGTGCCGCTATCTATTTTTCTGAGAGCGGCGGCTTTAAGCTTCGCGGTGTTTCCAAGGAGCTGCTCGACAGCTACCTGCCCGAGTTTTTGCCGTATGGCGCTGGCATTCCGACGTATGTTCTTCGCGAGTCGCGTGCTTGTCGCTTGTCGATTCAACAGGACCTTGAGGGCGATAAGGCCGCCTCCGGTATGTTCATGGACCTGGATAATCGTTCTAAGCACCTGTTGCGCATGCAGGATATGCCTCCGTACCGCAGTGAAATCTGTCTTCCCGTTTTTTACGGTACGCAGATCCTTGGCGTGCTGGAAGTTGGTTGGAAACGCCCCCAGGCACCGCTCGCCTATGACGTTAATGTGCTCGAGGTCATTTGCGATTACCTGTCTATCCAGCTGGTCGGCATGGCATCGAGCCTTCGCTCCCGTCGCACGGCCGAGCTTGGCCGCTCGCTCAATGTCTTGCGGGATGAGTTGTTTACCTTTCTAGACGATTCCGCCGCGGCTACCCAGGCGGTATCGTCCGAGATCTGCAATATGCTCAACTGCCATTTTTGCCCTATTGAGTATGACGCCAGTCTGGATTCCTACGTCATAGATTTTGAAGGCGGCAGTCGCGTTGCTTTGCCGGACGATCCCGAGAAGCTTTTCTTTTCCACGACGGCGCCAACGGCACGTTTGGGGGCTGCCCCTGATGGCTTTGAGGCATCTGTTTTGGGCGGCACGAGTGCCGAGGACCTTAAACACGTCCGTATAACTCGCGTTGACGAATCGATGCCTATGGGAGGCTGGCTTAGAGCGCATGGCCTGCCTTGCCAGGGTCTCTACGTCGACGCCGGCATCGAGGCGGGGCGCCCGCGCTCTGAGGGCGATGGCAAGCACAGTAACGACGCGATCGTTCCTGCTTCTGTTGCGAAGGGCCCGACGACGCGCGCGCTGCTGCTTCGTGATGGTAGCCAAGAGCCGATTGATGACCTTGAATATGATTACTTGGTGCACTTGGCTCATGACTTTGAACTGATCTATGAAGGCGAATCTCAAAAGCGTGAGGAGCGCCATATCGCTCAGACCCTCCAGATTGGCATGAGAAATTCACTGGGGGATGTTCCGGGAATCGCCGCCGATTCGGTGTACCTGTCGGCCACGAACTCGGCGTTGGTCGGCGGCGATTTCTATACGCTCATCCGTCTTCCCGACGATTGCGCCGTCATGATTCTGGGCGATGTGTCTGGCAAAGGCATTGAGGCTGCATCGATGTCCGCGCTCGTCAAGACGGCCCTGACGGCATATGCCTGGGAGGGCGCTGGACCGGCCCGCATGGCACGCTCCCTTAACAGCATGCTCATGGGCTTTTCGAGGGTCGAGACGTTCGTGACGGCCTTTATCGCCAAGATTGACCTTAAAGCCGGACGCGCAACGTATTGTTCGGCGGGCCATCCTCCGACCATGGTCATCAGGCCAGAGTCGATGCCGCTGGGTGGCGACGAGGCTCGTGGGGGAGAGGTCGAGCTGCTTGGATGCCAATCGGGGGTAATCGGTGCCTTTGAGAGCATGGTGTACGAGACGGGCGTCTTTACGTTCGCTCCTGGTGACATGCTCTTTATGTATACCGACGGAACGATCGAAGCGCGCGATCGCTCTGGTGCTTTCTTTGGCGAGCAACGCCTTCGCGATCTTTTGCTCTCTGTTTCGGGTGAGGGCGTATCGGGAATCTGCGGTAAGGTCTTGAGCGAGCTTGACCGCTTTACCGAGTCGGCGCTGGACGATGATATCGCGTTGGTGTCCCTTGAGTTTTTACGGGGCCGATCGTAGGCTGCGACGCTTGAGGGGCGAAACCTACGCGGTTGTAGATATGTGTGCATCGAGCGAGCTCTTTTGGGGAACCATGGTCGTATGAATGAGTGGAATGACATAGCGGTTTTGACGCCACCGGGTGATGTCGACATCGCCTCGGTGCCCGCGCTGCGCCGACGGTTGGATAATTTGATCGACCGGGGCGTGCGCCGCGTTGTCATCAATTGCCAGGCCGTGGGCTTTATCGACTCGACGGGTTTGGCGTTTTTGCTTACACGCGCCAGAGAGCTCATGAGGCGAGAGGGCCTGCTTTCGCTCGTTAACGCCTCCGATGAGGTCATTCGCTTTTTGGAGATTGCCCGACTTGTCGACATCCTCCATGTTGCGGGCTTCGCTCGGGAGTCGATTCCTGCCATTCCGGTGGGGGAATTGCCTCGCTGGAGCAAGAGTGTCGAGGTGCGCCAGGGTATCGAGAACCTTCCATACTATCGTCATCGTATTGCCGAGCTACTCGAATCGCTTCCCCTGAGGCGTGATGAGCGCTATGACGTCGCATTGGCATCGGGCGAGGCGCTGGGCAACGCGTATGACCATGCGGGTGGTATCGGATGCATCCTGACGGTTCAGGCCTATGGCGATCGTGTCGTGATTGAGGTTGTCGACCGTGGGGCGGGCTATTCGATCGACGGGTCGAGTGAACCGGTTACGACTGAGGAACGCGGGCGTGGAATCAAGCTCATGCGCATGTTGGTCGACAACGTGGAGGTTGCCCGTCGTACTGATGGTGCCGGTACGCGCGTTCGGATGGTAAAGCTGTTTAGCGGAATGTTGGAATCATGCGCCTAGTAAATCGTTTTGGCATGTTTATCTGCCAAGAGCATGTGGTCAACAACTTTTTTGAAAAAAGTACTTGCGTCTTTTGGGTAACTCGCGTAAATTAATAACCCACAAGCGGACATGGCTCAGTTGGTAGAGCACAACCTTGCCAAGGTTGGGGTCGCGGGTTCGAGCCCCGTTGTCCGCTCCATTGCATTTCCGGACCGTCTCAAGCGGTCCTTTTTCGGCGAAGTGGCCAAGTGGTAAGGCAGAGGCCTGCAAAGCCTTTACCCCCGGTTCGAATCCGGGCTTCGCCTCCAGGCAACATCCGGGCGCTCCGGCGCCCGTTTTGTTTTACATATGCGGACATGGCTCAGTTGGTAGAGCACAACCTTGCCAAGGTTGGGGTCGCGGGTTCGAGCCCCGTTGTCCGCTCCAACTATCTTACGCGGTTCTAACGAACCGCGTTTTTTGTTGACGCTGCGCGGGCCCCGGGCACCCCATCTTGCCCCTCAATCGTCGGTCGCGTACATAAAGTACGCTTCCCTCCTCTTTCGCGGCAACCTGGGGCACCCGGAGCCCGCTCGCTGTCGTGGCCGGGGGAGTAAGTCTTCCGTTCTTTTCACTAATCGATCGATTTGTCCCAGGAGGCTCGAGCCCGAGAGGGGGCGAGCGTTTGGGGCGTGGCTGCGGCGTTGATTGCCGTGAATGTCAGCTTTGGGCGTATCATCGTGGGCATCTCACAAAACCTCGTTGCAAGGGAGACACACCCCATGGCTACAGAAAAGTCCTCCTCGCGCTCATGGATGTCCGATGCCGCGATCTATCAGATTTACCCGCGCTCGTTTAAGGACTCGACTGGTTCGGGTTTGGGCGATATCGCGGGCATTACCCAGCAGATGGACTATCTTGAGCGGCTGGGTATCGAGGCCATCTGGCTGAGTCCGTTTTACCCATCGCCTCTTGTCGATGGCGGCTATGATGTGGCGGACTACTGCGATGTCGACCAACGTCTCGGCTCGCTTGACGACTTCGATGACATGATCGCCGCGGCTCACGCGCGCGGCATCAAGGTCATCGTCGACATCGTACCCAACCATTCGTCCAACCAGCACCCCTGGTTCAAAGCCGCTCTTGCTGCCGGCCCCGGATCGCCCGAGCGCGCCCGCTATATCTTCCGCGATGGTCGCGGCGAGCATGGCGAGCTGCCTCCCACCAATTGGAATGCCAACTTTGGCGGCCGTGCCTGGACGCGTGTTGCGGACGGTCAGTGGTATCTGCACATGTTTACGCCCGAGCAGCCGGACTTTGACTGGTCATGCCCCGAGGTTCGCGCGTTCTTTTGCGACGTCCTGGCGTATTGGAGCGATCGAGGCGTTGATGGCTTTCGCATTGATGTGGCACACGGTCTCGCCAAGGATCTCGACCGCGATGATCTCGACCAGTGGCATCTCGCCGAGGGCGATGACATGGTTGACGACGGCACCCATCCGCTGTGGGATCGCAACGAGGTTCACGAGATCTATCGCGAGTGGCGCCGCGTGTTCGACCGCTATAATCCGCCGCGCAGCGCTGTTGCCGAGGCGTGGGTGCTGCCCGAGCGCCAGTATCTCTACGCGCGCCCCAGCGAGCTTGGCCAGACATTTAACTTTGAGTTCGCCAAGGCCACTTGGACCTATGATGACATGCACGCTGCAATCGAGGAGGGCTTGAAGGCGGCCATCGAATCCGATTCCGCCTCGACCTGGGTACTTTCCAACCACGACGTGCCTCGTGTGGCGACGCGCTTCGCCCTGCCGCAGATCAAGGCGACGCGCTACCACCAGATTGCGCTCGACTGGCTCTTACGCGACGGGTCGTCTTATGACGAGGACCGTGAACTCGGCGAGCGCCGCGCGCGGGCGGCCCTTTTGCTTGAGCTGGCGCTTCCGGGCTCGGCATACGTGTATCAGGGTGAGGAGCTCGGCCTTTTTGAGGTGGCCGATATCCCGTGGGCTGCACTCGAAGATCCCACTGCGACCAATACGCACGGATCGAAGCGCGAGAAGGGGCGCGACGGCTGTCGTGTGCCCCTGCCGTGGGTGGCGACGGACGATCCCGCGCAGGGCGGATCGTTTGGATTTTCGCCGATGGACGCCGATGCGGCGCCCCATCTGCCGCAGCCTGCATGGTTTTCCGATTACGCTGCCGATAGGGAAGAGGCGGACCCGACATCGATGCTTGCGCTCTATCGTGACGCCCTCTGGCTGCGGCGCAAGCTGCGCGGGTGCGCTAACGATCTTGCGTGGCTCGATCTTGACGGGCGCACCGGCCTTGCGGATGGTGCCGAGGGCGCTGAGGGCGGCGTCATCGCCTATCGCCGCGACAACGGCTGGGCGTGTGTGACGAACTTCGGTGCAGCACCCGTGGAGCTGCCGGCGGGCAAGGTCCTGCTCACCTCATCACCGCTTGCAGACGGCAGGCTTGCGCAGGACAGCTCTGCCTGGATCATGCTCGCTGAGTTGTAGGGGGCCTCTTGCGGCGAGTTTGCGTTTGCCCGCGCTTTCCATGGTGGCTGATGTCTTCGCGAGGTTCGAGAGGGCGTCGCAAAACTTTTCAAAAAAAGTTCTTGCATAGGATGCGGGTATCACGTAAGATTAATCCTCGTAAGCGGACATGGCTCAGTTGGTAGAGCACAACCTTGCCAAGGTTGGGGTCGCGGGTTCGAGCCCCGTTGTCCGCTCCATTT
>NZ_JAQLFJ010000013.1:0-349 GCF_028206795.1 Collinsella aerofaciens | reverse complement strand
CGGACATGGCTCAGTTGGTAGAGCACAACCTTGCCAAGGTTGGGGTCGCGGGTTCGAGCCCCGTTGTCCGCTCCATTTGGGCGTTTAGCTCAGGGGGAGAGCGCTTCCCTGACACGGAAGAGGTCAGAAGTTCAAATCTTCTAACGCCCACCAAATGTTCGCAGCCCAGAGGCTTAGCCTCTGGGCTGTTTTGTTTTGCTCGCCAAATGGGTCGCCAAATACGTCACCAAATTTCGAGTTTTTTGATCTTCTGGGATGCTTCTCAGTAGTCAGGTACCGTCAAGATTCTTTCGCAAATTGATCGAGGCGGCCTCGGCCCCGCCTTGCTCTAGCCCTCCGCCTTCTTGCT
>NZ_JAQLFJ010000012.1 GCF_028206795.1 Collinsella aerofaciens | reverse complement strand
CCGGAGGAGTTCCGGAACCGGGCCCTTGCGGCGTAGTCGCTATTTATTCAGTCCAAGTTTCGGGGCGCAGTTCACAGGCACCTTTGTGGTGGTTTTTGTTTAAGCGCCGGTGATGACGAGATTTGGGCGGGCCTCGTCGGCGGTCTCGGCGAGTGAGGTGGCGACGGCGCCATCGGGATCACGGTCCATCACGATGGTGTCGACGTCGACAAGCTCGGCAAAGCGGTACATGCCGCGCCCGTTAACCTTGCTGGCGTCCATGAGGGCGACGCTTTGATGGGCTGCGGCGATCATAGCCGTTTTGGTCTCGGCCATCTGCGGAAAGTCGGTCGTAAAGCCGCAACGGGGGACAAAAGCGCCGGGGCATACGATGGCAAGGTCGGCGTGAACCGTTTGAAGCGCCTGCATAGTGAGCGGTCCGTACAGATAACGATGGCCTTTGCGCAGTGCCCCGCCCAGCATGACGACATCAACCGAGGGCATACTCTCGTCGATGTAATCGGCAATGGTAATGTCTGCCGTGATGACGGTGATGCCGTCGCGCTGGTCGAGGAGCCGGACAAACTCGAGAGCGGTGGTGCCCGAGTCGACGAGCAGAGTGTCACCATTGCCGACGAGCTCGATGGCGCATTGCGCGATGGCCTGCTTGGCGGCGACGTTGACATTGATGCGGCGATCCTGCGTGGAGACAGTTAGGCGTTTGTGGAGCGACACAGCGCCGCCATGCGTACGGCGTAGCTTGCCTGCTTCGGCGAGCGCGTCCAGGTCGGCGCGGGCGGTGACGGAGGACACGCCAAAGGTCTGGGCGATTTCTGCCACCTGCACCGAGGCGTTATGTTCGAGCATCTCCATGATGGCGGCGCGCCGCTCATCGGCGAAAGCTCGGGTTGTTGCATGGGCCATAGTTGCTCCATCATCGTCTGAAATTTGCAGGAATTGTGTTGAGTCTATTTTCGTTCATTTTCTTTTTGAGCAAGTAAACGCCTTTCGATTACTTATCTTTTCTATAAAAGAAAGATGATTCGCTTGAAAACGGTAATGTCGGATAGGGGAATTTAGCCTGAATCCCTTCCGTTTGCTTTTCAAAAACGAGCGTTTTGGCCTGCGTGCCGACGATATCTCGTACATGCGACAGATGCGATTTTCATACAATGGGCGCAGCAAAATGCAAGGTAAAACGCCTTGCGGACACGTACGCCCGATGTCCAGATGCGGGCGAGGGAGAGGAGCAAACGCTCATGGCACTTGTAACCACCGAAAAGATGCTCAAGGACGCTCAGGCCGGCCACTACGCCGTCGGCGCGTTCAACGTCGAGAACCTCGAGTTTGTTATGGCCGTTCTGGCCGCTGCCGAGGAGACCAAGTCCCCCGTCATCATGCAGACCACCCCGGGCACCATCAAGACCGCTGGTCTGGACTACTTCTACGGCATGGTCAAGGCTGCCGCCGAGCGCGCTTCCGTGCCCGTCGCCCTGCACCTCGATCACGGCGATGGCTATGACCGCTGCATGCAGGCTTTCCGCACGGGCTACACCTCCGTCATGATCGACGGTTCGCACGAGTCCTTCGAGGACAACATTGCCCTGACCAAGTCCGTCGCCGACGCTGGCCGCGCCATGGGCGTGCCCGTCGAGGCCGAGCTCGGCAAGGTCGGCGGTAAGGAGGACGACGGTCCCGCGGTTGAGGGCGAGAGCCCCTACACCGATCCTGCCGAGGCCAAGGAGTTTGTTGAGCGCACCGGCTGCACCTCGCTGGCCATTGGCGTTGGCACCAGCCACGGCGTGTACACGAGCGATCCTCACATCGAGCAGTCCGTGGTCAAGGCCATTCGCGACGCCGTCGACGTGCCGCTGGTCCTGCACGGCACCTCCGGTGTGCCCGATGAGCAGGTTGCCGAGGCTGTGAAGAACGGCATCTGCAAGGTTAACTACGCCACCGAGCTGCGTCAGGCTTACACCAAGGGCTTCATGGCCTACATGGCTGAGAACCCCGCCTGCTTCGATCCTAAGAAGCCGGCCAAGGAGGGCATGCGTGAGATCACCGAGCTGGTTAAGATCCGTATGACCAACCTCAACTCTGTGGGCAAAGCAGAGTAACAGCAAGGGTACTCCGACTCAAAATAGATCCCGGGGAGGGATGAGGGCTTAGTTCCCCAATCGTCCTCGGGCATGCAAAAAGCCTCGCTACGCACTTCGTGCGGCGAGGCTTTTTGCCCCCTGCGGAAAGATTGGAGAACTAAACCCTCGTCCCTCCCAGGTTGACCTACTCGAGGTCGTCGCCCTTGTGGCGTTAGGTCTGAAAATAATAAGGAGCCTTCGCGCTGCGGAATGATTTTGGAAACTAAGTACGGGGACCCGCCCAAACCGTCCTGCTCAATCGCCCTTGTGGTGTTGGGGCTGAAAGGGTGGGACGCGTGGGTTATTTGGTTGTTAGGGTTAGTAGGTCGTTGGGGGTTTTGAGGTTGTAGGTGGCGTTTGGGATATCTTGGTGTGATCCCCATGCTGCTCGGGCAAAACTGACCCCTGCTGAAGTTGCGCATTGTTCGTCGTAGACGGTGTCGCCAACGTAGACGACGTTGCCAGGATTCGCGCCCGCACGTCGGAGATATTCGAGCATGGGTGCGGGTGCGGGTTTATGTTCGGTTGTGTCTTCGACAAGGATGATGTGCTCAAAATACTTATCGAAACCAAGGGGTGCAATTTCTTTTGCGTATTCGTCGCGCGCACGTGAGGAGACGATGCCAAGTTTGCAGCCGCTATCGGCGAGTGTTGCGATGACTTCAAGCAAACCTGGAAACACGCTGATGGTGCTTTTAAAGCTGGCGGCAACTTGGCACCAGCGATCCAACGTTGCCTGCGAGTAGATTCCAAGTTTCTCAAGGGCATCCTTGCCGGGTATGCCGAGGGCAAAGTCAAGCTCGTGTCGGGGAAGCGTTTTGCTGGTCTCTTCTTGGACAATCTGGACAAGCGATGACAGAACGCTTTCTTCTGTATCTGCCAATGTCCCATCAACGTCAAATACGATATGGTCAAAGTGCTTCATATGATTGCTCCTCTCTGTTGTTTGCCTGCAAGTTTGATGCAGTGACAGAAGAAGGGCTAGCGGGATTTCTGCCTGGTGCTATCGAGATTCTGCCTCGCTGCTCGATAGCTCGAAGGAGTGCACCCCATTTGTTCTTTAAAAACCTGGCCAAGATGGCTTGCTGTTATAAATCCGCATTGGCGCGCGACTGTCTGTACCGTTCGCGTGGTGTGTGCCAAAAGTTCGCAAGCACGGTTTATGCGGTATGCGCGTAGATATGCCGCCGGGGTCGTTCCTGCACAAGTTTCGATAATGCGGTAACACTCTCTTTCGCTTACGCCGGCTGCAGATGCCATCTGGGGCACATCTATAGCGGCTGCATAGTTTGCGCGGATAAAGTCCAGGATTGCCTTGAACTGTACGTCGCGGCTGGTCATCCAAGAGGCGCCGTCGGAAGAAAAGAGCGGTTCGGTCTTGGCGTTAATCTGAATCCAGAGCTCTGACAAACTATTTCGAAGCGCCATCTCGTTCTGCGGCTGTTGAAGGTCGTGGCTAAAGGAGCTCTTCAGCAAATCGATAAAGGGCATATCGTCGGGATTGGTGGGCGACCATTTGAGCACATCGACGCCTCGACATTGAAGCAATGGGTTGATGTAGCGCTTTTGGAGACGTCCCGCGGGATCGCCGAGCATCGACGGCTGAAAGATATGCAGCATTTGAATGGCTGGCGCCGAATTGGGTGATTGCAGCGTACTGTGCAAAACGCCGCCGTTGATAAAGCCGGCGGACCCTTCCTCAAAGCGTACGTGCTCATGAGCCGCGTGCGTTCGATAGTCAATCGCTCCCTGCTCCATGTAGAAAAGCTCAACTTCGGAATGCCAGTGCCAGGGGACGGAATTGCCCGGATAGCGAGCGAATTCTGCGCGTTCGGCAATATAGGGCCAGTCTTCGGCGGTCTCGGGAAACGCTTCCTCGCGTCCTCCGCGGTGCAATTCTATGTGATCCATGTTTCGCATGGCATCAGTATAAAGCGCGATGGGCTTAGATTGCTCTTGCCTGTTCGGGGAACGCCTTGTCTAGGGATGCTTGGAGCTTTTCGAAGGAAGCTCGTAAGTTGAGGCTCTGATCGGCTGAGCGCTTGGTTTTTGTGGTGGGGGAGTCGAGGAGGCCGTTTCTCTGTGTCGGGGGGAAGGAGAAAAGGTCCGCATGTTTTAGGGATGGCTGCTGTGCTGCGTCATTGGAAGAATGCATGCTTATGCGGCCTCCTCGATGTCCACCAAAAGGTTGCGCACGGGGTGTGCTGCTAGGTCCCGTGCGTTGGCAGTATTATGCCGCGGACGTCGCAAAGAAGCGCTAAAGAAAGGCTTAATGAGGTTTGCAATTACGATGAAACCGCAGGTCAGAGCTATCGAGTAACACTCTTGAGAGGTTTTGAACTTAAGGGCTTTCTAAGGTTTGTGGCGCGGATGTGGCTCGCCTGTGTGGGGCGTGTGGACGGCTCGTTCCTAGCGCTGCGGCTCTGTGGCGCGCACCTGCTCGATGACCTTTTCCATTGTGGCGTCGATGCGGTCTTTTTTGAGCTCGCATTCCCAGATGGTTATGGGTGTCCAGCCCATTTGAGTGAGTGCTGCCACGGCAGCGCGGTCGCGCTCGACGTTGCGACGGAACTTTGCCTCCCAAAACTCAACGTTGCGCTTGGGCTGGCTCGGATTGCACTTGGGGCAGCGGTGCCAAAAGCAGCCGTTGACGAAGATGGCGATCTTGCGGCCGGGGAAGGCGATGTCGGGCTTGCCGGGAACCTTCCATTCCAAGCGATAACCCGTAAGGCCCGCTGCCCGCAGGCGCTGGCGAACGAGCAGCTCGGGTTTGGTGTTCGCACGCTTGTTGCCCTTCATGGATTTTTTTATAGCGGCGCGACGGCGCACGAGCTCACGCTCGTCGGCGGAAAGGTCCGAGGTGTCGATGCCGTCCAGCAAGCCGGGCTTGGGGCGCTTCTTGCTGCGGCGCTTAGGTGCGCGCTTGGGCTTGGTGGCGGGTTTGTCGGCTGTGGTGGGCGTGGCGTCATCGGCGGAGCTTGCCTCGAGCCGATCTTCCTTCAACTCAATCAGAGCATCGATAAGCCCTTTGTCGGCGGGCATCCATTCCACCATGGCAAGCGAGGTGCGCGGAATCCAGCGGATATCGAGCTGGCGGTCGTGCTTCTGAGGCTCATCGGATTCTTTAGCCAGCGAGCAGTAGTAACACTCCATTGAGAGATGAAAATCGGGGTAGTCATACTCAACGGTGTAGAAGTCACGCAGGTTGGTGACTTTGACCTGCAGCTCTTCCATGAGTTCGCGGCGTACGGCGTCCTCGGGCGACTCGCCGCGCATGAGCTTGCCACCGGGGAACTCCCAAAGTCCCTGCATGTTGCCGTAGCCGCGCTGCACGGCAAGCAGCTCATCGGATCCTTCCTTGCGAATGATCCCAGCGGCAACATGAACAGTCTTCAACAGGAGTCCTCTCTCAACATCAACACGTGGCAGACTACGCTTACCTTACGCAACGGTAAGGCAAGCGTAAGCCATATCGATGGTAGCCGACTCGTCTTCTTGCGACTATAGATGCCGTAGACTAATCGCAAGAAAGGACTCGGTATGCAAACCACGCACATGGCGACCCCGGTACTGGAGGTCGCGCATCTCGAAAAGGTATACGGAGCGCTGGGCAACGTGACCCGCGCGCTCAACGACGTCAGCTTTACCGTCAACCGCGGCGAATTTGTTGGCATCATGGGCGCTTCGGGCTCGGGCAAGTCGACCCTGCTCAATTGCGTCTCGACCATCGATAGCGCCACGAGCGGCACCATCCGCATCAACGGGCAGGACGTAACGCGCATGAAGCAGGCCAAGCTTTCGCAGTTCCGCCGCGAGGAGCTCGGCTTTATCTTCCAGGACTCCAACCTGCTCGATACGCTCACGGCACGCGAGAACATCGCCCTGCCGCTCACCATCGCCCGCACAAACTCGGCAGAGATCTCGACCCGCGTGCAGGATGTGGCAGCGCGCCTGTCCATCAGTCAGGTGCTCGACAAGTATCCCTACCAGATGTCCGGCGGCCAGCAGCAGCGCGTTGCCGCGGCTCGCGCGCTCGTCACCGACCCCACCATGATCATGGCCGACGAGCCCACCGGCGCCCTCGATTCCAAGAGCGCTCGCCTGCTGCTCGAGAGCCTGGAGGCCCTTAACCGCCGCCTACGCGCTACCGTGCTCATGGTCACGCACGATAGCTTTGCTGCCAGCTACACGAGCCGTGTGCTGTTTATCCGCGACGGCAAGATCTTCACCGAGCTGCGCCGCGGCGACGCCGACCGCCGAGAGTTCTTCGACCGCATTATGGAGGTCGTTGCCATGATGGGCGGTGAGGGCTCCGATGCTCTGTAAACTCGCTTGGGGCAACGTTCGCCGCGCCGGCCGCGACTACCTCGTCTACCTTTTGACGCTCACCCTGGGCGTCACGGTCTTCTATGCCTTTAACACCATCTCGATGCAGGTCGACATCGCCGGAATCGATGAAAAGGGCTTGGCGCAGGTAATGGGCAGCATGCTCGGCGACCTGACGTACTTTTTGGCCGGTGTCATGGCCTTTTTGATGGTGTATGCCAATAACTTCATCATGAAACGCCGCAAGAAGGAGTTTGGCCTGTACCAGGTGCTCGGCATGGGGCGTGGGCGCGTCGCCACGATCATGGCGCTCGAGACCGTGATAGTGTCGGTCGTGGCCTTTGTCGCCGGCATTGTGCTGGGTGTGGGACTCTCCCAACTCATGACGTTCTTTACGGCCTCGCTCTTTAAGACACAAATCGCCAATTTCCACTTCTTTTTCTCGGTGCATGCGTTCAATCTGACCCTTGCCTGCATGCTCGTAATGTTTGTGCTCACGCTACTGCTGAACCTTCGCGCCGTGCGTCGTACCAAACTTATCGAGCTTATGGGTGCCGAGCGTCGCAACGAGAGCATCAAGACACGCAACCCCTGGATCGCGATTGCCATCTTTGCCGTGGGCGTGGCGCTTGTGGGCGTGGCCTATTACCGTCTGCTACGTGATGGGTTCCCGCTAACCGCGACGGACAGCAAGCTGCAAGAGGCCATGAACCAGTTTGGTATTACGACCGCTATGGTTACCGTGGGCACCTTTGCCCTGTTCTGGGGACTCTCGGGCATGCTCATCAAGCTGCTGCAGAGCCTGCGCAGCGTGTATTGGCGCGGCCTCAATATGTTTACCGTGCGCCAGCTTGCGGCCAAGGTCAACACGGTGTGCTTTTCGATGGGCGTCATCGCGATGCTCCTGTTTTTGGCCATCACCTCGGTGACGTGCGGTATGTCGATTGCCAATGTGATGAACGAAAACCTGGAGCGCTATACGCCGGCCGATATGTCGCAGACGTATGTCTATTACACGCCCGATACGCTCGACTACTACAAAGAATATGTCAATCCGTCTGAAGCCGACCGCATGGTGCTAGCCGATACAACGGTCGATTTGTACTCCGCATGGCACGGCAAGGGCAAGTCGGCGGACAACAACGACGAGACCGGCAAGAAGGTCAATATCGCCGATGTTGCCGGTGAGCATGTTCAGATCGATTCGTATCTGAGTTACCCGTTTGGCGGTTCGAATCCTTCGGTGTCTGCGGGTGAGATGTGCAAGACCATGGGCGAAAAGCTCCCCAAGGCGCTCGGGGGTAGCAATGCCGATACGATGGGTCTGTTTGTGACGCCGGCGAGCCAGTACAACAAACTGCGCCAGATGATGGGCGAGGAGCCGGTGAGCATTGGCCGCGACCAGTACCTGCTTACGTGTGATATGGGCGGTGAGCTGGGCGACCTGTACACCAAGTACATGGCCGGCGGCCATACCCTCACCTTGGGCGGGCATGAGCTCAAGCCCGCAACCGATAAGTCGGACAAGGACACGGCGGCCATCGCCAACTCGGCGATGGGCAGTAATCCGGGTACCGTCGTCGTTGCCGACGAGCTGTTGTCCCAACTTAATCTGCAGCCGTATTCCAGTAGCCTGCTCGTTAATTACAAACAGGGGATGGATACGACCGAGGCAGACGAGAGCATTAAATACACTTTGCTCGACAATCTGCTCGTTGACGGCAAGGAGCCAGGGTCATGGGGAATCTTCATCACACGCTCCGAGATGTATACGCAGGCGGCGCATATGAACGGCATGATTAGCTATCTGGCCATCTACATTGGCTTTGTACTGGTCGTTGCGTGCGCGGCGATACTGTCGATCCAGCAGCTCTCCAATGTGGCCGACGGCAGCCGCAGCTATCGTGTGCTGGCACAGATCGGCTGTGACGACCGCCAGATTCGTCATTCGGTGATGGCGCAGCAAGCGGTGTTCTTCCTGTTCCCGCTGGCAGTGGGCCTGGCGCACTCCTTTGTGGCACTTAAGGTGATCATCGAGATGGTGAGCACGTTTGGCAACATGAGCATCGGCGGCACCGTGGGTCTTACCTGTGCGATTTTCCTGGCAGCCTATGGTGGCTACTTCCTGGTGACCTACCTCATGAGCGCCGGCATGGTACAAGCTGCCATCGCCACCCGCTACAGCGAGTAACTCGTTCAGCTCGGAATTATCGCAGGTTGAGCTCACGTCAGCGAAAACGTCCCTAAGCGAGCAAGGTGACGTGAAAGAGGAGGGAAGCGTACTTTTGTACGCGACCGACGATTGAACGTCAGATTGCCGCTTAGGGACGTTTGTAGTGTCGAGTCATTGCGCGGTTTGGTAAAACCGCGCAACTAAATACGTTCCGCGATCTCGTGGATGAGGTAGTCGGTCTTTTCCCAGCCCAGGCACGGGTCGGTGATCGACTTACCAAAGACGCCGCCGTCGACCGGCTGGTTGCCATCCTCCAGGTAGGACTCGATCATAAAGCCCTTGACCAGCTTGGAGATTGACTCGTTGCGGCGGCAGCTGTCGAGCACCTCCTTGCAAATGCGATACTGCTCCAGCGGACGCTTGCCCGAGTTGTCGTGGTTGCAGTCGATGACCGCTGCCGGATTGGCATAGCCGGCGTGCTCGGTATAGCGCTCGGCCAGGCGCTCCAGGTGCTCGTAGTGGTAATTGGGGTAGGTGCGACCGTCGAGGCCGATGTAGCCGCGCATGACAGCGTGCGCAAGCGGGTTGCCGTCGCACTCGACCTCCCAGTTGCGGAAGATGAAGCTCTGGTGCGCCTGCGCGGCGTAAATGGAGTTGAGCATAACGGTGGTAGAGCCGGCAGTGGGATTCTTCATGCCGACGGGTACCGAAATGCCGCTCGACACCAGGCGATGCTCTTGGTTCTCGACCGAGCGTGCGCCCACGGCAACATAGCTCAGCAGGTCAACGAGGTATTGGTAGTTGGACGGGTAGAGCATCTCATCGGCGGTAAAGAAGCCGGTCTCCTCGATGACGCGCAGGTGCATGTGGCGGATGGCCTTGACGCCCTCGAGCAGGTCGTCGGGAGCCTCGGGGTTGGGGTTGTGCAGAAGACCCTTGTAGCCGGTGCCCTTGGTGCGCGGCTTATTGGTGTAGACGCGCGGAATGATGATGAGCTTGTCCTTGACCTCCTCGGCGGTTTTGGCAAGGCGGTTCATGTACTCAAGCACCGAGTCCTCGCGGTCGGCAGAGCACGGGCCGATGATGAGCACCTTGCGTGCATCCTCGCCGGTAAAGACTTTGGCGACCTCGGCATCGAATGCTTGCTTTTTGCCGGAAAGCTCGGCAGAAAGCGGCATTTCCTCGCGGATCTCCATGGGGATCGGCAACTTGCGTTTGAATTCCATGGCCATAGGGGCCTCCTCAATCTATAGAAAGAGCAATAGGCGTATTGTCGAGTGCTCGGCATTATCCGCTGTCGCAAGCTAAAGTGCAAGTCCCTTGTCACCCCGAAACCTGCCAAAAAGGGACAGGTTTATTTTGGTAGGTTTTATCTGGGCAAACGTTGGTGCTCGCCGGGAGGGAATGGCGTCGCGCGGAGTCCAAAGACTGTCGCCGGTTCCCCGGGAAACACCCTGTGGGCAAAAAATGGCAAATATGAGTACTGTTGCTATCGTAGTGTCATATTGCCGGCATAAGATAATAGACATAACAGAAAATATGTTCATTAACCTTAACACATATAAGCCCGCTATAGAACTATTTGAGTAATTTAGGGGCGCTTGCAAGCCGTGCGGGCAGCATACGGGGCTGTTTTGGCTGTTACTAAAAAGGTAACAGTACTCATATTTGCCATTTTTTGCCCACAGGGGCTGGAAAGGACCGTCAATTCGGCTCCAGGGGATGCGGTCCAAGGGCCGCAGAACGAAAAATGGGGGCGCTGGTTGTCCTGCGCCCCCATTCTTTGGGTATTGCGGTTGTTTGCCGCCGGTTGTTACGCCGCTTCGTCGAACTGCGAATTGTACAGGTCGGCGTAGAAGCCGCCTTGGGCGAGCAGCTCGTCGTGCGTGCCCTTCTCGACGATGTCGCCGTCGCGAATCACCAAGATCACGTCGGCGTTGCGGATCGTGGACAGGCGATGCGCGATGACAAAGCTCGTGCGGCCCTGCATCAGCGCATCCATGGCGCGCTGAATAAGCTCCTCGGTACGGGTATCGACGTTGGAAGTCGCCTCGTCCAAAATCAGCGCCGGACGGTCGGCCAAAATGGCGCGGGCGATGGTCACGAGTTGGCGCTGGCCCTGTGAGAGGTTGGTGCCCTCCTCATTGATCATAAAGTCGTAGCCGCCGGCGAGCGTATGGATAAAGTGGTCGCAGCGTGCGGCGCGTGCAGCGGCCTCGACCTCGGCGTCAGTCGCATCGGGACGTCCGTAGCGGATGTTCTCGCGGATGGTGCCGTTAAACAGCCAGGTATCCTGCAGCACCATGGCAAACTCGCCGCGCAGCGCCGCGCGATCCCAGTCGCGCACGTCGACGCCCTCGACACGCAGCGAGCCGCCGTCCACGTCGTAGAAGCGCTGCAGCAGCTTAATGAGCGTGGTCTTGCCAGCGCCGGTGGGGCCGACGATGGCGATGGTCTGACCGGGCTGCGCCTCGCAGCTAAAGTCGTGGATGATGGTCTTGTCGGGCGTGTAGCCAAACTTGACGTGGTCGAACTCAACGTGGCCGGGGCGCTTCTCGGGAATCTGGGCGTCGGCCTTCTGCTCCTCCTCGGGCGCGGCGAGGAACTCAAAGACGCGCTCGGTGGCAGCGGCCATCGACTGCATCGTGTTGCTCACGTTGCCCAGCTGCTGCACGGGTTGCGTAAAGTTGCGCACGTACTGGATAAAGCTCTGGATGTCGCCGGGCGTGGCATTGCCGGTCAGCGCGAGCTGTGCGCCCACCACGACAACGCCCACGTAGCCCATGTTGCCCACCAAGCTCATAAGCGGCATCATCAGGCCCGATAGGAACTGCGAGCGCCAGCCACTAATAAAGAGACGGTCGTTTTGACGGTCGAACTCCTCGATTGAGGCCTCGGCGCGGTCGAACACCTGAATAACGTTCTGGCCGGCAAAGTCCTCCTCGATAATGCCGTTGACGGCGCCCAGGACTTGTTGTTGCTCGCGGAAGTACGGCTGCGAGAAGTGAATCATCACGGTCAGGATAATCGCGGCTGCCGGCAGCGTGAGCACGGTAACGCCGGTGAGCGGCAGGCTGATCGACAGCATCATGACGAGCACGCCGATAATCTGCGTCACCGACGTGATGAGCTGCGTCACGCTCTGGTTGAGCGACTGGCCGAGCGTATCGACATCGTTAGTGATGCGGCTGAGCACGTCGCCCTTGCTGTGGCCGTTGAAGTAGCTCATCGGCACGACGGCAATCTTGGCGGCGATCTCCTTGCGCATGCGGTAGCAAATCTTTTGCGTGACGCCGGTCATGAGCCAGCCTTGGATCAGGCTGCAGGCAGAGCTCGCCAGGTACAGGCAGAGCAAAAAGCCGAGCGTCTTGGCGATCCAATCAAAGTCAACATCGCCGGTGCCGTTGACCTTGGCGACCAGGCCTTCGAACAGCTTGGTCGTAACCTGGCCGAGCACCTTGGGTCCCACAATGTTAAAGATGACCGAGCACACGGCAAAGGCGACGGCGGCAAACACGGCAATCTTGTGCTGGCCGATATAGCCGAGCAGCTGCCTCATGGTGCCCTTAAAGTCCTTGGCCTTTTCGCCGCGACGCATGCCGCCCATGCGGCCCATGGGACCGCGCTGGCGGGTGGGCTTGGGAATCTGAGTCTTGGTCTCGTCGGCCATTAGCGCTCGCCTCCTTCCATGACGCCTGCAATTTCTTCTTGGGTAAGCCCCAGCTCCTCGGCGGAAAGCTGCGACTGTGCGATCTCCAGGTACGCCGGGCAGCTGCGCAGCAGCTCCTCGTGCGTGCCGGTGCCCACTACGTGGCCGTCGTCGAGCACGATGATCTGGTCGGCGTGCATGATGGTCGCGATGCGCTGGGCCACGACCACGAGCGCGGCGTCGGTAACGTTTTTGGCCAGCTCCTCGCGTAGACGCGCGTCGGTCTTGTAGTCGAGGGCACTAAACGAGTCATCGAACACCACGACCTCGGGCTTTTTGGCCAACGCGCGGGCGATGGCCAGGCGCTGGCGCTGACCGCCCGAGACATTGGAGCCGCCCTGGCTGATGGGGGAGTCGTAACCGCCCTCACGCTCGGCGATAAAGTCCTCGGCCTGTGCGATGCGCGCGGCCTGGCGCATGTCATCATCGCTCACCATGTCGCCGGCAAACTTGAGGTTGCTCTCGACGGTGCCCGAGAACAGACGACCCTGCTGCGGAATATAACCGATGCGGCGGCGCAGCTCGGAAAGGGTCATGTCGCGCACGTCGATGCCGTCGAGCGAAATGCTGCCGCCCGTGACGTCGTACAAGCGTGGAATCAGCTGCACGAGCGTGGACTTGCCCGAGCCCGTGGAGCCAATGATGCCGAGCATCTGACCGGCATGTGTGGTGAAGTTCACGCCGCTGATGACATCGGCGCGGGCATCGGGGTACTGGAAGCTCACGTCGCGGAAGGTGAGCTCACCGCGCGGCGCGCTGGCTGCGGGCAGTTTGGGCGAGGCAGGGTCGTTGATGCTCGTGGGGCAGGTGATGACCTCTTCCACGCGCTCAGCTGCGACCTCGGCGCGGGGCAGGATGACCGAAACCATGGTGAGGATCATAAACGCCATGACGATCTGCATAGTGTAGGAGATGAACGCCATCATGTTGCCGACCTGCATCACGCCGTCGGACACGCCCTGCGCGCCAAACCAGACGATAAGCACGGTGATGCAGTTCATGACGAGCATCATGAGCGGCATCATAAAGCTCATGGCTCGGTTGGTGTAGAGCTGCGTGGTCATCAGGTCGAGCGAAGCCTTGTCAAAACGCTCGAGCTCATGCTCCTCGCGGTTGAACGAGCGGATGGGCATAAGGCCGTCGAGCAGCTCGCGGGCGGTAAGGTTCACGCGGTCCACAAAGCTCTGCATCTTTTTGAACTTGGGCATGGTGAGGCCCATAAGCACGCCGACGACGGCCGAGACCGCGATGATGGCCACGGCGATGGTCCACTCCAGGCCGGTGTGGTTGGCCAGGACACGCATGACGGCGACGATGCCCATGACGGGGGCCATCAGACACATGCGGATAAACAGGGTTGCGGCCATCTGAATCTGCTGAATGTCGTTGGTGCAGCGGGTGATGAGCGAGGCCTGGCTAAACTTGCCCACCTCGGCCGGCGAGAAGTGCATAACCTTGTTGAAGGTCTCGCGGCGCAGGTCGCGGGCGATGGAGCAGGCGGTGCGCGAGGCCACGGCACCGGTCAGGATGGTGGCGACGAGCGAGATCAGGCACAGACCAAACATCGTGGTCGCCATGCGGCCCAGGTAGGCGTTCTGCACGTCGGCGGGGTCGATGCCCTGCGCCTTGTACTCGTCTTGCACATAGCTCACGGCGCGTTGGGTCACGATGGAGCCCGACATGGAGCCCATTTTGTCCGCCATATCGTTGGCGCCCTCGACGAGCTTGCTTTGGTCTACCAGACCGCCCTTGACACCTAGGCGCATACTCTTCATGGTGATCTTGCCGCCGTCGGCATCAATCTGCTTTTGCATGCTCTGCGCCGCTGCGGCCTTCTGCTGCATCTCGGCGAGTTGCTCGGGCGTCATCGCCGCCGTCTGCTCGGGCGTGGGCATGGCCTGGGCGCCGCTGTTGTCTTTTTCACCGGACGTGCCCATCATGTCGCCCATGGAGTTGGCGTCAATACCCTGGTTGAACGAAAGGACGACAGTCTCGGGCAGACTCATGATGTCGGCAATCTTGCCGCCGTCGGCGCGCTCCTCCTCGGTGCCCTTGTACGTTCGAATGCCGTTATTGTCCGCCTTGCTAAACACGGCCTCCACAGACTTGGCGTCTTTGGTGCTCATAAAGAGTTCGAGGTCGTCGAGCGATTCGGCACGGATGGTGTCGGGCACGGGCGACGCGATGCCGCCTTGCTGCACACCCACGTCGACGATGTCGCTCATATAGGTAGGCAGCGCCAGATCGGCGTTGCAGCTGATTACGATAAGTACGATAGCTGCGAACAGTGCCAGGATATGTTTTTTAAAGAGCTTGAGAATCCTCACTCGGCATCTCTCCTTTCTTGATTGCGGTCGATAATTTCGTTGGCACGTCTTAGAAGGCGCACCATCTCCTGGGTATCTGTTTCGCCGAGCTGCTCGAGGAAGGCCGCGGTGCGGTCCTCGAATTCCCGGCGTTTGATTTCGATGACCTGGAATCCCTTGTCGGTCACCGTGACGTGTACGCGACGACGGTCGGTCTTTGAGTGCTCGCGCTCGACCCAACCCTTGGCCTCGAGGGCGCGCAGGATATTGGCGATACGGGCGCTCGAGACCCAGGCACGATCGGCGAGTTCGCTCGGCGTGAGCGAGCCGCCGGCGCGCATGAGGGCGCGCATGACGGCCATCTCGCCACCCAGAGCCTGGTCGGCAAAGCGCGAAACGCGCTGGTGCATGCTGCCAAACTCGGTAAAGAGCTGACGCCCAAGCTCATGGAAATCGGTATCTTCCACCGAAAACCCCTAACACTAGAAACTATTTTCGGTGAAAGATGATACCCGCGTATTCGGGTCTCATGCAGTGGGCAATATAAAGAGCGCATAAAGAGTAAAAAATTCAATCGCTGAAGCGTTTCAAAGAACTATTATGCCCGCGGTTAGGCGAGGGGTTGTCACCACCATGACGACTGGGACTCATTTATCGCCACGTGCGATGCTCCAACTTCCCGCAAGGAGACACCTGAATCAAGGGGGTTGGAGTCATGGCATTTGACTTCACGGGCAAAACCGCGATCGTTACCGGTGGCACTCAGGGCATTG
This sequence comes from Collinsella aerofaciens, assembly GCF_028206795.1. Classification (GTDB taxonomy): domain Bacteria; phylum Actinomycetota; class Coriobacteriia; order Coriobacteriales; family Coriobacteriaceae; genus Collinsella; species Collinsella aerofaciens_AX. The sequence continues at coordinate 65,496 of NZ_JAQLFJ010000012.1, read as the reverse complement.
GCCTCGAGATTGCCAAGGGCATCGTTGCGGGCGGCGGACACGTCGCGCTCATCGCAAGGAACGCTGCTAAGGGCGAGGCCGCGGTGGCCGAGCTTGGCGAGGGCAACAAGTTCTACCAGCTCGATGTCGCCGATGCACCCAAGGCGCGCGAGACTGTCGAGCAGATTTTTACGGACCTGCCGCAAACCAACATCCTGATCAACTGCGCTGGCGTCATCAGCACCAAGAAGTTCGACGAGATCGATGACACCGAGTGGCGTCGCACCATCGACATCAACCTCAACGGTACCTTCACCATGATGAATGCCGTGTACCCGCACTTTAAGGCGGCCCATGCCGGCACTATCGTCAACGTGAGCTCTGTTGCCGGCAAGATCGGCGGCGGCCTGCTCGGCACCGCGGCCTACGCGAGCTCCAAGGCCGGCGTCAACGGTCTAACCAAGGCAGTCGCCAAGGAAGGCGGCAAGTTCGGCGTCCGCTGCAACGCCGTGTGCCCGTCGCTCACGTTGACCGATATGACCTCGATTCTCTCTGACGAGAACTCTCAGCGCATCATCAACGGTATTCCTCTGGGCCGCGCCGCCCAGGCCAGCGAGCCTGCGCAGATGGTGCTGTTCTTCGCTTCCGACCTCGCCAGCTTCGTGAACGGCGAGATCGGTGACTGCGACGGCGGCATCGTCCTGGACGGGTAATACCCCACGACGATTGTTCGGCGACGGCTCCTGCGACTCGGGACCGTCGCCTTCTTTCTGATATAGGCGCGTGCGGCTACGAATCGCATGCATCCAAAGGAGATATATATGAGTGAATCGACTGCGGTGGAGGCGCCGGCGGCAAAGGAGCCGTTCTTTAAGATGTCCTCCATCCCGGGTGCCAATATTTTGGTGCCGCTTTTGTTGGGCTGCCTGCTCAACACGCTGTTCCCTGACCTGTTCAAAACGCTCGGCAGCTTTACGCTTGGCATGACCCAGCAGGGTGCAGGCCCGCTCGTGGGCGCTTTTTTGCTTATCGTCGGTACGACGATTTCGTTTAAGAGTGCTCCTGCCGCCGCTGCCCGCGGTGCCATCATCATCGCCGTCAAGCAAATCGTGGTCGTTGCCGTGTCGCTGCTCATCCTTTATGTGTTCAACGACAACCTGTTTGGCATCTCTGCCATGGTGATGCTGGCGGCTTGCACCGGCGCCAACAACGCTATGTACGCTGGTCTGATGGGCACCATGGGCAATGAGGCCGAGCGTGGCGCTGTCGCCATCACCACGCTGGTTGTCGGCCCTCCGGTCACGATGATCGTGCTCGGCGCTGCCGGCCAGGCTCCGATCGGCTGGTCGCTCGTGGGCGCCATCCTGCCGATCGTTGTCGGCATTATTCTGGGCAACCTCTTCCCCAGCTTTAAGAAGATGATGGCGCCGGCACTTTCCGCCGTCATCGTGCTCGTCTTCTTTGCCATGGGCTCGACCATGACCTTTGGCCAGCTCATTAATGGCGGTCTTCCCGGTATTCTGCTCGGCGTGATCTGCTCGGTGATCTTTGCAATTCCCGTCATCGCGGTCGATAAGCTCACGGGCGGTACGGGTGTCGCAGGTGCGGCCATTTCGAGCTGCGCCGGAGCCAATGTGGCCACGCCTGCTGCCATGGCAAGCGTCAACGGGGCCATGTACGGCGGCGCCGTGCTCGCGACGGCTACGGCACAGGTTGCTGCCTGCGCAATCGTGACGGCTATTTTGACCCCGCTGGTCACCAGCTGGTGCTACAAGCATTTTGAGGGCCAGGGTCACAGCAAGGCAACGACCGACAAGGCCTCCGCAGCCGCCTAATGCCAAGCGACAATCAAAGCTAAAAACTAGTCACGCCATAGGGCGGCCACGGGGGATCCTGTGGCCGCCCTGCAGTTTCTGTAGGGTCTCTGTGACACTTTACCCTGCTAAAGCTGGCATAACAGCTAGAGCGAACGTCGTACAAAGGCAAGGAAAAATAACATACAAATCGGTGAACGGTAGTTGTTCGCGCTCGCATTTCCTGCGGGTTTGTAAAAAACGCCCTTATGATATAAAAAAAGAAACATATAACAGCCCAGATGGAGAGGGTCGCTATGTTATCCTTCTCAAACGGGTGAAATCTTGGGTTTTGGGTTGCAGTTCCAAGGTGGACAAACGTTTTTCCCTGCACCAACGTGTGATGAAGAACGGAAGAAGCCGGTAGTGCAAACCGAAAATTCAAGAATTCAATAAGCAGCGGTGTGAGAGAGCGCCGCATTACACGTAACTAGGAGCGTGGTTACACAATGCAGGAGGCATGGGAAGGCTTCAAAGAAGGCATTTGGACGGGAGAGGTTGACGTCCGAGACTTCATCCAGAAGAACTACACCCCCTATGAGGGCGACGAGTCGTTCCTCGCCGGCCCGACCGAGCGTACCAAGGAGCTGTGGGGCGAGGTTCTCGACCTGCTGCTTAAGGAGCGCGAGCAGGGCGGTGTCCTCGATATGGACACCAAGACCGTCACGGGTATCGTGAGCCACCCCGCTGGCTACATCGATAACGCCCACCGCGAGAAGGAGACCATCGTCGGTCTCCAGACTGACAAGCCGCTCAAGCGCGCTCTGCACGTCAACGGCGGTATCCGCATCGCTTGCCAGGCTGCCAGCCAGCACGGCTACAAGGTCGACGAGAACGTTGTCGAGCGCTACACCTTCGAGCGCAAGACCCACAACGCCGGCGTCTTCGATGTTTACACCCCCGAGATGCGTGCTTGCCGCTCGGCTCACATCATCACCGGTCTGCCCGATGGCTATGGCCGCGGCCGCATCATCGGCGACTACCGTCGTGTTGCCCTGTACGGCGTCGACTACCTGATCAAGGACAAGGAGGCCCAGAAGGCTTCCACCCCGACGGTCATGACCGCCGACAACATCCGCGACCGTGAGGAGCTGCAGGAGCAGATCCGCGCCCTCGGCGAGCTCAAGATGATGGCTGAGACCTATGGTTTCGACATTTCCAACCCTGCTACCAACACGCAGGAGGCCATCCAGTGGATGTACTTCGCCTACCTCGCTGCCGTCAAGGAGCAGAACGGCGCCGCTATGTCCATCGGCCGTACCTCTACGTTCATCGACATCTACGCTGAGCGCGACCTTGCCAACGGTACCTTCACCGAGGAGCAGATCCAGGAGTTCGTGGATCACTTCATCATGAAGCTCCGCATGGTCAAGTTTGCCCGTACCCCCGAGTACCAGGCCCTGTTCACCGGCGATCCGCAGTGGGTCACCGAGTCCATCGGCGGCATGGGTGTTGACGGCCGTACGCTCGTTACCAAGATGAGCTACCGCTACCTGCACACGCTCGAGAACATGGGCACCAGCCCCGAGCCCAACATGACCGTTCTGTGGTCGACCCGTCTGCCCGAGAACTTCAAGAAGTTCTGCGCCAAGACTTCTGTCGCCAGCTCCTCGATCCAGTACGAGAACGACGACCTCATGCGTGTCTATCATGGCGACGACTACGGCATTGCCTGCTGCGTGTCCTCCATGCGCATTGGCAAGGAGATGCAGTTCTTCGGCGCCCGCGCCAACCTGGCCAAGTGCCTGCTGTACGCACTCAACGGCGGTGTTGACGAGGTCTCCAAGAAGCAGGTCGGCCCCAAGTACCGCGCCGTTGAGGGCGATACGCTCGATTACGACGACGTTGTGGCCAAGTACAACGACATGATGAAGTGGCTTGCTGGCGTGTACGTCAACTCGCTGAACATCATTCACTACATGCACGACAAGTACTGCTACGAGCGCATCCAGATGGCTCTGCACGACAAGCACGTGCACCGCTGGTTCGCTACGGGCATCGCTGGCCTTTCCGTCGTGGCCGACTCCCTGTCCGCCATCAAGTACGCCAAGGTCCACCCCGTCCGTGATGAGAACGGCATCATCGTCGACTTCGAGACCGAGGGCGAGTTCCCCAAGTACGGTAACGACGACGACCGCGTCGACCAGATCGCTCACGACGTTGTGCACCAGTTCATGGAGTACATCCGCATGAACGACACCTATCGCAACTCCGTGCCCACGACCTCGGTTCTGACCATTACCTCCAACGTCGTGTACGGTAAGAAGACCGGCTCCACGCCCGACGGCCGCAAGGCTGGCCAGCCGTTCGCCCCGGGTGCTAACCCCATGCACAAGCGCGATAGCCACGGCGCCATCGCTTCGCTGTCTTCGGTTTCCAAGCTCCCGTTCCGCGATGCTCAGGACGGCATCTCCAACACCTTCTCCATCATCCCGAGTGCGCTCGGCAAGGAGGACCAGGTGTTCTTTGGCGATATCGACCTTGATCAGCTGGGCGAGTAACTATTGTTAGTGCTATACTAACAATAACGATTACTGATTAGCGCGCCGGTTTCGGCCGGCGCCTATTAATCGAAGGAGACACATTATGAAGGTTTCTGAAGTTTCCGAGACTCAGGCCGATAACCTGGTCCACATGCTCGACGCTTACGCTGAGAAGGGTGGCCACCACCTGAACATCAACGTCTTCAACCGTGAGACGCTGCTCGACGCTCAGGCTCACCCCGAGAAGTACCCGCAGCTGACCATCCGCGTTTCCGGCTATGCCGTGAACTTCCACACGCTCACCAAGGAGCAGCAGGACGAGGTCATTGCGCGTACCTTCCACGACAAGTTCTAAAGGGTTCAACTCCTGTAGGATTACTGGGGCCGGTTTTGGGTTATTTCCCAAAACGTCCTCGGACATGCAAAGAGGCTCCGCTGCGCGCGTTGCGCGGCGGAGCCTCTTTGCGTCCTGCGGGATGTTTTGGAAAATAACCCAAAACCGGCCATGTGGGGTCCTTTGGAGTCACCCTTTAGGCGGAACTCTCCTAATTATTTGGATGAGTCGTTTACTTACTTGTGCTGTTACCGTCTTCCCGCTGTTGTTGGGGTATGCTTTGTTCGTATGTAAACGTATGACATGTTGATGGGGGAGGTTGCTATGGCTCGCGAGGGCGCTCGTTCTAAGGATTCAGCTAAGCCTGGCATCAAGGAAGTTGCAGCGGTGGCGGGGGTTTCGCCTACTACGGTATCTCGCGTGCTTAATAATCGCGGCTATATTAGCCAAGAGACCCGCGATAAGGTCCATGCCGCGATGAAGCGCATCAACTATACGCCCAACGATATCGCCCGTGCCATGCTCAACGGTCGCCTGAATCTAATAGGTATGATCGTCCCCTATGTCAGCAGCCCGTTTCATGCACAAGCGGTTCAAGCCGTTGAGCGTACCCTGGCCGAAAACGGTTTTAAGATGCTGCTGTGCAATAGTGCCAATCGACCTGATCTTGAGCGTTCTTATATCGATATGCTTCGGCGCAATATGGTTGATGGCGTCATTGTCAACTCGCTTAATATCGGTGCCGAGGCGTATGCCGAGATGGGTTTGAGTCTGGTTGGTATCGACTGCGACCTTGGCGAGGCCTCTGTTCAGATTGCGAGCGACAGCTATAGTATCGGCGAACTTGCCACGCGTCGCCTGATCGATGACGGGTGTTCGCGCATCCTGTGCCTGCGCAGCAATAGCCGCATGCGCATGCCTGCCAATAAGCGTACCGATGCCTACCTCGATGTTGTTGAGCAGGCCGGTTTGCCCGCGCTTGTCCGTGAGGTCGAGTTCGTTAAGCCCGACGACGAAAAGAGCGCGGTCGTTGCGAAGATCCTCGATGAGAACCCCGATATTGACGGCATCTTTGCGGGAGACGACACGATGGCGGCTATCTGTCTTAACGTGATGAAGCAGCGCGGCTTGAGCGCTCCGGGCGATATTAAGGTCGTGGGCGCGGATGGTGCCCGCCGCACTATGACGTTTATGCCTGACTTAACAACCGTACGCCAAGATATCGATCGCATCGGAGAGCTCGCGGCGCAATCCATCATTGCTCTTATTAACGGCGAAAAGCCCGAATCGAATATCAAGCTCCCCGTTGAACTCATTGAGGGTAAAACCGCGTAGTTCATCCCGTGCCAAAAGAATTCCTCAAACACCTCTGATGACCGTTCGCCGGCATATGTCAACCGTTTGCCGACGACTGGAACTGCGAAAAGACGTATTGGTGTGAAAACGTTTGACATATGAAAACGATTGACATATCTTGCAGTTGTACCGAGTTAGTATCTCGTGAGAAAGGAAGTCTCGGATGCACAAGGTGTATTACCAGCCTGAGGGAATTTGGGTAGGCGACATCATGCCGTACGGCGAGGACGGCACGTTCTATCTCTATCATCAGCGTGACACGCGAAACCCCGGACCTTTCGGAGAGCCGTTTGGCTGGGCACTCGCGACAACCAAGGACTTCGTCAATTACAAAGACTTTGGCGAGAGCCTTGAGCGTGGCGGCGACGAGGAAGTCGACCAGTATGTTTATGCCGGCACGGTGTTTAAGGTGGGCGACAAGTACCATGCGCTCTACACTGGTTGCAATCGCGATAAGGTCAAGGCACGCTTGATGAAGCAGGTTCTTCTTCACGCAACGAGTGACGACGCCGTCAAGTGGGAGAAGAACATCGCCGAGACGCTGCTTCCGCCCCAGGAGGGTTACGATGACCGCAACTGGCGCGATCCCTTTGTGCTTTGGGATGAGGAGAACGAAGAGTACATGCTCATCCTCGGCACGCGTGTGGGCGAGGACAAGCGTCTGATGACCGGTCGTCTGGTCAAGTTCACCTCCAAGGACCTGGATACCTGGGAGTTCCAGGGCGACTGGTGGAATCCGGGCCTGTACACCATGTTCGAGATGCCTGATCTCTTTAAGATGGGCGACTGGTGGTATCTGGTGTTCTCCGAGTACAGTGATGGCAACAAGACCCGTTACCGCATGTCTCGCTCTATCAACGGTCCTTGGATCACTCCTGCGGACGATTCCTTCGATGGCCGCGCGTACTATGCCGCGCGTACCGCATTTGACGGCGAGCGCCGCGTTCTCTTTGGTTGGGTTCCTACGCGTGACGAGGGCGGCGACCCCAGCTCTTACCTGTGGGGTGGCACCTTTATGCCCCTCGAGATCGTTCAGCGTGCCGACGGAACGCTCGGCACCAAGCTTCCTGATAGCATGCTTGGCGCCTTTGGCGAGGCTAAGGCAGTCGAGGCCTTTGAGCTCTCCTGCGAGTCGGGCAAGGTCGAGCAGGTGCTCGCCGCGGATGCCGGCTCCACCTATATGCTCGATGCCGACATCGAGCTCGCCGGTGACGCTGCCGGCTTCTCGGTGAAGCTTGCCGAGGACGCCGAGTCCGGTCTTGCCTATGAGTTCCGCGCCAACCTGCGTGAGGGCAAGCTCGAGTTTACGGCGGCCCCCCAGTATCCGTGGTTCCAGGTCAACAACATGGGCCTCGAGCGTCCGTTGTTCTTTAAGGGCGAGGGCACTCATCATGTGCGCCTGGTCGTCGACGACGACATCGCGACCATCTTTGTCGATGATGTTGCGCTTAACGCTCGATTCTGCAATAAGCAGGGCCAGGGTGTGGCGCTGACGGTCACCGACGGTACGCTTAAGTGCGCAAATGCAACGATCGCGTCTCTGTAATGGCATCAAAACGTCTTATGCTTTCGTAAAGGAATGGAGAGGAACATGGACTACAAAGTAGTGTCTCAGCAAGTCGTCGATAACGTCGGCGGTCTGGAGAACATCGAGGGCGCCACGCATTGCGTTACGCGTCTGCGTCTGGTGCTCAAGGATACGAGCAAGTACAACAAGGCCGAGCTCGAGAACATCGATGGCGTCAAGGGCGTGCTGTACAACAGCGGCCAGCTCATGATCATCTTCGGTACCGGTACCGTCAACAAGGTTTACGATGAGTTTATGGCTCTGACGGGCGTTAAGGAGATCAGCGCTTCCGAGGTCAAGGGCGCCGAGGCGGACAAGAAGGGCAAGTTCTTCTCGGTCCTCAAGGTATTCTCGGACATCTTTATCCCCATCATTCCCGCTTTCGTCGGCGCTGCTATCATCATCGGCCTTAAGTCGCTGATCGTTGCCAACGGCCTCTTTGGCATGGAGGGCAGCCTCGCCGATCACAGCGAGTTCCTCAAGAACCTCGCAAGCTTCTTTGCCATTATCGCCACCACCTTCGACTACCTACCTGTCCTGGTTATGTACAGCGCGGTCAAGCGTTTTGGCGGTAACCCGATCCTGGGCATCCTCGTCGGTATCGTCATGGTTCACCCGAGCCTTATGAACCGTAACACGTTCGTTATGGACCCGACGGGTGCTGAGTACTGGAACTTCGGTCCGCTCTCCATTCCCATGGTTGCTTTCCAGGGCGGCGTGTTCCCTGCAATCCTGACTGCCTGGTTTATGGCCAAGGTCGAGAAGATTGCCCAGAAGTACATCCCCGAGGTCGTTTCGTTCGTCTTTGTCCCGACCGTTACCCTGATTCTTGCTAACGTCGCCCTGTTCACCGTGTTCGGCCCGCTCGGCAACCTGATCGGCGACGTCCTCGCCGGCGTAATCGATATCCTGTACAACAGGATGGGCGTCTTCGGTGCCTTTGTCTTTGCCGCATTCCTGCAGCCGCTCGTCGTTACCGGTACGCATCAGTTCATCCAGGGTATCGAGGCAAACCTCGTTGCCACGACTGGCTTCAACTACATCCAGGCCATCTGGTCGGTTTCCATCATCGCCCAGGGCGGCGGCGCCATCGGCATGTACCTCATTCACAAGAAGCATTCCAAAGAGCGCAACATCTGCATGTCGTCCTTTATCCCGACGCTGGTCGGTATCTCCGAGCCCGCAATCTTTGCTGCAAACATGCGCTACTCGATCATCCCGTTCATCTGCGCTTGCATCGGTGCAGGCTGCGGCGGTGCCTTCGTGAAGCTCTTTGAGGTGCGCGCCATCGGTCAGGGTCTGACCGGCGTGCTTGGCCTGCTCATCGTCACGCCCGAGACGCTCGTGTGGTATGTGGCTGGCAATCTCATCGCCTTTATCGTGCCGATCGTCTTGATCTTTGCCTACAACAAGGCAAAGGGCGTGCCGACCACTGATGAAGAGGGCGCTGGTGCTGGCTTTGATGTCAGCTTCTAGTTGAGCCGTTCAGCGTAATCTGAGGATAAGTCCATTTGGGGAAGGGCGTTCGACTCGTGTGAGTCGAGCGTCCTTCCCCATAGACGAGAAAGTCAACGGCGATGTTTAATCAAAAAAATAAGGTGACACGCGCGGACTATGAGCAGTGGCGTGCCGGACAGGATGAGACGGCGGGTCGCATCGCGTCCGACCCCGATAGGCTCCTGTTCCATGTGGAGCCTGAGCTTGGCTGGCTCAACGACCCCAACGGTTTGGTGCAGATCGGTGATACGTATCACATCTATCACCAATACGATCCATTCGATGCTGCGCATGGCGGTCCAGTGCTTTGGAATCATCTGACAACAAAGGATTTTGTGACGTACGAGAATCGCGGCCCTGTGCTGTTCCCCGATTCCGATTTGGATTCGAGCGGAGCGTATTCTGGTTCTGCCTTTGTACACGACGGCAAGATTCACTACTTCTATACCGGCAACGTCAAGCATTTTGACCGCGATGATTACGACTACGTGTTGACGGGCCGTGAGCAAAACCAGATTCATGTGGTTGCCGAGAACCCCGACGAATTGGGCGAGAAGCGCATAGCTGTTGGGCCGGTCGATTACCCCGACGATATCGGTACGCACGTGCGTGATCCCAAAATCCTTGAACACGATGGTATCTACTACATGGTTCTGGGCGCTCGTACGAAAGACGACCGCGGCTGCGTGCTTGTCTATACCTCGAGCAATCTAGAGGACTGGAGCTATGCGACGCGCATTGAGTTGGGCGAGAAGTTTGGCTTTATGTGGGAGTGCCCCGATCTGTTTGAGCTCGATGGTGAGCTTATTCTCGTTTGCTGTCCGCAGGGTGTGTCCGCCGATGGATGGCGTTACCGCAATCCGCACCAGTGCGTGTGGTTTCCCATCGAGGCCGATTGGGAGGCGCCGAGTTTTAAGATCGCCGGGCAGGGCATGCCCCCGATGGTCGATGCCGGCTTTGATTTCTACGCACCGCAGTCTTTTGAGGATGCTGCGGGTCGGCGTTTGATGATCGGGTGGTCGGGTTGCCCCGATGCGACGGCAAAAAGCCCGACGGTGGCACGCGGGTGGCAGTGCGCGTTGACGGTGCCGAGAAAACTGAGCATGCGCGATGGTAAGCTCTGTCAGCAGCCGGTGCACGAGATTGAGAGGATGCGCGGCGACTGCGTTTGCGCGACAGGCGGTGAAACCGTTGAGGAGCCGGGCCGCCTGTTTGATCTTGTGGTTTCCTGTGAGGGCGCCCAGGTGATCGAGCTCGAAATCCGCAAGGGTGTCTTTGTGCGCTATGCAGACGGGATGCTTACCCTCGACATGGGTGACGAAGGCTATGGGCGCGACCAGAGGTTGATCGAGCTCAGCGAGCTTCGCGACCTGCGCGTGCTTTCGGACACTACGATGGTCGAGATTTTTGCAAATGGCGGCGAGGCGGCACTTACGAGCCGTACCTATTCGCCGGCGGTTCCGGCGATGGAGCTGCACGCCGAGGGTGCGGCATCGATGAATTTCTACCGCCTCGTGCATTAACCGTGCGTGGAGCACGATTGGATTTGCTGGACGGAATGTGTCGCAGTTGTCGCGGCCAACTACCGCTTACCGCATATAGCGACCGTTTGTGGAATAAGTAACCCTCCTTAATAAACCGTGTGGAATCCTAGATAAGCACGGAGTTTTCCAGGGAGACGCTGTCCTTTGTTGTGTGCAAGGGGCGGCGTCTCTTTGGCGCTTGGACGCCGTTGTGCAACAGTGCGGCGGCGCGTGCCATGTATTGAAAAGCCAATGTCGAGATGGGTCGTGATAATAATGGGCAAGTACGTAATCGTGGTTGAGTCTGGGTCGGATGTGACGCCGGAGCTCTGCGAGCGCTACGGCATCGTGCGCGTGCCCATGCATGTCACGATTGGTGACGAGACCGTCGAGGACGGCTCGATCGATCCGCTCGAGATTTATTCGCGCTGCAACGAGTTTAGCGTGATGCCCAAGACCAGCGGCTGCGCGCCTGCGGATTTTGCTCACGTGTACGACCGCATTCACGCTGAGCAGCCCGATGCGACTATTCTGCATCTCGCGTATTCCGAGGCCACGACCTGCTCGCATCAATCATCGAAGATCGCCGCCAAGGGTCGCGACTACGTGTTCTCTATGGACACGCGCTTTGTCTCGGTAGGCCAGTCGCTCGTTGTCGTCGAGACCGCCAAATACATCGAGGCTCACCCCGATGCCACCGTCGACGAGATCTTTGCATTTACGAATTCCGTCATGGACCGCGTGCTGCTGGGCTTTGTTCCTACCGATCTTGCCTTTCTTAAGGCGGGCGGTCGCTTGTCCAACGTCGCATTCCTTGGCGCCCATCTGCTCAAGATTAAGCCCTGCATTGAGGTGACGGGCGGCAAGTTCGTGGCGACCAAGAAGTTCCGCGGCTCTATGCTCAAGTGCGCCCGCGCCTTTATTGACCACATGGTTGCGAAGGGCGAGATTGACTACTCGCACATTGGCCTGGCGTATTCGGTGGGCCTTTCCCAGGAGCTGCGCGATGACATGGAGGTCTATGCGCATGATCTGGGCTTTAAGGACGTTACCTGGACTCAGGTCGGCGGCGTCATCTCGAGCCATTGCGGCCCGACCGCCTTCGGTGCGGTGCTCACGCTTAAGGCGTAAAGGCCGCAGGCGAGCGTTCTTCAGCCTGACATCTCGACGTAGCCCCCAGCCATGGTGATGGGGGATAGATTAAAACGTGCCGTTCTAGTCCGAGACGTTTAAACGCAAACGCATGGGCTAGAATGACTCTGGCATTTTAATTGGTTGCATCCAAGGAGAGGCAAGGTAGCGCGAATGGCAGAAATGACGCTTGAGGGTGTGGACGCTCGTCCCGAGGACTCTGCGTTTGCCCTTGGCCGCGTGCATTCGATCGAGACGATGGGAACGGTCGACGGACCCGGCATCCGCTTTGTGGTGTTTGTTCAGGGCTGTCCCATGCGCTGCGCGTATTGCCACAATCCCGATACCTGGTCGGTCAACGGCGGCACCATGGTGACCGTCGAACACCTGATGGATGAGTTCCAGAGTAACCACGAGTTCTATCGCAGCGGTGGCATTACGGTGTCCGGCGGCGAGCCGCTCCTGCAGCCCGAGTTTTTGGCCGATCTGTTTCGTGCTATGCATAACAACCCCGATGGCCGTGTACATACCTGCCTAGATAGCTGTGGCTATGCATTTGACCCCAACCACCCCGAGAAGTTCGATGCCGTGCTCAACGAGACCGACATGGTACTGCTCGATATTAAGCATGCCGACCCGGTCGAGCATAAAAAGCTGACCGGTTGCGATCCCGCACGCATCTTGGCGTTCGGCGATGAACTTGCACGTCGCAAGATCAAGGTCGTTATCCGCCACGTGGTGGTGCCGGGCATTACCGACACGGTGGAGGAGTGCGAGAAGCTCGGTCGCCTCATCGCTCCATGGCACAACGTGGTGGGCCTGGAAATGCTGCCGTATCACACGATGGGTGTCGTCAAGTACGAGCAACTGGGCATTCCCTATAAGCTTGAGGGCGTACCTCAGATGGATACCGCGCGCATGCCCGAGCTGCGCAATGCCGTTATGGCCGGTATGAAAAAGCGCCGTGCGGAGCTCAGGTCGGCCATCGGCTAACAAGCCATTTTTGCCCCTTTATGATACCCGAGCTGTACTGGCCTAACGGCTTGGTGCTGACACGGTTGAGCCAAAATGCTGGTACCATACCGTGGATAAGCAATTTGCACGGATTTGGGGGATGGCATGGCAACCATCGCGATCATAGGCGCACTCGAAAAAGAGGTTGCGCAGATTAAGGAAGAGCTGAGTGGCACGCATGAGTCGCAGGAGGCGGGCTTGACTGTTGTGAACGGTGGGCTTTCGGGTCTGACAGTAGTCGCCACGACGGCAGGCATGGGGACCGTGAACGCCGCTGCCGCAACGCAGCATCTCATCAGCAAATACGCCCCGCAGGCCGTTGTGTTTTCGGGCATTGCGGGCGGCCTAAACCCTAAACTCCATATTAACGACGTGGTTATAGGCAAGTGCCTGCGCTATCTGGATACCGATACGGCACTCATCGCCGAGTCGGCGCCGGGGCTCGAGGAGTTTGTCTCGACACCGGCGTTGGCTGATGTTGCCGCCGCCGTGCTTGCCGAGCATGGATTTGTGGATGCCTCGGCGGATGAGACTTCTGCGGAGAAGGACCCCAAGCAGTTCCTGTGTGGCACTATCGCCACGGGTGATCGCTTTGTTACGGGTGACGCCATGCGTAACGCTGCGATTGAGGCCACGCATGCCGATTGCGTCGAGATGGAGGGCGCGGCAATTGCGCACATCGCGGCCAAGAATGGTGTCGATTGCCTGGTACTGCGCGCTATCAGCGATAATTGTGACGAGGCATATGACGCGTTTTGCGAGCGCGAGTTCGATCTGGACGAGTACGCTCGCACCGCGAGCGGCATCACGCTTGACATCGTTCGTCGTATCGCCGCCGCGCAATAGCACGCCCGTTTTGTAAGAACCTACGACCAAGGAGTGTCCATGGCCGATTCCATTAACTATCAGCTTGCCAAGTTTGTTGCCAGCTACGGCAAGGTTTCGCAGATCCCCGAGCCCACCTGTCCCGAGGTGAGCTTTGTGGGCCGCTCCAATGTGGGCAAGTCGTCTATCATGAACAAACTCTTTGGCCGCAAGAACCTGGTCAAGGTTTCGAGTACGCCGGGCAAGACGAGCAACATCAATTTCTTCGAGGCCGACGACGTGCACTTTGTGGACCTGCCGGGCTACGGTTTCGCCCGTCGTTCCAAGGCCGAGCGCGACCGCTGGGCTGAGCTTATCGGCGACTTCTTCGACTCCGAGCGCAGCTTTAACCTGGTCGTATCGCTGGTGGATATTCGTCACGACCCCAGTAAGCTCGACCATGACATGATCGATTACCTGCAGGGCAACGAGTTCAACTTTATCGTCTGCCTCACCAAGGCCGACAAACTCAGCCGTACCCAGCAGGCCCGCCAAGCAGCAGCCATCAAAAAGCAGCTCAACGTCCCTGCCGAGAACGTGATCATCACAAGCTCCCAAACCGGTACCGGCATCGACGAACTCAAGCGCCGCATCGCCGAGGCCTGCCTCTAGTGAGTGCCCCTTACCAGCAAGAGCCCCTGCCAATAAAAATCAACTATCAGCCTGGCGCCCCTTCAAAGCGTGGGTCCCTGTAGACATCCTCAGCAAGGTAGGCGCAGGGACGGTCGGGATATTCCCTCAAAATCATTCCGCAGCGCGAAGGCCCCTTGTCCGTCGCTCCGTAGGAGCAGGACAAGGGGCCTTCATGCGCGAGGACGATTTTGAGGGAATATCCCGACCGTCCCGGACAGGTATATGAGGAGGATGTCTACAGGTACTCGATTTGAGCGCCTTCCGTGTCGCACGTGAGGATATGCGTGTCGCACTTGGGGAACTGCTCGCGCAGCTTGACCTGCAGGAACTTTGCCACGATGGTGTCGTCGGTCACAGCCATGAGGGTCGAGCCCGAGCCGCTAATCCAGATGGTTTTAGCGCCGCCGTTAAGGCAGGTGTCGCGCACGGCGTTGTAGTCGGGAATCAGGCGGCGACGATAGGGCTCCTGAATGCGGTCGTCATTAGCGGCGGCAATCAGGTCAAGGTCGCCGGTCTCCAGGCCGCGCGTCATGCCGGCGATGCGGCCCATTTGCCATACGGCGGTGGAGAGTGGAATCTCCTGCGGCACGACCTTGCGCGCCTCGCTCGTATGTACCTCGTAGGGTGGAATCACGGTAATAAAACGTAAGCGATCGCTCACCTCGTAGCGCAGACACTGGGGGAGCGAATCAGTCGGTGTAAAGGAGCAGACGGCGCCGCCCAGGATAGCGGGGGCGACGTTATCGGGATGGCCCTCGACCTCGGTGGCAATGCGGACGAGCTCGGCGCGGTCGACGGTATGGCCCGTCAACGCGGCGGCAGCCATGATGCCGGCGACGACGCAGGTGGAGCTGGAACCCAGGCCGCGGGCGACGGGCACGTCGGTCTGAATGTCGATGGCAACGGGAAAAGCCGGCTCGCCCCAGGCGGCCAGTGCATCGACAAAGCTCGCATAGACCAGGTTATTCTCGTTTTGGAACTCCTCGGGGCAGCCCGTGATGGTGAGTTTGTCGGCGCGCTCGAAGGTGAAGTGCGAGTAGAGGCTGACGGCCATGCCGAGGGTGTCGTAGCCAATGCCTAGGTTGGCGCTTGTTGCTGGGACGGTGATCTTGATCATGTGAGTCCTCCTGGCGTGCCTGGCTGTTTAGTTCGCTGCTCGGGCAGTCCTGCGCAAGAAGGAAAGCACATTAAGTGCTTTCCTTTGCGTGCGGAACTCGCGACGAACTAAACAGCCAGGCACGCTATGCACGTTCGTCATCATCCCGGTAGGTATCTGATAAAAGAAGGTGCGCCGGCTTTCGCCGGCGCCTTATAAGGGGTTTAGTTGGTAGCCATCTTTTTTGCAGCCTGCTCTACGTAGTTGGCCATGTCGGCTACGTCGCAGACGTCTTCGAAGCGGACGGGCTTGGACTCGAGCTCGGCTAGCTGGACCGGGGCAACCGTGTTGGTTGCCTGCTCGAGCACACGCATAGCCTCAAAATCATCCTCGGGAACATCGAGGCCCAGGGCGTCGCAGCAGGCGCGCGGGAACTTGTAGGGGCTGGCGGTCGAAAGCAGCACGCGAGCCTTAGCGCCCTCGGCGGGGGCGACCTGCTCAAAGACGTGATAGCCGCAGGCGGTGTGCGGGTCGATCACGTAGCCGTTGGCGTCCCAGCAGTTCTTGATAGCGGCGCGGACCTCGTCCTCGCTAGCCCAGCCGCAGCCAAACACGCTCTGGATCTTGGTCAGCAGCTCGGCGGGCACCTCGTAGCGACCGGTCCGGGCGAGCTGCTCCATAAGGTCGGCAACGAGCTCGCAGTCGCCATCGGACAGGAAGTAGAGCATGCGCTCCAAGTTGGAGCTAATAAGGATGTCCATCGACGGCGAGATGGTCGTGAAGAACGGACGGTTGCGGTCGTAGACGCCGGTGGTCAGGAAGTCGGCAAGCACGTTGTTCTTGTCGCTCGCGACGATGAACTTGGCGACGGGCAGACCCATGCGCTTGGCGTAGTAGCCGGCCAGGATATCGCCAAAGTTGCCGGTTGGCACGCAGAACTCCACGGCATCGCCGGTCTCGATGGCGCCGGCGCGCAGCAGCTGCGCATAGGCGGCAAAGTAGTAGACGACCTGCGGCACCAGGCGGCCGACGTTGATGGAGTTGGCGCTCGAAAGCACCGTGCCGGCGGCCTCAAGACGCTCGGCAAGCTTCTTATCGGCAAAGATGCGCTTGACGGCACTCTGGGCATCGTCGAAGTTGCCGCGGATGCCGCAGACGGCGACGTTATCGCCCTCCTGCGTGGACATCTGCAGATTCTGCACGCGGCTGACTTTGCCCTCGGGATAAAAGACGGTGATGCCCGTGCCCGGAGCGTCGGCAAAACCGGCGAGTGCGGCCTTGCCCGTGTCGCCCGACGTGGCGGTGACGATCATGATGCGCTCGGCGCCGCCGTCCTTGGCGGAAGTGCGGGCCATCAGACGGGGGAGCATCTGCAGGGCGACGTCTTTGAAGGCGCTTGTGGGGCCGCCAAAGAGCTCCATCACATAGGTCTGAGGGACGTCAGCGCCCGGCGCAGCGTCGAGTTTGACGAGCGGCGTAACCTCTTCACTCGCGAACGTGCCGCGGTATGCCTCGTCGACACACGCCGAAATTTCTTCGGCCGTGTAATCATTCAGTAACATTCCCAACACATCTTGAGCGATTTCAAAGTACGATTTATCTGCAAGCGAGCTGATATCGACCTGCTGGGTGCCGAGCTCGTCCGAGACAAACAAACCCCCGTCGGGAGCGATGCCGGTACGGATTGCCACCTTACTTGAGCACGATAAAGTGCGTCCTCGTGTACTATGATAAGTTCCCATATAACACTGCTCCTCGGATGCCTTGGTCCCAATCGGTGAAACCATGGTATCAGAGCGTGCAAAATAGGTTCGCAGAGGCTTTTTAGAAAGGTAACCTCCAGCCCATGATTAAGATTGCCAAGTTTGGTGGCTCGTCGGTCGCCGACGCCGAACACTTCAAGAAGATCAAGGCCATCGTCGATGCCGACCCGGCTCGCCGTTTTGTGGTGGTTTCCGCCTGCGGTCGCCGTTTTAAGGGTGACACCAAGGTGACCGACCTGCTCTATCTGGTCAATGCGCACGTTAAGTACCACGTGTCGTGTGAGGAGCTGCTCGAGGACATCGGCCAGCGCTATTTTGATATCGCTGATGAGTTGGAGCTCACCTATCCCATCCGTGAGGAGTTCGCGGCCTTTGCCGAGCGCGCCCGCTCGGGCGGCTACTCCACCGAGGAGCTTGTGAGCCGTGGCGAGTACTTTACCGCTCGCCTGATGGCTGAGTACCTGGGCCTACCGTTCCTGGACGCCGCGACGGTTGTGGCGTTCCATCACGACGGTACGCTCAGCATGAATCGCACCTCTGAGCTGGTGCAGGAGTACGGTCAGCAGGGCGGCTTTGTTATGCCCGGTTTCTACGGCGCGACGCGTGAGGGCCAGATCAAGCTGCTCGATCGTGGCGGCGGCGATATTTCCGGCTCGATCTTGGCCAAGTGCCTGGGCGCCGACCTGTACGAGAACTGGACCGACGTCTCGGGCTTCTATTCTGCCGATCCGCGTATTGTTCCCGAGGCTCAGCCCATTGCGCGCGTTACCTACGAGGAGCTGCGCGAGCTTTCGTACATGGGCGCAAGCGTCCTGCACGAGGAGGCCGTGTTCCCCGTGCGCGAGGCGGGTATTCCGCTGGTCATCAAGAACACCAATGCGCCGCAGGACCCCGGTACCATCATTAGCGAGACGGCTGATGAGGGCGAGGCGGAGCCCATCATTACCGGCGTGACCGGCAAGCGCGGCTTTGTCGCCATCAACGTTGCCCGCGACCGCACCAAGCCCCGCGTTGGCTTTATGCGCCGTGCACTTTCGGTCTTCGAGCGCTATGACGTTTCCGTCGAGCATATGCCCACCGGCGTCGACCGCTTTGGCGCCGTGGTGCAGGAGCAGGATGTGCACGATTCGCTGTACTCACTCGTGGGCGACATCCAGCAGGAGGTCGAGCCGCTCGAGATCGAGGTTGTCGAGGGTCTGGCGCTCATCGCGACCGTCGGCCGTAACCTGCGCGGTCGTGCCGGCATCTCGGGCCACCTGTTTGGCATGCTTGGCCAGGCTGGCGTGAGCGTGCGTATGATTTCGCAGAGCTGCGACGAGATCAATATCATCATCGGTGTGGAGGAGAAGGACTTTGATCTGGCGATTCAGACCATTTACCGCGCCTTCTCCGACGAGAACGGCATTGTGAAGGTCTCCGATCTGGAGGCTCCCGCGCCGGTCGATCCCGCTCTGGTCGCGCTCCACAAGTAGCTGCTATCCCAGTAGATTTTTGGACTTGCCTCAAAAATCTATGGCGGGGCGTTTCGTTTCGGTTTCGTTTCGACGGGGCGGGTTTCGTGCCCGCCCCGTTCTTGTATACACTGGCAACAATAATCGGCCTGCTTGGCGTGCGGGCAAAAGCCACAACCTTTAAAGGGGGAAGCATGAAACAGTACACGGTTGCTATTTTGGGCGCGACGGGAGCCGTGGGCACCCAGATGCTCGAGTGCCTCAACGAGCAGGAGTTCCCGGTTGGCAAGCTCAAGCTGCTGGCAAGTGCACGCTCCGCGGGCAAGACCGTCGAGTTCCGCGGCGAGCAGATCGTGATCGAAGAGGCTTGTCCCGAGGCCTTTGAGGGCTGTGACATTGTGCTTGGAGCCGCCGGCGACGACATCGCGAAGGAGCTACTGCCCGAGGCCGTCAAGCGCGGCGCCGTCGTGGTCGACAACAGCCATGCCTTCCGTATGGATCCCGAGGTACCGCTGGTCGTGCCCGAGATCAATGCCGACGACATCAAGTGGCACCACGGCCTGATCGCCAACCCCAACTGCGCGACCATTATCGGCCTGGTTCCCACGTGGCCGCTGCATCAGCTCGCCGGCGTGAAGCGCATGATCGTCTCGACGTACCAGGCGGCTTCGGGTGCTGGCGCTCCCGGTATGGCCGAGCTCGAGGCTCAGCTGGCCGCTCTGGGCCGTGGCGAGGAGATTCCCGAGCCGCGCGCATTTGCCGCCCAGCTCGCGAGTAACCTGATTCCGCAGATTGGCGGCGTCAAGGAGGAGGGCTTTACCTCCGAGGAGATGAAGCTGCAAAACGAGGGCCGCAAGATCATGCACCTGCCCGAGCTGCGCGTGAACTGCACCTGCGTGCGCGTGCCCGTGCTGCGCTCGCACTCCGAGAGCATTACGCTCGAGTTCGAGCGCGACATTACGGTCGAGGAGGCCCGTGCTGCGCTGGCTGCCGCGCCGGGCGTGAAACTGGTTGACGACATGAGCGCTGAGGATGCGCACGATCGCTTCCCCATGCCGATGGATACGTCCGACCAAGACCTGATCTGGGTCGGTCGCGTGCGTCGCGACATCTCGAACCCCGAGGCCGCGCGTGGCATCACCTTCTGGTGCTGCGGCGACCAAATCCGTAAGGGCGCGGCAACCAACGCCGTCCAGATCGCTAAGCTGCTCTGCGAGTAGTGTGACCTGTCCGGCGGGGGCCGGGCTTAGTTTTCAGAACGTCCTCGACCATGTGTGGCGCCTTGTCCTGCTCCTTCGGAGCCGCGGACAAGGCGCCACACTGGTCTGCGGAGTGTTCTGAAAACTAAGCCCGGCCCCCGCCTGCGGTGATGCTGTTGCGAGCGGCCTGCGATGGGGCTGTTGTTGGTTGGGGCCGCTAGGCTGATGTGAGGGCACGTGGTCGTTGCGGGCTCTGGTCCCGGCGGCGGCCTCGGCGCTTCGCGCCTGCCGCCTTTGGGGACTGTGGGGCGCGGCCGGCAGCTGCGGCGCGTTGCGCCTGCTGCCTGCGGGGACTTTGGGGTCGTGCGGCAGCTGCGGCGCTGCGCGCCTGCTGCCTTGGGTGACTTTGGGGCCGATTGGGGTTGTCTGCACAATTCGCGGTATTATGTTGCGGAGTTTTGAAAGGAGCCGCTGGTGGTCACGACGACGTTTGCTTCGCCTTTGGGCGAAATCCTGCTTGCCGCTGATGGCCGCGGTTTGACGGGGCTTTGGTTTGAGGGGCAGGAGCACTTTGGCTCCACGCTTCTCAAAGAAGATCCCGAACATGTTGAAGGCGCCGATGCGGTTTCTGGTACCGGTGGGATGTCTTCGGTGAGTCCGGCAAATGGCGCGGCTTCTTCGGTGCTTGAGCGTTCTTGGGCTTGGCTGAATGCTTATTTTGCGGGGCAGGAGCCTCGGTTTACGCCGCCGTTGCATATGATTGGCACGGCGTTTCAGCGTGAGGTTTGGTTTGAGCTGCTTTCTATCCCGCGTGGCGAGGTCGCTACGTATGGTGAGATCGCCCAGCGTGTTGCGGCTCGACATCGTGTACCGGGAAACGAAGCACCTGTTGTGTCTCCCCGTGCCGTGGGGGCCGCGGTCGCGCGGAATCCTATTTCGATCATTGTGCCGTGCCATCGCGTGGTTGCCGCCGACGGCTCGCTTAACGGATATGCCGGCGGGCTTGACCGCAAGGAGTGGCTGCTTCGGCTCGAGGGCGCGTACGAGGAATAGCGCCAGGGCACTTTGCATGACGAAGGCGCCGCGAAGGGACGAGTCGCTGTCCTTTCGCGGCGCCTTTTGTTTAACGGCAGGAAACCCCTATTGCTCTTGCAGGTCGTAGACGGTTGTGTTGCCGATGGTCTGGGCCGTGTAGTTTTGAGCGACCCATTCGGCGATCTCGCTTGCAGCGCTCGAGCCGCCCATACCGTCACCCATGCCGCCGCTTGCGATGTAGTAGCGGATGAGGCCTTGGGCAACGTAGACCTTGAACTCATCGAGCGTGGGCGCGGGATCCGATCCGTTAAAGCCACCGATGGCCATGACGGGAAGCTCGCTTGCCAGCTGGTAGCTCGCAGCGTTTTGCGATCCCGTGGTCGCTGCTGCCCAGCGGTAACCACTGGCATTTTGTGTGAGCAGCTCGACCAGGCTGTCGTTGGCGGACGTGCCGCCGATCAGGCCAGACCCGCCGTCGGGCATAGCTCCGTTGCCGCCGCCCGGGACTCTTTCGCTGGACGAACCGTCGGCCGCGGTTCCGTCGGCGTCATCCTGCGCTCTGTTGCCGCCGGGGCCACCACCGCCGGGGCCACCGCCCATGCTGCCGCCGGGTCCTGCCGTGACGATTGAGCCAGTGTGCCCGGTCGAAATCGTGCAGGCGGTCCAAACAATCGGCCCAGCTAAGAGGGCAACGATGCCAATCGCCGCAACGCCGCGGGCGCCGTGTTTCAGAGCCAAAGGCCATGTCGCGGGCAAGCGATCCTGTATCCAAAAGCCGATGATGCAGAGTGCAAGTCCTGCCACCACGCCAATCACGCCGATGCAGACGCCCAGACAGGCAAAGCTGCCGGAGCGTAATATCAGCGCCATGTCCCAAGCGCTTGTCACGGCAATCAAGAATCCTGCGACACCCGGCATCCAGGGGCGGTCGTGCAGCGCAAGCAGGCTGGCGCCGCATATGGCGACCAGTACCGCGATGGCGGGGGAGAGCGCCACGGTGTAGTAGGCGTGGAAGATGCCGGCCATAAAGCTAAAAACGAGCCATGTCACGACAAGCCAGGCGCCAAAGATGACAACCTGAGCGCGGCGGATGCGTGCAACGGTGTCCAGACCGGCCTCACCCCCACGTTTGTCCAGATAAAACCTGCCAAAATAAACCTGTCCCTTTTTGGCGGGCGTGGCGGCGATAAGGCCGAGAATAATGGCAGCGAAGGCGATGGGGGCGAGCCAGGTGATCTGGTCGCCAAAGTCGCTCGTCCACAGACGGAACAGGCCAGTTTCGCCCCACATGCCGCCCTGGCTGGCGCCGTTGAGCGCCTCGGACGCTCCGGGGATGACCGAACCGGTTTCGTTGCCGGTCAGGCGCCCCAGGCCGTTGTAGCTAAAGGTAAGTTCGATAAACGAGTCGGTTTGTGAGCCGCCAAAGTAGGGGCGCGAGCCGCTCGGCACTAGCACGGTGAGCGCTACCCACCAGCCGGCGCCGACAACCATGGCACCGAGTGCCACGACAGCGTCAAGCAGGCGGCGCGGCCAGGTCGTGGGCGAAAGCAGCAACATCGCCAGGCCAAAGCTGGGGAGCACCAAAAGCACTTGGAACTGTTTGGTCAAAAGGCCTAAGCCGATCAACAGCCCGGCCACGGCGTACCAACGGGTGCGTACGCGGTTGCCATGGCGGTCCGCCGGCAGTTCGAGCCCACGTAATACGCAGACGGCGGCACCCAGCATAAGCAAGATAAGCAGGGCATCGGGGTTGTTAAAGCGAAACATGAGGGCCGCGACGGGCGTGGTGATAAACACGATGCCTGCCACGATGCCCGCGGCGTTGCCCCACACGCGGCGCACGGTGGCATACAACAGATAAGTGCATACCACGCCCATGAGCGCCTGCGGCAGCAGGATCGCAAACGAGCTCAAGCCCAGCAGGCGCACCGAAAGCGCCATGAGCCAGATGGATGCGGGTGGTTTATCGACGGTGATGGCGTTGCCGGCATCCAAGCTGCCCCACAGGAAAGCCTCCCAGTTCTTGGAGCCCGCCTGCGCCGCGGCGCTGTAAAACTCGTTGGCATAGCCCGAGGCAGTCAGGTTCCAAAAGAAGACGAATGTGGCTGCAAGCATGAGCAGCGCAACGGCGATCCAGTCGATCGGGCCGCGGGCGGGGGCGAGCGATGGAGCCGAGGACGCGCACAGCTCGCGGCGAAGAGAGCGCGCCCCCTGCGAGACATGTGCTGATCGGCGAAGGGTATCAAAGCTCATCAGGCATCCGCCGCCTGCTTGAGGGGATAACGATATGCGTCGGGCTGCGAGGGGCACGTCTGTCCCTCGCTCGCCTTAAGTCGCTTCATGCCGGCAAGGTCCTTGCGCACCGTGTCGACGATATGCACGGTCGTGCCAGGGTCCTCCTTCCAGCGCACGGCAAACTCGCACGATGCGATGCCCATGCGTTCGGCCAGGACCAAAAGCTCGGTATCGAAGAACCATTCGTTGTCCTGGATGAGCGGCAGCAGTGTGTCTGCGGCCTCGGCAGAAATCGCCTTAAATCCGCACTGTGCATCGTGAAAATGCACGCTCAGGTAGCTCTGCAGCATGCGGTTATACGAGCGTGAGATAAGCTCGCGTTTGACACAGCGTTCCACACGCGACGCTGGCAGCAGGCGTGAGCCAAAGCAAACGTCGGCGCGTCCGTCCAGAATGGGGCCGACAAGCTCGGGAATCTGCCGAATATCGGTGGAGAGGTCGACATCCATATAGGCGCGCACGCGGGCCTTGGACGTGCTCCATGCGATTTTGAGCGCACGACCGCGACCCTTTTGGGGAATGCGGATGGCACGGAGTGTAAAGGGAAACTTGCAGGCGAGGATGCGGGCGAGTTCCCAAGTCTTGTCGCTGCTGGCGTTGTCGGCAATCACAATCTGCCAGGTAAACGACTTGGCATGAAGCGAAATCTGGCGCAGCTGATCCATCAGCAGCATGATTGAGGAGCCGAGCTCGGCCTGCTCGTTAAAGACGGGGATGACAAAGTCGCAGTCGACTTCGCGCGGCTCGCCGCAGGTGAGGATGGATGAAGGGGAGGGCTCGCTTTGGATGGTCTGTGCCGTTGCCGCTGAAGCATGTGGTTGAGCGGTTGCGGGCGCGGGGCGGTTTTGCGTAGTTACAGGTACGGTGCGGGTGTCCTGCGCGATGATGTCGGGCTTAGTCATAATCGTGCCTTTCTGTTCAGGCGGCTAGGCGGAAAGGGAAGTCTGCGAGGTGCCGTCGTCGGCACTCGTGCCCGCAGGCGCATCGCCCGGGGCGTCGGTTGAGCTGCTATCGGTCGAGCCATCGACAGAACCGCTCGCGTCGGGTGTGCCCGTGGGCTCCTGCCCACTCGGAGCGCTACCATCCGAGGCACCATCGCCGCTGCTATTTGTAACGCCATCCGCGCTCGGTGCCCCGCCGCTCTGCATGCCGCCCTGGCCGCCACCCATGCCACCCTGTGCGGCCTGAGCCGATCCGCCGGTCGCGGTGCTCATGATGGCACCACCTGCAAGCCCGCCAGCGAGACCACAAACGGCGGCAAGCGTTGCGACTAGGAGCAGGTTGGCGGCGCGACTGAGCTGTTTGTCGTCGTGCTCTTTGGTGGAGACCGTCTGCTGTGGGGCGGGTTCGGCGACATATGCGCGGGTATCGGGAGCGGGCGCCGACGTGCCGGCGGACATGGCGTGCTCTCCAGCAGACTCTCCCGCATAGAGCGGATTGACGACCGTGGCAGGCACATCGCTCGCTGCGTGTTGGGATGCCGTATTGGGCTCGGCGCTCTCGCTGCCGGTGACACCGTCGGTATTGCGGTTGAACAAGCTGCCCATAGTGTTCTCCAATCGGATAGGCGCGGAGCCGCCCGCGTTGGCGGCTCCCGCATCAAAGGGGATGGCATGGTCTCGACATGCCGTCGCGAGGTGGTATGGCTGTCCTCGTGACAAAGCTGTTCTACCGCGGGCGGTATGCGTCCGGGCGCTCGGCATGTGCGCCTTAAGTTTGGCTAAGCCTTATCCAGCGTTTTTAAAAACATGCAGGTTGAGCGGCTAAGGCTGCGCTAAGGCAGCTTTCGGTGCGCTATCATCGGCAGTATCGAAACCTGTATTTCCATGCGCCAAAGGAGCAACTGTGAAGCTGATGCTTGCCGAGGACGAACCCGGCCTCTCCCGCGCCCTTACCGCGATTCTTCAACATAGCGACTACGAGGTCGACACCGCGCTCGATGGTCTGACGGCGCTCGAATATCTGCTCGCCAACGACTATGACGCCGCAATCCTAGATATCATGATGCCCGGCATGGATGGCATCGAGGTGCTCAAACGCGCGCGTGAAGCCGGTAAACGCCTGCCCATCATCATGCTCACGGCAAAAAGCGAGGTGTCCGATAAGGTCGAGGGCCTGGATGCCGGCGCCAACGACTATCTGACTAAGCCGTTTGCCGCCAAGGAGCTGCTCGCGCGCATCCGTGCCATGACGCGTGCCGCGACGGCAATTGACGCCACGACGCTCAGCGTGGGCAACGTGCGCCTCGACACGGCGGCTTGCACGCTTGTGGGTCCCTTGGGCGAGGAACACCTAGCCAATCGTGAGTTTCAGCTTATGGAGCTCTTTATGCGTAACGCCGGGACGCGCATGCCCACCGAGCGTCTGATGCTCGAGGTTTGGGGCGAGGACGCGCCCGAAGGTGCCAACGTGGTGTGGGTCTACATCTCATACCTGCGTAAAAAGCTGACGGCGCTTGGTGCCGACGTGGCCATTCGCGCATCGCGCAACCAGGGCTATTCGCTCGAGGTTGTCGAGGAAGGCGAATAAGCGTGAGCGCGAGCGCGTGGTGGAAGCGCATGGCGGCAAAGTTCGGCATGGGCGCGGACTCGGGCAATCCGGAGCGCGCCGATGCTGCCAGTGCAATGGGTCGCCGCCTGCGTCGCAAGTTCATCTTGGTTGCCATGGGTGCCGTGACCGTCGTGCTTACGCTCATTATTGTCGGCATCAACGTCGTCAACTACTCGCATATCTGCAAGATGGCCGATGCTCGCCTGGACTATATCTTGGCAGGCAAGGATGGCATTGATGGGGAGGACGAGCCTAAGACCGGTCCCGGTCAGGATGCGGTTGCCGGCAAGGTTGCTACCGGTAACCGGGCGGCCATTCGCGACGGGCATTTTGAAGGCATGACGGCGGAGTCTCCCTTCGACACGCGCTACTTTACGGTGACGATTGCCGCCGGACGGGTGACCGATGTCAACACGGCCCGCATTGCCGCGGTGGGCGCCAAGCGTGCTGCACGCATCGCTGCAGGACTATATTCCAAGGGTTGGACCTCGGGCTTTTCTGGTAACTACCGCTATACGGTTACGGTTCAGGGCGACGAGACCACCTATGTGTTCGTGGACTGCTCGCGTGAGCTTGCAAGCTTTCATTCGTTTTTGAGCGCGAGCGTGGCAATCAGTTGCATTGGCTGGCTGGCGGTGCTGGCAATTGTGGCGGGTGCCTCGGGCGCGGTGATTCGACCGATGGTCGAGAGCTACAGCAAGCAAAAGCGCTTTATTACCGATGCAAGCCACGAGATCAAGACGCCGTTGGCCGTGATCGACGCCGCTAACGAGGTACAGGAAATTGAGAGCGGCGAGAGCGAGTGGACGCAGAGCATTCACGAACAGGTTGCACGGTTGACGGCGCTCACGGAGCGTCTGGTATTTTTGGCTCGCATGGACGAGGGCTCGGCGGGCTTTACTATGACATCGATCGATCTTTCGGAGACTGTGGACAAGGCGGCGGCGCCGTTTGAGTCGGTGGCGGTTTCGCGCGGCAAGCGTCTGTCGACGTCGATTGCGAGTGGCGTGCGGGCCCATGCCGATGCCGCGGCAGTGGCGCAGGTTGTTGAGCTGCTGCTGGACAACGCCACACGCTACGCAAGCGAGGACAGCGTGATCGAGCTGAGCCTGCGCGCCGTTTCGCGCGGTGCAGGCAAAGGCTCGGCCGAGCTTGTCGTATCGAATGCTGTTGATGAGCTGCCCGAGGGCGACCTGGACCGGCTGTTCGACCGCTTCTACCGTGCAGACGTCTCGCGTAGCTCCAAGACAGGCGGCTCGGGTGTGGGCCTGTCCGTGGTGCGAGCCATCGCCGAGGCCCATGACGGGAGCGCTTCTGTCTGCGGCCACGGCAACCAGATCACCTTCACCGTTCACCTCTAAAACCTGCCAAAATGAACCTGTCCCTTTTTGGTCGGTGCGAAATGGGTAATACTAAAGAGTTATCCGACCAGATGGGAACCAATCGATGGCCTATATCGAATTCAAAGACGTCATCAAAGCATACGGTGAGGGAGACGCTCGCATCCACGCGCTCGACGGCGCGAGCTTTACGGTCGAGCGCGGTGAGCTCGCCATTATCTTGGGCGCTTCGGGTGCCGGTAAAACGACGGCGCTCAACATCTTGGGCGGCATGGACACGGCAACTTCCGGCACCGTGACGGTGGACGGGCGCGATGTGAGCTCCGCTAACGAGGTGCAGCTCGTGGAATACCGCCGCGCCGACGTTGGCTTTGTCTTCCAGTTCTACAATCTGGTCCCCAACCTGACGGCGCTCGAAAACGTCGAGCTCGCGGCACAGATTTGCCCCGATTCGCTCGATGCCGAGCAAACGCTTCGTCAGGTTGGCCTGGGCGAGCGCCTCGCCAACTTCCCCGCGCAACTTTCGGGCGGCGAGCAGCAGCGCGTGTCCATTGCCCGCGCACTGGCAAAGAACCCCAAGCTGCTCCTGTGCGACGAGCCCACGGGCGCGCTCGACTATAAAACCGGTAAGCAGATCTTGCAGCTGCTGCAGGATACCTGCCGCAAGCAGGGCATTACGGTCATCATCATCACGCACAACTCCGCGCTCGCGCCCATGGCCGATCGCCTGATTCGCTTTAAGAGTGGTCGTGTGGAGAGCGAGACGGTCCAGCAAAATCCCGTGCCTATCGAGACGATCGAGTGGTAGCGCCCATGGACCAGGACCGCCAAAACAGCCTACGCCGCGACGCACAGAACACGGAGCGCGAGCAGGATTTTACGACCTACCGCACTGCCCAAAGCTCAAACGATATGGTGCCGACGGTTTTTCGCCGTGGCATCTACCGCACAATCCGAGGCAGTCTTAAGCGCTTCTTGTCAATCGTGGTCATCACCGCGCTTGGCGTGAGCGTGATGTGCGGCCTTAAGGCGGGTTGCGAGGACCTGTGCGATTCGGTTGATGCCTACTTCGACCAGCAAAATGTCTATGACATTAACGTGCAGTCGACCTATGGCCTGACCGACGATGATCTCGACGCCATCCAAGAGGTCGATGGCGTCGAAACGGCCGAGGGCATCTACACCGAGACCGCCTACACCGCCGTGGGCACAACGCGCGAGCGCGTGGTCGTGCAAAGTCTTTCCAAGGAGAACATCGATCAGCCGGTGCTCGTGAACGGCGATTTGCCCGAGAGCGCCGATGAAGTCGCGGTGACTTCGAAGTTCCTGAAGGCTTCGGACAAAAAGCTCGGCGATACGGTGAGTTTTGCCGCCAATGACGCGAGTTCGTCGAACCAAAGCGCCAAGGATCAGTTTGCCGCGGGCGATTACACCATTACGGCCGAGGTCCTCGATCCCACTGATGTGAGCTCCGACTCGACAGTCAACGCCTTTCGCGCTGCTTCGGCGGCGGACTATAAGTTCTATGTGAGCGAGGACGCCGCGACATCTTCTTCCTACTCTGCGGTCCACGTGATCGTCGAGGGAGCCAAGAGCCTCAACTCCTATTCGGATGCCTACGCGGTAAAGATCAACAAGGTCAAGGGCAATATCGAGAAGATTCGCGAGGAGCGTGAGAAGGCGCGCGCTCAGGAGCTGACAGTCGACACGCCGGCGAGCTTGGACGCGGCTGAGCGTCAGGCGCATATGGTCTTTGGGATCGAGCAGGATAACATCAACCGCATGGCAGAGGGCAGTGAGGAGCGCGTGCAAGCGCAGACCGACCTGGATCAGCGTCGCGCCGCCGCCGACCAGCAGTTTGCCGATGCCCGCGCCGAGCTTTCCGATCTGGGCGAATGCACCTGGTACATCCAGGACCGCGGCAATATCGCAAGCTACTCGAGCGTGGAGAGCGATAGCTCGTCAATTGAGGCTATCGCCACGGTGTTCCCGTTCATCTTCTTTATCGTCGCCGTGCTCATCAGCCTTACCACCGCCACGCGTATGGTCGAGGAGGAGCGCACACTCATCGGCTTGTATAAGGCGCTCGGTTATTCGCGCGGGCGCATCCTGTCCAAATACGTGGACTACGCGCTGTGGGCTTGTCTGATCGGCGGCGTGCTCGGTAACATCATCGGATTTGTGGGCCTGCCGCTGTTCCTGTTTACGGTGTTCGACGACATGTACTCGCTGCCCCAGATGCTGCTTTCGTACGACATCGTGTCCTCGATCGTTTCGGTGGCGCTGTTTGCCGTGGGCGTGGTGGGCGCCACGATTATCGCCTGCCGCCACGAGATGGTCGAGACCCCTGCCTCGCTCATGCGCCCCAAGGCCCCGCGCGCTGGCTCGCGCATCTTGCTCGAGCGCATCGGCTTTATCTGGCGCCGCATGGGCTTTTTGAACAAGGTGGCGGCGCGTAACCTGTTCCGCTACAAAAAGCGCGCCTTTATGACCATCTTCGGCATCGCGGGTTGCACCGCGCTTGTGATCTGCGGCATGGGTATTCGCGACACGTCGGTCGCGCTTTCGCCCAAGCAGTACGGCCACATCACACGCTACGATCTGCTGGCGGTCGCCAATCCCGACGATTTTTCGCAGACGTGCGCGGCATTGGATGAGCGCAGCGCGGCCAATGATTCCAGCGTGACCGTGACTTCGACGCTGCCGATTATGACCGACAACGTCACCTTTACATTTGGCGGCAAGAGCGAGACCGTGCAGCTGATCGTGGTGCCCGATGACCGCACGGGTGACTTGGGCGATTACGTGCGCCTGGAGGATGAGTCCAAAGAACCGCTCGCCCTGCGTGACGGGGACGTGTATTTAAGCAAGAGCTCGCAGCTGGTGCTGGGAATCAAGCCGGGCGACACGGCGCACGTCCAGGATTCGTCACTCAACGTCGCTAAGGTCAAGGTTAGCGACATCTCGCTCAACTATCTGGGCAATACGCTTTATATGACGCAGGGCACCTATGAGCGCGCGTTCGGTCGAAGCGTGCGCCTTAACGGCGTCTTTGTGCTGCTTAAGGGCTCATCTTCTGACCAGATTGCGTTTAGCAAGAAGATTAAGAGCGACGGTTGGCTCACCATCTCGAGCACGGCCGAACATTGGCAGAACTACGAGGCGAACTTTACGATTATCAATTCTGTCGTGGTGCTCGTGACCTTTATGGCGGCGTGCCTGTCGTTTGTGGTGGTGTTTACGCTGTCCAACACCAACATTTCGGAGCGCGAGCGCGAGCTGGCGACCATTAAGGTGCTGGGCTTCCGCCGTGGCGAGGTGCACCACTACGTCAACAAGGAGACGTTGATCCTCACGGCAATTGGCGCCGCGCTGGGCGTGCCACTGGGCGGCTTGCTGGCCGAGAGTTTTACGTACATTTTGCAGATGCCGTCGCTGTACTTTGATGTTGAGGTCGAGCCGCTAAGCTACGTGCTCGCCGTGGTGCTTTCCTTTGGCTTTACGTTTATCGTCAACCTCGCCACCAATCGTACCCTCAATAAGATCGACATGGTCGGCGCCCTCAAGAGTGCCGAGTAACCTGTCCTGGGATTCAAGCTGTAGCGAGCTACCGACGCACCCACATCCGCATTATTGCATAAACCGCCCCGTCGAATGCATATTCCGGCGGGGCGGTTGCTACTTGTCCACAGGTACCCCAAGGGGGCGGCGTGCAAATTCCGGAGTATTCAGCATCCCGGGGTCCGCGGGCGCGGGGGGCGGGAGTGCAAAACTGCGCTGAAAGCCCCGATTCTGAGCCCCAACGCCTCTAGAGCCGCTCGTTTTTTACAGGATGCGGCCCATGGTGCCTGCCTTTCGCTCAAAATCCAGTATGCAGGCACCCTTGGCTGCTGAATACTCCCAAAAATGCACGCCGCATCCTACCCTAGGCACCCGTAGCTACTCTGCGGGTGCGTGGCCTGATAGTAAGTTGCGGTGGAATAGTTCCTGTTTTATGGCTCTGCTATGCCAAACAGGAACTATTCCACCGCAACATATTGAGAGGGTTCTTGGCTGTTGTGCGTACTGACATTTGTCATGAAATGGCAGGCCATTAGGGGTTGCTACTCGTAGTTGCGGTAGGGTTGGGGCAGATTCTAACTAGAAATGGTGGTCGCTACCGGTTGTTCTCGGCATACTCGGCTCATTCGATTACGGTCGCCACATGAAAGGAACTGTCATGGATCTTGCGATGGCACAGCGCCTCGTCGATCGCCGCAAAGCTGCCGGTCTTTCCCAAGAGGCGCTTGCTGCTCAGCTTGGCGTAAGTCGCCAGGCTGTCAGCAAATGGGAACGCAGCGAATCCTCACCCGATACCGATAACCTTATTGCGCTCGCCGTACTGTATGGCGTGTCGTTGGACGAGCTGTTGTATGGGGAAGCGGCTAGCGATGCCGACGACCTTGAGGACGGCAGTGCCGACACCGAGACAGCGGATGTGGCTGACGAGGCTGAGGATTCTGCCGAGCACGCCGATTGCGGCGACAAGCCACTTGTCGATATTTCCCTCGCGCGCGGTATCCACGTCATTGATCCCAATAAAGGCGAGGAAGTACATGTTGGCTGGAGCGGCATCCATGTGACCAACGACCGCAAGGGTGAAGAGGTGCACGTGGGGCCGGGCGGCGTACATATTGACACGCTAGAGGACGACGGGCACAGCGTGCACACCAATGCCGATGGCACCGTGGTTATCGACGGCGAACAATTCTCCAGCTGGAAAGAGGCACGCGACAAGCTCGACCATCATGGCAAGCATTTCCACACCAAGCTCGGTCGCGCGTGGAATAAGTTCCCCTTTCCCGTGCTTGTCGCCCTCGCCTATCTGGCACTCGGCATTATTTGCGGCGTGTGGACTACGGGACTTTTCCTCGTCTTTTTGATTCCCGTCTACTACGCGCTTGGCGATTTCATCGACCGACGTCATCTGTCAAAGCTTGTCGACGCCGTCTACCCGGCAGCTGCCATAACTTGGTTCCTCTACATGTGGCTCTGCCTGGGACAGCCCCATCCCGCATGGGTCATCCTCATCACGATTCCCATCGTAAAAGCGCTTATGCACTGGTGCCGCAAACAATGGAAGCACCGCAAACAGGCCTAAACCGCCAGCGCCACTCATCCGACACCGCCCGTCCCTTCCAAGTTGCGGTGATATAGGGACTGTTTTGAGGCTCCAAAGCGCCAAACAGTCCCTATATCACCGCAACTAACAAACAATTGGGTCAGTTCCGGCACGGAGATAAGCATTGAGCTGACCGCGCGCCAAGAAAAGGGCCTATTTACTACGTTTAGCCCGAAGGGGCCGACCATACCCGCCTTTTTCGAAAACTGGCAAGCTTTCTACCTGCGGTTTTATTTTTACAATCTTTGTCATGGTCGAGGGTGTGGTAGCAAACGTAGTAGATAGGTCCATTTTGTGGCAACGGATCATTCAAGCTCAATCTCGAAGGCTGAAGAGAGCCTCTCATCCACGCCTGCGAGCGAAAACCAAATAGAATGAAAGGCAAATGGAAAGCCCGTTTGACGAGCGGAGAACATATGCGCGACGTAGCCGAAAGCGACTGGAAGCTGTTTAAGAAAATGCTTCCTCAATGGCAAGAACGTTATATGGAAAAGCTCATCGGCCGGTACGTTGAGATGCTGAACGGCGACAGCGAAGCGTCCAGTAGATTTTGGGCGCTAGAAGAGCGTATCAATAGGGATAAGCTGTCCTCAGGAGTGCTGGTGAACGACCTTCGCCGCAGTACAATGCACCGCGAGATAGCCAATTTGCTTATCGACAGCGTGATTACCCTCGACGATCTTGACGGTTTTACCGAAGACATTAAAAGCTATGCGCAACACTGGACTGGCCAGTAAGAGCACTGAACGACAGACATCCCCAGCAAAGCGGGGCAAACGCCGGGCCACCTAATGGTTGTCCGGCGTTTGCCCAGATTAACCTGCCAAAGATGAACCTGTCCCTTTTTGGCGGGTTACTCGGCGCTTTTAAGAGCGCCGAGTAACCCGTTCTGGGATTCAAGCTGTAGCGAGCCACCGACGCGCCCACAGCCACTAAATTGCATAAACCGTCCTGCCGATTGCATATTTCGGCGGGGCGGTTGCTTTTTGCCTACGGGTAACCCAGGGGGCGGCGTGCAAATTCCGGAGAATTCAGCATCCCGGAGTCCGCGGGTGTGGGAGCGGGCGCACAAAAGCGCATTGAAAGCCTGACTTTGAGCTCCGGCGCCTCGAGGACCGCTCATTTTTTTGCAGAATGCGGCCCGCGGCGCCTGTCTCTCGCCCAAAATCCAGTATGCAGGCACCCTCGGCTGCTGAATACTCCCAAAAATGCACGCCGCATCCTACCCCAGGCACTTGCAGCAAGAAGACGAATAGCCTCGGCCTCCCCGGTTACCGCAGGAGGTCCCAAGGCTTACCTCCCAAATCTTTCCGCAGGACGGAAGGACCCCGCCGCGCGAAGCGCACGGCGGGGTCCTGACATGTCCGAGGACGATTTGGGAGGTAAGCCCTGGGGCCTCCGATGGGGGCGGTTCCAGCCGGGGCTATTCGTCGCCGAAGCTGATGCCCAGCGCCTTGGCCTCGCGTACCAGGTCGCTCTGGGGATCGACATACTTGAGCTTGCCGGCGACATCCTCGAGCGGCATGTGGCACATCTTGCCGTCACGCAGGGCAATCATGTAGCCAAACTCGCCGCGCAGGCATCCCAGTGCTGCCTCGACGCCGCACTGGGTCGCAAAGATGCGGTCCTGGGCGTCGGGTTGGCCGCCGCGCTGCGTGTGGCCGGGGATGGCGACGCGGGTCTCGCGACCGGTCTTGGCTTCGATCTCCTTGGCGATGTCGTAGACAATCGACGGACTCGTGCGCTCGGCGAGCTTTTTCTTGTACTCCTTCTTGGACAGCGCCGCGTCCTCCTTGGAGATAGCGCCCTCGGCGACGGCTACGATCGTAAAGCGGCTGCCGGTCTCCATACGATGCTCGATGGTCTTGATGACGTTATCCATGTCGTAGGGGATCTCGGGGATCAGAATGACGTCCGCGCCGCCCGCGACGCCGGCGTACAGCGGAATCCAGCCAACCTTGTGGCCCATGATCTCGATGACAAACACGCGGCCGTGACTCGAGGCGGTGGTGTGGATGTCGTCGATGCACTTGGTGGCGACGTCGATGGCGCTCGTAAAGCCAAACGTCAACTCGGTGCCCCAGGTGTCGTTATCGATAGTTTTGGGCAGGGCGATAACGTTGAGGCCCTCTTCGCGCAGGCGGTTGGCGGTCTTGGTGGAACCGTTGCCGCCCAGCATAAACAGGCAGTCGAGCTGCAGCTTATGATAGGTGTGGACCATCGCCGGCACCTTTTCGACGCCGTCGGCCTCGGGAATGTCCAGGCGCTTGAACGGCGTACGGCTCGTGCCCAGGATGGTGCCGCCACGAGTAAGGATGCCGCTAAAATCGGCGGGCGTCATGACGCGGAATCTGCTGTAGATAAGGCCCTGGTAGCCGTCCTCAAAACCATAGATCTCGATAGGCTCTTCGCTATTGGTCATAAGCGTTTTGACGATGCCGCGCATAGTGGCGTTGAGCGCCTGGCAGTCGCCGCCACTGGTAAGAAGACCGATCCTAAGCATGATGAATCCTTCCGGGCAAGTTATAACATGCGAATAAGTTTACCCCCGCACACTGTTGATACGGGGGTAAAACGTGTTAGCTCAAGCGTATGGAAATGTAAGCAACGTCAGGGAACGTAAGGTCGACGGGCCTGGTTCCTTACAGTGCGAAGGCATCGACGTTGCCCCAGTGGCGGCGCAGCGTAATAGCGGCAGCGGGTTCGGTATTGTCAAAGACGACCGACCATTGCGTGTTGCTGGTGATGTCTTCCGGATTGGGCTCTTGCGCCGCAGCGCGTAGGGCCTTCCAAGCGACTGTCTCGTCTTGGGCGCCGGCGTGGGCGTCAAGGACATCGGCGATTGCGACGGCGCGCTCTTTACCATGGCCCAGCTCGCCATTCTTTTGGTTGGGCAGCACTTCGTCGCCATAGCAGGCATAGAAGTTCGTAACCTGGCGTACAGGAGTCGCTTTGAAAGCGCGGTCCGGATCGCGCGGGTCCCACTCTACTACGCGCGCGTCACCGGAGGCGTCGTTGATAAAGAAGTGGTAATCGCGTCCTGCCATGGCGTGCATGTCGTAGGCAGAAAGCAGGTCTACGGCCTCCTGCGTGGTAGCCGCGCGGTCGAGCACAAGGCGGATGGTGAGCGAAGTGTTGATGACGGGGCGCTGCGTGTCCTGGTCACAGGGTTTGGAATCCAGGGTGAGCACGGCAATGGACACGCCACATTCGTTAACACCGTCGAGCTGGGCAAACGGGCCCATGAGTGCGGCGGCACGTCCGGCGACGGAGTCAAGCGGAGTGTTATCGCCCAGGTTGTTAAGGGCGGCAAACCCGATGGAGGTATAGCCACCTCGTGGGTGATTGCGCACCAGCAGCGCCGAGGTGTCGTCCTTAAAGTCGTAATTGCGACCGGTGCGCACGCGGCCTTCGGCATCTACGGCGACAAAAGCGCTGCAGGCAAACTGGGGCGCCTGGACATGTGCCGGCACACCGGGCAGCACCTGAGCCACTACGGCATCAATGTAGGCCTGGTCGTCGCGCACATCGGCTGCGATGATGCGGTCAAGGTTGTAGTCGTAGGCGATGTCGATTGCGTACAGGTCATAGCCGTCTGCGTAGCCAGTCAAGCGTTTGAGCGACGCGGCGGACTTGATTTGCTTGTGATAAACGATACCGGTGGCAGCGGCAAGGCCGACGGCGACTCCCGCGACACCGCAGGCGATGGCAATGTTACGTGGCTTCATGACGGCTCCTCTCGTCCTGTTAGCGCAATTGTCGCAAAGGGAGCGCGGGCATGATGGCTCAACTTGGTGAGCGGCGCGGAATTAAGCACGGAATGAAGAGTGCGGCACTGGCGTGGCGGGGTATGCTGGAGGGGACCATCAACCCAGCGAAAGGGGAGAGCATGACGGATCAGGAAACGCCCGAGCACGCGCATGTGACGGCCGACGATATCGAGGCCGCCAACGACCTTATCGACTTTATCGAGGCATGCCCCAGCATGTTCCATACGGCAGCGACCATTATGGCCGAGCTCGACGAGGCGGGCTTTACCTACCTGCCCGAGAACGCGGCGTGGGACATCGAGCCGGGCGGTCGCTATTACACGCAGCGCAACACCTCGAGCGTTGTTGCCTTTAAGGTGGGCGAGGACCTTGCCGCGACGTGGGGCGAGGACGGCGTTGCCGGCGACTATCATTTCCAGCTCACGGCGTCGCACAGCGATTCTCCGACGTTTAAGGTCAAGGCCGTGCCCGAGCTCGATGGCGCGGGCGAGACGCTGCGCCTGAACACCGAGGCCTACGGCGGCATGATCGACTACACCTGGTTCGACCGTCCGTTGGCACTCGCGGGCCGCGTGTTGGTGCGCGAGGGCGACCGCATCGAGAGCCGTCTGCTCGCTACCGAGCGCGAGGTCGCTATTATTCCGAGCCTTGCCATCCATATGAACCGCGGCGTCAACGAGGGCTTTGCTCCCAACCGAGCCGTTGACCTGTGCCCGCTCATCAGCGCTGGCGACCTTAAGCAGGGCGACTTTGACGCCCTGATCGCCGACGAGCTGGATGTTGAGCCCGAGCAAATTCTGGGCCGCGATCTGTTCCTGGTCAATCGTCAGGATGCGCGCATTTGGGGCTGGGCCGACGAGTTTATCTCGACGCCCAAGCTCGACGACCTTGCCTGCGCCTACACCTCGCTGCAGGCATTTTTGGGTGCCGAGAACGCGCATGACGTCTCGGTCTTCTGCTGCTTTGATAACGAGGAGGTTGGCTCCGAGACCAAGCAGGGCGCCATGTCGACGTTCTTGGCCGACGCGCTGCGCCGCATCAACGGATCGCTGGGCTTTGACGACGAGTCGTACCATCGCGCACTTGCCGCCTCGATGCTCGTGAGCTGCGACAACGCGCATGCCGTGCACCCCAACCACGCCGAGAAGTGTGACGCCCGCAACCAGGTGATGCTCAACGGCGGTATTGTCATCAAGGAGGCCGCCAACCAGCACTACTGCACCGATGCCTTTAGCCGCGCGGTGTTCCAGGCTATTTGCGATGACGCCGACGTACCCACGCAGGCCTTCGCCAACAAGAGTGATATGGCGGGTGGCTCCACGCTCGGCAACCTGTCGAACATGCAGGCGAGCATGCATGCCGTGGACGTGGGCCTGCCGCAGCTGGCCATGCACTCGAGCTACGAGACCGGCGGCGTGCGCGACGTGATGTACGCCATCCGCGCCCTCACCGCCTTCTACGAGCGAAACCTAACCATCAACGGCGCCGAAAGCGTGGAGCTCTAAAACCTACCAAAAAGGGACAGGTTCATTTTGGCAGGTTTTATCTGGGAAAATGCCTCAATGCCAACAGCTGGACAGAATTGTTATGACACCGCAGGTTGGGCAAACGTCAGCGAGCGATGTCCAGAGCGAACAAGTCGGCATGAAAAAGGCGAGGCATTGACCTTCTGGTCGTGCCTCGCCTTTTGAATGGCAAATTGTCGCTCTGGGCGGCGCGCAGCGTCGACCGGTCCGCCGTTCGTTAGAACGGCGGAACAAGATTAGTGCTCGATCCAACAACGTAAAGTTTCGCCGGCTTGCAGGTGACGCAGGTTCTCTGCGGCGATGTCGACAACGTTGTTGAGCGTGGCGGCTAGGTGGAACCAGCCGGAGACGTGTGGCGTGATGAGCATGTTGGGCGCATCCCACAGTGGGCTTGTTTCAGGCAACGGTTCGGGGTCGGTGACGTCGACCGCGGCGCCGGCGAGATGTCCCGACTCCAGGGCGGCAACCAAGTCGTCGGCGACCACAAGGTCGCCGCGGCCGCCGTTGGCAAAGAAGGCGCCCGGTTTCATCGCGGCGAAGAACTCGGCGTTCGCCAGGCCGCGGGTCTCGGGTGTGCTGGGCATAAAGGATGCGACGATGTCAGCCTCGGCCAGGCGCTCGGACAGGGCATCCATACTGTCCATGTCCTCAAACACAATGGGGTAGACGAGCGGGTGGCGCTTGATGCCGCGGACGTGCGCACCCATGTTGCGGCAGAGCGTGGCAAAGTGGCCGCCAATGTCGCCCGCGCCCAGCACCAGCACATTGGCGTTTTTGAGCGAGGTGACCGGCCCCAAATCCTCCCAGCGATGCTCGCGCTGCAGGTCCTGGTAGCCGGGCAGGCGCTTCATCATGGAAAGGACCATGGCAAACATGTGCTCGCTCACGGCCTGACCGTAGGCGCCGATCGAGCAAGACAGCTTGGCTTCAGCCGGCACGGTGCCGGCGGCCAAGTAATCGTCATAGCCGGCGGTCTGCAATTGCAACAGCTGGAGATGCTCGCATGCGGTAAGCAAGGCAGGGTCTATGTTGCCCAAGATCACGTCGGCATCGGCGACCTGCTCGTGCGTGGCGGCGTCGGCGCTCGTGTAGATAAAGTCCTCGCCCGGAGCACTCGACTCAAGAATTGCGCGATGGCGGTCATTGACGGGCAGCAAAACCAGGATGTTCACTAGCGGTCCTCTCCGCTCGACTTGCCAAAAAGGGACAGGTTTATTTTGGCAGGTTTTATCAGGCAAAACGTTTAAATAAAACGCCTGATGCAAGACGAGCGTGCCCGTCAGCATCCGGCGTATCCACGGCTACCAGCTCAGCAGCTCGTAACCATCCTCGGTCACCACGAGTTGTACCTCGCACTGGGCCGAATCGCTGCCGTCCTTGGTACGCACGCACCAACCGTCGCCCTTGCTGATCTTGATGTCGGGCGCTCCGGCGTTGACCATGGGCTCGATGGTAAAGACCATGCCCGGAGCCATGATGGTGTCCACATCGGGCGCCTCGGTGGTAAAGCCCACAAACGGGTCCTCGTGGAACTCCTTACCGATGCCGTGTCCACCGTACTCGCGCACCACGCTAAAGCCGGCGTCCTCGACCGTCTTTTGCACGGCCTCGGCCATCACGGACAACGGCAGCCATGGCTTGACGGCTGTCAGGCCCGCCTCCACGCTGGCGCGGGTGACGTCGACCAGGCGCTGGCGCTCGGCCGAGACCTCGCCGATACAGAACATGCGGCTCGAGTCGCTAAAGTAACCGTCCAGGATCGTGGAGCAGTCCACGTTGATGATGTCGCCCTCGTGCAGCACATCCGCATCGCAGGGGATACCGTGGCAGACGACGTCGTTGATCGAGGTGCACACGCTCTTGGGATAGCCCTCGTAGTTGAGGTCGGCCGGCGTGCCGCCGTGCTCAACGGTGTAGTCGTAGATCATCTGGTCGATCTGGTTGGTGGTCATGCCCGCGGCGATGTGTTCGCCTACGTAATCGAGCACGCCCACGTTGATAGCGGCCGAGCGCTTGATGCCCTCGATATCGGCGGGTGTCTTGTAGAGCGTGCGAGGCAGAACCTCCCAGCCCTCTTCCCACAAGCGCTCGAGGCGCTCATCAAAGGCGCTATGGCATTTCTTGTATTTCTTGCCGCTGCCGCACCAGCAAGCGTCGTTGCGGCCAGGCACGGGTCCTTTGTCATACATGGCTAACTTCCTTTCATCCGCAGCTAGTATAGCCCACCCACGCGTCCATAAAAGTTGCGGTGATATAGTTCCGATTTAAGCGGTTTAACAGCATAAATAGGAACTATATCACCGCAACTGATGGAGCGGGATGGCGGGCACTAGCTGCTGCGTGGTTTTGCTAGTAGCTCACCTGGCAAGGGATGCCGAGGACGCGCACGCGCGCAGCAATGGCGTCGAGCACCTCGGGCGCCGCTTTGGCAAGGCCGGCGACCGGTGTCTCGCGCGCTACCGTGTAGATGGTCGCTTCTTGTGGGCGAATGCGCTCAAGCGCCGCGAGCCAGGGGGCAACGTACTCCTCGCCGGTGTTGTCGATGAGCTTGCCCTGATACTCGCCGGTCAAAAAGATCGTCTGGATAATAACGTGACCGTCAAAGCTTGCGAACGTTTCGATCTGGTGCTCGACGTCGTAGGGGCCAACAGGCTGGTCGAGCAGCTGGATAAACGTCGGGTCGACGGTATCGAGCTTGAGGATGTTGTCGTCGACCATCATGAGCGCGTCGTGCACCTGGGGGCGGTCGGCGCGCGTGCCGTTGGAGAGCACGGCGATCTTGGAGTTTGGGGCAAGCTCGTCGCGCAGCGCGACGGCGCCGGCGATGGCCTGCGGAAACTCCGGTGCGGCGGTGGGCTCGCCGTTGCCTGCGAAGGTGATCACATCGGGGAGCTCGCCCTCGGCTGCCATCTCGCGCAGCTTTGCCTCGAGCGCGTCGAGTACCACGGCAGCCGTGTTGTACGGCTCATGGCAGGGGCGCTCGGCGTTGAGGCCGTTTTCGCAGTAAATGCAGTCGAACGTGCAGATTTTGCCGCTGGCCGGCATCATGTTGACGCCGAGCGAGAGACCAAGGCGACGGCTGCGAACGGGCCCAAAGATGGGGCTGGCATTCAAAAACGTAGACATAGGCATATGCTCCTCAAGACAATTGTGCCTAAGCATAGCATCGGCTCCAAAGCAAGGTGCGGGCTCTTGCTTTACAAGTTTCGTTTTTT
Organism: Collinsella aerofaciens; assembly: GCF_028206795.1. Taxonomy (GTDB): domain Bacteria; phylum Actinomycetota; class Coriobacteriia; order Coriobacteriales; family Coriobacteriaceae; genus Collinsella; species Collinsella aerofaciens_AX. The sequence continues at coordinate 24,861 of NZ_JAQLFJ010000012.1, read as the reverse complement.
CACGTCGCTCATTATGCGGTGCCATGAAAAGCCTCGGGTCGGGTACAGTTAATCTGTTAACAAGGCGTAAGGCAATACGGGTCCATCCAACCGCACTGACGTGCAACCGGATGAGCGTTGGTGATGGGGGCACAACATGGATTTTACGGTCGAGAATGCGGGCACCACGATTGCCTGTCGCGAATATGCCGGCCCAGATGTGTCGCCTGATACTCCTGCCTTGGTGTGCGTGCACGGCGCTTGTGTCGACGGCACATTTTTCGACGGTATCGCTTGTGAGCTCAGTCGCAACTACCGCGTAATTGCCTACGACCGCCGCGGCTGCGGTGGCAGCAGTGATGCGGCAGACGGCGGCTATGATCTTGCCGCTCAGGCCGCCGACCTGCAAGCCGTGATCGAACACGTTGGCGCTCCGGCAAATGTGCTTGCGCATAGCGCCGGTACGTTGGTGGCGCTGGAGCTTCTTCGCACCGAACCCCATCTCGTCGCCCGTGCGATTCTGCATGAGCCGGCTGTGTCGGCCGAAGGCGTCGGCATGGGCGCAGCTCCGGTTTTGCTCGATATGATTGCGGCTGGAAAGGTTTCAAGGGCGCTCCGGCTTTTCTTGGGAGCCCTCGGCGACTTGGACCCCGAGGCTCCCGGGACGACCGAAGCGGAAGCCAAACATGCCCTGCGCAATGGTCGTTGCTTTATGGCCAATGAATACGGAACAAATATGACATATGCTCCCGACTGGGAGCGCGCCCGCGCGTCAAAGGCGGTGTCGGCCGTGTTTTTGGGCGAGCTTTCGGTCGATACACCTCGCGAGGCTGGTACGAGGGTGGCGGCTGAGCTTTTGGGCTGTCCACTCGTAATGGTTCCCGGCGCGCACAACGGCCTGCGCGATCGCCCGACAGCGGCTGCCCAGACTGTCCGTGGCATCCTGGGGTTCTAACAGCTGCAAAAAACAAAACAGGCTTCACTCGCAAACGTTTCGGCCGTGTCAACAAATGTGCTCAAGACCTCACGTCTGCGGCTTCAATCGCGCCGTCTGCCAACTCATAAAAATGTAACAGCATTCACGTGCTTACCTGCATCGGCAAGGTGTTAACCTTGTAACATTTGGAACCCACCGCTACCATGCGAAACTATCGAAAGGGCCCCATATGCTCAATAATCACGAGGTCAATCTAACCGACGAGGAGGCTGCCGCCGAGGTCGCCCGCGTCGCGAAGACCTACCCCGTGGTGCGTTTGCTGTCGGCCGATCAGATTAAGAGCGAGCCTAACTGCCTGCTCGCCGGCAATCGGTGCCCTTGTCTGCGTCAGTCGAGCCTTGAGGCCTTGGCAGACTCCGATGAGGTGTCGGAGCAACTGCTCAACGATGGTGTTGAGTACCGCGCCCGTCTGCGTCCTCTAAAGGTCGAGGGCGAGCCTCACGTCTTGCTGATGGTACGTCCGATTGATGAGCAAGAGGCCACAGAAGAGGACCTTGTCTACACCGACGTGCTGACGGGCGTGTGCAATCGTCGATATTACGAGGAAAAGCTCCGTGGCGCCCGCATGAAGGCCGGTGTTGCGATGATCGACCTTGATGATTTTAGGGTCTTCAACGATACGTGTGGCCGTCATGCCGGCGACCTTGCGCTCGGTGCTGTGGCGACAGCCATACGCAGCGGTATTCGTTCGACTGACGAGCTTGTGCGCTATGGCTGCGACAAGTTTGTGGCCGTCATGCCCGATATTCCCTCCGATGACTTCGCCCGTCGCCTGCGCCAGGTATCCGATGCCGTTCATTCCACGATTATTCCGGGCCATGAGTACGTGAGCTTGACGGCATGTGTTGGTGGCGTTCGCATTCATGGCGAGACGGTCGATGAGGGCGTTGGCCGCGCTGTCCAGTTATTGAGCCGCGCTAAGGCAAAAGCCGGTACGGTCGTGACCGATGCCGATTCCATCGAGGCCTTCCAAAGCGAAAAGCCCTTGGTGCTTATTGTCGATGACTCCGAGATGAACCGAGCCATTCTCAGCGAGATGCTCAAGGACGAGTATTGCATCCTCGAGGCCGATAACGGTCGCGCGGCGCTCGACATGGTCGACCGCTATGGCGATGAATTGTCGCTCGTGCTGCTGGATATTGTCATGCCGGGCATAAGCGGCTTTGAGGTACTGGCCGATCTGTCGCGCCGATCGGGTATCGACAATCTACCTGTCATCATGATTTCGAGCGAAGATTCCGATGATATGGTTCTGCGCGCGTACGAGCTGGGCGCCTCGGACTATATCAACCGCCCGTTTGACTCCCGTGTCGTGCGCCGCCGTGTAAGCAACACCATCCGCCTATACGCCAAACAGCGCCGCCTGACGAACCTGCTGTCCCAGCAGTACAACGAGCGCGTCAAGAACAGTCGCATGCTCATCGATATCATGGCCGGCGTCATGGAGCTTCGCAACGGCGAGAGCGGCAGGCACGTTACGAACATCGAGAAGCTGACCGAGCTGCTGCTTGGCTGTCTGGTCCAGCGTAGCGGCACGATCTCCCTCGACAATGAGGAACGCTCCACGATCGCCCTGGCTTCGGCGCTGCACGATATCGGCAAGATGTCGATTGACGATGCGATTCTCAACAAGCCCGGACGCCTTACGCCCGAGGAGTTCGAGATTATGAAGACGCATACCACGATCGGCGCCGACATGCTGCGTGAGCTGGGTAGCCATCACGCCGGCAATGCGCTTATGGAATACGCGTACCAGATTGCGCGCTGGCACCACGAGCGCTGGGACGGCAAGGGCTATCCCGATGGCCTTAAGGGCGATGAGATCCCCATCGCCGCGCAGGTGGTTTCGGTGGCCGACGTATACGATGCGCTGACGAGCGTGCGCGTGTACAAGGATGCCATTCCACACGAGCAGGCGATTCAGATGATTCTGGACGGTAAGTGCGGCACGTTTAATCCGCTGCTTATCGAGTGCTTGCTTGAGGTGCAAGACCGCATTGCCGAAACATTGGCACGCCCTGCCGATGTCGTTCAGTTTCCCACGATTTAGTTTGACCAAAGGAGTTTTAATCCATGATTTCCATGCGCGAGACGTATGAGAAGATCGGCGCCAATTATGATGACGCTTGCGCTCGGCTGATGGGCGAGGAAATGCTCACCCGCTTTGCCCTCAAGTTTTTGGATGACGAGAGCATGGACAAGCTGGAGGCCGCCATGGCGGCAGGAGACGCCGAAGGTGCGTTTATGGCAGCGCACACGCTCAAGGGCGTGAGTCAGAATCTGTGATTCGATAATCTGTACGAGCCGGCGGTCGTGGTGACCGAGGCGCTGCGCGGCGCCGATTTCGTTGACGGCGCTCGCGAGGGAATGCATGCGTTGCAGCAGCAATATGCGGCTACGATGTCGGCCCTGCGCGAGGCGGGCGAGTAAGAGGTTGTGAGCCTTGGGCTGTGTGCCTGCCGCGTATAGGCAAAAGGGCGCCCCGCCGGACCATGTGGCCGGCGGGGCGCCCTTATCTGTTATGCGGTTCGCGAGCTAGCGCGCCTGCTTAACCTTTGCCGCTGCCTCGACAAACGACTTCCACAGGTTAAAGTCGGTCTCGAGCGTCTTCCACGTGTACTCAGGGTGCCATTGCACGCCTAGGCAGAAGGGTTGCCCCTCGACCTCGATGCACTCGGGAACGCCGTCGGTTGCCTTGGCGACCAAGCGCGTGCTCTTACCCAGACGATCGACGCAGCAGTGATGTGCCGAGTTGGTCTGGATCAGCCTGTGCCCGCCAACCGCGCGCTCCAGCAGCGAGCCCGGCATGACCTCGACAGGGTGCACGGGGTCGTTGAGCACGTGGGTGTGGCGCCACTGCGTGCGACCCTCGCGCGCGCCCAGGCTCGGCACGTCCATGCACAGGGTGCCGCCGGTGGCGACATTGAGCAGCTGCGTGCCGCGGCAGGTGGTAAAGAGCGGCTTTTTGGCGCGGAGTACCTCGTCGACCAGCTTAAACTCAAAGCTATCGCGGATCTCGCAGCAGAGGGTGGGGTCGTAGGGCCGATCATCGCCCCAACGTTTGGGATTGACATCGGGGCCGCCGGGAATGGCGACGCCGTCGGCGATATCGACGTAATGACGGATGACCTCAATGTCCTCGGTGATGGACATCTGCAGCGGCAGGCCGCCGGCGGCAAGGATGGCATCGACAAAGACACTTGCGATTTCCTCGTTGGGGGAGAGCGTCTCGCTCAAAAACGGCTTTGCCTCTTCCCAGCGCGGCGCGACGAGGATGAGCGGACGGTCGGCGGGGGCGACGTCGACATGCGGGGTGTAGGACGATGAGGTGCGGGTTCCGATCATGGTTGCGGCTTTCGAATCCGGGTGGACATGGCACAGGGGTGGCGCGGGGCAAACGTTACTGATGAATTTGCCCGCGTGGCAATTGGGTTAGTGGCCCTTGATGGAGTTGAGGAAGTCCTGGGCGCGCTTGGTCTGGGGGTGGTCGAAGAACTCGTCGGGCGTGCCGGTTTCCACGATCTGGCCGTCGGCCATAAACACGACGCGGTCGGCCACGCGGCGGGCGAAGTTCATCTCGTGCGTGATGACGATCATCGTCATGCCCTGCTGGGCTAGACGGACCATGACCTCGAGCACCTCGTTGATCATTTCGGGGTCAAGGGCACTCGTGGGCTCGTCAAAAAGCATGGCCTTGGGCTGCATGGCGAGCGAGCGGGCGATGGCCACGCGCTGCTGCTGGCCGCCCGAAAGCTGTGCGGGTACCTTGTCGGCCTGCTCGGCCACGCCCACGCGGCTCAGCAGGTCCATGGCGCGCTCACGAGCCTCCTCTTTGGACACGCCCAGCACGTCGACCGGTCCCAGCATGACGTTCTGCAGCACCGTCATATGTGCAAACAGGTTGAACTGTTGGAAAACCATGCCCAGCTCGGCGCGCATGCGGGCAAGATCCTTGCCTTCTTGCGGCAGGGGCTCGCCCTCGATGAGAATCTCGCCCGAGTCGATGGTTTCCAGGCGGTTGATGGTGCGGCACATGGTCGACTTGCCCGAGCCCGAGGGACCGATCACCACGACGACCTCGCCGCGGTCGACCGAGAGATTGATGTCGTTGAGGACGTGCAGATCGCCATAGTGCTTATCGACGTGCTTGAGCTCAATCAGCGGCTGATTGCCGGTAGAAGAGGTGCTCTGTGCCATGGTGCTCGGCTCCTTATGACTCGAAATGGTAAAGCGTTAGCGGATGATGGTCGCGCCGGTCTTGTGCGAGACGTAGACAGCGGCCTTGTTGATCGCGACGTTGATGAGGATATAGATGACCGCGATTACCAGGTAGACCGACACGAGCGCGTCGTAGTTGGTAATGAGCACGCGGGCGTTTTGCATGAGGTCGGGGTAGCTCACCACATAGGCGACGGTGGTGTCTTTGACTACGACCACAAGCTGCGAAATCAACGACGGAATGATAAACCGAATGGCTTGCGGTAACACGATTTTAAAGGTGATTTTAGCTTTGGAGAGACCGAGTGCCTGGGCGGCTTCGACCTGGCCGCGCGGCACGGCGTTGACGCCGGCACGGAAGATCTCGGCAAGTACACCGGCGGCAGCGAGCGCGACGGGAAGCGTGAGCATCCAAAACGACGGCAGCGCGATTTTGTACTGGGGCAGCACCAAAAAGAAGAAGTAGATGAACAGCAGGCTCGGCACGCCGCGGAAGAAATCGGTGAGCACGCGGCAAACCAGCTGCAACGGCTTAATGTCGCTGGTGCGGCCGAGCATAAGGGCTAAGCCCAGCACCAGCGCGATGGCGCCGGCGGTGAGTGCGACTTTAACGGTGCCCTCAAAGCCGGCAAGCAGGAACTTCCAGGTGGTGAGGTGCGTAAAGAAATACCAATAGTGGACTGAAAGCTGACCGGTCACATAAAAGCGCTGCAGCACGAGGACGACGAGCACGGCGACGGCGACAAGCGAGATGGCGGTGCCGATGCGAATCTTGGCGCGCATCTTGGGGCCGGGAGCCTCGTAGAGCGCATCGCGCATGGTAAGTGCAGGGGAGGAATGTTTGCTCATCGGAGGATCCTCACCTTCTTATCGATGTAGTTGCCAATGTGGCTCACCACAAAGGCCGTGCCCAGGTAGCCGAGCGCCGAGATAAAGAACGCGGCGACGCCGCCGAGCGAGCGCGTGTTGATGTAGCTCACCACGCCGGTGAGCTCCTGCGGTTTAAGCGGCACCTGGCTGCCGAGCGCGGTGGTGAGCATGACGGCGATAAAGAGGTTGGTCATGGGCAATACGCTCGAGCGCAGCGCCTGCGGAATCACGATCTTGGCGAGGATGCGGCTGAAGCTCATGCCGAGCGAGCGGGCGGCTTCCACCTGGCCGACGCCGACGGTGTTGATGCCGCTCATAAAGTTCTCGGAGCCAAAGGCCGAGCCCAAAAGGACCGTGGCGACGATAACGCAGGTGCGGTAGGGCAGGACGACTTTGAGCGGCGGCAGCGCGTAGACGACGATGATGAGCAGCGCGATGCCGGGGATGTTACGGAAGACCTGGACATACAGGTCGCCAAAGACGCGCAGCGGCTTGAGCGGCGACACGCGCATCACGGTGACGGCGACGGCCAGCACCATGGCGATGGCAAACGACTCAAGCGTCATGCCCCAGGTTGCTAGCAGCGCGTCGATATAGTTCTGGCCATAGAGCGACCAGAGCTCGGAGAGACTCATGCGGACCTCCCGCCGATAAGGAAAGGGGCTCCCGTGTGTACGGAAGCCCCGACAACTCAGTGAGGAAACAGTTTAGCGCAATAAAGCGAATCGTGCGTTTCCGTATGGTTTCGCAGCGGCTGATGCCCAGCTTGCGAGCTTAGGCGCCGACCTCGGGGAGCTCGGGAACATTGGTGTCGCCCGTACGGTCACCAATGCAGATCTGCCACAGCTCGGTCCAGGTGCCATCGTCCTCGATCTTCTTAAGGAAGTCGTTAACGAAGGCGACGCCGTCGGAATCGAGCGGTAGGCCGATGCCGTAGGGCTCCTTGCTGCCGAAGGGCTTGCCGGCGATCTTGTACTTACCGGGCTCGCGGACCAGGGCGCTTTGCTGCATGTTGTTATCGATGACGTAGGCGTCAACGCGGCCCTGCTGGAGTGCCTGGCGGGCCTCCTCGTCGGTCTTGAACTCCTGCTGGCTGGCCTTGGGAGCGAACTCCTCAAGGATGGCGGGGCCGTTGGAGCCGGACTGGACAGCGACGTTCTTGTCGGCCAGGTCGTCGACGCTCTTGATGTCGTCGTTATCGGCGAGCACCAGGATGGCCTGCTGGGTGTAGTAGTAGGGGCCGGCAAAGGAGACAAGCTTCTTGCGCTCGTCAGTGATGGTGTAGGTGGCAAAGACGGCGTCGACCTGGCCGTTCTGCAGGACGGACTCGCGCGTGTCCGAGGTCACCTGGGTGATCTCGACCTTGTTCTCGCCCAGAATGTAGTTGGACAGGAGCTGTGCGATACCGGCATCGAAGCCGCGGGTCTGACCGTCTTTCTCGTTGAGGAGGGAGAAGAGCGTGGAGGTCTGAACGCCACCGATCTTAAAGACGCCGGCGTCCTTAACGGCCGTGGCCCAGGTGCTGGCGGCGATGGCGTCGTCATCGGCCTTGGGGCCGTTGTCGACGAGCTTGTCGAATGCCTTAGCGTCGAGCGTGGTGGAAGCCTCGGTATCCTCGGAGCTCTTGGAGGAGCCGGCGGCGGAACCCTTGTCGGCCTCGGCGCTGGTGTCGGAGCAGCCGGCAAGACCAAGGCCGGCGACGGTTGCGAAGGTAGCGGCGACAAAGCCGCGGCGGTCGAGAACGACCTGCTGGGAGAGGTTCTTGCTCATAGGAGAACACCTTTCTCAATAAAATCCCTAGCGGTTGAGTAGAGTTATACCCTATCGCGCTCAAATGGGTCAACACGAAATAACTCAGAAACATACTTACTTTATGGGTTATTCTACCTACCAAAAAGGGACAGGTTTATTTTGGCAGGTTTTACTTGGGCAAACGTCGATTATTGCAGCTGAGATAGTGCTTTGAAATCCACCACAAAGGGGACAGGCACCTTTGTGGTGGTTCTTGCAGATGTGGCGGCCTGCCTTGCTGTTTTGTCTCAATCTGAAACAGTTAGACGGGAATTCGGGCCCTAGATGTTACAGATTGAGATAATCGCGTCGCGAAAATAAAAACCTCCGCAGGGGTGCTTCCCTTGCGGAGGTTTTTTCTACTCGTTCAGCAGACGTACGGTTTCGGCGGCCATGTTCTCGACCGTCATGCCGTTCTGCGCGAGCAGTTCGTTGGGGTCGTAGCGGTCGGGGAAGCCCTTGGCGATGCCGAAGGTGCGTGTGCGCACTGGCGTGCAGGCCAAGTAGCACGCGACACGCTCGCCCCAGCCGCCGTCCAATATGCCGTCCTCGAGGGTGACGACAACGCGATGCTCGGTGGCAAGGCTGTCGAGGAACTCGCGGTCGAGTTCGGTTGCAAAGCGCGGGTTGACGAGCGTGGCCTCGATGCCGTACTCGGCAGCCAAGCGGTTTGCCACGCGCTCGCCCAGCTCAAAGAAATCGCCAAGCGCAAGCACGGCCACATCGCGGCCCTGACGTACGACGTTGTAGCGAACGGCGCTGTAGTCGGTGTCCTCGGCGGGCGCCAAATCGGGGCGGCTCACCAGGCCAATGCCGGGCACGCGGATCGCCACGGGATGCTCGCGGTGGTCGAGTGACCAGCTCAGCATGGACAGATATTCCTCCATGCAGGCCGGTGCCAGGTAGCGCATGTTGGGAAGTCCGCCCAGCATGGAAATATCAAAGAACGAGAGGTGCGTCTCGGACGTGGTGCCAAAGATCGACGCGCCAAACACTAGAATGGTTGCGGGGGCGTCGTTGAGGCACAGATCGTGCCACAGCTCGTCGTAGGCGCGCTGCAAAAACGTGCCGTACACACCAAAGACTGGCTTGGCGCCCGAGCGCGCAAGCGCGGTGGCAAAGGTCACGGCGTGCTCCTCGGCAATGCCCACATCGACGAACTGTTTGCCGGCGGCAGCGCGAAGCTCAGGTGTAAAGCCCATGATGTAGGGCGTGGCGGCCGTGATGCCCACGACCTGCGGATCGCGCCCGATGGCGGCGCTGAGCGCCTCGCCCGTAATGTCGGCATAGGTGCGCGGCGCAGGCTCGCTCGGATGGCCCGGGCAGAGCTTGCGTCCAGTTGCCATGTCAAACGGACCCACGTGATGCCAGCGTTCGGGGTCGTTCTGGGCTGGCTCAAAGCCCTTGCCCTTGGCGGTCGAGACGTGCAGCACGATGGGATGATCGATATTGCGCAGTTCCTGCAACGCGTCGACGAGGGCCAACACGTCGTTACCGGCGTCCAGGTAGCGGTAGTCGAGCCCCATCGCGCGGAAAACGTTGCGCTCACAGGTGCCGTTGCTGGCGCGCAGCTCGGCCAGATTGCGATACAGGCCGCCATGGTTCTCGGCAATGGACTGGTCGTTATCGTTGACGATGATGATCAGGTTGCTATCGAGTTCGGCGGCATTGTTAAAGCCCTCAAACGCCAGACCGCCCGAAAGCGAACCGTCGCCAATGATGGTAATGACGTTGTAGCTGTCGCCCGCCAGATCGCGGGCGTGTGCCAAGCCGCAGCCCAGGCTCACCGACGTGGAGGTATGGCCCATGGCGAACAGGTCGTGCTCGGACTCGTCGGGATTGGCAAAGCCAGAAGCCTCACCATAACGCTCCGGATCGATATAAGTGTACGCGCGCCCGGTCAGCGCCTTGTGGGCGTAGGTCTGGTGCGAAACGTCAAAGACAATCTTGTCGATGGGGGAGTTAAATACGCGATGAAGCGCAACCGTAAGCTCAACGACGCCCAAGTTGGGGGCAACGTGCCCGCCGACGGCGGCGGAGCTTTCGAGGATTGCCTGACGGATCTCGCCGCAGAGCAGCGGAAGCTCGGCGCGGTCGAGAGCCTTGACGTCCTCGGGCGTTGTCGTTTGCGTAAGCAGCATCGTTGTGGGTTACTCCATGCGAATCGTGCGCCGGCACTCCCTCGGCCGGCACAATTGCACAAGACAGTCTCGCACATTTTGGCGTTTGATATGTGACGGCGGCGCGGTAATTCGCCAACTGGTGGGGCAAAACGTTTTGTCCGATGCCATACTGATATGTTCCATGATGTTTTTATCGATTGTGCACAGGCCGTGGCTTGTCGCCGTGAGTCGCTGGAAGGAGGCAGCATGTCCGATGCCGTTCGTGCCGAAAAAATCGCGCACGAGGTCGACTATGCCGCCCGCCAGCTGGCCCAGGCGGGCCGCTTGGACCTGACGCACGAGTTTATCCAGCATGGCGACGTGACGGTCTATGCACATGTGACTTCGGTAGCGCGGGCGAGCCTGTCCTTTGCCGAGCGCTTGGGCCGTGCTGGCATTTCGGTCGACCGTGCTTCGTTGTTGCGCGGGGCCCTGCTGCACGATTACTTTCTCTACGATTGGCACGACCCCGACCCGAGCCATCGACTGCACGGATTTCGGCATCCATTTTTTGCCCTGGCACGTGCGGAGGAAGATTTTGAGCTGACGCCGCGCGAACGGAATATTATCGTGCGGCATATGTTTCCGCTGGTGCCGGTGCCGCCGACGTGTCGCGAGGCGTGGATTGTTTGCCTGGCGGATAAATGGTGTGCTCTGCGTGAGACGGTCGCCGGACGCCTGCGGCGCAAGGACGAGGCGGACGATGGCGTGAGCAGCGAATCGAGTGAAAAGAGGAGAGGGTAGACGGTGGGGACCGCGATTAATATGGCGTTTGGCGGCGCGACGCTTGCCGCCTGCCCACTCTCGGCACTGGTGCTCCCGTTTGCCTTTTACGGGTTTTGCGGTTGGGCATGGGAGTCGACAGTATGCGCCATGCTCAATCACGGACGATTTGCCAACAGTGGCTTTTTGCTGGGGCCGTGCTGCCCCATCTATGGCGCGGGCGGCATTGCCTGCTGGCTGCTGTTGCGCGGGATTTCGGATGCCTTGAGCCAGTTTGTCGCTGCAGCGCTCGTATGCAGCGTGATTGAGTACAGCGTAGGCGTGCTGTTGGAAAAAACAACGGGCGCTCGCTTTTGGGATTACTCGCACCTGCCGTTTAACTTGCACGGACGCATCTGTCTGTACTGGGCTTGCGCGTTTGGCTTGGGTGCGTTGTGCATTTGTCGTTTAGTGGAGCCGACATTGCTGGGACTGCTTGGCCATCTGCCGGTGCTGATTGTGCGGCTGTCCGCCTTTATCGTCGCGGTCGCGATGATGGTCGACGCGGTGTGCTCGTTGGCGAGCTGGCGGCGTCTGTCTGATCAGCTGGAGCGCGTCCGGGCCGACCTTGCCGACCGCATCAATGAGTCGCTTGCCGATGCCTCGGACTCAATGCTCGAACGTATTCCCGATTCTACGATTGACTCGGTGGCACAGACGCACATCCGTAGCCGTGCCGTTAACGCGTGGCTGGCCGAGCTGGGTGACGCCGCGCTCGATGCCCTGCGCGAGAAGGCTTCGATGCCGACGTTTATCGCGGATGGTGCTCGCGGCCTGGCGCTTGCCGCCCGCCGCGTGGCCGATGCCGCGCCGAGCATGCCGCGTCCGTCGCTCGGTCGTCGCCTTGCCGGCAAGCGCATGAGCCGTCCGGTGCCGAGCGTGTCGCTCAGTCGTCGCGACCTGCGCTTCTTCAATGCCTTCCCGCGTTTGCGCATCAATCGCTACGAGGGCGTCATCCGAGCAACTAATCTCCGCGACCGCGCCCACGAGCTGTTTCGGCGCTAGCCGGGATGGGCGCGCTCACGGCTCCCTTGCTCGCGTATTTCCCGTTCGTTTCGCGTCCGTTGCCGCGCCGTTTCTAAGATTGCGGCACCGTTTCCATTCGACAACGCAGCGTTTAACAACGCCGTATCTGGTCTACACCAGTTGCCCCTCGGCCGCATTATGGGCGCCGACAACGTTCATGCGATCAAGGGGGAGCGAATGTACGATACGGGATCGACAACGTTTATGCTCATCTGCACCATGCTTGTGTTTTTAATGACACCGGGTCTGGCGTTTTTCTATGGCGGCCTGTCCAGGCGCAAAAATGTCATCAACACCATACTCATGTGCTTTGGCGCCATTGGCCTGGTTGGTGTGCTGTGGATTGTTGCCGGCTGGTCGCTGGCCTACGGCAGCGACGGTTCCAGCCCGTTTATTGGAGGCCTTGACCAGCTGCTGTGCCTGCCGGTACTCAACCAGGTGCTGCAGGCGGCCGAGGGCAATGCCACTGACGGCGCCGCCTACCCTCAGATCATTAACATCGCCTTCCAGATGGCGTTTGCCATGATCACGGCCGCCATCGTTACGGGTAGCCTGGCAGGTCGCGTTAAGTTTGGCGCTATGGCGGCCTTCTTAGGCATTTGGCTGCTCGTGGTCTATGCGCCGCTCGCCCACATGGTTTGGGGCGGCGAGGGCTCTTTTATCGGCGACATCATCGGCGCGCTCGACTTTGCGGGCGGCGACGTGGTGCACATTTCGTCCGGTCTCACGGGCCTGATCCTCTGCCTAATGCTCGGCCGTCGTCGCGGCTTTGGCATGGTGAGCTACCGTCCGCATAACGTGCCGTTTGTGGCGCTGGGCGCCGGTCTGCTTTGGTTTGGTTGGTTTGGCTTTAACGGCGGCAGCGAGTTTAATGCCGACGCCGTGGCGGCGCTCGCCATCCTCAACACCGTGACGGCCAGCGCGGCGGGTATGGTTTCGTGGCTTGCCGTTGAGCGCGTGCACACCGGTTGCCCCACGCTGGTGGGCGCCAGCACCGGTCTGGTTGCGGGCCTTGTGGTGGTCACGCCGGGTGCGGGCTTTGTCGAGCCGTGGGCGGCGCTGGTCATGGGTCTGATCGTCTCGCCCGTCTGCTATCTGGCCATCAGCCATCTTAAGACCAAGTTTGGCTACGACGACGCACTCGACGCGTTCGGTTGCCATGGTATCGGCGGCATCCTGGGCGGCGTGCTCACGGGCCTGTTCTGCGTGCCGGAGCTCTCGTGGACCGGTAAGGGCGGCCTGTTCTACACGGGCGACGTGTCGCTGCTCGTTTCGCAGATTCTGGGCATTGTGGTGACGGTCGCTATTGTGCTGGTGCTCGATTTGGTGATTGTCGCGGTGGTCAAGGCACTGTTCCGCGGCAGCCTGCGCGTGGACGAGGCCGACGAGGCCCTGGGTCTGGATGCGAGTCAGCACGGCGAGAGCGCCTATCCTTCTTTCTCCGGACTCGATTAGCAGCTTCCCCAAGCACCGCACCTTGCCGTTCAATCGTCGCTCACGTACTTAAGTACGCTTCGCTCCTCTTTCACGGCAATCTGCGGCACTTGGGAAACCTGCTAAGACCAGTCAGTTGAACTTATTGATCTCTGAGGTTGGTTTGCGGCACCTGGAAAACCCGTGCCATGTGAAGGACAATTCATTTCTTTACTAAAGAGAGGAATTCACTATGAAGAAGATCACGGCGATCGTCCGTCAGGAAAAACTTGAGGTTCTCAAAGACGCGCTGTTTGCTGCCGATGTTCGCGGCATGACCATCAACCAGGTGCAGGGCTGCGGCGCGCAGCATGGCTGGAAGGAATACGTGCGCGGCAACGAGTTGCTTGTCAACACGATCCCTAAGGTGCAGTTCACTCTTATCTGCGTCGATGAGCACGTCGATGGCATTGTCGACATCATCTGCAACGCCGCCCGCACCGGAGCCGTCGGCGATGGCAAGATCTGGGTCGAGCCGGTCGAGGAAGTCATCCGCATCCGTACCGGCGAACACGGCCCCGCCGCGGTGTAGAATCGACCGCCTGCCATCCGCAACGTTAAAATGCTGCAATGAGGCACAAGACTTGCGTTGCGGATGGACGGATTATGGGTCGTAATAAATATCCCGAGGAGACTGTCGCGAAGATTCTCGACGCGGCGCTGGAGCTATTCTGCGTACAGGGTTATGAGGGGACGAGCATTCAAGACATCGTCGACCGCCTCGATGGCATGACCAAGGGTGCTGTCTATCATCACTTTAAGAGCAAAGAGGAGATTTTCAACGCCGCATTTGATCGGGCAACGGCTCCGATTGCTGAGCACCGTCGCGCGACACTCGGTGCTGGCAATATGACGGGAGCTCAAAAGCTCAAACGACTTTATGCGCCCGAGTCCGTCGTTCCGCAAATCGAGCTATGGGCTCGCATGCATCCTGCGGCAGATCCGGTAAAAAGCTCGCGGCTGCTGGCGATGCAGTACCAAGGTTCGTTTGACGAGTCGGCCGATGGCAATCTCTTGCCAGTAATCGAGGAGGGCATCGCCGACGGCTCCATTGCGTGCGAATGCCCGCGCGAAGCAGCGGAGGCCGTATCGTTGTTAGCGAATCTTTGGCTGCTGCCATTGTTCCGTCCGCTCGAGCCCAAGGAGCGAATGCTTGCTCGCGCACAATGTTTGGCGCAGATGGCGGCCGCGGTGGGGCTTGATTTGGGTAATGAAGTGCTCCAGACAACGGCCCAGATTTGGGACGTATGGAACCGTGCCGGGTGGTAATATAGATACCAACGGTATGTAATTGATTTGTGAGGGTAGCCACGGCTGCCCTTTTCAAGTCATTAAATACATACTAACAGTATGTATTTGGGGGCAGGCTTATGGCTGGGATGCGAAGAATTAGCGTTTCATTGGCGCCAAAAACAGTGCGATCTATCAGGCTATTTGGTCTTCTTGTTGCACAGCTGTGTGCGTATTCGATGCTGTCGGCACTGTGCTTTGCGTGCCCGCTTTACTTGTTCGATTGCAGCGGCTCCTCAACGTTATATGGCGCCGTCGCGGCGATAGCGTTCATACCGGGCGTGCTCGCGACTCCGGTTGGCGGGATTTTGGCGGATCGGGGAAGACATCGCGGGGTTCTTGTGGTACTCGGCATTGTTCTGATGGCTGCATCACTGCTGTTTATCCCCATGAAGCGTTCGCTGCCTCTTGCGGTTGTCGTGGCAGCAATGCTTTGCGTCCAATATGGCATCCAATCGCTGCTGAAACCGATGCTTCAAATTGAGGCGGTGCGCATGACGGGCCAAGAAAAGGTTGAGCGTGCCACTGCGTTGGTCTCGCAGATAATCATGATGAGCAATATCTTGGGGCCTGTAGTCGGGACGGCAGTCTATGGGTGCTTTGGTATCGATACTCTATGCGAAACCGCGGCGTTGACGTTTACGATTTCAGCCCTGCTGTTCGGGGGCGCACTCAAGCAAAATGCCTCATCTGAAACGATGGGGGACGGCGCGACTCGTACGACACGCCGAAACGATTTTCGGGAGTTGATTCGGTACCTGTCTCAAAACTCATCATTGCTCGTTGTGTTTTTGATTGCGGCTATTTTGAACCTTGCGTTAGTTGGGTTAACGATTGGTGCTCCCGTTATTGTTGCAAAGCATCTCGGAATGCAGTCATCCTTTGTTGGGATTATTGAGGTGGCTATGGGCTTAGGTGGTCTTGTCGGCAGTGGTTTGGTCGGTATTTGGCCGCATCGTTTTTCCTTCAAGGGCATATGTCGATATGTTGCGATGATCTGTTTAGGAGTCGTACCGATTATTGTCACGCTACTGAGCGGTCCTAACGAATTTGCGTTTGTCGCGCTTGCGGCCGGCTCGGCATGGGTCATGGCGTGGGCAAGCGTTACATCGGTTGAAGTCGTTTCATTCGTTCAGCGGTCAGCGCCAAAGGAACTCTGCGGAAAAGTGCTGGCACTCGTTTACATGGCGCTTTCCTGCGCAACGCCTATTGGCCAATTGGTTTACGGGCTCGCATATGATCGATGGACTCCGGCGATTGTATTCGCAGGAATGTTGGCGGTGCTGACGTTGATGACAGCGCTGTTTTATCGGCTGAAAAGTCGCTTATGGCGAATGTCTTAAGGCACTGGGGCACCGTGAATTTGTGGAGGCAGTGGCACGTCGCGCCGGGACGCCATTGTTTGGGCACGCCCGTTCTCGTCTACAATATCGTGCAGACGAAGGAGAGACGTGCCCATGATCAAGATGTTTGCGAGTGACTTAGACGGAACGCTGCTGAACGCCCTGCACGAGGCGGATGGGACCATCCGCCGTGCCATCCGCGAGCTGACCAAGGCTGGCCTGCATGTGGTTCCCGCGACCGGACGCTCGACGCTGCCGATTGGCGAGCATGGCTTTACGGGCCTGGCGCTTGACGCCTGCTGCTCCAACGGATCCATCGTGCGCGACAGCCATGGCGAGGTGCTCAAGACCTGGACTATCGACCCACAGATCACCGAGGAGCTGCTCAAGGAGTTTCCGGATATCTGTTTTGACTGCTCCACGCCCGACGGCATGTTTTCGAGCGGATCGTTCGAGATGCACCAGGCGGGCTTTAAAAAGGACAGCCCTATCAAGCGCATCGTGATGCGCGGCATGCGTGCGCGTGGCGGGTACCACGAGGAACAGTACTTCGACCAGTCGATCGGTGACATCCTGCGTCATGACGTGTGCAAGATCAACTGCCGCGTGACCTCGCCCGAGCTGGAGCGCGACCTTAAGGCGTATTTGGCCGAGCGTTCGGACCGTGTGGTCAACGCGCCGTTCGATCCGGTGATGTTCGAGATCACGGACGTGGCGTGCAACAAGGGCGAGAGCGTGGCCTGGCTGGCGGGCTACTACGGTATTGCCGAGGATGAGGTCGCGGTTTACGGCGACGGCGGCAACGACATCGCCATGCTCAAGCGTTTCCGCCACAGCTACGCGACCAAAAACGCTAGCGATGCAGCCAAGGTCGCCGCGAGCGCAACTATCGGCAGCTGCATGGTCCACGCCGTCCCCAAACACATGCTCGCCACCATGCATAAGCAGAGCTCCCGCACCATCATCGAATAATGTGACAAAGGGACTGCCCCCTCGTCACATTCCAAATATTGCCTTTACGTGTTGATGCACACGGTGTGCAATAATACTCGCACTGTGCAATAGCGCACAGGCTGAGTAACAAGGAGGACGCTTGTCCCAGCTCGAGAAATGCGATCGCCGGTCCCTTCGCTCGCAGCGTGCCCTTCGCCAGGCACTTGCCAGCGAGCTTGCCGAAAGCGGCGACCTTTCGCGCATTAACGTCGCGTCGCTCACCGAGCGTGCCGGCCTTACGCGCCGCACGTTCTATTCGCACTACCGCGATATCCCCGACTTTATCAATCAAATCGAGGACGGCTTGCTGGCCGAGATCCGTGAGCGAATTGAGCTCATCACCGCAGCTCAGCTGCCCGATCTCTATCACAACATCGATGAGCTCGAGCCGGCGCCCGGTTCGGTTGAGCTGCTGCGTTATCTTGCGGCCAACCGCGACTTAATCGGTGCGCTGCTGGGTCCGGGCGGCGACCAGGCCTTCATTAAAAGGATCATCGACACCGCGCGCGAGGCTGTGGTGCCGCGTGCACAGACGGGCATTTTGGGCCTGGCGCTGGGCACGTTCTTTGACTACTACGTTACCTACGTCGTGAGTGCCGAGGTCGGCATGATTCAGCGCTGGTTTGAGCGTGGGCTCACCGAATCGCCCGAGGCCATGGCGCGCATTATGACGGTGCTCGCTTTTGTGCGCCCTGGTGACCTGTATGGCCAACCCATCGATATCAACGTGCCGGAATACGGCATGAAGCTATTGAACTTGCAGCTCGAGGACGCGGCCGACACCGCCGCAACCGTCGAGTCCAACAACTAAGAGGAGAGACAATGAGCAAACTCGTCGAGGGCATCAAGGACCGCATGGTCGCTGCCGCACGCGAGGCCGCGCCCGCCGTGGTGGACGCCGCGCAGAAGGCCGCGACCGCGGCTGCCGAGAAAGTTGCCGAGGCAGTTGCCGATGCCAAGAACGCGGCAGGGGAGACGTCCGTCGCTAGCGAGCCCGCCACCGCCGCTGAGCCCGTAGCCGCCGGCCAGGCCCCCGAAGGCGCGATCTTCAACCCCGAGGCCGCCCACGGCAACCTGCACCTGGGCATCGACGTGGGCTCCACCACCGTTAAGCTCGCCGTGCTCAACGACGACAACCAGATTGTCTACGCCAAGTACCAGCGCCACCACACCGACGTCCGTGCCTGCGCCCGCGACCTGTTCGAGGGTGCCGCGACCGTGCTGCCGACGGCCCAGATGACCTGCGCCATCACCGGCTCGGGCGGCCTGCTGCTGTCCCAGTGGCTCGACCTGGAGTTTGTCCAGGAGGTCATCGCCAGCAAGCGTGCCGTCGAGACCCTCATCCCGGCCACCGATGTCGCCATTGAGCTGGGCGGCGAGGATGCCAAGATCATCTACTTCGACAACGGCATCGAGCAGCGCATGAACGGCACCTGCGCCGGCGGCACGGGCGCGTTCATCGATCAGATGGCCACCCTGCTGCACACCGATGCCAGCGGCCTCAACGAGCTCGCGGCCAACGCCACCACCATCTATCCCATCGCCAGCCGCTGCGGCGTCTTTGCCAAGACCGACGTGCAGCCGCTGCTCAACGAGGGCGCCCGCCCCGAGGACGTGGCCGCCTCCATCTTCCAGGCCGTCGTGACCCAGACCATCTCGGGTCTGGCGTGCGGCCGTCCGATCAGCGGCAACGTCGCCTTCCTGGGCGGCCCGTTGCAGTATCTCTCCGAGCTGCGCCACCGCTTCTACCTCACGCTCAGCCTGGACGAGGAGCACCGTATCGTGCCCCAAAACGCTCACCTGTTTGTGGCGAGCGGCGCCGCCATGGCGCACGAGTCCAACAAGCTCAGCACGTTCCCGCAGCTCATCGAGGCCATTGATGCCCTGGGTGACACACAGGGTGCCGAGGTCGAGCGCCTGGACCCGCTCTTTGCCACCGACGAGGACTTTGCCGAGTTCAAGACCCGCCACGACACCGAGGTCGTCCCCAAGGGCAAGCTCGACGGCTACGCCGGCCGCGTGTTCATCGGCATCGACGCCGGCTCCACCACCATGAAAGCCGCACTCGTGGGCGAGGACGGCCAGCTGTTGCACACCTGGTACGGCAACAACAACGGTGACATCCTGGGCACGGCCAAGGTCATCATGGCCGATTTCTACAACCACATCCCCGCCGGCTGCACCATCGGCCACGTGACCACCACGGGCTATGGCGAGGCGCTGCTCATCGAGGCCCTCAAGGCCGACTCCGGCGAGATCGAGACCGTCGCGCACCTGCGCGGCGCCAAGGCGTTCCTGCCCGGCGTCGAGTTTATCCTGGACATCGGCGGCCAGGACATGAAGTGCCTGCGCGTCAAGGACGGCGTCATCGAACACATCATGCTCAACGAGGCCTGCTCGTCGGGCTGCGGCAGCTTTATCGAGAGCTTCGCCGTCTCTATGAACATGGACGTGCGCGCGTTCGCCGATGCCGCCATCCATGCCAAGGCCCCGGTCGACCTGGGCAGCCGCTGCACGGTCTTTATGAACTCGCGCGTCAAGCAGGCGCAAAAGGAGGGCGCCACGGTGGGCGACATCGCGGCCGGCCTGTCCTATTCCGTCATCAAGAATGCCCTGTTCAAGGTCATTAAGCTGCGCGACCCCAAGGAGATCGGCAGCCAGGTGATCGTCCAGGGCGGCACCTTTATGTCCGATGCGACGCTGCGCGCGTTTGAGCAGCTCACCGGCGTTCATGCCGTGCGTCCCGACATCGCCGGCTGCATGGGCGCCTACGGCGCGGCCTTGCTCGCCCGCGATCGCGCCGGCGCCGACGGCACCTCGACCATCCTCTCGGCCGAGGACATCGCACACCTCACCGTGACGCAAAAGCATGTCCGCTGCGGCCGTTGCTCTAACAACTGCCAGCTTACCGTCAACGACTTTGGCGGCGGCAGGCGCTTTATCACCGGCAACCGCTGCGAGAAGGGCGCCGGCCACAAAAAGCAGAAGACCGAGGCCCCCAACCTCTTCAAAAAGAAAAACGAGCTGCTCTTTAACCGCGAGGTGCTGAGCCCCGACGAGGCCCCGCGCGGCACCGTCGGCATCCCGCGCGCGCTCAACATGTACGAGAACTACCCCTTCTGGCACGCGTTCTTTACGCGTCTGGGCTTTAGCGTGCAGCTGTCCGACCAGTCGAGCAAAAAGACCTACCAGGCGGGCATCGAGTCCATGCCGTCCGAGAGCGTGTGCTATCCGGCCAAGATGAGCCACGGCCACGTGATGAACCTTATCGACCGCGATGTCGACTTCATCTGGATGCCGTGCGTGCGCTGGGAGCGCAAGGAGGATCCGACCGCCGGCAACTGTTACAACTGCCCCATCGTCATGAGCTACCCCACGGCGTTGGCACTCAACATCGACGAGATTCGCGAGCAGAACATCGAGTTCCTGTACCCGTTTGTGCCCTATCACGACAAGACCGAGCTCAAGCGCCGTCTGTACCAGGTGCTCGCCGTCGACCGCGTGGCCGATGCGCAAGCCGGTCGCGGTCGCGTGCGCGGTCCCAAGATCACGCGCTCCGAGGTCGATGCCGCCGTCAACGCTGCCTTTGAGGCCGACGCGCGCTTCCACGAGGATATCCAGACCATGGGCGAGGAGGCTCTTAAGTGGGTCGAGGACCACGGCGGTCACGGCATCGTGCTCGCCGGTCGTCCCTACCACAACGACCCCGAGATCAACCACGCCCTGCCCGAGCTTATCTCGAGCTTTGGCTTTGCGGTCTTTACCGAGGATTCGCTCGCGCATCTCGTGAAGCCCGAGCGCCCCATCCGCGTCGTCGACCAGTGGATGTACCACAGCCGCCTGTACGCCGTCGCCCGTTTTGTGACGATGCGCAACGACCTGGACCTGATCCAGCTCAACTCTTTCGGCTGCGGCCTCGATGCCCTGACCACCGATCAGGTGCAGGAGATCCTGGAGGCCAGCGGCAAGATCTACACCGTGCTCAAGATCGACGAGGTGTCCAACCTGGGCGCCGCGCGCATCCGCATCCGCTCGCTCATGGCCGCGCTTAAGGACCAGGAGGCCGAGCGCCTGGCCGAGGCCACGGCCGCGGGCGAGGCCTACGAGCAGGGCGATGCCGCGCCGGTGGCGCCCTCCACGGATGCCCCCGCATTCGCGAGCCGCAAGTACACGTTCGAGGCGCAGCGCGAGAGTGCTTCGACCGCGTGGCCCAAGGTGCCCTTTACCGAGCAGATGCGCGACGAGGGCTACACCATCCTGTGCCCGCAGATGGCGCCGATCCACTTTGACCTGGTCAAAGAGGTGTTCCGTGGTGCTGGCTACAACCTGGAGCTGTTGCCCTCGACTGACCACGATGCTGTCGAGGCCGGCCTGCGCTACGTGAACAACGACATCTGCTATCCGTCGATTCTGGTGACGGGCCAGATCATGGAGGCCATCGAGAGCGGTCGATACGACCTGTCCAAGACAGCTGTGGTCATCAGCCAGACCGGCGGTGGCTGCCGTGCCACCAACTACATCGCACTCATCCGCAAGGCCCTGCGCGAGAGCGGCCACCCCGAGATCCCGGTGATCTCGCTTTCGGCCGTGGCGCTCGGCGAGGACAACCCCGGCTTTAAGATTACGCCGGCGCTGCTTAAGCAGGCAGTTTACGCGGTGCTCTTTGGTGACGTAATGATGCAGATGCTCTACCGCTGCCGCCCGTACGAGGCAACGCCCGGTGCCGCCAATGCGCTCTACGAGGAGTACATGGCGCGCGCCCGCATGCTGGCGCCCAAGTTCAACCGCCACAACTACACCAAGCTGTGCCGCGAGGCCATCCGCGCGTTCGACACTATGCCGCTCGTGGGCGAGGGTACCAAGCCGCGCGTGGGCGTGGTCGGCGAGATCCTGGTCAAGTTCCATCCCACGGCCAACAACCACGTGGTCGACGTGATCGAGCGCGAGGGCTGCGAGGCCGTGGTGCCGGGTCTGCTCGACTTCTTCCTGTACTCCATGAGCAACGCCGAGCTGCAGAAGGACGAGCTGGGAAGCTCTGCTACCACGCGCGCTGGTATGCAGGCGCTCATCAAGCTCGTGGACTGGATGCGTACGCCGGTGGAGGAGATGCTCGAAAAGTCCCGCCGCTTTGAGGCGCCCGAGCGCATCGGCACCATGGCGGACAAGGCCCGCACGGTGCTTTCGGTGTGCAACAACATGGGCGAGGGCTGGCTGCTCACGGCCGAGATGCTCGATCTGATCGACCACGGCGCGCCTAACATCATCTGCACACAGCCCTTCGCGTGCCTGCCCAACCACGTGGTGGGTAAGGCCGTGATCAAGGAGCTGCGCCGCCAGCACCCCGAGAGCAACATTGTTGCGGTGGACTACGACCCCGGTGCATCCGAGGTCAACCAGCTCAACCGCATTAAGCTCATGATTAGCGTGGCCAAGGAGAACATGCGCGCCGGCAAGGGCTTTAAGCTCGAGAAGGTGGCACCGCTCGCGATGGACGAGGTCACCGGCCAGATGCGTGCCCACGATGGCTGCGTGAGCTGCGGATCGGCCGGCGAGGAGGTCGTGGCATCGGTCGCCAAGCGTCTGGGACGTGGTATTAAGAAGTAACTGGCCTGCTATGGGCTGGATATGAGACAAACGGGTGGTAGCCGTACCGGCTACCACCCGTTTTTGCTGGACATATGTTGCGCAAATGACCTTGCTACAGCCTTCCATGGGCTTGCCCGATTTTTGGGCCGGTTCGGGCTTTGAGGACAAGTTACTGCAGGCCCAAGGCGATTATTCGCTCAACGCGGGCCAGCACAGCGTGACCTATCTGCCAAGTTCCGACACGGCAACGACCGATCGCTACCAGGTGCTGTTGTACGACAACAATTTTGGTGCGGCCGAAAGCTATCCCAAGTTCGACTGGGGCCAGCTGGGCGCCGCGGTGGTGACCGACTACAGCCGCGGCTCGCATTCGTTTGGGCGCATCTTTACGGTGGACGAGGTGGCACGCACCTACGGGCTCGAAGACCAGATCGCGGTGCCGTTCTCGGGCTACGTCAGCAGCGCGTCGGCGATTCAGATAGTATGCTCGTGGCATCGGGCCAGGCCAAGACCTTTACCGAGTACGACCGCTACGGTCTACCCATCGCTACCTACGAGATGGAAGCCGAGAAGTACATCTACCGCGTGTACAAGTACGAGCTGTAGCGCTGCGCTTGGCTGTGCCTGCGCCCCGCGGCTGCGCTCTCGTGCCGGGCCCACCTCGCGTCCCGCATCACTTCACATCAAACTCCACGCGATCGAGTTCGGGCACGTTGAGGTCAATGAGCTTGCGGGCGACGTGACGGTCGTGTGCCCCAAGCGCCTCGCTTGTCGTCACGTGGGCGACAACCTCGCGCTCGACGATGCCCTCTTCCTCGCCCTCGGCAGCCGAGGTCTCGACGGCGACGGTGTAATCCTTAAAGCCCGGCAGCACCGCGGCAAGTTCGCGCGTAGTTTCGGTGACGCCGTAGCCGTCCTGCACGCCGGCCTGCGCCGAGCCAATAGACCCCACGGTCATAACGATGCAGGGAATGGCAAAGATCGCCGTGCCCAAAATAATGCGGCGGCGCACCTTGCGCGATAGCTCGTCGACCTCGGCATTTTCCTCGGCGGTCACAATGCCGTCGCCGTTCAGGTCGCGCTTGAGCGGCACGCGCAGAAGAAGCAGCACGGCTTCGGCCGCCAGTGCGATAAAGACGACGTTGATGCCAAACTCGTAGAGGGCCGAGAGGAACAGCGACCCGCTCGCGATGGCAATGCCGTAGCCCGCCGCGCACAGGGGCGGCATGAGCGCGGTCGCCACGGCCACGCCGGCGATGAGCGTGGCGGGTTCCTGGTCGCGCGAGTTGCCCAGGCCACCCGCAAAGCCGCCCGCGAGCGCGACGGCAAGGTCCCACACGGTGGGCGTCGAGTTGTCGATAATGGCGGCCGTGGTGGTGCCAAGGGGCGAGAGCTTAAAATACAGCGTGGACGTGACCAGGCAAAAGACCATCTGCAGTGCGAGGCTGGCAATGGCCTCGACGGTGATCTCGCGGTCGAGCGTGGCAATGCCATATGCCATGGCAAGGACCGAGCCCATGAGCGGGCAGATGAGCATGGCGCCCACGATGGCGATGCCCGAGTCGATATCGAGGCCGATGCTTGCGATGAGCATGGCGATGATGAGGATGCACAGGTGAGAGCCGGTCAGGCGTGCCCCGTTTACAAAGCGCTTGCGAATCACGTGGTAGGGCGCGCGACCCTCGCGAATGTTGAATGCGCGCTTTAAAAAACGACCAGCCTGTTCGGCAGCCTCACTATGGGCAGGGCGGATGCCGTGGCGCCGGTGATGGCGTTCACGCAGTCGCTTGATCTGTTGTTTATCGAGTTCCATGTCCACCTCGTTCTGGCACGGGCCGCGCAACGCGCCCGTTGTCTTAACTCTACACCGTGGCGGGCGGGGTGTCTGTTGGATGCGGAATCCGATAGGGCGGATGACGCGGGAGCAAATGCAAATTACAGGCTCAATTCGATCCCGCAAGAATATGATGCACCAGCTCCCATATATGTGACGAAATTGTGAAGCACGAGAGTGCAAATTTCAAAAAATCCGCCGGTAACCAATGTTGCGCAACAGAATTCAAAAATCAGCTCCTACATTTTGAAGCGTATGGATACATCCGTGTCAAAGGGAGAAAGCCATGGCAAACTACAGTCCACAGCACTTTGAGCCTCGGGCCAAGGCCGTCAACGTCAAGGGCGTTGCTAACCGCGCCGTCGCAACCGTTTTGACAGCGGGCCTCATCGCTCAGCCGCTCATGTCGCCGCTGGCGGCAATCGCCGCACCGTCAACCGATAACGGCGATTCTGTTCAGGGGGGTGTTCCTATAGTTTTGTCAACGGTTTTCTCCGTTGAGCTACCTAGATTCTCTCCATGCTGGCGCCAGCCCAT
>NZ_JAQLFJ010000011.1 GCF_028206795.1 Collinsella aerofaciens | reverse complement strand
GCTAGAAATCATATGACGGGGCGCGGGCCGTGTTCCGCTATGCGGTTGTCAATTTGCGAAAGAAATTATGCGTCACCCATTTGTTAAGCAACAAGTGCGAGCGGTAGGTATTGATCTACAACCGTTGGGGATTGAAAAAAGCAGTAGCCGAAAACGTAATATCTTCCGATTTGCGCGGCATAAAAAAATAGAGGGCGTCCCATAAAGAGAAGCCCCCTTGCAAAACGGCCGAACCGCTTTTCGAAGTGGGAAATATTTTGCACCAGATGCCTAGGAATCGCAAGAAGGCATATCTTCAGCGTCACAGAAATACCATGCGCCGATCACTTTCGACAAAAACGAGAAGGAGGAAGTTATGACCTCCGCACCTTTATAGTAGTTGATGTTGCGATTTGCCCTAGAAATAAACTTGGAAAGCGATTGTGCTTTGTGCTTAATAACGCCTTTAGAAGACACCTCTTTGTGCAGATATAGCGTTGTGACAATCTGGCGTATTCGCTCATTGCTCATCCTTGCCTTACGCTGATAAGAGCCAATCCCATCTATTTTGCTCAATGCCTTCATAACACCGTTATTTGCCCTTCGGGCATTCTCACCCGAAGCAAGACCATTAAGAATGCAACTATTGTGAGCACACGCGTTGCGGAGATCTTTTGCCACGCGAAGCAAATAAAACCTATCGCGAAGCTCATCATCGTCAAACCGTTTGGCGCAAAACAAAATGAATGAATTAAAGGCGCCAAAGGTAATAACTTCCAGAAAGGCCCAGACAGGCATATTAAAACCACTGTATTTTGCAAGAATGCCTGCAGAATAGGCACTCGACTCACAACGTGAAATCTCTTTTTTGACCCAGTTGGTCACATTCCCCTTGCTATCAAATGTATCCTGCTCGCTTAAATAGTCTTGAACGATTTCGTAACCGTCCTCGGCATGCTGCTCTATCCTGCCCAGCAAGTCAACTTTGCAGAAGTGCTCAATATCAAGAGTGCGCGAAATCATCTCGTTTCGAAGCAACATATCAATAATCGAAAGGTCAACAAGCATCTTGAAATCTAAGTTGACATATTCACCCTTGCGTTTTCCATCAGAAACCTTTGGAAATCCGGTGCGGTACGAGCGCAAGCGAAAGTAATTGTTGTTCTTCGTCAGATACTCGACCGCCTCTGCCTCGCTCATATAGCGGAAACGGACACCCTTGCTCTTAAGATGGGAGACTTGTTCCCAAGGAGTAAGCCAAGGCTTTTGATCGCACATATCTTGTTGACGAATAGGACTATTCATTGCGCTCTCCAGCGTATTTGATGAAATAACAAATCTAATTTTATCCTAACTGTAAATACCTAATAAACAGCCGGACGCTCATGCAAATACATCATGGCACGCCGCCGCCCTATGCTGGATTTCCACATCACCTCGCACTATAGCGAGAAGTACTCGCTCTCGGCAGATAGGTTCGGCCCCAACCATGGATCGCCCGTCAAGAAAAACTCAGGCCAGCGCTGCATGAACAGCGCTTGCTCGCGCTTCCAGCGGCGCAGCTTTTCCTCGTTGGCCTCTTCCCTGCCACGCGAGGTGAACTCGTAGTGATACAGCTCGGCATAGGGCGTATAGATGGTGCGGTAGCCCGCCTCCCATACGCGCAGGCAATAGTCTGCGTCGTTAAAGCCAACGGCGAATTCCTCGTTGTAGCCGCCGACGCGCTCAAATACGTCGCGTCGCACCATCTGGCAGGCACCCGTTACGGCGCTAAAGTTGCCCGGGCGCACAGCGCGGGCAAGATAGCCCTCGCGCTTTGCCGAGAAGTCCTGGTTGGCATGGGCAAGTGCGCCACGCACGCCAACCACAATGCCCGCGTGCTGCACCAGATGATCGGCAAAGTAGAGCTTGGCGCCCACCACGCCCGCATCGGGACGCTGCATATAGCCCATCATCTCTTCGATAAAGTAGGGGCTTATGACCTCGGTGTCGTTGTTCAGCAGCAGAAGGTAATCGCCCTTGGCATGCTCCACGCCAAAATTAATGATCTGAGAGTAATTGAACTCGCCCGGCCAGTACACAACGCGCGCGATGCCCTTGCCTTCAGATGCTGCAGCCACGCGCTCTGGCAGGGTTTCGTAATACGCAAACGTCTCCGGGGCTTCGCTGTTGTTCTCCACCAAGACAATCTCGTAATTGGCATACGTGACTCTCTGGGCGATCGACATTACACAGGCGTCGAGCGTCTCAATGTGATCCTTGGTGGGAATCACAATGCTCACCAGCGGCGCAGGCTCCGGCAGCGCATAGCGCATGCGGTAGACAAACGGCGTCTCGGTCTCCTCGACCGTCCCGTGAACGCCCAACGAATCAAAGTGGCGCTGCAGCGCAAGGCGCCCGGCCTCGATGGCATACGGCTTGCTATCGGCAGAACCATCGGCGGTCGATCCCGGATGCACGCGCCAGTGATACAGCACGTGCGCAACATGTTCAAACCGTGCGCCCGCCGCAAGGCAGCGGAGCGTCAGGTCGTAGTCCTGGGCACCCGCAACATCTTCCGGAGACATGCCAATGCGATCGATAAGTGCCTTCTCCACCATCAGAAAATGCGTCACGCAGTTATGGCTATAGAGCAGGTCGACGTTGAGCCGCGTCTTAAAGACCGGCTGGCCCCACTCCCCCGTTTTCTGGAACATGTCCTCGTCGCAGAACAGGACCTGGGGACGCTCGCCCTCGGCAACCTTGTTCAGCGCGGCAACATAGTGGAATAACGCGTCCGGTTCCAGGATGTCATCGTGGTCCAAGAACGCGATGTAGTCGCCCGTCGCTTGCTCAATACCAGCGTTGGTGTTGAGCACAATGCCGCCGTTGCCGGGAAGCTCGATGCGACGAACGCGCTCGTCATGAGCGCCTGCCGCAAGGGCGGCCACCGCGTCCCATTCGGGCGAGGCGTCCATAAGGAGCAATTCCCAGTTGTCATAGCTCTGGGCTAGCACCGAGTCCAGCAGCTCGCGCAGGTAGACCCGATCAGTCTTGTAGCACGGCACCACAATGCTCACAAGCGGCCTATAGGCAAAGGCCGCCGAAGCGACACGCTGGCACACCAAATCGGCCGGCTTTGCGCGATGTTGCTCAAACCAACGCCGATAAGCTGCGTCGTCTGCACGCGCGTCCTTCATGCGGTTCCAGCTATCGTCGACCATGCCGTTGTACAGGCGACCATCCATAGCGCAAAACCCGTTCTGGATCCGC
The DNA here is from genome assembly GCF_028206795.1 of Collinsella aerofaciens. Taxonomy (GTDB): domain Bacteria; phylum Actinomycetota; class Coriobacteriia; order Coriobacteriales; family Coriobacteriaceae; genus Collinsella; species Collinsella aerofaciens_AX. The sequence goes on along the minus strand of NZ_JAQLFJ010000011.1, from coordinate 80,737 downwards.
TCTGTGGGATCGCTCACAATCGCGACAAAATCTCGTATATCCTGAGGCATCTCTACGCTCAGATACGTTTTATTGACACGGCATCCGTTCTGCTGCGGCACATTGACCTGCGATTCGAACACATGCACGGTGACATCGATGGCATTCATATGCGTATCGAAGATCTGGAGCTCAGGTGCGCACTGGGGGTCTCCCGCCCAGGTAACCTCATAGCGCCACACCGCGCCGGCGTCTGCCGGCAAATAGCGAATGGCATCGATCTCGTAGAGGCCGCAGTGTTCGCCACGCTGCGCATCGCGGATAAGCGCACACAGCGCAGGCTTAGCTTTGTAGTTAATCTTGGATTCCAGCTTGGCCACGCGGCTATCGAGGCGAATGGAGCCCAACCTTTGGTCACCGGATGCAAATGTGACGTCAATCGTAGAGCCGTCCAAAAAGGGAAGCACCAAGACGGCGAGCTCGCGCTCGTAATCGGAAACGGAAGGGCAAAGCGCCAGTACACGGCCATGATCGACCGGGAACGCCAGCGACGGCACAGAAGAACCGCTCGTCGTCGCATGGGCAAACGCTTGAGAACCCTCCCGCTCAATAAGCGCGGCGACATCCTGACCGGCAAAACGAAGCAGCACAAACAGACGGCCCTGACTGCGGCAAAGTGCCAAACGCTTGATACTCATCTACACTTCTCGCTTTCCCAGGGCGTTCGCTGCCATGCGCTTGCAGGCACCCAGACACCCAAACCTCAAGACGTCGTAATCGAACATGAGCTTTTTGCACGTGCGGCCACTGGGGGCCTCGCTGGCAAGCGCCGCACGCACCATGGCAGCAACCGAAGGTACGCACTGTGTGAGCGCGGCATCACTGCCCACGGGAGAACCGGCGAGCGCAGCAGCGGCGGCGGCAAACACCTTGCCGCAGCCCATCCCCAACAACCTGAGCGCGTCATACAGTACCAGATCGCACAGGAAATATGCCAGGTCGTCCGCATGCTTGGCATCAAGCCCATCGCGGTGCCAATCATTCAGTACCGCGGAGTATATCTTCACGTGCTCCAACAGGCGCGTCTCGTCGTCATAGCGCATGGTGTCCATGAGCGAGCCCTTGCGCGCCACGCGGTAGTCATACAGCCTGTTCGAGATAAGCGCGGTCTTGCGCGAACGACCGTACACGGCAAAATCGAAGACCTGGTCCTCGCCATACTTGACGGTTTCGTCGAACACGATCCCGTTGCCCAGCAAAAACTCACGCTTGCAAGCGGTGCGCCATGCAAAGGGGCGAGACGCTTCCTTAAACAGCAGGTCGGAGCCATAGCCTTCAAACGACACATCGCGCGGGCTCAGTACATAGTTAAGCCACGGATACCCCGCCTCCAGCGGATACGGATTCGCGCCAAAGGTCAACACGTCGCAATCCTCGCGTTCAAAGGCATCGACGATCACGCGGCATGCATCGGGCGTAAACCGGTCGTCGGAATCCAAAAACGCGACGATAGGCGCCGTGGACGCAGCGATGCCGGCATTACGCGCACTCGACAGGCCCCCGTTTGGCTTATCGACCAGCGTAAAGCGCGCGTCCTTTTCGCAATACGCAGCCGCAATATCGCGCGAACCGTCCGGCGAGCCATCGTTGACCAGCACGCCTTCCCAATCGGGCATGTCCTGCGCAAGCAGGGAGTCCAGGCACCAGGCCAGGCACTCCTCCACGTTATAGATAGGAACGACAACGGAAATCTTGGGGGTAGCCATAGTCAAGTGCTCCTACTGTGCGACCGGAACGTCATCGGGGTGCGGGTTGTCGCCGTAGGCGCGCTGATACGTCAGCACGCGCCAGACCAGCGGCAGGCCGCCGATCTTAAAGTAGTGTTTAAACGTATTGAGCTTGCCCGGCTTCTTAAAATCAAAGCGCGAATCGATATAGGCGCGGGGCGACTTGACCATCAGTCGCAAGTCGGTCTCGCCACGCGGGTCGAAGAGAGACAGGTCAAAGCGACCGGCATCCCAATCGGCCTTGAGCTCGGGAGATGCCTTCTCCCAAAACTGCTCGCGCAATTCATCGACCAGGCGCTCATCATTCCAACGGTACGTATCGACCTTCATGCGCATTAAAATACCCTGAAGCTGAGCCTTAAGCTCGGGGCGTTCATCCAAAAAGCGCTGCATCTCGGTATATTCGTCGCACACGCAAAACACCTTGTTAGGAGAATTAACGGAGCTCTTCTCGTTATCTTGGCGATAGCACAAAATGGGGTCCGCGATAAACGCAGCACGCTCGGCGCATGCCCAGACCTTAAAGTTAAAACCCGCATCCTGATACGAAGCACCTGGCGTGGGAAGAAACCGAATCTGATTGTCGTTGAGGAACTCGCGCCGGTAGATAGCCGACCAAATGGAAGGTTTGCGGTAGAAGATGCCCGGGCGATCGACGGGGCGATACGCGGCGCCCGTCATATGCTCGTCGATGATCCCAAACAGCTCACGCCGCTCGCTGGGCGTGGACCAATACAGGTAAAAGTCGCCCTTTACCACATCGGCATGCTCGGCATCGGCCTTGGCGACCAGCTTTTGGAGTGAATCCTCAAACATAAAGTCGTCGGACTCAAGGATGCCCACGTACTCGCCGCGCGCCATCTCCAGGCCGCGGTTCATCGAGTCGCCGTAGCCGCTGTTGGCCTTGTCGATCATCTTTACACGGGGGTCGCGCTCCATGTACTCGCGGATGATATCTGGCGAGCTATCGGTGGAGCCGTCGTTGATGCAGATGATCTCGATGTCCTTGAGCGTCTGCGCCACGGCGGAATCGAGGCACTCACGCAGGTAGCGCTCAACATTGCAGATGGGAACAAGAAGCGAAACTTTAGGGGTATCAGAGTTCTGCAAGAGAACCTCCTGTTGAATAGCGTGTAACAGGGTTATTTTAGCAGCCGAGTTGCGGCGGGCGGCAGCGCTTGGAATTAGATAAAACGCTCCAGGCAGGCTTTGAGACCGCGAGTCGAAAGATAGAACAGCGCGGCATCTGCCATCGAAACGCCCGAGGTCGCCGCAACGAGCTTGTGGGCAACACGGCGAACGGCGCCCTTAGCAGGCATATCCGCCCACTCCGTTCCCAAAAACGTCGTGAGGTCCATGTTGACGCGAGCCGCCACGCGATGGAAGTCATCGGCATCCAAGCGCGCCAGGTCGAACACAATGAGGTCCAGGAACCAGGTGATCAGCTCGCCGGGGCACAGGTCCAAAAGACCGTAGGCCGCCCAGCCCTCCAAGACCTCCTCGAGCATTCTCATGTGGGCGTCAAGCTTTTTGGCGCGAGCCTCGGCACTGTTGAACTCGTGCGTCGCCGATTCGCTCTCCATCACGTAGTGGTAGAACTTGTCCGGCATGACGACGGTCTTGCGGGCAAGCGCATAAGCCGCAAATTGGAAGACGACGTCCTCGCCCAAAGCCAAACCGGGGGCGAAGCGAATGCCTTCGCGATTGAGCAGCTCGCGCGAAAAAGCCACGCGGCAGGCATAGGGCTGCGCATTCGAATGGAACAGAAGTTGGGGATCACGGGCGTCGAAGGTACCGGCTTTGGGGCTCATGAGTTGATGGACGCGTTTGGGGGCAGCATCGGCTGGTTCACAGACGCCGCCAAAAACGGCGGCCTCGGCATCTGCAGACTCCATGGCATGCAGTACGCGCTCGACCGTCTGGGCATCGATATAATCGTCGGCGTCCACAAAAAAGACGGTCTCGCCCTCGGCGGCATCGATACCGGCATTTCGAGCACACGAGACACCCGCATTTTCCTGGTCAATCACCAGTACGCGATCGTCGGCCTGCGCGACCTGGCGCAACACGTTCAACGAATCATCAGTCGAACCGTCGTTGACGCAGACAACCTGAATCGAGCGTTCGGACTGAGCCAACAGCGAATCGAGGCATCGCTGAATGGAGCGCGCAGAGTTGTAAACGGGGACGACAATGGTCGCTTTGGGGGTCAAAGTCTCTCCCATGTCGACCTACCCCCTCAGCGATTCGATGAGGAAGGCAGCAACCACGCCTGGGCCTCCAACCGAGGCGTAATACTTAGCACGCCCCAAGGCACCATCCGTCGCAAAACTCGGATGCTCGTCAACCCAGCCCTCAGGATCTTTGAGGATGGCAGCGAGATTTGCGCGCTTCCACGGCTTGAGGTCGTCAAGCGAAAACTCCCCCGCGTCCAAGGCCGCTTGGAACTCCTTGGCCATCTGAACCAGGAACTCCTTATAGAACTTAGGCGCCAAGCGCACGTAGTTCCACATATACGAATCGTACTTAATGAGTTGGTTGAACTTGAGCATGCGCGCGACGTCATCACTTGCGTGGTCGCGGGCATAATCCTCTCGAATCCAACGCTCAATCTCGGCATACTCGGTATTGACGCAAAAGACCTTAGCCGAAGAATTGACCGAGGAATTCTCGTTGTCCTGGCGATACGACAACACGGCATCATGCAGGTAAATAGCCTTTTCGGCACACGCGATCACCTTAAAGGCAAATGACGTGTCCTGAAAGGATGCCCCCGGAGTCGGCAGGAACTTGATACCGTTGCGCTCAAGAAAATCACGACGGTACACGGCCGACCAAATCGACGGTTTTTGCTTAAAGAACTGCGTCGTATTGCTGGGATGCACCGGTTTGCCACAATCCCTTGCCTTAAACATCTCGTGCAGCGAACGACGCTCCTCGGGCTTAGACCAGTAGAAATCAAAGTTCGCCTTCGCAAAGTCGGCATTATTGCTATCGGCGGCCGAGACAAGCTTTTCGAGTGCGTCGGGCGCCATAAAGTCATCGGACTCCAAGATGCCAACGTACTTGCCACGCGCCATCTCCAGACCGTGGTTCATCGAGTCGCCGTAGCCGCTGTTGGCCTTGTCGATCATCTTGACGCGCCCATCGCGCTCCATATACTCGCGGATAATCGCCGGCGAGTTGTCGGTCGACCCGTCGTTAATGCAGATGATCTCAATATCCTTGAGCGTCTGCGCCAGGGCGGAATCGAGACACTCGCGCAGGTAGCGCTGAACATTGTAAATGGGAATAAGCAGCGACAGAACAGGGCTGCCAGAGGCGTTAGTAGACAAATGTGCTCCTTAGGAAATACCTGTCGTTTCATGGTATCAAAGGGTCAGCGCGCCAGCGGGCGTTTATATAATCTATGGAGCTCACAGAGGAGAAACCGATACGAAAGGACGTCATGCAGCCCAAAGCCGCACGCAACATACCCATCGAAGCGCTGCGCTTAATCGCGGTCGCCGGTATCGCGGTGTTCCACACCTTTCAGTGGACCTTCCAGGCAACCTGTGCCGGCTTGCCGGAATACGTGCCGCTTGCCGCCTTCCCCCATTCCGGCGTGCTCGGTTTTATTAACTTGCTGGGCTGCTGGGCCAACGAGGTCTTCTTTATGATCTCGGGCTATTTTCTCATCGCTTCTGCCGCGCGTGCTTGGGACGGTGGGGCAACGTGGAAGTCGCAAATGCAGCGAACGGCGCAGCGCCTAGGCAAGGTCGTTATGCCCACTGCGTTTTATTGCGTCGTGGCGCTCGCGTGGTCCACGGTCGTCTCCCCCATTCCCGATGTTACCCTCAACACGCACTACTGATACACGCTAGGCCTTGAGTTTATCTGGGTCTATGCCGCCACGGTCTTCATGGCGCCATGGTTTGGACTGGCTAAGTGTCGACTCTCCCAGAAGAGCTACACGACGACGGTCATCGCCGTTGGCATCCTCGCATTTGTTGTTAACGGGTATTTGGCCGCCATGAGTGCGACAAGCGCCGGCGAGTTTTCTTGGCTCCAGAAACTCATGAGCGCTGCCACGTACGTAATCGCGTTTTTGATCGGCGGGCTGCTCCGCGACGTTACCGATGCCGTGGATTCGGACAGGGCGGGCGCCTTGGGCATGCGGTCGCTCGCAGCGGTTTTGGCGCTCGCCACCATCCTGGAAGGAGCACTCTCCTTCACCGGCAACCTCACGGCGATGGCAGCCCTCTCCTACAAATCGACCTCGCTGATCTCGTTTGCCCTCGCTGCCGCCTCCTTGCTCTTTGCGGCAACCCGACGCAGTGCCTCAGGCAATCCGCGGACTGCGGGTGTCATCGTCACCTTATCGACCGCCACGCTCGGTTTCTATGTGATGCAGTCGCTCACCAGTAGCCTGTGGCGTCCCGTCTCCAATACGTTGCTCGCAAACATGCTGGCCAGCCAAAACAGCCCGGCAGCTATATGTATCATCACGGGTACCGTCATTAGCATCGTCTTTGCTCTGGCGCTCCTCATCATCGATGCAGCTAGAAGCCTTATCGTTCGCAAGCTCAAGCGGCAATAGACACGCTGCCGTCAGACGTCAAAGCCGCTACACCCGTGGCAGGTTCCTGCGTTTTATTCAAAGCTTGCCGTCAAGGTGCGCCGAGCCTTTACAATAGGACAGTCCCAAGGACGTATTCGATAGCTTCCGCGCAGCGCTCGCCCGCCGCGCGTGAAAGGATATATTGCCCCATGCCTTCAACCCTTCCCACTCCCATCGATAAGCTCGCCATCGTTGTCGTTACGTACAAGCGCCAGGAACTCCTGGCCAACCTGTTCGACTCCATGACCGAGCTCACGGCAACGCCCTGGCGCATCGTGATTGTCGATAACGAGAATTCGCGCGAGACCGAGGCCATGTGCACCGCATTCAACGAGCGCCTGGCCAGCCTGTGGGGCATCGACACCGAGCAGCCCGACGCGCAGGGCGGCACCGACCGTGTCATCTACGCGCCGCAACTCGAAAACGGCGGCGGCGCGGGCGGCTTCTCCGCCGGCACCAAATGCGCCTACGACCTAGGCGTCCAGTGGTTCTGGGTGATGGACGACGACGTGCTCGTCATTCCCGAGGGCATCGAGCGCCTTGCCAAGTGGACCGACCGCTACGACGTCATCCAGGGCTCACGCCTAGACTTCGACGGTGGCGCGTTCTTTTGGCAGTACCAGCTGATCCTTTCGCTTGGTATCCCCAATCCCATCGCCAAGTGGGACTTGGGCCCCGAGGGCTATCGTCCTATGAACCAGTTGTGCTTTGAGGGCGGCCTGTTCTCGCGTCGCGTTGTCGACAAGATCGGCCTGCCCGACGCGCGCTTCTTCATCTATGGCGACGACGCCTGCTACGGCTATGTCGCCAGCCAGCACTTCCCCGCCGCCGTGGTCGCCGACGTGGTGCTCAAGCGCGCCCGCGCCGTCTCCAACTGGGACATCGCCGGCAAGCGCCAACTCAACTCCACGAGCGACACCAACCGCTACTACATCATGCGCAACCGCGGTTATCTGGCACGCTACATGCAGATCTACGGCGACTACCACCCAGTGCTGTTCCGTCTGGGCAACGCCGCGACCTTCTGCAAGGAATTCATTCGCCTGGCCGCCGTTGACAAGTGCTTTAAGACCGGCATTCCGGCGCTGCGCCGCGGCATGAAGGACGCCCGCAAGATCATCAAGGACCCCAACTGGAAGCCCATGCCGCCCATGAAGGACGCAGAACAGTAAAGGGCTTTCGCCCGCCGCTACAGTCGTTGGCACACCACGGACACACGCTGACCGTCAAAACCAAAGCCCCAACGCATGCGCCCGACGGCGGGGCGCGGCACGCGGATATCATCGATGCCGTCGCGCTCTATGTCGAGCAGCGCCTGAACCGCTAACAGTTCCAGGCCCAGGGCATCGACGCCAGGGTCATACAACATGTTGATCGTAATGAGCGGTCGCTCATCGAGCATGCCGAGCGTGTCGGCCACGTCAAACACCCGACCGGTGGGAATCACCTGGATATCCCAGCGATCCGAGACGCCACTTCGCTTGGAGCTGGGATTGCAATAGCCGGACAGTCCAAAGCAAAGCCCCTGCAGCGCCAGATGATAGGCTGTCGGCATATCTGATTTGTCCACATCGATGCCCAGATCGCCGATAGCACAGCTCAAAGCTTGCTTTACAGCGTCCTCGTCTCCTCGACACAACCCGTCATGGAACGAGTCGATAACTCCAACGTCCTCAACGGCGCACTCAAACCATTCCAGAATTACAAGACGGAGCGCCTGACGCACTTCGTTGTTAGGCAGGCGCAGGGAACGAAGGCACGCGCCGTCCTCCGAATGCCCTGTCATGTCCGTCGTAAGAAATCCAGACAGATACAGCGCAGTCCAGATATCTTCGGGCTTGGCGGCATCGACCTCCTCGGCATGCACATGCACTGGCGCCTCAATAAACCCATGCGGCTCAACCAAATCGAACAATGCGGACAGGCGCATGAGATTCCAGTCACCGACGCATGCGCTCAGACGGTCGGCGTAACCATACAGATCCGCCCGAACGGGCGCGACGCAATCGCGCTGTGCGTAGTCCACCACGCGCTCCGGGCTCGAGCAATAAAAACCACCAAACAGATAGCCCTCGAGCCACTCACGCGCGTCATCCAGACAGCCGTTGCGACCGATGCAATCCAACAGCACTTGGACTTCGTCGTCCGAAAAACCGAACCATCGATCACACCAACTCGACAACGCTGTCGCCGACCGATAGGAAACCCCACGTTGGGACAACGCAAACTCGGCATGACCGGGGCGCTCGCCCATCAGACACGTCAATCGCAACGAGTCGCCGGCATCGGCAATGGTGTCGAACAACATTCGGCTGAGCGACTCTAGGGAATCCACGCTACCGTCGTCCTTAGCGTCCAAACGCTTTGGACATACCGCGTCGTAGTCGTCTATCAGAAGAACAACCTGCTCATCGAAAGCTGCCTGGAGCAGCTTGATAAGCACGCCAAGCGCCGCATCGATCTCCTTATCGCTGGCCACCCCACGCGCCGCCCTCTCGATAAGACGGACTTCACGTCTTGACAGATCAGGTGCGGCAAGCAGCGGCAGCAATCGGGCGCACTCGTTCGCGACAGCGCTGCGAATAGCCGCCGCAGCATCGGCGTCGCGCCCCGCAGCGGCAGCTGAAAAGTCGAGCGTGATGACCGGATAACTCGCGTACTCATCACGATAGCGACCGCCGCCCGCCTGCCAAATCTGGGTACCAGCGAACAGGCTTCGATCCGGCAGCCGGTGATCAGGTCGTTCCAAATAGCACTTGAGCATCGATAAATTCATGCTCTTGCCAAAACCCTTGGGCCGACAGCAAAACGCAACAGGTGCTTCACTGTCCAATATATCGGCAATAAACATAGTCTTATCGACGAGCAAACACCGATTGATTGCATCGGAAAAGTCGTGTGCATCAACCGGTAGAGCTGCGCTATCCGCATGATTGAGCAACCGTGCACCAAACGCATGAGTAAAACCACAATTCACCTGTTCAGACACCGTAGACTCTCCTTCTAACGCAGCACGATGCCCATTGTAGCGAGCGGGTAGAGCACAATAATATCGACATGCAAACGTTTCGGGCAACGGTAGCAACAGACCCCCGAGGGGGCATAACAAATCGTTGCACAACAAAAAAGGGGCCCGATGCCGCCGCACCGGACCCCGTCCCAAACTTTTATAGAAAACGATCTAGAAGATTACTCCTCCGAGCCGTCCTCCCCAGAAGCCTTCTTCTGCTGATCGAGCTTATGCTTACCACTTACGATAGACGTAGCGCCCAGTGTGGCCAAGCTTGCACTAGCAAGGCTCGCCATCACGATCAAGTCGCCCGTCTTGGGCATGTTGCCGCCCGAGGACTTGGTAGTTGTAGTCGTCGTGGTCGTGGTGGTCACCGTTTTGGAGTCATTTTGCTCTTGGACCCGGTTGTCAGCACCGCTCTTGTCGTCGTCTTCGGACTGTTTCTTTTCGCCCTCGGCCTTGCTCTTGTCCTTCTCCTCAGATTCAGACTTCTTATCCTCGTCCTTCTTCTGTTCGGACTTGTCGCTCTTCTCCTCAGAGCTAGAACCCTTATCGGATTCGGTCTTCTCGGAAGCCTTGTCCTTGGAGTCGCCCTTTGCGGCTTCGATCTTTTCCGTGGAAACCTGATCAGAGTTGCCCTTGTTCTGGGTCGAGCCGTTATTGACGCCAGCCATCAGCGAAGAGCCCAGCGTAGAACCAAGCTGCTCGGAGAAAGAAGGCTTCTTGTCCGGCGAAGCAACGGGAACGTCCGGCGCCTTATTCGAGTCATCCTTGGAAGCATCGGAACCAGGGGTTGCGTCAGAGCCGGAGCCGTTGTTAGAGCCGGTGCCAACGGACGAATCGCTCGAGCCGGTGGATGAGTTAGAGGTGCCAGCGCCGGTCGAACCAGAAGCGTCGCTGTCCGTATTGCCGGCAGAGCTTGAAGACGAATCGCCCGCAGCAGAGCCGTTTGAATCGGAGCCGTTCGAGGTAGAGCCGTTGTTGGTAGTGCCACCAGCAGAGCCATCACCGTCAGCACCGGTCGAGGGCGCATCCATCCTGTCATCGTTGGCATCGTCGCTCGAGTCGTCATTCGAATCAGGCGTCGGCGAGGGCGCCGGCGTGGGCTCGGGCTGCACGGGCGTCGCAGCGGCAGCGGCCTCGTCCTCGGCGATATAAACCAAGCAGTCCTTCAGCTCGTTGCGGTAGCGGTTCTTCCAGCCCTCATGATACTGGGGCTGGCTCGAATACTTGGTCGCCACGTTATTGACCACACTGTTGGAAAGCGCCGTCACAAACTCGCGATCAGTCATACTGTTAGAAAGGTTTGCCCAACGGAAGAAGTCCCTGCAGCCACCGGTGCCGCACATGTTGGTGATGCTCCACACCATGCCCTTAACGCAATCGGCACGGCCCGAAATATCAATGCCCAGGCCGCTCTTGAGCCACGCCTCGGTCACCGCATAGTACGAGTTGTACGCATACGCATCCTGCAGAGCCGAGAACTCAACAGGGTCGGTGTTATAAGCACCTTGGAAAGCCTCCTGCGCAATACGGCCCAACTCGGTGAGCTGGCCGTTCTCGTACATGGCATTGCTCGTGTTGGAAATCTCGCTGCCGCGATCAATCGCATCCTTGAGCATGCTGTATTTTTCGGGGTTGTAGTTGTAGGCCTGCTTCATAAACGGAATGAGCGACCATCGACGGTCGAACTGGTAATAACCCAGCGCGTTATAGCCGTCGCCATACGAAAAGCCCTGGTTATAGTTGCCATGGCTCTCGTACTTGGTAAAGTACTTCATCTCGGGGGTCACGTTAACAAACGAAACGCCCTGGACCGACCTCAGCACGCCCGAGAAGGACTGCTGGGTATAGAGACCCTTATCGATATCGGTCGCATCCGAGGCAACGCCCGGCGTGGGCTCCTCGGCAGCGGCGGGTGCCGGCACGGAAACGGCGCCAAACGAAAGCGCCAGCGTCAGGCCCGCGACAATAGCAGAATGCTTGCGCTGCATAAGATCCTCCCTGCATTGGTGTAGTTAAAGTGCAGTTTGCAAAGATAGAATTAAGTATTGCAGCTCACCCGTTGTTGCACAACAACCCCTCGGTAAACGGCAACAACCCTCCGCGAAATCTTAAGGAATTGCGCTAAACCTACAGCTTGATGTTGAAGTTGACTTCGGGGACGGCGGCCAGGTCGGCCAACGTCACGCCGTCGACGTACTTTTCGATCACGTCGTCCAGGCCGCGCCAGAACTTGACGGTTGAGCACAAATCGCTGCGGGTGCAGCTGTTGTCGATGCCGTCGCACGCCACGGGCGCCGTGCTGCCCTCGACAGCGCGCAGGATGTCGCCAGCACGCACCTCGGCGGGGTCCTTGGCCATCATGTAGCCACCGCCTTTGCCGCGCACGCTCTTAAGCAGGCCCGCCTTCATGAGCGGACGAACCAGCTGCTCCAAATACTTTTGCGAGATATGTTCACGGTCGGCAACCTCGCGCAAAGCAATCTTGCCCTCGGCGTCACCCAGCGCCGCGATATAGATCATTAACCGGAGGGCATAGCGGCCCTTAGAAGAAATGAGCATACCTACCCTCCCATCGCATCTGGAACAACATAACCAGGTTTGTTTGTCCCAAATCTTAAGTAAGTGGGACAAACACAACAGGTTATTTTGTCCCAGAATTTGAAAAGTCGAGTGGATTAGTCGGGTTTTCCCTTGACTAACGCCGAACCCATAGTAACTTTATTCCGAGAAGATTCCTAGGGTTTAGTACACCTATGAGTACACCATATACAGAGAGGGACAGCATGAGCGCAAATCCGCTGCTTTCCATCGAAGGTCTCACCGCCTCCGTGGACGAGAAGACCATCCTCCACAATGTCAACCTCAACGTCGCCGCCGGCGAGACCCACGTGCTGATGGGCCCCAACGGCGCCGGCAAGTCTACCCTCGGCCACCTGGTCATGGGCGACCCCGTCTACACGGTCAACGACGGCCGCATCGTCTTTGACGGCCAGGACATCACCGAGCTCACCACCGACAAGCGCTCGCGCGCCGGCCTGTTCCTGAGCTTCCAGGCCCCTGTCGAGATCCCCGGCGTGCCACTGTCGAGCTTTTTGCGCGCCAGTATCGCCGGCCGCCCCGGCCTGGAGATGAAGGGCAAGGAATTCCGTCGTCGCGTCAAGGAGCTCGCGGCCGAGCTTAACATGGATACCGCCTACCTCAACCGTGAGCTGGGCGTGGGCTTCTCGGGCGGCGAGAAAAAGAAGGTCGAGATGCTCCAGCTTCTGCTGCTGCAGCCCAAGCTCGCCATCTTGGACGAGACCGACTCCGGCCTGGACGTCGACGCCCTGTCCACCGTCAGCCACGGTATGGACGCCTACCGCAAGAGCTGCGACGGCTCCATGCTCATCATCACGCACAACACGCGCATCCTGGAGCACCTGGATGTCGACCGCGTCCACGTTATGGTCAAGGGCCACATCGTGCGCGAGGACGATGCCTCGCTGATCCCCTGGATCGACAAGAACGGCTTTGAGACCTTCGAGCGCGAGGCCGCCGAGCAGCGCGCCCAGGCCGAGGCCGCCGCTGCCGAGCAGCAGGCGTAAAGGGGCGACGCAATGACCAAGAACCGCACCGAGGTCGCGGACATCGACCGCAGCCTCTACGACTTCACCTACGGCGAGGAGGGATTCGAGCGCCTCGACGCCGGCATCACGCCCGACATCGTGCGCGAGATCAGCGCCAAGAAGGACGAGCCACAGTGGATGCTCGATCTGCGCTTAAAGTCCCTCGAGATCTTCAATCGTTTTCCCGACCCGACGTGGGGCCCCTCCATCGAGGGCCTGGACATGGACAACATCGTCACCTACGTCAAGCCCAACACCGACCAAAAGCACGACTGGGAGTCGGTGCCCGACGACATCAAGAACACCTTTGAGCGCCTGGGCATCCCCGAGGCCGAGCGCAGCTACCTGGCGGGCGTCGGCGCGCAGTACGACTCCGAGCTGGTCTACCACAACATGCAGGACACCGCGTCCAAGATGGGTATCGTCTATTCCGGCATCGAGGAGGCCCTGCACGACCCGCAGTGGGAGCCGCTCATCCACGAGAAGTTTATGACGCTCATCCCGCCCACCGACCACAAGTTTGCGGCCCTGCACGGCGCCGTATGGTCGGGCGGCTCGTTTGTCTACGTGCCCAAGGGCACCAAGTTGGACTTCCCGCTGCAGAGCTACTTCCGCCTTAACGCCAAGGGCGCCGGCCAGTTTGAGCACACGCTCATCATCGTCGAGGACGACGCCGACCTGCACTTCATCGAGGGTTGCTCCGCGCCCAAGTACAACGTTGCCAACCTCCACGCCGGCGCCGTCGAGCTCTTTGTGGGCAAGCGTGCGCACCTGCGCTACTCGACCATCGAGAACTGGTCCAAAAACATGTACAACCTCAACACCAAGCGTGCGCGCGTGGACGAGGATGGCGACATAGAGTGGATCAGTGGCTCCTTCGGCAGCCACGTGGGCTACCTCTACCCCATGAGTGTGCTCAACGGCCGCCGCGCCCGGTCGAGCTTTACCGGCATCACCTTTGCCGGCGCCGGGCAGAACCTCGATACCGGCTGTAAGGTCGTGCTCAACGCCCCCGAGACCTCGGCAACCGTCGAGACCAAGGGCATCTCCAAGAGCGGCGGCATTCAGACCTTCCGCAGCTCCATCGTGGCCACGCCCAAGGCCGAGGGTTCCAAGGCAACCGTGAGCTGCCAGTCGCTCATGCTCGACGACCAGAGCCGCTCCGACACCATCCCCGCCATGGACATCCGCGCCAAGAACGTTGACATCGGCCACGAGGCCACCATCGGCCGCATCGGCGACGACAAGGTGTTCTACCTGATGAGCCGCGGCATCTCGGAGGAAGAGGCCCGCACCATGATCGTCAACGGCTTTGCCAACCCGGTCTCCAAGGAGCTGCCGCTGGAGTACGCCGTCGAGATGAACAACCTGATCAAGCTCGAGATGGAAGGAGCGATCGGATAATGAAACAGGAAACCAACACCGCTGCTACCACCCTTGAGCAGGTCAACGCGATGCCGGCTGCCACTTGGGGCTGGCTGAAGATGAATCAGACCAAGCTCGAGCTCTCTGACGAGCTTGCCGCCGCTCCCGCGGAGGCCGTTGAGGTCGAAGGCTTGGGCGAGCAGTTTATTGGCGTGACAGACGCGTTCGACGCCACCATGGACGCCATGGCCGAGCACTTCCCCGAGCGCCGCTCCTCCGCCCCCGGTGATGCCGCCGACCGCGCCCGCATCACGCCCGAGACCGAGCTCGACGTGCCCGCCACCTCCGTCTACCAGGCCGGCGCCATCAAGCTCGAGGAGGAGCTCTCCCCTGCTGAAGCCTTCGAAACCGGCATGGGCGAGGCTGCCTACGCCTACTTGGCCGAGCACGCTACCAAGCGCATCGTCATCGATGTGCCCGCATACCAGCACGCCACGGTTACCGTCCGTGTGAGCGGTGTCGATGCCGCCGCGGCCATCGCCGCCATCGACGTCGTCGCTCGCCCGCAGGCAACGCTCGACCTGCATATTGCCCTAGACTCTCCTGTTACCGGCGAGGGTGTCGTGGGCTCCGTGCTACGCGTGTGCGCCCACGAGTACGCCACCGTCAACGTGACCTGCACGCAGACACTCGACGACAGCTGGATCGCACTCGACGACACCGGCCTGTTCCTGGACGAGGGCGCGCGCGTCAACGTGCAGCACACCGTCCTGGGTGCCGGCGCCAGCGCCACCGGCCTTGCCGGCGACCTGCTGGGCGACACCGCCAAGGTGACCATCGATACCGATTACCTGGGCGCCCGCGAGCAGGTGCGCGACTTTAACTACGAGCTGCGCCACCGCGGTCGCAAGACCGAGTGCGAGATCGACGCCAACGGCGTGCTGACCGGCACGTCCAAGAAGGTCTACCGTGGCACCATCGACCTCGTGCACGGCTGCAAGGGTGCAACCGGCACCGAACGCGAGACGGTGCTTTTGGCCAACAAGGGCGTCGACAACAAGACCGTTCCCGTCATTCTCTGTGACGAGGACGACGTCGCCGGCAACCACGGCGCCACCATCGGTCACGTCCGCGACGAGCAGCTGTTCTACCTCGCCTGCCGTGGCCTTGACCAAAACGCCGCCGAGGACCTGTTCATCCGCGCCAAGCTGGAGGACGCCGCGCTTTCCGCCACCGACGAGCGCACCCGCGCCGCCGTCGTCCGCCTAGGCAACAACCTGATCGACAACTTTGAAGAGGAGCTCGCATGATCGACACCGAGCACGTTAAATGCGATACCTGTACTGCCCCCGAGCCCATGGAGCTCGACGCCAGCGACGAGGCTTCGCGCTGCTGGCCCACCGTGGACATCGAGACCAACCCCTACAAGGGCCAGTTCCCGCTGTTCCAGCAGCACCCCGAGATCGCCTTCCTCGATAGCGCCGCCACCGCGCAGCGCCCTGCCTGTGTGCTCGACGCCGAACGCGACTTCTACCAGCGCATGAACGCCAACCCCCTGCGCGGCCTGTACTCGCTGTCCGTCGAGGCCACCGACGCCATCGCGAAGGTCCGCCAGCAGATCGCTGACCTCATCGGCGCCTCACAGGCCAACGAGGTCGTCTTCACCCGCAACACGAGCGAGTCGCTCAACCTGGTCGCTAAGAGCTTTGCGCCCACAGTGCTCGAACCGGGCGACGAGGTCGTCATCACCATTATGGAGCACCACTCCAACCTGATTCCGTGGCAGCAGGTCTGCCGCGAAACCGGCGCCAAGCTCGTCTACCTCTACCCCACCAAGACCGGCCAGCTCACCACCGAGGAGGTTCTTGCCAAGGTGGGTCCCAAGACCAAGATCCTAGCCGTGGGACAGGTCTCCAACGTGCTGGGCGTCGAGAACCCGGTCAAGAACCTCGGCAAACTCGTGCACAAGTACGGCGGCTACCTGGTCGTCGACGGCGCGCAGTCGCTGCCGCACATGCCGGTCGATGTGGCCGACCTGGGCGCCGACTTCTTTGCCTTTAGTGCGCACAAGGCCATGGGCCCCATGGGCATCGGCGTGCTGTGGGGCAAGATGGACCTGCTCAACGCCATGCCGCCCATGCTTACCGGCGGTGAGATGATCGACTCGGTTACTGAGCAGGACGCCGTCTGGGCTCCCGTCCCCGAGAAGTTCGAGGCCGGCACGCAGGACGCCGCCGGCATCTTCGCCACAGGCGCCGCCCTCGACTACCTCGTCAACACGGTGGGCTACGAAAACATCCAGGCACGCGAGCAGGCACTCGTCCACTACCTGATGGGCGAGCTCATGCAGCTCGACTTTGTCCAGATCATCGGCTCAATCTATTGGGATAACCACCACGGTGTCGTGAGCTTTAATGTCAAGGGCATCCACCCGCACGATGTCGCGAGCATCATGGACATGGACGGCGTCTGCATCCGCGCCGGTCACCACTGCGCGCAGCCGCTGCTCACCTGGCTGGGCGTCGAGAACCTTGCCTGCTGCCGCGCCAGCGTGGCCTTCTACAACGACAAGGCCGACATCGACAAGTTCATCGCCGGCCTGCATCACGTTTGGAGCACATTCAATGGGTAATCTGTACACCTCCACCACATTTATGGAGCACAACTCGCACCCCGACTATAAGTACGAGATGGATGCTCCCACGCACGAGCACGACGGCATCAACCCCAGCTGCGGAGACGAGCTCACCTTGCAGCTGCGTGTCGAGAACGGCGTGATCGAGGAGGCCTCCTTTACCGGCCACGGCTGCGCCATCAGTCAGGCCAGCGCCGACATCATGGCCGACCTCATCACCGGCGAGACGATCGAGGAAGCGCGTCGCTTGGCAGGGCTCTTCCTCGCCATGATCCGCGGCGAACAGCTCTCCGAGGAGGACCTGGAAGATCTGGACGAGGCCGCCCAGCTCCAGGACATCTCGCACATGCCCGCCCGCGTCAAATGCGCCGAGCTCGCCTGGCGCACCCTCGACGGCATGCTCGAGGGGCAAGCAAACCAGTAGCGTATGCCCCGAATCCAAGGTTTTTGATTGCCGAGCCGCCCGATACGGGCGGCTCTGTTTTTTCTAATGAGCGCGAACGCACAAAGTCCGCGCGTCCGGCACCCCGTCTGTCATTTACCACACAGCCAGACGCGAACACGGGCGTTTTCCACAGCACCAAAGGCCTGCGGCAGGGCCACGAGCACGCCTAGCATCGTCCCATGCCCCATCCAGCTGGGCTCCGATTCGCTTCGCGCCTGCTGCAGACGGGTCCCATAGGGAGCGACGTGCATTTTTGCGAATATTCAGCACGCCAAGCTGTGTGTATACGCATCGAAAGCGTTAATCAACGTCTCCAGGCGCATATATAGTGCGTTTTAGAACAAGCATCGTGGTCTCAGGGGCGCAAACATGAGCTTCGGGAGCGCATCGGCAGGCATAAATAGCTTCGGGGCCCGTATGTTGCAAAATTGCGACGGTAGTGGCAGTACCGCGATGCTGAAAACTCCATTTTTTGCACGGCGCAGATGGGGGTAGGCACGGGCAAACCCGGACTGAGCCCTTATTTTATGCAAGATGGCGATTGTTCTATGCATATTAAGAAGTGCAGTTGCCGCACCAAGCTTTTGAACGCTTGTTGCGGCGTATGGACGACCCCATCTGCGGCGCACAGGCGACCCTACATCACGTTTCCGCCAGTCCGCATCGCCGTCCGCGCGCGGGCACGCACAATACGAGAGACGGTACTTTTGCCAATCCCGGTATAGCGCTCAATCTGGCGCACCGTGAAACCGGCATCGTGCAATCCAAAAATAACGGTATCGCGCTGCGCCGGCGGTGCGGCTTTAACCCCGCGAAGCGGAACCCCGAGTTCCTTAGCCATCTTGCCGGCAAAGGCGTGGCGTTCCCACTCCGTCTCTTTCATATCGCCCAGCGCTGGCTCGCCGCCGTCGGGCGTCGAAAGTGAATAGGCAATAAAGCCCTCGGCAGAACCAAAGAGCTCAAGCACGCAAGAAGGATCGGAAAATCCCCTCGCGACATCAGCCGCGTCACCGTCGTAAGCGCGCAAATGCTCCGCAAAGCTGCTCCAGGGATAACGCTCGATTAGGCCAACGCCCGCCTCCTGTGGATCGGCGTGTACGGAGCGAATAGCCTCCATCACCTGCCAGTCGGTATCGAGCGAGCGCCGGTCAAAACGGTTCTGGAACAGATGACCCGTGCGCCCCGTGCGTTTATTGAACCGCCGCGCGTACGTCAAAAGCAGCCGGTGCATCGCCGCGCTCATCGCGTCCTCGTAATCTGCAAGCACCAGATGCACGTGATTGCCCATAAGGCACCAGGCGATAACCGTCACGCCCGCCTCGCGGCAGCACTCGCGCATCAGCTCCAAAAACTCCCACCGGTCTTCATCGCCCTCAAAGATGAGCTGCTTGCCCACACCGCGGGCACAGACATGGTAAAAGCCGGTAACCGTTCTCCAAACGCGCTGCATGGCGCTCCCTTCGCCGGGATCTGATTGCCATCCAATACAGCACGATTGAAGCGTGCCATCAAAACATTCACGCAAAACAATACACTCGCGCGGCCAAAGGCAGTAAACGGGCGGCGAACGGCACCGTTGCAACAGGTCAACCCCTGCAACGCTTACAAGAGCTGACCAAAAGCTTGCCCAAGACGAACCCCCTCTACGGAAATTCGCGACCACAGAACATATAGTTAAACCGTTTCAATTAAAACTTCCGGACTTCTCGCTACGAAAACTGAGCCGTTCGCCGAATATTCCGTGCATTTCGCGGTATTATAGGGGCTGCATGTCATGTCCCTTTCGAAGGGTCGCCCGGCAATCGCCAGCCACGACCCCCAGACGGGACGCCAACACGATAGAGAGGAGAGGCATGCAGTACTCACAGGAAGTGGAGAACATGTGCCCCGTTGCCAAGGGTGCATACCACGGCCCCGCACCCATCCCCGAGGAGGGCAAGTGGGTCCAGGCTAAGGAGATTTCCGACATCTCCGGTCTTACGCACGGTGTGGGTTGGTGCGCACCTCAGCAGGGCGCCTGCAAGCTCACGCTGAACGTCAAGGACGGCATCATCGAGGAGGCCCTCGTTGAGACCATCGGCTGCTCGGGCATGACCCACTCTGCTGCCATGGCTTCCGAGATCCTTCCCGGTAAGACCATCCTCGAGGCCCTCAACACCGACCTCGTCTGCGACGCCATCAACGTTGCTATGCGCGAGATCTTCCTGCAGATCGTTTACGGCCGCAGCCAGACCGCGTTCTCCGAGGGCGGCCTGCCCGTGGGCGCCTCCCTCGACGACCTCGGCAAGGGCCTTCGCTCTCAGGTTGGCACCATGTTCGGCACCAAGGCCAAGGGCGCTCGTTACCTTGAGCTCGCTCAGGGCTACGTCACCCGCATGGCTCTCAACGACAAGAACGAGATCATCGCATTCGAGTTC
Organism: Collinsella aerofaciens; assembly: GCF_028206795.1. Lineage (GTDB taxonomy): Bacteria > Actinomycetota > Coriobacteriia > Coriobacteriales > Coriobacteriaceae > Collinsella > Collinsella aerofaciens_AX. The sequence continues at coordinate 60,888 of NZ_JAQLFJ010000011.1, read as the reverse complement.
CTGAACCTCGGCAAGTTCACCGACGCCGTCAAGGCCGGCAAGACCCCCGAGGAGGCCATCGCTGGCGCTATGGGCCACTATGGTCAGTGGGAGAACGCTGCCAAGTACATCGACCCGCGCACCGACGAGGAGACTCACTCCGTCGCCAGCGTGTTCCCGGTTCACGAGTAGAAAGGGAGGGAAATAACTATGACTGTTACGTTCGAAGGTTACGAGCGCCGCGCTGACAAGATCAACAAGTGCCTCGCCGACAACGGCATCGCCTCCCTCGAGGAAGCTCTGCAGATCTGCACCGACAAGGGCTTCAACCCGCGTGAGATCGTCAACAACACCCAGTCCATCGCCTTCCAGAACGCCGAGTGGGCCTACACCCTCGGTTGCGCTCTCGCTGTCAAGCGTGGCGCCAAGACCGCTTCTGAGGCTGCCGCCATCATCGGCGAGGGCATCCAGGCCTTCACCGTTCCCGGCTCCGTCGCCGAGGACCGCAAGGTCGGTCTGGGCCACGGCAACCTGGGCGCTATGCTGCTCTCCGACGACACCGAGTGCTTCGCCTTCCTGGCTGGCCACGAGTCCTTCGCTGCCGCTGAGGGTGCTATCGGCCTGGCTCTGAACGCCAACAAGGCTCGCAAGAAGCCGCTGCGCGTCATCCTCAACGGTCTGGGCAAGGACGCTGCTCAGATCATCGCCCGCATCAACGGCTTCACCTACGTGAAGACCCAGTTCGACTACTACACGGGCGAGCTCAAGGTCGTCGAGACCATCCCCTACTCCGATGGTCCCCGCGCTGCCGTTAACTGCTACGGCTCCGACGACGTCCGCGAGGGCGTTGCCATCATGTGGCACGAGAACGTCGACATCTCGATCACCGGTAACTCCACCAACCCCACGCGCTTCCAGCACCCCGTCGCTGGCACCTACAAGAAGGAGCGCCTCGAGGCTGGCAAGAAGTACTTCTCCGTCGCTTCTGGTGGCGGCACTGGCCGTACCCTGCACCCGGACAACATGGGCGCCGGCCCTGCCTCTTACGGCATGACCGACACCATGGGTCGCATGCACTCCGACGCCCAGTTCGCCGGTTCTTCCTCCGTGCCTGCGCACGTCGACATGATGGGTCTCATCGGCATGGGCAACAACCCCATGGTCGGTGCCACCGTCGCCTGCGCTGTCGCCGTCGAGGAGGCCCTCAAGGCCTAATCGCGCCCGCGCGATGCTCATATAGTTGAGCTTTGGAGCCGCTACCTTTCGAGGTAGCGGCTCTTTTTGTTTGCGCTGCTGCAGGGTGGCTAACGCCAATATATCAGTTGGGGCGATATACGAGATGTGATGAAATGGAGCATCAGAACGCCCATGACGCCCACCTGCCATATGTGCCCTTTACCGATTTGCCGAGTCTTTGCGGCCCCATTGCCGATCACCCGTGCGACAATGCGCCGGACGAGAAAGGAATCCGATGGAATCGACTGATGTACTGGTAATTGGATCTGGCATTGCGGGACTTTGCGCCGCCATCGAAGCGACACGCACGGGTGCAACCGTCACTGTGGCAAGCGCCGGCAAGACTATGAGTGGATCGAGCTTCTTCCCCGGAACCTGGGGCCTGGGGCTTATCGGACCCGTTAACGAAGACGACGAACAAGACCTCATCGACACCATCCAGACCGTTGGTGGCGGCGTCGCCGACCCCGAGCTTGTCCAGACGTTTGTCCGCGGCATTCCCCAGGCAATTACATGGCTCGAACGGGATCTTGGTGTTGAACTTCAACGCCCACAAAATGCCGAGAGCGCCCAGCAAAAGCAGTTTATCCCCTGCTTTGACCACAAGACGCGCATGTGGCGCGGCCTCACCCGCAAGCCCCTTGAGGACGCTCTGACGACCCGAATCGAGTCACTCGGCATTCGCCTGCTCCCCCGCTATGAGCTTATCGACCTTGTTGAGGACACGAACGGTAGAATAACCGGAACCGTGCTCTACGACCTCACCGAAAATCGAATCGTGCCCTTTGCTGCCAAGGCCACGATCATCGCAACCGGTGGCACAGGCGGCCTGTTCGAGCGCAGCCTTACGTCGGCTGATGTGCTCAGCTCCTCGCAGGCCATCGCGCTGGCGCACGGCGCAACACTTACTAATATAGAGTTCATGCAGATGATGCCCGGTTTCATCGAGCCCAAGCGCAACCTGGTCTTCAACGAGAAAACCTGGCGCTACGTACATGTAGACCAGCCGGTAGATATTGCCGACGACAAGCTGGACGACCTGCTTGAGCAACGCTCCGGATACGGTCCCTTCACTTCGCGCCTGGCTTCCAGCGCCATCGATCTCGTCATCGATCAGGCAGGTGTCGAAGGCCTGGCACTCCACTACGACTTTCCCCGCGAGGATGTCCCAGAGTTTGTGCAGACCTTTGCCACCTGGCTGCAAGACGAGCACGGCATCGCCCCGACTGACGAGATGCGCGTTGCGATGTATGCCCACGCCGCTAACGGCGGCATCAAGATCGATAAGACCGCGCAAACGGGCGTTGAGGGCCTCTACGCTTGCGGCGAGGCGACAGGCGGCATGCACGGCGCCGACCGCATTGGTGGCTTGTCAAGCGCCAACGGCATCGTGTTCGGGCGCATCGCGGGCGCATCGGCAGCCCAAGCAGCGCTGGACGCTCCCGAGGCGGCCGCTCCGATGGATATCGCCCTCCCTCAGTATGGCATTGCCACAACGGATGCCGAACGCCTGACACACAGCCTAAGGCACACGATGAGCACCTATTGCATGATCAACAGGACCGAAGCAGGTCTATCCAAGGCCCTGCAACAGCTTGAAAGCCTGAAAGACGAGGCAACGGCGCTGAGCAAGCCGCATGCCAATGACAGCGAGATCGCAGCCCTCGCCCGCCTGCAATCGCAGAATCAGCTGGCAACGGAGATGGTCAAAGCCATGCGCAAGCGGACCGAAAGCCTGGGTTCGCACTATCGATCGAATTAAACTGGACACCTATCTAGAGCAGAGCACAACTAATCGATATCTATGGGCCCCGTGACCTCGAAGTGGCACGGGGCCCATTCGTGTCCGCACGGCAGCGTATCCTTATTCTGAGTACAGAGCGGGCAAAGCGCGCATAGACAATAGATCAGCGAGGAGGAGATATGGACAGCAGTGATATCGAGAAGTGGCGTGTCGAACTTGATAGCTACGCCAATGTGGAAGACGGCGTTGAGTATTGGCTCGCACGCGATTTAATGGAACCCATGGGATACACTCGATGGGAGAACTTCGCCGAAGTTGTTAAGAGGGCAAAAGTCTCGTGCGAAACAAATAAAACTCCAGTTGATTCCCATTTTCGTGACACCACGAAAATGATAACTGCCGGTGTCGCCGCTCGCGCGGTTAAAGACTACAAGCTTACGCGCTATGCATGCTATTTAATCGCCCAAAACGGAGATTCAAACAAGCCAGAGATCGCGCTCGCCCAGGCATACTTTGCCGTGCAGACGCGCCGGTTTTACTGATCCCCAGGGTAGACTCGATCTGTGAAAGCGGCTGTGCCCTTTCGGGTTCGACCCCAAGCGAGGTCAACAAAAAAGACGGCCAACTTTCGTTGACCGTCTTAACTTGCTTTGGTGGGCCGTCAGGGGGTCAGCCTGCTTTGCAGACGGCCGCTGCGGCGCTCCGCGCCCCGACGGGTTCGACCCCATGAAAGGTCAACAAAAAAAGACGGCCAACCTTCGTTGACCGTCTTAATCATCTTTGGGTGGGCCGTCAGGGGGTCGAACCCTGGACCTTGGGATTAAGAGTCCCCTGCTCTACCAACTGAGCTAACGACCCAAAGCTAAAGTCCGTGGTGGCGGACTTTAGAGGAGATATCGTGTGGTGGGCCGTCAGGGGGTCGAACCCTGGACCTTGGGATTAAGAGTCCCCTGCTCTACCAACTGAGCTAACGACCCGATATCGACACGAAGCAAGAACTGGGGTGGGTAAAGGGACTCGAACCCTCGACCTACGGGACCACAACCCGTCGCTCTAGCCAACTGAGCTACACCCACCGTGTCCTGTGCGCTTCGCGCTCGACTATTATTGCAAGGAACGCCACGCGATGCAAGCCCCAATTTTCAAGAATTTTGAAAAGAGTTTTTCGAGCCCGTTTCGAGCAAATCCCACCGGTTCCATAGGAGTAAACTTGCTCCACCCAATGCTCGAAAGGATAGGCATGAAAGAACTCTCCAACCGCACGGCGGCGTTTACCGATTCGGTCATCCGCCGCATGACGCGCATCTCCAACAAGTATGGTGCCGTCAACCTGTCGCAGGGCTTCCCCGATTTCGATCCCCCGGCGCAGCTGCTCGATAGCCTCAGCACCATTGCCACCGACCCCAAGCCGCTTTACCACCAGTACTCCATCACCTGGGGCTCCCAGGCCATGCGCGAGGCGCTTGCCGCCAAGCAGGAGCACTTTATGGGCATGCCGATCAACCCCAACGAGAACATCGTGGTCACCTGCGGCTCCACCGAGGCCATGATGGCCGCCATGATGACGGTCACGAACCCCGGCGACAAGGTCGTCATCTTCTCGCCATTCTACGAGAACTACGGCGCCGACACGATCCTTTCGGGTGCGGAGCCTATCTACGTGCCGCTCAACCCGCCCACCTTTGACTTTGACCGTGAGGTCCTGGAGGCGGCCTTCCGCGACAACGATCCCAAGGCGATCGTTCTATGCAACCCGTCCAACCCCTGCGGCAAGGTCTTTACCCGCGAGGAGCTCACCCTTATCGCCGACCTGTGCAAAAAGTATGACGCCTACTGCATCACCGACGAGGTCTACGAGCACATCGTCTACGCGCCCCACGAGCACGTGTACATGGCCACGCTGCCCGGCATGTTTGAGCGCACCATCAGCTGCAGCTCGCTATCCAAGACCTACTCCATCACCGGCTGGCGCCTGGGCTACACCATCGCCCCGGCCCAGATCACCGAGCGCATTAAAAAGGTCCACGACTTCCTCACCGTGGGTGCTGCCGCTCCCCTGCAGGAAGCTGTCGTCACCGCCCTCAAATTCGACGACAGCTATTACCAGGAGGTCCTCGACCTCTACACCGCCAAGCGCGACCTATTCTGTCAGGGGCTCGATAGCATCGGTCTCACGCACAACGTGCCGCAGGGCGCCTACTACGTGATGATGGATATCTCGGAGTTTGGCTATGACAGCGACCTCGACTTCTGTGAGGATTTGGCCTCCAAGGTGGGCGTGGGCGCCGTTCCGGGCTCGAGCTTCTTCCGCGAGCCCGTCAACCATCTGATTCGTTTCCACTTTGCCAAGCGAGACGAGACGCTCAACGCTGCGCTTGAGAACCTCAAGTCGCTACGTGATAAAATCAACCCGCGCGGGTAAGGACGGTCAGTAACTAAAGGCACTAAAGAAACCTCGTGAACCCGTTGGGCCATGAGGTTTCTTTTTATAGCGACCTCATTTATTTTTTAGAGCGCTATACTTTAGTCACGGAGCAACTCGTCCAGAGAGGAATACTATGGCAGAGCAGCAGCTTATCGGAGCGCTCGAGGCCGGCGGCACCAAGATGGTCTGCGCCACGGGCTATGCAGACGGCACGGTCCTGGAACGCGAGCAGATTGCGACCACGACCCCGCAGGAGACCGTTGAGGCCGTCAACGCATGGTTTGCCGACAAGGACATCGCCGCGCTGGGCATCGGCGCCTTTGGCCCCACCGCAGTCAACCCTGCCTCGTCCCAATACGGCAAGATCCTGGAGACGCCCAAAACGGCATGGTGCTACTTTGACCTGCTGGGCACCATCCAAAACGAGCTCAATATTCCCTGCGGCTACGACACCGACGTCAACGTCGCCTGCCTGGGCGAGGTCACCTTTGGTTGCGCCCAGGGCCTCACTGACGTGGTGTATCTGACCATCGGTACCGGCGTGGGCGCCGGCGTGCTCTCGGGCGGTAAGCTCGTGCACGGCATGATGCATCCCGAGGCCGGTCACATCCTGGTCACGCGCGACCCGCGCGACACCATCGGCGAGCACAGCGGCTGCCCCTTCCACGACAACTGCCTCGAGGGCCTCATCGCCGGTCCCGGCGTCAAAAAGCGCTGGGGTGGCAAGAGCGCCGGAGAGATGGCCGATGACCCGGAGGCCATGGACCTGCTCGCCGGCTATCTGGCGCAGGCGCTCATGACCTACATCCTGTGCTACGCACCGCAAAAGATCGTCATCGGTGGCGGCGTGGCCGACCACACCCCCATCGTGCCGCTCGCGCGCAAGAAGTGCGCCGAGATGCTCAACGGCTACATCGTCACGCCCGAGATGGCCGACATCGATAGCTATATCGTCAACAACAGCCTCGAGGGCAAACAGGGCATTATGGGCTGCTTGGCCCTGGGCGCTCAGGCGCTTCAGTAGCAGACGCACCCACAGGGCGTGGCGCACCCGGCAAATCCGACCTATGGAACGACGCCGCCACACCTCATATAAGCCCTCCAATAAAAAAGGCCGCCTAGGACCAAACAATGCGTCCTTAGGCGGCCTTTTTGGCGCACATCAGCGACCGTAAGAGATATCGGAGCACAACGCCCGTTGCCGCTCCACAGCAGTCGATCATCACATCGGTGATCATGCCGGCGCGTCCCGGCACAAAGAGCTGAATCGTCTCGTCGATCGAGGGAATCAGCAGCAGGAACACTGCCGTGGGCAGCAGCACGTCAAAGGTGCGTCGGCCCTCAAAATCAAAGGCGTGCGTTGCCAGGATGCCGAGCACCAAATACTCGGTAAAATGCGCGCACTTACGAACAACAAAGTTGGTCACCCATTCATATGGAAGTCCCACGCCGTGCAGGAAACCGCGGATAGCTTCCATGACCGTTAGGCTCAGTGAGCCCGACCCCGAGCCGGGAACCAGCGAATTGCCACAGATCAAGAGCGCCATCAGGCAGGTTACGACCGCCCATTTTCGATTGATCTTAACCATGCAGAAGTTATGCCTCCGCACGGAGCGGCGCGAAGCTGGCGGTACCGCCCTCGATAACGCTCAGATAAGCACGGCCCGTACGCTTGGCGGTAGAGGACTGAAGACGCTCGATCTCTTCCTCGAGGATCTGATTGACGCGCTCGTGACGACGATTTTCCATAATGCCGGCGGCAATAGCCTCGGCCCGCTCGATGCTCTCACGCGAGATACGGGCAGTATCCTCGGGGAACACAGCGCTGTGACGGCCGACATAGGCGGGGGCAGCAGGCTGAGGGGCAGCGACGGGAGCGGGGGCTGAAACAGGAGCAGGCTCGTCAATCTCATCCAGAATCGCGGTGGCGGCGGCCCACATACCCTCGTGGCCCGAGTAATCGGCCATGGGGACATCAACCTCGAGCGAGGCGTCCGGAAGGTCGCCGGTGTCGATGCGATCTTGGGCATCAATCGATGCGGTGATGGCTGCAGGCTCATCGAGGTCATCGAGATCGATGCCCGCGGCACCGGAGATGATAGGCATGCTGGCGAGGTTTGCATTGTACGGCGCAGCCTCAGCCGCCTGCTGCTGGGCAGGAGCGCCCCAAAGCGAGCTTTCGGCGGCACGGCGGGCGGCAACAGCCTCCTCGTCCGCGGTCATGGCTTCATCAACGTACGAATTATCGGCAGAAGCGTTCGCGTCCGCCGAGGTAGCGCTGTAGGCGTTATTGACCGCCGCATTGGCAACGAGTGCCACGAAAGCCGCCGTGCTGCCCGCAGGGGCGGCCTGGGAGCCCGACACGGCGCGTGCCGCGGCGGCGATATCATCGCGATTGAAGGAGCCGGTCTGCCCGCCGTTGGTGAGCTCGTCGATGGCGACTTGATAGACGTCGCGCGAGCGCGCAGGGTCGCAGCTCACCGGCGAATCGTCGTCGAGCATGCTGTCGATCATGGACCAAGCCTCGGCCTCGTCCATAGCATCTGCGGCTCGAGCGATGGTAGGGACACCATCATCGGCGTGACGGCGCTGGAACGCACCAGTCAGGCCGGAAAGGAATGCCGAGGTAGACTGCTCCGACTGAGCCTGAGAAGCAGAAGCCGCAGCGTACGGAATCGCATCCTGCTGCTGAGCTGAAATCGAGGCGGTCTTGAACTCGCTTTGATGCTGATTGAGATTGGCGGCACCGCCCATGGCATCGGGCTGGAACAGACGCTCTTCACGCTGCGCACGATACTCGGAGATACCCAGCGAGGCGGCATAGATACCCACGCCCGCCACCGCGCCCACGGCGAAGGGAACTGCACCCGCCACGACCGTCTCGTTCACCGACGAAAACGGCAGCGTCGCGGCATACATAACCACGGGAGCGGCAAGGCCGATCCCGCACGAAAGTCCGGCAAGGACTGCTCGTTGTGTTGCATCAGAAGAAGCCATGAGCTCTCCCCATCTTCCAGCACCCAAATCGCATCATTCAGTTGGCTGCGCGAGAGAAGATGAAGCGGGGCTATGCCCCAAAGCAACGGTATATGGTTCGTTTCATCTGCGTTTTCCGTCGCGAAGCTTAAAAGTTATTATGCGAAACCGTCCTGTCGATTGCAAGTGACGATGTCGGATTGAAACGGGAAACCTGCTGCTCGTCGGTCTTACGGTCAAAAATAAGCGCGGAGCGGCGCTATAGAAAAGGGCCGAGGCTCAAAGCCCCGACCCTTTATCGCATTGATGACTATCGCTGCGCGTGGATGACAACCTAGAACGTCTGCTCGTAGTCGCTGTGTTTTTTGGCCGAACGCACCAGGAACTCCTGGTTGGTGTTGGTGCCCTTAAGACCCTTGATAAACGATGCGGCTGCGCGCTCGGTGTTGTTCATGCCGGCAAGAATGCGACGCAGACCAAAGACAAACGGACGCATCTGCTCGTCGACCAACAGGTCCTCGTTACGCGTACCGGAGGCAACGGGGTCGATAGCCGGGAAGATGCGGCGGTCGGCCAGGTCGCGGTCGAGCTTAAGCTCCATGTTGCCGGTGCCCTTGAACTCCTCAAAGATGACTTCGTCCATCTTGGAACCGGTGTCGATGAGGGCAGAGGCCAGGATGGTAAGCGAGCCACCGTTCTCGATATTGCGGGCTGCACCCAGGAAGCGCTTGGGCGGATATAGGGCCGCCGAATCGACGCCGCCCGAAAGGATGCGGCCCGAGGCGGGCGCCGCCAAGTTGTAGGCGCGGGCGAGGCGCGTGATGGAGTCGAGCACCACCACGACGTCGCCACCCAGCTCTACGATGCGCTTGGCGCGCTCGATGACGAGCTCTGCCACGCGGGTGTGGTTGTCGGCAGGCATATCGAAGGTCGACGCCACAACCTCGCCCTTGATGGAACGCTGCATATCGGTGACCTCTTCGGGGCGCTCGTCGACGAGCAGGCAGATGAGGTGCACCTCGGGGTTGTTAATCGAGATAGACTGGCAGATCTTCTTGAGGATCGTGGTCTTGCCGGCCTTGGGCGGGGACACGATCAGGCCGCGCTGGCCCTTGCCGATCGGTGACACGATGTCGATGGCGCGGCCGGTAATAGAGTCCTTGCCGTGCTCCATGCGCAGCGGCTCGTTGGGATAGACCGGGGTGAGGTCGCCGAACTTGGGACGGTTGCGAATCTGCTCGGGGTCCAGACCGTTGACGGTCGTGATTTTGGCGAGGCCGGCGCGCTTGTCGCCGCCGCGCGAAGGACGCAGCGAGCCCTCGATGGCGTCGCCCGTGCGCAGGCGCGCGGAGCGGATGAGGTAGGCGGGCACGAAGGCGTCGTCGTTGGACTTCATGTAGCCATGGGCGTGGATGATGCCGGAGCTGTCCGGGCGAATCTGCAGAATGCCCTTGATGTCGCGGAAGCCCTCGGCCTTCGCAGCGGTGACGTAGATTTCCTCGACGAGCTCGGCCTTCTTCTTGCCGGTCGTCTCGATCTCGAACTCCTTAGCCTTCTCGCGCAGCTCAGCGACCTTCATGGCCGCGAGTTCCTCGCGCGAAAGCGTGGGCTCGGTGGGAGCGGCATTACGCTCCTTGTTGCGCTGTTTGCGATCGCGCTGGCGGTTGCGACGGTCGTTGTTGCGGTCGTCCTTACGCTCGTTGCGCTCGTCGTTGCGCTTGTGCTGGCGACGGTTGGGACGAGTGCCGTCTTCGCCCTCAGCGGGGGCGGCACCATCGGTTGCGGCGGTGCCAACATTGGCCGCGGCGGCGTCATTGGCCTCGGCGCCAGAATCAACCTGCGCTTCGACATCCTGCTGCTCGGACGCCTTGGCCTTAACGGACTTCTTACGACCGCGCTTGGGCTTCTCGGACGCAGGCTGTTCGACGTCCTGGGCCTTGGCGACATCAGTCGACGCATCGGCGGTCGTCTCGGCAGAATCCTCGGACGCACCCTTCTTGGCAGCCTTGGCCTTTGACGTGCGCTTAGCAGCAGTACGGCGGCTGCGACCGGGACGGACGTCGGCGGGCTCGGCATCGGCGGGAGCGGCCTCGGAAGTCGTAGCATCCTGGACGGGTGCATCGGCAGCGGTTGCAGACTCGGCGGTCGCCGCAGCATCCCGAGCGGCGGCGGCTGCTGCTGCGGCCTTCTCTGCCTCGACAAAGGCCTTGGGCTTGCGACCGCGACGGTGCGGGCGCAAAGCCGGATCGACAACGGGAACTTCGTTGGCCTCGACAGGCGCAGCGGGCTCAACAGGCAATGTGCCCTCCCCTGCCGCGGAACGGACCGAAGCCTCAGTGAGCTCGGGGGCTACCTGTTCCGCAACTTGCTCGGCCTTAGCAGCCGTGCGGCGGCGTGTGCGCGGTGCCGGCTTCTCGGTCGGCAGGTCGGCGGCAGGGGTCTCGATGGCGGCAGGCGTCTCGGGCACAGACGGAGCTGCAAGCTCGGTCAGAGCCGCGGCCTCGCGCTCGGCAGCACGACGGCGGGCGCGCACCACCTGAGCCTCGCTAATCTGCGCCAACGCACGTGCCTGCGCGACCTCATCGGAAATTGGAGCCGAGGAGTCAGCTGCAACGGTGCGCTTGGCGCGCGTCGTGCGCGTGGTACGGCGCTTGGGCTTGGTGACCTCCTCGCCGTCAGCGGCAGGCTTGGCCGTGCGGCGCGCGAGCTTGGGCTTTGCCGGAGCAGCCTCCTCACCAGTTGCAGGCGCAGGCGTCGAAGCAGCCTTAGGCGTCTCGGGAGCCGAGGCTTGCGCGGGCGCCGCGACCTGGTCCGACGCAACCGGTGCAGCGGGAGCGGCTTGCGTCGTCGTTATTTCGTTTTCTTGCTGTTGATCAGACACAGTGTTTGCTCAACTTTCTTTTCAAGCCCTGTGATCACATGCTCCCTGCATAAACCTTCAGGGCGGCTAAACAGTCTAGTTCCGTTCAAAACGACGGACATCATTGATCTGTATCGAGATGATTGCGTCATATACGCAGCGTTAGTGTAACACAACCGCCGCCACCTGCAACTTAGTCATTGGGGACGTTCTTAAACGACTAGTCAAAAGGGACACTCTTCCCCTAAGGCGCCTTGAAATGAAGCGACTAGGGGGCAAATCCGTGGCGTCGGGATTCGCCGCGCCACGAAACGCGCCTATCTACTACGCTTGCCCCCGGACCCCTGACCATACCCTTGTTTTATCAAAAACAGCGAGTCCGCTACCTGCGGTTTTAATATCGAACTTTACGGCATGGTTCGGGGTATGCGGCAAAACGTAGGAGATGGGCACGATTCGCGGCGGACGGTATCCCGCCACCCTTCCACAAGACAAAAATGATCCGTTCCCCCCCGTCCCCAAGGGACAATTTTCACAACTATGCCGGATTACGGGGCCAGAATGCTGCAAGCCAACCATACCCTGCATTTTCAAGAAACAATAAGCCATCTACCTGCGGGTTTAATTTTGCTATTGGCACCATGGTCGCCAGTTGGCGATTCAGCCCCGTAAACCAGTATAGTTGCGATTTGGTAGCATTTTCCAACACGCCTAAAAGCCCCGCCAAACGAAAAAAGCCCGACCTCCGCATGGAGATCGGGCTTATAGGGTTCAGCAAAGCCGAACTTACACGGTCAAATGACCCGCAGATTACATCTGCTCGGGCGCGGAAACGCCAACGAGGGTAAGCACCAGGGCGAGCGTCACGCGGACAGCGTCGCAAGCTGCCAGACGGGCGCGCGAAAGCTCGGGGTCGACGGGACGGCCCTCGCTCGGCAGAACCTGGCAGGCAGCGTAGAAGCTGTGGAAGTCGCCGGCGAGCTCCTCGGCAAAGTGGGTCAGACGGAACGGAGCGCGATCGCGAGCACAGCTGGCGATCAGGTCGGTGAGCTCGTTGAGCTTGCGCGAAAGGGCGAGCTCGGTCGGGTCGGTCAGCAGCGAGTAATCGACGTTCTCACCGATGGCCTTGGCGGCAACGGCCTTCATGCCCATCTCGTCGGCCTGCTCGGCGGTAACGTCGGCGGCACGGCGCAGGATGGAGCACACGCGGGCGTGAGCATACTGCACGTAATAGACCGGGTTGGAGTTGTCGCGCTTCTTAACGGCCTCGATGTCGAAGTCGACCATCTGGTTGGAGCTCTTGGAGATGAGCGTGTAGCGAGCGGCATCGGAGCCGACCTCGTCGACGAGCTCCTGCAGGGTCACCATGGTGCCCTTGCGCTTGGACATACGGACGGGCTTGCCGTTACGCAGCAGGTTGACGAGCTGGCCCAGCAGAACCTCAAACTTGCCGGGGTAACCCAGAGCGTCGCAGACGCAGCGTACGCGCTCGATGTAACCGTGGTGGTCGGCGCCCCAGATGTCGATGACGTGATCGACGCGCTGGAACTTATCCCAGTGATAGGCGACGTCGGAGGCGAAGTAGGTGTACTCGCCGTCGGACTTGATCAGGACGCGGTCCTTGTCGTCGCCCAGATCGGTGGAGCGGAACCACAGGGCGCCGTCCTTGGTGTAGAGGTAGCCCATCTTGTCGAGCTTCTCAAAAGCGCGGTCGACGGCGGAGGTGCCGGCGGTCTCGCCCTCGGTGTCCTTCACATACAGCGAGCGCTCGGAGTACCAACGATCGAAGTCGCAGTTGACGGCGTGGCAGAGGTCGCGCATGTTATCGACCATCTTTACATAGCCGCGCTCGCGGAAGCTCTCCATGCGCTCCTGAGGATCGGCGTTGACCCACTTATCGCCGTCGGTGCGCCAGAACTCGGCGGCCTCGTCGATGATGTAGTCGCCGCCGTAAGAGTCCTTGCCCAAGGTCTCGGCAAAGTTGTCCTGATACGGATGGGTCTCGGGGTGCTCGTCGTTCTCGTCGGCAACAAAGGCGTCACGGTCGGCGATCAGCAGCTTGTGAGCCTCGTCGATATCAACGCCCTGCTTGGCGATGATGTCGGCAAGCTGCATATAGCGCGTGCTGATGGAGTTGCCGAAGGTGTTCATCTGAGAGCCGTGGTCATTGATGTAGAACTCACGCTGGATCTCATAGCCGGCGTGGTCCATAACGCGGCAGAGCGAATCGCCCAGCGCGGCCCAGCGGCCGTGGCCGATGTGCATGGGGCCGACGGGGTTGGCGGAAACGAACTCGACCTGGGTCTTCAGGCCACCACCGACGTTGGACTTAGCGAAGTCCATGCCCTTCTCGCGAGCCTCGCCAAAGATGGCATTCTTGACGGCAACGGAGAGGTAGAAGTTGATGAAACCGGGGCCTGCGATCTCAACCTTCTCGATCGCGGGATCCTCGGGCATATGGGCAACGATGGCCTCGGCGATCTTGCGCGGGGCGCAGTGGGCCAGCTTGGCGGACTTCAGGGCCATGGTAGAGGTCCACTCGCCATGAGAAGTGTCAGCCGGTCGCTCGATAGCGCAATCGTCAAGTTCAAATGCGGAAAGGTCGCCGGCCTCCTGGGCCGCAGCAAGCGCAGCGCGTACCAGCTCTTCAATCTTCTCGGGCATAGATCCTCCTTGTGTTAAAGCCCCCGAGCTCTTGGTCACTCGTAGGGCAAAAGCCAGAGTTTGTAGCACTCTATCACAAGCGAGGGGCACTGTCGCAGGGTAAAGCCAATCGAAATTGCATATGCACAAAATTGACTACAGCTTGCATGGAGTCACTCAAAGATGCCGGTCTGCCTGCAGATTATGCACGCGTTGAAAATGCATAAAGGTGTGAATGAGCTGTGTCTTTTATCGAATACTCTTACCTATCAGAGTTGTGTGCTTTTCCTGCATAAAGTGAGGATTTGCGCACGTCAGCGTGTTATTCTAGACATACGTAAATTCGTATAAGTTGGAGGTAGCATGTTCTCAATCGGTCAACACGTCATTCATCCGGGTCAGGGAGTCTGCACCGTCGTCGGTTTTAGGGACGACACGCCGCAGCCCATGTTGTTGCTCGAAGCCAAGCAGGGGCATGCGCAGACGATCCTTATGTACCCCGTGGCGCAGGCCGACCGTCTGCATGCCGCCATCTCTCAGCAAGATGCCGAGCATCTGCTGAGCCACTATGACGAGCTGGAGTGCGACACCTTTACCGAGCGCAACAGCTCGCTTGAAGAGACACACTTTAAGCAGCAGCTCAAGCTGGGCGCGCCCGAGACGGTCCGCGTGGCAAAGACCATGATGCACCGCATTCGCCAGGCCGAGGAAGCCGATAAAAAGCCCAGCTCTTACTATATGCGTGTACTCAAGGAAGCCAAGCGCCGCTCCATCGAGGAGTTCGCCGTGGCATTGGGCGTCACCGAGGAGGCCGCCGAAGCCCGCCTAGCCCAAGCCGCCCTCAACTAACCCATCCGCGCCAAAAACCACCACAAAGGGGACAGGCACCTTTGTGGTGGTTTTTTCGTTCTAGTCGTTCTAGTAGTATTCATTCTTATTGATACCCACGAGCACAAGGAGTCTCTTATGGCAGAGCCGCTTACCGCCGGAATCACCCGCGACCGCGCGTTCGAACTGCTCAACGAACACAACAAGGACCCGTTCCACATCACCCATGGCGAGACGGTCGAGGGCACTATGCGCTACTTTGCGCGCGAGTTCGACCCCGAGAACGAGGAGTTTTGGGGCATCGTCGGTCTGCTGCACGACCTGGATTGGGAGGAGCATGAGGACGACCCCATGAACCACACCATCTATGCTGCCGAGATTCTTGAGGGCGAAGGTGCGTCTCCCGAGCTCATTCGCGCCATCCAGACGCACACGTCGGACTTCAACACCTCGCTGCCCAAACCCGAGCTGCAGATGGAAAAGATCCTGTTTGCCTGCGATGAGCTCACCGGCCTGATCGGCGCTGCAGTCATCATGCGCCCGAGCAAGAGCGTTATGGACTTTACGACCAAGTCGCTCAAGAAGAAGTTCAAGGACAAGCGCTTTGCCGCCGGCTGCTCGCGCGACGTGATTTCGCAGGGCGCCGAGATGTTGGGCTGGGAGCTCCCCGAGCTCTTTGACCGCACCATAGCGGCCATGCAGTCCTTCGCCCCCGACCGCGATACCTTCCAGGCCTAACCGCCCACGCCACCTAAAACCGCCACAAAGGGGACAGGCACCTTTGTGGTGGTTTTTGTTTGCGCGGGCGTTAGGGGCGGACCTGGCCGGTGCCTCGGAGCTTGTATTTGTAGGTGGTGAGGGCCTCGGCGGCAAAGGGGCCACGGGCGTGGAGCTTTTGGGTCGAGATGCCGATCTCGGCGCCCAGGCCAAACTCGCCGCCGTCGGTAAAGCGCGTGCTGGCGTTGGCGTACACGGCCGAGGCATCGACCGCGTCCAGGAAGCGCTCGCAAGCATCCGTATCCTCGGCAACGATGGCCTCGGAGTGCATCGTGCCGTAGCGATTGATGTGTGCGATGGCCTCGTCCTCGTTTGCCACGACCTTCACGCTCATCTCGAGCGCCAGGTACTCGCGACCCCAGTCCTCCTCAGTCGCGGCGACGTAGTCATCGCCCTCCACAAAGCCGGCATCGGCGCACGCGGCGCACGTGGCCTCGTCGCCGTGAATGAGCACGCCGTGGTCGTGCAGCACGGCAACGACCGCAGGCAAAAACACATTGGCCACAGCATGGTCGACCAGCAGCGACTCGGCGGCATTGCACACGCCTACACGCTGGGTCTTGGCATTAACGATAATATTGAGCGCTTTATCGAAGTCGGCGGATTCATGCACGTAGATGTGGCAGTTACCCGTGCCCGTCTCGATCACCGGAACGAGCGACTCGCGCACGCAGCGCTGGATCAGGCCCGCACCGCCACGCGGAATGAGCACATCGACGACGCCGCGGAGCTTCATGAGCTCGCCGGTGGCCTCGCGGTCGGTAGACTCGATCATCGACACGGCCTCGCGCGGGAAGCCCTTGGCCTCGAGCGCATCGGCCAGCAGCTCAGAAATCATGGCACACGAGTGATAGGCCAGCGAGCCGCCGCGCAGAATGCAGGCGTTGCCGGTGCGGATGCAGATGCCCGCGGCGTCGGCCGTCACGTTGGGGCGCGCCTCGTACACCATGGCGACCAGGCCCAACGGCACGCTCACGCGGGTGAGGTCCACGCCGCTTGCGAGCACGCGGTGGTCGAGCACGCGGCCGACAGGATCGGGCAGCTCGGCGAGCTTCTCCAGGCCGGCGGCCATACCCTCGACGCGCTCGGGCGTCAGCAGCAGACGGTCGAGGAGCCCCGCCGAGGTCCCCGCATCGCGCGCGGCGGACATATCGAGCTCGTTGGCGGCGACGATGGAGTCGACACCGTTGCGCAGTGCTGCGGCCATGGCGCGCACGGCCTCCTGGCGCTGCTCGTCGCTCGCCGTGGCAAGCGAGGCCGACGCTGCCTTAGCGGCAACGGCAAGATCGTGGACATACGTGGCCATATCGACCGACATGGGCGGCCCTTTCTCCTAGAAGTTTGCAACCATGGTAGCCGATTTGCGCATGGCCTCGCCCGCGGCGGTAGAATTGGTCAACCCGAAACACCGCAACGAACGGAAGACTCACATGGCCCTCATCACTTCGTACCACGTCCCCGGCCTGTATGTCGAGGACCACAGCATCGACGTCCCCCTCGACTGGCGCGGCCTGGAGCCGATGCTCCTGGCCGTCGGCAGCACCATGCGCCGCGGCGCTATACCGACACCCATCGCCGGCGCGCCCGAGAGCATCAAGCTCTTCTACCGTGTGGTTTGCGCACCCGACCGCATCAACGACGACCTGCCGCTCCTTCTCTTTTTGCAGGGTGGCCCCGGTGGCGAGAGCCCGCGTCCGCTGTCGCCCACAAGCGATGGCTGGATCGAAGAGGCCGTCAAGCATTTCCGCGTCGTGCTGCCCGACCAGCGCGGTACCGGGCGCAGCAGCTGTGTAGACGGGCGCACGATTGCCGCACTGGGCGAGCGCGCCGAGGCGGCAGGCTCCGATGCGGCCCGCTCGCAGGCGGACTTCCTCAAGCGTCACCTCGCCAGCTCCATCGTGCGCGATTTTGAGTACCTGCGCCTGGTGGGCTTTGGCGGCAAGCCCTGGGTCACACTCGGGCAGAGCTACGGCGGCTTTTTGACGTTGAGCTATCTGTCGCTCTTCCCCGAGGGCGTGGCGGCAAGCTTTACCTGCGGCGGCATTCCGCACGTGCCGGCGAGCGCCAGCGAGGTCTACGCGCACACCTTCCCACGCATGGCAGCCAAGACGCAGCAGTATTACGACCGCTACCCCGCCGACGTCGAGCGCGTGGCGACCCTGGCAGATGCCCTCGAGGAGCAAAAGCCCGTGTTGCCCGACGGCTCGCCAATGACGGTCGAGCGCCTACAGCTCATGGGCAGCGACTTTGGCATGAAGCCGAGCTTTGAGCGCATGCATTGGATTATCGATCACGCGTTTGTTACAGGCGACGGTACGCTGAGCTGCGGCTCCTCGGTATCCGACAGCTTTTTGATGCGCGCCTTCGAGCGCACCAACACGCGCACGAATCCGCTGTACTGGACGCTGCAGGAGTTCATATACGCCGACGGTGACACTATGCCCATTGGCTGGGCCGCAGCTGAAGAGAAGGCACACCGCGCCGAGTTCGACACCCTCGCGCGCCCGCTCATGTTTACCGGCGAGGCCATGTTCCCGTGGATGTTCGAGCAGATGCCCGAGCTCAAGCCCTTCAAGCCCGCCATGGACCTGCTGATGGAAGACACCAGCTGGGACAAGATCTATGACCCGCAGCGCCTGGCCTGCAACGAGGTGCCGCTCCAGGCCGCGGTGTACTTCGATGACATGTACGTCGATTCGAGTCTGCAGCTCGACACGCTCAGCCGCGTGGGCAACTCGCACGCCTGGGTAACCAACGAGTTCGAGCACGACGGTCTGCACGGCAGCGTGGTGTTCAAGCACCTCTTCGACGAAGCGCTCAACCGCGGAGACCTACGCCAGATCTTCTAGCAAAGGAGCGTCCCCGTCTGCCGGCACAAAAGGAACGTCCCCAAGTGCCGGCAACGACAATGCCGCTGGTAGAGGACAGAAAGCGAAAACGCCCCTAAGCGAGCAAGGTGACGTGAAAGAGGAGGGCATTGACCTTTTGGTCATGCCCGACGATTGAACGTCAGATTGCCGCTTAGGGGCGTTTGCAGCGTCAATTGGTTAGGCGAACACTATCAAGTTGTCCCTATGGATTGCGGGCTTCTCGGCTAGGTCTGCCAGTAGACGGTTGCCGGCAATCTGGTCCTGGCGGCGGCCGGCGGCAAGCTCCAGCACGTCCGAATCGGCCTCAGCGATACCGCGGGCGACAACCATGCCGCTCGGGTCGCACACGTCGAGCACATCGCCCTCGGCAAACTGGCCATCGACCTCGCGAATACCCACCGCGAGCAGCGACGATCCGCGGCTGACCAGCGCCTTCGCGGCGCCGTCATCGACCGTCACCGAGCCGTGTGCCTTGTCGCCCAGTGCAATCCACAACTTGCGCGGCGCAATGTCCAGGCGCTCCGCCGGCGGATCGAACAGCGTACCCACGCTCTCGCCGCGGGCCAGACGCACGAGCGCATCGGGCTCCTCGCCCGAGCAAATCACGCTTTGAATGCCCGCCGTCATGAGAATGCGGCTCGCGCGAATCTTGGTGATCATGCCGCCCGTACCCACCGATGTGGAAGAATCGCCCGCCGAGGCGATAATCTTGGCATCGATCTTATGCACGACCGGGATAAACTCGGCCGTCGGATCCTCATGCGGATTGGCGGTGTAGAGGCCATCGATGTCCGAGAGCGTCACGCACAGATCGGCAGAAACCAGGCAGCTCACAAGCGCCGCCAGCGTGTCGTTGTCGCCGAACTTGATCTCATCGACGGTAACGGTGTCGTTCTCGTTGACGACCGGCACCACGCCCAGCTCCACCAGGCGCAGCAGGGCGTCGCGCGCGTGCAGGTAGGACGTGCGGCGCGCCGTGTCGTGACGCGTGAGCAGCACGAGCGAGGTGAGCAGGTCGCGCGCATGGAACTCCTCGTCGTAGGCCGACGAGATGATGCACTGACCGGCCGAGGCACAGGCCTGCAGGCTCGGCAGGTCACCGACCGGCTTGCGGTCGAAGCCCAGCACGGGATAGCCGCAGGCAATGGCACCCGAGCTCACCACGACCAGGCGCCAGCCAAGCTCGCGCAGCGCTGCGGCCTGGTCGGCAAGCCCGCCGATAAAGGCGCGGTTGACCTTGCCGTCGGCGCCCACCACCGTGGACGAACCGATCTTTACCACCATCGTTTTATAAGAAGTCGTCATACGTCAAACCAATCGAATGTCGAGCGTTCGGGCGAGCTGGGGCAGTCGGGGCGCCTGGTGCGGAACGGACGAAAATGATCCGTTTTCCTCCGTCCCCTTCGGATCATTTTGCCCAGGGGAAGGCCGAAGCCGCAGCCATGTTCTTGCGCACGAGCTCGTCGCGCACCTGAGCCAGGCCCTGCTCCATGCCCACCACATAGGTCTGCGGGTACAGGAAGCGCTTGAAAGCTGCGTCCAGATGGTCAAGTGCCCAGGCGCGACGCTCGCGCGCGTCCTGGATGCTCTCACGCGGAGCCACCGCACTGCCATCGCGCACGATCGGCACCAGCAGCTCGCGATACTCAAGTTCGGACACGTCGGTCACCAGAGCGGCATCATTCACGGCCACGAGGGTATTGCCGCGCGCGGCGCCCTCCCCCGCCAGATGGTCCTCGTCGTAGATCATGTCGCAGACTGGGCCGCCAAAGCCGTCGTAATAACGGCGCACGCGTTGCACACCCGGGATCGTGCGCTTGTAGGGCTGCTCGGAGAGCTTGACCACCGGCGTCCACGGGTCCGTCTCACTCGCACGGCGGGCGGCGAGCTTGTACACGCCGCCCAGCGCCGGCTGGTCGTAGCAGGTCGCGAGCTTGGTGCCCACGCCAAAGCTATCGATAGGCGCGCCCTGGTCGAGCAGCGACTGAATCGTGTACTCATCCAAATCGTTAGAAACCGAGATCCCCACATAGGGCAGGCCCTCGGCATCAAAACGGCCGCGCACATACTTGGAGAGCTTGGCGAGGTCGCCGGAGTCGATGCGAATGGCCGACAGGCGCTCGCCCACCGCTTCCATCTCCTTGGCAACCGTAATGGCATGCTCGCAACCCTCGCGTACGTCGTAGGTGTCGATGAGCAGCGTGCAATTCTTGGGGCTCGACTTGGCAAAGGCGCGGAAGGCCTCGAGCTCGGAGTCGAAGCTCATGACCCAGCTGTGCGCATGCGTGCCAAAGACGGGAATACCGTAGCGGCGGCCGGCGAGCACATTGGACGTAGAGGAGCAGCCGGCAACGTAGCTCGCGCGCGCGACGGCCAGCCCGCCATCGGGACCCTGGGCGCGGCGCAGGCCAAACTCGGCAACGGGACGGCCGTCCGCCGCCAGCACCACGCGCGCCGTCTTGGTGGCGACAAGCGTCTGGAAGCCGACGATGTTGAGCAGCGCCGTTTCGAGCAGCTGGCACTCCAGCGCGGGACCGGTGACGCGAACCATGGGTTCGCGCGGAAAGACGAGCTCGCCCTCGGGGACGGCGTCGATGTTTACATGTGCATGAAAATCGCGCAGGTAGTCGAGGAATGCAGGCTTGAACATCGCACCGCCGGCCGGGGCCTGGAGTGAGGCGAGGTAGTCGATATCCTCGGGCGTAAAGCGCAGGTTCTCGACCAGCTCGGGCAGCTCGGCGGTGCCGCACATGACGGCATAGGCGCTGCCAAAGGGATGGTCGCGGTAAAACGCGGTAAAACAACCCTGCTCATTGGCCTTGCCGCTCTCCCACAGGCCCTGGGCCATAGTGAGCTCGTACAGATCGGTGAGCATTGCAATGTCGGTGGGATGCGAGATGTCGGTCAAAGCCATGGGGCGACCTTTCGGATGCGTTGTGCAGAGGTTGAGGGTTGGAAAAGGGCAGAGTGTTCGGGCATGGCACCCAGCGCGAATGGGCTAGAGCAGGCCCATGCTGGTCAGGATCGTGTAGCCCATAAAGATGACAAACGCGATGAGGGCAAGGACAATGATGATTTTTTGAGCCGGCGCCATGCCAGGGATCTCGTTCTCGCCCGTAGGCTCCTTGGAGGTAACCATGCGCTGGGCAAAGGTCATCTCGTCACGGCTCGGCTTGGGCTCGACGGACTTGGAACGAGCGACCTTTTTAGGCTGAGGTTTAGGTGCGGTGGGCGCGGGCTTCGCGGCGGCGGGCTTGGGCGCGGGGGCGACGTTCGCGGCGGCCTCCTCGGCCTTCTCGCGCTCGGCACGCAGGGCGGCCAGCTCCTCACGCTCGCGGCGTGCCTCTTCCTGGGCCTCGCGACGAGCTTTCTCGGCGCGGAGCTCTTCCAACTCGGCGCGTTCCTCGGCAGACAGTGGTTGGGACTCAAGCTTGGCCATGGTACAGCCCTTTCTTTTAAAAAAAGCCGCCGACACAATGTCAGCGGCTTATCAAATCCAAGGGTGGAGACGAAGGGAGTCGAACCCTCGGCCTCTGCCATGCGACGGCAGCGCTCTCCCAACTGAGCTACGTCCCCAGGACAAGTCGATATTTTACCTACGGCTCGCCAACTGTCAACGCCCAATACCCAGTCTTTTTGGGACGCGGCTGTTTTAGCTACCCCGACAGACAACGCGAACGGTTTGGTCGAACAGCGGCAGGGGTAGCTAAAACAGCCCCGTCCCAAAAAGACTACTCAAAGAGCCTCGTCCCAGATTAGCTGGTTTGAGCACTAGTAAGAACACCGGTGGTATCGAACGCCGGGGTAAAGCTCTCGTCTACCGCGCCGCCTTCTTGCCAAAACATCGTCGTAAAGCCCAGGTCGTCGGCATGGTCGAGCACCTGCTCGTACTCCTCGCGCGTCACGGCGCGCGCCAGGTCGCCGCCTTGTTCGCGCATGAGGGCATTGGGCGTGTACTGGTTCATGACCGAGATCGGCACGTCGCCCACCGTCTGCCACACCAGGTCCAACACGCGGCACGAATCGTCCGCATGCCCCGGCAGCACCAGATGACGCACGATTATGCCGCGCCTCATGAGCCCGTCCTCGTCTACCAGCTCTCCCCCGCGGCGCTCAATCTCGCGCGCCATCTGGGCCAGACCCGACACGGCCACGCGCGGGTAGTCCTTAATATGAGAAAGCGACTGAGCAAGCCCGGCATCGGCATATTTAAAGTCCGTAAGCCACACGTCGACAAGGTCGCCCAGCGCCGCCACGGCACTCGCGCGCTCGTAACCACTCGTGTTGTAGACAATTGGGATGACCAACCCGCGCGTCCGTGCCGCGGCAATCGCGGCAGGCAACAGGTGCGCATAGTGCGTCGCCGTCACCAGGTTGATGTTATTGGCGCCCTGGTCCTGCAGCTCCAGCATAATCTCGACCAAACGCTCGGGCAAAATCTCAAGACCGAAATTGCCCGTCGAGATCTCGTGGTTTTGGCAGTAGATACATTTGAGCGAACAGCCGCTAAAGAAAATCGTACCCGAGCCGGCCTCGCCCGAAATGGGCGGCTCCTCCCACATATGGAGCGCCGCGCGGGCGACCTTAAGCGTGTTGTCGGCGCCGCACACGCCACGCGCGCCCTCGTCGCGCGCCGCACCGCAACGGCGCGGACACAAATGGCAGGCGGGCGAAAAAAGTTCGGTCAACGACGTCGGCATAAAAACATGCTCCAAAACAATGATTCAGCAGCTCAAACGTAAAGGGACCAACCGCACAGACGGCTCGAGCCCAAGGCGCCGTAATCGTCCGACACGATTTTTGTAATGTCAAGACTGGAATCGATAAAGTGCCGCTTTATGATGTAGGTATTCCGCCCCCCGCGGAGCAACTGGGTGAACCGTCGCGTTTATTTAGGGAGCCCACACAGTCGTACCTAGTACAGGTATCCTTCGTTGTTAAGGACGCTGGAACAGTCGATGAGGGCACCCACCTGTTTTAGGTGGGTTCATTTTCGTAACGTGGGGGGTGGTTTTCATTTGCCGAAAACCACCATTACAGCCCATATGGATCCCCGCCGGTATCCCGACAAGCCATCGACAACATCCCAATATCTGGT
The DNA here is from genome assembly GCF_028206795.1 of Collinsella aerofaciens. GTDB lineage: Bacteria > Actinomycetota > Coriobacteriia > Coriobacteriales > Coriobacteriaceae > Collinsella > Collinsella aerofaciens_AX. Next base: position 37,452 of record NZ_JAQLFJ010000011.1, on the reverse strand, counting down.
AAGCGCGTGATTATCGCTGCATGCAATTCCATGCACCCCCCGTGGTCGAGTATCATGGTTCGGCTATGCCCTTTGCGCATGGCGTTCTTCTGACCTTTTCCTTCGACGCTTGGCGGTTTTTAGATTCATGGCTTCATCCCCGAGCTACATACCGTACCTATGCGTGGCAGCGGCGGCCTTTATCACGACCTTCCTCATTGTGCCCCTGGTCAAGCGCTTGGCAATTAAGCTCGACGCCGTCGACTATCCTTCCAAGCGCCGCATCAACACCAAGCCCATCCCGCGTTTGGGCGGAACGGCGGTGTTTTTGGGCCTGGTCGTTGCCTGCATTGTGCAAATCCTAGGCACCTGGCACCTAGGCTGGCCGCCCGTCCTGGTGCCGCACCCGCGCCTTCACATTAGCTATCCCATGCTGGCGCTCTCCTTTACCGTCATCTTTGCGACCGGCGCTATCGACGACGTCTTCCAGCTCAAGCCCAAGCAAAAACTGGCCGGTCAGGTCCTCGCCGCGCTCATCGCCTGCGTGGGCGGCCTGCGCATCGGCGTCATCGTCAACCCGTTTGCCCCCGGCGAGATCATGCTCGGATGGCTCGCCTACCCCATCACCGTGATCTATCTGGTGGCATTCACCAACATCATTAACCTCATCGACGGCCTCGACGGCTTGGCCACGGGCATCTGCGGCATCGCGTCGTTCACCATGTTTTCGATGGCCGTTCTCTCGGGCCGCATCGACGCCGCCGCGCTCTCCATTGCGCTCTTTGGCGCCTGCCTGGCCTTTTTGCGCTACAACTTCAACCCCGCAAGCATCTTCTTGGGCGACTCGGGGTCGCTGCTTCTGGGCTTTGCGCTGGGCTCCATCTCGTTGCTCAACGTGAGCCGCACCGCCGCGCTCACCTCGCTTATCATCCCACTCATCGTTGCCGGCGTGCCCATCATCGACACGTTTAGCGCCATCGTGCGCCGCAAGCGCGCCCACATTAGCATCGGGCAGGCCGACAAGGGCCACATCCACCACCGCCTGATCCAAGAGGGCTACAACCAAAAACAGGCAGTGCTCCTCATCTACGCCTGGTGCATTATGCTTTCGGCCGGCGCCGCCGCGATTAACCAGGTCGAGGTGCCCATGCGCGTGCTCATCTTTACCGTGCTCGCCATTGGCTCGGCGGCCTTTGCCAAGCATCTACATCTGTTTGAGCCCGTGCTGCGCCACCATTACAACAAGCGCACACACGAGGATGAGCTCGTCACCCCCGACGACCCCGCCTTTAAGCAGGAGGAGCAGGCAGCCGAAGAACGTAAGGAAGAGCGCCACCACAAGCTCTAGGGTAAGCTGCCGAGAATGTGCCAAGGCATCGCTGACCAAGTGCAACTACATCGCATCAATCGCGTAAGCCACCCCTTGCCAGCCCCTCGCCTACTTACGCCCCGCCCCTCCAATAAACGCGTTATCATCTTGACCCATGAACATACGTTAGGAGCAATTATGCCAAACGAGAACAGCTACGAAGTCGCGCTGCAAAAGAGCAACGCCATTCGCGAGGGCCTGGCCAAGACGCCCGACAAGTTCACCATGCTCACCGGCGACCGCCCCACCGGCCGTCTGCATCTGGGTCACTACTTCGGCACCCTTAAGGGCCGTGTTGAGCTGCAGAACATGGGCGCCAAGACCAACGTGCTCATCGCCGACTACCAGGTCATCACTGACCGCGACACGACCGAGCACATCCAGGACAACGTGTACAACATGGTCATGGACTACCTTGCCTGCGGCATCGACCCCGACAAGACCATGATCTACGCGCACTCCGCCGTGCCCGCCGCCAACCAGCTCATGCTGCCGTTCCTGTCGCTGGTCTCCGAGGCCGAGCTGGCGCGCAACCCCACGGTCAAGGCCGAGATGGAGGCCTCGGGCCACGAGCTCACCGGCCTTCTGCTCACCTACCCGGTGCACCAGGCCTGCGACATCCTGTTCTGCAAGGGCAATGTGGTGCCCGTCGGTCGCGACCAGCTGCCGCACATCGAGCTCACCCGCACCATCGCCCGCCGCTTTAACAACCGCTACGGCAAAGTGTTCCCCGAGGTCGAAGCGCTGCTGTCCGAGACCCCGCTACTGCCGGGCCTGGACGGTCGCAAGATGAGCAAGAGCTACGGCAACGCCATCAACATCTCGATGACCGCCGAGGAGACGGCCAAGCGCATCAAGAAGAGCCAGACCGACTCCGAGCGCATGATCACGTTCGATCCCGAGAACCGCCCCGGCGTGTCCGGCCTGCTTTCAACCGCCGCCATCTGCACTGGCCGTTCCGAGGTCGAGATTGCCGAGGAGATTGGCATGGGCGGCTCCGGCCAGCTCAAGAAGTACGTGACCGAGGCCGTCAACGAGTACTTCGCGCCGATCCGCGAGCGTCGTCAGCGCTATGAGAACGATCTGGACTATGTGAAGGACGTGCTGCACGAGGGCAACCGTCGCGCCAACGAGATTGCCGAGCAGACCCTGGCCGAGGTTCAGGACGCCATGGGCATGGTGTACTAGGCAAAGCGCCTTCGCACAACATAGACGGTGAGGCTGAATCCTCACCGAAACAGGAACAGGCCCGCTGGCAGATAGTTGCCAGCGGGCCTGTTCCCGAAGTACACCGTTGAATCGCACAGAGGGGAGGAATGCGAATCAAACTCAACAGGGCAGGCTTTTTCATCGCCTATTGCCTGCTCCGTTGCTGAAAACAATATAGTTCACCGTGGTTTACTTTGCTGCGACAAACCGCGCCGCCATACCTTCTCCATAAGTTAACCTCGGTAAACCTGCCAAAACCACCACAAAGGGGATAGGCACCTTTGTGGTGGTTTAAGCGACGGCAGAGCCGCTAGAGCCCTGCAGGCCAGCGACAGGCGGCCAAGTCGACGTGCATGTCGTCCTTAAACGCCACACCCTCCCCTAGCAAAAGCTCACGTTGAGCATCGGGACCGCCAAAAGCAAAACCATCGCATATGCGGCCATCGGCAAACACCACGCGGTGACAGGGAATCTCGCCGGGGCGCGGATTGCCATGCAGGGCATACCCCACGTACCGCGCACTTCGTGGACGTCCAGCAAGCAGCGCCACCTGACCATACGTGGCGACCATCCCCTCGGGAATCTGCTCGACCACCTCGTACACCCGCTCAAAAAAGCCCTCAGACGCCATTGCTCGCCCCCTTCCACCCGGAATAGCATAAACCACCACAAAGGTGCCTGTCCCCTTTGTGGTGGTTTTGGCAGGTGGGCTAGTTAACGGGCTGGAAGAAGGCTACGGCTACGGCGCCGGGGCCTACATGGGTGCCGATGGTGGCGCCGATGGTGTGAACGGGCAGTTCGCCCTCGGTATGGCCAGCCCACAGTGCCGCGCTGTCCTCGATATACTTCTTGAGCACCGCATCCGAAAGGCCCGTATAGCCGAGCGCCAGCGGCATGGAAAAGTCGATGCCGCCCGCCTTTTCGACCTTCTGGTTGAGCAGGTTACGTCCGTTCTTGGAACCGCGCGCCTTGCCCAGCTGCACGATCAGACCGTCCTCGGCAGCCACCACGGGCTTTACGTTGAGCAGCGTACCCACGGCACCGGCCGCAGCAGACAGGCGACCGCCGCGCACCAGGTACTCCAGCGTCTCGAGCAGGCCGATGACGACCACGCGGTCGCGCACGGCCTCGACAGCCGCCGCAACCTGAGCCGCGCCCTGGCCCTCGTCCACCAGGCGCAGCGCATACTCGACCAGCACGCGCTCGCCCAAGGTCACGTTATTGCTGTCCACGACGAACATGTCGCCGCCCGGCGCCTCGGCAAGTGCCGTACGAGCACTCTGGTTGGTGCCCGAGAGCTTGGCGCCCACGGTAATAATCACGGCCTCATCGCCGGCCTCACGCGCTTCGGCAATCGCCTGCGAAAAGGCGTACGGGTTGACCTGACCGGTCTTGGGCAGCTCATCGCGCTCCACAAGCATCTCGTAAAAGCGCTGGTGATCGATGTCGACGCCATCCATATACACATCGGTGCCAAAGGTGACGGACAGCGGCAGAACACGCAGAGCGGGGTGCTCCGCCGGCGACATATCGCTTGCGGAATCGGTAATAATGCGGACGGACATAACGAATCCTTTCTTGCGCAGGTCCCGCGCGGGGAATTTTGACAGCAATGCCCCGGCACGGCATACGCGCTCAAACGGGACTATGCAGTTTTTAATGGGAGGCAAATGCCTTGGCGGCCTTAGATCTCACGCAGGGTGTTGAGAATCGTACGCAGCGACGCATACATCTGCTCGCGCTGCTCCACACCCATAGCCTTACCGGTGGTGTCGAGCACCTCGCGAATGATGCGGTCCGCCTCGCTCATGCTCTCGCCGCCCAGAGCGGTCAGGCGCACCGGGGCACGATACTTAACGGCCGCATCACCCGAGTCGTCGACCTCGACGTAGCCGCCCTCCTCCAGATGCGCGAGCGTGCGCGAGACGGCGGCACGGGTCACGCCTGCCATGCGAGCCAGGTCAGCGCCAGTCAGGCCGTCCTTGCTGCGCTCAAGATAGTACAGGCACATAACGTCGGAGCCCTTGAGGCCCAGCCTTGCGCCCTCGGATGTCTTAATGCGCTGGATCTCCTTGTAGAGCCCGCTGATCAGTCCGACAAAGTCCTCGAAACGTGTCTCGTCGTTCTGCTGCATGGGAGACGACCGCCTTTCGCTTACATGATGCTAACGGGTAAACATCTTAGCCGCACGAGGCAACACCCATACCCAAATATCCCATTTGTTAACCCATCAACATAAAAACCACCACAAAGGGGACAGGCACCTTTGTAGTGGTTTTGACCGGCGAACATGATCCGCAGGCGTCGCTACAGTTCCACGCAGGGATTGTCGCGGGTCACAAGCGTCTTAACGACAACCGTCGCTCCCAGATAGCGCTCAAGCAGCTCGGCTAAGCGATCGATCGCGGCCTGGCAATCCCCCATCCGCTCGGGCTCCACGCACTCAATCGCCAGGAATGCATCGGCCGAATCGTCGGACAGCGCCGTGCGAACGCCATCGCGCCAGTTCCAGCAGCGGCATACGGCGCCCGCATCATCGATATAGGCGAGCTCGCCGGGCAGCGTCGGGTCATCCGTTTCCTCGCCAAGTGGCAGGAACGCATCGCCGCCGTCAGTCACCTTCAAGCGAAGATCCCCCTCAATCGCATGCAGGTCCTCGCCGCCAACGGGCAGCGCGTAGGTCAGCGACACCGTGTTGTAGATGTCCACCGCGGGCGTAATGTGGCCCACCGGTTTGCCCTTGAGCACGCGCTTGAGCAGGTTCTCAATTGAGCAACGCGCGCCCTTTTTGGTCTTGAACAGCCGATAAGCCTCGCGCCATGCCTTGACCGGTGCGTTCTCGCTGATAGTATCGCTGGTCAGATGACGCTCCGCGTCGATATTGGCGCGGTCGAGCAACGCCGCAATCGCGTCCACGTCCTCTTGAGGAATCTGAGCCGCGGGCTTCATGCCCTTTACGACCGCAACACCGACAGCCGCCTGCGGAAATAGCTCCCAAAACGAATCCTCGGCAATAAAGCTCTTCATGCGCTCTCCCTTCATCGTGCGCGCCCGAGCGAGGGCGCCTAAACAAAAAGCGCCCTTACGACGGCCACCTTCAAAGTCCTACGGTGCCGCCACAAGAGCGCTTACGCTGCCCCCATCCGGAGAAGGGAGCGATATGTTAGGCGTATTGTAACCCGAGTCATCCGCGCGAGTAAAACCACCACAAAGGTGCCTGTCCCCTTTATGGTGGTTTTGGGTCTGAGGCGACGCTAGTGGCGAAGTCCCAGCAGGCCGTGGCCGCGATGACGGGCGTCGGCGTGCACCTGAGCGTGCGGACCGGCGGCCTTGACAGATTCGGGCAGGTGCGAGTACTTCTTCTCGAAGTTCTCCTCGAACATCACGGCCAAGTTGTGCGCGGCCTCGTCGTAGCGAGCGGTGCTCTGCCAATACTGGCGCGGCACCAGGATGCCGTCGGGCACGCCGTGGCACGTGGTGGGAATGTCGACGTTAAAGATATCGTCATGCACGAATTCGCTGTCCTCGATGGTACCGTCGAGGGCGCGGGCCACCAGGGCGCGCGTGTAGGCAAGCTCGATGCGATGGCCCACGCCGTAGCCGCCGCCGATCCAGCCGGTGTTGACCAGGTACACACGCGTGCGGCCGTCGGCGATGCGCTCACCGAGCATCTTGGCATAGACCATGGGGTCGAGCGGCATAAACGGCTCGCCAAACAGCGAAGAGAACGTGGGCGTGGGCTCGGTGACGCCGACCTCGGTGCCGGGGATCTTGGCCGTAAAGCCCGTCACGAAGTGGTACATGGCGGCATCGGCCGTCAGGCGTGAGATGGGCGGCAGCACGCCAAAGGCATCGCAGGTCAGGAACAGCACGACGCTTGGAGTGGTGCCCATGCCCTTGGTCCACGCGTTGGGAATGTGCTCCACAGGGTATGCCACGCGCGTGTTGTGCGTGATCGAGATGTCGTCGTAGTTGGGCTTGCGGTTCTCGTCGAGCACCACGTTTTCGCAGATCGCGCCAAAGCGGACAGCGTTGAAGATCTCGGGCTCGTGGAAGGCGTCCAGGCCCTCGCATTTGGCGTAGCAGCCACCCTCGATGTTAAAGATGCCCATGTCAGACCAGCCGTGCTCGTCGTCGCCGATCAGCAGGCGCGTGGGATTGGCCGAAAGCGTGGTCTTGCCGGTGCCGGACAGGCCAAAGAACACGGCGGTCTCGTGCGTGACGGGATCCATACTGGCCGAGCAGTGCATGGGCAGCACGTCGTCCTCGACGGGCAGCAGGTAATTCATGACGCTGAAAATGGACTTTTTGATCTCGCCGGAGTAGCCGGTGCCGGCGACCAGAATCACGCGCTCCTGGAAGTTAATGACCACGGCGGCGCTGGAGTTGAGGCCCTTGATGGCGGGATCGCACTGGTAGCCCGGCGCGGCGAGCACACAGAAGTCCGGCTCGCCGGTGCGTGCGATTTCACGGGCAAGCGGGCGGGCGAGCATCTGCTTAATAAAGAGCGCCTGGCTGGCACGCTCGCAGGCGACAAGCAGACGACGCGTATGGTTGCGGTCGGCACCGGCCATACCGCGAGTGACGAACACGTCGCGCTCGTTGAGATAGTCGACGATGCCGGCCTTGATGGCCTCGTAGCTCTCGACAGACAGCGGGCGGTTGACGGCACCCCAGGCAATCTTGTCGTGAACATCGGGGGTGTCAACGATAAAGCGGTCATTAGGCGAGCGGCCAGTGCGCTCCCCCGTCTCGATCACCAGCGCGCCGTTGGAGGCCATACGACCTTCGTTGCGACGGATGGCGTGCTCGACGAGCTCGGCTGCCGGCAGGTCGACCAGCAGGCGGGGCTGGTTCTCGGCAGGATCTTCGACCAGCGTAATGCCAAAGTTGGACAGAACTTCTGCAGGGGTAATACCTGGCATGGGGCCTCCTTTAAAAGCGCGACACGTGGACGAGGCGCGCACTTTACTCACGTAAAGCCCGTTGTACCCGATATGCAAAAACGTTTTTGCGGCAACGGCGAAGCGCCCGCCCAACGGTCAAAAATCGCACGCAAGCGGCCTAGTCATTGGGGACGTTTTTAAACGACTAGTCGCTGGGGACACTCTTGAACAGGCAACAACCAAGGACCGTCCCCGGATGCCGGCACAGGACCGTTTTCGTAGATTCTCTGAAGGGCTGTGGCCAAAAAATGGCAAATATGAGTACTGTTACCGTTGCGGATGCATTTATTTTGTTTATAAAAGAAGTCCTTGATGAGATTTATTCACATCAAGGACTTCTTTTATTGAACATTTGAGGAGATACAACAGCATATCCACTCGATGGATACGTCGGATAGTCTTAAAAATGGCCAAAATTGCTGCTACTGAAAAGGTATCAGTACTCATATTTGACGATTTTTGGTCACGACTCTTTAAAGACACCCTGCACGGCGGCGCTAAACAGCCTCCAGCGGCAGGCCTTGGCCGAGCATGGCGATGGCGCTCATGAGGACCAGCATGCCGGCGGCGTAGGGCAGAATGGCACCCAGAAGCTCGGCATCCTTGCCGCGCACGTGAACGGCGGCAAGACCAATGGCGAGGGTCTGCGGCGAGATCATCTTGCCAGCGGCAACACCCAGGGCGTTCAGCGCGACCATCCAGTAGTCGCTCACGCCCAGCGCCTTGGCGGCCTGGCTCTGGATGGGGCCAAACAGCATGCCTGACGATGTGCCCGAGCCAGTCACAAACGCGCCAACCGCACCGATCCACGGAGCCAGGATCGGGTACAGACCGCCGGCGACCGCAATGCAAAATGCACTGATCGAAGAGATCATGCCGGCGTAGCCCATCACCTTGGCGCAACCCAGCACCGAAAGCATGGTTATGACCGTGGGCATCATCTGCTTGACGGTCGCGGCCAGCACCTCGCCCATCATGCGCGGCGACGCACCCTGAATGGCACCACCGACAAACGCCGCCAGGAAAATCCAGACGCCCGGCGTGTTGACCCACGAAAACGTGAGCGTACCGGGGTTCTCGCCGCAATACACCTGCACGTGACTCGCAAACGGCGCGAGCGCGGCGTGCACGTCGGGCACCAGGTTGGAGGTACCCAACAGCAGCACAAAGATCAGGATGAAGCACGACCAAGCCGAAAGCGCCGACTTAGCGGTGAGCTGTTCGCCGGCCTCGATATTCATATGGAAGCGCGCATCCAGATGTCCCGACTTCTCGGTGCGCATGGCAAGCGCGGCGGTCAGCGCAAGCGACACGATGGAGCCCACGACTACGGCCAGCTCGGGACCCACAAACATGGCAACGACCAGGGCCGCACCTACAAAGGACACACCGGAAAGCAGTGCCACACCGGCAACGCCGTGCAGACGCTCGCCCACGCTCGCAACGTTGCCTTGACCATCGCTGACACGGCCCGCAACCAGCACGATAAGCAGCGGCATCGCCACAAAGAAGGGCGCGAGCTGCACCAGCTGAACGGTCGCCAAGTGCAGGGAATCCAGGCCCACCAAGTCGGCAACGGACACCGTGGGAATGCCAATGGAGCCGTAGGGCGTGGGCACGCCGTTGGCCAGCAGGCAGATGAGCACGGCGGGTACGGCCTCAAAACCCAGGCCCGCAAGCATGCCGGCAGGAATGGCAACGGCGGTGCCAAAACCGGCCATGCCCTCCATAAAGCCACCGAAGCACCAAGCCACGAGCAGCGCCAGCAGACGGCGGTCGCTGCTGATGGAGGTGATCATGCTGCCAATCACGTCCATGGCGCCCGTGCGCACACACAGGTTATACGTAAACACCGCGGCGATAATCACCAACACAATGGGCCACAGGGCCATCAAAAAGCCCTCGAGCGAGGCCGAGGCAATCTGCATCACCGGCAGGCGCCACCATGCGAAGGCGAGCACGCACGAAAGGGCGAACGAGCCCATAGCGGCCTTCCAAGCCGGCCATTTAAAGCACAGCAGCATCACGACAAGCCAGATGATCGGCACAAGAGCCAGCAAAAACGCAGCGATATCCATGGGTAAAAACTCCTTGGTACCGCGCAAGCGGTATCGGGGGGGGTCACAAAACTTCAACAGGATACAGCACGTTAACCGACAAATTACAGCCGCACGCCGAAATTATTGAACAACCTGTTCAAAAACACGAATGGACACCACCGCGACTATACTAGAGCGCAGTAAGAGAAAGGAACCGCCTTGAGTATCACGCCCCTCGATAGCATCCGCCGCGCCATCGCCCGCCGCAATGGCGTCGCCGACCCCGCCATAGCGAGCAGCGGCACCGCAAAGGCCCAGGGCGGACGCATCGAGAACGGCCTGTTCCCCGCATCGCACACTGCCGAAGAGCTCGCGCGAATCCAAGAACTAAGCCAACGTAACGCCGGCGGTCCCGACAGCAGCCAGGCCACACACCGTCGTCGCGAGCGCGATCGCCAACCCGGCCCCATCCACCGCATGGTTAACGCATGGTGGAACCGCCTGCTCGGCGCTGTCTACGGCGGCGGCTTCTCCACGCAAGAAGCCGAGTACGAAGATCACGCCACCCGTCGCGACTACCTTTGGAACACCCTGGGTACCACCGTTTGGGGCATGGCGTTTCCGCTGCTCACCATTGTGTCGACGCAACTCGTAGGCGCCGAGGAGGCTGGCAAGTTCTCCATCGCCTTTGTCACCGGCACGCTCATCATGATCGCGTGCAACTATGGCGTGCGCAACTTTCAGGTCTCGGACATCGATGAAAAAACCTCCTTCGCCTCCTATCAGCTCAACCGCTGGCTCTGCGGAGCGCTCGCGCTGGCATGCGGCCTGGTATACAGCAGCGCCCGCGGCTACGATGCGCAGATGGCCACGATCGGCCTGGGCGTCTACCTGTATAAGGTGATCGACGGCATCGCCGACGTGTACGAGGGCCGCCTGCAGCAGGCCGACAAGCTCTATTTGGCCGGCATGAGCCAAACGTTACGCTCCGTCGGCGTCATCGTGGTCTTTAGCGTGGCGCTGTTCCTTACACGCAGCATGCCCATCGCGGCCATGGCCATGGGTGTCACCGCCATCGCCTCGCTCGTGCTGGTCACCGCCCCGCTCGCCCTGCTCGAGACCGAAAAATCGCGCCGCGTGAGCCTGCGCGAGGTCGGCCACCTGTTTGTCCAGTGCGCCCCGCTCTTTGGTGCGCTGTTCCTGTTCAACCTTATCGAGAGCATGCCCAAGTTTGTGATGGAGGGCACGCTGGCCTACAAGTATCAGCTGTACTTTAATGCCCTGTTCTTTCCGGCGCAGGCTATTTTGCTGAGCATCGGATTTGTCTATAAACCGCAGCTCCTGCGTCTGTCGAGCATTTGGGGGAACCCGCGCAAGCGTCGTCGCTTTGACCTGATTATTGTTGCCGTTATCGCACTGATCGTGGTCATTACTGGAGCGTGCGCCGCATTTATGGCAGGCCCCGGCATCCCCATCATGAGCTTTATGTACGGCCTCAACTTTGAGCGCTACCGCACGCTGGCACTGCTAATGGTTGTCGCCGGCGGCGTCACCGCGGCAATCGACTTTATCTACGCCATCATCACGGTGTTGCGCCACGCCGGCGACGTAACCAAAATCTACCTGATCTGCTTTGCCGTGAGCGTGGTGCTCCCGGTGATCATGATCAACCTGCTGGGCCTGATGGGCGCCGTGGTGAGCTACCTGGCGGTCATGGCCCTACTGCTGGTGTTGCTGATAATCGAGTACGCCCACATCCGCCAGCGCATCGAGCGCGACCGCAATCCGTACGGTGCCTAACCGGTGCAATGGGGAGCTAATTTGCGATGGAATCACCCCGGCTGGGGTCTCGTTGCGGACGATTTGCGACACGCAAAACTAAGTGAGTAGACTTTTGCCGAATCCCTGACCACACAGGCAAAACACAAGTCAGTGACCTGCGGTTTTGTTGAGGCAAATTTGCCGGCTGCTCGACATTTCCAAAAAAGTCTACTCACTTAGCCAGCGGGCAGCCAAAAAAGAACCGTCGCGACGTCGTTTGACTCCGTTGCGACGGTTTTTCGAGCATTTTCGCGCTGCCGAGGACGCAGACGTTCCTCGTTTCTAGCACTTACCGAGCAAGAAGGCGCTACTCTCCGAAAGTGGTAGAAAAAGCCCCGTCCCAAATTAGCTACCCTTAGCACCGATTACTCGCCCGGGTTGATGTTCGCGTAGAACTCGGCCCCGTCGTCTAGGCGCAGGATACCTACGCGGCCAAACTCCGACCCAGTGGCGGCGGCGCAGTCGATGTCGATGCGGTCGGGCACGCCGGCGGTATCCTCGCCGCCCAGGCGCACAATCTGCCCACGGCCGGACTCCTCATCGAGCCCCGCCAGGCCGCCTACCTCGCAATAACGCCCGAGCGACACCGTTGGCGTGTGGCCGCTCACCACGACCGGACCCTTGCCCTCGGCAGAAAGCAACCCCGTCGGCGCATCCCAATAACCGTGACGAATCCACAGCAAGTCATCGGACGACTGCACGGCAAGCATCTGCTTCAGCAGTTCGCGATCGGCATCCACCGCCCCCGCACCATCGGCACAATCAACCCCATGTTCAAGCAAAAACGCCCGCGCCGTCTCGGTCTCAATACCAGCATGTACCAGCAGGTACGGTCGCTCGCCAGTCTCGGCCACCGCATAAAGCGGCAGCGTCGCCATCCAACGCACGAGCTCCTCGTACGCCTCAAATTCCATATCGTTGAGCTGCTGACGGGTAGTCCAACCGCCGTTGATATCCCAGGTCTCGGCATCGAGCGGATCCTGGCCAATGATAGCGTCGAGCATGATCTGCTCGTGATTACCCTTGAGCACGCGGGCGTTGGGCAGCGAGCGCACGAGCTTAATAACGCCAACCGGATCGGGTCCGCGATCGATCATGTCGCCCAGCACGTACAGCGTATCGTCGGACGCCAGCGAAATCTTGGACAGGGCCTCATCAAGCGCACGCACATGCCCGTGAGCATCAGATGTCACATAGATCGCCATGGAACGCCTCTCTTTACTTTGCGGCCGAAGCCCGAAGCCGCAACTAAAACTTCAAGTTGAACTTAAACGTTACCCATTGTACTCCGTTGCAATAAAGCTGGAAAGGGTTGTATACCGTCAACGGTCACCAGCGCACGCCTGCCAACCCGCGCCGCTCACGTCACGCCGTCAGGCCCGGCGCCCCGACCAGCGTCGCACACGCCGCGCCTCGTGTCGAAAATGCGCACGCCCGCAATCCAGGTCCATAAACCCACCATCTTTGGGTACAAATAACCGCAGACAACTGACCGTGCCACGCCAACCACCCAGGAGCGGACACTATCCATGAACCAGATACTTCTCTTTATCGGCCTCGTCATCATTTTGTGCCTGACCATCAAACCCGTCGGCAAAAAACTCCCCTTCCCCACCCTCCTCATCTTTATTGCGCTCGGCATGCTGCTCGGCGTCAACGGTCCGGCGCACATCGACTTTAGCGACTACGCGCTCACCGAAACCGTCTGCAGCACGGCGCTGCTATTCATCATGTTCTACGGCGGCTTTAACACCAACATCGACCGTGCCAAACCCGTCGCCGCGCCCGCTGTGCTGCTGAGCACGCTCGGCGTTATCACCACCGCCGGCATCACTGGCGTGTTCGCACACTTCGCACTGGGCTTCGACTGGATTGGCGGCCTGCTGCTGGGCTCGGTCGTGGCGTCGACCGACGCGGCGAGCGTCTTTAGCGTGCTGCGCGAGCACAACCTGTCGCTAAAGGGCGGCACCGACTCGCTGCTCGAGGTCGAATCGGGCTCCAACGACCCCGTCGCCTACATGCTCACCGCGGTACTCGCCACCCTCGCGGCGGGTGGCAACATCGACATTCCCGTGCTGCTGACCAAGCAGATCATCCTGGGCGTGGGGTTGGGCCTTGCCATCGGCTGGACATCCAGCCGTCTGATTGAGCGCGCACACGCAACGGCCGAAGGCGCGCAGACCATCTTCTTGTTCGCCGTGGCGATCGTCGCCTACGCACTGCCGAGCTACCTGGGCGGCAACGGCTTTTTGGCCGTATACCTGGCAGGCATTGTGCTGGGCGCGAGCGACATCACCGGCAAGGTCGAGATGGCGCACTTCTTTGACACCCTTACCGAGATGGCCGAGATGACGATCTTCTTCTTGCTCGGCCTGCTCGTCACGCCCGCGCGCCTGCCGCAAATGCTGCTACCCGGCCTGGCGCTCATGGCGTTTATGCTCTTTGTGAGCCGCCCCATTGCCGTTGGCATGCTACTGGCGCCCTTTAAGACGAACCCCCGCCAAGTTGCGCTCGTAAGCTGGGCGGGCCTGCGCGGCGCGGCTTCAGTCGTGTTTAGCCTCTTTGCCGTGGTGGCCGGCGTCCCCGGTGGCCACGACCTATTTGACCTTGTCTTTGTGATTGCCGTGTCGAGCATTGTGGTGCAGGGCTCGCTGCTGCCGGCGGTGGCAAAGAAGCTCGACATGATCGACGCGGAAGGCGATGTGCGCCGCACCTTTAACGATTACCGCGACGAGGACGGTATGTCGTTCGTCAAGCTCAAGGTGGGCGCGGGCCATCCGTTTGCCGGACGCTCGCTCGCGGATATTGGCAGTGCGACGGATATGCTCGTGGTCCTGGTGCTGCGCGATGGAGCGCACCCGGTGCTGCCCAACGGCGATACCGTCATCGAGGAAGGCGACCTTCTGGTAATGGCCGCCCCGACGTTTGAGGAGCGCGCCGAGGTTACGCTGCGCGAGGTCACCGTGACTCCCCACGGTCGCCTGGCCGGCCAGCGCCTGCGCGACGTGCCGCAGGGCAAGCACCCGTTTATCGTGGTAATGCTCAAGCGCGAAGGCCAGACGATCATCCCCGACGGCGACACCCAAGTCCACGCCGGCGACGAAGCCGTCATCGCCACGCTCGCGTCGTAGCGGCCAGGGACAGCCGTCCCGAATTGGCTACATTTGCGCATCAATCGCCCCGTCTGGGATCTCGTTGCGGACAATTAGTGTCTCTCAAAACTAAGTGAGTAGACTTTTGCCGAATTGCCGACCACGTCACCAAAGCACAAGTCTGTTACCTGCGGATTTGCTGAAGCAAATTTGTCGTATGCTCAGGATTTTCAAAAAAGCCTACTCACTTAGCCTGCGGGCAGTCAAAATAGAGCAATCGCAGGGTCGTTAGACTCCATTGCGACGGCCTATCGTGTATTTTCGCGCAGCTGCGGGCGCAGACACCCGTCCCAAATAAGCTACCCTAGTCATCGTCGACGGCAAAGTCGCGGAGGTCGAGGCCTTCGCGTTCGGCTCGGGCTAGGAGCTCTTGGGGCGACTCGTCCTCGATATCCATCACGTCGAGCATGGCAGCGGGAAAGCCAACGCCTGCCGCACTCCCCGCGCGGTCGAGCAGGCCCTCGCGCAGCTGGTCAACATCGACTTCGATCTTCATGGTGCAACCTCCTATCGAGCCAAGCCCCTACTCACTAGCACCGAGCACTTCCACGGCAGCAACAAAAGCCGCAACCTGCTTGTCGTCCATCTGCGTGGCCAGGCGCCCCACGGGTTCATCGTAGGCGAACTGTACCTTATCGATAAAGCAATCCCAAGCACGCTCATCCACACGCACGGCGGCCTCGCAATACTGGCTGAGCTTTTTGAGTCCATACCAAAACGCATTCACATGGCGCGCGGGGTCCTCGTCCAGCACACCTTCGTAGCGGCGCGCATTAAACTCACGCATGCGCGCCACGGCAACCTCGAGCGAGTCGCCGCCCTCGGCCGAAACCTCATCCACAAGCTCGGGAATCGGAACCTCACGGCAAACATCATGCCTGGTAGCGCCATCGTACTCGCCCACCAGCACGTCTTCGTCAAGCCGAGAATCGTAGTCTAAATAGCACGAACCCCGGCATATCCCATGCGGCGAGCCAGAGCCAAACGCACAGAACAACCCGCCGTCGGCAACAACACGACGGTAGGTCTCAAACGACTTCTTAACCTGAACGAGCAGCTCGGCAAGCAAACCGGCATCGCACGCCGTCTCGCACGCAACGCACGAAGGCTCGGGCAACAATACCGGCTCCACCGTGCTCCCCGCAACGCGGGCGGCGCGCTCGGCCCGATACGCCTGCGCCGCCAAGCGCGCTCGCTGCGCAGCGCCGCGCACGTTGGTAAGTTCGCGCTCCAACGCCACGTCACCAGCAACATCGCCAGCCAAATCGCCCGTAAACCCATCAGCGCGCTGCGGACCAGTCGCACTCAGCTCGGACTCAAACGTCGCCGTAATCATGCCGGCAAGGTCCGTTGTATCGGCGGTGCAACGCAGCTGCTCCAGCTGCGTGCATAGCAGATCGGCATCCAAGGGTGCGGCATCCACAACGCGCGCGTCACTCAGACGCGCCGCGCCCTGCAACACCAAAGCCCCCGCAGCATCGTATGCCGCACGAACCCTGTCCGCCGTATTGGCACGCAGCTTTACCTCGATAAACGCAAGCGTCTGCTCCAAGCGGGCCAACAGTTCGGCCTTGTCCTCCATACGCAAAAAGGCAGCATAGCGGCGCTCCATCTGCAGCGGGCCCACAACACCCGCCTGCTTGCGAGCGCGCGCAAGGGCCGCGCCCTCGACACGGCGAACATACCCGTCAACAGCCTGCACGGCAGAGTCGCGCGCAGCGTGCTCGGCAGCCTCGACGCCCCTAAGCACACCCAGCAGCTCGCGGGAGCGCGCCTTGCGCACCAACTCCCCACGATCGTACTGCTCAAGCGCCGTCTGACGCTTGGCCACCGATTCAAAGCCAAACAGCTCGTCGAGCAGCTCGCCAACAGAACGCTCGCCCGCCATGGCAAGGCCTCCTTACCCGAACACGCCAATACGCTCGCGGGCCCACGCGCACGCAAGCCCGCTCGCCCGCACTTCTACAGATCCAGCGCCTTCTTTGCGGCGTCGACCGGGTCGCCATCCATGTAGAACACCGGGCTCAACCCCGAAATAATCTCGGACGAAACACTCTGTAGGCCCGCGATGGCGCTCAGCGGCAAAATCACGCGCTTAGCACCAGCGTTTTTGGCCACGCGCATAATGTCCTCGAGCCCACGGATCTCGTCCATAGAACCCGACATGCGCAAGATTCCAGGAATCGCCAGCGCGGGCATCACCGGGCGGTTGCAGGCCGCGGAGCACAGGCCCACAAACTCGGCGAGCGAAACTTCTTCGGACAGGCCCTTGCTCTGCAAGTCGTTGTAGAACAGCAGGTAGTCCTTGGAGCCAATGTGCATGCCCGGCGCCACGCGGTTCGCCAGGTTCACAAAGTTGTCGAACGCGGCCTCCAGCGTATCGCGCACCGGCTTGTTAAAGGCCACGCCCTCGTGCTTAAACTTGCACTCGCCGGCAACGGCCTTGTTCTCCAGCTTGTACACGGCGACCTCGCCGCCCTGCGATCTGCCCACGCCAAACACGTGACCGGACAGCAGCGGCCCGTCGGGAATCAGCGTGTCCTCGCTCTGCTCGGGCACGCGCACCACATGCACGTCCTGCGGGTTGTCGGCATCCATATAGCCCAGGTTGACGTCGATAAACTCGACGCCCGCCATAATCTTGAGCTGCTCCTTTACGCGGCGACGGCCCTCGATGGCATAGTCCAGCAGCCAGCGCACGTCGTCCTTGTCCATGGCCTCGTCGGGGAACAGCAGCTTGGCCAGGCCGCTAAAGGTCTTGCGCACGGCGATCTCGTCGCGCTTGTTAAAGTCGCTGTTAAAGCGGAAATACCGGTCGATATGGTGCGTAAAGTCCTTGCGGCGCATCTCCTTGCAAAACTCCGACAGGCAGTCGGTGATCAGGCCGTAATGCCCGGTCAGCAGACTCGAGCGCATCTTGGGAATCTCCCAGCCCGGCAGGTAATAATGGATACGGTCGAAAAAAGCCGAATCGTTGTTAAACTCCGGCGGGAACGGATCAAACAGGTGCGTGGTCTTAAGGACGTTTTGCACAGTGTCGTTGATGTTGCCCTCAAAGACCATGGAGGCATCGGCGTTGATCTGGTCGCGGCCGCGCGCGTAGCTGCCGCTCGCCATATAGTCCTTCATGATCTGCACGGCATTGGTGTCCTTAAAGCGCATGCCGGCGACCTCGTCGAACGTCACGCAGTCCCAGTGACCCACCAAGCCCACACGGTCGGCGCGCATGGAGTTCATGCGGCCGAACAGGTTGGCCGTAGTGGTCTGGCCGCCCGAAAGCAAGATGGCGTAAGGCGAGACCTCTTTGTAGATATGGCTCTTGCCGGTGCCGCGGGGACCCAGCTCGCACAGATTGTAGTTGCGCTCGATCAGCGGCACCATGCGCTCGATAAAGTGCAGGCGCTCCTTCTCGGAAAGCTCGCTGGGCTCATAGCCAGCCGAGCGCAGCAGCATGTTGAGCCACTCGTCGCGCGTAAAGTACTGGCGCTCGTCGACCATGGCATCCAGGTCTAGATTGGGCATCTGGATGGGCGTGAGCGACGCCACACTAAACGGAGAGTCCTCGGGTCCGCGCTTTTTGCGCTTGGCCTTGGAGCGGCGCGGCGCATCGTCGCCAAAGACCTCCATGCCAAACTCGTCTTCCTCATCCAAGGGGTGACGATACTCGATGCTCATAATGCACCAAATGCCGCCTTGCAGAATCTTGGAATAGTCGCGCACGTACTCGGCCGGCATCACAAACGGCTCGATGGTCAGATTGGCAAACGACGCCACGTAAATGTCTTTGTACTCGTCGAGCTTGGCCGTCACCTTATCGATGATGGTAAAGCGGCCCAGTTCGCGGATCTTGGACTTAATGCGCTCGGACTCGTCGGGACGCACGTAGTTATCGGTGAGGATCCTGCGGATGCGCTCCAAACCCTCTGCCACGGCATCCTCGTCGTCAGTTGAGCAGTACATGCCTAGCAGGTACTCCAGCACAAAGGTGGGCACGTTGGCGCCGCGCTTCATAAGGGCCGTCAGGTCCTTGCGCACGATCTTGCCAGCAAAGTGCTCGAGCAGTTTGCCGTCCAGCCCATCCATGTCGTAGCCGTCGCCCTCGGGGTCCTCGGCCACGGCCTGGTCATAGCCATCGGTCGAGGATTCACCCTCGGCGGGCGCGGCAGCTTCAACGGGCGCGGCAGTCTCAGCCTCCGCAGCAGGCACGGCCACCCCTGTAGGCACCGCAGCCTGCTCGGGCACATCCGCATCAATCGAGGGGACTTCCCACAGATCGTCGTCATGGCTATCAAACATAGGGCACACTCCTAAAAACCAAAATCAGCAACGGGGGCAAATGAAACAGCGATGGTGTACGTCTCGCGCCAAACGATCTTGCCCGTCTCGCGCTCGCGGCAGACCAGATAGTACGGACCCTTGGCCGAGAATCCATCCGCTGCATGCAACGCAAACTTGGCATGCACCACGCGCTCCTGCGAGTTAACAGAAGTCTTGTTGGCATGCGCCTTGACCGTATCGCTCACCTCGTTGCCACTTGCATCGGTAAACACCAACTCGTACTCGCACGGCAAGACCTTACCTTGGGCAGGTTCTTCCTGGATCAAATTGACCGAAAAGAGCGAGTTGGTCACTCGGCGTCCCTCACTAAGTACGCGCAGCGTCGCCGCACGCGCATCGACAAAGTCCTTGGAACCCGAGCGCGCACGCCAAAATCCGATAACGGGCACGCAAAGCTCCTGCAGGCTCATGCCGCCGTGTACGTAGTTGTTAGTACCGCCGGGTCGTTTGAAGTGCACGTTCTCACGCGGGGCAAACCCCTCAAAGCCGGCACCCAAACGCCCCATGTCAACATCAGCAAACACCCCGCGCGCCTCGTCCGAAAGCTTGGCCACGGCCTCGTTGGGCACCACCAGATGACGTTTGCCGTGCATGACGGGAGCGTCAAGGAAGGGAAGGTCTGGCTTGCCGAGCATCTGGCACTCGTTAAGTTCCCGACGCGTGTAGATAAAGCCATGATCCGCCGTTATAACAACACGCGCGCCCGGAGCGTCGGTGCACACGCGTCGCGCCAATGCGGCAAGTTCCTCCACGGCGTCCGCGCAGGCATCGAAAACGTCATCCTGCGTAGCGGCCTTCTCGCCCGTGGCATCGATCTTGTTGTGGTAGAGATAAACGAGCTCGGAGTCTTTGAGCAGCGCTTTACGCTCGGTTCCCGCCATGTTGAGGAATGCGCTCGAGCGCAAAGCGCGGGCCGTGGGCTCAACGTGGGCAAGTACGGCCTCGCGCTGCGGAGTCGTCGCAGTGGGCATGCCGTCAGCCAGCACAAACGAGCCATCCGCTGCAAGCTTAAGCGCTTGGTGTGGCAGCAGCGCGGGCATACCAACCTCGGTAATGGAGGGAAAGACCGCCTGCATGCTAGAGACCTTGACATTACCGCCACGCTCGCGCTCGAGCAGCGCCGCGACGTCGCGGGCCACCTCATAGCGCAGCGCGTCGCTCACGATAACGACCTTCGTTTTGGCAGAGCCCACAAAGGCGGGCAGCACGTGCCAGTAGAACTCATCCTGTCGTTCGGGCCCCTCGATGTAGCCGCAATCGGCCCACTCCCCTTGCGCAGCCGATGCCCAGCATGCATTGGCATCGGCCAAGAACCAGTTACTGTAGAGATTCTCCGCCCAGTCCACTACGGCTCGGGCAGGTTCCTCGAGCACATCGCACTCGACGGAGCGTGCCCGCAAATACGCGGTGCACATATGGCGATAGGCAGCGTCCATGACATACCAATCGGACGTGTAGGCATCCCACACCTGCTGGGGCTGCGCCAGATGGAACCCGCCCGCGTGCACCTGCCTAAACGCGCACATATCGGCCACGGCGACAAGCAGGTCAAAGTAGCTCTCGACACGGCGGTACCAGCTCAGGTCGCAGCGACGCGCCGCAAAGGTGCGCGCGTCCTCAACACGGTCCGCGCCCTGAGCAAACGAGCAGAACAGCTGCGAAAGCACGGCCTCGTTGACGCACGGGAACACATCAAGCGAGGCCAGCACATCGATCGGCAAGGCCTCAAACCGTGCAAAGAGCCCGCGAGCATCCTCTACCAAACGGCAGATCTCAAATAGGTCCTCGCTCGAAGCCTGAGCATCGGCAACCTGGTCCCACGTACGCACTGCCTCAAGACAATAGGGACCATAGGCAGGAGCCACAAAACGCTCGAGTCCCTTGAGCGCTCCCTCGGGAATCGCTGTGGATGCCGCCGTAAGGAACACGTGGGATGCCAGTGCAAGCAGCGAATCACGCTCATACAGCGGCCCCTCAAACCCATAGCAACGCACAATGAAGGCAGAGAGAACATCGCGCGCACAGTACTTGTCCGCCAACTCGGCCAGTGCCTCGGGCCCCTCGTGCAGCAGCATGGTCATACAGCCGCGCAGTACAAACGCGGGCCGCGCGTCGCCAGGCTCTTTACCGCCAAAAATCACCGTAAGGATGCCAAGTTCGATATCGGATGCGCCCGAGGCATGCGGAACACACGCGGCAAACTTAGCGCAGCGGGTCTTGGCATCATAGAACGTCTTGTGCTCGCGCAGACTCTCGCGCACGGCGTCAATATTCTCGATACCCAGCTGATCGGCCAAAAGTGAAAGATAGTCAGCCTGGAACTGATCGGCATACAGCTCAACATCGGCAAGCCAATCGCCCTCAAGCCTGCCGCGCGGGCAACGGCGATACAACAAGATATCGCTCGCAAGGTCATCGCGGTTGATTAGCTTCTTGACGGCAAACATGCGGCCCTCGCAGGCCTCAATAAATCGCACCGGGCGTTCAAAGTCACCTTGAACAGGCATAACGCCGTCATCGGTCCCCGCGCCATCGAATCCCTCGGCGGCCAATCGCTCAAACTCAGGGGCAAACTCGCCGTCCGCATCGTGCCAAACCACCACACGGCGGGGCATACATGCGAGCAACGGTTGCAAAAACCGCAGTTTGAGCTGTTCTTCTACATCGATCTTGGGCATGAATATCCTTACCGTATCTGCAGTTACTTGATCTTTGCCAGCACATCCTGAAACTTGGCGTAGTTGACCTTGACGCCGTCATCCAGGTCGATCTTAATCATCTGGTCTGCCAAGTGATGCAGCTTCTCCTCGTAGCCAATGGTCTCTTTGAGCTGGTCGTTGAGCTTTTTGACGCGCTTATCCAAGCGCACGCGCTCGCCGCGCTCGGCACTGGCAAGGGCATCGTTGGCATAGCCGATCTGCGAGCGATAGCGCTCCTGCTGCTCATGCACATAGTCGGTGCGGATGCGAGCCAACAGGTCGGGCTGATAGCGATGCATGTAAACAAGGCACTTGAAGCCGTTCTTTTTTCCACTGTCGAACAGCCAGTAGATGGGACGCTTCTTATAGGTCTGGCAGTGGTCCTTAAAGAAGTCCTTCAAAAAGTAGGCGCGGATTACCTCCCGCGAGGTACCCTTGCCGCCGATCGCCTCGGCAATAAAGGCCAGGTTCTGCTCGAGCGTCTCCTCGCCGTACACGGTGCGCACAAAGTCGATAAAGTAACGCACGATGTCGTCGTCAAAGTACTCGTCATCGGTAATGGGCAGCACGTTGTCGCTATCGGGCATAAAGGTCACGTGATCGGGATCGGGCATCTTGGCCAAATAGTCGTCGACCGTGGCGCCTTGATCGGCCAGAACCAGCCCGTCCACATCCAGCGAATAGCGGCCAAACATGCAGCCGACGGCATAGCTTATGAGCGAGGTGACCTCGTCGCGCTTGGTACGCACGTATTTGTTGCCCTTATAGCTCTCGGGAATCTCATCTGCGGTATCGAAGATGCGCGCCACCGAAACGTACTTGTCCTCGACCTCGATGGGTACCTCGCCCTCCATGTTGTAGATCTTGGCAAAGATTCGGTTGAGCTCTTCCTCGTTAGCGCGAAGCTGCTCAAAGCGAGCATTGACCTCGGCCTTGCGAGCCTCATATTTATCTTGAAGTAAAGTGGCCATGGTAGGCCATCCTTTCGTTGCTGTTGGAAACCACTGCGAAAAAATGGATTGCAGTATCCAAAAAAACCGCTAAAACGCTCTCCCCGCTGTACAGGAAGCTTGAGGAACTAAGGCGATGCAATTTCGCACCTATTCTAACTACTAGCTTTTATCTCTATATCTCTTGTCTCTTAGCGAGAGCAGATTCACCCATGCATCAAGCGTATCCTCTTTCAGTAGCATTCTTGCCGTGACGTTTCCTTTACCGTTTGCGTCCTGCAAAGCCCACCACACTGATCCATCGGGCTTAACAACTCGCAAATATTGACCATGAGCGAGAGCATTCCTCAGATGTCTAAAAACGGCGTCAAGTCTTCTAAATGAACTTTTATTCTGTTTTCTCCTGCCTGTTTTGGTCTTCGCACCCGGCTTGAATTCTGAAAGCCCAGCAATCCTTTTGTTAAGACAAGCCGCTGTTGATAAGCAAATGAGGGCAAACTCGTAATCTCGTTTAATAAAATCAGATGAATCGCTACCTGCTTCGTGGGCCGCTTTTGCAAGGTCATTAGGGGTATATGCCCATCTTGTTTTAACGGCACTGTCGAAACACATCTGTTCAAGAAACGCATTTGCCTGAACAGTAGTATAAATATTCAAATCAGTAATAAACCCATTGGTCTGCCTCGTAGCATCAATAGCTTCTGATTCGGATACAAATCTTTGCAAATATATGCGTAGTTTTTTCTTAGAGACATCGTCCTTATACGATTCATGAACCTGTTTTATCCACGACACATCATTCTTAAGAGGTGGATGTGCGCATTTATTATTGTTAGCCTTTTTCTTCTGCGACATGTGGACTCCTAAACGAGAGGATGACGCTTGAAATCCCAGGAGGTTTCAAACGAGTCCCAGTCGGTTTTTGATAATCCTCTGCTTTCCTTAAATAACCCGTCTACGAGATTGAAGCAACTCAGTAGGACGGGAAATTTATCCACATCACCAGCGTTAACGTTCAGAGTTGGAGCGATTAACGAAAAATACTCTTTAGAAACGCTGGAGTTAAGCAGCGACAACATATAACCGATTTTATCCTCAGGAACAAAAAGGCACATGCCGGCATGCTCTGAAAGACAATTGGACGCATACCTAAACGAAGGGATGGACGAAGTAATCGCCGACCATGAAATGGCGGGCTTGAATTTCAGTTCATCCGAATAATCTTGCGCATGGTTTCCTTCACGCGAGGCCGACTCAAACACACTGTGACCGTTATTTGACCAATCAATTACAGAGTCAAGATTACCGAACCATTTACGATAAGAGCCTCCCTTTGTGCAGGGGTGCCATTTTCTGCCACTAAATAAATCGGATACAGATGATGACGAAAAACCGATAGTCCCAACGGCGCACTCCCACCAAAGCCTAATGAACTTATCATTTTTACCAGTGATAATTCCTTTAGACGTTCTTCCGAACGAAGATAGTTTAACGCCATCAGCCATCGCAGAGAGTAGTCCGTCGCTTGCCCAGTAGGCGATGGGGATGCCGGGAATCTGCTTGAAGGTGCCGGCGTCGCGGCGGTAGAACCAGCCGCAATCGGGGTTTTGGATGGCCTCGACCAGTTTGAGCCTCTTGGCCTCAGAGCCGTTGATATCAACAAGGCGCACATAGGCGCCCTCGGCGTCCGAATGCTGGTTGTAGATCACGTCAGCTGTAACGTTGACGACCTCGCCGCCGATAGCATCAAACGCGCGAGGTCC
Source organism: Collinsella aerofaciens (assembly GCF_028206795.1). Taxonomy (GTDB): domain Bacteria; phylum Actinomycetota; class Coriobacteriia; order Coriobacteriales; family Coriobacteriaceae; genus Collinsella; species Collinsella aerofaciens_AX. The sequence continues at coordinate 13,187 of NZ_JAQLFJ010000011.1, read as the reverse complement.
CAGATGGGCCATGGAAACGATTGTCTTGTTGTCGATAACCTTGGCGCGCATCTTCTCAAAGCTGCCCAGGAACATCCAACTCTGCATGGTAACCATTGCGGCGTAGCCCTTATCCTCGACAAGGTTAAAACCGCGCTCGATAAAGCACGTGCAGAGGTCGCTCTTCACGTCGGGGTAGTTCTTCTTGATCCACTTGCTCATGAATGGATTAAAGCTGCTGCTGCCCATATACGGAGGATTCGCAACGGTGCAGGTAAAACGATGGGACAGCTTCTCGCAGATGGCGGCAGCGCTTTCGAGCTTAGTTTTGGCCGTAGCGGCAAAAAGGTCATCGGAACAACTCGCGGCGGCAGCCTTGAGCTCGTCGATCTCGTCCTCTGAAGGATTGAGCAGCGAACCGATCTCGCCCAAATGACTCAGCTCCTCGGCGAGCTTCTTGTTACCCGGCAGCTCGTCCTCCCCTAGCGGGATGCTCGAGAGCACGGTAACGTCGGCGCGAACGCCACGCCTAAAGAAGCGACGGTCGTGCTCGCGGGCGCACATGGCAAGCGCCAGCTCCGCGATCTGTGCCGCGCGGGAATCGATTTCCATGCCTGCAAGGTTTTTAGTAAGAATGAGCTCGGGAATCTCGCGCTCACGATAGCCGCGCTCCTCGTACATGGCAAAAAGCAGCTCAAACGCATAGACCAAGATATGGCCCGAGCCGCACGCCGGGTCGCAGAGCGTGATCTCCTCGGGGCTCGAGATGTAGATGAAGTCCTCGTGCTCCTCGTCGGGCTCGATGTAGTACTCCATGCGCTCGCGCAGCGAACTCCCCGGATTGTTGAGCATCCACAGACGGCCGAGCGAGTTCTGGACCATATAGCGCACGATCCACTCGGGGGTGAAGAGCTGCGTGGCAGGTGCGATATCCGCCGCCGCTGCCTTGCGCTTGGACTTGAAGAACTCGTCTTTAACGTCAGCGTTGTAATACTGATACATCCAGCCCAGAACGGTCACGCCCTCGCGCCAGTCCTCGTCAGCTAGGACGGCATTGAGTTTGCCCACCACACTGTCAGCCATCATGAGGCCCTGGGGCAACAGCAGCTCCATGGCTCCGCCCACGCGTTCAAAGACGCCCGGCAGGCAATCGGCAAGCTCCTCGCACTGAGCAACAAACAGGTAGCGCCACAACGGTTCATCCAAGCCCGCCATTTTGAGCTCGGCTATGCGATCGGTATCGGCCGTCGTTATCTCCACGTCCAGAGCATTCTCCACGGCCTCGCTACCATGGCTGCCGTCCGCACGGCTCAGCATACGCATGCGGCTGGGGAGCCATCCGCGTGCATCCATAAAGCGAATGGCCACGATGCGGTTGAACCAGGTGTAGGCCGCTCGGTCGCAGAGCGCCTCGTGACCCACCTCTGCCTGCATGCGCAGCAGTTCATCGCGTTGCTCAACCTCAGCCGGGCTTAGGGGCAGGCTGTTGACGGTCTCGGACCCAGCGGGCGCAGGTGCAGGTTCGGTGATGCCGTAGCGCACCATCTGCGCCTCAACGCCTTTGATGAGCTCCGTGCGGGCCCAGGTGCAGAAGCTCTTAAGAGCAGAATCGTTCATGGTTGATGAGCCTTTCTAAACGCCATAAGCAACCGGCGCACGTTTTGGCGCCGGTTGCCCCGCGGGTTAGTTGATACGGATCTCGTCGTTTGCAGCGAGTGCCTGCATAAGGCGGGAGCGCAAGTCATCCACATAGCGCTCCACGTCCTCTGCGGACAAGAGACGACTCGGCTTGGCCAGATCGGCGCGGCGCACGGTCTTGATCTTGCGCTGGGGCTTGGGCGCGGGCACGGGAGCAGACGATGCGGCGCCCTTGTTGGAGACCTTCTTGACCACCTCACCCGTACTCGTGACCTCAGTGGTGCGGCGCTCGTTGTCCATGCGCATGCGGGCCGCATCCACGGCGTCGTATATCTTGTTGGTTGCAGCAACGATCCAGTTGCCCCAGTTAGTCGCGGCAACACTCAGCTCGTTGAGGCTTTGAGCACTGTGGGCACGGTTTTTGAACGACTCGTATTTGGCGGCGGCTTCTGCTATGGCATCCTTGGCTTGATTGACAAAGCCCTTTTGACTCTCAGCCTGTGCCTGCAGGTCTTGCAGATCGCTCTCGATGCGGCACAAAAACTCATTGCGGCGGATGCCCAGCAGCTTTTTTATGTCGTCCTCAACGGGATCCATAAGCGGCTGCAGGTCTTTAATGCGGCCATAGGGCTTGGGATCTTTGAGGATCTCGCGCACCTTTGCCACGTTCTCCACCGCGCTGGGAATGTCATCGGAGGCATACTCGATACCCTCGGTGCGGCTCAAGAAATCCCTAGCGTGGTCAAACGCTGTTCGTTGGTTGGACTCTAAGAATTCAACCACCTTGTCAAAGTCTTCCTTGGCATCGAGCAAGCGCTCCTCATGCTTGGTGAACGTGGTCAAGAACGCCTCGGACTCGTTCTGGTCCTTAAGGACGTCGGCCACCTCCGAGCGCATCTTCTCACACTCGCTCTCGCCAGGATACGGATAGAGCGGTTTGATACCCGTATAGTAGTCGCGTGCTATGGCGAGGCACGACTCGCGCAAGTCCTCAAGGCGCTCCTTGAGCTCGACCACGAGCCTATCCTCGTTGGAGGGCACGGTCTTGAGATCAAACAGGTCACACATGAGTTCGCCCGTGGCGCGCAGCAACCGGTCGCTCATGCGCATGCGCAAGCGCACCTGAGCCTTATCGGCATCCTTGCGAAGGAGTGCCACCATGCGGCTGTCGTTAGCTTGAACCGTCTGACCGCCAAACAGCACCTGCGCGCGCTGCTCTACCACAAGCTGCGCCACCACATTTGCGATGTCGACCTCGCGCCAGCCAAAGGGCCTTTGCTGGTACTGGCGCTGGATATCGCCCATAGCGGTATCCAGGTGGCGCTGGTGCTGAACTTTGAGGTAGTCCTCGACCTCCTTGAGCGCACGCGTGTTACCCGCGTCCATGCCAGCGAGCCCCGCTTGAACGTTGCCCGCCAGAGTGGAGCGGATATCGGAATCGCTCATGACCGGCGAGCCGATATAGTCGGCCTTTTCAAAGACCACATCGCACAGCTGCGCCAGCACCTGCTCAAAGACCTGGGCGGGTTTGGCCGCGCGGACCTCAACCATGCGGTCGTTGACCGCGCAACGTGCATGGAGCACGGCCTCGCTCAAAAGGGTATCGGCCTCCTTCTCGTTATAAGCCGCCTCGCGCATCTTGGACTCGACGATCTGGCGCGTACTCGGCTGAAGCTCCTGGAGATTTCGCGTCTTGGCGTACTTGCGGATCTTGGCGGCGTTGACGAGCGTCTCCCAATAATCCGCCTCGTCGCTCAAGACCACGATGGCTTTGCCCGAAGAAGCCAAGGCCAGCTCGGTATCGTCCGCACGGCCCAGGTCGCTCGCCATAGTCGCCACGCAAAGCTCCATGCCGCCCATGCTGGTACCGTGGATTGAGCCGTCCACATAGCGGTCAAACGGAAAGTCATTGGCCCCACGGTTGAGTTTGCGCGCGGTATAGATGCTGTCGAACAGGCGCTTTTTGATAGACTCGATCACCTGCACGTTATCGATCGGGGTGCGTGCGATCTCCTGCGCTATCTCCTGCTCCTCGTCGGTGAGGAAGCTATAAGTATCGCCCTGGCGTGCCACGTAGTTCTCGCGCTCCAGGCGGGCAAGGGACTCCTTGACGCGGTCCTTGAGGGCGCGCATGTCCACGTCGAGGCCGTCGATCATGAAGATGGAGATGTTCTCGACCGTGGCCTTAACGTAGCCGATGTAGCGGATCAAGTACAGGAGCTTGAGCACCTGAACGTCGTAGGGCTCAAGGCCCTTTGCGTCCTCGGCCGCGCGGACCGCGCGGTCGACCACCTGGTTGATGCCGTGCTCCAGGTCCTTGGAGATGGTATCGAAGAAGCGCCAGAACGGCACGAGCGCACCGGCCCGGTCATGCTGGATGGCCTGAGCGCTCTCCTGGAACGCGCTCAGCATGGAGCGCTCGCCCGTTGACATGTGCTTGGCCTTGACACCGTGCTTGCGCACCTCGGTCATGACGTCGGGCAGGAGCTTAAACTGGTAGCCCACAAACGGGTAGCTAGCCACAAAATCCTTGGAGTTGGCGTAGCCGGCAAGGTCGGAGCGCGAGCCACCCTCAAAGGTAAAGTTGTTTTTGAGCACGGCGGCGTCTTGCTCGTAGACCTGTGCAAGCATATCGGCCACCGGCGCGGTCTTCTCGAGCACGCGGCGCTGGATGACCTCGTCCACGCTGGAGCTGGAGAGCGAAAGGCGGGTATTGAAGCGGCCCTGGATCTTTGAAAAGTCGTTGCCCACGGGCAGGCTCAGGTTGTCGATGGCCTCCTGGCTCGTGACCATCACCCACACGCGGCCACCGCAGGCGGCACCCAGCTCCTCGACGATGGTCTGAAGGCTCAGCATAAGGCTTGGGTCCTTGTCGTTTGTAATAAACTGACCCACCTCATCGACCATAAAGAGCAAACGGAAGTTGCCGCCGTGGGCCGCTGCCCGAGCGTCTACGTAGTCCTTGACCTTTTTGGCAAAAACATCGGGGGCCAAAACCTCGTCCTCAGAACCCTCGAGCCAGTTCCATGCGGCCTTTTCGCTCATGCCGAGCACGCTCTGCAGCACCTCGACCACGTCGTCCTCAAAGTAGCTGTAGGTGTCGCGGGTCTGGAGCCAGGACTCGCCGTTGACGCGCTCAAAGGCCTCGCGGAACTCCTGGGTCTTGCCCAGGGAATCGATGTAGTCCTCGAGCTTTGCAAGCTTGAGGTCCTCGCCGTAGAAGCCGCGCGCCTCGTAGAACATGCGCTCAAAGCCGCGAAGCAGCGCCGTGGGAGCCGTATCGCCCTGCTTCCACTGGCCCGCCTTACTATCGATGTTAAAGAGGATGGCCTGCGTGGGCACCGAACAGGCGCGCTCCATGGCCGCCGCGACCATGGGGTCGACGATCTTGCCGTCAAAGTAGCGGATGGCGCTCTTACCGCCGATCTGGCGATTCTCTAGCAGGTAGCTCAGCATCTTGAGGAAGTGCGATTTACCGGAACCGAAGAAACCGCTGATCCACACGCCGATCTTGTCGGTGCGCACATTGATGGCATCGCCGTAGGCCTTGAAGAACGTGGCAAAGTGCCTCTGCAACTCGCGCGTCACCACGTACTCGTCAAGCTCTTGGCGGATGGACCCATCTTTTGAATCCTGGACCTTGACCACGCCGTTGATGGAGCGGTTGATGTCTTTTGCAAAGAGGTCGCGAATGATCGTGTTGTCCATGGGTGCTCCTTTAGGTTTGGGAACGTTATGGCAAAGGGTTGTTACCGGCGGCAGGGACTTGCCTGCGGGGAGCCGTGCTTACGAGATATCGATGGCGCGGTAGTAGTTGTCGGCCGGCAGACGGTTAAAGAGCTGGAAAGAAGAGCCGTTGAAACTGCCCGGATAGGCGGCGACCACAGGCACCTCATCAAAATCCGCAAGCATGCAGTGGAGAAGCGTGTGCATGCGAAAGAACGGGAAAACCTCGCCCGCGCCGGTGAGGAGAATGACGTCTCCGGGCGCGAACGGCTCGGTCTGCTCAAGGATGTACGCGGCAACTTTCTCGGGCGAGGCGAACTTGGCCACGTCCTCGAGCACGCGTTGGGTACCGCGGCGCTCCTCTTGGTGCGGGATAGCCTTGAGGACACGGCGCTTTTCGAGAATTGCCAGCACGGCGTCGTAAAGGTTCACGACCTTGAGCGTGCACGGAAGCTTGTCGGCCTCGGCATCGCGTGAAAGGGTGTCAAATAATGCACGCGCCTCAAACTCCAGCGCGGGGTCATAGCAAAAAGTGTGGAAGCCGATCTCATTGCCTATGCCCTTGTTGGCCAAAAAGTCCTCGCTGCACAGGCACTCGCGCAGAAGCTGCGCACGGCGCTCAAATTCCTGACAGGCGTGCTGAGAGCGGGCATGCGCCGCCACGACGCTCTTGCGGGAATGGATGCCGATATTGGTGGTGAGATCCGTCGCCGGGGTGATAACAGGGTCGACGGCGCTTTTGACGGGAGCCACGCTACATCACCGCCCTGCCGGTAAGGGCCGCGATAAGCGACTGCTCGCCCAGCTGAACCAAGGCTCGCTCGACATCGGAATCGAGGAAGAGTGGTGACAGGCGCTCGGACTCCGGGCCCTGGCCCTCGCCGATAAGGCCGGCATGGCGGAGCGTCTGGCGGAGCGAGCCCTTAATGCGCTTGACCGTGGCCTCAGTCCAGCGGGCCGCGTCCGGATACTCCGTGGTAAAGCGTGTCATAAAGGCGTTGAGGTCAACCGCCGTAAAGGCATAATCGAAATTTTGTAGGCGCTCCCCTACCTCGACGAGCACGAGCTCGCGCACGATATCGTAGCGGCAGATCATGCTGTAGAAGATGGCCTGGTCCGCCTGCGTGGGAGTGCCGGATGCCATGAGCCTGGCTAGGGATGACGCAGCCTCGACGGCGGTTTTGGGGTCGATGCCGCGCGCGGCGCATACGGCGTCCGTGGGCACCATGGCGTCAAGGCGGCGAAGGCACACGGTTGCGCGGTTGGCGACCATGCGCTCCGTGGGATATTGAAAGAGGTTCTCGCTCTTTACGCGTACAATGACCTGCTCGTCACTTGCGCCCTGCATACGAAGGGCAGCGACGATGCGCATCTCATGCGGGAGGAATTGCTCGCGGGTGAGCACCCCCCCCCCGAACGCTTTTTGTGGTTACATCCACAGTACACGCTCCAAGGGTGTCAAAGGCTGTCACAAGTGCGCCGCGGCCCAGCAGGCAGGCGCGGCGCACTTGTCATTAATCATACCTGTTGGTAAAAAAGTTACCACGCACAGAGTGTCAAATGTTGAGTAACAAAATTTAATCCGGTTAACGGTTATTTTCTCAGCTCAGCAGCTTTGACGAGATCGCCCCAAATCACACTTGTCAGACAGGCGCGCTTGTGAATCTGTCCCCACCCTCCGCTACACTCAACATAGAGTGAAGGCCGAGACGGATCGGATGCGAGCCTCGAGCTAAGCCCTCCCCCATGTAACCATCCTGTAAATCATAGCGGCGCACTCGAGTTTTACCGTGATGCGGTCGCGCCTGACGCTGCACTGTGCTAAAGTATCCCGAACGTTCAAACGACTACGAGGGGAACTAGAAGATGGCACGTGTGCACAACTTCTCAGCTGGCCCGGCCGCGCTGCCTACCAGCGTGCTCGCCGAGATCGCCGACGAGATGATGGACTACCACGGTTGCGGCATGTCCGTGCTCGAGATGAGCCATCGATCTAGCATGTACCAGCAGATCATCGACGACGCCGAGGCAACCCTGCGCCGCCTGCTGAGCATCCCCGATAACTACCGTGTTCTGTTTTTGCAGGGCGGCGCCACGCTGCAGTTTGCGGGCATCCCGATGAACCTCATGCGCCGCGGCCGCGCCGGCTACGTCGTGACCGGCAACTTCGCCAACAAGGCGTACAAGGAAGCCGCCAAGTACGGCGAGGCCGTGCTGCTCGCGAGCTCCGAGGACGCCAATTTCGACCGCATTCCCGCCATGGCCGACATCAACGCGCGCATTGCCGCCGAGGCCGCGGGCGGCGGGCTCGACTACGTCTACATCTGCCAGAACAACACCATCTTTGGCACCATGTACCACGAGCTGCCTAACTTCGGCGACGTACCGCTGGTCGCCGATGTCTCGAGCTGCTTTTTGTCGCAGCCGCTCGACGTCGAGCGCTACGGACTCATCTACGCCGGCGCTCAGAAAAACGCCGGCGCCGCGGGCGTCACCGTGGTTATCGTGCGCGACGACCTGATCGCCGACGGTCCAGCCTTTGCGCAGACGCCGCAGTACATGGACCTTAAGACCCAGGCCGCCAAGGGCTCCATGCTCAACACGCCCAACACCTTTGGTATCTACGTGTGCGGCAAGGTGTTCCGTTGGGTTGAGCAGACCGGCGGACTTGCCGCCATGGCCGAGCGCAACTGGGCCAAAGCCAACCTGCTCTATGACTTGCTCGAGCAAAGCAAACTGTTCCATGGCACCACGCAGGCCGACAGTCGCTCCATCGCCAACGTCACCTTCCGCACCGACGACGCCAGGCTCGACGCGGCCTTTGTCGCAGGCGCGGCCGAGCACCAGATTCAAAACGTCAAGGGCCATCGCCTGGTGGGCGGCATGCGCGCCAGCGTCTACAACGCCGTCACCATGGAGGACGTGCAGGCGCTGGCCACGTACATGAAGGACTTCGAAGCGCAGCATAGTTTGAGCCCGCGATCTAACTAGCCCGCAGCACGCGGGCCGACCAGCCATCTCAAACCACCCTGTTTAGATCAAAACCTGCTAAGGAGTTTTTCCATGCGTAAGATTAAGACCATCGACGACATCACCAAAGACGGCAAGGTCGAGTTTGGCGAGGGCTACGAGTTTGTGGGCACCGCCGAGGAGGCCGACGCCATCCTGATGCGCTCCACCGACCTGCACGGCTACGAGCTGCCCGAGGGCATCCGCGCCATCGCCCGCTGCGGCGCCGGCGTCAACAACATCCCCGTCGAGGAGTACGCCAAGAAGGGCGTCGTCGTCTTTAACTCCCCCGGTGCCAACAGCAACGCCGTCAAGGAGCTCGTCCTGGGCATGCTGGTGCTCTCGAGCCGCGGCGTGGTACAGTCGATGAACTGGGTGCGCAACAACGCCGACGACCCCGAGATCCAGGTCGACGCCGAGAAGGCCAAGAAGGCCTTTGTGGGCCGCGAGCTCAAGGGCAAGCGCATCGGCGTCATCGGCCTGGGCAACGTGGGCTCCAAGGTCGCCAACGCCTGCGTCGACCTGGGCATGGACGTCTACGGCTACGATCCGTTCATTTCCGTCGAGCACGCGTGGGTGCTGAGCCGCGAGGTGCAGCGCGTGGGCACGCTCGAGGATCTGTGCCGCGGCTGCGACTACCTCACCGTGCACGTGCCCAGCAAGGCAGACACCATCGGCATGATAAGCACCGAGCAGATTAACCTGCTGGCGCCCGACGCCGTGCTCATCAACTACGCGCGCGAGACCATCATTGACGAGGACGCCGTCGACGCCGCCCTGCGCGAGGGCAAGCTCAGCTGGTTTAGCTGCGACTTTGCCACGCCCAAGACCGTCAAGATGCCCAATACGTTTATCACCACGCATTCGGGCGCCGGCACCGGCGAGGCCGAGGCCAACTGCGCCGACATGGCCATCAGCGAGCTCAAGGATTACCTGGAAAACGGCAACATCGCGCACAGCGTCAACTACCCCGCCTGCAGCATGGGCAAGGCGCGCGCCGCAAGCCGCATTGCCTGCCTGCATGCCAACGTGCCCAACATGATCGGCCAGATCACGGCCATTCTCGCCAAGGACAACGCCAACGTGCAGCGCATGACCAACGAGTCCGCTGGCGAGAACGCCTACACTATGTTCGACACCGATGAGCACCTGGACGGCAGCACGATCGAGGCGCTCAAGCAGATTCCGTCGATGTATCGCGTGCGCGTGATTAAATAGCGCCGGTGCCAAGCCTGCCAGACAGACCACGAAGCCCATTCGCCCCCCGTTTTCACGAAACGGGGGGCGATTTTGTTGCTCCGGACGACTTTAAAATGATACCCGGAACAAGTTTTTTCAGATAATCGATAGTGAGGCTCCAGTCGCTAAGCACACCCGCTTTGATAAACAGCTTTATCAGGGACTTTAGTAGGTAAAAATCGGTCTCTATGTGCCGAATGTAAGTTGACTGTCTATTTTCCGAAACAACTTATTCTAGATAGCATTTTTAGGGTCCCTCCAAGGCAAAATTGAAGCCTTTTTGCGACCAGAACTCTAGCTCGCGCTACCGTTTACCCACCGCGCGACTACATTCCCGCCCAATCGATAAAAATCTCCTCACGAAGCCGCCGTTCGAGCTCCTGCTGTCGCGGCGTCTTGTCTTTCAGCGGCACATCGAGATAGGACATGATGAGCTCCATCACCACGCGGAAGGCATCGAAGTCGGCCAGCTGACCATAGGTCATCAGAACGACGGGATATCCCATGGCTTGCAAGGCCGTCGTTCGATCGGAGTCCGAGATCTTGTATTCAATGGATCCGTGAATGGCTTTACCTTGGCATTCAACCAGACACTCTCGGCTGCCGTCCTTATTTGCCAGCAGGATATCGGCATAGCGCCTATCAAGCCCCGAAATCAGGCGGGCGCTGCGCGTCATACGAATCTCAACGTTATTGGTAAGGCTCAGCCCTTCGCCGCCGCGCAACCTCGTAAGGCCAAACAGCATCGAAGCCTGGACCTCGAGCGGCGATGCTGCCACCCCCGTAATGCATTTCGCGGCTCGTATGAACGATTTAGCGCCGCGGAGCCCCCGGACCTTATCGACGAACTCTATAAGCTCAGAGAGCTCGATCAAGGGAGGTCGTTTCCACAAGTCCGTTGGATTCCCCGAGACATCCTTTACGTTTTCCCAGCCCGACCGTGCGTCACTCCATCGGCTCCCATATGCCTGCTCAAGTGCCGACTTTACCTGAGGCGCAATCTTGCACACGGCAAAGGTGCCGCACATCTCATACATGCACATGATTAGACGCTCGTTTGAGACCGAGGAAGCCAGGGTCAGCAGGGTAAAGAGCGGGGACGCGACATCGAGGCCAAACTCCGTCTGCCGCACGGAATCAAACGGCCTCTCCCCGTTCCAAACATGCCTGACAATGCGATCGCCCTTGCGCCCGCAGACGCCCTGCGCCAACACGTGTAACGGGGTGCCCAGGAAATGCTTGACGAGCGGATGCTCACATAGGTGCTCCCTGCGCGGATCGTCCGCAGAATCGGGCAGGTCCGGCATTATTGCCAAGACCTGTGGGGGTATCCGGTGATACCGAAAGGCAGATATGTCGCACAGCATGTCGTCCATGAAGGGTACGTACCCACCGCGTCGTTTGTAAACCCGCCTGGACGGCAAACGCGCTGGCTCGGCCTGCGAACGGTAAATACCGCTGCGCGCACGCCGCGGATCTCTCAAGAGGCTTACAATCGGTTTGGAAAGCAGACTGATTGTGAGGTTGCATATGGTTGATGAGGACTTTGCCTGGCGGCTTGCGCAGGAGCTCGTGCGGATCGACAGCTCAAACCCGGGCGCGTATGAGGATGAAATTGAGCGCTTCATTAAGAGGCTCATTGAGCAGCAGCTGGCACAACTTGATAGTTCTGCGCTCGATGCCGTGCAGATTGAGGAGCTCGAAGTGCTGCCCGGGCGCCGCAACCTTAAAGTCACCGTGCCGGGCCAAAGCGACGAGCCGCGGCTGATCTATATCTGCCACATGGATACCGTCACCTTGGGCGATGGTTGGGACGCAGACATCGCACCGCTTGGGGCGGTTGTGCGCGACGATAAACTCTATGGCCGCGGTGCCTGCGATATGAAGGGTGGCCTGGCCTGCGCTATTGCCGCACTGATCCATACGCTCGAGCGCGTGGCGGCGGATGGCGCGCTGCCACGCCGCGGCTTTTCGCTCATCTGCTCGGTCGACGAGGAAGACTTCATGCGCGGCTCAGAGGCCGCGATCGATGCTGGCTGGGTCAGCTCGCGCGAATGGGTGCTGGACACCGAGCCCACCGACGGACAGATCCAGGTGGCGCACAAGGGGCGTACGTGGTTCGAGATTGAAATGGCTGGCGTGACGGCGCATGCGAGCCAGCCTTGGAAGGGCGCGGATGCCGTCGCCGCCATGGCCGAGGTCGTGTGTTCGCTTCGTCGCGCGTTTGCGGCGCTGCCCGCGCACGATGAGCTGGGGCCTTCGACCATCACGTTTGGCCAAATCGAGGGCGGATATCGCCCCTACGTCGTACCCGACCGCGCCAAAGTCTGGGTCGACATGCGCCTGACCCCGCCGACCGATACGGCCGCCGCAATCAATATGGTCGAGCATGCCATCGCCGTCGCCGAAGCCGCCGTTCCCGGTTGCCATGGCAGCTACACAGTGACGGGCGACCGCCCCGCCATCGAGCGCGACCCGAACTCTCCCCTTCTAGCAGCGCTCAAGCGTGCCGCCGATGACGTAACGGACGCGGACACGACCGTCGGCTTCTTTACCGGCTACACCGATACCGCCGTCATTGCCGGCAAGACAGGCAACCGCAATTGTATGAGCTACGGCCCCGGCTCGTTGGCGCTCGCGCACAAGCCCAACGAGTATGTGCCCCATGCCGATATCGTTCGCTGCCAAAACGTGCTCATCGCGCTTGCCGATAACACGCTCTGGGACGCAAGCGGCCAAGTTGGGGCATAATAAGCCGCGAACAAACCGACTCGTGCGTTAGGACCGCCCATGAAAGCACTTCCGTTTCCCTGCATCCGCCCGGCTCAGGACCGTGTGCTCGAGGCGCTGCCTGCGATGGGCGGTATCCTGAGCGGCAACGACGCCCTGCGCGGCGCCATTGCTGACGGCCTAATGCTCAAGGATCCAGGCGCGGCGTATTACGTGTACGAATGCTCGGGCGAGCCGGGACGTGTGACGGGTGTCGTGGCGATCTGCCCGACGAGTGTACTTGCGGGCGACAAGGGCGATGCCAGCGCCGACGTGGCCGCCGCCGCGCGCGCGATCGCCGAGCTCAAGGTGCAGCCGCGCCCCGTGTCGCTCGCCTACGAGGCCTCGCCCGTCATGGATATCATCCTGGGCGCTGCCAAAGAGGGCGCCTCGCTCTACGCCGTCACCGATCCTGCGGGCATTACGCACCACGTGTGGGAGGTCAAGCGCGAGGACGCCGTCGGGGCCATCCGCGCTATGCTCGACCAAGCACCGGAGCCGGCGCTGACCGACGACCCCGCCTACGCCGCCGCTCTGACCGGGGCGTCGCAGCTGCTGGCCGATGAGGCCCGTGCCGCCGGAACGTACACCGGCAAGGAGCCGTTCAACTTTACCGTTGCCGTGCTCTTCCCCGCCGCGCAGGTCAGCGGCGCCGCGCCGCAAGTTCCGACAGGTCTGCTCACGCACCAGGTCGCGCGGTTCTAGCAAGACCAGACCGCCCAGCACAAAAATCGGCAGCTCAACAAACAGGGGGGTGTTCCTATAGTTTTGTCAACGGTTTTCTCCGTTGAGCTACCTAGATTCTCTCCATGCTGGCGCCAGCCCAT
>NZ_JAQLFJ010000010.1 GCF_028206795.1 Collinsella aerofaciens | reverse complement strand
GGCTTGCTTGAATCGTATCCGACACCGGGGAAATACATCAACGGGGTATCGAATAGCTCATTTCTGACTGTAATGGGGTAGTTCTGTAGAGAACACCGTTGCCGCCGGTAACCAAGCGGTCGTAAAGACGGCTGCCCAGCTGGCCGAGGAGTCGGCAAAGCAGCTCAAGGACGCTCAGGCCGCCTACGATGCCGCCCAGAAGAAGGCCGACGCGGCGGGCCAGTCTCAAAAGCAGGCACAGCAGCAAAAGAATCAGGCCTCGCAGGCCGTGACCGATAACGCCGCCGAGCAGAACGAGGCCGAGGTAGCCGCGCTTCAGGAGAAGATCGACGAGCTTAAGGCAGCCGTCGAAAAGACCGAGCAGCAGCAGAAGAAGCTGGGCGACCTGAACGATCAGCTCGAACAGGCCAACAAGAGTGTCGAGGATAAGACCCAGGCGCTCAAGGACGCCAAGGCAAAGCAGGATGAGGCCAAGAAGGCCCTCGATGATGCCCAGGCCAAGCTCGAGGCCATGGGTATGGACGAGTACGAGGCCGCCAAGAAGGCCGTCGAGGACGCGCGGGCAAAGCTCGATGACGCCAATAAGGCCGTTACTACTGCACAGGACAATCTGGACCAGGCCAAGGCTGTCGAGGCCAGCGCCCAGCAGGAAAAGCAGAATACCGAGGCAGCTTTGACGACTGCCCAGGCCAAGAAGCAGGAGACTGCCGCTGCTCTCGCAGCCGCAACCACCGCGCGCGATAACGCCCAGCAGAAGTTCAACCAGGCGCAGGCCGCGCTCGATGCTGCCGTCTCGGGTACGGGTGTTGACCTGAGTGCGCTTGAGGCCGCCAAGAAAGCTGCTGCTGGTGAGCTCAAGACCGCGCAGGCGGAGCTCAATGCCGCGACGGATGCCGACGCCACCGCACAGACAAATCTGCAGGCCGCCCAGGCTGCCGTCGCTGCCGCGCAGGAGAAGGCCAACGCCGCCAACGCTGCTGTAGCATCTGCCCAGTCTGCATACGATGCGGCAAACAAGGAGTACAAGGACGCGGCCAGTAAGCGTGACGCCGCGAAGACGGCATACGAGCAGGCCCAGCAGACCGAGGCCGACAAGAAGACCGCGTGCGATAAGCTTGTCGAAGTTCGCAAGCAGAAGCGCAGTGAGTGGGAGGCAGCCTGCGCTGCTTCGAACGCCGCGGAAAAGGCTTATGACGCTGCTAATGTCCAGGTTGAGGCTCTTGAGCAGCAGATTGCTGACCTCAAGTCCAACATGACCGTTGACCAGGAAGTCATCAATAAGGGCATGCTCGGCTTTATGGCCTACATCAGCAACAGCAGCGATTTCACGGCTATGCAGAAATCGAACGCCAAGGACGCAATGGCTACACTCACCGGCGCTGACGACAAAGCCGAGTGGTATGACGATTACGTCGATCAGGACATGTCTCACGACACCAATCCGCTTTCCTTGGAACAGCTGCGCAACGCCCTGACATATCTCGACACCCAGAACAACCTCCGCAAGGCGAACGGTCAGTCGGCGCTCAGCGTCAGCCTCCGCATGACCGCAGCAGCTGCACTCAACGCCTCATATTCATCGAATATTTGGGATCACTCGAACTGTTACTTCGATAATGCTGAGAATCTCGCAGGTGGTGGCGGTGCATATACCGGTGGTGAGACCGAGGATACCTTGGGCTGGCCCTACACCGGTCTCTACACTCAGGAGAAGGTTAATTACGAGAATTGGATTAAAAAGTACGGTGTGGATAGCGAGGCCGGCAAAGATCTCATTGCTCATCGCTATGATTCGTACTATATCTACCAAAACTATTACGATGTGTACCACGGTACAAAAGATAAGAATGGCAATCAAAGAGGAGACGCCTGCGGGCACTATCTCAACATTATCGATTCCGCTACGGTGGCTATCGGCATCGCGACCGGTAGCGGTAAGAACACCGATTCCGAGGTAACCATATTCGATTACAGCGCTGATGACACTCAGGCTGATTTCACTGTTTCCGAGTTCAAGAAGCTCGTCAACGACTACATCGATTCTGCCTATAACGCTGGCGGCACGCAGGCGCAGAAGGCGCAACTCAAGGAGCTCCAGAGCAAGCTCGCCGAGGCGCAGAAGACGCTGGGCACGGCCGATACGGCATATCTCGCTGCTCTCAATAATCAGAAAGACGCACAAGACGCCTATACCGCGGCCGACACGAACGTGAACACCGCCAAGGGTGAGTACGAGAAGGCTAAGTCCGGCACCGCCGCCGCGAAGACGGCATACGACGCCGCGAAGGACGCACTCGGCGGAATTGACATCGAGTCCCTCAAACAGAACCTCGATGCCGCCAAGGGCGAGGCCGCTACTGCCCAGGCAGCTCTCGATAAGGCAAACGCCACGCTTGCTGACAGCAAGACGAAGGCAGTCGAGGCCGCTGCTCACAAGGCGAAGGCTCGCAGCGCCCGCGACGCCGCCAAGATAAAGTCCGATCAGGCCAACGAGGCGTATTACAACGCTACTGCTTCGGTCAAGGACCTTGCCGCCAAGTGCGATGCCGCCAAGACGGATCTTGCGAACAAGCAGGGCACGCTTAACGATGCCAAGAAGGCCGACGACACTGCCCAGGCTGGCGTTGACAAGGCTCAGGCCGCAGACGTGCACGCCGCGACCGCTCTTTCGGGCGCCAAGCAGGCAGTTGCCGCCAAGACGCAGACCCTGTCCGACGCACAGGCGAAGGCCAAGGCCGCCGAGGACGAGCTTGCCACCGCAAACAAGGCCTTCGAGCGCTTCGCCGGTGCCCAGAAGGCGGTCGACGACGCCAAGGCCGCCTATGACGCTGCCGTCGCCGGTGTCGCCGATGCCCAGAAGCAGCTCGAGGCCGCCAACGAAGCCGTCGTCGATGCGAACCTCGATATCGTCAAGGCCAAGGCCGAGCTTGCCAACGATGAGGCACTCAAGGCCGATCTTGAGGCTGTCGACCACAAGGCATCCCTTGCCGCGGGCACGACGGGCAACGAGAAGCTGGTCAAGCTGAACGCTGCCTACGCTCGCTACAAGGCTGCCGTCGATGCTGCCGCTGGTCTCAAGGCTGCTCTGAGCGATGCCGATGCCAAGCTGTCCGATGCCAACGACGCCTATGCCGCCGCGCTTGCCGAGCTTGGCGATGCCAAGGATGCCCTGGCTGCCGCTCAGGCCGAGTACGACAAGTATCATCCCAAGGCCGAGCCGCAGAGCAAGCCTCAGGCCAAGCCCCAGGTTGCGCAGGCTGCTGCAAAGGTCCCCGTTGCCAAGAAACAGGCCGCGCCTGCCGCGCTCGCCCAGACCGGTGATGACTCCGCTCTTGCGGGCGAGGTGTTCGTCATCGGCGGCATTACGCTCGTTGCCGCGGGCGTGACGCTGGGTGATCGTCGTCGCAAGCACATGTAGTGATTCGGACGTCGGCTCTGCAGCGAATTCCAATTCATAGCGGGACCGTCTCGATAGCCAAACGATAAGGCCGGCGCACTGTCATATGCAGCGCGCCGGCCTTTCTTTGTTTCGATATCAAAAAGCCCGGTCGGCAGCCGCAAAAGCTACCGACCGGGCAAGCCGTAGGCAATATGGCTGTGAGCGAACAGCCGCTCGACTTAGCCCAGTAGGCTCAAGCCAACAGAGACAAACGCCAGGATAACGCCGACGATGGACTCGCCGCCGAGCAGGCCGCTGGCAACGACCAAGCCCTGTTCCTGGAAGGCGGCGTCCTTGGCAGCCCTCTCCTCGTCAGAAAGACCAGCGGTGGCGTCGCGGTGGGCGGACCACTTGTCGTAGCCGAGCTTGACGCAGGAGCCCAGGAATGCCGTGAGTGACATGTAGAACGGCAGGTACACGCCCAGGCCGATCATCATGGCCGGAATGCCGAGCCAGTACATGACGATGCCGGCGATAAAGCCGCCTGCAAACCACGGCACGCTCGGGATGCCCGAGACCATGGTAGCGACGACGCTTGCCTGCGCGGCAACAAAGCTCTTGTCGGGGCCAAAGGCGTCCGGGCCATAGGCGGTGACGAGCGCGACCATGACGGCGGCGGCGACCAGGGCGCCCACGATGCCGCCGATGGCTTGGCCGATCCACTGCGCACGCGGGTTGGTGCCCAGCACGGCGCCGGCCTTAAAGTCGTTCATGACGTCGCCCGCAAGGCCGCACGCCACGGCAACGATGCCGGCGATAAAGAACAGCTTGACCTGAGCGATCTGAGCGCAAGCCGCCACGATGAGCATGACGATGAGGCCAAAGATCTCCATGGGGTCGATGCCCGTCTGGCCGCAGCTCTGTGCGCTCATGATGGTGGTGACAAAGGTGAATAGTGTGACGATGACAGCCGGAACGGGGCCAAGGTCGAGCGCGATGGCGACGACGACGGCGATGGCGGCGGCGCCCAGGCCGATGATGCCGGCGTCGAGCTTAAGGGAGCCCGAGATGAGTGACTGCTCGTCGGTGTCGGTGGAGCTGTCGGCGGCAAGACCGCGGACGATGCCGGCGACCTGCGGCAGGATGTCCTTGAGGACGACGGCGACGCCAAAGCCCATCATGAGGCCCATGCCCAGGGACTTGACGATGCCCTGCGCAGTTATAACGTCGAACAGACCGGCAGCGGTGCCGCCCACGATGATGCCAAAGTTGCCCAGCAGGGCGCCGGCAAACCAGAAGGCGACCGGGGCGAAGCCCACGAGGAAGCCGACGGAGAGCAGCATGGGCGAGTTGTAGATGCCAAAGGTCACGCCGGGGATGTTGAGCGTGCACAGCATGCTGGGCACCACGCCCAGGGCGTCGCGCAGCACGCTATAGATGCCGGCGATGGCCATGGAACCAAAGAGCTGCTTGCCGGTTTTGCCGCCAGCCTCGGTCGCGCGCAAGGTCTGAGCTGCGGCGTTGCCGGTGGGGAACTCAAGCGCGGCGTCTACGATAAAGTGACGGTGGATGAGCGCCGTGGCCAGCAGGCCCAGGATGGTGCCGGCGAGCGCCACGATAAACATGTCGAGCCAGCTGATCTGGTCGGCATAGCCCAGCATCCAGGCGCCCGGGATGGTAAACGCCAAGCCGCCGGCGACCATGGCGCCCGCGGACATGATGGTGTGGGTGACGTTTGCCTCGTTGAGACTGGCGTTGCCCATGAGTTTAAGGAAGAACAGCGAGATGACGGCAGCGAAGACGATCGGCCAGGGGAGTGCGCCCATCTTGAGGGCGGTGTAGGCCGAGCTTGCCGTGATGATCACGCAGCCAAGGACGCCGATGACGACGCCGCGCAGCGTGAGTTGCCCGCGCATCGAGGCGCGGTTCGAGGGATTGCTCATATAGAACTCCTTTGCGTATATCCGCTTCCCCCGGGAGCGCCGCTACGGATACGGCGCGGGAAGTCGGGTTACCAAGGGCCGCCGCGTGAGCTCGCGCGCGACCGCGCACCAGTATAGCCGCAAGCTAGTCATTTTGGGATGACTGGTTTAGGTAGGCGATATACTGCTGGGCAGACGAAAGGAGCGCCGACGATGCTTAATAGGTGCGCATATATATTGACGGCCGACGTGGGCAATACGTTCATTCGCTTTGGCCTGTTTGCCGAGGATTCGGCCGCGGCGCAGGAATGCCCGCTTGCGACGTGCGAGATCACCACGCCGTCGAGCATTACGGCCGACGAGGCACGCATGCGACTCGCGCAGGTCATGGGCGCGCTGGCGGCCGATGCGGGTATGCCGGGCGCGCTTGTGCCCGCGGCGGCCGTGCTGAGCTGTGTGGTGCCGGCGCTCGAACGTCCGTGGAAGGCGGCACTTTCCCGTACCTGTACGGGGCGCGTGCTCACCGTGGGACCGGGACTTAAGACCGGCATGCCCGTGCACTACGACGATCCGGCCGAGATCGGCCCCGACCGCATCGCCGATGCCGTGGCGGCCCGCGCCGTCTACGGCTCGCCGTGCATCGTGATCGATCTGGGCACCACGACCAATATCGAGGTTATCGACGCGCACGGTACCTTTGTCGGTGGCGTCATCGCGCCGGGTCTGGCGCTTGGTGCCCGCTCGCTCTCGGCCGCCGCGGCGCGCCTGCCGCAGGTCGAGCCCTCGGCACCCACGCATGTTATCGGTCGCAATACGCGCGAGGCCATGCGCTCGGGCGTGGTTTTGGGCGAGGTGGCACGCATCGACGGCATGCTCGACATGGTGCTTGCCGAGATGCGCGCGACCAAGGCAGCGGGGGAGGGCGATGTGCCCATCGTCATTGCCGGTGACGATGCCGAGGCGCTCGCGGCGTTGGTCGGCCACAGCCTGACGGTCGACGACGCGCTCACGCTGCGAGGTCTGGCCGAGCTCTACCGCATCAACCAAAAGCCCCGCCGCGCATAAAGCAAGGATGCCGGTGGGACAAAATTATCAGTAGTCCTTGTCCCAGGTTCGATAGTCGTATCGAGCTAGTTGCCGCAAGCAGCCCTGGGACAAAGACTACTGATAATTTTGTCCCACCTGGGGAAGAAACGGTCCCACCACCTACCTGCTACAATGGGTCAAACTATTGCGATTACGGAGGTGTCTGCCATGTCGGACGATCTTCATCAAACTGCGTCGGGCAAGCGCCGCGATGTCATTAGCTGGGACGAGTTCTTTATGAGCGTGGCCATTGCCGCGCAGCGCCGCAGCAAGGACCCCAACACGCAGGTGGGCGCGTGCATCGCCAACACCAACCACCGCATCCTTTCGGTGGGCTACAACGGTACGCCCTCGGCGCTCAACGACGACTTTTTCCCGTGGGGCACGAGCGACGACCCGTTGCAGGACAAGCACAACTACGTGGTGCATGCCGAGGCCAACGCCGTGCTCAACTACCGCGGCTCGCTCAAAGACCTTGAGGGTTCCACGGTCTACGTCACGCTGTTCCCGTGCCACGACTGCGCCAAGATCCTGGCGCAGGTGGGTGTGGGCGAGGTCGTCTACCTGGACAATAAGTATGCCGACACCGATGACGGCCGTATCAGCCGCCGCATTCTCGACTCCTGCGGCATCAGCTACCGCCAGGTCATCGTCGATGTCCAGATTGGTACCGGGGGACAGGCTCGACAGTAATATGCGTTGTCGCTATCTGACGACGAATGCAGTTCAAAGAGCCCCGTCCCAAATTGACTACTCGTGAAAGTCGCGTCTGCGCGCATGGACGGCTCGTGAGCGGGTACATGGCTGTAGTAACATAGCTTCTGTCCGCGGGCGTGCCCGCGTTATTGTGAGAAAGGAGCCCCTGTGGCTGTTAACGAAGAGCTGCTTAAGAAGGTTCTTGAAGAGATCCGCCCCAACCTGCAGGCCGATGGCGGCGATATGGAGTATGTGGGCGTCGACGACGAGGGTGTTGTCAAGCTTGAGCTTCAGGGCGCCTGCGCCGGCTGCCCTATGAGCGCACTGACCCTGTCCATGGGTATCGAGCGTATCCTCAAGGAGCATGTGCCCGGCGTTACCCGTGTTGAGCAGATCAATGCCTCCGGCGAGACCGACGACCTGTACGACGAGTACGCGCCGTTCTAAGATCCGAAAGCTGCGGACGGCATACTCCGCATAGACGTTACGCCCAAATATGCGGCTGCGAGCGCAAGGCCCGCGGCCGCATTTGTATGTAGGGAGCAGGGGGACCGATATGCTCAACGACCTCTACCATATGCTTGATCCCGTCGCCATTTCGGCGGGGCCCATCACCATCTACTGGTACGGCTTGGCCTATGTGGTCGGAGCTTTGCTCACGGCGGTCGTCATGTATCGCACGCAGCGCCGTTGGGGTTTTGACATCACGATTGATGACCTGACGAGTGTCGTGGTCGGCGTGGTCTTTGGCCTCATTATCGGTGCGCGCCTGTTCTACGTCGTCTTTTACGGTGATGGCTACTACTGGGCGCACCCTCTCGAGATCTTTGCCACCAACGAGGGCGGCATGAGCTTCCACGGCGGTTTGGTGGGCGGCATTATCGGCGGCATCATCGTATGCCGCATGTATAAGCTCGACGCATGGACTTTGGCAGACCTTGCCGTCATCGGCGCGCCGCTGGCCTTGTGCCTGGGCCGTTGTGCCAACTTTGTCAACGGAGAGCTGTGGGGCAAGCCGACCGATCTGCCATGGGGCGTGGTCTTTGGCGGGACTGCGGGCGATATGCCGCGTCACCCCTCCCAGCTCTACGAGGCATTTCTTGAGGGCATCGTGCTCTTTTGCATTCTGCAGGTGCTCAGCCGCAAAAAGCCGCTATTGCCCCAAGGCACGTTTATGGGCGTGTTTGTGATGGGTTACGGCATCGTCCGCTTCCTCATTGAGTTTGTGCGCGTGCCCGATGCCCAGCTGGGCTATCTGCTTGGCGGCGTCATCACCATGGGCCAGCTGCTGAGCCTGCCGCTCGTAATCGCGGGCCTGGTGCTCATCATCTTTGCTCGTCGCCGCAACCAGCCCCAGCGCATCTACCTCGACGCTTAACCACCACAAAGGGGACAGGGCACCTTTGTGGCGGTTTGCTGGGCAACGATGACAGAACCGTAACGTTTCCCCAGATAAAACCTGCCAAAATAAACCTGTCCCTTTTTGGCAGGTTTCTAGAAAGGCTTTCGGACTGTGAAGGATTCCGACCTCTCCACAACGGCTGCGCGCGACGCTGCCCGCATCGTCTGGTTTAAGCGCTACCCCGCCAAGCAGACGCTCATCGCATTTTTGCTCGCGCTGTTGGCGACCACGGCGTTTTCCATCGATCCCTCCCCGGTGTCGAGCAACGCAGTCTTGGCGATTGACCCCAAAGCCTCGGGCATGCTGTACGTGTGCTACGAGGTGCTCCTCTCGTTTGCCGGCCATACCGACGCGGTCATGCTGCTTGCACTTGCTTGCCTGCTCACCTTGCCGTTTCGCTACGTGTTCTTTGGCCGTGGCGACACCTGGCGTCCATCGATCGTTCTGCCGTCGCTGTTCTTCGCCATCTGCATGGTGTTCGGCCGCAGCTACGATCTCACCGACTCGGCCGAGATTGTCCTTGGCGACAAAGCCCGCATCATCTGCGCCTGGATTGGCGGCGCGGGCTGGATGCTCTTGGCGGTCGTTGCCTTCTACCTTGCCTTTGAGTGTCTAGATTGGCTGAGCTCTCGGCGCATTCCGTTTTCCGAGGCGCACTTTGGCCGCGTATGGCGTGTGACTCACGCCGTGCTCTCGGTCCATCCCTTTGCCGGGCCCTTCCTGGTACTTATGATCGCCTGGGCGCCCACGCTCATCGCTTCGCTGCCTGGCCTTTTTATGGGAGATACGGGCGCGCAGATTCGCCAGTGGTTCAACTATCCCAACGGCACGAGCGACTACCTGCGCCTACTCAACCCCAACGTGCTGCTCAACGGGCATCATCCCGTAGTGCACACGGCCATTATCGGCTCGTGCGTTCAGCTGGGGCTTTCGCTGTTCAACAGCGCTAACGCGGGTCTTGCCATCTACACCTGTGCTCAGTTCGTCATCACGGCCGCCTGCATGGCCTATTCCATTTCGTCGCTGCGCAAACTGGGCGTGAGCCTGCCGGTTCGCGGTGCGATCCTGCTGTTCTTTGCGTTTATGCCGATGTTCTCTAACTACGCGGCGTTGCTCACCAAAGACGTGCTCTTTGCCGACGCGTTTTTGGTGCTGCTGGTACAGACCGTCAAGCTCGTGGCATGTGGCTTGCCCCGTCGTGATGCCAATGTCGAGCGAGCGGGCGAGAAAGCCCCCATGCTCTTTGCGCGCCACGACTGGCTGCTGCTCGCTCTGGGCGCCATGGGTTCCACGTTTCTGCGCAACGGCGGCCTGGTGTTTCCCCTGGCGGCATGCGTAATCGCGGCGGCGTTTTGCGTATGGGACGTGCATGTGGCTCGTCGTGCAGCCAAGCAGACTGGTGCTGCGCCTTCGGGCGCCATCCCGCGTTTCCGTTGGGTTGGCGTTCTCGCGGTGCTCGCGCTCTGCCTTGCCTCTAATATGTACTTCACCAAGGTCTTTATGCCGGCGCACGACATCACGCCTGGTTCCAAGCGCGAAATCCTCTCGATTCCGTTCCAGCAGACGGCTCGTTTCGTCCAAAAGCACGACGGCCTCAACTCGGGCGTCAACCCCACGGTTAAGGAGGACGGCACCATCGTGGAGGCTCCTTGCGACGGTTCGGTGACCGACGAAGAGCGTGCCGTGATCGACCGCGTACTCAAGTACGAGAACCTGGGCCGCCGCTACAACCCCGACAAGTCCGATGCCGTCAAGAACTGCTTTAACGAGTACGCCTCGCAGGAGGACATCGATGCCTATTTTGAGGTATGGGCTCAGATGTTTAAGAAGGATCCCGAGTGCTATATTTCGGCGCTTATCAATAACTACTATGGTTATTTTTATCCGAGCACGCGCGATGCATGGGTCTACAGTACGGCGCGCAGTGCCGAGATTATGGCACGCCCCGATAATCTCAAGTACTTCGACTTCCATCCGGTCGATAGCAAGGTCGTGCGCTGGTGCGACCACCTGATCAACCTGTACCGTGTGGCGGTGCAGCGCATCCCGTTTATCTCGCTCACCATGAGCTCGGCCACCTATGTGTGGATCATGATCGTCGTGGTGGTCTACCTGTTGCGCCGTCATTCATGGCGTGCGCTGGCGATCTGGGTGCCGCTGTTGGGCGTGCTCGCCGTGTGCCTGATTGGCCCGTGCAACGGCTCGACTTACATGCGCTACCTGTATCCGGTCATCGCCTGCATGCCCTTCGCCATCGGCGCCACCGTCACCCGCAGCGACTTCCTCTGGTCCTAACTTGGTGCATTGGGGTCAGGTTTCTTTGCACCAAAGGGGCCATCATCACGACGCCTTCATTTTGGGGTTTATCTCGCAGGCCAGTAGGTATATCATAACGACGTTTGTTTATATTGCCCGAGCATCTGCGCTGGGCTTTAGGTCGAAACCGATAGGAGACACGTATGTCCGGACACTCTAAGTGGGCCACAACCAAGCATCGTAAGGGCGCGCAGGACGCCAAGCGTTCCGCCCTCTTCTCCAAGCTCAGCCGCAACATCACCGTTGCTGCCCGTCTCGGCGGTGACCCGCTGCCCGAGAACAACGCCAGCCTCGCCGCTGCCGTTGCCAAGGCCAAGGCTCAGTCCATGCCTAAGGACAAGATCAAGTCCGCTATCGACAAGGCTTTTGGTTCGGGTGCCGACGCTGCCGTCTACGAGAACATCGTGTACGAGGGCTACGGTCCCGCCGGTGTCGCCGTCTACGTCGACTGCCTGACCGACAACCGCAACCGTACCGCCGCTGATGTCCGTTCCGCCTTCTCCCACGCTGGTGGCAACCTGGGCACCTCCGGCTCCGTCGCCTTCCAGTTTGAGCGCAAGGGCCAGATCGTCGTCGCCAAGGAGATCCTGGACGAGAACGCCAAGAAGGAGACCATGATCGCCAACGGTGCTGCCGGTGACGAGGATGAGTTCATGATGGCCATCGCCGAGGCCGGTGGCGAGGACTACGAGGACGCCGGCGAGGAGTGGATCGTCTGGACTACTGCCAACGAGGTTATGGCTGTCTCCAAGGCGCTCGAGGAGCAGGGCGTCCAGGTCAAGGGTTCCGAGACCACCATGGTCCCGACCACCCCGACCGAGGTCTCCGGCGCCGACGCCAAGAAGGTTCAGCGCCTCATCGACCGTCTTGAGGAGCTCGACGACGTCCAGGATGTTTACAGCACCATGGACATGACCGACGAGGTCATCGCTGCCCTCGAGGAGGAGTAGCGCCCGCACGGGTTAAGCCGTGTATATCTGGGCATAATGAAGCGAGCATGCAAGCCTCGTGGAATAGATGAGCCGGATCCGCGTGCGTAGAGCACCGGACCCGGCTCTTTTATAATGATGCGAACCGTTTTGCATTTCGAGAGCCGAGATTTGAAGGGAGCGCCACGTGCGCGTACTCAAACGAGCCCTAGCGATTGTGTATCTTGCCGCCGCCATCGTGGCGCTGGGTACGCTTGTCTGCCAGTTTTGGGGGGCGTATACGTATCGCTTTATGCTGCTGATGCGCGACCCCATGCCGCGCATTGTCGTGACGGCATGCGGTGGAGTTGTGGCGATTGGCGTGCTGGTAAGCTTCTTCCGCCTGATGTTTGCTCGTCGCGAGCCGTCCTGCGTGCATCCGGCGGGGGAGCGCAATATCGAGGTTACCCTTGCGGCGCTTTCTTCGTGCGCCAGGGCCGCTGCCGAGCGCGACGACCGCGTGATGGTCGAGCATGTCGAGGCCCGCGTCCAAGGTTCCGACGATTCGCACGTCCGATTTAAGGTCGAGGCTATCGCGCTTGACGATAAGGACGTGGCATCTCTGGCTACCGCGATGCAACAGCGCATCGAGGAAGCTTGCGACACCATGCTCGGCACGCCGGGTACGACCACGCGCGTTCGTTTTTTGCCGTCCAAGACTACCGTCCAGACCGTGGAGGTTTCCGGTGAGTGATACCAATCAAGATAAGACCGCTCGTACGCCGCGCCTGACGATTGACCAGAGCGCCACGCCGGCGAGCGAACCTGTTGATTCCAAAGCAGAGGCAACCGAGTTACAAGACGCGGCAGCCGCGGATTTTGACGAGGCTATGGGTCTCATCAAGGGTACGGGCGCTGCCATCTGGAGCTATGCTGTGCGTCATCCCAACACCACGCTCGGCGCCGTCGCTGGCTTTATCCTCGCTGTGTTGGTACTCACGTTGGGCCTGTGGGACACGCTCGTCATTGCATTCTTCGTGCTGATCGGCGCTGTGATCGGCCAAATTCGCGACGGCGAGAACGGGATCGTCAACTTCTTCGGCCGTCTGTTTAGCGGTCGCTAATATGTATTCGACTGTCGCATCCGCGGCAGGCATAAGGAGGAACCATGGCTTTTAATACGAAGGTCGATGTAGCCGATACCGAGCTCGAGGAGAACGAGGCGGTCGTCGCCGAAGCTGAGGATGTGACGCTCGAGGATGAGGCTCTCGTCGAGGCCGAGTCCGATACGGATGAGGACGACGAGGAAGCGGATGAGTCCGAGGACTCGCTGACCTATTCCAACGGCGTGATCGAGAAGATCGTTGCCATGGCCACCCGCGAGGTTCCGCACGTTCTGGGCATGAAGGGTAACCTCATGCACTTTGTGCAGGAGCAGTTTGGTGCCGAGAATCTGACCAAGGGCGTGACGGTCGAGGTCACCGACGATAATCGCGTGGTCGTCAACATCTCCGTCATCATCGAGTACGGCGCCTATGCGCCCGCGATCTTTGACGATGTTAAGGCACGTGTCACCGAGCGCCTTGCCGCGATGACTGGCCTTGAGGTGGCGGGCGTCAACCTGCGCATCGAGGATGTCATCACCCCCGAGGAGTACGAGCACCGCACCAGCCAGCACGAATAACCTTCCAAAAAGGGACAGGTTTGTTTTGGCAGGTTTTATCTGCGAAAACATTAAACGGCCGACCGCGCAAGCAAAAGCGTGGCCGGCCGTTTTTGTACGCTCCCGATATAGTCATACCGCTCGTCTAACTAAGGGTTGCAATCCCCACGTTCCGCGTTACTCTAATGGGCGCATTGTTTCCAAATTGTTAACGAGGGGTTGCCGTAATGGCCGACGAGCACGAAACAGAAAGCAAGGCATGGGCAATTGAGGCCGCTGCGGCAGAGGCGGCGTCGCGTGCTGCCGAGGAGGTGCATCGTCCTCCCGTAGTGCCGATGGAACGCGTGGTCGATCGCGATGTTATCGAGCGGGGCGAGCGCGCTGGTCGCAAGCGCAGCCAGGAGCCGGGCTTTCCGCGCTTTTTTGCCGAGCTCAATTTGGGCCTGATCCTCACGGCCTTTGCCATCGTCGCGTTTAAAACCCCTAATCACTTTGCTTTTGGCGGCACCTCGGGCGTGTCGGTCATTCTGTCCACGCTGTTCCCGACCCTGCCCGTCGGCGTCTTTATGTGGATTATCAATGCGGTCCTGGTCGTTCTGGGCTTTATCTTTTTGGAGCGCAAGGCAATCCTGTGGAGTGTCTTTGCCTCGTTTGCGCTGTCCGCCTATGTTTCGCTGTTTGAGCTCTTTATTCCGACCGATGTCTCGATGACGGGCGATATGTGGCTCGACCTGTGCTTTGCCGTGATTCTGCCGGCGCTCGGCAGCGCCATCGTCTTTGATATTGGTGCCTCGACGGGCGGCACGGACATCCTCGCCATGATTCTCAAACGCCGCACGACGCTTGAGATCGGCCGTGCGCTGCTGCTGGTCGATATCGGCATCGTGACCATCGCGGCCTTCTTGTACGGCCCGCGCGTCGGTCTGTATTGCGTGCTCGGCCTGTTTGCCAAGACGCTTGTGGTCGACAAAGCCATCGAGAGCATCCACCTGCGTAAAGTCTGCACGGTCATTTGCTCCGAGCCCCTTAAGGTCGAGGAGTTTATCGTCAAGCATCTCAACCGTACGGCGACTATCAGCCGCGGCTACGGTGCTTTCTCGGGCAAGTGCGTGACGGTGATCATGAGCGTGCTAAGCCGTCGCGAGGCCGTGCAACTGCGCCGCTATGCGCGCGAAGTCGATCCGGGTGCCTTTATCACGATTGTCGACAGCTCCGAGATCGTCGGCAAGGGTTTCCGCGGAACGAACTAACGCGGTCGAGCTCATCAAACAATCGAATAGCGCCCTGCGCATTGCAAATGCGTCATGTTGGAGTATTTGTCCCCACATTGGGTGATAATGATGCCAAAGACATCGTTTGCGATCCAGATGATTCGTTCAAGATACGAAGGGATGATTCTATGTTCTGCTCGCAGTGTGGCGCCCCCATGGGCGATAACGACAAGTTCTGCGGCACGTGTGGTGCCCCCAATGCCGGTGCCGCAGCCTCTGCCCCTCAGGGTCAGCCCCAGCAGTTTGTTCCGCAACCGCCCGTGGCGAATGCGTCCAAGGGCTGTGTGGCTCAGGCGTTTGAGGATATGACCAAGACTCCGGGCGTGCTGCAGCGCGTGTGCCAGATTGCCTTTTTACCGGCGCTGATTTGTGTTGTGTCGGTACTCGTGCTGTTTATTCCCGTTATTGGCGGCATTGCGGCTGCCATCGGCTTTTTGGCAGCTTGCATTGCGAGCGTGTGTGGTTCCGGCTTTGGTATTGAGTGGGGTCGCGATCTGTCGCTCAAGGTTGATGGCGGTATGGATCGTCCACTCATGCGTTCCACGTCGTTTGGCCTCGGAGTCTTTTCGAGCGTTATCTCGGTCGTGCTCGAGGTTATCGCTGCCATTCCCGTTATCGGTGTAGTGCTTTCGCTGGTGGAGAGCGTGGTAATTGGCGCCGCGGGCTCGTATTCGTATTACGGCTCCTATGCACTCGAGGCAGCGCTGTTTGGCTCGCTTGGCCTGCTTGTCCTGGCTATGATTGCCACGGCGGTCTTGGGGGTCTTCTTTAAGATGTTCGCCGACATTGCCGTGATGCACTTTGCGGTGACCGGTCGTGTCGAGAGCGCGTTTTCGCTCGACAAGGTCTGGGCGGCGTTTAAGCACAACAAGACCAAGCTGTTCTGCGCTTCGTTCCTTCCCGAGTTTTTGACGGGTCTGGTCGCCAACGTTGTCACATGGATCCTGACGCTCGTCTTCGGCGCCATTGCCTCTGTCGGTATGTATAACTACTACTACCGTCCTTCGGCTATTGAGGCGCTTGTTACCGGCGGTGGCATCACGCTCGTATTGTTCTTGGTGCTGACGGCGTTTGTCACGGTATTCCTTACGGTCTTTGGCAAGATGCTCAAGCATCGTGCCGTTGGCTATTGGGTTGCGCGCTACGCAAGCGAGTGGGCCGACGAGGACAAGGACGACGTCCTGACTTTTGTGCTGCCGTTTGAGAAGAAGTCTGCTCCGGCTGGTTTTAGCGCCGACGCAGCGCCCGTATCCGATTCCGCTGCGGCGCCGGCGCCTGCGCCCGAGCCCGAGCCCGAGCCCGAGCCTGAGTCTGAGCCTGAGCCTGAGCCTGAGCCTGAGCCCGCGCCCGTGCCCGTGCCTGAGCCCGAGCCTGCGCCAAGCTCCGACGAGGACCCGCAGGACGAGTAACCCTGCCACCTGCCATTTGGGGACGGGGTAGAAACGGTAGAAATAGCGCTTGACAAATAAGCGGGGGCGGACGTGCCGAAGCGTCCGCCCCCGCTTTGATATCGCGATGCGGCTATGACTGCGAGATGGTCGTGGATCGACTACTCGTCGTGCTTCTCCTCGCGGCGAGCGGCGGCACGTGCATCGTGGATGCCCTTGATTGCGGCGTGTCGGGCGGTGCGGGCATCGTGCATGGCGTCGCGGGCCTCGGCGGCCGTGGCCTTGGCAGAGCGCAGTTTGGCTGCCAGGTCGGGGTTGGTCTCGGCGACCGCGGCAATCGTGGGGCCGTCGAGCTCCTCTTGCGTGGGCTCGGCCAAAAAGTCGATGGCATATTGGGCGGCCACCATGGAGCCCTTTGCCAGCACAGTCTCGTCGATCTTGTAGAAGCAGGAATGTTGGGCGTACGTGGCGCCAATCTTGGGGTTGCGCGTACCTACAAAGGCGAGCACGCCCGGTACGCGGCGCAGGTACTCCGAAAAATCCTCGCCCGAGAGCGTGCCGCGGTAATGACCTTGACCGGTGGGGCCCAGGCATTTGATTACTGCCTGGCGGCAGCGCTCGCTCGAGGCGGCATCGTTTTCGACCTTGTAATTGGCGATGGTGTAGTCGGTGAGCTCTGCCTCGGCGCCCAAGGCGGCCGCGGTATGCTCCACGATGCGGCGCATGAGCTCCGGCATTTCCTCGTGGGTCGAATCGCCGTAGGTGCGCACCGTGCCGGCGAGGTAGGCCGTGCCGGCGATAACGTTGCGCGCGGTGCCGCCGTGCAGCTCGCCGACGGTAATGACGGCCGGCTCGTAGGGACTGATCTCGCGCGAAACGATGGTCTGCAGAGCGTTGACGATCTCGGCGGCAACCATAACGGCGTCGTGACCGCGCTGGGGCATGGCGCCGTGGCACGAGGTGCCGCGGACGTCGATGCGGAACCAGTCGGTATTGGCCATGCGCGGTCCGGGCTCGCAGCTCACGGTGCCGGCGTCGACCTCACTCCAGATGTGCGCGGCGTAGGCGCCATCGACGCCGTCGAGCACGCCCGTGCCGATCATGAGCTTGGCGCCCTGGCCGTTTTCCTCGCTGGGCTGGAACACGATGCGGACTTCGCCGTGGATGTCGTCGGTCATATGGCGCAGGATCTGCAGCGTGCCGAGCATCATGGCGATGTGGCAGTCGTGGCCGCAGGCGTGCATGCAGCCCTCGTTGACGCTGGCAAACTCCTCGCCGGTCTGCTCGGTGACGGGCAGGGCGTCGATGTCGGCGCGCAGCAGGATGCGGCGGCGTGGCGTGCCGTCCTCGTGGTAGGCATCCGGCGCGGTGCCGCGAAGGGTCGCCACCAGGCCCGTCTTGAGGGGACGCTCGTAGGGGATATTCATGGCGTCGAGCTGGTTGGCGATGTCGGAGGTCGTGCGCTCCTCGGCAAGGCTCAGCTCCGGGTGCTTATGGAAGTGCCGGCGCTGCTTGATGATATAGGGTTCAAACTCGGTAGCGATATCTTGGATGGCTGCGGTGACGTCGTCAGCCGCTCGCACCTCGGTCGCCGCCATAATCTGCTGTGCCTTGGTCTTCGTCATGGTCGATTTGCTCCTTGCTGGGTTGATCGCAAAATCGTACAGGCTCTCTCCAGTATGCCACCTGCCGCTAGGGCTGGTAAAGTTGCCGTTTGCCGCTTGGGGTTTTGTTACAAGGGCGGGGGAGTACACTCGGGGGTGTTGAATTTCCTGCCAGAGATGGGGATGCCCATGCAACATATCGATCGGATTATCCGCTCCAAGAACGTCTTTACCGCGCAAGACGGCATCGATACCGCCCGCGAGCTGGCGATTGCCATCGCAGGCGACCGTATCGTCGCAGTCGGTGCGCCCGATGACGTGATTGCCGCCGCGCCTGCCGCCACGCCGGTTATCGACTACGGCGAGCAGTTTGTCTGCCCCGGTTTCCACGATGCGCACCTGCATTTCTTCCATACTTCGGTTGGCTCCTCGCCGTACATGCTCATGGATATGGGCACGTCCGAGGCGGCGCTGGTGCAACACGCGCTCGAGTTTTCCCAGGACCTGCCCGACGACGCTTGGGTTGTGACTCAGGGCTGGCGCGACTACCGTTGGGACCCGCCCGAGCATCCTACCAAGGCGTCGCTCGATGCGGCATTCCCCGATCGCCCCTGCGTTATGTATTCGGGTGACGGGCACACGCTTTGGCTCAACAGCCGCGCACTCGAGGCGCTCGGCGTCACGCGCGACAGCGAGCCGCCAGCGGGCGGCAGCTACGACAAGGACGCAAACGGCGAGCTCACGGGCATTGCTCACGAGGCGGCTGCCATGCAGCTGCTACCGCGCTGCCTTGAGTGGCTGGGCGAGGATCGCATCGCAAGCGCTTACGCCGATCAAATGAGGCGTATGGCCGAGCAGGGCATCACCTCGATATGCGATATGTCGCTCATGCCCATGCCGGGCTGCGATTTTATCCGCGACGACGTCTACGACAAACTGCAGGCAGCCGGCAAGTTGGGCATCCGAGCCCATCTGTTCCCCACGCTGCTGGATGACCAGTCGCACTTGGAAGAGCTGCAGGCACGTTACGCGAACAATGTGCTGCTCTCGGCACCGGGCTTTAAGCAGTTCTTCGACGGCGTGTCGAGCGAACACACGGCGTATCTCACCGAGCCCTATACCAATCCGCGCTTCCCGGGCGACCAGGGCCGTCTGACGGTTCCCGCCGAGCGCATGCGCAAGCTAGTTCTGGCGGCCGCGGAGCGCGGCCACACCGTGCGCATCCACGTCATCGGCGACGGTGCCATCCATGCCGCGCTCGATATCTTTGAGGAGGCGGCAGAGCTGTACGGCCTGCCCCAGCACGGTCATAACACGCTCGAGCATCTGGAGAACCTCTTGCCCGAGGACATCGATCGTCTACGCAAGCTTAACGTCGTTGCCTCGAGCCAGCCCTGCCATATCACGCTCGACCCAGGTGGTCCGGAGCGCGACCTGGGCTTGGAGCGCAGCCGCATCATGTGGCCGTTTGCAACCTATAAGCAGCGCGGCATCCGCCAAGCCTTCGGTACTGACAGCCCTATCACGCCCGTTACCAGCATGAACGTGCTCTACACGGCTATCACGCGCCAGGACCCCAAAAGTCACTGGCCCGAGGGCGGCTGGCTGCCGAGCGAGCGCATCGATGCAGCAACAGCCCTGCGCAACTACACCCTGGGCAGCGCCTATGCAGCGGGCGACGAGCAAAACCTCGGCAGCCTAGAACCCGGCAAATACGCCGACCTGG
The DNA here is from genome assembly GCF_028206795.1 of Collinsella aerofaciens. GTDB lineage: Bacteria > Actinomycetota > Coriobacteriia > Coriobacteriales > Coriobacteriaceae > Collinsella > Collinsella aerofaciens_AX. The sequence goes on along the minus strand of NZ_JAQLFJ010000010.1, from coordinate 83,089 downwards.
TAGTCCTGGACCAAAACCCACTCACCATCGACCCCCAAGAACTCCAAGCCACCAAGGTTCAGGCCACCTACCTGGCAGGTAACTTAATCTACGAGCGCTAACCTCATACCCCACTCATAAGGGGCACGTTTCAGCAACGTGTCCCTTTCTTATTCGCACCATCCGCATCGCCATTTTGCTGCACTGACTTTTCTGAATGCCGGGTCCGAATTAGTTAACCTGGCTCCCGTGTGGCTCCGGAGGGGCGGGGCATAAGGTTTATCGCGAGTTCCGCACGAGCCGAAGGCCACTTAATGTGGCCTTCGTGCGAGCAGGACTGCCCGAGCAGGAAACCTTATGCCCCGCCCCTCCGGAGCCACACGGGAGCCACTGCTAAGTTATCCCCCGGCATTCAGAAAATCTAAGTGCCAAAAAATAAGATTTTTTGACTCCGTGTTGTATAACCCGCCATTCGTGGGTACCATTCAACGCGTACGCAAACAAAAAGGGTTAATTCGCGTGGTATAACCGCGCGGCCCAAAAAGGAGGAGACAAGCATGTCGTCTTTGAAGCCGCTTGCAGATCGTGTTCTGGTCAAGCCCGACGAGGCCGAGCAGAAGACCGCTTCTGGTCTGTATATCGCCAGCAACGCTCAGGAGAAGCCGCAGCGCGGCACCATCGTTGCCGTTGGCGCCGGCAAGGTCAACGACAAGGGTGAGCGCATCCCCATGGACGTCAAGGTCGGTGACGTTGTCATCTACGGTAAGTTCGGTGGCAACGAGGTCAAGGTCGACGGTGAGAAGTATCTGCTGATGCGCGCCGACGACATCTATGCCGTCGTCGAGGCCTAGTCTCGTCAGAATCTCTGATTCGTCTTTGAACGCGCCCGCCGCATAGGACTCGGAAGCGGCGACGCGAGTCACATTTCTTTTGGAGGATTACCTACCATGGCAAAGAACATTACGTTCAACACCGATGCCCGCGCTAAGCTCGCCAAGGGCGTCAACACTCTGGCCGACGCCGTTACCGTCACCATGGGCCCCAAGGGCCGTTACGTTGCGCTGCAGCGCACGTTCGGCGCCCCGACCATCACCAACGACGGCGTTTCCGTCGCTAAGGAGATCGAGCTCGAGGACAACATCGAGAACATGGGCGCTCAGCTGGTGAAGGAGGTCGCCACCAAGACCAACGACACCGTGGGCGACGGCACCACCACCGCAACCCTGCTCGCTCAGGCCATCGTCAACGACGGTCTGCGCAACGTCGCCGCTGGCGCCAACCCGCTGGCCATCCGTCGCGGCATCGACAAGGCTGTAAACGCCGCCGTCGCCGAGATGAAGAAGCAGGCCAAGCCGGTCGAGACCAAGGAGCAGATCGCTTCCGTCGGTACCATCTCTGCCGGTGACCCCGAGGTCGGCGAGAAGATCGCCGAGGCCATGGAGGTCGTGGGCAAGGACGGCGTCATCACCGTCGAGGATTCCCAGACGTTCGACATCACCATCGACACCGTCGAGGGCATGCAGTTCGACAAGGGCTATGTCTCCGCTTACTTCGTCACGGACAACGACCGCATGGAGGCCGTGATGAAGGATCCGTACATCCTCATCACCGACCAGAAGATCTCCAGCGTTCAGGACATCATGCCCGTTCTCGAGGCTGTCCAGCGCGCTGGCCGCGGCCTGCTCATCATCGCTGAGGACATCGACGGCGAAGCTCTGCCGACCCTGGTCCTCAACAAGATCCGTGGCGCCCTCAACGTCTGCGCCGTCAAGGCTCCGGGCTACGGCGATCGCCGCAAGCGCATCCTCGAGGACATCGCCGTCCTCACCGGTGGCCAGGCTGCCCTGGACGAGCTGGGCGTGAAGGTTGCTGACATCACTGCCGATATGCTCGGTACCGCTAAGTCCGTCACCATCTCCAAGGACAACACCGTCGTCGTCGGTGGCGCTGGCTCCAAGGAGGCCATCGACGCTCGTATCGCTCAGATCAAGGGTGAGATGGAGAACACCACCTCTGACTTCGACCGTGAGAAGCTCCAGGAGCGCCTGGCCAAGCTCTCCGGTGGCGTTGCCGTCATCAAGGTCGGCGCTGCTACCGAGTCCGAGCTCAAGGAGATCAAGCACCGCGTCGAGGACGCCCTGCAGGCAACTCGCGCTGCTGTCGAGGAGGGCATTGTCGCCGGCGGTGGCGTCGCCTTCATGGACGCTGCTCCTGCGCTCGATGCTGTCGAGATCGACGACCCCGAGGAGAAGATTGGCGTCGATATCGTCAAGAAGGCTCTGACCGCTCCGGTCGCCACCATCGCCAAGAACGCTGGCTTTGAGGGCGCTGTCGTGGTCGACAAGGTTGCCGAGCTGCCCGCCGGCCAGGGTCTCAACTCTGCCAACGGCGAGTGGGGCGACATGATCGAGATGGGCGTCCTCGACCCCGTCAAGGTCAGCCGCGTCACCCTGCAGAACGCTGCTTCTGTCGCCAGCCTGATTCTCATCACCGAGGCTACCGTCTCCGATGTGCCCAAGAACACTCAGCTTGAGGACGCTATCGCTGCTGCTACCGCTGGTCAGCAGGGCGGCGGTATGTACTAAGGCCGACAAGGTCTAGAACTCCCACCGGGAATCCGGGGGCGTGACGGGGTCTTCTCTCCGGAACGTCCTCGGATTCCCTGCGTTTACGGCCTTGAGGTCGGCGGGCGGAGGAGGACGTGGTTGTGGGGGATGCGTGTCCCGGTCGCTGTTTCGCGGCTCTGCCGCGAAAGGCGCGCTACTTTGGGGCGGATGGAGGACGTGGTTGTTGCGCCAACTTGTCCCTACCGCATTTCTGGAGCGTTTTCCCATCATAAATTACCCTCGGCATACTTGCGCGAACACCTGCTCGTGCTACACTTGCAATTGCTGTTTCAGGGCGGGGTGGAATTCCCCACTGGCGGTAAATCGGGCGGTGTCAAAGGGGCGCCGTGGCGCAGGCGAGATGCCTGCGGCCGAGCCGATGAGTCCGCGACCCGTGTGTGCGTTGGTTCGCATGCCGGCTGAACTGGTGAGATTCCAGTACCAACGGTTAGAGTCCGGATGAAAGAGGCAGGTGATCTTATGTCTGAACAGTCGCAGCATATCCATTTTGAGAACACGAATAGGTGGAGCACCAAACAGCTCGTTACCATGGCGCTGATGTGTGCCTTGGGCGCGTTGTTTATGTATGTGCAGCTACCCATCCTTCCTTCGGCGCCGTTTTTGACGTATGACCCGTCGCTGGTGCCGGCGATGGTGTGCGGTTTTGCGTATGGTCCTGGCGCCGGTACTGCTGTTGCCGCCATGGCGATTGTTATCCATGCGCTTACCACGGGCGATTGGGTCGGCGCACTTATGAACCTGGTGGCTACGCTGGGCTACATTCTGCCCGCGGCTATCGTCTACCAGAAGATGCATACCTATAAGGGTGCCGTGATTGGCCTAGTGTTCGGTGTCATTGCCGCTACGGCGCTGTCTATGGTCGCTAACCTTACCATTGGCGTATGGTTCTGGTATGGCTCGGTCGATGTGATCGCCCCGCTCATGATTCCTGCCGTGCTGCCGTTCAACCTCATCAAGACCGTGCTCAACTCGGTGTTGACGCTGGCGGTGTACAAGGCGGTCTCTAATCTCATTACGCCCAAGAAGGACCAGGTCAAAGGCCGCGCATGATTGAGTGTCGGGGCGTTTCCTTTAGCTATGACGGTGCCACACCGGCACTCGACGGCATCGATCTGAACATCGAGGATGGCGAGTTTTTCTGCATCCTCGGCGGAAACGGGTCGGGCAAGTCGACGTTCGCCAAGCATTTGAACGCGCTGCTGCAGCCCGATACGGGAACGGTGCGCGTCAACGGCATGGACGCGTCCGATCCCGAGCTGGTCTACGACATCCGCTCGACTGCGGGCATGGTGTTCCAGAACCCGGATGATCAGCTGGTGGCGACGCTTGTCGAGGACGATGTTGCCTTTGGTCCCGAAAACTTGGGCGTGCCATCGGCCCAGATCGCGCAGCGTGTGCGAGATGTGCTGAAGGCCGTGGGCCTGGTGGGCTTTGAGCGCCACGAGACCCACGCGCTCTCGGGTGGCCAAAAGCAGCGCGTGGCGCTCGCCGGCGTACTTGCCATGGAGCCGCGCGTGCTTATCTTGGACGAGGCCTCCTCGATGCTCGATCCGCGTGGACGCAAGGGCCTCATGAAGGCTTGCCGCGCGTTGCACGCTCGCGGCATGACCATCGTGATGATTACGCACTTTATGGAAGAGGCCGCCGAGGCCGATCGAGTCGCGGTGTTTCAGGCGGGGCGCGTTGCCATGCTCGGTACGCCCGAGGAGATTCTGACGCGGGCGGATGAGCTCGCGGAGCTCAACCTGGATATGCCGGCGTCGTGTCGCCTGGGCAGGGCGCTTCGTGCGAAGGGCGTGCCCGTTTGCGCACGGGTACGCGAGGCGGATATGGTCGCCGAGATCGCGCAGGCTTATGTTGAGCGAAATGTGGCGGGCGCCACGGGGCAGCCTTCCGTGCCCGATGCTCGTATCCTCGATAACGCCTCCTCCGCGACCGACGAGACAAACGTTTCGGAGCCCGTTATCGAGATTTCCCACCTTTCGTATAGTTACTCGCTGAGCGTCCGCGAGCGTCGTCGCTGGCATAAGCGCTCGGCCGTTGCGGGCAAATCGAGCAAACAGGCTCTCTGGGGAAACGACCCCAGCAGCCCGTGGGCGCTGCGCGATGTATCGCTGACGGTGCGTCGCGGCGAGTTCCTGGGCTTAGCAGGTCATACCGGTTCGGGTAAGTCGACGCTGGTCCAGCATCTCAACGGGCTGATTCGTCCGCAGGAGGGAAGCGTTTGCGCGCTGGGGCTCGACTTATCAAGCAAGAAAGATGCCGCCGCGGTTAAGGCCAAGGTCGGCGTGGTGTTTCAATATCCCGAGCGTCAGCTGTTTGCCGAAACCGTGACGCAGGACGTGGCGTTTGGCCCGCACAACCTTGGCTTGTCGCAGGCCGAGGTTGTCCGCCGCGTTGAGTCATCGCTCGCGCGCGTGGGCCTCGACTTGGCCACGGTGGGCGACAAGAGTCCCTTTGAGCTTTCGGGTGGCCAACAGCGGCGCGTGGCGTTTGCCGGCGTGCTTGCCATGGAGCCCGAGGTCCTGGTACTCGATGAGCCCATGGCGGGGCTCGATCCGGCGGCGCGCAGTGATTTCCTGGGGCTCATCGATCGACTTCACCATGGGGGCCTGACCGTCGTCATGGTCTCACACAGTATGGATGACCTTGCCAATTGCTGCGATCGTATTGTCGTGATGAACGAGGGCACGGTGTTTGCTGAGGGCACGCCCGCTCAGGTTTTTGCGCATGCGGATGAGCTTAAATCAATCGGCTTGGGTGTTCCCGCTGCCCAGCGCATGGCGTTGGCGCTCGCGGAAGCGGGCGTGCCGCTGCATCGCGGCGGGCTCTATACGGTTGAGTCGTTGGCCGACGAGTTGGCAGATTTGCCGATCGGTCGCTCAGGCGGTTCTTCTAACGTCTCGGACAAGGCCAAATCCGAAACGGTCGCGCGAGAGGAGGGTTGCTGATGGAGGCGTTTTCGTTTGGCAGCTACTATCCGAGCGATAGCGCGATCCATCACCTGGATCCGCGCACCAAGCTGCTCCTGGGCTTTGTGTTTTTGATCACGACGCTGACCGTCGGCGGCTTCCGCGGATTGGCCCCGGTCGCAATTTTCGTCGTGCTGATCTATGCCGTGTCCCGGGTGCCGTTGCGCCGGGTCCTATCATCGATGGCACCGCTGCTGGCAATCGTCGTCGTGGTCGCGGTGCTCAACTTGTTTACCGATCAGAGTGGGCGCATCCTGTGGCAGCTCGGCTTTCTGCAGATAAGCGAGGGCTCACTGCGTTCTGCCGCCTTTATGGCGTGCCGCCTGACGTTGATGATGTCCGGCATGAGCGCCATTACGCTCACCACGCCCACGCTCGACCTCACCGCGGGCTTTGAGCGCCTGCTCGCGCCGTTTGCGCGTGTGGGACTTCCTGCGCACGAGCTCGGCATGATCATGGGTATCGCGCTACGCTTTATGCCGCAGTTTGCCACCGAGATGAAGCAGACGGCCGATGCGCAGGCAAGCCGCGGTGCACGCGTGACGGGAGGTCCGCTCGGCGGCGTGCGTATGCTCGGCAGTGTGGCGATTCCACTGTTCACGGGCGTGTTCCGTCATGCCGAGACGTTGTCTGCCGCCATGGATGCACGCTGCTATCACGGCGAGCAGGGCCGCACGCGTCTGCATGCACTTGCATTTCGCCGCGGGGATGCGCTGGCTGCGGTTGTGACGATGCTGCTGTTTGCGTGTGTCATCGTCGTCAACCTTCAACTTGTTTAGGCGCGATTCGAGCGCAAGAAAGGGGTCCCTATGACCGACAACGACCGCACGGCTCAGCTTGAGCGCGCCTGTTCGTATCTCAGGCGCATTCCGGCGTGGTATCTTGCCACGACCGATGTGACCGACGGGCATCAGCCTCGCGTGAGGCCGTTTTCGTTTGCCATGGTCGATGACGGTAAGCTGTGGTTTTGCACGTCGCGCGACAAGGATGTGTGGGCGGAGCTGAGTGCGAATCTCAAGTTTGAGCTCTCGGGCTGGAAGCCGGGGGAATGTTGGGTCGTGTTGACCGGCGAGGCCGCACTTGAGGACGACGCGGTTGCGAGCGACAAGGTGCGTCAAGCGGGTTTTAAGCACATGGTGGGCATTGGCGAGGAACACGAGAGTGCCAGCGACGGCCGCCTTGCTTTCTTTTCGGTCCGCAACATTGCCGCGCGCTTCTGTGATATCGACGGCAGCGAGGAGCGCCTGGAGCTCTAGCGCGTCTCAAATTAACTACCCGTTCCGAATTAGCTAGCGCCAGGAGGACACATGGACGGATTGAATACGGTGTTGGAGTATCTGACGTCGGTGCCGGCATGGTATTTGGCGACGAGCGTTGACGGACAGCCTCATGTGCGTCCGTTTTCGTTTGCGCAGATCCAGGATGGCAAGCTGTGGTTTGTAACAGCGCGCACCAAAGATGTGTGGCAAGAGCTGCTGCAAAACCAGCGCTTTGAGGCCACGAGTTGGTGGCCGGGCCATGACTGGCTCATCTTGCGCGGGCGTGCCGGCTTGGATGACCGGGCTTTAGGCGAAATGCGCGAAGCCGGGTGGAAGCATCTAGAGCACCTGGGCGAGCACTATGAGGGGCCTAACGACCCCACGCTCGTCTTCTTTAGCGTCGAGGATCCCGAGGCTTTTATCTGCAATCACGACGAATGGGTGCCGGTCGAGCTCTAGCCAGCTGGCTCATCCTAACAACTTGGTTTTCGCATGGGCGGGCCCCGTATTGCCCGGCGCCGTTAGGAGCGCCGGTCAATACGGGGCCCGCTCCATTTGTCAATTCCTTCAAGCGAATGTGTCGGGAATGTTTCAATGCATGAATATGCAAGCCATTTACGTATTCATGCATCTTTTGGTGCTAAAGTTTCAACCCACTTCATAACGACTGCTGCGAAATGCGCATCGGTGCATAAATCGCAGACAAGGAGTCTGATATGTCTTTGAAGGTTGGAATCGTCGGCGCGGCTGGATATGCCGGAGCCGAGCTCATTCGCCTCGTCCTCGGTCATCCCGAGTTTGAACTTGCTGCCATTACGTCCAACGCCGATGCCGGCCAGCCGTTGTCTGCGGTGTACCCGAGCTTCACCGGCGTAAGCGATCTTGTCTTTACGACGCATGATGCCCCTGAGCTCAAGAACTGCGACGCGGTCTTTTTGGCCGTGCCGCACACGGCTGCCATGGCACAGGTGCCCGCGCTGCTTGCATCGGGCGTCTCCTGCTTTGATCTTTCGGCCGACTACCGTCTGAACGACGCGTCCGTTTTTGAGGCTTGGTATGCCGCCGAGCATACGAGCCCCGAGCTGCTCAAGACCCGTGCCTTCGGTCTGCCCGAGCTGTTCTGCCAGGACTTGGAGACCGCCGCATCCGACCATGCCGACGGCAAACCCGTGCTGGTCGCCTGCGCCGGTTGCTATCCCACCGCAACGAGCCTTGCCGCCGCGCCCGCCGTGCGCGCGGGCTGGGTGGCCGAGAACGGCTCCGTGATTGTCGATGCCATCAGCGGTGTGACGGGTGCCGGCAAGTCCTGCAACGCTCGTACGCATTTTTGCAGCGCCGACGAGAATTTGGAAGCATACGGCGTGGGCAAGCATCGCCACACGCCCGAGATTGAGCAAATCCTTGGCCTGACCGATCGCGTCGTCTTTACCCCGCACCTGGCACCGCTCAAGCGCGGTCTGCTCTCCACGGTGACGCTGCCGCTCGCGCCGCAGGCTCTCGACACGCTGGCTCTTGAGGATGTCGTCGACCATTACAAGCAGTTCTACGCCGGTCGCACTTTTGTGCGCGTGCTCGATGCCGGCCAGCAGCCCAAGACGGCTTCGGTCGTCGGCACCAACGCTGCCCAGATTGGCCTCGCGCTCAACAAGCGCGCGGGCGTGCTGGTGGCGACGGGCGCCATCGACAATCTGTGCAAGGGCGCTGCGGGCCAAGCGGTCCAGTGCGCCAATATCGTCTTTGGCTTTGACGAGCGACGAGGCTTGCCCACAGTGGCGTGCCCGGTGTAGCACATTCGATTGTTAACGATTTGGTAGTCGGGCATCGAGTGGGGCGCCACTCTTAAGCTGGTCTCATGATCACGACTGGCATGGCGCACCAACCGATGTCCGTTTTTTGTTTGACATAAGGAGTCATAAAGACGATGAATACCGAGCTGTTTGATATCAAGATTCGCGCCGTCGAGGGTGGCGTTACGGCTGCGGCTGGTTTTAAAGCCGCAGGCATCCGCGCTGGGTTCCGCAAGAACCCCGAGCGTCTGGATTACGCGCTCGTCGTGCCCGATAAACCCTGTCCCGGTGCCGGCGTGTTTACCACCAATCGCTTTTGCGCGGCGCCCGTACAGGTGAGCCGTGCCAACCTGGGCGGTGACGACAAGGGCTACGGTATCATCGCCGGTGTTTCGGTCAACTCTGGCAATGCCAACGCCGCCACGGGTGAGACCGGCCTTGCCTGCGCGCGCGAGACGTGCAGTATCGCCTCGCAGGTCATCGGCTGCGAACCCCAGCAGATCCTAGTCGCCTCCACGGGCGTGATTGGCCAGATTCTGCCGATCGACACGTTTGAGACCGCTATTCCTGCTGCCTACGAGGCGCTCTCCGCCCACGGTGGCGCCGATGCCGCTCGCGCCATCATGACGACCGACACGCACTCCAAGGAGTACGCCGTATCCTACGTCAGTGAGGCTGCGGGTCATGCGGGCAATGTCTATACGGTAGGCGGAATGTGCAAGGGCTCGGGCATGATCATGCCCAACATGGCCACCATGATCGCAGTTATCACCACCGATGCCCCCGTCGAGCCTGCGGCACTTCATGCCCTGCTGCTCTCGACCGTCAAGCAGACCTTTAACAAGGTAACGGTCGATTCCGACACCTCGACCAACGACACCTGCATCATGCTTGCCTCCGGCGCCGCTGCCGCAGATGCCGAGCCTATCGTCGAGGGCTCCGATGCCTTTGACGAGTTGGCATTTGCCGTGCACGAGGTGTGCGAGAGCCTGGCGCGCAATATCGCCGCCGATGGTGAGGGCGCATCCAAGCTTGTTACAGTCAACGTTACCGGCGCCGCCAACGACGAGGAGGCCGATATCGCCGCCCGTGCCGTTGCCAACTCGCCGCTCGTTAAGACCTGCATCGCCGGCCACGACTGCAACTGGGGCCGCGTCGCTATGGCGCTTGGCAAGTGCGGCGTGAAGTTTAATCAGGAAGACGTTTCCATCGACATGATGGGCATGCCTGTCTGTCGCGACGGTCTGACTGTTCCCTTTGACGAGGACGAGGCTCTGCGACGTTTTGAGGCGCCCGAGATTGTGATCTCGGCAGACCTGGGCGCGGGCGACGCGGCGACCACCGTGTGGACTTGCGACCTCACGCACGAGTACATCTCCATTAACGGCGACTACCGTTCCTAGATTCCAGGCACGCTGCGCATCTTGCCGCGATTGCGGACAGCGGAGCACGGCGCGATAACGATACGAAAGACGAGGCAGATTATGAAATTCGCACGCGATTGTCGTTCGAGCGAATCCAACGAAGCAACCGCGCAGCTGCTGTTCGAAGCGCTGCCGTGGATTAAGAACCTGACCGGCAAGACGGTTGTTATCAAATATGGCGGAGCCGCCATGGTTGATGAGCAGCTGCGCCGCGACGTGATGAGCGACATCGTCCTGCTTAAGATCATCGGCATGCGCCCCGTCATCGTGCATGGCGGCGGCAAGGCTATCAACGAGGCGCTGAGCCATTACGATATTCCCGTCGAGTTTAAGAACGGCCAGCGCGTGACCACGCCGGCGACCATGGATATCGTGCGCGAGGTGCTGGGCGGTAAGGTCAACCAGGAGCTGGTCGCGGCGCTCAACCATCACGGCAACCTGGCCGTGGGCGTTTCGGGCAGCGATGCCGGTACGCTCATCGCCGAGCCGCTCGACCCCGAACTCGGCCGCGTAGGCAAGGTCACGCACGTCAACACCGACTATATCGAGCGCCTGCTCGATAGCGAGTACATCCCCGTCATCGCTACCGTCGCGGCGGGGGAGGACGGCGGTTTCTTCAACATCAACGCCGATACCGCCGCCGGTGCCGTTGCGGCGGCGCTGCATGCGCACAAGGCGATCTTTTTGACCGACGTCGACGGCCTGTACAAGGACTTTAGCGATAAAGACTCACTCATCTCCAACCTAACACTCGACGAGGTTAACGAAATGCTCTACGGCGGCGAGGTCGATAAGGGCATGATTCCCAAGCTGCGCGCGGCCGTCGATGCGCTTGCCGGCGGCGTATTTCGCGCTCACATCATCAACGGCACCACGCCGCATTCGCTGCTGCTGGAGCTGCTGACCGATGCCGGCGTCGGCACCGTGATCCATTCCACCGAGACGGCTTACGAGTTCGATACGCATCCGCATCCGCTTTCGACGTTTGCTGCGCGTCTGACCGAGAACCTCGACGAGGTCGAGAAGCTTCAGACGGTCTAGCTGACTCGCAGCCGCCCCATTCCTGCACCCATAGGCCTGCGCCGTCTGGCGCCCAACGAAAGGCATCCCATGTCACTTGCAGCTCAGCAATCGCTTGAATCCCATTACGTTATGCATACCTTTGGCCGCTCTCCGGTCGAGTTTGTCGAGGGTCACGGCATGAAGCTCACCGGCGACGATGGCCGTGAGTACCTCGACTTTCTTGCCGGCATCGGCGTGTGCAGCCTAGGTCATGGCAACCTGGCTGTGCTCTCGGCACTTGAGGCACAGACCAAAAAGCTCATGCATGTCTCCAATTACTTCTACATTGAGCAGCGCGGACAGGTCGCGGCGCTGCTGTCCAAGCTTGCTAACGACGACGCAGATGGTGCGCGCGTGCTTGCCGATGCCATTGCCGCCGGCGATGAGACCACGGCAGCTGCTCTTGGTGCCCCGGCTGCGGACGAGCAGGTGTGGGAGACCTTCTTTGCCAACTCCGGCGCCGAGGCCAACGAGGGCTCGATGAAGCTCGCGCGCCTGTACGCCAAGCGTGCCGGTAACGGCGGCAACACCATCGTGTGCATGCGCGGCGGCTTCCACGGCCGTACGCTCGAGACCATTGCCGCCACCATGCAGGATTGGCTGCAGGATAGTTTCCGCCCACTGCCGGGTGGCTTTGTGGCCTGCACGCCCAACGATATCGATGAACTGCGTGCGATCTTTAAGCAGCTGGGGAGCGAAATTTGCGCCGTGATGCTCGAGCCGATCCAGGGCGAGAGCGGTGTGCACCCCATGACCGAGGAGTTTATGGCGGCAGCGCGAGACCTGGCACACGAAGTGGGCGCCGTGCTTATCGCCGACGAGGTCCAGTGCGGCATCTTCCGCTCCGGCAAGCCGTTTGCATTCCAAACCTATGGCGTGGAGCCCGACATCATGAGCCTTGCCAAGGGGATTGCCGATGGCGTGCCCATGGGTGCCGTCATGGCAAAGAAGGAGATTGCCGACGTGTTTAAGCCGGGCGACCACGGCTCGACCTTTGGCGGCAGCTGCCTGGCCATTGCGGCGTGCGCCGCGACGCTCTCCGCGCTCGTGCGCGGCGATTATGCCGACCATGCTGCCAAGGTGGGTGCCTATATGGAGGCAAAGCTCGCCAAGCTGCCGCACGTGACCGAGGTGCGTGGCCGCGGCTTGATGCTCGGCTGTGATTTGGATGATGCCGCGGGCGACGCGCATGATGTTGTTGCCCGCGCGCTGACCGCCGGTGCCGTGACCAACGCTACAGGTGCGCATACGCTGCGTTTCCTGCCGCCACTTGTCTGCGAAGAAGCCGACGTGGACAGCCTGATCAAGACCCTGTCGGACGTTTTGGCCTAACACAGCGAAATAACTTAACTTTGACCGGGTTCCGGACTGCGGACGTGCCCTATGTGGCATGATTCAGCGGTCTGGAGCCCGTTTTGCCTTAGTTTTGCTAAGGCGGGGAGACCTGCTGGTCAAAAAACATCAAATATGAGTACTGTTATCGATTTGGTAGCAGCAATTTTGGACTAATAAGGCCAGATAGCTAGTCGAAATGGCGATGAATGTACGATTTTGATCCAATTGTTAGTCCTTATAATGGACATATGTTGCGTAACTTAAGCAAATACTATCTTTTGATATGTTGTAAGCAAGGTAGCAGTACTCATTTTTGCCATTTTCTGGCCACGGCCTTTGTGACAGTCGTGCTGGCGGGTTCGAATCCCATGCGCTGGGCCTGAAAAAGGAAAGGCCCCCATAGCTGGGAGCCTATCAAATCAGTGGTGGCGATGAGGGATGTCCGCGTGCGGCTGGCGCCGCCCGCGCCCCGCTTCGTCGCTCCGCTCCTCGCGTGCTGCGCTGGAAAACGCTTCGCGTTTCCTCAGCTCCGCACCCTTGCGGGTTCGAATCCCATGCGCTGGGCCCAAAAAAGAAAGGCCTCCATCGCTGGAGGCCTAACAATTCAGCGGTGGGCGATGAGGGATTCGAACCCCCAGCCTTGTGCGTGTAAAGCACCTGCGCTAACCGTTGCGCCAATCGCCCGTGCGGAGAGAGTATAGCAAAACAATCGCCTCATTCATCTCATATCCATTAAAGGTAACCGTCGCGTGTCACAGCGGAGCTGATTCAGTTGAGATTGCCTGAACATTCCGCCCCTCTTTACGCCCTCGGGTATACTCAAAAGCTACTGATTCGATTTGATGCCCAGCAACAGCAGAGGGGATAGTATATGTGCGGTTTTGTCGGTTTTGTCGGTGGGACGGATAACCAATCCGAGGTGCTCACCAAGATGATGGACCGCATCGTCCATCGTGGTCCCGACATGGGCGGCCAGTTTATCGACGGCCGCGTTGCCCTCGGCTTCCGCCGCTTGTCGATCCTCGACCTGACCGAGGCCGGCGCTCAGCCCATGGCCAATGAGGACGGTAGCGTCGTCATTGTCTTCAACGGCGAGATCTACAACTTCCAAGAACTCCGTTCCGAGCTCGAGGCCAAGGGCTACCAGTTCCACTGCGGCGCCGACACCGAGAGTCTCCTGCACGGCTATGAGGAGTGGGGCGAGGCAGTACTCGATCGCTTGCGCGGTATGTACGCCTTCGTCATCTGGGACAAGAAGAAGAACAAGCTTTTTGGCGCCCGCGATATCTTTGGCATCAAGCCGCTCTACTACTATCCCATGGCCGATGCGGGCGACGGCGCTCCGGGCGTGCTCTTTGGTTCCGAGATCAAGAGCTTCCTGGACTACCCGCACTTCCACAAGGCGGTCAACAAAAAGGCCCTGCGTCCGTACATGACGCTGCAGTATTCGGCGACTGAGGAGACCTTCTTCGAGGGTGTCTACAAGCTGCCGCCGGCGCACTACTTTACCGTCGATATTCCGACCGGCAAGATGAACATCGAGCGCTACTGGGATTGCGATTACTCTGCCGTCGAGAAGCCGTTCGAGGAGTACGTCGACGAGCTGGACGAGGTCGTGCACGAGAGCGTCGAGGCCCATCGCATCGCCGACGTCAAGGTCGCGTCGTTCCTCTCCGGCGGCGTCGACTCCAGCTACATCGCCGCTTGCCTCATGCCCGACAAGACCTTCTCGGTGGGCTTCGATTACAAGAATTTCAACGAGACTAACTACGCCAAGGAGCTTTCCGATAAGCTCGGCGTCGAAAACGTTCGCAAGATGATTACCGCCGACGAGTTCTTCGGTGCGCTCGAGGACATCCAGTATCACATGGACGAGCCGCAGTCCAACCTGTCTTCCGTGCCGCTGTGGTTCTTGGCCGAGATGGCCCGCAAGGACGTCACCGTCGTGCTTTCGGGCGAAGGCGCCGACGAGCTCTTTGGCGGCTACGCCTACTACGAGGACACGGTCCCAGTCCGCAAGTACAAAAAGATGGTGCCGCTGCCCATCCGTCGCGCGCTCGGTAACCTGGCGTTGCATATGCCGTACTTCAAGGGACATAACTTCCTGGTCAAGGGTGCCGAGATCCCCGAGAAGTCGTTCCTGGGACAGGCTCTGGTATGGCCGGAGCGCGAGGTCGACGGCGTGCTCAAGCCCGAGTACAACACCGGCGATGGCGCCTTCGAGCTTGCCGCTCCCATCTATGCGCGCGTGAAGGGTCAGCCCGAGCTGGTCAAGAAGCAGTACCTGGACATGAACATGTGGCTCCCGGGCGACATTCTGCTCAAGGCCGACAAGATGTGCATGGCGCACTCGCTGGAGCTGCGCGTGCCCTTCCTGGACCGCAAAGTCATGGAGTTCGCCGAGCACATTCCCGACCGCTACCGCATCAACGAGAACGGCAACAAACAAGTACTCCGCCACGCTGCCAACAAGTCGCTGCCCGATGAGTGGGCCACCCGTCCCAAGGTGGGCTTCCCGGTGCCCATTGTCTACTGGCTGCGCGAGCAAAAGTGGTACGACTATGTCAAGGAGTACTTCACCGCGCCGTGGGCAAGCGAGTTCTTCGATACCGACGAGCTCATGCACCTGCTCGATCTGCACTTTGCGGGCAAGGGCGATTTCCAGCGCAAGATCTATACGCCGCTCGTGTTCCTAGTGTGGTACAAGCGCTTCTTTATCGACGAGGACCAGCCCGCTGTTCAGGCTGCCTAGCCTCGGCTTACGAACGCCTGCGCGTAACGGCTCCTCCGGGAGCCGTTTTTGCGTGGGTGCGTTTCAGTTACTATAAAAACCGTCCCTGCCAAATGGCTGAGAAAGGTGAAAGATGCACCATTCGGATTCCGCGACCGTGACCACGGTCGATACGCTTGCCAAGCTTCTCGATGTGTGCGGCGAACTGCGTGCTTCGGAGCAGGTTGACGAGCGTGCCGTGACCGGCTGCTCGTTTGATTCGCGCGCGGTTTCGGCAGGTGACGTGTTCTTTTGCAAGGGCGCTGCCTTTAAGCCCGCGTTTTTGAGCATGGCGCTCGATGCGGGCGCCGTCGCATTTGTGTGCGAAGAGTCGCTGGTCGAGTCTC
Organism: Collinsella aerofaciens; assembly: GCF_028206795.1. Lineage (GTDB taxonomy): Bacteria > Actinomycetota > Coriobacteriia > Coriobacteriales > Coriobacteriaceae > Collinsella > Collinsella aerofaciens_AX. The sequence goes on along the minus strand of NZ_JAQLFJ010000010.1, from coordinate 67,527 downwards.
TGGAACCGCTGGCGCAGGAGAGCGGTGCTGCGATGCTGGTTGTTGATAGCGTTCGCACGGCCATGGCCCTGTTGCCGCCGGAGGTCTACGACCGTCCCGACCACGACGTCAAGATCGTGGGCATCACCGGTACCAAGGGAAAGACCACGGCCGCTTTTATGCTCCAGTCGATTATCAAAGCGGCGGGCGAGTCCTGCGGCATGATCGGCTCGGTGAGTACCGACGATGGCATCGAGTGCTACGAGAGCACCAATACTACGCCCGAGGCCCCCGAGGTCTGGCGCCATATCGCCAACTGCCGTGAGTCCGGTCGCCAGTCCATGGTCATGGAGGTCTCGAGCCAGGCGCTCAAGTACCAACGCGTCGAGAATCTGCCGTTTGACGTGGCGTGCTTCCTCAACATCGGGCGTGACCACATCTCGCCGATCGAACACCCCACGTTTGAGGATTATTTTGAGAGCAAACTCAGGATCTTTGACCAGGCAAAGACCGCCGTGGTGAATCTGGGCACCGAAGAGGTTGACCGTGTGCTGGAGGCAGCGTCGACCGCCGAGCGCTTGGTGACCGTTGGCGTCGAGCATCCCGAGGCAAGCCTGTGGGCAAGCGATGTCCGCGTGGTCGGCTTTAACATCGAGTTTAACCTGCATGGCCTGTGTGCCGACGAGTCCGAGGCGGGGGAGAAGGTCCTGCTGGGCATCGCGGGCGACTTTAACGTGGAAAACGCGCTGGTCGCTATCGCCGCTGCGCACGAGATCGGCATCGGTATCGAGGCTATCAAGAAGGGCCTCTCCAAACTGCGTGTGCCGGGACGTATGGAGGTCGTGGAGTCGAAGGACGGCCGCGTGATCTGCGTCGTTGACTACGCTCACAACCAGCTTTCGTTCCGGTCGCTTTTCTCGTCGGTCAAGCGCGCGTTTCCCACTAGTCCAGTCGTTGCAGTGTTTGGCGCTGCCGGCGGCAAGGCGCAGGAGCGCCGCGAGCAGCTTCCGCGCGAGGCCGCACCATATTCCGACCTGATGATCTTTACCAACGAGGACCCGGCTCACGAGGATCCCATGAAGGTCTGTCGCGAGCTTGCCAAACATGTTCCCGACGATACGCCGAACAAGATCATCCTCGATCGCGAGGCTGCCGTGCATGCGGCGTTCAAGGCGGCGCGCGAGGAGTACGTCAACCCCGATGCTCCCACCATTGTCTTGCTGCTGGCAAAGGGTGACGAGGAGCTCATGCACGTGGGCGACGAGTTCGTGCCCATCGAGAGCGACCTTTCGCTGGCCAATCGCCTGATCGATGTTACCCAGTTTGACTAATGAACCATGATGGCGAAGGCGCCCTGAGTGCGCTGTCGCCATAAACGTGTTCCCTCAATCAAAACATGCCGTCCAAGCCCAAACCCTTCTACGTAAACGGAGTAACCATGTCCCACAACACCCTGCCGACCGTCGCCGAGCTTTCGGGCGAGATGCGCGAGCGCTTGGCCAAGGTTAAGTACGTCTTTACCGACCTGGATGCTACGATGCTCGCACCCGGCTCGTGCGTGCTGCGCGACAACGACGGCAACCCCTCGACCAAGCTCGTCGAGGCTGTCGTGGCACTTGCCCGCGCCGGCATCCAAGTGGTTCCCACCTCGGGCCGCAACCGCACCATGATCCACGAGGATGCACGCGTGCTCGGCCTCAACTCCTACATTGGTGAGATGGGTGGCCTGGTCATGTACGATCTCAAGGCCAACGATTGGGAGTATCTGACCGGCGATATGCCCTACGACCCATCTTGCGGTCTCACGCCGCACCAGGTGATCGAGCAGACCGGCGTGTGCGAGAAGATCCTCGCCCGCTGGCCGCACAAGATCGAGTATCACAACGACATGTCGACCGGCTACAAGTACCGCGAGGTTACCGTCGGCATGCGCGGCGACATCCCCGATGACGAGGCGCAGGCCATCCTCGACGAGGCCGGCTGCGGCCTGGTGTGGGCCTGTAACGGTCACCTGACGCATCTGTCCAAGCCGACGACGCTCGAGCTCGATCGCGTCGAGGACGGTCGCGCGTTCAACATCAATCCCGCCGGCCTCAACAAGGGCGTCGCCATTGCGCGCTTCTGCGAGCACCTGGGGATCGAGCGCGAGGAGACGCTCGCGCTTGGCGACTCCGAGTCCGACTTCTATATGGCCGATCACGTGGGCACGTTCTGCCTGGTCGAGAATGGCCTGACGAGCGCCGGCGCGCCCGAGTTCCTGGCTGCTTGCGAGAACGCTTTCGTTACGCGCGGCAAAATTGTCGACGGTTGGGCGGCGACGGCAGAGCTGCTGGTCGCGGCGCGTTCGTAGTGCGGCGTCGCCGCACTTGCACATGTCTTTTCGAGAGAGACTGGTGAGGTAATGTCCGATATCGAGAATCCGACAGGCGACACGCGCCCGATTGGCGTGTTCGATTCTGGTTTGGGCGGTCTGACGGTTGCGCGCGCCATCGCGACGGTGCTGCCGCACGAGTCCGTCTACTACTTCGGCGACACCAAACGCTGCCCCTACGGCACGCGCACCGAGGATGAGGTGCGCTCGTTTGCGTTGCAGGCGGGCCGTTGGCTGTCGAAGCACGACGTCAAGATTATGGTCATCGCCTGCAACACGGCGACAGCTGCGGCCTTGCGTCTGGCCCAGCAGGTGCTCGACGTTCCCGTGATCGGCGTGATCGCGCCGGGTGCCCGTGCGGCAATCAACAGCACCCGTTCGCGTCGCGTGGGCGTGCTCGCCACCAACCTCACCATTCGCTCGGGCGCCTACACGCGCGCCATTCAGGATCTAGATGCCGGCGTCGATGTATACGGCTGTCCTGCCTCGAGCTTTGTCGAGGTTGTCGAACATGAGCTCGCCTCGGGTGCACATCTGCAGGAACAGTGGCTCGAGAACGAGGACATCTTCGATACGCCTGCCGTGCGTGCGCTGGTGGGTGCCACGGTTGAGCCGCTGCGCGACCACGGTATCGATACCGTGGTGCTCGGCTGTACGCATTTTCCGCTGTTGGTGGGGCCTATCCGCCATGCGCTGGGGCCTGGGGTGCGCGTCGTGAGTTCCGCCGAGGAGACCACGCGCGAACTGACCGATATCCTCACGCGCCGCGAGCAGCTGGCGGGCGACGCCGCCGAGCCGCAGCATCGTTTTGCCACGACGGCCGATAACATTGCCGAGTTTGCGGTGGCGGGTAGCTTTATCTTTGGCCAGCCGCTCAAGAGCATCGAACATATTGATATCGACGAACTGAAATAGATGTAGGGTTACCGTCCAAAGACTTGCCCTCTTCTTCTGCCGAAAGGATATTTCTATGGAGTACATGCAGGTCAACCGCGCCAACGGCCGTGCCGCCAATGAACTGCGCCCCGTCAAGCTCACCCGTGGTGTTATGAAACATGCCCACGGCTCGTGCCTGGCTGAGTTCGGCGACACGCGCGTGCTGTGTGCCGCCACAATTGAGGAGGGCGTGCCGGGCTGGCGCGAGGGCGCCAAGGCCGGTTGGGTAACCGCAGAGTATGCCATGCTGCCGGCATCGACCGGTAAGCGTTGCAAGCGCGAGTATACCAAGCGTAAGGGCCGCTCCATGGAGATCGAACGTCTCATCGGCCGCAGCCTGCGTACCGTCGTCAACATGAAGGCGCTCGGCGAGTACACCGTCACCGTCGACTGCGATGTGATCCAGGCGGATGGCGGCACGCGTACGGCGAGCATTACCGGTGCCTGGGTGGCGCTGCATGATGCTCTTGCTATGTGGGTCGAGGCCGGCAAGATCGAGCGCATTCCGCTCACGGGTCAGGTTGCCGCCATCTCTATGGGCGTTGTCGACGGCAACACCATGCTCGACCTCGATTATTCCGAGGACAGCCACGCCGAGGTCGACATGAATCTCGTCGCTACCGACACCGGCGAGATGATTGAGCTCCAAGGCACCGGCGAGCAGGCGCCCTTCGACCGCAAGCGTCTCAACGTCCTGCTCGACCTGGGCGACAAGGGCATCGCCGAGCTCATCGAGCTTCAGCGCCAAGCCCTCGCCTAACCTGCCAAAAAGGGATGTTAATTTTGGTAGGTTTTATCTGGGAAAACGTCGAAGTATAAGGTTTCTGTCGCCAGGGAGGAGAGAGGGCTCGAGGCCAGTTTCCCTTGGGCGGCATTGCTATAGAGACAAGGAGGCCAGTCATGGCACTAGAGAAGATCGATATCGACACCCTCGACCCGGCGGCGACCATCGTCGTGGCAACGGGCAATGCCCATAAGCTCACCGAGATCGAGGCCATTTTGGGCAAGGTCATGCCCGAGGTTCGCTTTGTGGCGTTGGGCCAGCTGGGTGATTTTGAGGACCCCGAGGAAAACGGCACGACGTTTTTGGAGAACGCCATCATCAAGGCGCAGGCCGCGGTAGAGGAGACGGGGCTTATGGCCATCGCCGACGATTCGGGCCTGGTCGTTGATGCCCTGGACGGTGAGCCGGGCGTGTACAGCGCACGCTATGCGGGCGTGCACGGCGACGATGCCGCCAACAACGCCAAGCTCCTCGTGAATCTGGAGGGCGTGGCCGACGAGGACCGCACCGCGCGTTTTATGAGCGTCGTCGCGCTTATCGACACGGACGGCCTGGTCACTTATGGCGAGGGCGCCTGTGAGGGCGTCATTGCGCACGAGGGCCGCGGCGATTACGGCTTTGGCTATGATCCGCTGTTCCTGCCGGTCGACACGCCGGGCAAGACTATGGCCGAGCTTACGACGGACGAGAAGAACGCCATCAGCCATCGATTCCATGCGCTCGAGCATCTGTCCGCCAAACTGACGGGCGAGGAGTAAGCCGTGCGTGCGGTGGTGCAGCGCGTACTCAACGCCGGCGTGACAGTCGACGGCGAGTGCGTGGGCAAAATTGGGCGCGGCTATCTGGTGCTGCTGGGCGTGGGCCATGGCGACACGCGCGCCGAGGCCGATAAGCTGTGGGGCAAGCTCCGGGGCTTGCGCATTAACGAGGACGAGAACGGCAAGACCAACCTGGCACTTGCCGATGTCGACGGCGAGGTTCTCGTGGTGTCGCAGTTCACGCTGTTCGCCGATTGCCGTCACGGCCGCCGCCCATCGTTTACGGATGCCGGCGCCCCCGATGTCGCCAACGAGCTCTACGAGTACTTCCTGACGCTTGTGCGCGAGGACGTCGAGCACGTAGCGCATGGCATCTTCGGCGCCGATATGAAGGTCGACCTCGTCAACGACGGTCCATTCACCATCGTCCTCGATACCGACAATCTGTAAGTAGCCAAATTAGCTACTTGCGCGTGGTCGCAGCAGAGTGCTATAGTATTAGAGTTTTGTCTATCTTAGGGGTATTATCCCCTTTTTGAATTGCACCTTCTGGAGGCCCTGTTCATGGAAGAGATGGAAGTCAATCACGTCGACGACATCCACGAGAAGCTGACCGATATGGTGGGCGATCGCGTCAAGGTTAAGGCCAACATGGGTCGCACCCGCGTCGTCGAGCGCATGGGCACCATCAAGAGCGTCCACCCCGCCGTCTTTATCGTCGAGGTTGACGAGCGCCGCGGCCGCAAGTCGCGTCAATCCTACCAGTATATCGACGTCCTTACCGGCCAGGTCGAGCTGTTCGACCCCGAGAGCGGTGAGCACATCTTTACTCCGCTCGGCAACCAGCTCGAGGAGCACTAACGGTGACCGATCGGTCCCTCACCCTTACCGCGCCGGCAAAGATTAACCTCTACCTGGGGGTTCATACCGAGCGCGACGCCCGCGGCTACCATAAGGTTGATTCCCTGATGGCAGCCGTCGGTCTTTCCGATACCGTGACGGTCACGCCGGCGCAGACGCTGACCGTCCAGACGGTTCCGGCATCAGATTTTCCCATGCAAAAGAATACGGCGTATCGGGCTGCGGTTGCTATGGCCGAGCATTATGGTCGCGAAGCCAATGTCTGCATCACGATCGAGAAGCGCATCCCGTTGTGTGCCGGCCTGGGCGGTCCTTCGACGGATGCCGCGGCGGTCATTGTCGCCTTGGCGGAGAGTTGGGGTATCGACCGTGCCGATCCCGCGCTGGATGACATCGCGCGCGGCATTGGCGCCGACGTGCCGTTCTTTTTGCATGCCAGCCCTGCATTTTACGTGGGTGGGGGAGACGTGCTGACAACCGAGTACCCCGCACTACCCGCGACACCCGTCGTGCTGGTCAAGCCGCGCGAGGCAAGCGTTTCAACAATTGAAGCCTATCGACGTTTTGACGAGACCCCAGCGCCTGCGGACAAGCCCGGGGCGATCGCAGCTGCCCTTCGTTCGGGAGACGCAGAGGCGGCCTACGCGCTCGTCCACAACAACCTGGGTGTTATTTCCGCTCAGATGGAGCCGCGGATTCAAACGGTGCTCGACTGGCTTCGTTCACAGGACGGTACCATTGCCACAAACGTGTGCGGTTCGGGTGCCTGCTCGTTTGCTCTTTGTGATACCGCCGCCACGGCAGCCAATCTTGCGGCAGCCGCTCAGCAAAACGGCTGGTGGGCTTATGCAACGGAGCTCGTTTCCGACACGGTTCGCATCGAAGCGCCAAAGAAATAAAAATTTCTCTAGCACGCGGCGAAAATCTTTGTTACTATAGTCGAGCTAACGGGTTGTGGCTCAGTTTGGTAGAGCACTGCGTTCGGGACGCAGGGGTCGCTGGTTCAAATCCAGTCAACCCGACCAGAGCATGAGGAGGGACCGCTTCTTGCGGTCCCTTTTTTTAGCTATTGTTGTGATACCGCGATACCCGCGGTATACTCATTCGAGCTTGTCTCGCTGTATTGTGGAGGTCTACATGTTTGGACTGAGGGCTCCTGAGCTCATCATTATTCTCGTCGTTGTCCTGATTATCTTCGGGCCCAAGAACCTGCCGAAGCTCGGCAAGTCCCTCGGCTCTACCGTCAAGAATATCCGCGAGGGTATGGAGGGCGACGATAAGGCCGAGACCAAGCAGGCCGAGGAGGTCGTGGTCGAGCAGTCCGAGGAGGACAAGGAGATCGCTGAGCTCGAGGCCAAGCTCGCTGCTGCCAAGAAGAAGCAGGCAGAGGACAGCGACGCGGACGCAGAGTAGTCCCATCCCTTTGGGGTGAGCACCTGACCGGCTTGCCCGCAGGCTAGCCGGTCTTTTTCGTTTTGTTGACAGTTGATTGTTTGATCAGAGTTGGGGAGATATCCGTATGGACGCAAGCCAGATCGTACTGACCGCTGAGGGCCGCCAGAAGCTCGTCGAGGAGCTCGCTTGGCGTGAGGGCGATTACGCCAAGGAGATCGTCGAGGACATCAAGGAAGCCCGCGCGTTCGGCGACCTTTCGGAGAACTCCGAGTACGACGCCGCTAAGGACAAGCAGGCCCAGAACGCCGCTCGTATTGCCGAGATCCAGGCCATCCTCGCCAACGCTCAGGTTGCTGCCACCACGGGCGATCTGACCGTCTCCATCGGTTCCACCGTTTCTCTGATTGATCCCAACGGTGAGGTCATGGAAGTCACGCTTGTCGGTACCACCGAGACCAACTCGCTCGAGCACAAGATTTCCAACGAGTCTCCGGTCGGCCACGCCATCATCGGTCACGGCGAGGGCGACTCCGTCGAGGTCGTTACGCCTTCCGGCAAGACTCGCGTCTACACCATCGCCAAGATTGCACGCTAGACCACGGTCCCGCGTAAAGGTATGTTTTCGCTCCCTGGGACCGAATCCTGGGGAGCGTTTTAGTTTGAGGAGCTAACTTATGGCAGAGAACCAGAACGCCGCAGATCAGGCATCGACGCTCAACGACGAGCGCGCCACCCGCCTGGCCAAGCGCGCCGCCCTGTTCGAGGCGGGCCAGAACCCCTATCCCGAGCACTCTGAGCTTGAGGACTACGTTGCCGATATCGAGGCTAAGTATGCCGAGCTTGCCGATGGCGAGGACACCGAGGACGTCGTGAAGATCGCTGGCCGTGTGGTCGCCAAGCGCGGTCAGGGCAAGATCCTGTTCATCGTCGTACGCGATGCGACTGCCGAGATTCAGCTGTTCTGCCGCATCAACGACATGGACGAGGCTGCCTGGAATACGCTCAAGTCCCTCGACCTGGGCGACATCCTGGGCGTGACCGGCGTGGTTGTGCGCACCCAGCGCGGTCAGCTTTCCGTTGCCCCTAAGAGCGCGACCCTGCTTGCCAAGGCCGTTCGTCCGCTGCCCGAGAAGTTCCACGGTCTTTCCGACAAGGAGACCCGCTATCGCCAGCGCTATGTCGACCTGATCGCCAACGACGACGTTCGCGAGACCTTCCGTAAGCGTTCGCAGATTCTCTCCACCTTCCGTCGCTTTATGGAGTCCGACGGCTACATGGAGGTCGAGACCCCCATCCTGCAGACCATCCAGGGCGGCGCTACTGCCAAGCCGTTCATCACGCACTTCAACGCGCTCGATCAGGAGTGCTACCTGCGCATTGCTACCGAGTTGCACCTCAAGCGCTGCATCGTCGGCGGTTTTGAGCGCGTGTTCGAGATCGGCCGCATCTTCCGTAACGAGGGCATGGACCTTACCCACAACCCCGAGTTCACCACGATGGAGGCCTACCGTGCCTTCTCCGACCTCGAGGGCATGAAGGCGCTCGCCCAGGGCGTCATTAAGGCGGCTAACAAGGCCATCGGCAACCCTGAGGTCATCGAGTACCAGGGCCAGACCATCGACCTTTCTGGTGAGTGGGCCAGCCGTCCCATGACCGACATCGTCTCCGACGTGCTCGGCAAGCAGGTCACCATCGACACGCCGGTCGAGGAGCTTGCTGCCGCCGCACGCGAGAAGGGCCTGGAGATTAAGCCCGAGTGGACCGCCGGCAAGATTATCGCCGAGATCTACGATGAGCTGGGCGAGGACACCATCGTCAACCCCACGTTCGTGTGCGATTACCCCATCGAGGTCAGCCCGCTTGCCAAGCGCTTTGAGGACGACCCGCGCCTGACGCACCGCTTTGAGCTGGTTATTGCCGGTCACGAGTACGCCAATGCATTCTCTGAGCTCAACGACCCGGTCGACCAGGCCGAGCGTTTTGCCGCCCAGATGGCCGAGAAGGCTGGCGGCGACGACGAGGCCATGGAGTACGACGAGGATTACGTGCGCGCCCTCGAGTACGGTATGCCTCCCGCGGGCGGCATCGGCATCGGTATCGACCGCGTGGTCATGCTGCTCACCAACCAGGCTTCCATCCGCGACGTGTTGCTGTTCCCGCACATGAAGCCCGAGAAGGGTTTCCAGTCCGGTGCCGCTGCCGCCAAGGCTGCCGAGGCCGGCAACGCCGCGAGCCCCTTCGTCAAGCCGCTCAAGCCCACGGTTGATTATTCCAAGATTGCCGTCGAGCCGCTGTTTGAGGAGTTCGTCGACTTTGATACCTTCTCCAAGAGCGATTTCCGCGCTGTGAAGGTCAAGGCATGCGAGGCCGTCAAGAAGTCCAAGAAGCTGCTGAACTTTACGCTCGACGACGGCACTGGCACCGACCGCACCATCCTCTCCGGCATTCACGGTTATTATGAGCCCGAGGACCTGGTCGGCAAGACTCTGCTCGCCATCACCAACCTGCCTCCGCGCAAGATGATGGGCATTCCCAGCTGCGGCATGCTCATCAGCGCTATCCACGAGGAGGATGGTGAGGAGCGTCTCAACCTGATCCAGCTCGACGCCTCCATCCCCGCCGGCGCAAAGATGTACTAGGGGGTTACGCGGTTCTACGAACCGCGTAACGGCTCGACGCTGCGCGGGCCGCATTTGGACAATCTGACGTTCAACTTCAAGGGCGCGACCAGAAGGTCAGCGCCCTTTCGTTTCACGTCACCTTGTTTCAAATGCGGCCCGCTCGCTGACGTTGCCAATACATCGGCGTTGCCTTGGCCGTCAATAGTCATTGGGGACGTTCTTAAACGACTACCCAACGGCTATTGAGCACATGGCTCGCATGGCAGCCGTCTCTTTTATGTTTCCTTTAGCCGTTGCTGCCTAGGATGGGGGTTAGTCGGTAGGAAGGGAGCGTCTATATGGACGACGCGAGCGAGCGCGCAATCGAAGAGGACATGCTCGATCAGTTCAATTACTTTGACGATGAGGATGAGGAGCTAATCGATCGTCGCGAGCCGGCATCGCTTGACTCATTTGATCTGGTCGATGAAGAGACTGATGAGGTTGAGGACGAATCAACGGAGTCCCCACAGTCTTCGCGCCTTGACTCGCTGCTTTCGAGAGCCCCCATGCACCACGGTGTTCGTGCCGGCGCACTCCATATGAAAACTGACTGGCACCAGATCGTGACGGCAGGCGATGAGCTTGCCGTCGATGCGCCGCTCACCGATAAGTCATCCATCATCTGCCGCACCGGTATGCTTATGCTCGCGAGCGGAACGGGTGCCTGGCGTGTACGCGATACCATGAATCGCGTCGCCGCCGTACTCAGTGTCACCGTCCACGTTGACTTAAGTCTTCTGTCGTTTGAGTGCACCTGCATCGAAGATGGCCACTGCTTTAACGAGGTTGTCAGCCTGCCCACAACGGGAGTCAATACCCATCGCATTTGGATGATGGAGAGCTTCCTAAAGGAAATCGAGACGTATGGGCGCCGGTTTACCGTGCACGAATACCACGAGATGCTCAAGACCGTTGAGAGTTCAAAACCCGATTACTCTCCCTGGCAACAGGGCCTTACGGCAGCTTGTGCTTGCGGCGCCTTCGTCTTTTTGCTCGGCGGCGGCCCTATCGAGATGGCCTGCGCATTCGTAGGCGCTGGTGTTGGCAACTTTGCTCGCTCTCATATTCTCAAGCAGGGTCTTGGCCAGTTTAGCGCGCTGACGATTGGCGTTGCGCTCGCTTGCGTTTCGTATCTGCTGGCATTGCTCGGCCTTGGCCAGGTCGTACCGGGGGCAATGTCGCACCAAGAAGGCTATATCGGCGCCATGCTCTTTGTGATTCCCGGCTTTCCCCTCATTACGGCAGGCCTCGACATCGCTAAGCTCGATATGCGAAGCGGCATTGAGCGTCTTTCGTATGCCGTGTCGATTATTGTGATGGCGACCCTTGTGGGCTGGATGGTTGCCGAGTGTGTGGGGCTGGCACCGGATGATTTTGCCCCGCTCGGCCTTTCGCCGCTTGCCCTTACGCTCTTGCGCATGCTGATGAGCTTCGTTGGCGTATTCGGCTTCTCGGTGATGTTCAACAGCCCGGTAAAGATGGCCGCGGCAGCTGGGCTGATCGGCGCCGTGTCCAATACCTTGCGTCTGACCCTTGTCGATGCGCCGGCGCTGTTTCCCTTCCTGGGCCTGAGCTTAGGTATGCCTCCCGAGGCAGCAGCGTTTATCGGTGCGCTGGTATCGGGCCTGCTCGCGAGCTTAGCCGAAATCAAGCTCACCTACCCACGTATCGCCCTCACGGTGCCATCGATTGTCATTATGGTGCCGGGCTTGTATCTGTATCGCTCGATGTATTACATGTGCACCTTCGACACGGTCAATATGCTCGGCTGGTTTGTGCGTGCAGTGCTCATTGTGGCGTTTCTGCCCGTTGGCCTGGGTGTGGCGAGAACCCTCACCGACCCCCGCTGGCGCCACACCAGCTAATTGGTGCAAATGAAACTGATCCGCAAAACATGAACGTGGATAATCTCCCGTTTTTGGCCTGTTTACGGGCTCAAAACGGGAGATTATCCACGCTCGTGGGATGGGTGTCCGAAAATCCACGCTCGTTGGGCCGATGCAGAGGCACCTGGCAATTCCTTTTTTGTAGACGTTGTCGCGCGGCTACGGGCAGGAAAGGTCCCAACGGTTAACATATACTCCATATGGGTAAAGAGACCAAAGCGCTGCCGCGGGCGGCGCTTTGCGTTTGAAAAAAACTAGCTCGTCTAAGAGGAACTAGCATGTTAGACCGTTTTACCGATCGCGCGCGCAAGGTCATGTCCATGGCCAAACAAGAAGCGCTCGATCTTCACTCAAATAAGGTGGGTACCGAGCACCTGCTGCTCGCACTCGCCAAGGAGGACGAGGGCATTGCCGCCGAGGCACTGCGTTCGCTCGATATCTCCTACGACGACATCATGGATACTCTTAAAGAGGTCCAGACCACGGTTCCCGAGCCCAGTGAGGAGACCGAGGCGGCCAAGCTCGCCTTTACGCCGCTCGTCATTAGCGTGATGGAGCGTTCATTCCGCGTGGCGCGTGAAAACAACCAGACCTACGTGTCGACCGAGCACTTGCTGATCGGCATCGTCGAAGAGGGCAACGGCATGGCCATGGACATCCTCATGCGCCTGGGTGTGTCGTCCGCCTCCATCAAAAAGGCTATCGAGAAACTCACCGCCAAGGACCAGGATAAGAAGCGCCCGCTCGCTGGCGCCGGTGCTGGTCGTCCCGGTACGGGCCTGCCGTTCTTTAGCGGCTCGGATGCCTCCCAGCAAAAGGGGAGCGGCGCCGATACACTTAAGCAGTTCGCGACCAACCTTACGCAGAAGGCGCGCGACGGCGAACTCGATCCGGTGATCGGCCGCGAAAAGGAAGTCCAGCGTATGATGGAGATCCTTTCGCGCCGCACCAAGAACAACCCACTCATTCTGGGCGACCCCGGCGTGGGCAAGACGGCCATCGTCGAGGGTCTGGCTCAGCAGATTGCAGCCGGCAACGTGCCCGAGAACCTTATGAACCAGAACATCTGGACGCTCGACTTGCCGGGCCTCGTGGCGGGCGCCAAGTATCGCGGTGAGTTTGAGGAGCGCCTCAAGAACGTAATCCAGGAGGCAACCGAAGCCGACGACGTCATCCTGTTTATCGACGAGATGCACACCATCATCGGTGCCGGTTCTGCCGAGGGCTCCATCGACGCGAGCTCCATGCTCAAGCCTGTGCTCGCGCGCGGTGCCTTCCAGATTATCGGCGCCACCACGGCCGAGGAATTCCGCAAGTACCTCACCAAGGACCCGGCCTTCGAGCGTCGCTTCCAGACCATCGATGTCGAGGAGCCGAGTGTCGAGGACACCGTCAAGATTCTGACTGCGCTCAAGCCACGCTACGAGGAGCACCACCACGTGCGTTACACGCAGGGTGCCATCGAGGCCGCCGCGAACCTCTCCAACCGCTACATCCAGGATCGCTTCCTGCCCGATAAGGCAATCGACCTCATCGACGAGGCCGGTGCCCGCGTTCGCATCGCCGCGAATCGCGCGCCCGAGCCGGTGCGCGAGGCCGAGCATCGTATCGAGGAGCTCAAGGCCGCCGCGCAGGAGGCCACCGAGAGCGACGACATGAACAAGGCCGCCGAGATCACCGAGCAGCAGAAGGCTGCCGAGATTGAACTCGCCGAGGCCAAGGCTGCCTGGACGGCCGAGCTCGACGCCAGCCCGCTCACCATCGATGTCTCCCAGATCGCCGATATCGTGTCCGTGACCTCGGGCGTGCCGGTGTCCTCGCTTACCGAGAGCGAGAGCCGGCGCCTGCTGCAGGCCGAAAGCGTGCTCAAGACACGTATCATCGGTCAGGATGAGGCTGTCGAGGCAGTTGCCAAGGCCGTGCGCCGCAGCCGCTCGCCGCTCAAGGATCCGCGTCGCCCCGGCGGCAGCTTTATCTTCCTGGGTCCCACCGGCACGGGCAAGACCGAGCTCGCCAAGACGCTCGCCGAGTACCTCTTTGGCAGCAAGGACGCACTCATCAGCTTCGACATGTCCGAGTTCGGTAGCGAGTTCGAGGTCTCCAAGCTCATCGGTAGCCCTCCGGGTTACGTCGGTCACGACGAGGGCGGCCAGCTCACCAAGGCCGTTCGTCGCCACCCGTACTCGGTCGTGCTGTTCGACGAGATCGAGAAGGCGCACCCCGATATCTTCAACATCCTGCTGCAGGTGCTGGAGGAGGGTCGTCTGACCGATAGCCAGGGCAAGACGGTCGACTTCCGCAACACCGTGATCATCATGACATCCAACGTGGGCGCCCGCGAGATTGCGCAGGATGCAAGCGTTGGCTTTGGCACCACCGGCGAGCAGGGCCTCACCTCGAGTGAGATCCGCGGCCGCGCCATGGGCGAGCTCAAGCGCCTGTTCCGCCCCGAGCTGCTCAACCGCATCGACGACATCGTGGTGTTCCAGAAGCTTTCGGGCGAGAATCTGACCAAGATCGCGCACCTGCTGGTGGACGACTTGCGTCAACGCCTGATTGCCAACGGCATGAACATCAAGCTCACCGATGCGGCCTACGACAAGATTGTGGCCGAGGGCACCGACCTCACCAATGGCGCGCGTCCGCTGCGCCGCGCCATCCAAAAGCTCATTGAGGACCCGCTGTCCGAGGAGCTGCTGGCCGGCGAGTGGGGCGAGGGCGATACCGTCCTGTGCGACGTGGCCGATGGCAAGTTCGTCTTTAGCCACGGCACGGGCGAGATTCCGGCGCCGCGTCCGGCAGGTACGCTCGGTGGCGATACCGCCCCGGCGGCACCGCACACCGGCAACGCCGCGCCCGTGAGCGGCGGCGTGACCTCGGGCCCCGGCGGCATGATGCAAGCCGGTTCCGGCGCGCTGTAGGGCGTAACAAAACCTTGTGTCCACGAGGGCGTTCCAAAGGAGCGCCCTTTTTCTGTTGGAAAGCCCCCTTCGTTCAAAGTAGGGCTCATTAAACATATCAATGGCGTATGCATAAACGTTGATCAAGCGTTGAGGTTGGTTGAAGGGTCCAACGTCCCTTCGGCGCGGCCCGTCTAACCTGCTTTATCTTAATAAAGTGGCGTCTTCCCGCCGTTAGCCGATGATGCAAGGGCGCTCGGCGTTTTCGACTGGTTTATGCACGCAAAGTCTGGGAATATACAAGGCGCATGTCTTACTGTCTAACCAGTTGCGCCAAGGAGGCACCATGGATTACAAGATCACCGGCTACGAGCCCGCCCAGCTGTTCCATTTCTTTGAGGAGGTCAGCGCGATCCCCCGTGGGTCTGGCAACGAGAAGGGCATCAGCGATTTCCTGGTTGCGTTTGCCAAGGAGCGCGGCCTCGATGTGTACCAGGACGAGGTCTACAACGTCATCATTCGCAAGCCCGCTTCTGCCGGCGCCGAGAATGCCCCGACCGTGATGCTGCAGGGCCACATCGATATGGTGTGCGACAAGTTGGGCTCTGTTGAGCACGACTTTACGACCGACGGTATCGACCTGGTCGTCAAGGACGGCGTCCTCACCGCTAACGGCACTACCCTGGGCGCCGACAACGGTATCGCCGTCGCTCTGATGCTCACTGTTCTCGATGACGATTCGATCGTTCACCCCGCCCTCGAGTGCGTATTCACCACCGACGAGGAGACTGGCCTGGTCGGCGCCGAGACGCTCGACAAGTCCCAGATTAGCGCCCGCACCATGATTAACCTTGACTCCGAGGAAGAGGGCGTTGCCACCGTCAGCTGCGCCGGCGGCGTCGTTGTTACCTACACCTGCCCCATCGTGCGCGAGCACAAGACCGGCAGCACCCTCACGCTCGACATCTCCGGCCTACTGGGTGGTCATTCCGGCAACGATATCAACCTGGAGCGCGGCAACGGCAACCTCATCATGGCCCGCATCATCGACCGCCTGATGGTCGCCGGCGAGCCCGCCATCGTCAGCTTTAACGGCGGCACTAAGGACAACGCCATCAACCGTGAGTGCAAGGCCGAGCTGGTTTACGCCGACCACGCTGCCGCCGAGGCCGCGGCCCAGATCGCAAAGGACATCATCGCCGACGTCACTGCCGAGCTCGAGGTCTTCGACCCCGGCTTTACCTGCACCGTCGAGATTGCCGACGACGCCGAGGTCGAGGCCATGGATCAGAAGTCCGCGCTTGCCCTCATCCGCGCCCTGCGTCTTGCCCCTAATGGCGTGATTCGCCGCAACGTCGCCACCGACGGCTCCGTCGAGGTTTCCTCCAACATCGGCGTGGTCGCCACTTCCGACGACCAGGTCAAGATCATGCTGTCCCCGCGCTCCTCGATCACCTCGCTGCAGAACGAGTTCAAGGACCGCCTGCAGACGCTGGCCGATGTCTTGGGCTTCGACGCCAAGTTCGAGTTCGAGTATCCCGGCTGGAGCTATGCCGAGCATTCGCCGGTCCGCGACGTTTTTGTCGAGAGCTATCGCGAGCTCTTTGGCTCCGAGCTGCGCATCGAGTCCATTCACGCCGGCCTTGAGTGCGGCCTGTTTGCTGAGGCCCTGCACGGCCTGGACGCCATCGCCGTGGGCCCGACGCTCTCCGATGTCCACACCCCGGACGAGAGCATGGAGCTCGCTTCTGCCGAGCGCTTCTACGAGCTGCTCATCGACGTCCTCAAGCGCCTTGCCGCGTAAGGGTCGCGCTAGCAGCAGTTCGAGCCACGTGCTAGCGGATTGCAAATGACATTACGAGAGGGGGCATCCGAACTTTTGCGACGGGTGCCCCCTCTTCTTTTAAGAAATGTGGATTGATTGGCGCCTAGCCCATATCCGCCTTGATGAGGTCGAGGGTGCGCTGGCAGTTTTCGCGGACGGGGCCGAGCATGTGCTCGCGCAGGTCCGCCATGCCGGGCAGGTCGGCGTATTCGTCCATGATCTCTTCCATGCAAATGGGCACCTCGTAGGCGAGGTCCATCATGGTCGCAAAGCAAAACTTCTCGGATAGCCCGGCATCGGTGAGCGCCGCCTCCAGCGCGGGGTCGCCCATACCGTGGTATCGGCGGATAGCGCCTGGACCGATGCGCCCCACTCGATTTTCGCCGCCAACGCTCATGGCAAGGCGCGCCCGGCGGCGCATACGCTCGTACGCCAAGCCCGATGCGACATCGTACATGGGTGCGAGCGCTGCGTTTGTGCCTTTACCTAGGATGAGCGAGTAGTTTTTAGCGTGTGCGTCAGGCGCTCCGATAATGGCGTTATAGAACAACATATAGGTAAAAAGCACAAGATTCATGTGGTGGGGGACTGTGTTAATCAGTCGTTCTTGGATGTCTCGTGTGGTTGGTCCTCCGTCGGCGGTGTATTTCTGGCTTGGCAATACACCGAGCGCCTGGCAAAAGTCCTCCTGATGCAGCCTTTCGATATTTCCGCTGCTATTGACCATTCTGTCGTACCGTTCAACGACGAGCGCGGCTTCGTCTTCAAATGTGCAATAGGAGACGTTGGCAGTTGGAATGCCAACACGCCGAGCCGTTTTCATGCAGACGAATTCGTTTAAGGCCTGATGTTTGAACCCAACGACACCATTTTTGAAGATATGGGTAGTGGGGGATGACCCTAGACATTCGCACCATTGGCCATCATGCCAAGCTAGTGCAAATTTGCCTTGGTTGCCGCCCAGGGACCAGCTTTCGTTGGAGCCCATCCATGTCTCTCTTTCGTCATCGCGAATTGCTTTGAGCTTGTGAGCGATTTGAGAATTGGTAAGCGGGCGGTATGCCGAGACCCTGCCGCGGGCGGCGCCTAATTGATCGGTTCGACAAAACTGAACGGCCCCTGCGCAGTCAAGACCGATATGGCACAAGAGGGCGACGGGGTTGTTGGATGCAACGTCATGCTCGGCGGCAATAGCGCGGCGCTGCTCTTGGCTGTCGGGCAAAAGGCCAAATAGGAACGGGCGGACGATGTTATGGCCATACGTGCGATTGGAAAGCGGCATTGTAAGCGATAGTGGTGCTCCGCGATAGGTTGGGGCGTATACAAAGCTGCAGAGTCCATGCTCGTCTTGCCGGAGAGTGCCTGCGATTTCGCCACAAATGAGGGTCGCAAGCTCCATCTCTGCCATTTATTTCACAACCTTACAGCCAAAGGAGAGGTCTGAAGTGTCGGAAAGGCCTTGCTCGGCTGCGATTTGGGCCAGCAAGGCACCATAGGAAGATGGCGTTCCCTGTCGAGCGGGTCGTCTGCCTACGCTTGGCTTTGGCAGGGCATTCGAGTTCGCGATAGGGAGGTCCGCTTTCGTCGTCGGATGTTCGGAGGGCGATGCGATGGAGTCGTTATCGCTTTGCGCAAAGAGACCTATGCCGAGTGCGTTAAAGACGGACAGCAACTTGTCGAGTCGAATGCCGGTGGCGTCTCCTAGCTCGAGCGATGCGAGCAGGCGCTCCGAAACACTGGCCGTTTTGGCGAGGGCGGCACGGGTGAGACCCTGAGCCTCGCGTGCCTGGCGCACGTAGATGCCAGCTTGGCGTGGTGTGGTGATGGGAAGGGTATCCATGGCGATCTCCAACATGCAGACTTTTGCATATCAGTATGACATGCAAAAGTCTGCACGAAAAGGCCTCATGCAAAACTTTGCATGAGGCCTTGTACTGGCGTTGAGTTTTGAGCGATTGCGTTTGGCGTTACAGCGCCAAAATCCCCAGATGCTCAAGCAAGATCTTAAGCCCGATGAGGATGAGCACGACGCCACCCACGATGGTGGCGGGCTTTTCGTAGCGCGCGCCAAAGGTGTGGCCGATCGCTACGCCGGCGACGGAGAAGATAAAGGTCGTGATGCCGATGAGCGACACGGCGGGCATGATGTCGACTGAGAGCGCCGCAAATGAGATGCCTACGGCTAGGGCGTCGATTGAGGTGGCGATGGCGAGGATCAGGTACTCGCCCAGGTCAATCTTTTCGGCATCCTTGCCGTCGCCTTCATCCTCGTCATCGGTAAAGGCTTCCCACAGCATTTTGCCGCCGATGAAGGCCAAAAGGATAAAGGCGATCCAATGGTCGATGGGTCCGATGATGCCCATGAATTGACTGCCGAGCGCCCATCCGATTACGGGCATGCCGGCCTGAAAGCCGCCAAAGAACAGGCCGAGCACCACGGCGACTTTAAGGTTGATCTTCTTCATGCCAAGGCCCTTGCAGATGGATACGGCAAAGGCATCCATCGAAAGGCCAACGGCGAGCAGTACGAGCTCTGCGAGTCCCATAGTCTGGCTCCCTCTCTGCGGGCGGGCCCGCGTGTACCTCTTGGGGGAGTAACAAAAAAGACCCGTGGCGTACGCGTTGCGCGCACAGCCACGAGTCTCGTTCATTAAGGCAAGCCAGGCCGCATCGGCCAGTGTGTTGACTTGCCGCGCCACCGGAGGCGAACCCGATCACGCGACTACTCCCTCATTTATGCGAATCCCGATGCTACCACATAAGCAGCTCATTTGGATTGGGGCTCTCAGCTGTGTTCGCTCATTCTGTAAGCATCGGATTTTGCGGGCGTCACAGAGGCAAACCGTGAGAAACTTATTGACGTTTATGGAGCGTATACGATGGGAGCGATGCCTTGGATAAGAACGAGCTGCAAAAGCGTATGGAACAGGCCATCCGCCTGACGGCACCTGGCCAGCCGATCCGCACCGCCCTCGACATGATCATCGCTGGTCACCTGGGCGCTCTTATTTGCGTCGGCGACACCGAAAACGTGCTCGCTGCTGGTAACGACGGCTTCCCGCTCAACATTTCGTTTACCTCGAACCGCCTGTTCGAGCTTTCCAAGATGGACGGCGCCATCGTCATCGACGGCGACCTCACCCAGATCCTGCGCGCCAACTTCCACCTCAATCCCGATCCCTCACTCGCCACGAGTGAGACGGGCATGCGTCACCGCACCGCCGCCCGCATGTCGGTGCTCACGGATGCCATCGTGATCTCGGTCTCGGCCCGTCGTGCCGTCGTCAACGTGTACGTTCACGGCAAGAGCTACGAGATCCAGCCCGTCACCACCATCATGAGCTCGGTCAACCAGCTCGTCGCCACGCTCCAGACTACCCGTCAGTCGCTCGACCGCTCCCTGCTGCGTCTGACGGCCCTCGAGCTCGACG
Organism: Collinsella aerofaciens; assembly: GCF_028206795.1. Lineage (GTDB taxonomy): Bacteria > Actinomycetota > Coriobacteriia > Coriobacteriales > Coriobacteriaceae > Collinsella > Collinsella aerofaciens_AX. Next base: position 47,738 of record NZ_JAQLFJ010000010.1, on the reverse strand, counting down.
ACTACGTTACGCTCGCCGACATCACCGGCATTTTCTCGAGTTTCGAGATCATGCAGCAGGCAAAGACTGAGCTTAAGGATTGCATTGTCAAGTTGGGCAACCAGGGCAAGCTCGTGCAGATGCAGCTCGAGCAGCTCGCCGGCTCCAGCATGGATACCGAGTACGACCTGATGATTCGCGACTACGCGAGCGATTCTTCCGAGGCCAATGCCGAAAAGATCCGCGCCAACCTGAGCCGTATGACGCCCAAGGACTTGTCCGACCCGCAGCATGTGGCGGCGGTTCTGGGTTACGACGACCTGGACGAGGACTCCGTCATGACACCGCTGGGCCTGCGCACGCTTTCGCGCGTGTCCGTCGTGCGCGACGGCGTGGCCGAGAAAATCGTCGACGAGTATGGATCGCTGCAGGAGCTCATGGACGACATCAGCGAGGATCCGGAGCGCCTGGGCGACTTTGGCGTTAACAACCCTGCCATTCTTGCGGACTCCCTGTACCGCATGAAGGGCACCAAACAGGGGAACGCATAATGGCGCCCGTATGCGCCGTGGTCGTTGCCGGTGGCAGCGGCCAGCGCTTTGGTAACCCCGGTGGCAAGCAGCTCGTCAATGTAGCGGGTCGTCCGCTTATGAGCTGGTCCATCCGCGCATTTGACCGTAGCAATAAGGTCGGCCACATCGTCGTGGTTTGCCCTGCCGAGCGTCGTGCCGAGATGCGCCGCCTGGCCATCAGCCCGTATTCGTATAGCACGCCCATCAGCTTTGCCGATGCCGGCGAGACCCGCCAGGATTCCACCCGCGCCGGCGTGCACGCGGTGCCGGCGGGCTTTGAATATGTCGCCATCCACGATGGCGCCCGTCCGCTCATTACGACCGAGGCTATCGACCACGCTATCGACGTGCTCGTGAGCGACCGTGCCCTCGACGGTGTCGTGTGCGGTCAGCCCGCGATCGATACGCTCAAGATCGTCGATGGCGACAACATCGTCGAGACGCCGCCGCGCGAGCTCTATTGGGCCGCGCAGACGCCGCAGATCTTTAGCGTCGACGCCATGAAGCGCGCTCACGCCGCGGCGATTGCCGAGGGCTTTATCGGTACCGACGATTCATCGCTGGTCGAGCGCATGGGTGGGCGCGTCCGCTGCGTCCAGAGCCCACGCGACAACCTAAAGGTGACGGTGCCCGAGGACCTTCGTCCCGTAACCGCGATTCTGCTTGGCCGTATGGCCGAGGGAGAGGACCTTCCCCATGTTCAGTAACCTGCGCATTGGCCATGGCTACGACGTCCACCGTCTGGTGGAGGGGCGTCGATGTATCATCGGCGGTGTTGACATTCCCTACGAGCGCGGCCTGCTGGGCCACTCGGATGCCGATGTGCTCGCGCACGCCTTGGCCGACGCCATTCTGGGCGCCTGCCGCGGGGGAGACATCGGCAAGCTATTCCCCGATACCGACCCCGCCTATGAGGGTGCCGATTCGATGGTGCTGCTCGCTCGCGTGATGGACTACGCGCGCGAACTGGGCTTCGAGTTTGTCGATGCCGATTGCACCATTGCCTGTCAGCAACCCAAGATCACCCCGCACCGCGATGCCATGCGCGCCAACCTTGCCCATGCCCTGGGCGTCGACGTCGAAAACGTGGGCGTCGCCGCCACTACGACCGAAAAGCTCGGTTGGGAAGGCCAGGGCGAGGGAATCGGTGCCTGGGCCGTCTGCCTGCTACAGAAAACCGTTAAGGAGTAACGAATGCGTATCTACAACAGCGCTACCCATAAAAAGGAAGAGTTCCAGCCCATCGAGTCCGGCAAGGTCCGCATGTACGTGTGCGGCCCCACGGTCTACGACAACATCCACATCGGCAATGCCCGCACGTTCATCAGCTTTGACGTGATTCGTCGCTGGCTCATCGCGAGCGGCTACGAGGTCACGTTCGCCCAGAACCTCACCGATGTCGATGACAAGATCATCAAGCGCGCCAACGAGCAGGGCCGAACGGCCGCCGAGGTCGCGACGGAGTTCTCCGACAAGTTTATCGGCGTCATGCGCGCCGCCAACGTGCTCGATCCCGATGTGCGCCCCCGCGCCACCAAGGAGATCGGCCCCATGATCGCCATGATCAAGACGCTTATCGAGCAGGGCCACGCTTACGCAGCCGATAACGGCGATGTGTACTTTGCCGTGCGCAGCGATCCCAACTATGGTCAGGTCTCGGGCCGCAACATCGACGACCTTATGGTTGGCGCGCGCATCGAGGAGAACGAGGACAAGAACGATCCGCTCGACTTTGCCCTGTGGAAGGCCGCTAAGCCCGGCGAACCCAGCTGGCCGAGCCCCTGGGGCGAAGGCCGTCCCGGTTGGCACACCGAGTGCGCCGCCATGGTGCATCGCTACCTGGGCACTCCGATCGACATCCACGGCGGCGGCTCCGACCTTGCCTTCCCGCATCACGAGAACGAGTGCGCTCAGGCCACCTGCGCCTGGCACCAGGGCTTCTCCAACACCTGGATGCACACGGGCATGCTGCTGGTCGACGGCGAGAAGATGTCCAAGTCGCTCGGAAACTTCTTTACGCTGGCCGAGGTGCTCGAACAGCACTCTGCCGCGGCCCTGCGCCTGCTGATGCTGCAGACGAGTTATCGCTCGCCGCTTGACTTCTCCTGGGAGCGTCTGGATGGTGCCGAGAACTCGCTCACACGCATTGCCGGTACGGTCGAGAACCTGCGCTGGGCCGCGAACCATGCGACGGCCGATGCCGATGAGGCAGCATCCGAGGCGTTTGCCGCTAAGGCCGCCGAGGCCCGTGCCGCCTTTAAGGAGTGCATGGACGACGACTTTAACACTGCCGGTGCCATGGGTGCTGTCTTTGGCTTTGTGACCGAGTGCAACCAGTACCTGGAGCAGGCGGGCGACGCTGCCGACAAGGCCGCTGCGCTTGCTGCTGCCGATACGCTGGTCGAGCTGCTCGATACGTTTGGCGTCGAGCTCCCCGAGCCCAAGGTCGAGTTGCCGCTGGGCCTGCTGGGCGTTGCCGCCGGCCTGGTCGCCTACACGGGTGACGACGTGGACGAGGCCGCTGCCAAGATTCTCGAGGCCCGTGCCGAGGCCCGTGCCGCCAAGAACTGGGATCTGGCCGACGCCATCCGCGACCAGCTCAAGGACCTGGGCCTGACGATTGAAGATACGGCCGCGGGTACTCGTATTAAGAGTCTCTAGTATTTGTCGACCGTTCGAGGTGCGGCAGATTGCCTTGAAAGAGGAGGGCATAGACCTGGTGGTCATGCCCAACGATTGAAAGGCAAGGTGCCGTGGCTCGGACGGTCGATTCTTGTTCGTTATCTATTTAAGGAGGCCGTTTTATGGCCGACAATCGCAAACGTGCACCGCGTGGAGGCAAGCAGGCTGCTTCTGGCTCGCGTCCGATTCGCCGCAACGACCGCGCTGCCACTCCCAAGGGCCAGCGCGAGCGCTCCCAAGCCCAGGCTGCGCGTTCGCAGCGAGATCGCAACCGCGACAACGTTCAGGTTCCCAAGGGCGAGTTTATCGAAGGTCGTCGTGCTGCCGCCGAGGCACTGCGTACCGGCTTTCCCGTCAAGTGCGCGCTCATCGCCGAGGGCGGGGAGCGCGATGCCGCCTTGTCGCGCCTGGTCGACGACCTCAACGCCGCGGACGTCCGCATTAAGTATGTGCCGCGCACGCAGCTCGATGCGCTGTCGAGCCATGGCGCTCACCAGGGCATTGCGCTCGAGGTGGGCAATTTCCCCTATGCCGATGTCGCCGATATTCTCGATCGCGCGGGTGAAGGACCGGCGCTCGTCGTCGTGCTCGACCATGTGACCGACGATGGCAATTTTGGTGCGATCGTGCGCTCTGCCGAGGTCGTGGGCGCAGCGGGCGTCATCATTGCCAACAAGCGCGCCGCCGGTGTGACCGTGGGCAGCTACAAAACCTCCGCTGGTGCCGTCATGCACCTGCCCATCGCGCAGGTTCCCAATATCGCCCGAGCGCTTGACGACCTCAAGGCCGCCGGCTTTTGGGTGGGCGGTGCTTCCGAGCACGCCGAGGGCAGCTGCTGGGATGCTCCCTTCGAGGGCCGCGTTGCGCTCGTCATGGGCTCCGAGGGCGACGGCATCTCGCGCCTGGTGCTCGAGAAATGCGACTTTTTGACCAAGCTTCCCCAGCGCGGCATGACCGAGAGTCTCAACGTGGCCCAGGCGACCACCGCGCTGTGCTTTGAGTGGCTGCGCCGCAATGCCGGCGAGCTCATGGGGGAGGAGTAGCGCATGTCCAAGAAGAACCGCGCCAAGTCCAAGGCCAAGCGCTTTGGCGAGGGCTCGGCCAAGCCGATTGTTTCGGCCGCGACCTATGGCGTGGGCGGCAATGCGTTTGCGCAGGCCATCGCCGACCCGGTCTCGACGGTGCACTCCAATAAGCCCGAGCTGCTGGTGGTCGACGGCTACAACGTGATTCACTGCACGCCGCGCTACGAAAAGCTCGTCTACGACCATTCCGACGATCCATATTCCAGCGACGTCCACGATATGGCTCGTACTGCGCTTATCAACGATGTCGCGGCGTTTGCCCAGGGCCGTTACGAGGCCGTGATCGTGTTCGACGGCGCGGGCAACATCTCCAACGAGCGCCCCAACCTACCGGCCCGCGGCGTGCGCATCGAGTTCTCGCCGACGGGCGTCTCTGCCGATACCGTGGTGCAGAAGCTCTGCATCGAGGCGCGTGAGGAAGGCCGCGCGTGCTCCGTGGTATCGAGTGACGGCACAATACAGGCCGTCGTCATGGGCAAGGGCGTCACGCGCATCTCGAGCCGTATGCTGGTGGACGAGATCAAACAGATCGACAACGACGTTCACGAGGCCGAGGAAGCCCCGCAGATCAAGATGACCCTGGGCAGTCGCCTGAGCCCCGATGCCCTGGCCAAGCTCAAGGCCCTGCGCGGACGGTAGGGGAGTTGCGGCAGAGAGCCGTTTCCTAGATTGGTCTACCCGCTGATTTGTAATCAGTGGGTTGCGGGTTTGCAGCTGTCAAAACGAATAGGTTTATGTTTTGACGAACAGATAAAACTGTTCGTTCTGACGAACGGTTTTTGAGATGTGGTCGGTCGAAGGGCCTGTTGCGCCCCGTCCTCAATTCCTTTATCCTAAACAGGCTTCGCGCGAAAGCGCCAAGTGTGCCAGTGTGGCGCAACGGTAGCGCAACTGATTTGTAATCAGTGGGTTGCGGGTTCGATTCCTGTCACTGGCTCCATGAGAGTTTCGGGCTCTGTCTCTATATGGGACAGAGCCCGTTTCTATTTAGGTGGTGCGCCATCGGGTTAGCGCCCATCCCGTTTTTGGTTTGTCTCGTCCTCCAGTTTGTCTAAATCTGTAACACCAAGACCGATATTCGGCATCTAACTGTTACAGATTGAGATGAAACTTAGGGTGTTTTAGGAATATCTTGATCTGTAACATGTAGAAGCGGAATAGGCCTCTTGCTGTTACAGATCGAGACAAGGGCGGGCGCGGATCTGGATGTCCTGCTCGAGCGTGGATTTCTGGATACGCGAGCGAAGAAAATCTCCCGACCGGAGAACGAGCGTGGATAATTAACTTGGATAGGGAGCTAAGGTAAACACCGATTGTCTATCGACGGCTTTAGAAACAACGGCCCCGATTTCATTGTGGAATCGGGGCCGTTTGTGCCTCAGGAATCCGAATGGATTAATCGAGCTCCTAAGGAACTTCTTGGGTTCTTGCTAATGGTCTGCCGAGGATGTCCCCAATGCAAACAGCGGGCATCTACTCAATATAGCTGGGGTTCTTCTTGATGATCACGCGTGCAGCGATGAAGGAGACGACGATGGCGATGATGGCGACAACGCATGCCAGCACGAAGTTACCCATGGACCCATCGGGAGCGATAAAGATGAGTGCCGAAAGAAGGCCGGGGCATGCTCCCGCAACATACTCTTTCAGAACAAAGATGCCTGCAGGGAGTCCAGCGCAGAGCGCGCCGATTGCCGTGCCGACAAGCAGGCGGGGACGCTCGATGAGGCAACCGTAGAACGCGGGCTCGGTTACGCCACAGAGTGCGGTGACGGCAACCGTGGTGACCATACCCCTCTTCTCTTTGTTTCCCTTCATGGCAGTTGCCAGGGCGAGGCTCGTGCCGCCAATGCAGAGGTTCGAGATGAATCCAAAGATAATGGGTGCCCAACCGAGCTGCGCCAGGCTCGTAACTTCGATTGCGATGTAAGCCTTATCGAGACCGAGCATGACGAAATAGGGGTTAAGGGCTGCCAGGATCGGAGTAGCGATAAATGCCACGTTGTCCATAAGCCACGTGACGGCATCGCTCAGCGCGTAGCCCATCATGCTGCCGGCGGGGCCAAGGATAATAAGCTCGACGGGCACGACGATGATCATGGTGAGCAGCGGCTTCAAGAACAGTTTGGTAACGTCGGGAATAATCTTCTGAAGGCCGCGGTCGACAAAGTACATGAATACAACGCCCAGTACGATGGGCACTACCGTACTCGAATAGTCGTTCGTCGGGATGGGAATACCAAGAAAGTCGAGACCCTCGGCACCGCTAATGGACGAGCTGATCATGATCGCGCCCAGCAATGCGCCCATGATGGGCTGCATCTTCATGACGGCCGCGAGCTGATAACCAAGATAAACGGGTAAGAAGCTAAACGAAGCGCTAAAGATCGCCAACAGGACCTGGGCGGTTCCGCTATCGGTGCTCAATCCGCAATAATTGACCAGGAGATTCTTGATCGAAAGAATGAGTCCGCCAACGATGAGCGCCGGGACGATGGGCATGAATACCTGTGCAGAGACGTTCCCGAATTTCTCAATCAAGCCCATGGCGGTGTTACCGCTTTTAATGCCTTCTGCAAGGTCTTTGGCGGTTTGGGCATCGTCGGCAACCGTGCCACCGCCGACTTCGATTCCCGCGAAGTCGAGGAAGTCGTTGTAAGCCTCGGTGACGTTGGGGCCGATGATCACCTGAAGCTGGCCACCGCTGACTACTGCCCCGAGCGCCTGATCGGCCGATTTGGCGAGCTGGAGATCGATGATCGAGGTGTCTCGTGCGTCGATGCGAAGGCGCGTCGCACAATGAGTTACCGATGTAATGTTCTCTTTGCCGCCAACAGCCTTTAGGACTGTTTCGGACATTGCCTGATATTTCATCTCTTTCTCCTAACCTTCCTGCTCCTGATACTTCGAGATAAGGTCTCGGTACCAATACCAGCTCTTTTTGGGGGTGCGCTCCAGATTGTTCTCGAAGTCGATATGGACAAGTCCGTATCGTTTTTCGTAGCCGTTGATCCAGCTATACAGATCCATCGTCGACCAGAGGTAGTAGCCCTCAACGCGCGCGCCGTCGCGCTTAGCCCTCATCATGTGCTCGATGAACTGGCCCAGAAGCTCGATGCGGTCATCATCGTGGATCATTCCGTCTGCGTCTGGTTGCTCATAGGCGCCATGTCCGTTTTCCGTAATAAAGATGCGGGGCGCGTCATAGCGCTCGTGGACATCCATGATGGTTGAATACATGCAACCTGGGAGTATTTCGCGGCCCCATTTATTGCGGGGAACATTGCTGTCGCGGGCGCTTTCAAACAAGGGCGCAATGCATTTTCCTTCGACCTTTTTGCTCGAACCGCCCTTATTGTTCGCCGAAACGGCAAGCTCTCCACCGTGCCAGTCGGTTACATACTCTCGGCAATACACGTTGAGTCCAATAAAATCGACTTTACCGTCTCTGAATTCTTCTACGTCATTTGGGGATCGATAGAGCGAGACGCCAAGTTTTTCAAGGATTTCGTCCATTTCTGGCGGCAGTTGACCCTGAAGCGCTGGTGCCAGAATCATGCGATTGGCGAAAAAGTCTGCGTATCGAAATACGTCATCAGGGTGCTCGGTTGCCGGGTCGAGTTCGACAACGCCGCCATCGTGGACGGCGCCGATGATGCCGTCGTAGCCCATTTGACGATATGTTCGGACTGCGAGTGCGCTCGCGCGCATCAGGTTGTACTGAAACTGCATGTACGACTGAACGTCGAGCGATCGATTGGGGGGATAGTTGCCCAACATGTTTACGCAGTAGCTGTAGAAATGCGGCTCGTTAACGGTAGCCCAGATTTTGACGCGGTCTCCAAAGCGCTCAAAGCAAATCTTGGCGTATTTGCAGAACCACTCTGCCATGTCGTTGTTCAGCCATCCGCCTTTGCAAGCAAGCGTGAATGGTAGATCGTAATGGAACAGCGTAACGTTGGGCTCTATGCCATTTTCGAGGCAACAATCAATGACCCGATTATAAAAATCGATACCCTCTTCATTCACTTCGCCGATACCCGTGGGGATGATTCGACTCCATGAAAGAGAGAAGCGATAAGTGTTTTGTCCGCCTTCTTTCATCATGCGGATATCTTCTTCATAGCGATGGTAGAAGTCGCAAGATACATCACCGTCAACATGGTTGATGTTCTTATTGCTTGTGTGGCTAAAGAAATCCCACTCACCAAGGCCTTTGCCGTCTTCGTTCCAGGCACCCTCGCACTGATAAGACGCCGTGGCGGAACCCCAGAGAAACGGCATGTTGTTCACGTTGTCCATGAATCCCCTTTCCATCATTCAACACGGTGGATACGTGTGGCGGAATTACGATTAAGATGACGTCAACTGATTTGAATCATAGGAGAACGACCAAAGCTGTTTGATTCAATAAATGAACCATGATTTCGAGGAGAGCGGAAAGAGGGATCACGTGAATATCAATGACTTCGATGTGCTCAATCGCATTAGCTCAATCATCAACAGCGAGTTTGGGTCAAACGATGCCGCCATCGCTCGATATCTCATCGCTCACATTAGGCGTTCGAGCGAAATCAATGTTGCCGCAATAACCCGCGATGCATTCGTGACCCGTTCCGCTGTTCGTCGTTTCTGCAATCGATTGGGCTACCAGTCTCTTAGCGATTTGAAAGAATCATTTACTCAATCAGTCTTTCCAAGCGACTTAAGCCATCGAGAGGAGGAATTTGGCTACGAGGAGTACAGGGCAGAGCTCGACGTTCGCATGATCGAGATGTTCGCTGAGGTTGAAAGCGGCGTGTCCGATATCGCTATTAAGCACCTTGCCGACGAAATTGATGGCCATAAAAACGTTGAAATCTGGTGCACCAATAATGTGAGCGCCAATCTCGTACGATTTCAGCAGGAAATGTTTTATGCGGGCAAGATAGTTCGCATAGTTGCTGGGGCTAACGTCGCGGAATTGAAAAACATGGGAGACGTTTCGCAGTCATTGATAATTCTCGTATCGGTCTCCGGGCTATTTGCGTCACAGGCACGTGAGTATCTTGATTGCCGTTCGGGCAGGAAGATTCTAATTACTGCGTTTAGCAACGATGACAAATCGAGGTCTTTTGACCGTGTATATCGTCTTGGTAATGCGGGAAACGGAATTGACCGACTCGGCGTTTATTCGAAATATGCCATGACTTATTTCTTCGACTTGCTATCGTCGTGTTACTTGAGTCGCTACCCCTGCACCAAGGGGGAGCCGCTCTATGGGTCTACTTTGGCCTGGCCCGAGTAGTTCGGCTCTATAGTTCTCCCGCCTAGAGAATGAGCGTGGATAATCTGCCACTTTGGCCTCAGAAACACGCCAAAAGTGGGAGATTATCCACGCTCGATGTCAACCGGGAGAAAATCCACGCTCGATTGTGCCGTGGAAGCCCGATTGCAACTTATGTAATAGTGCAAGAGGGTCGTTATCGAAGTTCGTTCCAGCCAGCGTACTCCACTACGACAAAGTGTTCCCTCGGGAAATGTTACCGCTACATGCAAATCCAGCGTCCTTCATATCCAAACTCAACAAAACCGCAGGTCAAAGGTATATAGATACGCCCGGAACCGTGTATCTAGAGGTTTTCGTTGACAGCCCCCAAGGTTGCATCGTATTATCTTTTTCGTTCGCGGGGGCGGCGGTCCAAAAGACCAAAGGACCTGCGGATACTTGAACGATTGGGAGTTTGCCCGAGTGGTTAATGGGGACGGGCTGTAAACCCGTTGGCTCTGCCTACATAGGTTCGAATCCTATAGCTCCCACCCGTCAAGTGCCTGTATAGCTCAGTCGGTAGAGCACTTCGTTGGTAACGAAGAGGTCACCAGTTCAAGTCTGGTTGCAGGCTCCATCCGGCGGTGTAGCTCAGTTGGTTAGAGCACACGGTTCATACCCGTGGCGTCACTGGTTCGAATCCAGTCACCGCTACCATAGGTAACACGGTGGCTTCTCAATAGTATGTTGAGAGGCCACTATGGTATAAAGGCAAAGTCCCGTCCGGGGACGACCTGTTTAGAGGAGGGCTTTATGGCCAAAGAGAAGTTTGAGCGCACTAAGCCGCATGTTAACATCGGCACCATTGGTCACGTCGACCACGGCAAGACCACGCTGACCGCTGCCATCACCAAGGTTCTCTCCGAGACCGAGGGCTGCAAGGCTGACTTCACTGCGTTCGAGAACATCGACAAGGCTCCCGAGGAGCGCGAGCGCGGCATTACGATCTCCGTCTCCCACGTCGAGTACGAGACTGCTGCCCGTCACTACGCTCACGTTGACTGCCCGGGCCACGCTGACTACGTCAAGAACATGATCTCCGGCGCTGCTCAGATGGACGGCGCTATCCTGGTCATCGCTGCTACCGACGGCCCCATGGCTCAGACCCGCGAGCACATCCTGCTCGCCCGTCAGGTCGGCGTTCCTTACATCGTCGTCTTCCTGAACAAGTGCGATATGGTCGACGATGACGAGCTCATCGACCTCGTCGAGATGGAGACCCGTGAGCTCCTCTCCGAGTACGATTTCCCCGGCGACGACATCCCCGTCATCCGTGGTTCCGCTCTGGGCGCTCTCGAGGGCGACGCCAAGTGGATGGACGCTATCCGCGAGCTCATGAACGCCGTCGACGAGTACATCCCGACGCCTGCTCGTAACAACGACCTCCCGTTCCTGATGGCCGTTGAGGACGTTATGACCATCTCCGGCCGTGGTACCGTTGCTACCGGCCGTGTCGAGCGCGGTGAGCTCAAGCTCAACGAGCCCGTCGAGATCGTCGGCATCAAGGATACCCAGAACACCGTCGTTACCGGTATCGAGATGTTCCGTAAGTCCATGGACTTCTGCGAGGCTGGCGACAACGTCGGTCTGCTGCTCCGCGGCATCAAGCGCGAGGACATCGAGCGCGGCCAGGTTCTCTGCAAGCCCGGTTCGGTTACCCCGCACACCAAGTTCACCGGTGAGATCTACGTTCTGACCAAGGAGGAGGGCGGCCGTCATACCCCGTTCTTCGATGGTTATCGTCCTCAGTTCTACTTCCGTACCACCGACGTTACCGGTACGGTCAAGCTCCCCGAGGGCACCGAGATGGCTATGCCTGGTGACCACATCACCATCGAGGGCGACCTCATCCACCCGATCGCCATGGAGGAGGGCCTGCGCTTCGCTATCCGCGAGGGTGGCCACACCGTCGGTTCGGGCATCGTCTCCACGATCATTGAGTAAATTTGCTCTTTGATATAGCTGACTTAGAGAACCCGGCACTTATATGGGTGCTGGGTTCTTTTTACGCGGGACTTTTTGCCTGACGAATACGCTTGGCTTGCTTTTAAGCTGAACGTGACGGATCGATTAGATCTCGATGGCTTCATTGATGTGTTTCAAATATGAATGGATCCACCGAGAACCAATTGACTCGAGGTTTTCGTTGACAGCACTTACGTAGAGCTGATAAAGTATCAACTTGTGCCCGTACGGGGTGGAAATGAAAGGTTCAGGATAAATGCGTACTCTAGTTACTCTTGCGTGCACTGAGTGCAAGCGCCGCAACTATACGACGACCAAGAACAAGTCGAACATGCCTGATCGTATGGAGATCAAGAAGTATTGCCCCTGGTGCCGTCACCACACGCTGCACAAAGAGACTCGCTAGTCTCTAGTCACATACGCCAGTAGTTCAATTGGTAGAGCATCGGTCTCCAAAACCGAGTGTTGAGGGTTCGAGTCCTTCCTGGCGTGCCAGTCATTATTCCGTAAGCTCCCATTTGGGGGCTTACGGTTTACTCATGTATAAGCGCATTGCGCGGAGGTAACCCAAATGGCCAACAAGAAGAACAAGAAGAAGGCACAGCAGCAGGCGCCTGCCAACAACGCTGCCGCCAACTCCAAGGTTGAGGCCAAGAAGGCCGTTGCCAAGAAGAACGAGAAGGCTGCGAAGTCCAAGAAGAACGAGAAGCCTGGTTTCTTCGCCCGCACCAAGAAGTATTTCGCTTCGGTCAAGTCCGAGATGAAGCGTGTCACGTGGCCTGATAAGAAGGAGCTCGTAAACTACTCGGTCGTCGTTTGCGCTTCTCTGGTCGTCGTCGGCGTCGTCATCGCTCTGCTCGATGCTGGCTTTGGCGAGGCTCTTGCTCTGTTCTCTGGATTGAGGGGCTAAACCATGTCTAAGCGTTGGTACGTCGTTCACACTTACTCCGGATACGAGAACCGCGTAAAGTCCGATCTCGAGCATCGTATCGAGACCATGGGCATGCAGGACCGTATCTTTGATATCGAGATTCCTATGGAGCGCGTCACCGAGATCAAAGAGGGTGGCAAGCGCGAGACCAAGGATTCTAAGATCTTTCCGGGTTATGTCCTGGTTCGCATGGAGATGGATGACGATGCGTGGACGTGTGTTCGCAACACGCCCGGCGTCACCGGTTTCCTAGGCGGCAACGGCAAGCCCGCTCCGCTTTCCCGCGACGAGTACAACAAGATGACTCGTCGTCCCGGTAAGGGCGATTCGCCCAAGCGCACCTCGGTTGATATTCAGGTCGGCACGTCCGTCCGCGTCACCGATGGCCCGCTTACCGACTTTGATGGCAAGGTCTCCGAGGTTAACACCGAGGCTGGCAAGCTCAAGGTCACGCTGATGATCTTTGGCCGCGAGACGCCGGTCGAGCTCGACTTTAACCAGGTCGCTGTCATCGCTTAAGTTTTCGTCCGTTCGCGCGAGCGTGCTTCTTCTGTGACTGCTCATCTCAGGAGTGCTTCTAACACGTGCGTGCTTACGATATAGCAAGTACTTCACACTCGTGATTCGAAAGGAATGACCATGGCTGAGAAGAAGGTTGCCAACGTCATTAAGCTCCAGATTCCTGCTGGTGCAGCTAACCCCGCTCCTCCCGTCGGCCCCGCTCTGGGCGCTGCTGGCGTGAACATCATGCAGTTCTGCCAGGCCTTTAACGCCGAGACGCAGGACAAGAAGGGCGACATCATCCCCGTTGAGATCTCTGTCTACGAGGATAAGTCCTTCTCCTTCATCACCAAGACCCCGCCGGCGGCTCACCTCATCAAGAAGGAGCTGAACCTCAAGTCTGGTTCCGCTAAGCCCCAGGCCGACAAGGTTGGTCAGCTCTCCCAGGAGCAGCTCACCAAGATCGCCGAGATCAAGATGCCGGACCTCAATGCCAACGACATTGACGCCGCCAAGAAGATCATCGCCGGTACCGCCCGTTCCATGGGCGTCACCATCGCTGAGTAGCGATTTCTTATGGTAACGACGGGTGCTCCGACCTGGGCGCCCGTTAAATGTGTGCAATAGGGCACACGATACGATGTGGGAGGGCTCACGCCCGTTTAACCACAGGAGGTAATGCACATGGCTAAGCATGGTAAGAGCTATAACGCCGCTGCCGAGAAGATCGATCGCGCCACGCTCTACACCCCCCTTCAGGCTGCCAAGCTCATTAAGGAGCTCGACACCGCCAAGTTCGACGAGACCGTCGAGGCCCACTTCCGTCTGGGCATCGATACTCGTAAGGCTGACCAGAACATCCGTGGTTCCATCTCCCTGCCCCACGGCACCGGCAAGACCGTTCGTGTTGCCGTCTTCGCCGAGGGCGAGAAGGCCCGCGAGGCTGAGGCTGCCGGCGCCGACATCATCGGTTCCGACGAGCTTGTCGCCCAGATTCAGAAGGGCGAGATCAACTTCGACGCCGCTATCGCTACGCCGAACATGATGGCCAAGGTTGGCCGCATCGGTAAGATCCTTGGTCCCCGTGGCCTCATGCCGAACCCCAAGCTCGGCACCGTGACCATGGACGTCGCCAAGATGGTCTCCGAGCTCAAGGCTGGCCGCGTTGAGTACCGCGCCGACCGCTACGGCATCTGCCACGTGCCCCTGGGCAAGAAGTCCTTCTCTGAGCAGCAGCTCGTCGAGAACTACGCTGCCCTGTACACCGAGATCCTGCGCGTCAAGCCCTCTTCTGCTAAGGGCAAGTACGTCAAGTCCATCTCCGTGTCTTCCACCATGGGCCCTGGCGTCAAGGTCGATCCCGCTGTCCAGCGTGACTTCCTGGCTGAGTAACTGCTAGTTACTGCCTGAGCAAAGCAAGCATTGCTAAAGAAACCCGGTTCTGCCTTGTGCAGGACCGGGTTTCTTGTTGTCTCGTGGCAAAACCAACACGAAGGGGACAGGCACCTTTGAGGTGGTTACCAGGGTGTTCTGGCTGTTGAGGACTCGATGGCATCGTGGCGTTTGAGCTCGCGGCGCATGGTTTGCGAATTGAGCCAGGCCGCCTGCCAGCCACGGATGGGGTAGCGCGTCTGGTCGAGCTCAAACTGCGTATAGCCGCAGGCGTTGATGATCGTCGTTCCACACACATGCTGCCGCTCGCGCTGAAAATCGTAACCGTAGCTTTGGTGTATATGCCCATGCACCATGTAGTCGGCCCCCCAGGACTCAAGCGCCGTGTTAAAGCACTCAAACCCTCGATGCGGCAGATCGTCCAGATCACCCATACCGGCCGCGGGTGCATGGGTAAGCAGAATGTCGCACCCGCCGACCATCCTAACCTTACGCGACAGCTTACGCATGCGCTTGGACATCTCGCGTTCGGTGTACATGTTGGCGCCGTCGCGATAACGCATGGACCCGCCAAGGCCCGCAATGCGAATCCCTCGGTATGTGTACACGCTGTCTTCCACGCAGATACATCCACCCGGTGCATGACGTGCGTAGCGGTCATCGTGATTGCCGCGTACGTAGATGAGCGGTTTGTTGATGACTGTGACCAAGAACTCAAGATAGTCCGGGTCCAGATCGCCGGCGGACAAAATCAGGTCGACACCCTCAAAGCGTTCCTTGCGAAAGCACTCCCAAAGGCATCGTTCTTCGGTATCGGCTATGGCAAGGATCTTCATAGGGCGGTAACTCCCGGCTCATCGTCGAGCTGTGGAATGGTGCCCACCACGTTGTCCGCCAGCCAATTCATCTCGACAATCTGCGTGCTCGGCAGCGGAGGGAAGCCTTCGATCTGTACCACGCCGCTCTGGCTGTGGAGCTCGCCGCCAAAGGGGTTGATGGATCCCTCGACAATGCCATTGCGGAGCAACTGCACGAGTTTGCGCGTCTGGTAGGGTAGGCCCGGAGCGTAACGGATGTCGATAACGCCGGAGCTCATGCCGTACCAGTAGTTGACGGCGCGCACTTGGTTGTCATCGCTGGTCTCGTCCCACGTGCCGTGCAGAAGGCTGCGAACGATGAGCTCGTAGTAACGGCCCCAGTTCCATACCGGCATGGCGATGCCGGAAACCTTGCCATCGACCAGGCGGTGGAGTCCGTAGGCCGTAGGGTCTTCGAGCGACTTTGACATGTCAGCGCCGGTCATGACGCTCACGCCTTCGCGGCACATGGCCTCGGCAAGACCGCCGGCGGGCACATCGCCCCAGGTGAGGATAATTTGCGCGCGGGGGTCGAGCAGCGAGGCGCCGATGGCAAAGGCATTGATCTCGCTGAGCGCGCCGGATGCGAAGACCGACGCGTGGTAGCCGATGCGATGGTTGTCCGCCATGCTGGCGGCAAGGGCGCCCAGGAGGAACTTGGCCTCGTACATCTTGCCAAAGTACGAACGGACGCTTTGGTGGGGAAGGCCGATAGAGCAGTTAAGGAACCGAACCTGGGGATACTCAACGGCAGCTCTGAGCGTGTATTCCATCAGGCGGTGCGAGGTCGAGAAGATGACGTTGTCTCCATGTTTGACAGCCGTTTCCACGGCGGCGTAGAACACGTCCGGATCGTGACAGTCCTCGAACGCCTCGGTGCGCACGATACCGTCAAAGTGCTCATCGAGATACTGACGTCCTTGGTCGTGCAGACTGTCCCAGCTCGACGTCGCACAGGGGAACTCATGGATAAAGGCGATACGCAGGGGGTTGGCCGCCGAATAGACAGTCTTGCCCATAAAGAAGTTGAGTACGCCGGAGGTGGACTTGGCGGGCGACTCCTCCTCATCGACGCTCGGCGCTTCGACAAGATCGACCTTGTCCTCGTCATTTTTGCCGGCAATGACCAGCTCGCGCCAAATCTTGCACAGGCGGTTTACGACGATATCCGTTGGCGTATCCAGCAGACGGTCCTGGTTGTACACATTGAGGTACACGAGCATGGCGTCGGCAGGCGTAATGTCCAGGTGGTCGCCGCCTGCGCGAAGGTAGGCGCGCTTAAAGAGCAGGAAGGTATGGCGCAGGTAGTCGACCTTTTTCTGCGGCCATTTTTCGATAAGGTTCTGACCGAGCATCTTGGCGAGCGTTTCGTAGCTTCCCTCACGCGAGAACTCGATCTCGTATAGGGGGCAGACGCGCCAAAACGCGCAGAACTCACCGTACAGGCGGCTTTCGACGGAATCCCATGTGCCGGGGTAGAGACGGGTGACCTTGGCCGAAACCGTCGGGGCGTCTAGGAATTTGAGGACACTGACGCGTTTGTTGCCTTCCTGGACATAGAACCGATGCATGAACTCGGTGACGATGATGGGGTCGCGATAGCCCTCGGTCACCTGGATGTCGTAGAGGTTGGACCACTTGCGGGCGAACTCGGTGCTAAACGGAAGCAGGGGCATAAAGTTACACGAAAAGGCGGACTGACGGCCCTTGGTGACCGTGCCGACGACCATTTCGAGCGGAATATCCCTTAGGCCGACATTCTCACGCTGACCTAAGGGGAGCTGAGCAACCAAGCTATCGAGGTCCGTAAGGTATGGATGCTCGCTTTGGCTGATGGCGCGACGGCGTCCCTGCTCGCCGCGCTTGCGTGCTTGACGATAGGCCTCTTCCATGGTGTCTACTCCCTTAGTCGTTTAAACAACGATATGAACCATGGTACCACGAATGAAAACCACCACAAAGATGCCTGTCCCCTTTGCGGTGGTTTAGGCGATGATGGGGGCGATGGCGCGGATGCAGGCGTCGGCTGCCGTGAAAGTAGTGCTGTCGTCGTTGACGATAAAGATGATCTTTCCTTTGATGCCAAAGTCGCCGATTTCGCTAAAGAGTACGTAGGGCTCCTTGTCAAAGCCCGAGATGGGCGAGACGGCCGTTTTGGTTGCGCTCGTGAGCTCGTCTGCCAGCACGTCAAGGGAGGCCCACTTAGACGTGTCCTTTACGGCAACGGGCACGGCCACGCGCCCAAAGGGCATCAAATGCACGAGCGTGTTCTTGGAGATATTTGAGTTGGGGACGATGATGGTTTGCCCGCAGGCGTCCTCGATGGTCGTATGGCGCCAAGTGATGTCTTGGACCACGCCGGATACGCCGCCGACCTCGATATTGTCGCCGGGTTTGATGATGCCCATAAAGGTCACTTGCATACCGCCGATAAGGTTTGACAGCGTGTCCTGAAAGCCAAGCGAGATAGCGATGCCGCCGACGCCAAGAGCGGCGACGAGCGCGTTTGCGTTAATGCCAAAGCAGTTGTCGAGGATAAAGCTGCCGCCAATCATCCAGATGACGGCGCGCGCGATGTTGATGAAGATGCTCGATGCTGGGAGCGGGTTATCATCGCGGTTAAGCAGGTGGTGCAGGGTCTTGGACGCGATTTTGGCGGCAACGGCGGTGCCGATGGCCAAGATACCGGCCCAGATGATGTTGTGGACCCATCGTTGTGCAAAGAAATGAAGAATTGGCTCAAACAATTCCATGTAGGGAAACCTCCTCATGATCATCCAACCATGATACCCACCAAGAAGCCCGTCCGATCAAATTCGGACGGGCTTCTGTGCTCGATATAAGGTTTACGCGGCGGGGCTGTAAGGCCCGGCGGTGTAGCTTAGCGTCGACGCTTCCAGATAATGCCGAGCATGATGACGATGATGCCGCCGATAAGGCACGCGCCAACTACTGCCAGCGTGCGGTCTCCCGTTGCGGCGAGCTTACCGGTCGTCTTCTTGGTGATGACCTTCGTGGTCGTCTTAGGCGAGGGCTTAGGCGTCGGGGCCGGTGTGGGCGTGGGGTCCACGGCTGCGGAGCCGAAGCTGATGGTGCCCGCGAGCGAGGCCATCTTGCTCTCCCAACTGTTCTGCCCGATCAGCGCCCTCAGCGCCGCCTCGCACGTGCCCCACTCGGTGTACTTGGTGGCGTGTGCAAAGGTGGGAAAGTCGGTTGTGTTGGTAATGATGTAGTTGTTGGTGGCGACGGTATAGGTCTTGGCGGGGTCGAGCGTACTGCCGTCCTTGGTGAGTGTGGCACTCACAATGCGCTTGCCTTCGGGCTGCGTCCAATCAATCGTCACGTTGATGCCGCCAAAGGAGAGAACGCTGCCAGAGTCATCGCGCCACTTGTACTTGTCTTGCGCCTCCTGCTCGGTATGGCCGGCTGCCACGTAGGCTTGCTGAAGCTCGTAGCTGTGATTACACTCGTCGCTGATTTGCAGCGAGTGCTCGAGTGCCGCGAGGAAGTCCGCGCCGGTCATGGTCCAGGTTTCCACGGTGTTGCCGTAGGGCGAGATGGCGATGACGTTGCCGGCGGTCACGTTGCCCGCCGCGATGCCGCCGCGGATGCCGCCAGCGTTTTCGATAGCGAGGTCCGCGCCCGTCAGGGCAAGATAGGAGCCGCAAATCACGTGGCCGATGGTCTGGGCCTTGGTGGTGTCGCCCTCCTTGCTGGGGCGGAAATCGGTGGTGCGCACCATTTCCCAACCATGCGTGCCTGCGGCGTCCTCGCCGTAGAAATAGTTGGTGGCGGATGTGCCGAGCACCTTGTTCGATTCGTTTTCAAAGGCCTCGTCGAGCGGTTTGATCTTGTTGCGGACGTCTTCAAGGCGGCTTTGGTAGTCGGAGCCCTTGTCGGGGTCTGCCAAAAGGTCGTTGACGTTCTTGGCGGTGTAGAGCCTCTCGTCGCTGCCGTCTGCAGGGACCGTGACCGTGTCATCGTTGGTCGTCTCGGTGCCATTCGTGTCGTACCTGTACGGAATGGAAAGCAGCCCCACCTCGGCAAAGGCGCTGCCTGCCTCGACAACGTGGATCGTCTTGCCGTCGGCTCCCGTCACCTTTTCGTTAAGGTTGATGTGCTCGTGGCCTGCGATAAGGGCATCGACGCCGGCGAGTTGTGTGGCAAAGGTCTTGGCGTCGAGCGTGTGCGCGATACACACAACAACATCGCAGCCCTCCTTGCGCAGCTGCTCTGCCTCGGTATTGATGGCGTTCGCGGCACTCGAGAAGCTGGTGCCCGCGACCAGGTCCGCGCGCAGCGAGGAACCTAGCGACTCATCCATGGCTCCGATAACGCCGACCTTAATCTTGTAGTTAAACGTGGAACTGTCCTCGCCGTCCTTCCAAGTGCGGTTGAGCGTCTTCGTGATGCTCGAGCTCCATACGCCGCTCGTAGACTTCGCGTTCGCGCAGAGCATGGCGAAGGGCGTGCCGGTGGTGCTGTAGCCGGTCATGGTGCGGAGTTTGTCCGCGCCGTAGCTCCAGTCGTGGTTGCCTGGCGTGGTCGCGTCGTAGCCATCGGCGTAGAAGGTGTCCATGAGCTCGGCGATGCTCTTGCCCTCGCTCATGGTGGCGAAGGACTGTCCGTGGAAGGTGTCGCCCGCATCGAGCAAAAGATCGGGGGCGTTGCCCTGGGCGCTATAGAGAACTGCCAGTCCGTCGAAGCCGACGGTGCCGGTGCCCTTGCTTGCGTTGTAGCTGTACTTGTAGCTGCCGTGGATGTCGTTGGTATGCATGACGGCCACGGAGCCGTCAATAGCGGCGGGCAGGTTCCCCGCGAAAGCGAGGCTTGGGATGCCTGCGAGCGAGCCGGCAAACAACGCGGCGGCTAACGCAAGGCGGGGGAGTCTTTTCATGGCAGTTTCCTTAGTCCTTAGCCAGAATGTCTGGTCGAATATCGGATTATCGACATAATATGCGAAAACCGCCGCAAGGGCGTCTGTCCCTTTGCGGCGGTTTTGACGTTTGCGCAGATAAAACCTGCCAAAATTAACATCCCTTTTTGGCAGGTTTTAGCTCAGCAGCATGCGGTCGTTGGCGAGCTCGCCGCCCGAGACCTCCTCGAACTTCTGCAGCAGGTCGGCTACGGTGAGCGACTTCTTCTCATCGCCTGCCACGTCGTAGATCACGTGGCCTTCGTGCATCATGATCAGACGGTTGCCCAGACGGATGGCGTCGTTCATGTTGTGCGTGACCATGAGCGTGGTCAGGTGGTTCTCGTCGACGATCTCCTCGGTCAGGTTGAGCACCTTAGAGGCCGTCTTGGGGTCGAGGGCCGCGGTGTGCTCGTCGAGCAGCAGCAGGTGCGGCCTGGTGAGCGTGGCCATCAGCAGGGTGAGTGCCTGGCGCTGGCCGCCCGAGAGCAGGCCGACCTTGGCGTTGAGACGCGTGTCAAGACCAAGGTCCAGGCGCTTGAGCAACTCAACGTACTCATCTTTCTCGGCCTTGGTGACGCCCCACGAAAGGCCGCGACGCTGGCCACGGCGCTTGGCGAGGGCCAGGTTCTCGGCGATCTGCATGTCGGCAGCGGTACCGCGCATGGGATCCTGAAACACGCGGCCCAGGTACTTGGCGCGCTGCGACTCGCTCAGGCGCGAGATGTCGGTGCCGTCGAGCTCAATAACGCCCGAATCGAGCGGGTACACGCCGGCGATCATGTTGAGCAGCGTGGACTTGCCGGCGCCATTGCCGCCGATCACGGTTACAAAGTCGCCGTCATTCAGGGTGAGGTCGACGCCGGTGAGCGCGCGCTTCTCGGTGACGGTGCCCTTGTTAAAGGTCTTCTTGACGTGCGAGAGCTTAAGCATCTGCCTCATCCCCCTTCGTGTAGGAGCTGCGGAGCTTATAGCGCTCCCAAACCACGGGCACGCACAGGGCCACGGCAACGATCACGGCGGAGAGCAGCTTCATGTCGTTGGCGTCCATGCCCAACTGCAGCACGATGGCGCGGATAAGGAAGTACACCACGGAGCCAAAGACGGCGGAGGCAAGACGGACGCTAAACTGCGTGAGGCCGCCGGGCAGCAGACGGCCGAGCACCTCACCGATAACAATGGCGGCAAGACCGATAACGATGGCACCGGTGCCCATACCAATGTCGGCATACTTCTGGCTCTGGCAGATGAGCGCGCCCGAAAGGCCGATGAGGGCGTTGGAGAGCACGAGGGCGATCATCTTGGTGGAGTTGGTGTTGACGCCCAGAGCGCGGATCATGTACTCGTTGTTGCCGGTGGCGCGCAGCGCCGAGCCGATCTCGGTGCCAAAGAACCAATACAGGATGGCAACGATAGCCACGGCGAGCAGGATGCCCAAGATGATGGCAACGGTGGACTGCGGCAGACCGGTCATATTGCTGACGGCCGAAAACACGGTGCCCTTGGCAAGAATGGGCGTGTTGGACTTGCCCATGATGCGCAGGTTGATGGACCACAGACTGATCTGCGTAAGGATTCCGGCGAGGATTGCGGGAATCTCAAAGACGGTGGTCAAGATGCCCGTGACGGCGCCCGCGATGGCGCCGGCGCACATGCCGGCCAGCACGGCGAGCAAGGGGTCGACGTTATTGTTGACGATGAGCACGGCGCAGACACAGCCGCCGAGGGCAAAGCTGCCGTCGCAGGTCATATCGGGGATGTCGAGCAGGCGGAACGTGATAAACACGCCAAGCACCATAATGCCCCAGAGGACGCCCTGCGAAACGGCGCCCTGCAATGCAATGAGCATGCTTCATACCTCCTAGGATAGGGTGGACACGTGATTTTCCATAATAGCGGTACCAATGCATAAAAGAGCGGCGGACAGACGTTTTGTTTTACCTGAAACAAGCAGGGCGAACGCCGGCCTTTAGCGTTCGCCCCAATGACTCAGATATTGAATAACGCAGCCGTGGCGCGCGTGCGGGCCCTAGACGCGTTATTCGTCCAGAGCGGAAAGGTCGATACCCAGAGCCTCGGCCATCTCGTCGTTCTTGACGACGACCAGGTCCTTGCTCGAGAGGTGCTTGATCGGCATATCCTCGGGCTTGGCCTCGCCCTTCAGGATCTTAACGGCCATCTCGCCCGCGGCGTAGCCCAGGTCCTTATAGTTGATGGAGAGGGTGAACAGGCCGCCGGCCATGCACATACCCTCCTCGCCAGTCACGAAGGGGAGCTTGTTCTCCTTGCAGATCTGGCCGACCTGCGAAGCACCCGCGGCGATGGTGTTGTCAGTGGGGGAGTACAGCGCGTCGACCTTGCCCACGGCAGACTCGACGACGGACTGAATCTCGTTGGAGCTCGAGACGGTGAAATCGGTGTACTCGAGGCCCAGCTTGTTGAGCTCCTTCTTGGCGGCTTTGATCTGGACGTCGGAGTTGGACTCGGCGGTGCAGTAGAGCAGGCCGACCTTTTTAACGTCGGGCAGGACCTTCTGCATCATCTCGAGCTGCTCGGCGACTGGGGTGAGGTCGGAAGCGCCCGTGACGTTGGTGCCGGGCTTGTCGTTGTCCTGGACCAGGCCGGAGGCGGCGTAGTCGGTGATGGCACAGCCCACGATGGGGATATCGGCCGTGGCGCCGGCGGCAGCCTGCGCGGCGGGCGTGGCGATGGCATAAATCAGGTTGACGTTGTCGCCCACAAACTTGTCGGCAATGGACTTACACGTGGATTGGTCGTTCTGGGCGTTCTTCTGGTCGATCTTGACCTTAAGGCCGCTCTCCTTGATGGCCTTGACAAAGCCGTCGTTGGCGGCATCGAGTGCGGAGTGCTCGGTGAGTTGCAGAACGCCGATGGTGTAGTCGGAACCGGCGGCAGCAGAGCCGGAACCAGAGTTGCCGCCGCATCCGGCGAGCGGGGCGAGCGCGAGCAGACCGGCGGAGACCAGAAGGCTCCTGCGGCTGATGGTGATGTCCTTCATATCATTACCCCCAGTATAAAAATGGCTGGAAACACTGCACTGGGACAAAGTGCAAGTGGAACTATAGTAGCGCTGATGTCCATTTTTACAACAGCCTGGCGGGTTTTTTAATACAGAATCGGATGGGCGGTACGGGTAGTCGAATGGGCGGCGGAGGGTCTTATGCGGCGGAGGAGGCATCGTCCTCGTCCAGGACGGCGAAGAGCTTCTTGCCGTCAAGGAGACGTGTGGTGACGTTTCTCATGCGGCCGATCTCAACGGTACGCAGCGTGTCGTCGGCGCCTCGCGCGTCATAGACCGTTCCCAGCAAATACGAGATGCCGTCTCGTTGCTTGATGGCAAAGGGCCGGAGTGTCATCCGCGCCACTTCGACCTCTCCGCGTGCCGTGACACTCGAAATATCAAAACTCACCGTGGTTCCGTGGTCGATGGCCTGCTCGATGAGCTCGCAGGCATCAATGCGCTTGACGGGCGTGCGTATGGCCTTGGTGGATTTGTCGCCTGCGCTTGGAGCAGGCTCGGGTGCATCGAGGTAGCCGCGAACGTCGGCACTCGCCATGGCGACCAGGTGCTGCGCCATGCTTTTTCGAATGGCGATGGGCGTAGAGCGGTTGCGCATGACCATGCCGTGGAGCCGGATGATCTCTTCGTCGGTGAGCGGACGGGTCAAGAGCCGATACCCCACGCCGCGCTTGTATTCAATTTCGTATCCGGCATGGCGAAGTGCGGAGATGGCGGTGTAGATGCTGCGCCGCGCCGCCGAGATGGGCATGCGGGCGGGGTCGTCGGGATGGGCGAGGCGCCGGATCAACTCATCGGAAAGCATGGCCTTGTCCTCGCCGGTGTTTTCGCTTAATAGTTGCAGGATGCGAACGGCGCGATAGGCTGCCATCGAGGCGGCGCCTCTCGTCGTGGTCTCGTAAGTTTCAACAGCGGTTTCGGTCATGGCGTCCACGTCCTTTCCGTTTTGGGTGGCGACGGTATGGAGCCTAGGGCGCGGGGCTTTCCCAGGGGTGCAGGACACTCCGGGCGGTCGGTAGTCGTCGGCAAGCGGCGGGTCGAGTTTTCAACAGCCCTGCTCAACTGACCAAAATCTTGCCAAAAGCTTGACGGATACTGTTGAAAAAAGCGCCCCTCGGCTTGCCGAGAGGCGCTGGCGTGATGCGCTGGAACGCGTTCGGTGGCGCTGTGGCGATTAGAAGTCGGCGTTGCCCACGGTGCGCGGGTGCGGCAGGACGTCGCGGATGTTGCCCACGCCGGTGAGGTACATCACCAAGCGCTCGAAGCCCAAGCCGTAGCCGGCGTGCTTGCAGGAACCGTAGCGGCGCAGGTCAAGGTAGTACTTGTACTGCTCGGGATTCATGCCCAGGTCCTTGATGCGGGCCTCGAGCAGATCCAGGCGCTCCTCGCGCTGGGAGCCGCCGATAATCTCGCCGATACCGGGAACCAGGCAGTCGGCGGCGGCGACGGTCTTGCCGTCCTCGTTCATGCGCATGTAGAACGCCTTGATCTCGGCCGGGTAGTCGGTTACGAAGGTCGGTCGCTTAAAGTGCTCCTCGGTCAGGAAACGCTCGTGCTCGGTCTGCAGGTCGATGCCCCAGCTGACGGGGTAATCAAACTGGTGGCCAGCAGCGACTGCCTGCTCCAGGATTTCGACAGCCTCGGTGTAGGTAACGCGGGCAAAGTCGGAGTTTGCCACATGGTCCAGGCGCTCGATCAGGCCCTTGTCCACAAACTTGTTGAGCATATTGAGCTCGTCGGGGCAGGTGGCCATAACGTCCTTAAGGACGTACTTGAGCATGGCCTCGGCGTTATCCATGTAGTCGTTCAGGTCAGCAAAGGCCATCTCGGGCTCGATCATCCAAAACTCGGCGGCGTGGCGCGTGGTGTTGGAGTTTTCGGCGCGGAAGGTGGGGCCAAAGGTGTACACGTCGCCAAAGGCCATGGCAAAGTTCTCGGCATTGAGCTGGCCGGACACGGTAAGGCTCGCGTGCTTGCCAAAGAAGTCCTGGCTCCAGTCGACCTCGCCGGACTCGGTGAGGGGCGGGTTTTTGGGGTCAAGCGTGGTCACGCGGAACATCTCGCCGGCACCCTCGCAGTCACTCGTGGTGATGATGGGGGTGTTGACGTAGACAAAGCCTTGCTCCTGGAAGAAGCGGTGGATGGCGGCAGCCGCGACAGAGCGGATGCGGAACACGGCGCGGAACAGGTTAGTGCGCGGGCGCAGGTGCTGCTGGGTGCGCAGAAACTCGACGGTTGCGCGCTTCTTCTGCAGCGGGTAATCCGGGGCGCTGACGCCCTCGACCTCGATGGAGGTGGCAGAAAGCTCGAAAGGTTGGGGCGCATCGGGGGTCAGCTTGACGGTGCCGGTGCAAATGAGTGCGGCCGAGACGTTTTGATGGGCGATCTCGTCGTAGTTGTCGAGTGCCTCGCGGTTCATGACGACTTGCAGGTCGCGGAAGCAGCTGCCGTCGTTGAGCGTGACAAAGCCAAAGTTCTTCATGTCGCGGACGGACTTGACCCAGCCGGCGACGGTGACGGTCTGGCCGCCGAGCGACTCGGCATCGGCATAGAGCTGCGCGATTTTGGTGCGGTTCACGTATCCTCCCATAACGGTTGAATGATAGTTATCCATACAGTTCGATATTCTAGCAGCTCGGCTCATTTGGGCTATACAGATAAGGCATTGGCGGGATGGTTTTTCAAACGAAAAGCGCCCGCGGCCAAATGGTCGCGGGCGCTTGACGAGGCGCCTTTTGGCTGTGTGGCGCGGGGCCTGGCTACTTGGTCTTGGCAACCAGCAGCGGATCGCCAAGCTTGACGAGCGGATTGCCGCCGATAAGCGTGCCAGACTCGCCGACGTGGTCGATGCTCTTGAGGCGGTCGAGCTCAGAGATGATGACGGTCACGATGTCCTCGTGACCGGCGGCCTTGATAGCGTCGCGGTCGAAGCTGATGAGCGGCTGGCCGGCCTTGACCGTGTCGCCCATCTCGACAAAGCGGGCAAAACCCTTGCCGTTCATTTCCACGGTGCCCAGGCCAACATGGATGAACACGCGAAGACCGTCTTCGGTGATTATGCCGATGGAGTGGTTGGTGACGGTGGTGGCGCCGATACGGCCGTTAGCGGGGGCGTAAATGGTGCCGGTAATGGGCTCGATCCCGTAGCCCTGGCCGAGCATGCCCGAGGCGATGGTCTCGTCGGGAACCTCACTCAGATTGACGAGCACGCCGTTGACAGGAGCGTAGATGACGCCTTCGCGGGTGGCGAAGCTTGCTGCGGGCGGAACGGACGCCTCGCCCGACGAAGTGAACGTGGACTTGAGCGAATCGAGCAGACCCATAGATGCCTCCAACGTATCAGGCGCGCATGTTGCACGCGTGTGGTTTGCCGGAAACGTTTCGTACGTGTTTCCCAGCACGGTCAGCGCTCCTATTTTACGCTGTCCAACGATACCTCTGAACAGCGATTTTGTGATATATCAGTTGAAGGCCAACTTATTGCGGGGGTGTTTCTGCGCCGCGGGCTCAAGTGGGGTACGCTAAGGTGCGAAAAACGAGTGCGCACGAATCGCACGGAGGGAGCACCTATGATTATTGAGAACCATGCGCTGTGGGGCGAGGAGCCGACCGAGGATTATCCGGCGACGTTTACGTATCTGGGTGCCGAGCCGCTGCCCGACAAGCCCAATGGCCGCCGCCCCGCGGTGATCATCTGCGGCGGAGGCGGGTTTACGCATATCGCTCCGCACGAGCAGGACCCGGTGGCGTTTGCGTTTTTGGACCGCGGCTACCAGGCCTTTGTGCTCAACTATGTGACGAGCGCCACGGGCGACGTGAGCTTTCCGCACCCGCAGGCGGACCTCGCCAAGATGGTCGCTACCGTGCGCGCCAACGCCGACGAGTGGCATGTCGATCCCAAGCGCGTGTGCATCGTGGGTTTCTCGGCGGGCGGCATGATCTGCGCCTCGTTGGCAACGCAGTGGAAGACCGGACCTTTCGCGGGCCTTGCCGGGGCTCGTCCGGAGGATATTCGTCCCGACGCCGTGGTGCTGGGCTATCCGTTGCTCGACCTTGCCTATGTGCGCGATATGCAGACGCGTGACCCGCGCATCGACCTGCGCGTGCCCAAGACGGGTGGCAAGACAGGGCGCGATTTGCTCAACGACTATCTGTCGATGGTGACGGGCGGCGAGGCGACCGATGAGCACCTGGCCGACATTTGCCCTACCACGCACGTTTCGCGCCAGATGCCCCCGACCTTTGTGTGGGGCGTTTCGGACGACAAGACGGCGCCGGTCGCGCAGGTCTACCCGTTTGCGCAGCGCATGGCCGAGGAGGGTGTTGCATGCGAGATGCACGTCTTTGACCAGGGTGGCCACGGCCTTTCGCTCGGCAACGCCAATACCGCGGTCGACAACGAGGACAAGCAGGTTTCCGTCCGTCCCTGGATCCGCCTGGCCTTCCGCTTCCTGGAACGCCATATGTAAAAGTAGACTACTTGCCCGTTTCAAAAAGTCTGCTTAGAGGAGGAGCCATGCTTGAGGGTACGTATGTAGTTTTGGCCCAGACGCCGGTGGGGAGCAAGCGCGGCGAGGTGACGTTTTCACATGGGGTGAACGGCGCGCTCAGGGCAGTACTAAACGTCAGGGGTCTCAATATCGCTCTCTCGGGTGCCCGCGCTGAGTGCGATTTCTTTGAGCTCTCGGGCACTATCTCCCACGTCTTGATGGGCAAGGCGCCCTTTACATGCACGGGGTCGGTTGAGGGTGATCGACTCACTGCTACCGCGCGGTCGGGTTCCATTTCGATCTCGCTGAGCGGTATGCGCAAAGAGCTTTCGGGGCGCACCGCATAAAGTTTGCGCAGGTAAACATCGGTATTTGACTTTATATAATAGTTCAGAGCGCTATCATTTGTCGTTACGAGTTGGTTAGCCCCGGTAAACGGTTAACCGCGTCTAACGAAAGGATGAACGCGTGAAGCTCGATACACTCGAGATTGGAAAGGACGCCGTTGTCGCATCGGTGGCATCGGACGATCAGGCACTCCGACAGCATATTTTGGACATGGGTCTAACGCCGGGCACCGAAGTCACCATGATGAAGTATGCCCCCATGGGCGATCCGCTCGAGATCCGCCTGCGTGGCTACGAGTTGACACTGCGCAAGGACGATGCCGCTCGCATCGAGCTCGTGGGTATTCACGACACCGATACGGGTCCGCGCGCTAACGCCGCAATCGGCACGACGGAGCATCCGGCCCTGGGCGAGGGGACGTATTCGCCCCGTGCGGCAAAAACGGTCGTGCCTGAGGGCGCGCCGCTGCATTTCGCCCTCGCCGGCAACCAAAACTGCGGTAAGACCACGCTGTTCAACCAGCTTACGGGCTCCAACCAACATGTCGGTAACTTTCCCGGCGTGACGGTCGACCGCAAGGACGGCACCGTCCGTAACCATCCCGAGGCAAGCGTTACCGACCTGCCCGGCATCTATTCGCTGTCTCCGTACACGGGCGAAGAGATCGTCAGTCGCCAATTTATCCTGGACGAAAACCCCGACGCCATCATCGACATCATCGACGCTACTAATATCGAACGCAACCTGTACCTGACGCTGCAGCTTATGGAGCTCGACCGCCCCATGGTCATCGCGCTCAACATGATGGACGAGGTGACGGCCAACGGCGGCGCCGTGGACGTCAACCTGCTCGAGAGCCTGTTGGGCGTGCCTGTTGTCCCCATTAGCGCTGCCCGCAACGAGGGTATCGGCGAGCTGGTGGATCATGCCTTGCACGTGGCACGGTTCCGCGAGCGCCCCGGTCGCCTGGACTTCTGTGCGCCCGATGGCTCGGACGGCGGTGCACTGCATCGCTGCATCCACGGTATTGCCAACCTGATCGAGGACCATGCCGTGACGGCGCACATTCCGGTGCGTTTTGCGGCGACCAAGCTGGTTGAAGGCGACGAGCTGGTGACCGAGGCGCTTCACTTGGATCGCAATGAGCTCGACGCTATCGAGCACATCATTACCCAGATGGAGGGCGAAGCCGGCACCGACCGTCTGTCCGCGCTGGCCGATATGCGCTTTAGCTTTATCGGCGACGTGTGCGGGCGTTGCGTCGTCAAGCCGCACGAGAGCCGCGAGCACGTGCGCTCCGTCAAGATCGACCGCATCCTGACGGGTCGCTACACAGCCATTCCGGCGTTTCTGGTGATCATGGGCCTCGTCTTTTGGCTGACGTTTGGCGTGATCGGCGCGGCGTTGCAGGGACTCATGGAGGACGGCATCGCTGCCATCATCGCCTCGGCCGATGCGGGCCTCAAGGCGTTCGGCACCAACGACGTAGTGCGCTCGCTGGCTGTCGACGGCGTGCTTACGGGCGTGGGCAGCGTGCTGACCTTCCTGCCGATTATCGTCGTGCTCTTTTTGTTCCTTTCCATTCTGGAAGACTCCGGATACATGGCACGCGTGGCCTTTGTCATGGATAAGGTACTGCGTCGCTTTGGCCTTTCGGGCCGCAGCTTCGTCCCCATGCTCGTCGGTTTTGGCTGCACCGTGCCGGCTATCATGTCGACCCGTACGCTCCCATCCGAGCACGACCGCAAGATGACGGTCATGCTCACGCCGTTCATGAGCTGCTCGGCCAAGTTGCCGGTCTACGGTCTGCTGTGCGGGGCGTTTTTCCCACAGGCGACGGTTCCCGTCATGGTCTCGCTCTATCTGATTGGCATTGCGATCGGTTGCATCGCGGCTTTGGTGCTCAACCGCACGGCATTTAAGGGGGACCCGGTGCCGTTTATCATGGAGCTCCCCAACTACCGCCTGCCGAGCGTCAAGACGACGGTGATGCTGGCATGGGATAAGGCCAAGGGCTTCATCACCAAGGCCTTTACCATCATCTTTGCCGCTACGGTGGTCATTTGGTTCCTGCAGACGTTCGATATCCGCTTTAATGTGGTCGCCGATCAGTCGCAGAGTCTGCTTGCGGGCCTCGGCAGCATCATCGCGCCGGCGCTGGCGCCGCTTGGGTTTGGCGACTGGCGTGCGTCCACGGCGCTCGTCACTGGACTTATCGCCAAGGAGAGCGTCATATCGACGCTCACGGTGCTTTTGGGCGCGACCTCGCCCGCGGCACTGTCGACCATGTTTTCGCCGTTTACTGCCTATGTGTTTCTGGTCTTTACGCTGCTGTATCCGCCCTGCGTGGCTGCCATCGGCGCCGTCAAGAGCGAGCTGGGCGCGCGCTACGCCGTTGCCGTGTTCGCGTTTCAGGTGGCAGTCGCCTGGATCGTGGCGTTTGTCGTGCATTCGGCGGGCATATTGCTGGGGTTGGCTTAGTTATGTATTGACGGCGCAACCTCTGTGTATCGAATTGTTTTCGGCCCTGCATCTGTTGCTGACGGATGCGGGGCCGTTGCTATATAATCGCCTCCACTCAAAATGATTGGAGACGTTATATATGAGTCAGGCAAGGCAAGACGGCATCACGCTCAGGCAGTGGCTCCCGCTCGTCGGGCTCACCTGCTGTGCGTTCGTGTTCAACACGTCGGAGTTTATGCCCATCGGCCTTTTGACTGATATCGCCGCGTCGTTCTCGCTCACCGAGGCCCAGGCGGGCATCATGATCTCGGTCTATGCCTGGGGCGTCATGCTGCTGTCGTTGCCGCTCATGGTGTTCGCTTCGCGTTTCGAGTTCAAGCGGATGCTGCTGGGCGTGCTCGCCGTGTTCTCGCTCGGCCAGTTTCTGTCCGCTGTGGCGCCGACTTATCCCATCCTGGTCTGCGCGCGCCTGGTGGTCGCTTGCGCACATGCCGTGTTCTGGTCGGTCGCCTCGATTATGGCGTCGCGCCTGGTTGACACACGCCACGGGGCACTCGCTATCAGCATGATCGCCACGGGCTCTTCCATCGCACAGATCTTTGGCCTGCCGCTCGGCCGCGCCATTGGCCTGGCCGTGGGCTGGCGTATGACGTTTGCCGTGGTCGGAGCACTGTCTGCTGTCGCGGTCGTCTACCAGGCGACCGTGTTTCCAACCATGCCGGCGGGCGAGCGCTTTACCGTCAAGCAACTGCCCGAGCTGCTCAGGAACCCGTTACTGATCGCGCTCTATGCGGTCACGGTGTTCATGGCAACTGGCTATTACGCGAGCTATAGCTATATCGAGCCTTTCCTGGCTCAGGTCGCGCATGTCGACGCAAGCGCCATCACTATGACGCTGACGGCGTTCGGCTGCTCTGGTCTGCTCGGAAGCTGGCTGTTCGGCCGGCTGTTCGATGGGCACCGGTTCCCGTTCCTTGCGATCACGCTCTCCGGCGTGCCGGTGGCCCTGCTGCTCATGGGCCCGGCCGCATCGTCGCTCGTGGCAGTGCTTGCCGTCTGCGCGCTGTGGGGCTGCTGCGCCACGGCCTTTAACGTGGCGTTCCAAGCCGAGCTCATCAAGCACACGCCGGCAGATTCGTCGGCCGTCGCCATGTCGATCTTCTCGGGCCTGTTCAATCTGGGCATTGGCACGGGTACCGCGATCGGCGGAGCCGTGGTTTCGGGCCCCGGTATCGCCTGGATCGGCTTCGCGGGCGGGGTGATTGCCGTCGTGGGCGTTATCCTCGCCATTACGGTGATGTTCCCGGCCATACGCCGCGCAAAGCCTGTTGCCTAATCATGTTCCCTCATCAGTTGCGGTGGAATAGTTCCTGTTTAAGGCCTCTGAAGGCCCAAGCAGGAACTATTCCACCGCAACTTATTTTGGGGAAGAGGATACAAGCCGGGCATACAATGGATGTCGTTGTGTTGAGCTTACCGGGAGGTTGCTATGTGGGCATACGAGACGACGTTCTATCAGATCTATCCGCTGGGCTTTTGCGGAGCTCCGCGCGAAAACGCCGCGCCCGTTGCTGAGGATGAACTCTCCCAAGCTGCCGGCACTGCACCCAACCCCGATGCCCCCATCATGAAAATCGCCCAATGGGCCGACTACCTGCAGGGACTCGGTATTGGCGCCGTGCTGATCAATCCTCCACTCGAGTCTGATAGCCACGGTTACGACACGCGCAGCCTGCGCCATATCGACCGTCGCCTGGGTGGGGATGCCGACTTTGCCGCCGTATGCGACACGCTGCATGCCCGCGGCATCCGCGTGGTGCTCGATGCCGTCTTCAACCACGTCGGTCGCGGCTTTTGGGCTTTCCGCGATGTGCAGGAGCGCAAGTGGGACTCGCCCTACAAGGACTGGTTCCACATCAGCTTTGACGGCGACTCCTGCTATGGCGACGGCTTTTGGTACGAGGGCTGGGAAGGTCATTTTGAGCTTGTGAAGCTCAACCTGCAAAATCCCGCCGTGGTCGATTACCTGCTTGAGTCCGTGCGTCGCTGGGCCGAGGTCTTTGGCGTCGACGGCCTGCGCTTGGACGTTGCCTATATGCTCGACCGAGACTTCATGCGCCGCCTGCACGCCTTTACCCGTGAGCTCAAGCCCGACTTTGTGCTGATCGGCGAGACGCTCCACGGCGACTACAACCAGATCGTCAACGACGAGATGCTCGACTCCTGCACCAACTACGAGTGCTACAAGGGCCTGTACTCCAGCTTTAACTCGGTCAACATGTTCGAGATTGCCCACTCGCTGCATCGCCAGTTTGGCGGTGACCCGTGGTGCATTTATCGCGGCAAGCATCTGCTGTCGTTTGTCGACAACCACGATGTGCCGCGCCTGGCGAGCATCCTGACGGACAAGTCCTGCCTACGCCCCGCCTACGGCATGCTCTTTGGTATGCCGGGCATTCCGTGCGTCTACTACGGCAGCGAGTGGGGGATTGCCGGCGAAAAGGGCGGCCCCGATGGCGATTGGGCGCTGCGTCCTGCGCTCGATGAGCCTGCGCCCAACGAGCTGACGGCCTTCATCAAGCAGCTCGCGCACCTGCGCTCGGCAAACGATGCGGCGGCCCGTGCCCTCAACTACGGTGTCTATCGCAACGTGGTGATTCAGAACAAGCAGCTGCTGTTCGAGCGCGCCTGCGACGACGCGACGGTGCTCGTGGCGGTCAATGCCGTGAACGGGCCCTATACCTTTGGAGCCGGCGAACTCAGCGGCTCCTTCGTCGACCTGCTTGCCGACGATGCGCCCACGGTCGAGCTGTCGGGCTCCCTTGAACTTGCGCCCTATGAGGTGCGTTATCTGCTGAGGGCCTAATTCATGACTGCGCCGGACGAGGGCTATCAGCATATTGAGCATGGGTTTGAGCCCGTGTTCGACCAGCACTCGCGCGTTTTGGTGCTGGGGTCGTTTCCCTCGGTGCTCTCGCGTGCCAATGCCTTCTACTATGGCAATCCGCAGAACCGCTTTTGGCGCGTGATGGCCGCGTGTCTCGGTGCGCCCGTGCCGCCCAACGAGGGCGACCCTTAAAACGGAGTATTTGAGCATGAAAAAGAAAGCTTGGTCAGTCCAGATAGTGAGAAGTTAAAGCTGAAAACCATCGTAGAATTGACAAATCGAAATTTGTGGAGAGGAGAAATATCGATGGAGTGGACAAGTGAAAAGTATAAAAACAACCTAATGGAGTATGAAAAAAAAGATGGTATAAAAGCAATTATCATATATTGCCTCATAATGGGCAGTGCATTCTTTCATGGCTGGCTTTATACAACAAATACAAGCGTGCTCATATTAAATCTGTCACAAGTTTGGATTCCTCTTGTCTTGATTTTACTTTTCGCATGCTTTTTCCATTGCAACAAACAGAAAATAGACAGTGTTGGAATTAACACCGATAAGCTAAAAAACAGCATTATTCTAGGCGTTATTGGTGGAATTTTTCTGCTTGTTATACAAACGGTGCTGTTTAAGGCACAAGGGAAATCCATATCGTTTACGGAACCCTTATTGATAAACTGGATTATTTTCTTCTTCGCTGCTCTCGAAGAAGAAATTATATTTAGGGGATACATTCAAACAAGATTGTCAGGATTGATAAGAAACCAGTGGATAGTTGGTATTATCAATTCGGTCCTTTTTCTCTCGATACATTACCCGGTAAGATGGGTAATTATTGGAAAGCTATATTTTGATGTGTTGCCGGTAGAGTATGTGATCTCCCTTCTGGCTTTGCACTTTTTTTGTGATGCAGTGTATAAAAGAACAAATTGTTTATGGGGCTCAGTGGTGCTCCATATTATCTATAACGCAGTAGGGGCGATGATTGCTGTTTAATAACTTCCTGCTTGTAGCGATGACATGAACAAGTGAAGTTTAAGGAACAGAGCTTTACCCTCTTTACCTATACAAATATATAGGGCAATTCAAGGTTTCACATGATCGAAACCCTAGGTTTTAAGGGAAAAGGTGCGCCCCACTATTGCCTTGTGCAATAGGGATTGAGTATGTTGTTCCTTGAACAATCGAGTCATGGCACCTGGAGCGCCTTATTGAGCGCTGGCGCGAGGCCGTTGACTGGGAAGCTCTGTAATTTAGATATTTGATTGAGCATGGGCGCCGAGGCGTTTGATGATGGCGCGCCAGATTAGTGCGGGCACAGCAGGCCTAGCGCGCACCATGCCGTCGGTGTCGACGCTACTGGCATTTCCGCCGCCGAGCAGCTGCGCATGTTCAACCGAGCACCCCATGCGCACGGCGCCCACCAGCTTATCCGTCGCTTCGGAAAAAGGCCGACGCAGGAGTCCCATGCGCGGGGAATGGCGAAGCGCCGCGATGCCGCTGCCGGTGCAGGCGATAACGCCGCCGCACCACGTTAGCCTACGGAGTTCGCAAGCTTGGCGCAAGCGCTCGATGAGCATGCACGCCCCCTCGGTTCGCTCGCAGGCGGCTTGAACGACGACATAGACGCGCGTTCCCGTATCGCCAAAGCGATCGAGCGCTTTGGCGATGTCTGCCACTGCCTCGTCAACGGGCGTATCCTCAACGGCGAGCACGATGCCGTCGGCAGTATCGGCGCTATTCGCCTTCAAGTCGACTGGATGGGGGAGTGCGGTGCCGGAAAGCTGAGCATAGGCGGCGATGGCATCCTGCAGGTCCCAGAGCAAAAACTCAAGATCGGAGCTATTGGGAATGCTGATATACGCAATGGTTTGCAGCGTTTTTGGTACATCGCCGCGTGCGGTCGTCTCCATGCTGCCTCCTTTCCGGTTGGTTTCCGTTTAGGTTACACCGTCTGGCGGTGCCTCGCCGCGCTATCCTAGTGCAACCCTTACGAAAGGAACGCCATGCGTCTGCCAATGAATACCTCGCTTGCCACGCTCAAGCCCTCCGGTATCCGCCGGATCAACGCGCTCGCCGCCCAGCACCCGGGGTGCATCGCGCTTGCGCTTGGCGAGCCCGATTTTCCCACGCCCGATGTGATTAGTGCCGAGGTGACCGCCGCACTGGACCGCGGTGACACGCACTATCCGCCCAACAACGGTCGCCCCGCCCTGCGTGAGGCGTTATCTGCCTACATGGGGGACGCGGGCCTTACGTTTTCGGCCGACGAGGTCATCCTAACCGACGGCGCGACCGAGGCCCTGTCGGCAACATTCATGGCTATGCTCAACCCCGGCGACGAGGTCATCATCCCCACGCCGGCCTTTGGCCTGTACGAGAGCATCGTCGTGGCCAATCACGCCAAAGCGGTCTTTTTGGATACGGAGCCTGCGCAATTCCAGATTGATGAGGAGGCGCTTCGTGCCTGCGTGACGCCGGCGACCAAGGCCATCGTCATCTGCTCGCCCAACAACCCCACGGGCTGCATCCTCAGCGCGGCGTCACTCGACGCCGTGGCGCGCGTGGCAGAGCAGACGGGCATCTACGTGGTCTGCGACGACGTATACAACCGTCTAGTCTATGTGGATGGCTACGAGCGCTTTGCCCAGCGCCACCCGGCGCTTCGCGATCAGACGGTAGTTATCGAAAGCTTCTCCAAGCCCTGGGCCATGACCGGCTGGCGCTTGGGCTGGCTTGCAGCGGCAGGGCCCGTCATCGCCGAGATCGCCAAGGCTCACCAATACCTAGTATCGAGCGCCGTCTCCTTCGAGATGGACGCCGCAGCCCGAGCCCTGACCGTCGACCCAACCCCCATGCTCGAAGTCTACCGAGCCCGCCGCGAACGCGTACTCGCAGCCTTAAACGCCATGGACCTCGACGTCGTAGAACCCGCAGGAGCCTTCTACGCTTTCCCGAACATCAAACAGTACGGCTTAACCAGCGAGGACTTCTGCATCAAAGCCATCAACGAAGCCAACGTAGCTCTAGTCCCCGGAGACTGCTTCGGCACCGAAGGCCACATCCGCCTAAGCTACTGCGTCTCCGACCAAGATTTGGACGAAGGCCTCCACCGCCTGTCCAACTTCGTGTCAACCCTATAGCCCAACGGGACCCAAAACCATCAGCCCACCGACCCAAGCATTATGAGTGGGGCGCGCCGGTCAACGGTAACCCTGGCTGCCCCATAGTTGACGCAGGCCGCGCCGCCAAAGGCCAGGCGCAAGGTTTTCGTAGATTCCGCACGAGCCGAAGAGCACTTAATGTGCTCTTCGTGCGAGCCAGGACTTGACCGAGCGAAAACCTTGCGCCTGGCCTTTGGCGGCACGGCCGGATGGTGGAATTGTGTGCAGCCCGGTTTTCCGTTGACCGACGCCGGGGTCCCCGCCATAATACTTTCGGTTCACGCACGAATCCGCTGCCAGAGACAGCCGGTGCAAACGGGCATCGCCCGCGAGCTTAATGGGATATCCCGCCAGCCGAGGTGGTCGAGTAGATATGTCTTCTCGCCCCCGTCGCTCATGCAGCGCGGGGGCTTTCTTTTTGGACATGCCCCCGTCACGTCCTTGTGGCGGACCGTGCCCGGAAAGAATTCGAGGAGGTGTAATTCATGCCCCAGCAGTACAAAATCGACAAGGTTGCAGAGATCGAGTCCCGTATCGCCGAGAACGCCGGTCTGTTCGTCGTCAACTACAACGGTCTGACGGTTAAGCAGGCCCAGGAGCTGCGTCATCAGCTTCGCGAGTGCGGCGCCGAGATGAAGGTCTACAAGAACAACCTGGTCAAGATCGCTCTCAAGAACCAGGAGCAGCCCGAGCTCGACGAGATTCTCGCCGGCCCCGTCGCTTATGTGTTCTACGAGTCCGAGCCGGTCGAGGCCGCTAAGGCCCTTAAGGACTTCTCCGCTAAGTCCAAGGGCGTCCTTGAGATCAAGGGCGGTATCTCCGACGGCAAGGCCGTTTCCGCTGATGATGTTAAGGCTATCGCCGAGCTGCCCACCAAGGATCAGCTTCTCGGCCAGATTGCCGGTCTCATCTCCGGTTTCGCTCGCGACATCGCTGTCTGCGTCAACGGCGTTTCCTCTGGTCTCGCTCGTTCGATCCAGCAGGTCTCCGAGCAGAAGGCAGCCTAGTAGCTGTTTTCACCCGCGGCGGCAACGCCGCACCCCTGGCGCATTCGCGCCGTGTTTTAACTGATCTCCGTGCATTCGCACGGAAACCGAAAGGACTTAGAAATGGCTAAGCTTACCACCGATGAGATCATCGATGCTCTTAAGGAAATGACCCTTCTCGAGGCTTCCGAGCTCGTCAAGGCTATCGAGGACACCTTCGGCGTTTCCGCCGCTGCTCCTGCCGCCGTTGTCGCCGCTCCCGCTGCTGGCGCTGCTGAGGCCGAGGAGAAGACCGAGTTTGACGTCGTGCTCGAGGGCTTCGGCGACAACAAGATCCAGGTCATCAAGGCCGTCCGTGAGCTCACCAACCTTGGCCTGAAGGAGGCCAAGGAGGTCGTCGAGGGCGCTCCTAAGGCTGTTCTCGAGGGTGCCAAGAAGGAGGACGCCGAGGCTGCCAAGGAGAAGCTCGAGGCTGCTGGCGCTGCTGTCACCCTCAAGTAATCAGGCTTTCTCGCCAGATTTCTTTGCAGACGGGGTTCGCATTGCGAGCCCCGTCTTTTTTGTTATGACCCCTCCATTTTGCTGGCTCGGCATGCAAATTGCTGTCGTTTGCGGTGCTTTGGGATCGCTACCGTTGGTCGATAAAATTGCACCATTCGAGCAATAATTTGCGTTGACCTGCTGAAGAATGGCGCTTGCCTTACGGCGACGTATGTCTCCGGCGGTAAGATACTTCGGTATCGCAATTTGGTCTGCGGCCGCCGTGCCGCACGCATAGGGCGCATTCTGCGCCTGCGAAAGGATCCTTGAATAACATGAAGGCAATCATCCCCGCCGCCGGCCTTGGCACGCGTTTTCTGCCTGGCACTAAGTGTACGCCCAAAGAGATGCTGCCGGTGCTCGACAAGCCGGTCATTCAGTATGTCGTTGAGGAGGCGCTCGACCCCGAGGAGGTCGACGACGCCATCATCGTTACCTCTCCCGGTAAGCCCGAGCTGCTGAGCTACTTCCAGCCCGATCGCTCGCTCGAGAATCTGCTGCGCGAGCGCGGCAAGAACGCCTATGCCGATGCCGTCGCCCACGCTGGCGGTATGCCGGTCGACTTCCGCTATCAGTACGAGCCCAAGGGCCTCGGCCATGCTATCCGCTCTGCTGCCGACGCCGTGGCAGGGGAGAACTTCCTGGTTCTTCTGGGCGACTACGTTGTGCCCAACCGCGACATCTGCGACAAGATGCTCGCCGTTTCCAAGGAGCACGGTGGCGCTTCGGTTATCGCCGTCGCTGCTTGCTCACCCGAGGAAGTCAGCCGCTACGGCGTTATCGCCGGCGAGCGCGTCGGTTCGCTCGAGGGCGCCGAGGGCGTTGCCGATGCCGAGCCGGGCGCTGTCTGGCGCATTGGCGGTCTGGTCGAGAAGCCTGCTCCCGAGGCGGCTCCGTCCAACCTGTACATCGTCGGTCGCTACCTGCTGAGCCCGCTGGTCATGGACCTGCTCGCCGATCAGCAGGCCGGCAAGGGCGGCGAGATTCAGCTTACCGACGCCATGGCCCGCTCGCTCGACCGCGAGGCCATGTACGCCGTCGTCATCGACCCGCTCTCGGGCTACGATACCGGCACCCCGTCTGGCTGGATGGCCACCAACGCCCTCATGGCCGCAAGCGATCCTCGCTTTGCCGGCGCCTTCTGGGACGCCATCGACGAGCGCGGCGGCTTGATGCGCAAATAAGCCTTCGGGCATCGACATTTACGGGCGTGGACCTCGGTTCGCGCCCGTTTTTTATAAGAGCTGCGATTGCTGGCTCTCTGTTCACAGAAAATATATGAACAGATGTTCGATACACATACATCTACCTGCGTGTTTTCTGTCGAAAAACTTTGCTACTCCAAAAACTCAATCGCGTCAAGGCTTTTCTTGCCCAACGGTCGGTACCTGATAAACTATTAGGTTGCGATAACTGGCGAAGCTATGCCTCGCCAACCCACCGAGCATTTCCGTGAAGGAGGAAAAACCTGGTGACCTACGCATACACTGCCACTGAGCGCAAGCGCGTCAGCTTCGGGAAAATCCCGGAGGCCATGGAGCTCCCCAACCTTATCTCTGTTCAAAGGGAATCCTTTGAGCGTTTTAAGGACGAGGGCCTTCGTGAGGCGTTCAAGGAATCCAGCCCCATCCAGAGCCAGAACCATGTTCTCGAGGTTACCTTCGGCGAGCATCAGTTCGGCGACCCCGCGCACACCGTCGAGGAGTGCCGCGAGAAGGACATGACCTATCAGGCCCCGCTTCTGACCGACGTCCGTCTCACCAACAAGGAGACCGGCGAGATCAAGGAGCAGCTCGTCTTCATGGGCGACTTCCCCATGATGACCGATCAGGGCACCTTCATCATCAACGGTACCGAGCGTATCGTCGTCTCGCAGCTCGTCCGCTCCCCGGGCGTGTACTACAGCTCCGAGATGGATTCGGGCAAGCAGATCTACAAGGCCCAGATCATCCCGTCCCGCGGTGCCTGGCTTGAGTTTGAGGTCGACAAGCGCGACCAGCTCATGGTCTCCATCGACCGTAAGCGCAAGCAGAGCGCCACGATGTTCCTGCGCGCCCTTGGCATCGCCGTCACCAACGACGATATCATCGAGCTGCTCGGCAACTCCGACGTGATCAAGCGCACCCTCGAGCGCGATACCGCCCTCACCCGCGAGGACGCCCTCATCGAGATCTACCGTCGCCTGCGCCCGGGCGAGCCCCCCACCGTGGATGCTTCCCGCAGCCTGCTCGAGGGCCTGCTCTTCAACCCGCAGCGCTACGATCTGGCCCGCGTCGGTCGTTACAAGGTCAACAAGAAGCTCAACCTCACCACCGAGGAAGAGGTCACGGTGCTCACCGACGAGGATATCGTCGCTACGCTGCGCTACCTGCTGTCCCTCGCCGCCGGCGAGCAGGGCTTCAAGGTCGACGACATCGACCACTTCGGCAACCGCCGCATCCGCACCGTCGGCGAGCTCGTCGCCAACCAGTTCCGTATCGGCATGAGCCGTATGGAGCGCGTCGTCCGTGAGCGCATGAGCTCCCAGGACATCGACGAGATCACCCCGCAGTCGCTCATCAACATCCGTCCGATCGTGGCCTCCATCAAGGAGTTCTTCGGTTCCTCGCAGCTCTCGCAGTTCATGGACCAGGCGAACCCCCTGACCGGTCTGACCCACAAGCGCCGTCTGTCCGCACTCGGCCCTGGTGGTCTTGCCGGCCACAAGTCCGGCTCCAGCCGCCGCACCAACGTGCCGACGGCCGTCCGCGACGTTCACAACTCGCACTACAGCCGCATGTGCCCGATCGAGACCCCCGAAGGTCCCAACATCGGCCTGATCGGCTCGCTCGCCCTCTACGCCCGTGTGAACGAGTACGGCTTCATCGAGGCCCCGTTCCGTCGCGTCGAGAACGGCGTTGCCACCGACCAGATCGACTGGATGACCGCTGACGAGGAAGAGAAGCACGTCATCGCGCCGGCCAACACGCCGCTCGATCCCAAGACCAACGAGTTCATCACGACCGATGCCGAGGGCAAGATCGTCCGTCCGCACACTGTGATCGCCCGTACCCGCGACTTCGACGGCTCCTTCGGCGCTCCCGCCGACGTGCCTGTCGAGGACGTCGACTACATGGACGTCTCGCCGCGTCAGATGCTCTCCGTCGCAGCCACGCTGATCCCGTTCCTCGAGCACGACGACGCTAAGCGTACGCTCATGGGCGCCAACATGCAGCGTCAGGCCGTGCCGCTGGTTCACCCTGCCGCTCCCTATGTCGGTACCGGCATGGAGCGTCGCGCCGCCCTGGACTCTGGCGAGGTTACCCTGGCCAAGAACGCCGGCGAGGTCATCTTTGCCGACGCTTCCAAGATTATCGTCAAGCATGCCGGTGGCATGGACGAGTATCACCTGGCCAAGTACCAGCGCTCCAACCAGTCCACCTGCATCAACCACCGTCCGCTCGTGCGCGTCGGTGACACCGTTGAGCAGGGCGAGCCTCTGGCCGACGGTCCTTCGACCGATCATGGCGAGCTCGCACTGGGCCAGAACCTCACCGTGGCATACATGCCGTGGGAAGGCTTCAACTACGAGGACGGTATCGTCGTGTCCGAGCGCCTGGTGGCCGAGGACCTGCTGACGACCATCAATATCACCCGTCACGAGATCGACGCCCGCGACACCAAGCTCGGCCCCGAGGAGATCACTCGCGAGATCCCGAACCTCTCCGAGGACATGCTTGCCAACCTCGACGAGGACGGCATCATCCGCATCGGCGCCGAGGTCGGCCCTGGCGACATCCTGGTCGGCAAGGTCACGCCTAAGGGCGAGAGCGCTCTGACCGCCGAGGAGCGCCTGCTGCGCGCCATCTTCGGTGCCAAGGCTCACGACGTTCGCGACACCTCCCTTAAGATGCCTCACGGCGCTTACGGCCGCGTCATCGACGTCGTCCGCTTTAGCCGCGAGAACGGCGACGACCTGGCCCCCGGCGTCAACGAGCAGGTGCGCGTCTACGTCGCCCAGCGTCGTAAGATCCAGCAGGGCGATAAGATCGCCGGCCGCCACGGCAACAAGGGTGTTATCTGTAACGTTCTGCCGGTCGAGGACATGCCCTACATGGCTGACGGTACCCCGATCGACGTTATTCTCAACCCGCTGGGCGTTCCTTCGCGTATGAACGTCGGCCAGCTGCTCGAGTGCCACCTTGGCTGGGCTGCCGCCTGCGGTTGGGATACCGAGCAGGCCGACTCCGACAAGTACGTCCCCGGTCCGTTCTTCACCGCGACGCCCGTCTTCGACGGCGCCAAGGAGGACGAGATCGCCGAGGTCATCCGTCGCGCCAACAAGAACATGCTCAACAAGGCCACCGCTGCCTTTGGCGATCACATGCGTCCCGAGTTCGTCACCCAGCTTGACGAGCGCGGCAAGACCCGTCTGTTCGACGGCCGCACCGGCGAGGAGTTCCGCGAGCCCATTACCGTGGGTACGTCCTACATCCTCAAGCTCGGCCACATGGTCGACGACAAGATCCACGCGCGTTCGACCGGCCCTTACAGCCTGGTTACCCAGCAGCCGCTGGGCGGCAAGGCCCAGTTCGGCGGCCAGCGCTTCGGCGAGATGGAAGTTTGGGCACTGTACGCATACGGTGCTTCCAACGTCCTGCAGGAGATCCTGACCGTCAAGTCCGACGATACCGTGGGCCGCGTCAAGACCTACGAGTCCATCGTCAAGGGCGAGAACGTCCCGGTTCCGGGTATCCCCGAGTCCTTCAAGGTTCTCGTCAAGGAGATCCGTTCCCTCGCGCTGGACATCGAGCCCATGCACGATGCCGACGAGGACGCCTCCGCCCCTGTGACCGCCGAGGAGACCTCTGCCCTCGACGACCTGGCTGCGCTCGCCGGCGTTGACGCCGACGTCGAGGCCCAGGATGCCGAGACCGCCGAGGCACCCGAGGCTGTCGCCGCCACGACCACTGATAAGGAGTAGTTGACTGTGGCAGATTTCGAAGCTACTGATTTTGACTCGGTAAAGATCTCCCTTGCCTCCGCCGACCAGATCCGTTCCTGGTCGCACGGTGAGGTCAAGAAGCCGGAGACCATCAATTACCGTACCCTCAAGCCCGAGAAGGACGGCCTGTTCTGCGAGAAGATCTTCGGTCCCGCCAAGGACTGGGAGTGCTCCTGCGGCAAGTACAAGGGCATCCGCTTTAAGGGCATCGTCTGCGAGCGCTGCGGCGTCGAGGTCACCTCGGCCAAGGTGCGTCGCGACCGCATGGGCCACATCGAGCTCGCCGCTCCCGTGTCCCACATCTGGTACTTCAAGAGCCCCACGAGCTTCCCGATGAGCCGTATGCTCGACATCAAGTCCAAGGACCTCGAGAAGGTTCTGTACTTTGCCAGCTACATCATCACCGAGGTCGACTACGAGGCTCGCGAGGCCGACGCTGACGACCTGCGCGAGGAGCTCGCCGCCGATCTGGAAGAGATCGATGCCGA
The DNA here is from genome assembly GCF_028206795.1 of Collinsella aerofaciens. Classification (GTDB taxonomy): domain Bacteria; phylum Actinomycetota; class Coriobacteriia; order Coriobacteriales; family Coriobacteriaceae; genus Collinsella; species Collinsella aerofaciens_AX. The sequence goes on along the minus strand of NZ_JAQLFJ010000010.1, from coordinate 4,161 downwards.
GTGCGCTCGCCAGATCGAGTCCCTCAAGGAGCAGGGCAACCCCGAGAACTTTGACGAGTTCTCCGACGAGGAGCCGCTGACCCCCGAGGAGATCGCCTCTGGCATCGTCGACATTGAGGAAGAGTGCAAGGACGAGAAACAGCTCCGCACGGACGCCTTCAACGCCTTCATGAAGCTCACCGAGCGCGACCTCATCTCCGATGAGCCGCTGTTCCGCGAGATGACCCGTTACTACTCCATGTACTTCAAGGGTGGTATGGGTGCCGAGGCCGTCCGCGACCTGCTCGCTGCTATCGACCTCCCCTCCGAGGCCGAGAAGCTCAAGGCCATCATCGCCGACGAGGACTCCCAGAAGCAGAAGCGCGAGAAGGCCGTCAAGCGCCTCGAGGTCGTTGACGCCTTCCTGAAGGGCGGCAACAGCCCCGCGAACATGATCCTGGATGTCATCCCGGTCATTCCGCCCGATCTGCGCCCGATGGTCCAGCTCGACGGCGGCCGCTTCGCCGCGTCCGACCTCAACGACCTGTATCGTCGCGTGATCAACCGTAACAACCGACTCAAGCGCCTGCTCGACCTGGACGCCCCTGCGATCATCGTGAACAACGAGAAGCGCATGCTCCAGGAGTCCGTGGACGCCCTGTTCGACAACGGCCGTCGTGGTCGCCCGGTTTCTGGCCGTGGCGGTCGTCCGCTCAAGTCGCTCGCCGAGGCCCTCAAGGGCAAGCAAGGTCGTTTCCGTCAGAACCTGCTGGGTAAGCGTGTCGACTACTCCGGCCGTTCGGTAATCGTTACCGACCCCAAGCTGCTGCTTCACCAGTGCGGTCTGCCCAAGACCATGGCGCTGGAGCTCTTCAAGCCCTTCGTCATGAAGCGCCTGGTCGAGCTTGGCAAGGTCGAGAACATCAAGGGCGCCAAGCGCGCTATCGACCGCGGTGCCACCTTTGTGTGGGATATCCTCGAAGAGGTTATCGACGGCCGCGTCGTGCTGCTCAACCGTGCACCGACCCTGCACCGTCTGTCCATCCAGGCCTTTGAGCCGGTGCTGGTCGAGGGCAAGGCTATCCACCTGCATCCGCTGGTCTGCTCGCCCTTCAACGCCGACTTCGACGGCGACCAGATGTCTGTCCACGTGCCGCTGTCCAGCCAGGCCCAGGCCGAGGCTCGCGTGCTCATGCTCTCTGCGAACAACCTGCGCTCGCCGGCATCCGGCAAGCCGGTTAACATCCCCTCGCAGGACATGATCATTGGTGTGTACTACCTCACCCAGGTCCGCGACGGTCTGCCGGGCGAGAACCACGTGTTCGCCAGCTTCGACGACGCGCTGCACGCCTATGACTGCCGCTCCGAGGTCGACATGCAGGCCAAGATTCGGGTCCGCGTGTCCGCTGCCGACGCCAACGTCATCAACGAGGACGGCACCCGTATCTTCCGCGTCAAGAACGGCAAGAACGAGTTTGTCGACTACGACGTCACCGGCAACAAGACCGCGCGCTTCGAGACCTCTATCGGCCGCATCATCTTCAACCGCCAGTGCCTGCCCGAAGACTATGAGTTCATGAACTACAAGATGGTCAAGGGCGACGTGGCCAAGCTGGTTGCGGATTGCTGCGATCGTTACCCCGAGGCCAAGGTCGGTCCGATCCTCGACGCCATCAAGTATTCCGGCTTCCACTACGCCACCCGCGCCGGCCTCACCATCTCAGTGTGGGACGCTCTCATCCCTGCTGAGAAGCAGGAGCTGCTCGACCGCGCCCAGGCCAACGTCGACCAGATCAACGAGTACTTCGAGGAGGGCTTCATCAACGAGACGGAGCGCCACATCGAAGTCGTTAACGAGTGGACCGCTTGTACCGACAAGGTTGCAGCGCTCATGCTCGACATGTTCGACGAGGAGAACCCGCTCTACATGATGGCCGACTCCGGCGCCCGTGGTTCTAAGACCCAGCTGCGTCAGCTCGGCGGCATGCGTGGCCTGATGGCAGACATGTCCGGCGAGACGATCGACCTTCCCATTAAGGCGAACTTCCGCGAGGGCCTGCTGCCGCTTGAGTACTTCATTTCGACCTACGGCGCCCGTAAGGGCCTGGTCGATACCGCATCCCACACCTCGGACTCCGGTTACCTGACCCGTCGTCTGGTCGACGTGGCCCAGGACGTCATCGTCCGCGAGGAGGACTGCGGTACGCACGAGGGCGTCACCTACAACCTCATCATCCCCGGCACCACCGACCTCAACACCGACCTCGTCGGCCGTTGCTTCATTGAGGACGTCGTGGCTCCCGATGGCACCGTGCTCTTTGAGCAGGACGGCTACATCGAGAAGGTCGCCGACATCCAGAAGATGGTCGATGCTGGCCTCAAGAAGGTCAAGCTCCGCGCGCTGCTCACCTGCCGCTCCAAGTACGGCGTGTGCCAGAAGTGCTACGGCTGGGATCTTTCCACCCGTCGTCCGGTCGCCATCGGTACCGCGGTCGGCATTATTGCCGCCCAGTCCATCGGCGAGCCTGGTACGCAGCTTACGATGCGTACCATTCACTCCGGCGGCGTCGCTGGCGTCGACGATATTACGCAGGGTCTGCCTACGGTCAGCCGTATGTTCGATATCGTCGGCAACGTCAACGAGAAGATTCTGGGTCGCGAGGCCGAGCTGGCTCCGTACTCCGGCCACCTCTCGATTAAGCCCGAGAAGTCCGAGTACGTGCTGACGCTCACCGACTCCGAGGATCACACCCGTGTCCTCGACGAGCGTCGCGTCCCCGCTTCGGTGCGCTTTATGCCCGAGATCGAGGACGGCTGCGAGGTTCGCGCTGGCGACCAGATCACCAAGGGCTTCGTCAACTTCCGCAACCTGCGCAAGCTGACCGACATCGAGTCGACGATGCACACCTTCGTCGAGAGCGTCAAGGACGTCTACACCAGCCAAGGCGTCGACCTGAACGACAAGCACATCGAGGTGCTCGCACGTCAGATGCTGCGTCGCGTTCAGATCACCAACCCCGGCGACTCCAAGTACCTGCTTGGTCAGTACGTCGACCGCTACGAGTTCGCTGACGAGGTCGAGCGCGTTGCCCGTCTGGGCGGTCAGGCTCCCGTGGCCGAGCCCGTCATCCTGGGTACGCTCAAGGTCGCGTCCAACATCGACTCCTGGCTGTCGAGCGCTTCGTTCATCCGTACCGCCGGCGTCCTTACCGAGGCTGCCATCGAGGGCAAGGTCGACCACCTGCTCGACCTTAAGTCCAACGTCATCGTCGGTAAGAAGATCCCTGCTGGTACCGGCCTTAAGCCGTATGCCAACGCCAAGTTGACGTATCGCACGGCCGACGGCTATGTCGACATCGACGGTCCGGCTTCGCCCAACGCCAAGTCGCTGCCCGAGTGGGCTCCGGTTGAACTCAAGGATCTGGACGAGCAGCTCCCGCAGCAGCTCGACTGGGCCGGCTACGACGAGTTCGGTGGTGCCGACGGTTCGTTTACCCGTAACGGTCACACCATCTCCGCCGAGAAGGCTCGCCTGTACCTGTTCGACGACCTGGGCGTGTCGCAGCGCTGGACCAACAAGTTCAGCGAGGTCGGCATCGAGACGGTCGGCGACCTGGTCGGCAAGTCCGAGGAGGATCTGCTGCGCATCGATGGTATCGGTGCTAAGGCGATCGAGGAGCTCCGTGACGGCCTCGAGGCCCACGACCTGCTCTACATCCTCGAGAACAACGACGACGTTGCCGACGAGGAAGACCTCTCGCAGCTGCTGCAGATGGTCTTTAGCCCCGACGGTCCGGACGACATCCTGCTGGGCACCTCCGCTCCGACGCATCATGCCGACGACGAGGAGGAGCTCCTGGGCGCTCCGATCGACGACAAGAAGGCTCCCGCCAACGGTGCCATCAACGAGGACATGGCTTCCCTCGACGAGCTGCTCAACCAGCTCGTGGACACCGACGACGCCGAAGAGGCCAAGGACAACGACGAGGAATAATTTCCTAGTACGTTAACCGCCCTTCCAAAGACCCGTTTCCCAACAGGGAAGCGGGTCTTTTTTGGTGAGGAACGTTGCCCCGACGAGCACGTCGGATTCCCGGAACGGGCCGCCCGCTGTTTAAGTTTGTCGCGAGTTCCGCACGCAAAGGAAAGCACTTAATGTGCTTTCCGTCTTGCGCAGGACTG